>NZ_JBXAIK010000010.1:0-566 GCF_058796175.1 Brucella sp. GW823-FHT04E01 | reverse complement strand
GTCACCCACGACAAATGATGATGCTCCCGACTATCGCCGTCGCCGCCATGTTCCTTCATTTTGTGTGCCTTCGGCAGCACGGGAACGGCGACGGCAACCGGGGTGATCTACTGATCCCAGTCATCGTCACCCACGACAAATGATGATGCTCCCGACTATCGCCGTCGCCGCCATGTTCCTTCATTTTGTGTGCCTTCGGCAGCACGGGAACGGCGACGGCAACCGGGGTGATCTACTGATCCCAGTCATCGTCACCCACGACAAATGATGATGCTCCCGACTATCGCCGTCGCCGCCATGTTCCTTCATTTTGTGTGCCTTCGGCAGCACGGGAACGGCGACGGCAACCGGGGTGATCTACTGATCCCAGTCATCGTCACCCACGACAAATGATGATGCTCCCGACTATCGCCGTCGCCGCCATGTTCCTTCATTTTGTGTACCTTCGGCAGCACGGGAACGGCGACGGCAACCGGGGTGATCTACTGATCCCAGTCATCGTCACCCACGACAAATGATGATGCTCCCGACTATCGCCGTCGCCGCCATGTTCCTTCATTTTGTGT
>NZ_JBXAIK010000009.1:0-1235 GCF_058796175.1 Brucella sp. GW823-FHT04E01 | reverse complement strand
TGAGGTGCACCCCGATTTTGGGCCACGGAGAGCTGGAATTTTCCGGGTTTAAGGCTCAAAGCGGCGGGGATGCCGTTGAGCCATTCATAAGCGAAATCGGCACCTTATTGCCAATGGCGCTATGTGGCCGGAATTCGTTATAGTCTCTACGCCAATCCTCCATCTTAATGCGGGCGTCGTCAAGACTCATGAACCAATGGGCGTTCAGGCACTCGGCTCTGAACTTGCCATTGAAGCTCTCGATGTAGCTGTTATCTGTCGGCTTGCCGGGCCGGGAGAAGTCGAGCACCACCCCCTTATGGTAAGCCCATAGATCCAGGTCACGAGAGATAAATTCGCTGCCATTATCCACACGAATAACCGCAGGATAACCGACCTGACGACATATCCGTTCCAGGGTCTGCACCACATCCTCACCACGATAACTGAAGCGGGCATCAACTGCTGGCGAGAAGCGTGAGAATGTATCAACCACCGTCAGGATACGGATCTTCCGTCCTGTCGCCAATTGATCATGGACAAAATCCATTGCCCAAACATGGTTGGAATGGGTCGCATCTGTGCGATCAGCGCGAAGCTTCGCCTTCACGCGTCGTTTGGGAACCTTGTTCCGCAGCTGAAGTCCCATCTCCTTGTAAAGACGATAGATTCGCTTCGGATTAACGGGCCAGCCGTCACGCTTGAGAAGCACATGCACGCGCCGATACCCATAACGAACCCGTGTCTGACAGATGTCCTTGATCCTGAGCTTCAGTTCAGCCTGCTCGCCGCGCTTTGACTTGTAGACATAAAGTGACCGGTCAATCTTGAGCACCGAACAGGCGCGTCGTACCGAGACTTTCCAATCCGACTTAATAGTGTCGACAAGCGCTCGCCTGCGTGCAGGCTTCAGAGCTTTTTTGCCAAAACATCCTGAAGCATGGCCTTGTCCAGAGACAGATCAGCAACGATCCGCTTCAGCTTGGCATTCTCCTCCTCGAGCTGCCGTAACCGCTTCATCTCGGATGGCATCAGACCCGCAAATTTCTTGCGCCAGTTATAAAACGTGGCGTCTGAAATACCTGCCTTCCGACAAACCTCACCAATCGGCGTGCCATCCTCTGCCTGCTTCAAAACGAATGCAATCTGCGCTTCTGAAAACTTCGATGCCTTCATGGAACTCTCCTTCTCCCAGATAAGGGATCATAAGTGGAAAATTCCAGTTCTGAATGGCCTAATTTATTGGGAGCACGTCA
>NZ_JBXAIK010000008.1:0-2500 GCF_058796175.1 Brucella sp. GW823-FHT04E01 | reverse complement strand
TCGGGATGACTTGTGGCTAGGGGTGAAAGGCCAATCAAACTTGGAGATAGCTGGTTCTCCGCGAAATCTATTTAGGTAGAGCGTCCAGCGAATACCCCCGGGGGTAGAGCACTGAATGGGCTATGGGGACTCACCGTCTTACTGATCCTAATCAAACTCCGAATACCGGGGAGTACTACTGGGCAGACACACGGCGGGTGCTAACGTCCGTCGTGGAGAGGGCAACAACCCTGACCACCATCTAAGGTCCCTAAGTTATGGCTAAGTGGGAAAGGATGTGAGGATCCCAAAACAACCAGGATGTTGGCTTAGAAGCAGCCATCATTTAAAGAAAGCGTAACAGCTCACTGGTCTAAATAAGGGTCTTTGCGCCGAAAATGTACCGGGGCTAAAGCCATACACCGAAGCTGTGGATGCACATTTGTGCGTGGTAGCGGAGCGTTCCGTAAGCCTGTGAAGGGACAGTCGTGAGACATCCTGGAGGTATCGGAAGTGAGAATGCTGACATGAGTAACGATAAAGGGAGTGAGAGACTCCCTCGCCGAAAGTCCAAGGGTTCCTGCTTAAAGTTAATCTGAGCAGGGTTAGCCGGCCCCTAAGGCGAGGCCGAAAGGCGTAGTCGATGGGAACCACGTTAATATTCGTGGGCCTGCAGGTAGTGACGGATCGCGTGTGTTGTAAGGTCTTATTGGATTGATCTTGCAGCGAAGCGGTTCCAGGAAATAGCTCCTGCATATAGACCGTACCCTAAACCGACACTGGTGGACTGGTAGAGAATACCAAGGCGCTTGAGAGAACTGCGTTGAAGGAACTCGGCAAAATGCACGCGTAACTTCGGAAGAAGCGTGACCTCCATTTAGGCAACTAGGTGGGGGTGGCACAGACCAGGGGGTAGCGACTGTTTACCAAAAACACAGGGCTCTGCGAAGTCGCAAGACGACGTATAGGGTCTGACGCCTGCCCGGTGCTGGAAGGTTAAGAGGAGATGTGCAAGCATTGAATTGAAGCCCCAGTAAACGGCGGCCGTAACTATAACGGTCCTAAGGTAGCGAAATTCCTTGTCGGGTAAGTTCCGACCTGCACGAATGGCGTAACGACTTCCCCGCTGTCTCCAACGCAGACTCAGTGAAATTGAATTCCCCGTGAAGATGCGGGGTTCCTGCGGTTAGACGGAAAGACCCCGTGCACCTTTACTATAGCTTTACACTGGCATTCGTGTCGGCATGTGTAGGATAGGTGGTAGACTTTGAAGCAGTGGCGCCAGCCATTGTGGAGTCATCCTTGAAATACCACCCTTGCCTATATGGATGTCTAACTGCGGCCCGTTATCCGGGTCCAGGACCGTGTATGGTGGGTAGTTTGACTGGGGCGGTCGCCTCCTAAAGAGTAACGGAGGCGCGCGATGGTAGGCTCAGAACGGTCGGAAATCGTTCGTCGAGTGCAATGGCATAAGCCTGCCTGACTGCAAGACTGACAAGTCGAGCAGAGACGAAAGTCGGTCATAGTGATCCGGTGGTCCCGCGTGGAAGGGCCATCGCTCAACGGATAAAAGGTACGCCGGGGATAACAGGCTGATGACCCCCAAGAGTCCATATCGACGGGGTTGTTTGGCACCTCGATGTCGACTCATCGCATCCTGGGGCTGGAGCAGGTCCCAAGGGTATGGCTGTTCGCCATTTAAAGCGGTACGTGAGTTGGGTTCAGAACGTCGTGAGACAGTTCGGTCCCTATCTGCCGTGGGTGTAGGAATATTGATAGGATCTGTCCCTAGTACGAGAGGACCGGGATGGACGTATCTCTGGTGGACCTGTTGTCGTGCCAACGGCATAGCAGGGTAGCTATATACGGACGGGATAACCGCTGAAGGCATCTAAGCGGGAAACCCACCTAAAAACGAGTATTCCCTATCAGAGCCGTGGAAGACTACCACGTTGATAGGCCGGGTGTGGAAGTGCGGCAACGCATGTAGCTTACCGGTACTAATAGCTCGATCGACTTGATCACTCCCATTTACAATATCCATCGAACAAACTTCGATGAATTTATAGCGCTCACGCCAGTTTGGCTCCGCCAAACGGCTGCGCGGGCGCGGCCTCCGGCCGGCACACAGTCGTGTGCTTATTGTTTATCAGCGTTTATCGCTGAATTATCTGCACGAAAGACAACCAGCTTCTCAAATTTTGTGTTCTTCGCCGACCTGGTGGTTATGGCGGAGCGGCTGCACCCGATCCCATTCCGAACTCGGCCGTGAAACGCTCCAGCGCCAATGGTACTTTGTCTTAAGACACGGGAGAGTAGGTCGCTGCCAGGTCTGCCAAGAACACAAATCAAATCATCTTCTCAAATACATACAAAACACCCATAGCGCGGGGTGGAGCAGCCCGGTAGCTCGTCAGGCTCATAACCTGAAGGCCGCAGGTTCAAATCCTGCCCCCGCAACCAAATTCCCACAAAAATACACGAAATCTCTCAAGCATAACCGATGTTCGTATCTTTGCGA
>NZ_JBXAIK010000007.1:121642-186535 GCF_058796175.1 Brucella sp. GW823-FHT04E01 | reverse complement strand
ACTCTCCTTCTCCCAGATAAGGGATCATAAGTGGAAAATTCCAGTTCTGAATGGCCTAATTTATTGGGAGCACGTCACAAACAGTCCACCCTAAAGTGTCAGTGAATTGATTTAATACAGGCTCTGCTGACGTGGGTTGAATTACCCTTGCCCGCAATTTGAAAGGAGGACGCCATGTCTTCCAGTATCCATAATGGCGATTTTCACTCAAACCATCGCATTCTGAAGCAGATGATTATTAAGGCTGGCTATCTCACGTCCAGGATGAAACCCCTACCAGGCCCCCATTATAATGAGTCAGCGTTAGTTCTGAAGAGTTTTATGGCTGGAGTAATGGGCGACATTCAAACGGACCCAGATTCACAGACGGAAGTGTCTTCTGCTTATGGCACGGCTCAATAATTATCCTTTGAGGGCGCCCAAACAGGGCCTCTCAAACAATAAGTTTGAAATCGTTATTTCATTGTAAAAACAACGGAAATATTAAGATATTTAAGTATTTTTATCTGTTAAATTAGCCGAATCATATTAAAAATTTGACACAAATAATTAAAATTGCTACAACATGACATCGAGATTTTCTTGTTGAGATTAGCTTTCTGCACGATTAGCGCCGTGCGTTGACGAAAACTCCCTTTAAAAAATCGTTTCATCTCTGCGTTTGTTTCGAACGCGGCTATCAATATTTCTATGAAAGGGGTTCCAATGAACACCGGCACAGTTAAATGGTTTAATACAGCAAAAGGCTTTGGGTTTATTCAGCCTGAGAATGGCGGCGGCGATGCGTTTGTTCATATCTCTGCGGTTGAACGCGCAGGTATGTACTCGCTTACCGAAGGCCAGAAGCTCACTTATGATCTGGAACAGGATCGCAAGTCGGGCAAGATGTCTGCTTGTAATCTGCAAGCAGCCTAAATGAGGCTTTTTCTTTCTTGTGACCACGGATGTACTGGCACTGTTGAAAGAAATTAGCTTTGGGGCCAAGCATTGCTTGGCCTTTTTTTATTTTAATTGCTCGGCAAGGGAAACAACACGAAAGAGAGATTAAAATGAATAACCATGAAGAGAATATCGGCCTTACCGTACCCGCCACCAATCTTAGCATATTGAAACATGCTGTTGCTACGCCGCGCGAAATTGAAGACGCGCACAAACAGATGTCATCCCCCTCAGAAGATTGGACAAAGCTTTCCAATATACTTAGGCGGTCATGCGGTGGCTCATCGCGAAAGCGTTCTTTTCGTAGATAAGCGCTCAAAGGGTGCGCACGACTGGCTACGTTTACCTCCGCGTTTCCACAGCCTTAGGCCCCCACACGAAGTATAAGATCTTATTCAGATCATACATTCGGTTGGCCGCATCTTTTTCCCCGAACCGATAGCAGGCCTTGAAAATGTTGCCGGGTGCGAAGGACATGCCTTTATGCTCGATTAGGTCGTTCAGCTCGGTCGCGCCAGCTGGCAACTCATAATAGCTCGTGCTGCCGCCATCGGAGGTGCCTGCAGGGGGAAAGCCAGGGGCGTCTTCCATAGATGCGGCTTGCCCGGCAACGTCGGCGACGGACCCAACAGCCCCAGTTCCGCCGCCCGCTTGATGCTTTCGTGGAATGCCACTTTTTAATGCCGAGCGCAGTGGCAGCCTTAACCAGCGTGCCGTGCTCGCGGTAGGCCTCGGCGCGCCGCAGGAGTTCTTCGTGTGAAAGGCGCGCACCCGCGCCCTGTCTGTCATGGGACATACAGTCTCCTCGTGTTTGGTTGGTAGCCGTGGTGAGCGGCGCAAAAGGAAAAATGAAATGTCTCGATAAAGGTGGTGTTAATGGGCAAATAAAAATCGCGGCGGCTTTTGATGGCGGCGCGCCATAACACAGGTTCGGACCAGTTAAGTGATCCCTCCCCGTTATCCACATATGCCCCCAGCGGGCGCACCCAAAGAATGTTAACACTAGATTTAGTATTTGCGGAGATCGGCGCGCAATGAGATAAACAAAGGGCAAGAAGCGAAATGATTCACTTCTTGCCCCTGTGTCGATAAAAACGGAGCACCAATCGGCACTCGGCGTTTTCTCGCCTTAGCAATCGAGTGATACGCCTCTAGGGACTTTCAATCAAGATGCTCTCGAAAGAGTCTACAACAAATGGCGAAGCCACCTCTAAAGCCAGGTAATATCACTCCCCGCTCCGGCCAGTATGCAACTATTGGACCGCGCGGCGGTGTTGGACCAGAAATAACTGGAGTGCAAGGAAAGCCCTTACCTCCAACCCCTAAGCCTGGCTCAAGCTATCGCTTGGTTGATCCAACCAAGCACAAATAAAAAATTGGCGCCCTTCGGGGCGCCTTTCTTATATGACCAGCATCGTCACCACGAGATATTGCCGCCGCACTATCCACCGGCTACAAGCGCACATGATTTCATTTCCTTGGTGGGTTGCCGCCCTCGTCTATATGTCAATCTACTGGCCGATTACCGTGATGATAGCGGCGGCTATAGTCATGACGGCATTCCTAGGCACAAAGAATGTCGGGTGGCGGGTTGCGTGGTGCGCGCTTGCAATCCCGATCGTGGCGCCCGTTATTTGGTTCTGTTCGCTGGCATAAATAAGAACTCCGGCGCAGCGGGGCGATTGATCTCATTAAGCCGTTGCATTCACATGACCCGGAGAGCACTTGAACCTGAAAATCAGTAGTGAGTTACTCGCGTCTCCAGCTGCCCAAAAATGAAACGAGCGGCCCGAAAGCCGCTCTCTCAAAAACTGGTTACTTAGCCCATCGGCCCTCGTACTTAAACTCGGCGGCCTTTTCGAGTTGTTCCTTGGTAGCGTTCATTTTCGCCGACCATTTCTTATCATTCTCAGAATAGACAATCTCGATGGCATCAGGGTCAACGACCACATACTTTTCGCCGACGCCCAAGAAGCCGCCGACCGATACGATATAGCCTTCGACGTCACCGTCGCCCATCACTACATCCTGAATCTTGCCGATGCTCTCATCGTTAGCATTCGTAACGTCAAGATTCAGGATACTACTAGTAATAACGTCGGTCGGCTTTGCGGTAACAAATGCCTCTTCTTGCATTGCGGTAGCTTTCTGCGCATTTGCAAAAGAAACGATTGCAGCAGTTGCAACAGCAGCTAGAAAAATACGACGCATATTATATTCTCCATTCATATTTGGTATTTCCGAACATATAATGCATGCGCAGTATCTTTGGTTCCAACCTTTCAGGAATTAAATTCTACTTCTAGCTGACTTAGGCTGCATCAGATTGTCAATCCGCTCGGTGAGCCCATCGATGCGATGCGCCACGCTTTCAATGGCCCGCATGATCTGCGACGCCTGTTCCTGCATGCCTGCCTTCGTGGCGAACGTCTCGGCTGCGCGCAGCTTGTAATCGGAAAGCTCCTGCCGCGTCAGGCTAGCAAGAGCGGTCGCAGCTTCGGCTTTCGCCGCGTTGCGCGTCTCAGCTTTCGCGATTTGGCTTTCGACGTACTTCCATAGACCTAACGGAAAGCCCATAATCATTACGATAAAGCCGACAGCGGCCATGATTTCAGCGCCGGTCATCCGGCGTCTTCCTAAGATTAGACATATGATTTACCGTTTCATAAATTTAACGCTTAGCGCAAACGTTCACGCAGCGTGACCGTGACGCTGTCTCCAGCAGACTTAGCAATCCGCTTGAGAAGGTCAGCTTTGATAGGAAGTTTGTGAGTGCCGTCTCCGAGCGCCATGAAGGAACTTTCAAAGTCCACGCCGTCGACGCTTGCCTTCACTTTGACAAGGCCCCTTGTTCCAAAGAAAGCCGCTGCATCGGGCCAGACAATGTACGTCCAACCTCCTTTTTTCTGGCTTTTCTGAATTACCGCATCAAACGTCTTGTCCAGCGTGCTTGGCATTCAACCACTCCCTGAAAGTTGAAAAGTCACGCAGTTTATCAGCAATTGGGCGCGGGCGAACCTCCTTGCAAGACACGCCTTCACGGTTTCACTCCGCAAAGCTTTTCCAGTTTTGTGTTCTCTGCGAGGATCTGACGTTTCGTGCCATCAGTCAGGCTGTCCTCGACGCTCGGTCGGACAGGCCGGGCCACGTCGCAGTAGCTACCGGCTGTCGCGCAGCCACCGAGAAAGAGCAGCGTCAACATCGCCGCCGCCAAGCTTGCTCGTTTCATCTTCGATCTTCCTTGCTTTGTTGGCCTTGTCGCTGCCGTTGACGATTGCGCGGGCATCCTGCGGCGCAGCCCAGCCACTACCGAAGTGATCAGTCAGCCGCTTGCCCGTGAACTTGCCGTTGATCATCCCGTTGAACAGGATGCGCACAGCCACGCCGTCCTCAAGCGCTTTGTCCGGCGCGACGCCAAGGCCATACTTTTCATAATTGTCGCGCTCGGTGATCATCGCCAAACCGCGACCGCGGTATAGCCAGCCATCGTTGGCGCCGGTATTTCCTATGCGCCCGCCGTAGACCTTGTTAGCCAAGGCCTGCGGATTGCGCACATAAGGTTGGGCGCTCTGCACGGAGGAGAACCGCGACGGCCAGACCTGCCGGATGCGAGCCGCACTGGTGTAGTTCAAGTTTTTCTCGATCGGCTGCATCTTGCCGCCGGTCTCATGGAACGCCGTCGCGAGCACGTAAGCCGTCTGCTCGTCTGGCAGGCCTCGGCGCTCGGCCATAGCCAGAATTGCCGACGTACCGTCGACCTGCGCTTGGCTCAAGCGCCCGCCAAAAGGCGCGCGCCTCGCATACGCGAAGAACGCTGTTTTGTTCATGGGGATTTCCTGAAATTTAACATAAGAGGCTCTTGAAACCGTCGATGCGATCACTAAATCGAAGCCGTCATTCCAACACACTTCGTTCGATCAAATGGAGGTTTCGATGAGCGACCGTTTGTTTGACAGTCCAATTTTTGTGAAGGACGGCGAATACTTAATCCAAGAGATTGCAAGCATCGAAGATGCTATTGATTTTCTTTATGACTGGCCCGACGAACAACGCGACGTCATATTTGAGGTTACGTGGAAAACCTGCTGCGATGCACAGAATGGGCTTAAGCCGGTTCACGTAGCGCGTAACGCATTCGAAGGCTTCGCGAGAAAGCGCAATCTGCTTGAACAGCCGGAAGCGGCAATCCCATGGATGATGAGCAAAGCTTCGAGCGGCGGTAGAATTCCGATGTGAGGTGGTGTCATGCACTGGTATTTTCTAATTGAGGGCACAATCTTCGTTGCGCTGCTCTGGGTCATATCAATGCTTTTCTGGGACACCAGACGAAAACAATGAACATAGACCCCCGGCTCATTCCGGGGTTTTTCTTGAGGATTTTGTCGTCGGAGGGTTGTCCGACGAACGAGCAAGGGCCATTACCGCCTGACCTCTCCCCAAGACAAAGGTGGTTCACCAAATGCTAGTAAGATGGTCCGGCTTCGGAATGGTATCGGTTTTTGTGCTGATTGCAGGAATGCTTGGAGCAACTTTCCTACTGCGGCCATATTTCATGCAGAGCATGGCACTTCATCCCGCCGCTTACGTCGCCAACGGTATCGGTCTAATCCTCGGTGCCGCTACCAACCTTTTTGTGGCCGCAGCTTTCAACAAGATCTCTTCCGAAACGTATCACAGCTTCATGGGTATCAGCATGATTGGATGGTCGGTTATTGGTGCCGTCGGAGGTGTAGCCCTCGCTGTGTATGGATGGACGCTATAGTCGCTGCGTCTATGATATACTTCATCAGCGTGCCCATCGTGTTCGCCGCACGTGGAGGCGCGTAGCCCCGGCGTATTGGGAGACGTGCCGGGGTTTTCTTGTTCATCCCGAAACAGACTGTTTACAATATGCGAGATAAACGTCGACTGGGCACCTATTATTGCTTTCAGCGTGATTTCCCAAGGTGCTCGGCCCCAGTTCAGTGAAACCTTACTGGGGCCTTAAACCTGCCACTGCAAGGACTTGCCTGCCACGCCCAAATCAGTAAGCTGTGCTGGAGAACATGGGGAGCGTTATGCGTGGCGAATTTCTAGATAAGAACAGGCAAGAAGTAGTCATCAACTTTGAGCATGTTTTGTCTGTTGAGACCTTCCACCGCCGCTTCAGCCCGCGCAACTGCGTCTTCGGCAGCAGCAAGGATAGCTTCCGCATCGCCGTAGGACAGCAATCGCAACTCGGTGCCGGTATCGATGCAAAGCAGAGCCATACCTGGCATGAGATACTTAGCAGGAACCGGTTGATTGATGTTGGTAACCAGTGCGCGATTAATTGCGCCGGATAGCCGAGCCGCTGTAGGGCAGCGTGGCGGTCTTTCTGGGCTGGTGACAGTCCTCCCTGCCCGACCTTATTCTCGATCATCAGCAGACGCCCGAATTCACCATAGATGCGGAGGTCAGGTTCACCGCTGGTAATTCCCGTTGCGATTGCCTGAGCCTGAGCCATCGGGCCTCTCTTGCTCGCGTTCATGTCTCCCGCCAACAGGAACTGGCGCTGGTACTGTGGCAGTCGGCGCAATGCGGAAACCTGTGCCGCCTGTAATTCCCATTCGAGCGGCAGGGCTGGCTTTGTCGTCACATTGCCAGACTTGGTGCTGATCTTGACGCGGGCGCCGTTGATGCGGACGGTTTGGGTTTTGGTGACGGTTGTCGTCGTAGACAAAGGCGCGCGTGTGCGGCTGCGTGCCATGTGAGCTCCTCGTGTTGATTGCGGTATGCCGTTGGTAGCGGCAAGAGGAGTGTGGAATGTTGCTCTGCTCCCTTAAAACTGGACCGTTTATATTGAGAGTTTTCCGCGCTATTTTCCTGGCTGGGAGAAGGAGTGGAAGGCATGAAAGCATCGAAGTTTTCGGACGCTCAGAAGGTGTTTATTCTCAAGCAGGGAGATGACGGCGTTCCGGTAGCGGAAATCTGTCGCAAGAGCGGGATCAGCCAGGCAACTTATTTCAACTGGAAGAAAAAGTATGCAGGTCTGCTGCCTGATGAGATACGGCGGCTGCGCGCCTTGGAAGAGGAAAATACGCGGCTGAAGAGGATTGTTGCAGACCTCACGCTTGATCGGGAGATGTTGCAGGATGTGATCCGCCGAAAACTTTAAGGCCTGCGCGGAAACGTGATCTGGTGGCGGGAATGCTTGTTGATTGGGGAATATCGATCCGACGGGCCTGTGCAGCACTAAGCTTCGAAAGATCGACTATCAATTACAAGTCCCGCCGCACCGTGCAGGCCGCTGTTGAGAAGCGGATCAAAGAGATTTGTGAGACCCGTGTGCGATACGGTTACCGTCGCGTACACGTCCTGCTTCGTCGCGAGGGCTGGACCATCAACATGAAGAAAACACGTCGAATATACAATGAGTTAGGACTTCAACTCAGGAATAAACATCCGAAACGTCGTGTCAAGGCCAAGCTGCGTGAGGATCGTCAACAAGCGATCGGGCCGAATGATGTTTGGGCGATGGACTTTGTGCATGATCAGTTGGCAACAGGAAAGAAACTCCGGATTCTGACTATTGTCGATACGCATTCACGCTACTCGCCGGCAACCGATCCGCGCTTCAGTTATCGTGGTGAGGATGTCGTTCAGACACTTGAGAAAGTGTGTCGTCGTGCTGGCTATCCGAAGACAATAAGGGTTGATAATGGAAGTGAGTTTATTTCGCGTGACCTCGATCTGTGGGCCTATGCCAACAAGGTCACGCTGGACTTCTCCCGACCCGGAAAGCCGACGGATAACGGGTTCATCGAAGCCTTCAACAGTAAGCTTCGCGCCGAGTGCCTGAACGCACACTGGTTCTTAACGCTTGAAGATGCGCGCGAAAAGTTGGAGAATTGGCGTCGACACTATAATGAGGATCGTCCTCACTCGGCAATCGGATATAACGTGCCGATTGCCTTGCATAATCCCGATGGCGTCATCAGCCCGCCATTGGCATAAGAGCCGGAAAATTCTAATTCCCGGCGGTCCAATCTTGGGGCTCAGTGCAAAACCCGGAAAATTCCAGCTCTCCGTGGCCCAAAATCGGGGTGCACCTCACAAAACCGCTGGAGCGAACTCAAAACTGGATAAAACTTGGGGGCAAGGTCATCTCAATAAATGTGGTGTTAATGGACAGGCAGAAAACGAGACGTTACCCTGCCATGGGGCAAGGCGCTTTGCGGTCCTCCAGTTACACCATTCACCGGGGGCGTCTTGTTGCCTTCCTCACATCAGGTTGTATTTTGGAAAATCCTAAAATCAGGAAAAGTGCGCACTTCTCAAATTACGAGAACTGCGCCGCGCGCTTTGTGCGTAAGTTTCTATATAAGAACTTTTACGCACCAAAAGCAGCGTGCATTTGCGAACTTCTTTTAGGGTTTTCGAGAAGTGCGCAAAAAAGAGAGGGAGGACGTACCGCCTCCCTCCCGTGTGCGGCCAGAAAACTATGCCTTATTGATTTGGCTTATGGCCAAGTTCGTTAGTTTGTTATTTGTAGCTTTCTCTTGATCCAAAATTTGGGTCAGTAAGGTGTGCGCTTCCGTGTGTCCGAGCTCCTTTGCCCATTCGCGCAGCGAACCGTATCTGGAAATTTCATAATGCTCGACTGCCTGGCAAGCTGCGAGCAAGCCTGCGTCAAGAGCTGTTCCGCTTGCCTCTTCAATCAAGCCGTCGGCTTCCTTGATCAGCCCTTCGATAGCATCGCATTTCTCGGCAGTAGGCTTTAGCTTGAGAGACTTAAATACCTCATTCAGGATCGTGATCTGCCCCTTGGTTTCTTCGAGATGTTCCTCAGCGGCTTGCTTAAGTTTGGCACTTTTGGCCGCCTTGGCGACTTTCGGGAGAGCCTTCGTAATGGCATTCTCTGCGTAATAAATGTCCTGCAATGTATGCTCGAAAATATCAGACAAAGTTTTCATGATCGTCCTCCTGGTTGGAAAAGCGAAACGAACCATTTGCTGATATGTTCCTTATTATAAGTCCACAACTTGAGCGAGAACCTGCTGTATTAGTTAAGCTGGCCTATTGAACGCGGCGATAGCAGGCTGTATTTTTTGCGGGTTTCCGCCTTTTTCCCACTAAGGACCGTTTATGATTGCTGCCTATGTTTCATCGGCTGCCGTTGCTTCAGGCGTCTATCTCTTATTGAGACGGAGCCCTAGGAGAACGCGTATCACCGTCTCAGCATCCGTATTCTTGTTCCTTTGCGCAATTTTCAGCGTTTGGTTCATTAATACAGGGGGAACATACGGCATCATGGGTAAGAACGGCATCACACCGGATTGGTCGCAGCAATAAAAAAGCGGAGCCGCAACCCCGCATTTCAAACCTTCGCACTAACTAACTAGCCTTCCGAAACTAGAACTTCGCACCAACCCGCAGTGCAATCGCGTGGTCTCGCGCACCGGATCCACCAGAGCCGGTTCGATACTCGACGCCTGTAGTCCAGGCATTATCGAAGCTGAAATCAAGCGACAGGCCCACATTGGCGCTATCGCTGCTTTCGCCTTCAACATCGAGTGCATAGGGAAGCCCGCCAAGCGCGCTATATCCCATAGCGGCCCGGCTGGAGCCCTGAAAATCATGAGCATATTCGGCGCGGACACCGGGGGTCAGACGCCCCCATGTGTAGTCGATGGAGTAATTGGCGCGCAAACCAACCACACCCGTGACAGTGTCCACGGTCTGATCGCCATAGGTCAGCCGATAGATGCTGTCTCCGCCTTCGCCATAGCCATCGAGCCAGGAGCGCGACATTTCCAACCGGCCATAGGGTGAAACCAGCCACGTTTCCTGACGAAATTCGTAAGCTGCCGTCAGAGACCCGAACATCTGGCTGCCGTCGCGTTTGCCGTCGGTCAAACTTCCGTCTGTCGTGATGAAACGGGTGGAATCAAAATCCAGAATGCTGCCGCCCAACAGCGCATCGATAAAGAAATTGTCGAGCGGTTTGAAGCTACCATAGACCGCAGCGCTGTAAGCATTGGCGCGGCTTTCCGTTCCGTTTTCACTAATATCTGTGCGATCCCGCCCATATCCGACACCGAAGCCCGCCACGAAGCGTTCCGAGAACCGGTAGTCGATGCCGCCACTCACGCCGACAAGCGTATAGTCCAGATCGAGCTTGCCGCTATCGCGCTGACCGAAGTTCACAAAGCCGCTGCTCCAAAATGCGAATGGTCCAAGGTCTGGGTCTATGGACGGCGCAGCCTGCGCCGGGTCTTTCAAGCCTATAGCCTTGCCCGGAAAGCTATCGCGCCTTTCGGGAGCGTAGCCAAGAGCTGAAATCCCTGCCGACGGTGCTGACGAAGAGGGATTGGTCGGGTCTTCCGGTTGCTGTGCGGTCGATGGACTGCCAAGTCGCACGCCGAGGCTGGACTTTCGCCGGTCGCCTTCATCATGCAACTGCTCAAGCCGGTTTTGGAAATTCCGGTTTTGAACCTGCGCAAAGCGTCGTGCGGCACTTGTCTGCGCGCTCAACAAGCCGATCACTTCGGGATCAAGCGTCGGGTCGGGGAAAACCATGGTCGCACGGTTGACCACAACCGTGTAGCTGCGATTGGCCCCACTTGGCGCAGTCACAACAATCGAAACCGTGTTCGCACCAATAGTCAGCCCTATGGGAGCACTAGAACTTCCAGAAGCAATGCTGCTCCCTGCAACGGTTACGCGAGCGGAAGGCTCGGAAACCGTTGGGGCGAAGGTTATGCTCTCGACCGTGTTTTCAACATTGAGAGAATAGCTGAGTGTCTCTTTGTCAAATGCCGGGTCCAGCGAGCCAACACTGGGAACGATGCCAGCAAGCGTTGCATCCGCTGACGCAGCTCTGGTGACATTTACCGTATAGCTGCGCGTTGTTCCATTTTGCGCGGTGACGACAACCGTCAGGGTTGTCGTGGCGATGCCGAGTGGAAGCGCACTGCTCGCGCTACCGGATGCAACGGCTGCTCCGTTGACCGTGATGGTTGCCGTAGGATCAGCAGAAGTGGGCGTCAACTGTAACGACGATGTTTCGGTTGGAACCGCCAGCGCGTAAGTCGTCGCGCTCGGCGAAAATGCCGGGTCAAGAGATCCAGCGCTCGGAACAAGGCCCGCCAGTTCGGCATTGCCGGACTGCGCGCGAATGACATTGACCGTATAGCTCTTCGTGGTCGTTCCATCCTGCGCGGTTACAGTCGTGGTAACCGTGTTGCTCCCCACCACCAATGGGATTGCAGCACTGGACGTTCCATTGGGCGTTGAAGCCCCGTTGACGGTAATAACTGTTGCGTTGGTATCTGCAAGCGATGGTATGAACGAAATGTTCTCCACATCGTTTGCGACATTCAACGTGTATGAGTTTGTGTTGGGAGCAAAAGCCGGCGCTAAAGTACCTGTGCTGGGTATGAGGTTCTGCAAGTCCGGGTTTGGTAAGGGATCAAGTATTAGGTTCAGTGCATTGGAACTGAAGTTGCCGTTTCCTGCCACGTTGACGACAGACCCAGCTCGTATCCTCAAGGTCGTAACGCCAGACCCAGACATTGTAACGACAAAGGTATATGTTATGTTGTCGTTAGTCGCCAATGAGTGCATGGTGCCATTGATCGCTCCGGCAGAAGAAATATCGAAATCGCCGAAAGTGAATCCCGTTACCGGCTCAGAGAATGTAACTGTTACATTTTTGATGGCGTCAAACTGTGTTGACGAAGTTGAAAGCGTAACTGTAGGTCTCGCAGTGTAGACCAATACTCCAGACGTGACCCCGACATTATTGAGAGTTAATGCCGCTGAATCATTCGCGCTATTACTAATGGACCCGCCGTTGGCCGCAAGTGCACCAATTGCAATTCCGTTTGTATCCATGTCACCGGGCTGAATCGTATAGGAAAAAGTGAGGATGTTTGAACCTCTGCCGCCCTTATATTCCGCATGCTTGGTGTCTGACCCGATAGTAATTGATAATGACGGGGTGCCAGTTACATATACGGGTTGATCAAATATCACCGCGAAATTCAGATTTGAGCCCGCGTTGTAATATCCACTCGCAGGAACAGTAACTGACGATACTCTTGGCTCGGCGGCTAAAATCGTGAGATGGGCCGTGTTTTCGGAGTACTCGTTGCTGTCATCCGTGGCCCGGAAAACAAAGGAATCGTCACCTACAAAGCCAGCATTGGGCGTATAAGTAAAATTGCCGTCGCCATTAAGCACCATAGTACCAGAGACTGGGGCTGTCACTAAACTGAATAAAATTTTATTCCCTGTAGCCGTAAGATTACCAGATATCCATTTATTCTTCGAACCACTAAAGTATTGAGGCGAAGTCACAGGAGCGGAATAGGCGCTTTCCTGAGATAAGAGCAGCCCCAATACTCCTAAAAAAGCAATTAAATAGTGGCGCCATCTACAAACGCCAAACGCGCCCCTTATCCCCATTGCCCGCACATGCCCCCTGCTATAGCGATTAAATATAGTTTTATTGTCACTAAAAGAGATGAGCGACAAGAGGTTTACTGGATAAATAAAAGCAAAAAAGAAATACGGTATTTGCCGTATTTCTTAAACCACTCTCACAAAGGACGTCGTTTTCCGCTGTATCGGATCGCGCTCCTCGACCTTCGCCCAGAAGCCTTCCTTGAATAGCGACCTTGTAATGGGGCTGGTCCGCTTCTTCTGTACCTCGTCGTCTATGTCCAGCCCAAGCGCATATGCCACGGCGTGACCAACCCAGTCTTTAACCTGCGGCGCCTGCTTATACATGCCGCCGTTTATAGCACCACGGATTGCATCTTTCTGCTCATCAGTAAGCCCTTCAGCCACTTCCTCGCTGGACGGCCAATGCCATTCCGTCACTACCGGCGCATGGTCCTGCGGCTGGGTTAGCCCTCGCCCATTACCCAAAGCGACGCTTTCGATGTGGCGTCAGTCTAGGCGGTGCGACAGCGGCGTAATATTCGACTTGCCGTAAGTGATCGGGAAGTAGCCAAACCTATCCATACCGGGAATGCCGGCCTCATTGGCCTGTCCTTCGGACATACGGTTATCTCTGATGAAAAATATGGCGCCTCACCGATACCAATACGTTCAGAAACAAACGACCAGAACACGGGCGTGTTGTCTGGTACTTCCGTATTGGCGATGGACCGCGCACGCGAATAAAGGTGAATATGGTTCTCCAGAATTCATTGTTCACTGGCGTTCACTCATGGGGGGACAAGATATGGCAATTGC
Organism: Brucella sp. GW823-FHT04E01; assembly: GCF_058796175.1. Classification (NCBI taxonomy): domain Bacteria; kingdom Pseudomonadati; phylum Pseudomonadota; class Alphaproteobacteria; order Hyphomicrobiales; family Brucellaceae; genus Brucella; species Brucella sp. GW823-FHT04E01. The sequence goes on along the minus strand of NZ_JBXAIK010000007.1, from coordinate 173,371 downwards.
CAGCCCGCCATCGAAATTTACACTTCAGTGGCTTGTGAAAAAATATGAAGTTTCTGCAGCGTTTAAGGCGCTAGCGCCAAGCACTCAGCGCACGCGGTCCAATATCCTGAAAGCAGTTTGCGAAACAGGCGGCAAAATGCTGGTTTCTCAGGTCACGCGCAATACCATCGCTGCCGGGCGCGACAGGCGCGCCGACACCCCACTCGCCGCAATAAATTTCATGAAGGTAATGGGTTACCTTTTCGAATGGGCGGTGGATGCAGGATATGCCCGCGCCAATCCGGTTAGGGACGTGAAGCGACCGAAAGCGAAGGCTATAGGTCATACACCTTGGACATATGAAGACGTTTCCAAGTTCTACGACAAGCACATGCCGGGAACGTTGGCGGGCCTCGCGATGGATTTGCTTCTGTTTACAGGCCTGCGTCGATCAGACGTTTATCGCCTTGGCCCGCAACACATCCGTAATGCTGTGGTCGAGCTTAGGGCGCAGAAAAACGATGAGCCGCTTTTCATCCCGGTACACCCTAGCCTTCAGAAGTCGATAGATGCTTGCTCGATAAGCCACATGGCGTTCCTGACTACGCCAGTACAAGGACGACCATTCAAGAGGGAATCATCTTTCGGCAACTGGTTTGCTGAAGTGTGCGACGAGGCGGGAGTATCAGGGCGCGCCCACGGCTTACGCAAACTACTGGCCCAGATCGTGGCGGAAAGCGGAGGCAGCAATGCCGAACTGAAGGCGCTTTTCGGCTGGACGACCGATGCCATGGCGGTGCATTACATAAAGAATGCGAACGCAAAAAAGCTGGCTCAATTCGGCGCGAAGAAACTAAAGAAGAACATGCCATCCCCTCTCCTAGAAACCAAAGCCCCACACCTTAAAAAAGTTGAGCTTTTTCAGTCGGTTATAAGAGGAGAACTGTCATGTGACACGATATTTGGCCTTTGGGTTCAGTATAACCCATTGAGAATCCTAAGGTCAAATTCTGCCAGTTCCAGTTTGATTGCCTTTTTTGCCACGATATTTTACCCGTCATATTCTTAAGTGTCGCAAGTCTTGGGATTTTCGCGACGGCTTGACGAATCGGCACTTGACCTACAATGTTCTCTCGGCGTGGCCTGCGCCCAACCTCCTAGACCTTCCCCAGCATGGTCTTGAACGGAGGCAAAGGGACTTCCGTCTCGGGCCGCTTGTCTTGGTCCGATCGTGCCGGATGGGTTGCTGGGGAACTGTGTCCGGGACGTGAAAGGCCAGATCATGACCCAAAACGGAAATCTTAAGCGCCGTGTGCGTGCCCGTGCTGCCAAAACCGGCGAATCTTACACGGCAGCTCTCCAACATATCCGCCAACCTCCGGACGAGCCTGCGATCCGTTCAATACGGATGGCGGTAGCCCAAACATCCCTTTTCAATGATCCGCGTGACGTTGCGGCGCTTCATGCCAGTGGAGCGGAGATGCGCCGCCTTATGCGTGACGCCCATAAGGCCGGGGCTCGCCTCTTACATTTCCCGGAAGGGACAACCTGCTGGCCACATAAACGGATCATGTCCGAAATCGGACCGAGCGAAATCGGCCCGTCCGATTGGACGCGCTTCGAATGGGGTGTTTTGCGTGAGGAACTGGAAGCGACCAGAGGACTTGCGAGCGAGCTTAAACTTTGGACGATATTCGGCTCTGTTCATGAGCTGTCCTCGCCGCATCGGCCGCACAACAGCCTGTATGTCGTTTCCGATCGTGGGGAACTGGTGACGCGCTACGATGAGCGCCTGCTATCCAACACGAAAATCTCGTTTATGTACTCGCCGGGGAAGACACCCGTGACTTTTGAGGTGGACGGTTTCCGTTTCGGCTGTGCGGTCGGCATGGAAGCGCACTATCCCGAAATATTCATCGAATACGAGCAGCTTAATGTCGATTGCGTACTGTTCTCGACAGCAGGAGAAACCGCTTCTGGTGCTCCGGCATTTGCTGCTGAGGTATTGGGGCATGCTGCAAGCAATACCTTTTGGGTCAGCTTTTCAACTCTCGCACCCCAGAGCACGGCTGCTCCTTCGGGCATTGCTTCGGTGGATGGTCAGTGGGCAGCGCAGTGCCCTATGAACGGGTTACCCGCTATCGCTGTCGCGGATATCAAAACCAACCCGGAGGGTCTTGCGCGGCCGTGGCGGAGAAAAGCTCGCAGCGATCTCTACACTCCTCACCACATAGAAGGTGATCCAAGAAGTGATGGCAGAAACCTATTTTAGCTGATCATCAATGATCGGGGCCGGCCTTCGGCCCCGACAACATGTTCATGTCGCGGAAATCCAAAGTTTCGCGACAAAATCGGCGGCACCGAATTTTTCAGGGAAAATTCTGTCGCAAAAGACGTGTGCAAAAGTCAGGCTTGCGGGACTTACTTTTGCACACGTCGCGGCCCGGAATCCGGGCCGCTGCGAACGTGATGCAGGTTTCAGGAATTGCCCGACAAAGTCATTAGCTCGAAAATTCTATTGGTTTCATCCTCGTTCCGAATCGATCCCACCGACCCCTGACAAAGCACGAGATCGCTTTTTGGTCCGCATCGTGATCGTGAAAGCCAGTGAGCGTTATACCTAGCGGGAGGAAGACGATGAAGCCGGCCACCTCAAATGTATCGGCCCTGCCGCTGTGTGCCCATAGCATTTCAAGTACGTCTTTCTCGGAGGACAGAAACAGATCTTCTGATCCGTATTTTACTGGCTCGCTGGCGTCTGGTGAAAAGCTGATTTCAACCAATGAATTTTGCTCGAAGATGACTACAGGCCTATCGGGTCCAAATAGGTAGCGGGCCGCATTCGGGGGGCTGCGCTTGATCACAGGATGCGTTCCCATGATGCCCTCAACCTCTGGCGGGGACATTCCAAACCGCAAAGGACCTGCTCCACCATACCCATCAATTTGCCAAACCATCAACGAACCTTAACTGGCCAGAAGCGGCCATTCCGAATCCTTTTCCTGTCGCAAAATTTCCACAACCTGCGACACGCTCTGCCATCGTAACATGTTCGATTTGTAATGCTTCGATCAACCCGGTGAGCGAAGGGAACGGGATCGGAAGTCGACCGTGGACGAAATCTATACGCTGAGTTTGCGTTGCAGTTTCGGACCGACGCAGAGGGAATGATCGTTGAGAAAGGTCAGAGATGCTGACCCAAGGGCAACATAGTGGCCAAAAAAGGCCAAATATCGTGTCATTCGACAAGAACGAAAGAGTGGTGATCCCGACAGGATTCGAACCTGTGACATTCAGCTTAGAAGGCTGACGCTCTATCCAACTGAGCTACGGGACCTCTCCTTTCGAAAAAGATCGAAGATATTTCAATTTGCACAGGGCTTTGCCAGCAAAGCCCTGCCGAATTATCGCATTGCCCGGCCTGAAACAAGTGTCAGGCTAAACAGGCAATCAATGCACCTCAATGCGTCCAGGGCATCGTCCGGTCGAAGCGGAAATTGTCCGAGTAGGAAACCTTGCGGCGCTTCGGCTCATTCGGTTCCGTAATGCGATAGGCGATGCCATTGCGCTTTGCATAATCGACTGCTTCTTCCTGCGTGGCGAAGAACAGACGAATCTGGCTCTTCATATCACCTGAAGAAGTGTAGCCCATCAAAGGCTCGACCATACGCGGGCTTTCCGGTTCATATTCCAGAAGCCATTGGTCTGTCTTAGCCTGACCGGACTGCATTGCCGTCTTAGCTGGACGGTAAATACGTGCAACCATTTGAAGAACCCTGAACTACTCTCTTGCCCCGCTGGGGGAGCTGAAAATCCACCAAGCCAATAGTTTACACGGGAATGCATGTCAACGCGATAAAGACGCACGCCACAGCCTGTGCCGGGGCGTTCATATATCGACCATTTCAAATCTTGGGGAAGATGGTCGGAGCGGCAGGATTCGAACCTGCGACCCCCTGATCCCAAATCAGGTGCGCTACCAGACTGCGCTACGCTCCGTCGCTTTCAAGCGGTGCGGCTTCACTAGATAATCCAAAGAGATAAAGCAAGAGGCAAATTTGCCAGTTTGTGTTTTTTCCATTCAATAAAAAAAGGATGACGCATTTTTGTGGTCATCATGTTCTGCGGAACCAAATCACGCGCGCGAACGTTCCCACTTCACCATCAACCAGCTGGAGACTGAATGTGAATAGAAACGGGCTTTATCTGATTATTGGCGCGCTGATTGTCGTGGCTGCGGGTCTTGCGGTTTATGTCTATCGTGAAGAGACTAAACCCGCCGGGATTGAGATGAAAATCGGAGAAGGTGGTGTTTCCATTCAGGAAAACTGAAATCAGCAAGACGTTATAAACATATAAACCGATTAAGATTTCAAACGCTTACGCTTTGTGATGCAACGTTTCGGACTTCGCCATGTTATTTGGGGCACCAGATAAAACGGAGGACCGAAATGGGTATCCAGACTGTTTCCGACGAGCTTTATCGTCGTCATGAACGCGAATGGGCAGAGTTGCGCAACGCAGTTGAAGCAAGCGAAGCCAACCAACGGCAGCAGGAGAAGGCTTCAGGCCAAACCTCTTGCGATGACAAGACGTCTGGGCACCAGTAAGTCTTCACCAATCCACCTTGAAACGCCGCGAAAGCGGCGTTTTTTGTTTCCGCTTCGTCGTTCCAGCCGTTCGCGCCCGATGCTGCGGTAACCAAATGCGAAGGAACAATTGGTAGCGTCTCCCCATCGCGATTCGAAGAGGAGACAGACGATGGCTGCACGGAAACGCACCACCCGCTCGCCCAAGCGCTCCACAAAGCGCTCGGCCAGGTCGTCGGGCAAGTCATCCGGCTCGTCCACTCCCATGCTCGCGCTTGCCGCAATCCTCGGCCTTGGTGCTTTCAGCCTGTGGGCAACCTCGCAGCACAAGAGCCCGCAAGCCGCGATCACAGCCCTGTTCCAGCGCCCCGCTTCCAAGCCGAACACACAGTCATCTGCGAGAGCCGAGCCAAAGGCGACCGTCACCAGCAAAGCACCCGAGAACAAGGCCCCCGAGAACAAGGCGTGGTCGAAGGATTATGGCGCTGCCGTCGGCCCTGTGCCGCGTCCATCGGCGCCCGTTATGGCACCCGCACCGCAAAAGCCGGTACAGCAGGCAGCAATCCAGACCGCCACCCCGCCCCGCCCCACAAATCAGGTTGTCGTGTCCCCACCAGCCGCTGCACTGCGCTCCATGCCGCCGCGTGGCGTCAACACTCCCGCAAGCTCGCCTTCGGTGATTTATGCCAAGGCGCGACTCACCATCCATAAGAATGCGTGGGACAAGTCGCCATCCATCGGCGTCGTGGAAAAAGGCCGTGAGATGCGCTCCTATGGAAAGACCGGACGCTGGCATCGCGTGATCGTCCCGAAGACGAACATGATCGGCTGGGTGCATGAAGATCAGCTTATCGGTGGACGCAACAAGCCTGACAGTGCAAGCCTTATCACCGGCTCGATTGCCAGGAAGACGCAAACTGCAACGGCAGCCGCACCAAAACAGGCTCCAAATCCAGCGCATTCACGCATGGAGCCGCCCAAAGCTGTCGGCCAGAAAAACTAGAGCTGCTCCGGTTAAAACGGAACCGCTCTATCTCTTTGTTTTTACGCTTGTCTTTATCCCAAAAACCGGTTCCCACTTTTGGGAGACATGCTCTAATCCAGACCACGCGCCATTGCTTCGAGCTGCCGATCGCCCGGCAGATAATCGAATCCTGCTTCAATCAGTGATGAACTGTCTGCGACCAGATCACCATAAAGCTGGTCGTAGAGACCGCTTTTGCCCGCTGCCGATAGCAGGAGCCGCATGAAGACCGGTGGAACGGGTACAAGACGCAAAGGCTTTCCCAAGGCAGCACGCAGCTTCGTCACGAGTTCTTTTGTGGAGCGCGGTTGCGGCTCAGCAAGATGAAACACCCGCCCGGCAACCTTTTCGGCAGGCGCCACGCTTAAAAATGTCAGCGCATGGGCGACGTTTTCAAGCGACACGAAACTGCGCCTGTTGTCTGCCAGACCGAACGGCAACGGCAATCCGCTGTTGCAGAGCTTCATCAAGGCTTTCAGGTTCGCCCGCGCTCCGGGACCGTAAACGAGAACCGGGCGCGCGATGACGATCTCGATCCCGTTGATTTCGCGCAGATCGGCTTCCGCCTTCGCCTTGGCACGGCCGTAATCATCACGCGGCTTCAGTGGCATGTCCGGCCTCAGCGGCGATGGGTTTCCCACAATCGTATAGATCGTGGATACAAACACGAAGCGCTTTACGCCGGCGGCTTTTGCCTTGGTGGCGAGTTCCACGGCCAGTCGATGATTGACCGCATTGAATGTATCGGCATCCGGTCGTTCTGCGCCAGTGCGGTGAGCAAGTGCTGCACAATGAACAACCGTTTCAACACCTGAGAAATCTGGATCAGACAGTTCATTCCGGGACAGAGGCAGGACTTCATGCCCTTCCCCGATTAGCACTTGAGTGAGTGCGCTTCCGATAAAACCACCCGCTCCGGTGACCGCTATCTTCATCCTCAGCGTTCCGGCTGTTCGCTGCCCGCCAGAACCTGAGCGGCAAGCGTGCGCGTGATGCGGCTTTTCTGCTCAAGTGCCGCCCGGTCAAGCTTGTCGACGATCTGGATCGCAGACAGAAGCGAGCGCTCGATCCGGCTCACCAGATAGGCGACGACATGCGGCTCGACGCTTACCTGCCGGTCCGCGAAGAGTTTGTGAATAACGCCGGAAAGCAGCAGATCGTCCGGTTCCGAAATTTCCACGACGGTTGCAGCCTTGAGGCGCGAGGCAAGATCGGGAAGCTTTACGTTCCAGTTGGCTGGCCACAGACGGGAGGTCATGAGCAGGGAAGGCCCAACCCCCTGAGCCGCATTCTGCCGAACGCTGTTGATGAGATGGAAAAGTCCGGTTTCATCGAAAGGCGCAGCACCTATATCGTCGATCAGCACCGGATATTCGGCAGCGCCGTTTACAGCTTCCTCGGTAATGTTCGTGGGGTCTACCAGAAGTGCACCTGTTCCGGCGCGCCAGATTTCCGCCAGATGCGTCTTGCCTGATCCCGTCGGCCCGGCAAGGATCGTGACAGGCGACAGCCAGTTCGGCCAGCGATCGATAAGATCGACAGCGGCACGGTTAGAACCCGTGACGATCATGTCTTCCCGATGATAACCGGGCTGATGCTCAAGATTCAACGGAATCTGGCGCGGTGCCTCACGCATCGCGGCCTCCTGCAAATCCCGTTTCAAACCTTGTCCGGTTACGACCCAATCTCATTTCTCTTTGCCTGCATTCTCGCCTGCCTCGATCAGCGGCCCGGCGTCGGGGTTTGGCTGATGGTAGGCAGGATCATACATCGGTGAATGGAGATAGCTATTCAATGCGAACCGCACAAGCACCCCGACTGCAGCCGCTGCGGGCACTGCCACCAGCATTCCTGTAAAGCCGAACAGCGAGCCGAAGGCAAAAAGAGCGAACATAAGCCAGACCGGATGAAGCCCCACGGACGAGCCGACGAGCTTCGGCTGGAGGATGTTTCCTTCCACAAACTGACCAAGGAAAAACACACCCGCGACGGCACAGATCATGATCCAGTCAGGCCAGAACTGGACCAGCGCCACACCGATGGCGAGCGCCAGACCAACAAAGGAACCGATATAGGGAATAAAGCTGATGAGACCGGCAAAAAAGCCGATCAACAGGCCGAAATTAAGTCCGGTCAGCGTGAGACCGATGGCGTAATAGGTTCCCAGAATGAGACAGAGCGTTCCCTGCCCGCGAATGAAACCGGCGACGGCGGCATTCATCTCGCGGGCGATGCGGCGCACGGTATGAAGCTGGCGGCGCGGCACCCATGAATCGATGCTGCTGACCATGCGGTCCCAATCCAGAAGCATGTAGAATGCAACCACCGGAGTGACGACGAAAAGCCCCGCAATATCGATCAGCGATTTCCCCGAATTCCACAGGGATTGAAGCAAGGTCGACATGAACCCGGCGCCCTGCTGGAGCAGAGAACTCAGATTCTGCTGAATGACCGAACTGTCAATACCGATATATTTCTTCAGCCATTGCGAATCTTCGTTTGCCAGAAGCGACTGAAGTTGTGTGATGTAGTCTGGAATTTTAGAAATGAAGTCAGCTAGCTGGGTTGCCAAGATCGGCACAATAATCATCAGGCCGACTACCAGCGCCATCAGGAAGATGAGCAGGATGACGATTGTGGCCGTAAGCCGGGACAAGCCGAAACGTTCCAGCCTGTCTGCGACAGGGTCGAGGAAATAGGCCAGCGCCATGCCCGCAACAAAAGGCAACAGCACTGAACTGAATACGATCAGGAACAGAACGAAGACCGCGACGGTCCCCACCCAGAACATCGCCTGACGGCGCACCGAAGAGCCGGTCAGCGCGCCGACTTCCACATTGACGTGGATATCACCATCCCGAACTGTCGCTTCCGACTGACGGATCGTTCGGCTGGCGCTCGTGCGCGTGGGTGTCGGTTTCTTGACCATGTGCATCTATTTCCAGGAAACGAATTGGATAGAGCCAGTCCTGATAGCAGAATGGCGTTACGGATATCTTAGTGCGAACGGGAACAAGTTAGAACGGTTACTGAGGATTGCAATGTCTGTGCGAAAAGCCTGACGAAACACAACCTTCTATCGAGTTATGGACGGTGCTTTACGATTTCAGGCAGAATCCTGCACTGTTTCGCTCTTTTCGAGCTTTGTGGCCTTGCAGGCAGCGCCGTCTCGTGCCATTGCGCGCACATTCTCTGTTTATCGCATTTTTCTTGAGCAAAACCGTTACACGCTTTTGCCGAAAATGCATTAAACAGCTGCGTGGATAAGCACCCAATTTCAGGAGCAGGCCATGACCATGGAAAATAAGCCCGCCGATAAGCCTGTTGGCCAGAACGGCCTGACCTATGCGCAGGCTGGTGTCGACATCGATGCCGGGAACCTGATGGTCGAGAAGATCAAGCCGCTCGTGCGCTCCACGCGCCGCCCCGGTGCGGATGGCGAGATCGGCGGTTTTGGCGGGCTGTTCGACCTCAAGGCTGCTGGCTTCAAGGATCCGGTACTCGTTGCCGCCAATGATGGTGTCGGCACCAAGCTGAAGATCGCCATCGATGCCGACAAGCACGACACGGTGGGCATTGATCTTGTTGCCATGTGCGTCAACGATCTCGTCGTTCAGGGTGCTGAACCGCTTTTCTTCCTCGACTATTTTGCGACCGGCAAGCTTTCGCCGGATCAGGGTGTCGATATCGTTGCGGGTATCGCAGAAGGATGCCGACAAGCCGGTAGCGCACTGATAGGCGGTGAAACCGCTGAAATGCCCGGCATGTATCGCGACGGCGATTATGATCTTGCCGGTTTCGCGGTTGGTGCGGCTGAACGCGACCGTCTGCTGCCGCGTGGCGATATCGCCGAAGGTGATGTCATACTCGGCCTTGCTTCGTCCGGTGTTCATTCCAACGGATTTTCACTGGTACGCCGAATCGTTGAACTCTCCGGCCTCGGCTGGAAGTCCGATGCCCCGTTCCAGCCGGGCGCAACACTCGGTGAAGCGCTGCTCACCCCAACACGCATTTATGTGAAGCCTCTTCTTGCCGCAATCCGCGCTTCAGACGGTATCAAGGCGCTGGCCCACATCACCGGCGGCGGTTTTCCCGACAATATTCCGCGCGTCCTGCCGGAAGGTCTCGCTGCCGAAATCGATCTTACGTCGATTTCCGTTCCGGCGGTCTTCTCCTGGCTTGCCAAGACGGGCGACGTCGAGCCGAACGAAATGCTGCGCACATTCAATTGCGGCATCGGCATGATTGCCGTCGTGAAGCCTGAAAAGGTCGAGGAAGTCGTGGCTGCCCTTGCCGCTGAAGGCGAAAAGGTTGTCACGCTCGGCCAGATGGTGAAGCGTGAAAAGGACGGCGTCGTCTACAAAGGCACGCTTTCGCTATGAGCCGCAAGCGGGTCGTCATCTTCATTTCGGGCGGCGGCTCCAATATGGAGGCGCTGATCCGCGCTGCGCAAGCCGCCGATTTTCCGGCGGAAGTGGTGGCGGTCTTTTCCGACAAGGAAGAAGCTGGTGGCCTTGCCAAAGCAAAGGCTGCCGGTATTGCGACACAGGTTTTCAAGCGCAAGGACTTTGCCTCGAAGGATGAGCATGAAGATGCCATTCTGGACGCGCTCGCCGCGTTGAAACCGGATATGATCTGCCTTGCTGGCTATATGCGCCTCTTGTCGGGCCGCTTCATTGCTCCCTATGAAGGCCGCATCCTCAACATTCATCCTTCCCTGCTCCCGCTTTTCCCTGGACTGCATACCCATCAGCGCGCGCTGGATGCGGGCATGAAAGTCGCAGGCTGTACCGTTCATCTGGTCACGGAAGAGATGGATGAAGGTCCGATTCTGGCCCAGGCGGCGGTGCCGGTACATGTTGGCGACGATGCCGAAGCGCTCGCAGCCCGCGTTCTCAAAGCCGAGCATCAACTTTATGCATTGGCTCTTCGCAAATTTGCCGATGAGCAAAACGGCCAGCCGGATATGGCCGATGCGATGGTTTTGAGCGCCTGATGGCGCTCTTTCCATGTTCAACCGCGGCAAATTAATCACAGACGAAGTTTTTTGTTAATAAAACTTTAATTTCCCGCAAAAAGCTCTAATTCCCCTTCGTAACGGAACTTGCTTCGGCAAATCTCGTTAAGGGACGTGTAAGCGTCTCTTTCAATGTGTGTTTTAGAAGAGGACAAGGACATGTCTCTCCGTTTTTCGACTTCCTTCCTTTCGGCAATGGCCGTCATTTCAGGCATTGCGGTCACGGCTCCAGCCATTGCTGCCGACTACGTAGCTCCTCCCGCTTCGGGTCGCACCCAGCCGCGCTCGGAAGTCGGCACGCTGTCCTGCGATATCTCCCCTGCCATCGGCGTCATCATCGGCAGCCAGCAGGATGTGGACTGCGTATTCAGCCCAGCCCGTGGACGTGGTCCGGCTGAGCGTTATACAGGGACGATTACCAAGCTCGGTATCGATGTCGGCTTCATCAATGGCGGTCGTGTCGCCTGGGCTGTGTGGGCTCCGACCGTTCGTCCCGAAGGCGCTCTTCAGGGCCGTTATGTCGGCGCATCTGCCAATGCCGCGATCGGCGTCGGCTTCGGCACCAACATCCTGACCGGCGGTTCGTGGAAGACGATTTCGCTTCAGCCGATCTCGCTTCAGGGCCAGCGTGGCCTGAATGCAGCTGTGGGCGTTTCCAAGCTGAAGCTGCGTTACGCTGGCTAACGAGCAGCGCGAATAAACAACAACGCCGGGCGCATATATAGTTTATATATGCGCCCGGCGTTGTTGGATAAATATTTATGAGTTTATTTTTCGAATCCAGATCTTGGTATCGTGCACCGCCAGCCCGCCATAGGGTGCGGCAGGTTCAGCGCCGATCAATATATTGATCCCCTCGCCGCGCTCGAATGTCGAATTCGGGAAAATGCCCTCCGACACCGCGACACCACGCTTTTGCCCGGCACGCAGCGCGGCATGAAGCACCAGCTCGCCACGATGATTGCCTATCTCGATCCGCTCGCCATTCTCGATGCCAAGCTCAGCCGCGTCATCAGGATGAATAAGCAATTCTGGCCGGATTTCCTTGGCGAGCGATGTCGGCGTCTCGGCAAAGGTCGAATTCAGGAAGTTATGCGCCGGTGAGGTCGTCATGCGGAAGGGATGCTCGGCATCCGCCGTTTCGATCACTTCCCAATGGTCTGGAAACTCCGGTATCGACTGGAAGGGCCCCTGCAGCCCCATGATTTCCGGCGGCTTGTTCGGCGACGGGCTTCCAGTCCAGTCGGGTCGGAAGCGGAATTTGCCATCCGGCCATTTGAAACCATTGATATAATGCGCTTCTTCGAAGGGCGGCTGCAGATCGACAAAGCGCTTTTCCTTCAATTCGTCGAATTGCGGCAGGTCGCTATTGGCATTCATGTTGTCGATCAGCGTGCGCTCGTCGAGATCAAAACCCGGCAGATGCGCAACGCCGAGACGTTTCGCCAATTCGTTGATAACGAAAATATTCGGGCGCGCATCGGCAAGAGGCTCGATCAGCTTCGGTCCCAGAACCACATGCTGCTGTCCACCGCCGCGATAGATATCATCATGCTCAAGGAATGTCGTCGCAGGCAGGACGACATCGGCCATCTTCGCCGTATCGGTCATGAACTGTTCGTGCACTGCAACGAAAAGATCCTCGCGCGCGAAACCTTTGCGAACCAGCCTCTGTTCCGGCGTCACATTCATCGGGTTGGTGTTCTGGATCAGCATCGCCATGACGGGTGGGCCGCCATAAAGAGCCTCACTGTCACCGGTGAGAATACGACCGATCTTCGACTGATCGAGAAAACGAAGACCTACATCCTGCATGGCGCGACCTTCGATCTCGCGCTTGTCCATCTTGAAGATGCCTGAGTTCGAGTGGAATGCACCACCGCCTTCATAAAGGAAAGCGCCTGTCACACAGGCAATCGAAGAAGCTGCGTGCATGTTCACCGCGCCGTTGCGCTGGCGGGTGAAACCATAGCCGAGACGGAAATAGGTGCGCTTGGTCTTGCCGACGAGATGAGCGAATGCCTCGATCTCTTCGACGGACAGGCCGGTGATGGCGGCTGCCCATTCCGGTGTCCGGGTTTGAAGATGCGCTTCCAGTCCTTTCGGATCATCGGTGTAGCGCTCCAGATAATCCCAGTCTGCAAGGCCATCACGGAACAGCACATGCATGACCGCGCAGGCAAAGGCGCCATCCGTACCCGGTTTCAGCACAATGCCCATATCCGCCTGCCGGACGGTCGCATTGGCGTAAACATCGATGACGACGATCTTTGCGCCGCGTTCCTTTCGCGCCCGAACCGCGTGGGTCATCACATTGACCTGCGTGGCGGCGGCATTGGTGCCCCAGATCACCACCACATCTGCCTTTGCCATTTCACGCGGATCGGGACCGGTCAGGCTTCCTGTTCCCGCAAAATAGCCAGTCCAGGCCATATTGGTACAGAAACTGTCGAACTGGTTGGAATAGCGCTTGGCGAAACGCAGACGATTGATCGAGTCGCGCTGCACCAGCCCCATCGTGCCAGCATAGTAATAGGGCCAGACGCTTTCGCTGCCAAACTCATGCTCGGCTTTCAGGAAGCGCTCGGCAATGAGATCAAGTGCTGCTTCCCATGAAGCTTCCTTCCATTGCCCCGCGCCTTTCGCACCGGCACGAACCAGCGGATGCTTGAGGCGGTCGGGATGATGGACACGCTCGGCATAGCGCGCGACCTTGGCGCAGATGACGCCAGCCGTGTAGCTGTTGTCCTTTGCCCCCCGCACACGCCCTATGGTGCGCTCATCGAGGATTTCGACATCGAGTGCGCAAGTTGACGGACAGTCGTGCGGGCAAGCCGAATGACCTGTTTTGATGTTCGAGATGGGAGCGTGCTGGTTCATGTTACTTTATTATCTCAAGCCACTTCGCACAGAAACGAATTTCTGCCGGAAGATTGTCACTATGACGAAATAAATTTTCACGACAGGCGGAGCGAAATCGCACCAAGAACGATAAGACCGGCAGCGATGAAACGCGGCAAGCCAACCTTTTCCTTCAATACCACAGCCGAGATGAGTACGCCGAAGAGGATAGCCGTTTCGCGAAGCGCCGCCACGACGGCAATCGGAGCCATGGTCATCGCCCAAAGTGCCAATCCGTAAGAACCGAGGGTTCCGACACCGCCAATCATGGCCGGTCGCCAGTGATTGCGCAGATATTGGATAAACCTGTTCGGTTCACGATAAAGAGCCCAGCCTGCCAGCGGCATGGCGTTCATCAGGAATAGCCACAGCGTATAGGAAATCGGTGCGCCCGAGACACGAACACCGAGGCCATCAATGATCGTATAGCTTGCGATGAAGCCCGCATTCGCGAGCGCAAGCAGCGCCGTGCGACTTGAGGCGCCACGATTTCTGCGGCGGGCATCCAGCGCCATCGCAAGAACACCGGAACAGATCAGCACGATCCCAAGCCAGCTTTGCCAGCCCATAACCTCGCCGACCAAGGGGGCACTCACCAACGCCACCAGCAAGGGCGGCGTGCCGCGCATAATCGGATAGGCTTCGCTCATGTCGCCCGATTTATAAGCCGCGGCCACGAGCGACATGTAGAATACCTGCGTGACGGTTGAAGCAACTATGTAGCCCCAGCTTGCCGGGTTCGGCAGTGGCAAGAATGGCAGGATAAAAAGAGCAATCAAACCGGCTGCACCGGTTACACTGGCTGCGCCGAAGAACTTGTCTCCGCTTCCCTTTACAATTGCGTTCCAGCTCGCGTGGAGAAACGCGCCAAAGAGGACGATCAGAAGGACGCCACCAGACATTTCGGGACTCGACTCAAAGCTACAGAGCGGATGATGAAAGTTGTATGTCACATTTGTGACAGGAGAGATATTGCAGGAACGACGCAGACCTGGGTCTTTTTGGATATCACTGCCTCTTGCCGAAAACTGGCCGACATGAAACAAGCGCAACCATGAATTATCGTCACGCCTATCACGCCGGAAATTTTGCGGATGTCGTCAAGCACGTCATCCTGACGCGCCTCGTCGAGTATCTGAAACGCAAGGATCAAGCCTTTCGCGTCATCGACACCCATGCAGGCATTGGCCTCTACGACCTGAAGGGTATCGAAGCAGGCAAAACCGGCGAGTGGACGGGCGGTATCGACCGCATCATGGACGCGGTGAAGAAAGGGCAGATCGAGCAGCCCGCGCTTGAACTTCTGGAGCCCTATCTCGCTGCTGTCCGTGCGGTCAACAACGGTGAAAAGCTTCGCCATTATCCGGGTTCGCCGCTTGTCGTCCGGCATTTGCTGCGCAAGCAGGATCGCCTGTCCGCACTGGAACTGCATCCGCAGGACTCCACCAAGCTGGCGAAACTTTTCGACGGTGATTATCAGGTCCGCGTGACGGAGCTCGACGGCTGGCTTGCGCTGGGCGCCCACCTTCCGCCCAAAGAAAAACGCGGCATGGTTCTGGTTGACCCGCCTTTTGAAAAGGATGGCGAATTCGATCGTCTGGTCGACGGTCTGGCCAAGGCCTACAAGCGCTTCGGCGGCGGCATCTATGCACTGTGGTATCCGGTGAAAGATCGCAAGGAAACAGAACGGTTCACCCGGCAGCTGCGGGAAACCGGCATTCCAAAGATCATGCAGATTGAGCTTGCGATTCGTGCACCGTCCGCTGAACCACGCCTCGATGGCACCGGCATGATTGTCGTTAATCCGCCCTATACACTCGAAAGTGAGATGCAAACCCTGCTTCCCTGCCTTACCAAGCTTCTGGCCGAGGAAAAAGGGAGCAATTTCAGCATCAAGTGGGTGCGCAGCGAGACGGATCGCACTTGACCCGCGCGAATTGCTGACAGAAACTGCGCCTCAACGCTTCGGCTATCACAGATTAGAGCGGGTGCGAGCTCGCAATTTGGGACAGGACAGAGATATGCAACGAACCCTGGAACGTATCGGACAGTATTCACGCGCAGCCCTGTTTGCTGCGTCTGTCCTTCCCCTGACGCTTGTGTCTCTGCCGGCCAGTGCCGCAGACTATCTCACTCCTGCTCCAGCAGGCGTTGCCGATGCAGGCGCTTGCAGCCAGCAGAGCGTTTTGCGCTCGGTGGTTTCCGATTTTGGCTATCAGGTACGTCATGTCCCGAACCTGCCGCAGGTCGGTATTTCGGCGATGAGCGATGTTCAGCTGACACGCTATGAGCCGAAGACCAATCCGGCCCAGATCGAACGTACCTATTGCAAGGCAACCGCCGTTCTGACCGACGGTCAGTACCGTTCGGTCTGGTATATGGTCGAAGAAGGTCAGGGCTTTGCCTCGATGGGCCGCAACGTCGAATTCTGCGTCGATGGTTTCGACCGCTGGTATGTTTACGACGCGAGCTGCCGCGTTCTTCGCTAGTGTCTGCTCCAAAAGTCGCCATGCCGGTCTGCAAATGGCAATTTGTCTGCGTTCCGGTGCTCACGTACCTTTAAGTACGCTCCGCTCCGGTACTCGAAAATCACCATTTTCGCCTCGGCCTGTCGCTTTTTGATTCAGACACTGAAGCCTTGAGCAACGATTGAGTGGAGGGCATATGCTGCGGAATTTTGGTGCAGCTGCGTTTACGTTGCTCGCAGCGGCAGTTGCGAGTGTTTTGGCAGTCGCACCAAGCCATGCTGATGACGTTGCGGGCGAGTTCGACTTCTACGTCCTCGCCCTCTCCTGGTCGCCGAGCTATTGTGCCTCCGAAGGCCCCCGCGCCAACAAGCAGCAATGTGGAACCAACCGTCCTTTCGGTTTCGTGGTGCATGGTCTCTGGCCACAGAACGAATGGGGCTATCCGGCGAACTGCCAGTTCGACAATGCCCGCAGTCGGGGCAGCTATGTGCCTCGTCCAATCATTTCCCGCCTGTCGGATATCATGCCTTCTGCCGGTCTTGTCGCTTATCAATGGCGCAAACACGGCAGTTGTTCGGGCCTGTCGCAGGACGAATATTTCTCAACGCTGCGTAACGCTTTCGATCAGGTCAACATTCCGCCCAGCCTGCGCAATCTGGCGAGTGGTCGGCGTGTTGATCCCCTTCTCGTCGAAAAAGCCTTTATCGCAGCCAATCCCGGCATGAAGCCGGACGGAATTTCGATAAGCTGCAAGCGGAACTATCTTCAGGAAGTTCGCATCTGCATGACAAAAGACCTGCAATACCGCGCTTGCGGTCAGGTCGATGCCAATGCTTGCCGAAGCCGCTCCGTCATGATGCCCGCCACGCAATAAACTTTACATATCCGGTTTAGGAACGAACGATGACACAGATTCTCTATTCGCCTGCTTCGCCCTACAGCGCGAAGGTGCGCATGGCCGCTCACTATGCTGGCATTCCGTTTGAAAGCGTCGTCGTCAACACCTCGGCGGAACCGGAGAACCTCATCCATGCCAATCCGCTCGGAAAAATTCCGACGCTGGTGACGGATGATGGCAAATCGGTTTTCGACAGCCGTGCAATCATCCAATATCTGAACCGGGTTTCGGGTAACAAGCTCTTCCCGCGTAATGCCGAAAAGCGCACCGATGCAGAGCGCTATGAAGCCATTGCCGACGGTCTCTGCGACGTGCTTCTGGCACATGTCTATGAACGCCGTATGCGTCCCGAAGAAAAGATTCATCAGCCCTGGCTCGACCTGCAATGGCGCAAGGCTGAACGTGCGCTCGATCTTCTGAACGAAGCACCGCCACGTCTGGCGGGCAAGCTGCATGGCGGTCATATCGCTGTCGCCGCCACGCTGGGCTATCTGGCGCTGCGCTTCGAGGGCAAATGGGAACGTAACCGTCCCAAGCTCAAGCGCTGGATGAAGCGCTTTCAGGAAGTGCATCCGGAATTGACTGAACTGCTGCCGCGCGGCTGATCGGTCTGGAAAGAAAAAACCCCGGATTTTCCGGGGTTCTTTTTTGCGGCCTATTGCTTGTTGTCGAGCGCCTGCAATATCCGATAGGCAGCCTTTACGCGCTCATCGATCGGATAATTCCGGTTGGCAAGCAGAACAATTCCGATCTTCTTCGCAGGAATAAAGGCCGCATAAGCGCCAAAGCCGTTGGTTGAGCCTGTCTTATTGATCAGCACATCAGCTGACGGTTGGCGAGGTGTATCGAATTTCTCGATTTTGTGCGACTTCAGCGCCATGTCCGACGAATTGCCGGCAAGAAGTGTCTTGAGCGCAGTCGGATAGTTGTAGAACTCCCAGCCAAGTCCCTGATTGTTCGCTCCGACATGGTAGTAACCGGTATGCGTTGCGGCGACGGCTTTCTGGAAATCAGGCTCCAGAGATGAGCTGTCGATGTTCAGTTCGACGAAGCGGGCAAGATCAAGCGCGGTGGTCTTGATGCCATAGGCTTGTGCATCCAGCGCCCCGCCCGATACCCGGATCGGCTTGTTGGCTTTGGAATAGCCGTAGGCGTAGTTCTTCATCTGGCTTTCCGGCACATTGATGAAGGTGTTCTTCAGGCCGAATGCAGGCAGAAGCTTTTGCTCCATCAAAACGTCGAACGGCTTGTCCATGCTTCGTGCCGCCAGATAGCCGAACAGGCCGATGCTGGGATTCGAATAGCGACGCTGCGTGCCTGCCGGATAGTCCGGCTTCCATTTCTTGAAATATGCCAGCATCGAACTGTCATCGGTGACAGCATCGGGAAACTGGAGGGACAATCCGCCCGGCGTGTAGGTCCCAAGATCACGCATGGTGATCTTGTCGAAGCTGCTGCCTGCCAGTTCAGGAGCCCATTTGGTCGCGGGATCGGACAGGGAGAACGCGCCTGTCGCCAGCCCGTAACCGCCAAGCATTGCAGTGAAGGTCTTGCTGACCGAACCGATCTCGAAAATCGTGTCTTCAGTGACTTTTTGCCCGCTTTCTTTCGATGCCACACCATAACCGAAGAAGTGGCTCTTGCCGTCGATGGTTATGGCAACCGCCATGCCGGGGATTTTCTGCTCGGCCATGAGCGGGCGCACCGTTTCATCGACAATACGGCGCAAGTCGCCATCATTCGCCTTGCTCGTAGCCAGCGCGCCATTATTCGGGATAATAGCGGCAGTGGTGAGGAAACCGATCAAAAGTGTCGTAGATTTTCTCATGACAGAAAAATTAACCTCATGATTATGCGTTCCGCTGCATCTTTCTCAAGACATAGCCGGTATTGCGCGGTCCATTATATTGAAGCCCGCTTTGCGGGATATAAGCCTTTCAGGCCCAGCTTATATACGATGCTTGCGCTGGCGCGACAAACGACGTTATCTAGCACTTGGCATTAGAAAAATTTGGGGCAACATGGTTCGACCGCATCTCCCGCTCAATTCCCTGCGCGCCTTCGAGGCATCGGCGCGCCACCTGAGCTTTACGAAGGCCGCGATTGAACTTTGCGTCACGCAGGCAGCTGTCAGCCATCAGGTCAAGAGCCTCGAAACCCGTCTGAACGTGACATTGTTCGAGCGCCTGCCCCGCGGGCTGATGCTGACGAGCGAAGGAGAAACGCTGCTTCCCACATTAAAGGACGCATTCGACAGGATTGCCGGAACGCTAGAGCGTTTCGAAGCGGGGCATTATCGGGAAATCTTGCGTGTGGGTGCTGTCGGCACCTTGGCCGTCGGCTGGCTACTGCCACGTTTGCGCGATTTTCAGAATCGCTACCCGTTCATCGATTTGCGGCTTTCGACCAACAACAACCGGGTGGACATTGCGGCGGAGGGACTGGATTACGCGATCCGTTTCGGGAGCGGCGCCTGGCACGGCATCGACGCAACCCGATTACTGGAAGCGCCCCTGTCGCCACTTTGCATCCCGGAACTGGCGTGCGAATTGCGAACACCTGCCGATCTCGCACGACATACTTTGCTGCGCTCCTATCGTGCCGATGAATGGACGCAGTGGTTTGTGGCAGCAGGCGTCACGGGCGACATGCCCCTGCCGCGAAGCATCATGTTCGATTCGTCGCTCGCGATGATGGAAGCCGCCATGCAGGGAGCGGGCATTGCGCTTGCCCCGCCACTGATGTTCTCCCGGCAATTGCTGTCGGAAACCATTGTCCAACCGTTCGAGACGACGGTGACGATGGGCAGCTACTGGCTGACAAGGCTACAATCGCGGACGGAAACGCAAGCGATGGCCGCATTTCGCGACTGGCTGACAGATGCCGCGAACAACTGAGCTAAACAGCGCAACAAAAAACCGGGCAGTTGCCTGCCCGGTTTTCCGTGTTCAATTATCAGATAATTAGAACTTGTAGCCAACGCCGACGCGGATGTCGTGGGTGTCGAGCTTGTTACGAACCGATTCGTTGCCGAGGTCGTAGGTCTTGTTACCGAACTGGGTGTAGCGGTATTCAACGCGGCCCAGGATGTTGTCCGTGAGCTTAGCTTCCAGACCGGCACCAGCAGTCCAACCAACGCGGAACTTGCTTTCGTCGTCAAAGCCGTTGTCGAGCTTGACCTGCGAACCGGCAACACCAGCCGTGATGTACGGCATAACCGGGTTCAGGTCGTAGCCGAGACGTGCACGCAGCGAGCCTTCGAAGCCCTGCTTAACTTCCAGACCATCCTTGGTCTTCTTGGCCCAGGAGTAGCCGGCGTCGCCTTCAACACCGTATACGAACTGGTCCTGCTGGAAGTTCCAGCCAGCGTAAGCGCCAGCCTTCATATCGTCAGGCTTAACGGTGCCTACGGTGTCGGTCTTGGCCTTGTTCCAGCCGTAGCCGAGGTACAGACCGGTGTAGCCACCAGCCCAGCTGTACTGCGGAGCCATTTCGACCGGAGCCGGAACAGGAGGCTGTTCCTGAATGGCATCAGCAGCGAAAGCAGTCGCAGAGAACGGCAGCAGCGCAGCCGAGGCGATTACGAGAGACTTAAGAGTGCGCATAGCATTCTCCTTACACAAATTACCTTTAGCGCGGTCCCTTATCGGGCGGGCGATGTTGGGAGCAAATCGTCCATGCCGCGCTGACAGGATCGACATATCGGCGGTAATTGCGGCACGAAATGCCCGCTTCTGTGGAGAGAACCTGACGAGAACATGGCAAAAATACGATGTTGCATTATCGCAACGCCGAATTCAGCCACCTATATAGTGGGATAACGTCGATTGCAGTGACGGCAACGCGCGGCGAAGTGACACGAAGCCGCTGAAATCTCTACAAATTTGTCAGTTGTGAACATTGCAGGCGCTGTTTTTAGCTGCAATCTTCCGACCGAAATGGCATGAAATCGATTGAAGAATCTCGATAAGAAAGTGTTTACCGTGTTGAACGATCAAGAGCCTCGCCTGCTTGCTAAATGCCCGGTTCTGGTCACCGGCGGCGCACGGCGCATTGGGAAGGCAATTGTCGAAGACCTTGCCGCCCATGGCTTCCCGGTCGCCATACATTATAATCACTCCATCGATGAAGGCGCCGCCCTTGCAGCGTCCATAAATGAACAAGGCGGCAAAGCCTGTGTCGTGCGCGCGGACCTTTCGTCCGAATCTGATATTCGCAATCTTGTGCAAGATGCGTCGCGCCAGATCGGGCCGATCCAGCTCCTCGTCAATAATGCATCGCTCTTTGAAGATGACCGTATCGGCCAACTGGACATGACGCTGTGGGACAAGCACTTTGCCATCCACCTCAAGGCGCCTGTCCTGTTGGCTGAAGAAATGGCAAAAGCCCTGCCCGATGGTGAAGAAGCGCTTGTCGTCAATGTCATCGACCAGCGCGTCTGGAAGCTCAATCCGAACTTCTTTTCCTACACGCTTTCAAAGACGGCCCTCTGGAATGCCACCCGAACGATGGCACAAGCGCTTGCTCCGCAGATTCGGGTCAATGCAATAGCACCTGGTCCAACATTGCCGAGCGAACGGCAGAAGCCAGGCGATTTCGAACAGCAGGTCGAGAAACTTCTTTTGCAACGTGCGCCGGAATTGTCGGAATTTGGGCGTACTGTTCGCTATTTCTGGGAAAGCCGCTCCGTCACCGGCCAGATGATCGCACTTGATGGCGGACAGCATCTGGCGTGGGAAACCCCGGATATTGCAGGAATCACCGAATGACCGGAAACCGCAAGAACAATGAGGATGCCGTTGCAAACCTGCCGTCAGATGACGAGCAGGATGTGGCCGGTATTATCATTGGTGATGCGGAAACCGACGATGATGACGAGACGGACGATATAGTCGACGCTCCTGCCTCGCCGTCCGCTGCCGATTCCATTCAATGGGATTCTTCGGATGGCCTGCCGGACATTGAAGGCCTGAGCGGTCAGGACATCATCAATGCTTTCGTGAAGCGCCTGCCGAACAATCCGGGCGTCTATCGCATGTTCAACAGCGATGGTGACGTGCTCTATGTCGGCAAGGCACGCAATCTCAAGAAGCGCGTCTCCAATTATGCGCGCGGGATCGGCCATTCGAATCGCATCACCCGGATGATCCGCGAAACGGTGACGATGGAATTCGTCGTCACCCGGACGGAAACCGAGGCCTTGTTGCTGGAAGCAAATCTCATCAAGAGATTGCGTCCGCGCTTCAACGTGCTGATGCGCGACGATAAGTCGTTTCCCTATATTCTCCTGACTGGCGACCATCGGGCACCCGGCATTTTCAAGCATCGCGGTGCACGGTCCCGCAAGGGAGACTACTTCGGCCCATTCGCCTCTGCCGGTGCTGTCGGTCGCACGATCAACGCGCTTCAGCGCGCCTTTCTGTTGCGGACATGCACGGATTCGGTTTTTGAGACACGCACCCGTCCCTGCCTTCTCTTTCAGATCAAGCGTTGTTCCGGCCCCTGCACGCACGAGATCAGCGATGAGGACTATGCCGAACTCGTCAACGAGGCCAAGGCGTTTCTGTCCGGCAAGAGCCAGTCGGTAAAAGACCACCTTGCAACGGCAATGCAAGCCGCATCGGCTGATCTCGATTTCGAACATGCAGCTGTTTACCGGGATCGCCTGGCTGCGCTTTCACACGTCCAGTCACATCAGGGTATCAATCCACAGACGGTCGAAGAGGCTGACGTTTTCGCCATCCATCAGGAAGGCGGCATGACCTGCATTCAGGTTTTCTTCTTCCGTACCGGCCAGAACTGGGGCAATCGCGCCTATTTCCCCAAAGCGGACAGTTCGCTCGGCCCGGCAGAGGTTCTGGGGGCATTCCTGTCCCAGTTCTATGACGACAAGCCGTGTCCACGGCTGGTTCTCTTGTCCGAAACGGTTGAGGAGCAATCGCTTATTGCCGAAGCGCTCTCGACGCGCGCGGGCCATAAGGTGCAGGTCAACGTTCCACAGCGCGGCGAGAAGAAAGACCTTGTCGATCACGCCCTGACCAATGCGCGAGAAGCGCTTGGACGGCGGCTTGCAGAAACATCGTCACAGGCGCGCCTGTTGCAAGGCATGGCTGAGACCTTCGGCCTGTCCCAATCCCCGCGCCGCATCGAGGTCTACGATAACTCGCATATCATGGGCACGAATGCCGTCGGAGGCATGATCGTCGCCGGGCCGGAAGGCTTTGTCAAAAACCAGTACCGGAAGTTTAATATCCGCTCGACCGACATTACGCCGGGCGACGACTTCGGCATGATGCGCGAGGTTATCGAGCGGCGCTTCTCACGGCTGGTCAAGGAGCATGGCACGCCGGAAGAGCCCGCTGACGCAGAAGTAACCGATACATTTCCCGCATGGCCCGATGTCATTTTGATCGACGGCGGTCAAGGCCAGGTCGGTGCGGTCAGGCAAATTCTCGGGGAGCTTGGAATCAGCCATCTCGTCAATGCAATCGGTATTGCCAAGGGCGTCGACCGTGAAGCGGGGCGCGAGCGTTTCTTCGTGGAAGGCAAACAGGCCTTCACGCTGCCGCCGCGCGATCCTGTACTTTATTTCATCCAGCGCCTGCGCGACGAAGCGCACCGGTTTGCCATCGGCACACACCGCGCCCGTCGCAAGAAGGAAATGGTCAAGAATCCGCTCGATGAAATTGCGGGAATCGGCCCATCGCGCAAGCGTGCCCTGCTGCACCATTTCGGGACTGCAAAAGCGGTTTCCAGAGCCGCGGTTGCCGATCTGATGCAGATCGAAGGTATCTCGGAAGCCATGGCCAAGACGATTCACGATCATTTTCGTGACAGATGACGCAATTTTGTCCGGGATTTATGCACAAGCGTCATTAGGTCCCGGCAGAACATATTCGCAGGTGTTGATTTTATCGGTCATCCCTGTTGATGTGCGCTAACAACGACGTGGCGGAACAATGCAGAAAAATCATACCCTCTCCTTGCCCAATATCCTCACTTACGGCCGGATCATCGCCGTTCCCCTTGTGGTATTGTGCTTCTTTGTCGAGGGGCGGCTGGAATCAAGCGATTTCGCCCGATGGACAGCTCTGGGATTGTTTATCGTCGCCAGCATTACAGACTTTTTCGACGGGTACCTCGCCCGCATCTGGAAGCAGACATCGACCATCGGTCGCATGTTGGACCCGATTGCCGACAAGCTGCTCGTATCCGCCATCCTGCTGCTTCTGGCAGCTGATGGCACGATCGCCGGCTGGACGCTGTGGGCCGCAATCATCATCCTTTGCCGCGAAATCCTTGTTTCGGGGTTGCGTGAGTATCTTGCCGAACTGAAGGTCAGCGTTCCCGTCTCCCGTCTCGCCAAATGGAAGACGACAGCACAAATGGTTGCTCTCGCTTTTCTGCTCGCAGGCCCTGCTGGTGACAAAGTCGTGCCCTATGTAACCGAAATGGGTATTGTCCTGCTTTGGATATCGGCTCTTCTGACGCTTTATACGGGCTGGGACTATTTCAAGGCGGGCCTCAAACACGTAATGGATTGATCCAGTGACGGTAAAACTCGTCTATTTTGCATGGGTGCGCGAGAAAATCGGCAAGGGTGAAGAGTTAATCGAACTTCCCTCACCCAAAACGACAGTGGCTGACCTGATCAGCCACCTGAAATCGCGCGGTGATGAATATGAAGCCGCCTTCGAGCACGAACATGTCATCCGTGCCGCGATCAATCAGGAACATGCCGAGCACGTTGAACTCGTGAATGACGGCGATGAAGTTGCGCTCTTTCCGCCCATGACGGGAGGATGAAGTGAGCGGGCAAGAGCATTTCCAGCAAAAGTGCGGAGCGGTTTTGCGTAGGATAATGCGTAAAAGAAAAACATAGGCCATTTTCAATGATTCAAGCAAAACTGGAAATGCCCTAATGACATGCCCACTTTTCGTCGGCATAAGAAGTGAAGACTTCGACATGGCAGCGGAACTGCGCAAGCTTGAGCATGGGCGCACGGATATCGGCGCTATCGTCACCTTTACCGGGTTGTGTCGCGATGAAAGCGGCTCGCTTTCCGCTCTGGAACTGGAGCATTATCCGGGCATGGCCGAAGCTGAAATCACCCGCATCGCCCGACAGGCCATCGAGCGCTGGCCGATAACAGCCCTCACGATCATTCACCGTTATGGACTCATCAAACCGGGCGAAAACATCGTTCTGGTTGCAGCAGCGTCGTCGCATCGACATGCGGCTTTCGAGGCCGCCTCATTCCTGATGGACTACATGAAAACCGACGCCCCCTTCTGGAAGCGGGAACATCTCGCAGATGGTTCGGTTGGTGGCTGGGTGTCGTCCAAAGAGGAAGACGAAAAGATCCGCGAACGCTGGAAACAGTCGTAATCTTTCGATTGCCAGCTATTCTGTTGATCTCTATTTCTCATTTTAATCGTGAATTAACTATTTAACCCCCTAGAATAATGACTAATTTAGGTGGTGTGTTCTTGCGCTGCCACAATTTTCACATGAAGATTTCGCTAATGTCGGCATGATGAATCAGACGCTGACAAGCGATAATGAAAGACAGATTGGAAACCGCATCAGCGCCATCTGTCTTGCAACAGATGACGCGTGCGGGAACGGAAGTTTCGGGCTTTGACGATGCGAAATGGACTGGCAAAAACCCTTTCAATTGCTGCGGCACTCGTGGTCGGCATTGGCGCGCTTGGTGGCGCTGCCTTATTCCTGACCACGTCGATGCCGACGAGCAGCATTGCCGCGGAAAAAACCGTCAGCGGCAAGGTGATGTATCGTGAGCGTATCGCGCTGCCACCGGAGGCAAACCTGACGGTTCAGCTTTCCGATGTCTCGCTGGCCGACGCTCCTTCCAAAGTCATTGGCGAAACGCGGATTGAATCCGTTCAGGGATCGCCGATCCCGTTTGCCATCAATTTTGATACGGACCAGATTCAGCCCGGTCATACCTATGCCCTGCAGGCGCGCATTTCGGCAGGCGATACGCTATGGTTCGTCAATGACGAGCGCTATACCATCGATCCGGAGAACCCCGGAGAACCGGCAGAAATCAAGGTTGTGATGGTTCGCAAGAGCGGTGATGAAGGCGTTGCCATCGGCATCGAGGGCAAGGACTGGCTCGCGGAAGACATTCAGGGCGGCGGCGTGATCGACAATGCCCAGACGACGCTGACGGTTTCGAGCGACGGTGCCGTCAGTGGCTCAGGCGGCTGCAACCGTTATTTCAGCAAGGCGGTCGTGACCGGGGAAAACATTTCCTTTGCCGATATCGGATCGACCTATGTCCAGTGCCCGCCTGCCCTCATGAACCAGGAACGCAAGTTCCTCGATGTGCTCGGCAAAACCAAGTCCTACAAGATCGACATGGGCAAGCTTGTTCTCTTCGATGACGAAGGGAAAGAGATGGCAAGGCTCGCACAGAGCCTCTGAGATTTGCTTCTGCGCGTCATCTCACCCAACAAAAAAGCCCGGTCAAACCGGGCTTTTTCTTTGAATTCTCGTTGGGATTAGCCGACGATTTCGGTGCCCGAGAACCAGTAAGCAATTTCTTCTGCAGCGGTTTCCGGAGCGTCGGAACCGTGAACCGAGTTTTCGCCGATCGACAGGGCGAATTCCTTGCGGATGGTGCCTTCGTCGGCGTTGGCCGGGTTGGTTGCACCCATGACTTCGCGGTTCTTGGCGATGGCGTTTTCGCCTTCCAGAACCTGAACGATCGTTGGGCCGGAAGACATGAATTCAGTCAGTTCGCCAAAGAACGGGCGATCCTTGTGGACAGCATAGAAGCCTTCAGCTTCACGCAGGCTCATCCAGACGCGCTTCGAAGCGACGACGCGCAGGCCAGCTGCTTCGAGCTTGGCGGTGATTGCGCCGGTCAGGTTGCGGCGGGTCGCATCGGGCTTGATCATGGAGAAGGTACGTTCGATTGCCATTATGACACCTTGTTCGCTGGGAAATTTCAGAAAAGTGAGGCTCTATACCGTCGATAGGCCTAATTGCCAAGAGGCCACACCATTTTGAACACATCGCATACCGCCTAGCAGCTTGAGACGACGGAAATTTGAAGGCATAGATAATGCCACTCTGATTCAGGCTATCGGGTAGCGGGGAACTTGTATGGAACAGCATTTTCAAATGTTTGCGTGGTACAATCGCTGGGCCAACGAACTGCTCTATGCCGCTGCTGCCGATCTGAGCGACGAGGAATACCGGCTCGATCTTGGGCTGTTCTTCGGTTCGATCCATCGCACGCTCAACCATCTTCTGGTCACCGACCGCATCTGGATGAAGCGGTTTACCGGCGAAGGCGACCATCCAAAGCAACTCGACGCCATCATCACCGACAATTTCATCACGCTGCGCGATCTGCGTCATGCCGAAGATGAACGCATCTGCCGGTATACCGACTCCTTGAACGCCGACAAGCTTGCTGGACGTTTTACCTATACGACCGTTTCGGACATGCGCACGATGAGCCAGCGGCTTGCGCCTTCGCTGGCGCATCTGTTCAATCACCAAACCCATCATCGCGGCCAGATCCACGCGGCATTGACGCGGCTCGGTACCGACGCTCCGTCGCTCGACCTCTCACAATTCCAGCGAACCGAAGGCGGACGCCGCTTCGCCTGACTGATGTTGATACTTGCGGAAACGCTTCAAGCCGTGCAAAAGCGCTTTCACCATGCTTATCCTTGACGACATCTCCGTACGAATTGCCGGACGCCTCCTGATCGACCACGCCAGCGTAACGCTGCCTGCGGGATCGAAGACGGGTTTCGTCGGCCGCAACGGCACCGGCAAATCCACGCTGTTTCGTGTGATCACGGGCGATCTTGCGCCGGAAACAGGCAGCATCTCGCTTCCGAAAAATACCCGTATCGGTCAGGTGGCGCAGGAAGCGCCCGGCACCGAGGACGCACTGATTGAAATCGTCATGAAGGCGGACAAGGAGCGCACAGCACTTCTTGAAGAGGCCGACACGGCAACCGATCCGCACCGCATTGCGGAAATTCATACACGCCTTGCCGATATCAATGCGCATTCGGCGGAAGCTCGCGCAGGCGCCATTCTGTCCGGTCTCGGTTTCAACGCCGAAGCACAACGCCAGCCTGCGTCCGCCTTTTCCGGCGGCTGGCGCATGCGCGTCGCTCTGGCCGCAGTTCTTTTCGCCGAACCGGACCTGCTGCTCCTCGACGAACCGACCAACTATCTCGACCTTGAAGGCGTGCTGTGGCTGGTCGACTATGTGAAGCGCTATCCGCACACCGTCATCATCATCAGCCACGACCGTGATCTCCTGAACTCGGCGACCAGTTCGATCATGCATCTCGACCAGAAGAAGATCAGCTTCTGGCGCGGCAATTACGATCAGTTCGAGCGCCAGCGTCACGAAATGCTGGAATTGCAGCAGAAGGCCCACGCCAAGCAGGAAGCCCACCGCAAGCACATGGAATCCTTCGTGGAACGGTTCCGTGCCAAGGCCACCAAGGCCCGTCAGGCACAATCGCGCATGAAGGCTTTGGAAAAGCTCAAACCAATCGAGCTTTATGTTGAAAGCAATGTGCAGCCGTTTCGTTTTCCAGACGCTGACAAAAAGACGGCATCGCCTGTCATCGCGCTTGATAATGCCGATGTCGGTTATGTGCCCGGCAAGCCGGTCCTTCGCAATGTGACCTTGCGCATCGACAATGATGACCGCATCGCCCTCCTCGGCTCGAACGGTAACGGTAAGTCAACGCTTGCAAAGCTGATTGCCGGTCGTCTGACGCCGGAAAAAGGCACGCTCACGCTTTCGCCGAGCCTGAAAGTCGCATTCTTCGCACAGCATCAGATGGACGATCTGATTCCTGAAGACAATGCCATCGAGCATGTGCGCAAGCTGATGCCGATGGAACCGGAAGCGAAGGTGCGCGCGCGCGTTGCGCAGATGGGCCTGTCGACCGAGAAGATGCTGACGCCGGCCAAAGACCTGTCCGGTGGCGAGAAAGCGCGTCTCCTGATGGGACTTGCGACCTTTCATGGTCCCAATCTGTTGATCCTCGACGAACCGACCAACCATCTCGACATCGACAGCCGCGAGGAGCTAGTGCATGCGCTCAACGCTTTCAACGGCGCGGTTATCCTGATTGCCCACGACCGCCATCTTATCGAAGCCACGATGGAACGACTCTGGCTGGTCCGCGAAGGCGGTGTGAAGGCGTTTGAAGGCGATCTCGATGAATACCGGCAGATCGTTCTTGCTGATGCCAAGGGAGAACCGGCTGCCGACCGCGACGATAACGCCAAGGTCAACAAGGCTGAACAGCGAAAGCTCGCCGCCCAGAAGCGCGAAGCCATGGCGCCGCTGCAGAAAAAGATCAAGGAAACCGAAGCCTTGATTCAAAAACTGCAGAAACAGATTCAAGGCTTCTCGTCGCAACTGGAAGACCCGGCGCTTTACGAGAAGGAACCCCAGAAGGCGGTCCGGATCAACAAGGACATGAGCGATACCCGTTCTGCACTTGCGGATGCAGAGGACAAGTGGCTGGAGCTTTCCACCGAATATGAAGAAGCTATGGCCGATTGAAAATCGGCCTTCTGTCTGTCGGCAGAGTCCTACGTGAACATAAGCAAGATCACGACCCCCAACAGGATCCAGCCGATGACACGCATGGTAACCGGCAGAGGACGGGGCATGAACCGCACCGCGAGAAGCGCGAAAATGACGGTCAGAACGGGAAACCCGAAATAAAGGGCGGCGTAACCGCTCTGCCCTTCAAAGGAAGAGCCGAAGACGCCAAGCTTTTCGAGCGGTATCAGCGCAACCAGCGCTGCAAGAGCCGAAAGCAGCAACAGCAGCAACCTGTCGGAAATTTTGCAGAGCATCGTCATTGGTCAGTTCTGGGGACGCAAACGCGTGCGCATCAAAGCATAAAGACCGAATGCACCGAGGATCAGACCTATGGTCGTATAGACCTCGTCCGGCGTTTCCGCTCCACGACGCAATACGAGATCGGCTTTTGAAAGCTGAAGCCCATCCGTGTTTCCCTGCACCAGACGAAATGCATAGAGCCCCGGAATGACCGGATCGATGTCCCCGGCGCTCTGGCGCAGAACGCTGCCATCCTGCGGGCGGTCCGTATTGATGGAACCGCTGGTAGAGGCAAAATCGAGTCCCTGGGAGAGAACCGGCTGACCGTCGCGGCTGACCGCAAGGGTCACCGCCGAGCGCCTTTCCGCAGGTACGTAACCCGGCAAAGGCGTTGCATCAATGAACACACGCACCGGCCCATCGTCCGCCGACAGCCTGACTTCCTGTATCTTGAAGCCGCTTTGGCGGTTTTCAAGCATGGTCCAGCGCCCGATTTCGCTGCCAGTGAAATGGCGCATATACCAAGGATAACCGATGGCGAGCCCGAAACCGGCGACGATCATCAAAATGAATAGCACTCGCGTCACGCTTTGCGCTCCCAACGGCGATCGGGCGTCTGCTGCCAGTAAGTCAAGTCGTGGCTCCCCGCCTTGAAATTTTTCCACTGCCCTCGGGCAATATCGAGCTGATCCTGATCGTGGCCGTCGAACATGACAACAAGACGTTCATAGGCATCCGCCCGTTCCAGTCCTGCGCCTTCAACGAGAAAGCGCACCGTCGCTCCATTCGGATTGGCTTCACTGGTCGTCAGCAGAACCGGCTGGTGTTCGGGATGAGGCTCTTTATCGGTGCCATGCGCCACGAAGGACGTATCGGAGAAGGTCCAGAGCAAACCATCCAGCGCATCGCGTCTTTCCTCGCTGACAGTCTGGATCGTGACGCGCCAGCCGCGCCCGAGCGAGCGCTCGACCAGACCGGGCAAGGCCTCATCGAGTGTCGATTCCGTCAGATGGTAGAAGAGAATTTCCGCCATGCGCTATCCGTTTCGGGAATGGGTGAAGAAATTGATTCCGCTTCTCCACCCATCCTTTTGTTTGGAAAAGATTTTAGCTTTCAAAATGATCCCGGACAAGGCGGTCCAGCAGGCGGACGCCATAGCCGGAAGCCCATGTCTGGCTATACTCGTTTGCTGGCGACCCCATAGCCGTTCCGGCAACGTCGAGATGCGCCCAAGGGGTTTCGCCGACAAAGCGCTTCAGGAACTGTGCCGCCGTGATCGATCCGCCGTAACGGCCAGCGCTGTTCTTCATATCGGCAAACTTCGAATCGATCATCTTGTCGTATTCGGTGCCGAGCGGCAGGCGCCACAGCTTTTCACCGGTCAACTGGCCTGCATCATAAAGCTGATCCGCAAGCTCGTCGTCATTGGAGAAGAGGCCGGCGTGATACTGGCCGAGAGCAACCATGACAGCGCCCGTAAGGGTGGCCAGATTGATGATGAAGCGCGGCTTGAAACGGTCATTCGTGTAGTGCAGCGCATCGGCGAGAACGAGACGGCCTTCGGCATCGGTGTTGATGACTTCAATCGTCTGTCCCGACATGGATGTAACGATGTCACCCGGGCGCTGGGCATTGCCATCCGGCATGTTTTCAACAAGGCCGATAATGCCGATGGCATTGACCTTTGCCTTGCGTCCAGCCAGAGCGCGCATCAGGCCAGTAACGGCTGCCGCGCCACCCATGTCGCCCTTCATGTCTTCCATGCCAGCGGCAGGCTTGATGGAAATACCGCCCGTATCGAACACCACGCCCTTGCCGACAAAGGCAACCGGCTTTTCCTTGCTCTTCGCGCCCTGCCATTCCATGACAACCAGTCGCGGCGGGCGAACGGAACCCTGTGCCACGCCGAGAAGCGCGCCCATGCCGAGCTTCTTCATTTCCTTCTCGCCGAGAACCTCGATCTTCACGCCAAGCTTTTCGAGCTTTTCAGCTTCCTGTGCAAATTCGACCGGGCCGAGAATGTTCGCAGGCTCATTGACGAGATTGCGTGCCTGGATAACGCCGTCCGCAACCGCC
This sequence comes from Brucella sp. GW823-FHT04E01, assembly GCF_058796175.1. Lineage (NCBI taxonomy): Bacteria > Pseudomonadati > Pseudomonadota > Alphaproteobacteria > Hyphomicrobiales > Brucellaceae > Brucella > Brucella sp. GW823-FHT04E01. The sequence goes on along the minus strand of NZ_JBXAIK010000007.1, from coordinate 141,550 downwards.
TCAGCAACTTCAAAAGCCCGCTTCGCCGTGTGCGGATCAGCGACGCAGATGCTGATCTTGGCAGCATGTTTCGGATCGCCATTTTCCTCATTGCTCTTGCGCGTCTTGTAGCGCTCGAACTTGTAGGAGCGCAGAATCATACCAAGCGCGAGATCAGCTGCTTCGTCACCGGCAATGGTGGTCTCAGGCAATGCAAGCGTCACCGTTGCGCGCTCGGCTTTACCGATTCGTGAAAATGCAGCGCCGCCGATCTTCAACCAATCGTCATTGCCAAGCTTGCCCGGTTCACCGACGCCGACCAGAACAATCTTGTCGACACCGCTGGACGTGGTTTCGATCGCCTCAGCGGTCTTGCCGAGAGCACCGGTGAATCCGGAAATTTCGGCAATGCGCTTGATCTTTTCCGCACCGCCAGCAGCCTGAGCCGCCTCATCCGCAAAGCCGCCGCCCTTGGCGACGAGGACGATGGACACGCCTTTTTCTGGTGCTGCAAAATCGCTGAAAGAGATCGAAGGACGTTTAGACATGACAACTCCAAACTTGGTGTCGATTTGAGAATGACACGATTGTGTCGCGACTTTTCCCCACTCATGTGAGACGAATATGGCGAAACAGCAAGAGTTGATGCCAGATTGTCCAGTTTTAGCCCGAGGAAAACCGTGCAGGACACAATTGCAAACCCGTCTTACCTGCTCCGCACAAAAACTGGTTGCCATGAGCCGACTCATCGCTCATTAACAGGGCCCATTAATGGGAGTAGCAGAGCTGGCATCTTCCTAATGCTTTTAGTAGTCTGTTAACCGCGTTTATTGGGCCAATCTTAGCCAAGCGTCATTAAGTTTAATGATTATCACGAGTGCTGCTGCCCTTTCGGGTGCGCACTCCTTCAACGGAACCGGGATGTAGACTCCACCTATGCGATTGATTGAGTTGTACATCTTGCGCCGGGTGGCGATCATGTTCCTAGCAGTGCTTGGGGCGGCGGTCGGTATTACCTGGACTGTGCAGGTGCTCCAGCGCATCGACTTTCTGACCACAAGCGGACAGACATTCCAGACAATCATTCAGTTCAGCTCGCTGTTGATCCCGTCGGCCATCCCCCTCGTGATGCCGTTTGCGCTGATTATTGCAATCACTCAGACGCTTTCGACCATGAACCAGGATTCCGAGCTTGTCGTCATCAATGCGTCGGGCGCACCGCGCAGCGCGGTCATGCGTCCAATCCTGATTCTTGCAGCCGTCATTTCCGTCGTCTCGTTTCTCGTCGCCAATTATGTCGATCCCTATGCGCGCATGAACATGCGCGCGATGATTGCCAATGCCAGCGCCGACCTGATGAATGTCATCGTTCAGGAAGGCAACTTCCGGAAACTGGCGGATAATCTCTATATTCAGGTGGCGGAACGACGCGCCGACGGCAGCATTGGCGGGCTTTTCATTGCCGATTCACGCGATCCGTCGCTCGACCTCATCTATTACGCCGCAGATGGCGCGATTGCGTCGACGCCGACTGGCGACATGCTTTTGATGCAGAACGGTGAAGTGCAGCGGCGTGATGTGTCGGATGGCACCGTTTCGATCATCAAGTTCAATTCCTACGCATTCGATCTCAGCCAGTTCGCCTCGGCTGGCGACGATTTCGTTATCTACGCGAAGGATCGTCCGCTTTCCTACCTGTTGAATCCGGACCCGAACGATCCGATCCTTCAGACCCGTCCATTGCGCTACAAGGCCGAATTGCATCGCCGTCTGACGCAATGGCTCTATCCGGTTGTCTTTGCAATGATCGCACTGGCTTTTGCTGGCGATTCCCGCTCGCATCGCGAAGCCCGCGTATCGGCGTCCTTCTCGGCGATCAGCACCGCCCTTCTCGTCTATTGGGCAGGCTATTTCGCGTCCGATCGGGCCGACAAGGATGCAGGCTATATCGTCGTTATGTATCTCGTTCCTGCCGCCGTCATTCTTGTGACGGGCTTTGCGCTTGCTACCGGGCGACGGATCGGCCTGCCGGACAAATGGAACGACCGTATTCTCGACAATTTCGACAATCTGAGAAACCGTGTTTCGGAGCGCTATGCCCGTCTCACCGGACGTTCGCGCAATAAAGCCGGAGGTCAGGCATGATCGGCTGGACGCTTGGACGCTATTTCTTCATCCGCTATGTGCAGATCACACTCTATTTTCTGCTCGGTATCTTTGCATTGTCCCTGCTTCTCGATTTTACCGAGAATGCGAGCAAGCTTTCAAACCTGCCGGACTATTCGGTCTGGGCGGCGCTTGGCCTTTCCGCCATGCGCGTCCCGTTCATCATGCAGCAGATGATCCCGTTCGTTGCCTTGTTTTCCGCAATGGCGACGCTCATCTCGCTCAACAGAAAATACGAACTCGTTGTCGCCCGCTCCGTCGGCGTTTCCGCCTGGCAGTTCCTTCTTCCTGCCTGTTTCGGCGCTTTCCTGTTTGGCCTTGCCACGATCTTCATCCTCAATCCGTTTGCTGCCTACGGCTTTGCCAAGGCCGACGAGATTGCATCGACGTGGAAGACCGGCAAGGTTACCGACGTTTCCGCCTTGCGCGATCCATGGCTTCGCCAGAAAACGGATGAAGGCGAAACCATCATCGGCGCAAAAAGCATTCTGGATCAGGGCGCTACGCTTGCTGACGCGACATTCATTCAGTTCGATGAAAAGAAGAACATCAAGGTCCGTTACGATGCGCGGACTGCGCAGCTGAAGGACGGTCATTGGGAGCTTACCGACGTGACGCGATTCGCGCGCGGCGAAGAACCCCAGAAAATGGCGAGTTTCCAGATAGAGACGCAGCTGCGCCCAGAATATGTGGAAGAGAAGCTCGCGACGCCCGACACGATCCCCTTCACGCAGTTGGGTCACAAGATCGAAGTCGCGCGTTCGTTCGGTTATTCGGCAAACGCATTTGACATGCAATACCAGTCACTTCTGGCATTGCCGGCATTGCTGATGGCGATGACTCTCATTGCTGCAACAGTGTCGTTGAAATTTGTGCGATTTGGTCAGTCAGGAGCGATGATTCTGGGTGGCGTTATCGCAGGCTTCATGCTTTATGTCGTTTCGGTGCTGGTGAAGGCATTCGGGAATGCGGGATTCGTTCCGCCGTTCGTGGCTGCCTGGGTTCCGGTTGTTATCGCGACATTCTTTGGTGTCTCCTTTCTGTTGCATAAGGAGGATGGTTAGTGGGTTTGAGTAACGCCCGCATGGTATTGCCCCATTCGCTCTCGCGTCTTGCGCGCGGGACTGCCTTGGCGTGCGTCCTTGCTTTACCTTTCATTTCTGTCGCAGCCCTGCCCTCTCCTGCATCGGCACAGGACGCTCTCGCATCCAATTATGAGAGCGATCCGAATGCGCGCATGCTTCTGCAAGCAGACGAGCTCGTCTATGATCGCGACATCAATACCGTCACGGCTCAGGGCAAAGTGCGTATCGAGTATGACGGCAACCATCTCGTCGCCGACAAGGTAACCTATAACCAGCAGACGCGGCGTATGACCGCGACGGGTAATGTTGAAATCGTCGAACGCGACGGCAACAAGATCTACTCCGAACATATGGATGTCACCGACAGTTTCCGCGACGGCTTCGTGAACGGCCTTCGTGTCGAGACGACGGACAACACCCGCTTTGCCGCCGAAAGCGCTGAACGCAGCAACGGCGAAATCACGACGTTCAACAATGGCGTCTATACGGCCTGCGAGCCCTGCGCGAAAAATCCGGACAAGCCTGTTCTCTGGCAGATCAAGGCGCGCAAGATCATCTGGAACAGCACGACGAAGACGGTTCGTTTTGAACATGGCCGCTTCGAGTTCTTCGGCATGCCGCTTGCCTATTTTCCGGCATTCGAGATGGCAGACCCGACGGTGAAGCGCAAAAGCGGCTTCCTGTTTCCGGGTTTCTCCTACAAGGATGATCTGGGCGTCGGCATCAAGAACTCATATTTCTGGGCACTCGCACCGAATTATGACGTCACGCTTTCCACGACTGCCTACACCAAGCAGGGCTTCCTGACCGAGGCTGAATGGCGTCATCGCCTGGAAAATGGCACCTACAATCTTCGCATCGCGGGCATTCACCAGAACAAGCCGGGCGAATTCGATGTAAACACCGTTGACCGCGAAGAAGACAATCGCGGCATGGTCGCATCGAAAGGCGATTTCAATCTTAATTCGCGCTGGCGTTTTGGTTGGGATGTGATGGCACAGACCGACCGGAATTTCAGCCGCACTTATTCTCTTGACGGCTACGGCGCCGAAACTCAGGTTTCGAAGATATACCTCACGGGTATTAATAACCGGAATTATTTCGACCTGAACTTCTACCGTTTCAATGTGCAGGAATCTCTCTTGTCGGATAATCCGAACGAGATGCATTCGAAGCAGCCTTGGGTTTTCCCAAGTCTGGATTATTCCTACACGATGCCTGAGCCGGTCTATGGCGGTGAGCTGAACTTCAATACCAATCTGCAGGTTCTTTATCGTCAGAATGCAAATTATACGCCTCTCGGCACGAGGTTCCCTCGCGTTCCTGGCTTCGAAGGAACCAATGCACGTCTGACCACCGAAGCGGAATGGAAGCGGACGTTCATCACGCCTGCCGGTCTGGTCATCACGCCGTTGCTGGCACTGCGCGGCGACGCCATTGGCGCCAATACGAACTTCAATCTGGCAGATGCTGGCTATACGGATGCACTCGTGCGTTCAGAAGCGCTTCGCGCCATGGCAACCGCAGGGCTTGAACTGCGCTGGCCGATCCTGTTCTCGACCACCAGCTCAACCCATATCATCGAGCCGATTGCCCAGCTTTATGTTCGCAACAACGAACGCTATGCAGGCGAGTTGCCGAATGAAGATGCCCAGAGCTTTGTCTTCGACGCGACGAACCTGTTCTCGCGTGACAAGTTCTCCGGTTATGATCGTGTTGAAGGTGGCACCCGTGCCAATCTCGGCGTCCGCTATTCGGGCAACTTCAACAATAGCGATTGGGCGCTTTATGCTCTCGGCGGTCAGTCATTCCAGCTGGGTGGCGTGAACTCCTACGGCACCAGCGATTTCGTGAATGTCGGCGCAGATTCCGGCCTGCAAGATGCCCGCTCCGACTATGTTGCCATGATCGGCACGTCCAACTCGACAGGTCTTGCTCTGGCTGCTCGCGGACGTTTCGACAAGGACAGTTTCGCAGTTCAGCGCGGCGAGCTTGAAGCCCAGCAGAGCTGGCAAAAGCTGACAGTTTCTGCACAATACGCCTATATCGCGCCCCAGCCGGCCTATGGATATAGTGATCTTCGTCAGGAAATTACCGGTTCGGCAACAGCGCGTATCAATACGAACTGGCGCGTCTTCGGCTCAGGCACCTACGATATGGTATCTGAAACCTTGGTCCGCGCATCGTCAGGCCTCGCCTATGATGATGAGTGCTTCACGTATTCCATGGCTTATGTCCAAACCCGCAATCCGGGTGATGATAAAGCGTCCCATAGCGTTGGCTTCAACATTTCGCTGCGCACCCTCGGCGACATAGGCAGCGGTAATCAGACTTTCTAATCTTGATGGACCGGAAGCGTTGGAAATGCTTCCGGTCTTTCCATTTAATGCGACAAAGAAATTTGCTCATCAAAGCCTGATTTGGCATCCATTCTTCAGTATTCAGACGATACAAGCTTCCTAAAATAGCTTTTGGGTCATTGTTTCGCCGCACTAGCTCATCTATACAGGCAGCTTATGATCAGCCGCTGATATGATTGCTTGTTGGGCTGAATAGCGGCAATGACTATAATGGGATATGTCCGGTAAGGATTGTCGTTCGTCGACCGGAAGGAATCGGGAAAGAAAGATGATGATTGCAAGACCTCTCTTCGCCTCCATGCTGAGCGCCGCAGTTTGCCTGACGACGCTTGGAACCGTTGCGGTTCCGGCATTTGCTGCAGGTGCAGGGTCCGAGGTCAAAGTCATCGTTTCCGGCAATGCCATTACAAACAGCGACATTCAGCACCGCGTCGCGTTCCTGAAGCTGCAACGCAAGGGTGGCAATCTCAGTCAGGTCGCGAAAGAAGAACTGACCGATGAAATGTTGAAGCGCATCGAAATGAAATCGCGCAGCATCAACATTACCGACCAGCAGGTCGATGAGGCTTATGCCGGGTTTGCCAGCCGCAACAAGATGAGCCTGGCTCAGCTCAATCAGTTGATGAACCAGTCAGGTGTTACGCCCGACCATTTCAAGAAATACATCATGGTCCAGATGGGCTGGGGCCGCCTCGTCAGTGCCCGTTTCCGTGCGACCGGCATGGTCAGTGAACAGGAAGCCGTTCAACGCATGTTGAAGGATGGCGGTAAGAAGCCTGTGGCAACCGAATATCGCCTTCAGCAGGTCATTTTCGTGATCCCCGCTTCCAAACGCTCTCCTGCCCTGCTTTCCAAGCGCAAGCAGGAAGCCAATGCGCTTCGCTCGCGCTTCCAGAGCTGTGACGCGACCCGTCAGCAGGCCAAAGGCATTCTTGACGTGACCGTCCGTGATCTCGGCCGCATCATCGAACAGCAGTTGCCGAACGAGTGGGCGAAAGCGGTCAAGGCAACATCCGTCGGTGGCACGACCCCGCCACAGGAAACCGAAAAGGGCGTGGAATTCCTGGCAGTCTGCTCGACCCGCCAAATATCGGATGACCGCGTTGCTCAGCTCGTCTTCTCCATGGAAGGTGCGGATTCCCCTGCCGGCCAGGAAAAGAAAGCCGAACAGCTTAGCGAGAAATATCTGAAGGAACTGCGCGAAAAGGCGACGATCGTTAATCGCTAAACCGACCGGACGGTTCATCCGTCCTCTATGGAATATGACGTGATGTCCGCCGCACCTGTTCCTCCCCTCGCCATCAGCATTGGCGACCCTTCTGGCATCGGCCCCGATGTTGTGCTTGCAGCCTGGCTTCAGCGCAGCGAGCTTTCGCTGCCGCCTTTCGCCTTGCTGGCAGATCCGCTGCAACTGGCTGCCCGTGCGCGACACCTCGGTCTTGATGTTGAGATAGAGGTTATTTCCGCTATTCCTGCCGCAAGCGGTGTCTTTTCTCGTGCGTTGCCGGTGCTTCCGCTCGGGAACAAGCTGACGGATAATGTCGGCAAGCCGTTGCCAGAAAACGCTGCAGGCATCATCGAAGCCATCGAGCGCGCGGTCGCGCTCACACTGAAAGGTGAGGCTTCGGCAGTCGTTACCTGCCCAATCTCGAAGAAGCCGCTTTATGAAGCCGGGTTTCAGCATCCCGGCCATACGGAATTTCTGGCGGAACTGGCAAGCAAACATCTTGGAAAGCTTGTTACGCCGGTCATGATGCTGGCCGGGCCACAGCTTCGCGCCGTTCCGGTCACCATACACATTCCGCTTTCCGAAGTACCTGTACGCTTGCGTACTTCCGATATCATCGAAGTATCGCGGATCACCGCCACCGAACTGCACGAACGGTTCGGCATCGCATCACCGCGTCTGGCCATATCCGGACTCAATCCACATGCGGGCGAAGGTGGAGCCATGGGCAAAGAGGATGATGCCGTCATCCTTCCCGCAATCGAGGCGTTGCGCCGTGAGGGGATCAATGCGCGCGGCCCCCTGCCCGCCGATACGATGTTTCACGCGCCAGCCCGCGCAACCTATGATGCTGCGGTCTGCATGTATCACGATCAGGCTCTTATCCCTGCCAAAGCGCTGGCTTTCGACGAAACCGTGAATGTGACGCTCGGGCTTCCCTTCATTCGCACATCGCCGGATCATGGCACGGCCTTCGACATTGCGGGCAAAGGCATCGCTCGCCCGGACAGCCTTGTCGCGGCTATTCGCCTTGCGCAAGAACTGGCTGAGAATGCAGCCAACGGACATTAACGAGTACAAATGGCATGAGTATTGATGGCCTTCCCCCGCTTCGCGAGGTAATCGAACGGCACGATCTGATGCCGAAGAAATCGCTCGGCCAGAATTTCCTTTTCGATCTCAATCTGACATCGAAGATCGCCCGGCAGGCGGGCAATCTGCAGGACCAGCCCATCATCGAAGTTGGTCCGGGTCCCGGCGGACTGACCCGCGCACTTCTTGCCCAAGGCGCTTGTGTCACGGCGATCGAGCGCGATGAACGATGCCTTGATGCTCTTGCCGAAATTGAGGCCCATTATCCGGGTCGTCTGCGCATCATCTCAGGCGACGCTCTTGAGCAGGATTTTTCGACATTATTTCCAGATGGGCCAAAGCCGCGCATCGTTGCCAATCTGCCTTACAATGTTGGCACGCAGCTTCTGCTCAACTGGCTGCTGGTCGAGCCATGGCCACCTTTCTATTCGTCGATGACGTTGATGTTCCAACGGGAGGTCGCCGAGCGTATCGTCGCGACGCCTGACAGTGATCATTATGGACGCCTTGGTGTGCTTGCCGGGTGGAGAACTGTTTCGAAGATCAGCTTCGATGTGCCGCCGCAAGCATTTACACCACCGCCGAAAGTGATGTCGTCGGTCGTCCATATCATTCCGCGTGAAGACCCGCTGCCTTGCAATGCGAATGCGCTCGGGCAAATTACGCAGGCCGCCTTTGGACAGCGCCGCAAGATGTTACGCCAGAGCCTGAAACCGGTTGGCGGGGCCGAGCTTCTTGAGAAGACAGGCATCGACGGAACACGCCGTGCCGAAACGCTCAGTGTGGAAGAATTCGTCGCGCTGGCAAACGCCTATCGCCCGATCAAATAGTTAGAGCGGTTTACTCCTCTAATGACGGTCACTTTTCCCGGTGGCTGCCTTCGCCGCTTCAGGCGCAGCAGGCATGACTGGCAGCTTCATTTCATTGACGATCTGCCCCACGTGGTCGATCTCTTCACGGAAGCTGTTCAGGGACGAGCCAGTCAGTTTTTCACCAGCGTTGAGACGTGCCGTCAACGGATTGACATACTGATCGCCGACCTTGAGCTCATAATAGAGGTGCGGGCCGGTTGAATACCCCGTCGACCCGACATAGGCGATTACTTCACCCTGTTTGACGTGTTCGCCAACCTTCAGGTCTTTTCTGGCCGCTGAAAGATGCGCATAGGTCGTGCTGTAGCCACCCTGATGACGGATACGGACATATTTTCCATATCCCTTCTGATACGAGATAAGCTCCACCACACCGTCACCCGCCGCAACGATGGGCGAGCCGATCGGCGCATCGTAATCCACGCCATTATGGTGTTTGCGAACATGCAGAACGGGATGTATGCGCCAGCCAAAACCATCATTGAGACGGCCATTCGGAAGAGGTTTCTGCATGAGATATTTCGTCATGGAGGAGCCGTCCTCATTAAAGTAATCCGCACCGCCATTGCCTTCATGACGATACAGGCGGCGGCTTTTCCCATCCGTTGTGAACTCGACAAAAACCAGTTCCGGTTCCGTCTCCGCACTTTTGCGGAAGAGCAGGTCGATCAAGTCCGGCCTTTTACCACCATTCAGCGAAATACCATTCTGTGAAGCCAGCCTCTCGACTTCACCGACGATTGCTTTCGGTGCGCCCGCCTGTGCCAGCCGGGACGGAATGGAGCCGCTACTGCTGACCTCATTTTGTGGGTGGTAGGCTGTCAGCATCGCATCGCGCGACAGTCGTGCAAAAAGGCGTTCATTGCCGGTAGCGCGAAAAACGCCATCGTCGGCACGTCCATAGACAGCTTTATCGATATCGCCATGCTCGAAGCGCGCAAGCGCGATGTGCTGTTCGCCATCAGCGCCAGCGTCTTGCCCCGATTTATCGACCAGTAGTTCCAGACTGTCACCGGGTACCAGTTCGGTTCGAGCCAGAGCCTCCTCAAGCCGCTTGCTGTCCTCGATTGCTATGCCTGCTGCCTGCAACAACGCGCCCAATCGTTCGCGTGACTGCGGCGCGACAATAATTTCATGAACCTTGGCTTCTGTTCCTACGGCTGGTCTGGCGAGACTGACATTGACCGGAATACCCCGCTCCAGTGCTTCTTCGGCTGGTTCCGAACGAGATTTCAGCGAGGAAATTCCTCCGCGAAACGCATCATCAATCGCGGCATGTTTCGAGCCTTTGACGTCAAGAACCACGTGCTGGTAGGTGTAAAGGCGCGCGTCGCCGTCCTCGACGCCTTCAGCTATGTCGATGCGTCTTGATACCCGACTTCCGGGGGTAATACTCCCTTCCGGCACCAGTCGCGCTTCTTTCGGTGCGGCGCGGTTCCTTCTCAGTGTAGTTGTATTGAACATGACCGGTTGTGCAGGCCGCCCATGCCGCACCAGCCGCCCTGTCGTAAACAAAAATCCGCCCCCGGCAATGACGGTAGCGGCTGCCAGTGCCAGACAGAACCGCAGATGTGTATGCAGGGAAAACCGGACCTGCCGGAATGGTCTCAGACTGTGGGAAGAAAGTGGCTCGCCCTTGAGGGCAGCTCCGAAGGACGCAAGATCTGGCTCCGCCGTCGCAGCAACTAGTCTTTCGTTTGCTGGCGCTGACCAGAAGACCATTTTAAATAATTCTCCGCCAAGGATTATCGGCGGAAGAGTGGCAAAGACAGCGGCCAAAATAAGGCTTCTGGCGGGATATCCACCAGAAGAGAATCACATTCAGCGAATTGTGAAGATCAGGCCTTCACCCGCCCCCGGCGATGTTCGACCAGCATCGACCATGTATAGAGCGCAAGACCGGCCCAGATCAGCGCGAAAGCACCGAGCTGAGCTGTCGAGAACGGCTCGTGGAAGATGAAAATCGCAAAGAAAAACAACATCGTCGGCGTCATGTACTGCATGAGGCCGAGCGTCGTATAGCGCAGCAATTTGGCACCACCTGCATAAAGGATCAGCGGGATGGCTGTAAAAGGCCCCGCCAGAAGCAGCATCGTCACGTTAAACGCTGGGCCGGTCGAGAAATGGTCCTGACCGTTTGCGGCCAGCCACAGCACATAGCCCAGCGCCGGAATGCACAGGATGAGCACTTCAAGTGTGAAGCCCTGCAACGGCGGCATTGGCAGTGACTTGCGGAAAAAACCATAGAGGCCGAAAGTCAGTGGCAGTGCCAGCGATACCCACGGCAAACCGCCTGCATTAACGGTCAGCAGTATCACAGCAGCGAAAGCCAGTCCCACGGCAACATATTGAACCCTGGTCAGCCTTTCGCCGAGGAAGAGACCGCCAAGGACGACATTGAACAGTGGATTGATGTAATAGCCGAGCGCTGCACCCATCACCTGATCATGAGCCACAGCCCACACATAGATCGACCAGTTGATGGTGATAAGCCCGGCTGTCAGAGCAGCCATGGCCAGCATACGCGGCTGGCGCACGGCGCTGAGAATGCCTTTGAACTGGCCCAGAGCCAGCAAAAGCAGCAGCGCGACCGGAACCGACCAGATCACGCGGTGCGATACGACTTCCATTGCCGGGATGTGGCCAAGCGCCTTGAGATAGAACGGTAGAGCGCCCCAGAGGCCGTAGGCTGCCAGAGCCATCAGAAAACCGCGCGACCCGTCAGAAAGGCGCGTATCGGTGATGGTCTGGTCGGACATGCCTCTCTCCTCGGCGAAACTGAAGATGTCGCAAACCGATTGCGGCAGGCGAAGCATCAAACTTCACCTGCTATGCGCCCAACAACCCATAAAATCCATTCAATTAAACTGATCGAAGCATCAATCGCCGTGAACAGATGGGTTTACTCAGCAGCAGCCAGTCCGGCCATCGCGCGGTTCTTCATCAGCTTGTAATTGACCGAGTCCATCAGTGCCTGGAAGGATGCGTCGATGATATTGTCCGACACGCCAACCGTGCGCCAGCGGGCACCGGTCGCATCTCCGGATTCTATCAGAACGCGCGTGATAGCCGCCGTACCGCCATTGAGGATACGCACCTTGAAGTCCACCAGTTCAAGATCCTCGATTTCGGCCTGAAAACGCCCGAGGTCCTTGCGCAATGCAATATCGAGCGCGTTGACCGGGCCATGTCCTTCGGCGACCGACATGCGAACCTCGCCATCGACCTCCACCTTGACCACGGCTTCGGAAACGGTCTTCAACATGCCGTTGGCATCGAAACGACGCTCGACGAGGCAGCGGAAGGATTCGACCTTGAAGAATTCCGGCTGTGGCGTCAGCATATTGCGCGCGAGCAGCTCGAAACTCGCATCCGCGCCTTCATAGGCATAGCCTTCGGCTTCGCGCTCCTTGACCACGGCAATCAACGTATCGAGACGCACATCGTCCTTCGCAACGCGAATGCCCCGGCGTTCCAGTTCGGCGATGAAATTGGACTTTCCACCCTGATCCGACACCATGACACGCCGGCTGTTGCCAACGGATTCCGGTGGCACATGCTCATAGGTCTGCGGTTCCTTGAGCAGCGCGGAAGCATGAATTCCGGCCTTGGTCGCAAATGCGGAAGTGCCGGTATAGGGTGCCTGCTCCGTCGGCGGACGATTCAGGATATCATCGAAGGCGCGCGAAATCCGCGTGATCCCCTTCAGCGCAGCTGGCTTGATCCCCAGCTCAAAACGCTCGGCCCAATAGGGTTTCAGCGCCAGTGTAGGGATCAGCGAAACGAGATTGGCATTGCCGCAACGCTCGCCTATCCCGTTGAGGGTCCCCTGCACATGGCGAACACCCGCATCGATAGCTGCAAGCGAGACGGCGACCGCCTGCTCGGTGTCGTTATGGGCGTGGATGCCAAGGCTTTCACCCGGAACTACAGCCGTCACGGCGGCAACAATTTCGGCGATTTCCGACGGTTGCGTGCCGCCATTCGTATCGCAAAGCACAACCCAGCGCGCACCTGCCGAATAGGCAGCCTTGGCACAGGCAAGCGCATATTCGGGATTGGCCTTGTATCCGTCGAAGAAATGCTCGCAATCGACCAGCGCTTCCCGTCCTGCCATACGCGCAGCAGTGACGGAAGCGGTGATCGACTCCAGATTTTCCTCATTGGTACAGCCCAGCGCCAAGCGGACGTGATAGTCCCAGCTCTTGGCAACGAAGCAAACAGCATCGGCAGAGGCCTGAAGCAGACTGGAAAGGCCGGGATCATTGGATGCCGAAACGCCTGCACGCTTCGTCATGCCAAAGGCCACGAACTTGGCGCGAGCGGTCTGGCGACGCTTGAAGAAAGCCGTATCAGTCGGGTTGGCTCCCGGATAACCGCCCTCCACATAATCGACGCCGAGCTCTTCCAGCAGCGCGACAATCGACTTCTTGTCCTCCACGGAAAAATCAATGCCGGGTGTCTGCTGCCCATCCCGCAAAGTGGTGTCGTAGATATAGATGCGTTCGCGTGCCATTGTGCCTGCCTGTCGGTGGGTCTGCGGTCCGGTCAACCTTGCTGTTGCGGCCAGCTTTCAGTGTCGTAATCGGGATGCTGGTAGGAAATCATCGTTCGTACAAATTCGATGCTCTCCGGATCGCGTTCCGTTGTGTAGCCGGGAAGATTTGCAAGTTCCGGCACATAGGGCAGCTGCTTTTCGATGCCCCACTGAACCGTCGGCTCGATTTCCTCCGGCGCATCGAAAGCGCCTATGGCAAGCGCGATCCCGTCGGGCGCTTCGTAGGTAAGCGGCGTGCCGCATTCGGGACAAAAGCCCCGCTGCACATGATTGGACGAACGAAAGCGCTTCGGCTCGTTGCGCGTCCATTCCAGCTTCGCATCGCTCACCGACACCAGCGGCGCATAGAAATTACCGAACGCTTTCTGGCACATGCGGCAATGGCAGATCGATGCAGCGCCCATCGCGCCGTCGACGCGAAAGCGAACCGCACCGCACTGGCATCCGCCGGTATAGATCGGTTTGTTATCAAGCGTCATGTCATCCTCCCTGCTCCATAAGCCTGTTAGCCTACCACATCCCAGCTGGTTGTGCGTTCGCCCGTTGCCGGGTCCTTGCCATCCTTGAGCTGAACACCTTCCTGAAGCAGTTCGTCGCGAATGCGATCAGCCTCGGCCCAGTTCTTCTCATTGATGAAGCGCAGACGCTCCGCGATACGTGCTTCGATGGCTTGATGATCCACTTCCGCCTTTGCAAAGACAGGAATATCTTCAGCCATAACGAAATGCGGATCCAACAAGCCCAGCAGCGCCATGCCCTCGCCCAATCCGGTGATATCGCGTGCTTTGAAAGCCTTGCGCAATGTGGTGATCGCCGTCCAGCTGTTCAAATCGTCAGACAAGGCCTCAACGACTTCACCAACTGCGGTCAGCGTTTCCGGTACAGTGAACTTCCTGTCGCGCAGCAAGCCATACCAGCGATGCAGTTCGTCGGCGGATTCTGCCAGACGCTGCGCCGTCCAGTTGATCGGCTCACGATAATGCGTCTGTAGCATCGACAGGCGTGCCGCCAGACCGATCCAGCGATCACGCGCATCAACGTCATCCCATACGCCCAGTTGCGGCAGGCCTTCGTTCAGCACATCGCGAATGGTGATAAAATTGCCGAGCGATTTCGACATCTTCTGCCCTTCGACCTGCAAGAAGCCGTTATGCATCCAGATGTTTGCCATCCGCTCAGTGCCGAATGCGCAGCATGACTGCGCAATTTCGTTCTCGTGATGCGGGAAGACGAGATCGATACCGCCGCCATGGATGTCGAACTGGTTCTTCAGCGGATCATCGCACTTCAATCCGCCACCAAACGGCTCAAGCAGCTTGGCCATCGACATGGCCGAGCACTCGATATGCCAACCCGGCCGGCCCAGCACCGCAATCCCCGCAGGAGACGACCAGCCCGGCTCGCCCTCTTTCGACGGTTTCCACAAGACGAAATCCATTTCGTCCCGTTTGTAAGACGCGACGTCAACGCGGGCGCCAGCCAGCATCTCATCCAGCGAACGGCGGGCGAGCGCACCATAGCGCGGCCCCTTCCGTTCATTCATGGCGGACGGCGAGAAGAGGACATGGTCCTCAGCCACATAGGCCACACCGAGCTTCACGAGACGATCGATCATCGCGCGCATCTCGTCCATATGCTCGGTTGCACGCGGCTGAACACTGGGCTGCAGATTGCCGAGTGCCGTCACGTCAGCCTGAAACTGCGCATTGGTGCTTTCCGTCACACGACGAATGGCTTCATTGAAGGCAAGATCAGGGTAATCCCGCGCGGCACGGGCGTTAATCTTGTCATCAACGTCGGTAATGTTACGCGCATAGGTGACATGTTCTGCGCCATAGACATGACGCAGCAGACGGAACAATACGTCGAAAACGATCACCGGACGGGCATTGCCTATATGCGCGAAGTCATAAACCGTCGGTCCGCAGACATACATGCGCACATTGTCAGCATCGAGAGGAGAAAACTCCTCCTTCATGCGGGTCAGCGTGTTGTACAGACGCAGTTGTGGCGCATAAGCCATTGTAAATATTCCCCAAATAGACCTGTGAAATCAGTGTGCAACTGACCGCAGCCGACTGGCCGGGGCGTTATCATCCAATTTTTATGAAAGGGAGACGAAAACGGCCGGGCCAGCAAACTGCTAGCCAATAATAATCGCACAAATACAAATGATCGTGGTCGGCGTTTTCATGGCTGCACTTATCCTCAGCAGGAGTGCTTCCGTCAAGAACTTTCGCTAAGCGGCTGATAGTTTAGTGAGATCACCAAGCATGTTGTATTTTTGCAACCTGCATATCCCCCTTTCCCGCGTTAACCGGAAAACCGCAAAACCGGCTCCAAACAGCCTTCATTCGGTCTCAATCAATCACAAAATGGTGAGTAGGCATTATCGAAAGGAAGGACCAATGTCTAAGAGTGAACTGCAACCCCGCCAAGACCGACTGGTTGATAAATACCGCGAAATCGGGCCTGCCGTGCTTGTTGCAGCATTGCTGAACGCAACGCGGCGCAGCAGCGACGGTCGTAACGACAATCGCCGGCGTTCCATTCTCGCCGTCAAGAAGACAGGCTGAAGAAGCTGATGTCGTTCAGCGCCGAGCCGCGCAGGCTCGGCGATCAGAGTCGGTGGATGCGTAACAAATAGCGCCAGTTCAGCAAGACTGGCGGTCACGGTTAGAACATCGAAAGCTGCCCGCCATTTCCGTCATCGGATTCGGGCTTGTTCTTTCGCTTCGGCTTTGCATGCTCCGAAGGAACCTGTTCCTCCACACGCTCCTGCAAATCGGGCGTCGTGTTGGCCACCTTGTTGACCTTGTCCGACACCGGAATTGCTTCAAAGAAATCATCCTGAGCCGGACGCATGATATCCGCCACTTCGCGCGGCAGAAAACGTTTGCAGTCCAGCCAGCGGGCAAAATCTTCCGGCTGCACAACAACAGGCATCCGTTCATGGATCGGCCGCAACAGGCCGTTGGCACTCGTCGTCAATATGCCTCCGGTATCGATCTGCGATCCGTCCGCACTGCTCCATGTCTCGATCAAGCCGCCAAAAGCGACAATTCCGCCCTTTCGCGGGCGCACCCAGTAGGCTTGAGCCTTGTTCTTCCCCTCACGGCGCCATTCATAGAAACCCGATGCCGGGATCAGGGCTCGCCGATGGTTCAGCGCCGCACGGAACGAATTCTTCTCTGCAGCCGTCTCGGAGCGGATGTTGAACATGAGCGGCCAGTCGTTCGGGTCTTTGACCCATGACGGGACAAAGCCCCATCGCACCAGCAAGCCGACGCGATCCGGCCTGTTGCTGCCCGGCGGTGGCGTTTCCCCGCCCAGAATAGTCAATATGGGTTGCGTTGGCGCGATGTTGTATCGTGGAGGAAAATCCTCTGCGATCAATGCGGCCGCGAAGGCTTCCAGCTCCTCCCGGCTTGCAGTCAATGAAAAACGTCCACACATGGTAGCCATGTTTAGCGTTTTTCTGCGCCGGTCAAGGGGTGCTTTTCCATTACCAACGGTGTAGCTCTAGCGTGATGAAAACAGTTCCCGTAGTTCCGATACCTCTGAAGATTCATGGTGTTTCGCTGATCTGCAGACGCGAAGGGCGCTTCCTTCTGGTCGAGCGCGGGAAGGAGCCGTGGAAAGGCTGGCTTGCCTTTCCGGGAGGAAGTATCGAACCGGGCGAAACACCCGAACAAGCCGCGATCCGCGAACTCAAGGAAGAAACGGCGCTTGATGCAAGGTCGCTATCTCACGTCATTACTGTAGATCTGGCGCTTGAGGGAAAGGCATATGACAAGAGCTATTATCTGTCTGTGTTCCGGGCCATCGAAGTTTCGGGGCAGGAAATTGCCGGAGACGACGCCACATCCATTCACTGGCTGACAATAGAAGAAATGGCGTCCGCAAAGGTGACGGACAGTACCCTCGATGTCGCCCGCACGGTGGCGGAAAATGAAGACGAGCGCTTGGATATTAATCCTGTTTAGCGATCTGCCTTGAAGAGGCCCCGATTTATAGCAATAGCTCATTTTCAGGTGAGAGGTTTTCGATTGAAAAGCATTCCGTTTTTTCGACCGGCTATCTGCTTCTCGATCGCTTTATGGGTCGGGGCGGCATGTCCGGCTTCCGCTCAGGACGCGCCCTATGAAGGGAAGATGTTGCGGCTCGCCGAAATTCTCGGCTCGCTTCACTATCTGCGCAATCTGTGTGGCGAAGCTGGCAGCGAATGGCGAGATCGGATGGATGCGATTGTGACGGCGGAAAAGCCTTCCGAAGCCGAACGGGTGCGGCTCATTTCGAGCTTCAACCACGGGTATCGCGTGTTCAGCGACAATTATACCCGTTGCACCCCTTCGGCGCTTGCGGCGATTGATCGCTACATGAAGGAAGGCGAGGACTTGTCGAACGAGATCATCTCGCGCTATGGAAATTAACCAATCATTCACTCTTGTGCGGATTGACAGGATTAGTTCGTTCAAATCCGTGATAATCTGTTAACACTGTCTTAAGCAGGCAGTCACGTTGCCAGATGGTTGAGCTCCCGCGAAACGGTGAGACACCGACAGTGCAACAGAAAGGCGAAAGCCAGGATGAAGTCTATGGAACATGCACCGGCCGATCTGGACGAAATGATTGCGCGCGAGAAGAAACTCGTCGCAATCGAATATCACAACGAGGCCTGGGCAGACGGTATCTCTGAAGGTATCGAACCGGAAATCCTTGCCGAAGCAGCCTTTACGACCGCGCTCACTGAACTGATCCGTGAAGCGGGCGACGATTGTGCGCTGGAGCTGATTGAGAAAATGCGCGAACAGATTGTAGCGGGAACCTTCCTGCCGCAGCGCATTCTTCAATAGCATCGATAAAGCGCCGGTCGCGGGACCAGACCGGCGTAGCAGTTCCCTCCCGGCGTCCCTCTCCTTGCGCCAAATGTCATTCCCGATCAGGAACTTCGCCTCGCTCCGAGCTTTATTGGCCGGGTTATTCCTTGCCTGTGGCATTGCCTTGCCCGCAGCTGCGGCAAGCTCTTTTGACCTCGCGCTGGCGGACCAGTCGGACTTCCTGCAACGCCCCGGCGGCCGTGCAGTGACGGATGAAAGCGACAGCTCTTCCCCTATTCCCCTGCCTGGCGCGCTTCCTCGCGCGGTGCCAAGAGTGTCGCCGGACAACGCACCTGCCCCGGCTGCATCCTCCAAGCCCATGCCGGAAATCCACCGCGATTTCGACAAGCTGCCCGAGCCTGTGAGGCTGACGCGTGAGCGCATGCTGGAAGCTGCCAGCTCCGGCGACATTGAGCAATTGCGACCGCTCCTCGGCGTCGAGGACAAGGCCACCCAGCTCTCGCTTGAGGATCATGAGGAAGACGTTATCGATTTCCTCAAATCGCTGTCGGGCGACGAAGCAGGCCGTGAAGTTCTGGCAATCATCGTCGATCTACTGGATACCGGCTATGTGCATCTGAATGCAGGCAAGGACGACGAGGTTTATGTCTGGCCCTATTTCTACGCCATGCCCCTCGACAGACTGACGCCGCCGCAGATCGTGGAGCTTTTCGAAATCGTCACCGCCGGTGATTTCGAGGATATGAAGAAAGCAGGCGGCTATATCTTCTACAGTATCGGTATCGGGCCGGACGGTAGCTGGCGCTTTTTCACTGCGGGTGAATAGTCAGACCCCGAAACGTACCCGGCTCGGCGGCTCGTTGTAGATGCGTTGCCAGACCCGGCGAAACTGCCGTGCGGAAGCAAAACCCGCTTGCGCCGCTACATTCTCGATATCGAGCTCGGAATTCAAAAGCATCTCGCGCGCAAGGCTGATCTTGAGACGATTGACATAGTCGGTCACCGTCATTCCGGCATATTCATTGAACAGACGCGAGAAGTTGCGCGGACTCGCACCGCCAATATCCGCCAGTCGTTCCACCGACCATTCCGCCGCCGGATCGTGCGCGATGGCATCCTGTGCGCGATGCACAACCGGATTCATATGGTTTCGCCCATCAAGCCAGGGCGATAGTTGCGGATCACTGCCACTGCGCCGCAGATAAACGACCAGATAACGCGCAACCGCCAGCGCCGTGGCGTGATCGGTCAGCCCTGCAACGATGTGCAGCATCAGATCGATGCCTGCGGTGATGCCCGCGCTCGTCAGCCGCTCGCCGTCTTCAACGAACAGCCTGTTCTCATGCACGCGTGCAGCAGGCGCCAGCCGTTCGAGTTCACCAAGCGTTAGATGGTGCGTGGTGCAGGAATAGCCGTCGAGTAATCCCGCGCGCGCTGCGAGCAGCGCACCGGAACAGATCGTCACCAGCCGCACACCGGGGCGAACTGCCCGGCGAAGCCATAGAACGATTTCATTTTCCAGTGCCGCATCAGCGGATCGGTGGATCTCCGCGTTTCCAAGCGGAATATCGGCAGCACCCGAAACAATGACCAGTGCGTCATCTGGCAAGGCTTCTGGCAAAGGCTCCACCCCCGCCACTGGCAGACCGATGGAACTAAGCACGGTCGATGCTGGCCCGATATAACAAACGTCGAACCGTAACTTATGCTGTTCAAGATTTGCCTTG
>NZ_JBXAIK010000007.1:0-121543 GCF_058796175.1 Brucella sp. GW823-FHT04E01 | reverse complement strand
CGACGCTTGCGGAAAACCGCGTCGGGTTCAATCGACAGGGGCGAAATCGCCTTCACCAGACCCGATGCTTCCGAGAAATGGAACTAAGCACGGTCGATGCTGGCCCGATATAACAAACGTCGAACCGTAACTTATGCTGTTCAAGATTTGCCTTGCGCAAAACCTCCAGCGGTCCCGCCACGTCGAGCAGAAGCACACGCGGCGGGATTACGACATAAACCGGAACTACCCGGACAATGTCCGCTTGGTCACTCATGCTGCCTTCCGTTCTCCGGACGTGGCGAGCGCCTGTTCCACAGTTACGATACGAGCAAAGCGATTGACAAGAACAAGCTCGGTGCGAGCCTTGATGTCCGCAGCGCTCCACTCATGGCCGCTTGCGTCAGTCATGGGAAAGGTCAATGTCGCTTCACTGACGAAATCGACGTGATATCCAAAATCCGATGCCTGCCGTGTTGTCGTCTCGCAGCATTGCTCTGTGCGGATACCGGAAATCAGCACGCGACGGATACCATTGGCAACCAGCCACACATCAAGCCCACTTCCCACCAGCGCGCTGTGGCGACGCTTGCGGAAAACCGCGTCGGGTTCAATCGACAGGGGCGAAATCGCCTTCACCAGACCCGATGCTTCCGAGAATGGGCCTTCATTCTCGACATGGAAAATCTGCACCACCGGAATACCGGCACGCCTGGCGCCATCGATCAGCGCCTGCTGGCGTTCAATATAGGCGCCAACCTCTTCGTCCCGGTAGTAAGGCCGGTGGCGGAATGACTCCTGAGCGTCGATAACCAGCAAAGCAGTATCTTGAGCGGACATTTTTGTTCTCCTTATAAAAAGACTATAGGGAGAGAATACGCCTTGCAACTTGGATCAAAAGCCACCTGACGGACAAAGAGCGGACAGATTACGCCAATACGTTGCCAGCTCCTTACCTTAAAGAAGATCACCAAGAGGAGGCGCATACTTTGCTGGCGTAAACTCGACGACGTCATAAGTTGCCAGTCCGTGTTGCCTGAAAGGATCAAGCCTCAGTATCGCGTCCAGCTCGCTCTTGCTGACTTTACCGCTTGCGAGGATAACGCCGCCGTCTCGTGGGTTTTTCGGCCCGGAAGCCAGGAAAACGCCATCCGCATATTGCCGGTCCAGAAATTCCCGATGCGCTTCGAGATGCCTCCCGATCTCCTCAAGAGGCTTGATGTAGGTCAGGTTGACAACGAACATGAGACGACCTTCAGCGATGCGGCAATGCCTCGAGGAATTCCACCGGCTCGCCCTTGTTGGCGTTGACGATCTCCGCTTCCCACATCACCTTTATGCCGCGCACGAAAGTGCCAATCGGCCATCCGGTAACAGTCTTGCCATGATAGGGTGTCCAGCCGGCTTTCGAACCGGCCTGCTCATGCGTGATCGTTTCGCGGCGCTTCATGTCCACGATGGTCAGGTCGGCATCGTAGCCGACTGCAATACGACCCTTGCGCGCCATACCGAAAATACGGTTCGGGCCATGGCTGGAAAGATCGACGAAGCGCTCCAGCGTGAGCCTGCCCGCATGGATGTGATCAAGCATGATCGGCACCAGTGTCTGCACGCCTGTCATGCCGGACGGGGAAGCCGGATAAGGCTTCTGCTTTTCTTCGAGTGTATGCGGAGCGTGGTCAGAACCGAGCACATCGACAATACCCTGATCGATGCCCTTCCATACGCCATCGCGGTGACGCTTGTCACGGACAGGCGGGTTCATCTGGATGAGATTGCCGAGCGTCTTGTAATCGTCTGCCGACAAGGTGAGATGATGCGGCGTTGCTTCGCACGTCGCGA
Organism: Brucella sp. GW823-FHT04E01; assembly: GCF_058796175.1. Lineage (NCBI taxonomy): Bacteria > Pseudomonadati > Pseudomonadota > Alphaproteobacteria > Hyphomicrobiales > Brucellaceae > Brucella > Brucella sp. GW823-FHT04E01. The sequence goes on along the minus strand of NZ_JBXAIK010000007.1, from coordinate 119,722 downwards.
CATCCTTGTGATCTTTCAGGAAGTCGATTTCTTCGGCTGTGGAGATATGCAGTACGTGAATGCGGGCGCCGGTATCGCGTGCGATGCGCACAAGCCGTTCCGTGCATTGAAGTGCTGCAACTTCATCGCGCCAGACCGGATGGCTCGACGGGTCACCCTGCACGCGCAGGCCTTCGCGTTCTTTCAACCGGAACTCGTCTTCAGAGTGGAAGGCCGCGCGACGGCGCGTATTCTTCAGGATCGAACGAACGCCATCATCGTCTTCAACAAGCAGATCGCCGGTGGACGATCCCATGAAAACCTTGATCCCGGCAGCGCCCGGCAAGCGCTCCAGTTCAGCAACGTCGTTTGCATTGTCGCGCGTACCACCGACCCAGAAAGCGAAATCGCAATGCATGCGATGGCGGCCACGACGAATCTTGTCTTCCAGCGTCTCGGCGGAAGTGGTGAGCGGCTTGGTGTTCGGCATCTCGAACACGGAGGTCACCCCACCCAGCACGGCTGCGAGTGAACCGGTTTCGAGATCTTCCTTGTGTTCAAGGCCAGGTTCGCGGAAATGGACCTGGCTATCCACCACGCCGGGCAGAATATGCAGGCCGGTGCAGTCGATCACCTCACCTGCCGTATGTGTGGAAAGAGAGCCTATGGCAGCGATGCGACCATTGCGAATACCGACGTCGCGTTGGCCTATACCGTCGTGATTGACGATGGTTGCACCCTTCAAAATCGTATCGAATGTTTCGGCCATAGTTGTCTCCTGCCAGATTGATAGGACTTGCGAGCCTTTCCATTGGGGCTTACGTAACGAAGGCGCGAAAGGCAAGGACGAAGCGATGACGACGGCAGTTGAAGTGGTAAATCTTTCAAACAGGGCTTTGGTTCATATCACTGGCGAAGAGGCGGAAAAATTTCTGCAGGCTGTGATTACCACCGACCTCGACAAGCTTGGACCGGACAACCTGAAACCGGGAGCATTGCTCGCTCCGCAAGGGAAAATCCTGTTCGATTTTCTCGTTTCACGCATTGATGGCGGCTTGCGTTTCGATCTCCCGGTAAGCATTGCCGCCGATTTCATCAAACGTATCACCCTCTATAGGCTGCGTGCGAAAGCCGAAATAACGCAACTACCAGAATCGCTTGTCAGTGTTTCCTGGCAAACTCAATCACATCCTTCACAGAATGATTCAATCAAGCGGGACAGCCGCTTTCCGACCGAGCTGAACGTACACCGGATTTACGGTCCGGCCGATGGCACGACCGATGAAAGCGCATGGACAAAGCTGCGCGCAGAGTATGGCATAGCGGAAGGCGAAACGGATTTCGCTTATAATGACGTATTCCCGCATGACGTCAATTTCGACCAGACCGGCGGCGTTTCCTTCCCGAAAGGCTGTTTCATCGGGCAGGAAGTCGTGTCGCGCATGCAGCATCGCGGTACGGCTCGGCGGCGCGTTCTGGTGGCACACTCCGATGGAAATCTGCCTCCGATGGGTACGCCTATTACCGTTGATGGGCGCGAGATCGGCACGACAGGAAGCTCCGCTGACACTATCGGCATCGCGCTTGTGCGCATCGATCGCGCCAAGGATGCGATAGATGCGGGTAGTCCGATTCTGGCTGGCGAAACGCCCATAACACTCACCTTGCCGCCTCACGTGCGGTTCGGGTTTCCGGAAGCTGAAGCGGGTAACGCCTGATGGCAAGCGCCGACCGATCTTCCGGCAAGACACGTGCCTGGCAACGCATGTTGTCGGGACGCCGTCTCGACCTGCTTGACCCCTCGCCGCTCGATATTGAAATCGAAGATATTGCTCACGGCCTTGCCCGTGTTGCGCGCTGGAACGGTCAGACTGTTGGTGAACATGCTTTTTCGGTCGCACAGCATTCGCTGCTCGTGGATCAGATATTCAACCGGCTGGTGCCCGATGCCAGCGTTGAATGGCAGCTATTGTCACTCCTGCACGACGCACCGGAATATGTGATCGGTGACATGATCTCGCCCTTCAAGGCGGTGATGGGTGGCAATTACAAGATAATCGAAACGCGGCTGGAAAACGCAATTCACCTGCGCTTCTCGCTGCCGGTAACTGTGCCTGCGCAGCTCAAGACGCTGATCAAGCGCGCGGATCAGGTTGCCGCTTTCTTTGAAGCCACGCGACTTGCCGGTTTCACCGAGACCGAGGCCGTTAAATATTTCGGGCGCCCGCGTGGCTTCGACCCCGCAGGGCTGGATATCGCACCGCGCCCCACACAAGACGTGCAGATGGATTTCCTGGCGCGATTTGCGGCATTGGACAAGGCACGACACCCCCGATGAGCCGGATCGTCGTGACGCCCTTGTCGCAACTGGCAACACAACTCGCATCGCACCAGCCCAGCCATGTCGTGACGCTTGGAAGCGAGGCCCCGGCGGCTCTGCCTGATGGCTACGATGCCGTCCGTCTGTCGCTGACATTCAACGATATTATCGAATTGCGCGAGGGGTTGGTCGCCCCCGATGAAACCCATGTGCGGGGACTTCTGAACTTCGCGAAGAGCTGGTCCATGGATGCGCCTTTGCTCATCCATTGTTATGCTGGCATTTCTCGTTCTACGGCCGCGGCTTATATCATCGCTTCGGCTTTAAACCCGGCGCTGGATGAAAGCGAGCTTGCCGCGCTTGTTCGCAGCCTGTCACCATCTGCGACGCCGAATATCCGGCTCATATCGCTCGCAGACGAAGTTCTGGGGCGAAACGGACGAATGACTGCGGCCATACGCGCAATCGGACGCGGAGCGGATGCCTTCGAAGGTGAGGTTTTCAGCTTGCCTGCGAGACATTGATCGCTCGCCCGAGAGCATTCAAAAACCCGCCGCGCGCATCAGGCGGTGTTACAGCACGCGGCTCCCAGACATGCCGCATCAGAAAATAGCCGGTCATCGTGAAGGCATGATCGATGTCGTCATAGGACGACGCGCGAACAGCAGTATTGTTGACGAAGCCGGGCAGCAGCAGCAGCTTGTCGGCCCAAGGCGCCCCGGCATCACGGCAGACCGCGCGCCCGGATTTCGGCGACACATAGATCAGGTCTTCCTTGACGCCTGTTGCCGCGCATTTCTTGAGATCAAGGCCGAAGCCCAGCTCTTCAAGCATCATCACTTCGAAACGCAGCACCAGTTCGCCAGAGGCCAACGGATCGTCAAAATGTTCGATGATGAGCCGCAATGTCTCATAGAGGCCGCGATGCGGATCGCGTTCCGGCAGGAGACGCAAATGGGAAGCCGCCAGTTGGATACCGTATAACGCCACTGGCGTTTCGATGAGGCGGGCGGCGGCAAATTCCAGCGGTTCGATGGTAAAACTGCCCATATGCTCGTCCAGCCGCGCCCACCATGTCACGTCCACATGATTGCCCGGCTGTAGCAAAGGCTGCATGCGGCGGGAACGCCCGCCGCGCACCATACCCATATGGCGGCCATGCTCACGGGTCATCACTTCCACGATGGCGCTTGTCTCGCCATGGCGTCGTGTCCCGAGAATTATGCCTTCATCGCGCCATTCCATGGCCGCCAGTCTTATAATTTAGGTTGGAAAATCAAGGCCCATTTCACGATAGCGTTCCGGGTCGTTGCCCCAGTTCTCACGCACTTTCACGAAAAGGAAGAGATGAACCGTCTGTTCCAATATCTCGGAGATTTCCTTGCGCGCGGATTGCCCGATTGCCTTGATCGTCTCGCCCTTGTGGCCAAGCACGATCTTCTTCTGGCTTTCGCGCTCGACATAGATCACCTGCTCGATGCGGACTGATCCATCCTTGCGCTCTTCCCAGCGTTCGGTTTCCACCGTCGACGAGTAAGGCAGTTCTTCATGCAGGCGCAGATAGAGCTTTTCGCGCGTGATTTCGGCTGCAAGCTGCCGCATCGGCATGTCGGAAATCTGATCTTCCGGATAATACCAAGGACCGTTCGGCACGTTCTCTGCGAGATATTTCGCAAGATCCTTGCAGCCCGATCCGTTCAGCGCCGAGATCATGAAGGTCTGGTCGAATGCGACCAGCTCGTTGGCCTTGCGGGCAAGGTCCAGCAAAACCGGCGGATCGACACGATCAACCTTGTTGAGCACCAGAACTTTCTTCTGGCGCACGTCCTTCATGCTTGAAAGCAGCGCTTCGGCGTTCTCGTTCAAACCGCCTTGCGAATCGAGAAGAACGAGAATGATGTCGGCATCTTTCGCACCGCCCCAGGCCGTGGTGACCATGGCACGGTCGAGCCTGCGCTTCGGCCGGAAAATACCAGGTGTGTCCACCAGGACGATCTGCGCCTGATCTTCAATGAATATGCCGCGCACAAGAGCGCGTGTCGTCTGCACCTTGTGCGTGACGATAGAAACCTTCGTTCCCACAAGGTGGTTGACCAGCGTGGATTTCCCCGCATTCGGCGCCCCGATCAACGCCACGAAGCCGGACCGGGTCTGGCCTGCCTCGTTTTCGCCGTCAGCCGGCGTCGTCCGATTGTTCATTTTTTATCCTTCCAGACGATATTTCCTTGCAGAACGCCGCCGTCCCCTGCGTACGGCATTCCGGATACGACAAAACCGCCGACGAAAGCGACACATCGTAATTGATTGATTATAACCGATCTCGACTTAAAAAACGCCAACTCTTGCATCAAGCGGAATCGTCACGCTTCCAGACGCCTTCGCGATAAAGCATCGCTTCCGCCGCATTCTGTTCGGCTATTCTTTTGGAACGCCCCTCACCCGTTTCCGTGGCAAAGCCCTTGACCGTAACCTCCACCGCAAACAGCGGATCATGGTCCGGACCGGTGCGGCTTATGATGGCGTATGAAGGATGGACGTTGCCCTGCTGGTGTGCCCATTCCTGCAATTCCGTCTTGGCGTCACGGCGGGCAGCGCCCGTTTGCAGAGACCGCTTCTCCCAGTAGCGCTTGACGAAAGGCCGCACGGCCTCCAGTCCGCCATCGAGATAGATCGTGGCGATCAGTGCTTCGACAACATCGGCGCGGACATTCAAAAGACGCTTGTCATTCAGCGACTTGATATCGGAACCGGTATGGATGAGGTTAGCGAGACCGATCTCATCGGCAATCGCCGCACAGGTTTCTGCGTTCACCAGCGCATTGAGGCGAACCGACAGTTCACCTTCGGATGCGTCCGGAAACTCATCGAACAGCATTTCCGCGACGGTCAGTCCCAGAACGCGGTCACCGAGAAATTCGAGACGTTCATAATTTGCGCGCGATGGCGCCTGCACACTTGAGTGGGTGAGCGCACGATCCAGCCGTTTCAAATTGAGAAAACGGTGTCCGGTGCGCTCCTCCAGGATTGCTGCTGCCTGATTTGCCGAAGCCATTTCAGTTTCCGGTTACAGCTGTATGCGGCGCGGCATTGACTGAACTGAACAGTCGGCCAAAGCGCACATCAGTCGGCCATTTCCAGATTTCCAGCGGGCTCGCCTTGTCGGCAATGGAGAAGAAGATGATGTTTGCGCGCCCGACAAGATTCTCAAACGGAACATAGCCAACGCCGAAACGGCTATCGAGCGAGTTGTCACGATTGTCGCCCATCATGAAGTAATGACCGGCCGGAACCTCGAAAACACGCGTATCGTCACCGATGGAGTTTGGCGACAGATCAAGCGTGTCGTAGGTCACGCCGTCCGGCAAGGTTTCACGATAGACTTCGACGGGGCGGTTCTGTTCGGTGACATCGGGATTGTTGATCGTGCCGATGCGATCGCGCTTGACCGCCTGATCATTGATATAGAGCACACCACCGCGCATCTGCACACGATCACCCGGCAGGCCGATCACGCGCTTGATGTAGTCGACGGAAGGATCGCTCGGCAGCTTGAACACCACCACGTCACCACGCTTCGGTTCGGCACTCCAGATGCGACCTGAAAACAAATCCAGTCCGAACGGCAGTGAATAGCGCGAATAGCCATAGGCATATTTCGAAACAAACAGATAATCGCCTTCGAGAAGCGTGGGGCGCATGGAGCCCGACGGTATGCTGAAAGGCTGGAAAAGAAGGGTGCGGATGACCAGTGCCAGCAGCAGCGCCTGCACGATAACGCTGATGGTTTCGCCAAGGCCGCCGGATTTTTTTGTCTCACTCTTGCTGGACACGCTCATTGTATCTCCGCTTCCGATAACGCGATCTAATAACGACTATGAATGCATGACGCAATCAGGCCACCGGCAGAACGCCGGTTTATCGCACGATTATGAGCAGGAGTTTACCTGTCACAACCACAACTATTTCGTCTCTGTGCCTGATCCAAAAGTCGCTATGCCTTGCTGCAAATGGCATTTTTCTGCGCTTCCGGTGCTCATGTACCTTTAAGTACACTGCGCTCCGGTTCTCGAAAATCACCATTCTCGCTGCGGCCTGACGCATTTTGATTCAGACACTCAGGCAGGGCTTCGATGATCACGAACGCCTGCGCGAGAGGAAAATCATCGGTAATTGTCAGATGTATGGCGGCGCGTGTTCCGGCGGGCAAGAGTTTCTGCAGCTGCTTTGCGGCACCACCGGTCAAATGCATGGTGGGCTTTCCGGAAGGGGCATTGACCACGCCCATGTCCCGCCAGAAAACGCCCTGAGCTATGCCAGTTCCAAGCGCCTTCGCACAGGCTTCCTTCGCCGCAAAGCGCTTTGCATAAGATGCAGCACGCTGCTTGCGCCCGTCCGATTTTTTCTGCTCGACCTCGGTAAAAACCCTGTTGCGAAAGCGATCGCCGTGTCGTTCCAGCGCGCTTTCGACACGACGAATATCGATGAGATCGCTGCCTATACCGACGATCATACTTTCTGAAGCTCCTGTTCGCGGTGCAGGCGATGTTTTTCGGCAAGGCGTTCGATACGGCGACGGCGGAAGGCCGAAACGGCAAACCGGGTAACGAAATAGACCACGACAGCGAATGCTGCGCCCAGAATCGTTGAGCCGAATAGCATCGGCTTCAAAAGCGGCGTCCAGATTTCATCGAAATGCATGGTTTCCAGTGCCCGCCCGAGATGAACTGGCGGAGCATCGTCGATGCTTCCATTCATGATGAAGCGGCCCAGCTCGAATGTGCTGCCCCAGATGAATGGCAAGGTCAGCGGATTGGCAAGCGTCGTGCCAAGTGCCGCGGCGGCAATATTTCCGGCAAGGAAATAGGCCAGCACGATTGCGATGATGAGATGGAAGCCAAAGAAAGGCGTGAACGCCGAAAACACGCCCACGGCCAGACCGGCTGCGACAGCATGAGGCGAGGCAGTGATGCGCAGAATCCGCTTTCCACCGTACCGGAAGGAACGGGAGAAGGAGCGGCGCGGCCAGACCAGAAGCCTTAAGCGCTCTTTTCTGGTCGGAGGATTACGGCGTTGAAACAGCATGCGCTTCTATTAATGCTCTCCCATCGCGGAGACAATTGTTATTATTCGGCCAAAACTGCGGCGTTGTCGCTGCGCTCAAACGGAACAGTGTCCAGTCGAGGCAAATAAAACCGCGGCGAAACACCGAGCATCCTGCGGAACATCGTCGTGAAAGCGGAAACGCTGTCATAACCCAGATCCAGTGCCACGCTCGTCACCGCCTCCCCTTCTGCCAGGCGGGGAACTGCCGCAAAAAGACAGGCCTGCTGGCGCCAGACTGAAAGGCTTACGCCAGTCTCCCGTTGGAAATGCCGGGTGAACGAGCGCCGGCTCATCGCCATCCTGTCCGCCCAGTCATCAATTGTGGCGCGCGAAGAAGGCTTTTTCACGAATTCACGACACAGTTTCTGCAAGCGCGGATCCGATGGAAAAGGCAGGCCCAGCGAGCGTTGCGGCAATGTGTGAAGGTCCCGCAGGATCAGTTCGATTACCAGAGCATCGCGACTATCCGGTTCCGGCGTGCTGTCCTGCGTCGTTGCATCCGTTATGAGGCACCGCATGAGATCGGTAAGCCCGACCACGTGGAGATAATCCGGTACGCCCGAGACGGCATCGACGCAGATGTAAATCGATCGCATAAAGACTTCGCCGAGGATTTCAACCGAGTGCTCCACACCTGCCGGTATCCACATGGCGTGGTCACTGGGAATCATCCAGCGTCCAGCATCCGTCGTCACCAGCACCACTCCTTGTGAGGCGCAGAGAAGTTGTGCCCGGCTATGGCGGTGGCGCGGCACAAAATAGCCGTCGGGATAGCGTGTCGGCAAGGCAATCACTGGCCCGCTCATGCCCTCCAGCATGGCAATACGCTGCTCGTGGAACTTCTGCAGCTCCTCGCTTCCCGGCAGTAAAAGCCCCGGCGGAGACTTTGGTTTCATTGCAGTTCTGCCCTGCGTTTGGCCCACTCTCGAAACTACTGGACCAAATCACGAAAGCGGGCGAGAGGCAATAGTCCTATTAATGGCTTGCTGAGAATGGGTCGCGACATTCGCTGGCGGAATGAATTTGACGTTTGAATCGGACAAGTACCGGTTCAGACGTCAAATTCGTGAATTTTCGTTGGTTCCTCATCAACACCCCGTAATTTTCTTGAGGGTCTTGTTTCCTGTTTTCGGATGGTATCTGCAGGAAATATGCCTGAGAGCCTGGATCAAAAAGCGTCATGTGTGTGCGAAAATGGTGATTTTCGAGTACCGGAGCGCAATGTACTTCTAAGCATGGTCCCGAAAAGTTGCAGACTTTTCGGGTAAGACTACGCACCAGAGAAAGCTACATGAGCACCGGAACGCAGACAAATTGCCATTTGCAGCCACACAGGGCGACTTTCGGAACAGGCTCTGAAGACCGGCTTTCATCTTCGGAGAAGTAGTATGAGCATGAGTGCTGCACAGCAGCCATCAAACAGCGGCGCGGATAATACTGTCCTCGCTATTATTCTGGCCACAAGCATGGGCCATTTCCTGAACGACATGATGCAGTCGCTCCTTCCTGCCATCTATCCGATGCTGAAGGATAACTACAGCCTGTCATTCTGGCAGATCGGCCTCCTGACATTCACTTTCCAGATGACGGCATCGATCCTGCAGCCGCTCGTGGGTATCTATACCGACCGCAAGCCGATGCCTTATTCCCTGCCTTTCGGAATGGGCTGTACGCTTGTCGGGCTGATCTTTCTGGCAACGGCACATCACTATTCGATCTTGCTTCTGGGGGCGGCTTTTGTTGGTTTCGGCTCGTCCGTCTTCCATCCGGAAGCAGCTCGCGTGGCGCGTCTGGCCTCGGGCGGGCGTCATGGCTTTGCGCAATCCCTGTTTCAGGTGGGCGGCAATTTCGGCTCGTCGATTGGCCCGCTTCTGGCAGCGTTCATCGTTCTGCCTTTCGGCCAGATCAGCGTGTCGTGGTTCTCCGTCGCCGCACTGATCGGCATGATGCTGCTCTGGTATGTCAGCAACTGGTATAATCGCTACCGGATTGCCAATGCCAGCAAGGCGAAGCCCGACAAGACCCTTCCGCTTCCACGCAACAAGGTTCTGGTGTCCGTTGGCGTTCTGGCAATGCTGGTCTTCACCAAGTACATCTACATGGCCAGCCTGACGAGCTACTACACCTTCTACACCATTAGCCATTTCGGCGTGACGGTGCAGGCATCGCAGCTGCTCTTGTTCCTGTTCCTCGGTGCGGTAGCTGCGGGAACGATCATAGGTGGCCCGATCGGCGACAAGATCGGTGCGCGCAAGGTGATCTGGGCATCGATCCTCGGCGTCCTGCCGTTCACGCTGGCCCTGCCCTATGCGAACCTGGAAATGACGGCGATCCTGACGGTTATCATCGGCCTGATCCTCGCCTCGGCCTTCCCGGCAATCGTGGTGTTCGCACAGGAATTGCTGCCAGGACGCGTCGGCATGGTGTCGGGCCTGTTCTTCGGCTTTGCTTTCGGCATGGCCGGTATCGCAGCCGCCGTCCTCGGTATCGTGGCCGATCACAAGGGCATCGAGTATGTTTACACCATCTGCTCGTATCTGCCGCTGCTCGGCTTGCTGACGATTTTCCTGCCCAAGCTGGAAAAGAACCGCAAGGCCTGACCCATATGAAAACGCACAGCCCGAGAAGCAATTCACGCTCCTCGGGCTGTGCTCAAAATAGTGGAGCACCGCACGTCCCCCAACGGCGGTGCTCCCATGCTACTGACCTTTTGACGGCCCGGTGCAGCAGCATTCTCTTGATAGAGCATCTTCCGCTCTATCTCTTTGTTCCAACGCAAGTTCAGACGGCGAAACTGAAGCCGTGCATCGTCTCCCTGCGAAATTCATCGAAAGCAGCCGCAACCAGACGGATCAGCGGCTTGCCGTCGCTTGTTGCGCTGATGACACCACTGCGGACTTCCACCAGACCATCAGCCACCAGAGGCCGCAACAAGGCCAGCTCGTCGGAAAACTCCACGCCCGGCGCCGTGGTATTCAGATCGACCCGGAAATTGCACATCAGGGCTGTGATGATTCCGGCACGGATACGGTCACTTTCGCGCATGGCATAACCGCGAACCGTTGCAAGGTCGCCCGCTTCAACCCGCTTGGAATATTGCTTCACGTCCGAGATATTCTGGGCATAACCACCGGGGAATTGCGAAATCGATGACGGTCCGAGACCGATCAATGTCTGGCAGCGATCATCCGTATAGCCCTGGAAATTCCGGTGCAGCGTTCCATTGCGCGCAGCGACGGCCAGATTGTCATCCGGCAATGCGTAGTGATCGATCCCCACCGGCTCGTAGCCGAAACCGATGAAGCTGTCCGCCACCACACGTGCCTGAGCGAAGCGCTCGTCAGCATCGGGCAGAAGGCTTGCATCGATCAGGCGCTGATTGGCGCGCCGCTGCGGAAGATGCGCATAGCCATAGCAGGCAACACGGTCAGGCTTGAGCACCGCAACCTTTTCACAAGTCTCACGCAATGTCTCGACGGTCTGCAACGGCAGGCCGTAGATAAGATCGAAGTTGAGGCGATCAATGCCGACTTCCCGCAGCAGAGTTGCAGCCTTAGCAACCGTTTCTATCGGCTGAATGCGACCGATGGCTTTCTGAACCTCGGCATCGACATCCTGTACGCCGAGGCTCGCGCGGTTGACTCCCATGAGCGCAAGCGTTTGCACCAGCTGTGGGGTAACCGTGCGCGGGTCAAGCTCGATGGCGTGTTCCATCTCAGGCGCAAAATCGAACGCAACGCGCAGAGCGGCCAGAATGCTCGTAAACTGACGCGGGTTCAAAATTGAGGGCGTACCACCGCCCCAATGAAGATGGACGACACTGGGCCGTGCTGTCAGGCTCTTGCTGACAGTTTCGATTTCGCTGAGCAAAGAAGTGCAGAAGTTTTCGACCACGTCGTTGCGGACCGCCATCTTGGCATGACAACCGCAATAATGGCAGAGCTGCCGGCAATAAGGCACATGGATGTAAAGGGAGACGCTTTCTTCCGGCCCGATCTGGCGCAACCAACGATGAGTCGTATCGACCCCCACAGGCATGAAATCAGCAGCTGTCGGAAAGGACGTGTATCTGGGAACCGCCAACGCGGCGTAGCGTCTTATCGCTTCTTCATGCATAGCGCGTCCACCTTAAGCGTCGGGCGCTCCGGCGAGGCCCTGCCGGATATGCGCGCACCAGAACCGGGGCGACATTCCGCGGGGCAAGACGGCATGATGCGGCAAGGAAGCCCGCATGCATGACAGCCGATATTGCAATTCCCAGCCACAACAGCACCTGTTTTCCCCATTTTGAACGTGCAATCCTGCAACGGATCGCATCAATCTCTATGATCAGGAATAGGCTGTTCTGCCGGGTGCTGCATTGATTTGAATCAACGGAAATACACCCGGCTTTTAGGGATGGCAGCTTGAATTCAGAGGTTTTCCGGGTCCATTCCGGCAACGGCCGCCAAAGACCGGCGGGACAGGATCTCAACCGTATTGGCGTCAAGCAACTGGATCAGCCCCTGAGTCTTCAGCTTTGTGAAGCTCCGGCTGACAGTTTCAATGGTCAGGCCGAGATAATCGGCAATATCGGTACGGTTCATCGAGAGATGCACCGGGTTCGGCTTCTCGCCGCGCTTTTTAGCCCGCGCGGACAGCACCAGAAGAAAGCTCGCAAGCTTTTCCACCGGTGCAAGGCGCCCGAGAACCAGCTGATTGTCGCGCGCCGTGCGAAGAGCTGCCCGCGTCATCTGGTGCAGACGCTCCTTCAATTTCGGGAAACGCTCCATCAGATCATCCATCTCTCTGGTGGAGAAGGCGCACAAAACCGACGGTACGACCGCTTCAGCAGACTGGGAGTACGTCTCGTCGTCAGCCAGACCGAGATAGTCGCCAGGGAACAGGAAACCTGCAATCTGCCGACGTCCATCCGGAAGCGACGTGTAGATTCGCAGCATGCCGGAGGTCAGGCTGAAGACACGGCGCTTCGGCTCCCCCTCTTCCACCAACTGCTCATTGGCATCGAGACGCTTAGACGTCATGATTGCTTCGAGAGCACCGAGATCGCCGTCGTCAAGTGCCGCACAAACCGCCGTTCGTCGGACATCGCAATCCACGCATACCCCACATGGCGCACGGTAAGGCGATCTGGGGTCGAATCTGATAGGCGCTACACTCACGATGGAACCCTGTTTGTGGAAGCTGGAAGAACGTTTTTGCAGTTACCCCTTAAATAGGTAACTAGAACGCGTCCCGCAAAGCGGAATTTCGCCGCAGGGGTGTATCGTCCCCCGCAGCGTTTCAAAAGCCGTCGGTGTACTTGTTTAAATGTTGCGGCTACCGGGCTTCACAGCCGGAATTGCAGCAAGCTCCGGCGGCAATTTATCCGCAGGATAGGCCGGAACTTCATATTCGGCGAGAGCAATCAGCCTCGTGCCAACATCCGCCTTGCCCGCCGAGCGGTCGACGATGCAGGCCGCAGCCACAACTTCAATGCCGAGGTCCTTCATGCAGTCGATCGTTTCGCGGATGGAAAGTCCGGTCGTGACGATATCTTCCACGATAACGACTCGCGCGCCCTTCGGCACATCGAAACGACGCAGGCGGAACACACCGTTCTCGCGCTCTACCCAGACCGACGGAACACGCAGATGGCGTGAAGTTTCGTAGGAGGGAATCAAGCCACCAATTGCCGGACCAACCACATAATCGATAGGTCCAAGATCTGCCGCCTGGATTTTCTCTGCAAGCGCTTTGCATAGCTTTTCCGTCTTGTCGGCATGCATGAAAACACGCGCCTTCTGAAGGAAAACAGGACTGCGCAGGCCTGACGTAAGAATAAAGTGGCCTTCAAGGATCGCTCCCGCTTCGCGGAAGACGGCAAGCACATCTTCGGTGTTCATCTTAGTCCTATCCGTTCACGCGTTTCGCGCCGCTGACGCTCGCGCTTTCTTTCAATTGGGAAATGATACGGTTGAGATGCTTGAGGTCCCAAACCTCGACATCGATAATCATCTCGGTGAAATCCGGTGCGGTGCGTACCATGGAGAGATTGTGAATATTCGCGTCGTTAGCAGCCACGATCTGCGCGATCTCCGCCAGAGAGCCGGGCGAATTGATGGCCGATACGCTGACGCGAGCCGGGAAACGCTCACTCATCTGATCATCGATGTCCCAGCGCACGTCGATCCAACGTTCCGGCTGATCGTCATAGGCTGTCAACGCAGGCGACTGGATCGGATAGATCGTTATACCGGCGCCGGGCTGCAGGATACCGACGATGCGATCTCCTGGCACGGCCCCCTCCGGGGCAAAGCGCACCGGCAAATCCGAGTTGGTGCCGCGTATCGGCAGCGCCTTTTTCCCGGGCTTCGCCACGGCATCCGCATCGGTCTTCGCTGCATCCTCACTGCCCTCAGGCACCTTGAAGATCATGCCGGCAGCGTTCTGGATGTTGAACCAGCCCTTTTCGCCAGTCTTCGCCGGACTATTCTGCGATGTGACGCGTGTGTCCTGATAGTCCGGATAGACCGCCTTGACCACATCGGTGGACGGCAGCTCTCCGCGTCCGACTGCGGCCAACACATCCTCTACATCCTTGCGTGCCAAACGCGGAAGTCCTGGCTTCAGAATATCCTTGCTGAACGGCTTACCGGCACGTTCGAATGCGCGTTCCAGAATGCGCATGCCAAGCCCCGAATACTGTTTGCGGACAGCCGAGCGGGTCGCGCGGCGAATGGCTGCGCGCGCCTTACCGGTTGCAACAAGCGACTCCCATGCCGCAGGGGGAACCTGCGCCTTGGAACGGATGATATCGACCTCATCGCCGTTCTTCAGTTCGGTCATCAACGGCATGATGCGACCATTGACCTTCGCACCGACGCAGCTGTCACCGATATCGGTGTGAACGGCATAGGCGAAATCGATCGGCGTCGCACCACGCGGCAGAGCAATGAGGCGGCCCTTGGGCGTGAAGCAGAAGACCTGATCCTGAAAGAGCTCTAGCTTAGTGTGTTCAAGGAACTCTTCCGGATTATCGCCTTCTGAAAGCTGCTCGATTGTCTGGCGCAGCCATGCATAAGCATTGGTCTCGGTCGACATTTTGTGCGGATTATTGGCGCTGCCACGATCCTTGTAGATCGAGTGGGCTGCGACACCAAACTCCGCAATCTCATCCATTTCGCGTGTGCGAATCTGCAGCTCGATACGCTGGCGCGACGGACCGATGATGGTGGTGTGGATCGACCGGTAATCGTTCTGTTTAGGCGTTGAGATATAATCCTTGAACCGGCCCGGAACCATCGACCACGTCGTATGAATGAGACCGAGCGCCCGATAGCAATCCTGCGTGGTGTCGACCATCACGCGGAAACCAAAAATGTCGGAAAGCTGCTCGAATGAGAGACCCTTGGTTTCCATCTTGCGGAAAACCGACCACGCTTTCTTTTGGCGGCTCTTCACACTGGCCTTGATGCCATGCTTCTCGAAAATCTCGGACAGGTCCTTTTCGATCTTCTGCAGCAGGCCGCGGTTCTTTTCCAGAAGCTCGGCCAGGCGATCCGTCACGGCGCGCCATGCATCCGGATTAATATAGCGGAAGGCCAACTCTTCGAGCTCTTCCCGCATATCCTGCATACCCATGCGGCCAGCGAGTGGCGCATAGATATCCATCGTTTCCTCGGCAATACGCAGGCGCTTGTCTTCCCGCATCACGCCCAGCGTGCGCATATTGTGCAGACGATCCGCAAGCTTCACCAGAAGCACGCGGACATCTTCTGAAATCGCCAAAAGCAGCTTGCGAAGGTTTTCCGCCTGCACTGCTTTTTTCGAAACGAGGTCGAGCTTTTTGAGCTTGGTCAGTCCCTCGACGAGCTTGCCGATTTCAGGGCCGAAGAGCTGATCGATTTCCTGCCGAGTGGCCGTCGTATCTTCGATCGTGTCGTGCAGGAGCGCGATTGCAATCGTCGCTTCATCCAGATGCATATCGGTGAGGATCGCAGCGACTTCGAGCGGATGGGAGAAATAGGGATCGCCGGAAGCACGTTTCTGACTGCCATGCTTTTGCATGGCATAGACATATGCCTTGTTGAGAAGCGCCTCGTTCACGTCAGGCTTGTATCGCTGAACACGCTCCACAAGCTCATATTGGCGCATCATCTACGAGAACTCCCTTTCGAAACCGGTACTTGTACCTGCACACATACCGGGCATTGTGACCCAAAATCGCCGAAAATCGAATAGTTCTCGACGTTTAGGCTTAATTTTCTGCCGACAATATTAATTTCCGGCAGAAATCGCTCGTCATCTGGTCATTCTAACCGGCAACAAGCATTCAGAAACTTCTCGACCAGTCAGTGTGTAGACCGTCGGCGCATAAAAACATGCGCCGCGACTGGAAAGTCGCGACGCATGCACTAAAGAGAAATAATTCGAACGACGATTAGAAGTCGTCGTTCTTCTCTGGTGCGACGAGGCCTTCGATACCGGCGAGCAGCTCTTCTTCCGACATACGGTCGAAAGCAACCACATCTTCCTCGGCAGCGTCTGCAATGCCTTCTGCAACTTCTTCCGAAGAAGAAGCAATCTGTGCAGGCGCAGCGGCTTCTGGCTCGTCGACTTCCACATGCTTCTGCAGAGAGTGGATGAGATCTTCCTTCAGATCATCTGGCGACAGGGTTTCATCAGCGATTTCGCGCAGCGCAACAACAGGATTCTTGTCGTTGTCGCGGTCGATGGTGATCTGTGCACCCTGGGAAATTTGGCGAGCACGGTGACCAGCCAGCAGAACCAGTTCAAAACGGTTCTCGACCTTATCTACGCAGTCCTCAACAGTGACGCGGGCCATGCGCGGTCCCTTTCATTTCTCGAACTTTATTGGATTTTTCCCCACATAACGCTTGTGGAGCCAAATTACAAGCAAAAGCGGAATTGCTCGTGCCTCACCTCATGAAATCTGCCAAAAGAACGTCAATTTCATGGATTCACCCGATAAAACACGGCGGCGCGTCAAAACGGCACAATATTTTGTAAGCCAGAACGGGATTACTGAGACAAGACTCCCTTATAGGTAATTTTGTGCAGGTAAATAACAACCCATGGTTGCTTGTTTTTCTGTGATATATCCTTAGAAGGCAATAAACGCATTGGTAAAATTTGATACCACCCGCCGTTTAGAAAACAAACTGATAAGCGGTCGTCGGTCCACTCCCGTCCGGCCGTAGAGTGGATATATTGCACGATGTTCGATTCTCGTGAAAAAATTGCCCTTTTTATTGATGGCGCCAATTTATACGCCGCCTCGAAAACTCTGGGGTTCGATATTGATTATCGGAAGCTTTTGAAGGCATTTCAGAAGCGTGGCTATCTGCTTCGTGCATATTACTATACGGCATTGGTTGAAGATCAGGAATATTCCTCGATCCGCCCGCTGATCGACTGGCTGGATTATAACGGCTACAAGGTCGTCACTAAGGCTGCCAAGGAATTCACGGATTCCACCGGGCGTCGCAAGGTGAAGGGTAATATGGACATCGAACTGACAGTCGATGCCATGCAGCTCACCGATACAGTCGACCATTTTGTGATTTTCTCAGGCGACGGCGATTTCCGCTCACTTGCCGAAGCACTTCAGCGCAAGGGCCGCAAGGTTTCGGTTGTCTCGACCCTCACCACCCAGCCGGCCATGATTTCCGATGAGCTACGCCGCCAGGCCGATCATTTCATCGATCTGGTCTCGCTCAAGGCTGAGATTGGCCGCGATCCGTCGGAACGCGCACCGCGCCGCCAGGATGACGATCTCGACGACAGCTATTGACGCCGTCGTCGAGCCGGTTCATGCAGGGGCATGATTTCCGAACCATCTCCCAACTGTGATATCTGCCCCAGGCTGCACGCATTCCTGCAGGAATGGCGCCTCAAGGAGCCTTCGTGGCATAATTCACCGGTTCCACCGTTTCTGCCAGCGCATGATGACGATGTTCGGCTCCTGATTGTGGGGCTGGCGCCAGGTTTGCGCGGCGCCAATAGAACCGGACGCCCCTTCACCGGCGACTATGCCGGTGATCTGCTCTACAGCACACTGTGTGAATTCGGTTTTGCCACTGGCAAGTTCGAGGCTCGTCCTGACGACAGTTTGCGCCTGCTGGATGCCAGCATCGTCAATGCGGTGCGCTGCGTGCCGCCGGAAAACAAGCCCATCGGCGCCGAGATCAACAATTGCCGACAATTCCTGTTGCCGATGCTGACCCGATTTCGGAATCTGCAGGCAATCGTCACACTGGGAACGATTGCGCATCAATCGACGGTTCGTGCACTTGGTGCGCCGGTTGCGCGACATCCCTTCGGTCACGACCGGGCAAGCGACATTGGCAGCCTGCGCATTTTTTCCAGCTATCACTGCTCGCGCTATAACACCAATACCGGGCGGTTGACGGATACCATGTTCCGAACCGTATTCCGGAATGTACGCGACTATCTGAATCAAAAGAGCGCCTGAGGCGCTCTCATACTTTGCTGATCTTTATCCCTTATCCCGCATCAAGCGAGCCTTTTCACGATTCCAGTCGCGCTTCTTTTCCGTCTCGCGCTTGTCGTGAGTCTTCTTGCCTCGCGCCAGCGCCAGTTCCAGCTTCGCGCGACCCCGATCATTGAAGTAAAGCTTCAATGGCACCACGGTCATCCCGTCGCGTGATACCGAGTTGAACAGGCGGGACATTTCGCGTTTGCTGATGAGCAGTTTGCGCAAGCGCCGCGGCTCGTGGTTGAAACGATTGCCCTGCGTATATTCCGGAATATAGGAATTGATAAGCCAGAACTCGCCATTCTCAAAGCTCGCATAGCTCTCCGCTATGTTGGACTGATTGGCGCGCAGCGACTTGACCTCGGTGCCGGTCAGGACGAGACCGGCTTCGAGCGTATCTAGAATTTCAAAATTGAAGCGCGCCTTGCGGTTTTCCGCGATGATTTTGCGCACAGGAGAATTCTTGGGCTTGTTCATGATGGCACCATATAATGTGCAATGCCTGAAATGAAAACGCTCCCGAAGCTACGGGAGCGTAAAAATCAGCGAAAGCGGTAAACTTGACGGGTCAGTTGACCAGACCCGCATGCTTCATGGCCTGATCGATCTTCTCTGCCGTCGCGGCTTCCACAGTCACCATCGGCGAGCGCAAGGCATTTTCCACGCGGCCGAGGCGCGACAGCGCATATTTCGGGCCTGACGGGTTTGGCTCGATGAAGAGTGCCTTGTGCAGCGGCATGAGGCGATCCTGCAATTCGAGTGCCTTGGAGAAATCGCCGGCCTGACATGCATCCTGGAATTCGGCGCAAAGACGCGGCGCAATGTTGGACGTCACCGAAATGCACCCTACCCCGCCATGGGCGTTGAAACCAAGAGCCGTTGCGTCTTCACCGGAAAGCTGGATGAAATCCTTGCCGCAGGTTGCGCGTTGTTCGGATACGCGCTCGATCTTGCCAGTCGCATCCTTGACGCCCACGATGTTCTTGTGATCGCGAACGAGTGCGCCCATCGTTTCCGGTGTCATGTCGACGATCGAACGACCGGGAATATTGTAGATGATGAGCGGGATCGAAATGGAGCGGGCCACACGCGAAAAATGTTCGTAAAGACCACGCTGGTTCGGCTTGTTGTAGTAAGGCGTGACGACGAGAACGGCATCAGCGCCAGCCTTTTCGGCATGTTGCGCCAGTTCGATCGCTTCCACAGTATTGTTGGAACCTGCACCGGCGATCACGGGAACGCGACCAGCTGCAACCTCAATGCAAACCTCAATGACGCGCTTGTGCTCGTCATGCGACAGGGTCGGTGTTTCACCAGTCGTGCCGACTGGGACGAGCCCTTTGGTGCCTTCTTCGATCTGCCAGTTTACAAATGCGCGAAAGGCTTTCTCGTCGAACGCTCCTTCGGAATCGAATGGCGTGACAAGCGCGGTAATTGAGCCCTTCAGCATTAGTGAACTCCTGAAAAAAGAAAGACTGGACCTCATTCCACCGATCAGCTTGGGATCACCCTGGGGCTTCTGACCGGGTTGAGGCGTTGCACAATAGTCTTGCCACACGAGTGGAGCAAGCGGGGTATACAGGCAAAACAAGGGCAATACGGCAGTTTTGCGACAAAATTTAAAGCGATCCCCAAGCTCCACCGGCTATTCGCTCGATTGCCTTTAGAAACATCGGCGGCCCGAAACAACCAAGATGCGGCAACACCGAAGCGATAACGCTTTATTAAGGATAGATTCATTCCTTGAGCCTATCCTCATCATTGAAATAGCCAGTCAAAAACCGGGCTAAGAAAAGCCGGATTTCAACAACATATTGCACATCAACCAAGTCTTTGTTCTAGTTAGCCAATGTCAAAACAAGTCGCAGCGATATCCCTGAAAAGAAAAGCTCTCCTCGCGAGTTGCTTTGTTGCGGTTGCTCTGCAGCCGGTGATTTCGCTCGCCCAATCCTCGCTGCCGTCCGGCGTTCCCACCCCGCTTGCGCGTCCCTTTGCACCGACGACGACACACCAGTCGCCGATGAATCTGGTGACACCGAAACCGCGTCCGGCCACGCCTGATCCGGTCGTGACGTCAGCAGTCAGCCGCATGGAAAACCCGGCAGCGATTGGTGGAACGCTGAAAAGCGGGCTTGATGCCCTTTCCTCCCGTGACACGGCAAGTGCTATCGCATTCCGCAACGGGATTCCTCGTGGTTCGCTTGACCGCCAGATTCTGACGTGGGCTATCGCGACATCCGGTCTTGATGGTGTGCCGAGCGCTGAAATTGCAGCGGCGGCAACAGATTTGCGCGGCTGGCCGGGGACATCGGTTCTGCGCCGTAACTCTGAACGGGCCTTGTTCAAGGAAAATCCAGCTCCTGCGACCGTAATCGCAACATTCGGCAATACGCGCCCGCAGACTACAGAAGGCATGATTCTTCTTGCCCGCTCCTATGTCAGCACTGGAAATGCGGGCAAAGCGCGCGAACTGCTTTCACCATGGTGGGCTACACAGCGCTTATCAGCCGATGACGAGCAAAAGATCCTGAAAGAGTTCTCTGACGTTCTGACGCGCGAAGATCATCAGCGCCGTATTCTGCGTTCTCTTTATAATGACCGTATGCAGTCCGCAAAACTGCTTGCAGGTCCGGCACAGGCCCAATCGCTTTACAACGCTTTTGCGGCAGTAGCACAGAAGTCTCCGAATGCCACCAAGGCGATAGCGGACGTCGACCGCACGTGGCAGGGAAACGCCGCCTATCAGTTCCTGAAGATTCGCTATCTGCGTCGCGCCGAACGCTATAACGAGGCGACAGACCTCATGCTCAAGGCACCACGTCAGGCGTCGGCGCTTGTCGATCCGGATGCCTGGTGGGTCGAACGCCGCATCCTGTCACGGGAACTGCTCGACCTTGGCAAACCGCAGCTCGCCTACAAGCTGGTTTCGGCCCACGCCGCCGAATCGCCCACAATGGCCGCAGAAGCGGAATTCCATGCCGGATGGTATGCACTGCGCGCCCTGAACCAGCCGAAGACGGCTGCGCCACATTTTGCCAAGATCGCAGAAATCTCCTCGCGTCCGATTTCGGCGTCTCGTGCTTTCTATTGGCTCGGACGGTCGGCCGAAGCAGGTAGCGGTGGCGATGCGCGCGACTATTATCGCCGCTCCGCCCATTTCGGCACAACATTTTACGGACAGCTTTCGGCAGCCAAACTGAGCGAAAAAGCACCTGAGCTTATCTATCCAAGACCAACGGAAGCGGATCGCGCGCGGTTTGCGGGCCGTCCCGCCGTGCAGGCAATCAAGCGGCTGGAACAGGTCGGCTATAGCAGTCGCGCAACGACGCTCTACAATCAGCTTTCGCAGGAACTCGACAGTGTCGGCGAACTGGCTCTGCTGGCGGTCATGGCCGAGCGCAACGAGAACCACTATCTGGCGCTGCGCGTCGGCAAAAATGCTGCATTGCGAGGTCTTGATGTTGGTGCTCTCTCGCATCCGCTTGGCGCAATTCCCGCCAATGCCAATATAAGCGGATCAGGTAAGGCTCTAGCCTATGCTATTGCCCGGCAGGAAAGTGAATTCAACGTCGGCGCGGTTTCAAAAGCTGGCGCACGCGGTCTGCTGCAACTTATGCCAGCAACGGCCAAAAGCGTGGCGACCCGCAACGGCATGAGCTTCTCCGCGCCACGCCTCACGACGGATGCAGGGTATAATGCGACGCTTGGCGCCCATTTCCTCGGCGAGCAGCTTGACCGTTTCAATGGGTCTTACGTTCTTACCTTCGCCGGTTACAATGCAGGCCCTCGCCGCGCATCCGAATGGGTCGAGAAATATGGCGATCCACGTGGCAAGCCTATCGATCAGGTCGTCGACTGGATCGAACGTATCCCCTACTCCGAGACACGCAACTATGTTCAGCGCGTGATGGAAAACTACGAAGTCTATAAGGCCCGCCTGACCGGAAGTGCGGATATACAGACCGATCTGATTTACGGTCGCCGCTAGAGCGGTTCCGGTTAAAACGAAGTCGCTAGAACCGCTCTATCTCTTTGTTTTCACGCATGTCTTTATCCCAAAACCGGCTCCCACTTTTGGGAGACATGCTCTAAAACATCTCGCGCCTATATTGAGATGGTAGAAATGCTCTGAAATGAAAAAGCAGGCTATTCGCCTGCTTTTTTTGTCCGTCGCGATTTTGGTTTAGCGGCTGTTTTGCCGGGCTTTTCCGATTTCCTTGCGCTGGCTTTATTTGCTGCATTCGCCAGTTTCGTGGCTTGTGCGATCCAATCCTCGCGCTCCACGCGGCGTGGAAAACCTATACTCCGTTCGATCCAGCGTGATTCGTCATCGTTCCAGCTGGCAATCTGGTCGTAGTGAAACACGCCGATCCCGTTGAGCAGCCCCTGAACTGCCCCACCAATACCCTTAACGACTGTCAGATCATCAGGCTTTCCAAGGCGTGCAGCATCCAGAAGCTCTGGACGCCCCGGATCCTGATCCGGTTCCGTATTCACATCCGGCTTTTCCGTTTGCGAAGGCCAATTTCCGACGACTTCTGCGTCCGGCACGGCTTTCATTTGAGGCTTCTCTGGTTCGCTCGGCTGGGGCGAAGCCTTGGGTTCTGCAACCTTCTCCGGTATTTTGGTCTGCGTCACCGCTTCCGGCTTTTGATCGACAGGCAATGTAGCATGCGCCGCTGCAATGATCGTGCGCTCACGGTCTGGTATCGACGCACCTCTGCGCCGCACGAACCGGCCCAAAAGACAGCCTATAACGAAAGCGATGGCGACAAGAACAGCCAGTTGAACAATCAGCAACGGCATATGGTTTCCTCGTACTCCAAATTACTCAAATCCGACGAACATATTCGCCGTCAATTTTCCCCGCTCCAATTTGCCGCCACTACTTCGGACCGGTCAACCAGCCCACGCCCGCACCGATAAGAACCGCCGCAACGAGAACCGGCCAAAACGATACGGCTAGATAAAGCATTGTCAGGCCCGCCTTCTGTTCCGGAAACGGAAGATATGATCCGCTATGCCTATTCATAAAGAGAAAGGAAAGGCCCGAACAGGCGGACTGTCAATTCCGAACAGAAAACTAACGGGGGACGAGGATCCAAATCTGCTCAGCCCTCCCTGCGATTTAATCAAGGTTCGCGAATTTCGGCTCGTTCCAATTTCAGGCCAAAGGGCAGCGGCTGGTCCAATTGGGCTTGTATCTTTCGATAGCCGGCATTGTCTGCAGTCTCGCCCTTGATCGAGATATTGAGATCGGACATCTCGATCTCCCCTTTCGTCAGGTCAGAAACGAGTTGCAAAGCAAACTCCACCGAATCAACAAAGTTTGCGGGACTGCCTCGCCCTACAGCCATCTCGTCATCGAGCGGAATGCCAGGAGCCGCGCTTTCGGCGATCGTCATGATACGGTCTCTAACATCGTTGTCCGGTACTGAACCAGACAGGACTATGCCGTCGGCACTCTTCTTTATCTGTAGCTGGTAGGGTGAAACGAGCGGCAGAACACTCGTCAAGTCGGTGATCTCCCGAATCCCTCTTACCTTTTCAAGCGCATCCCGCGCAGCGGATTGCGTATCTGGATCGGGCGCTATGCCTTTCAGCGTGACGTCGCGACCATCGACGTCGAAACCGGTCCATATAAAAGGAGTGAGTGCTTCGCCAGTACGTGTTGCGATGTCCGTCTCGACCCGGTCTGCACCAAACCAGAGCGCCAGCGCTGTTAGCGCTGCGGTCCACGTTACACCGGGCCAAAACCATTTGAACATATCGTGGCGTCTCCACGCTGGAAATCATCGGATGCAAAGCGGCGAACACGTCCCGCTTTCTATTCGTACAAAGACCGAGTTTCCCGCAAAGGCAAGATCACAAACGTAAAAATCGGCAAACAAAAAACCCGGCAGCGATGCTGCCGGGTTCTTTTTGAACAATCCCAGAGGGATTAGAACGAGCGCTGGAAGCGGATCATGCCCTGGAAAGCATCTTCGCCGTCGAGGCTGATGTTTTCGTCATCCCACTTGGTGTAGGAAACTTCCGGGGTGATCGTGAAGCCAGGAACCAGTTCGTAAGCAACGTTTGCGGTTGCTGCGAAGGTCTTGGTGTCGTCGTAAGCGAGCTGCAGGTTGAAGGTAGCCTTTTCGGTTGCCTTGAATGCAGCGCCACCCCAGACAGCCCAGTCGCCGCCCCACGTGCCGTAGAACGAGTCGATTACGCGGTAGGAATAACCAGCGCCGTCAACTGCATAGGTGTCGTCGTTGGACTTGTAGCCGCCCTGTACCCAAACCGAGAAACGGTCCGTGATGTTAACGTCGCCGCGAACCTTACCAGCCCACTCTTCGTTACGAGCGTCGTAAGCTGCAACAGCTGCGATAGAGCCCCAGCCACCAGCGTACTTCAGACCGCCAACGATGTGCGGCGTGTAGTCGTTCAGCGTTACGTCAACGTCGGAGTCGCCGTTGCCGCCTTCTTCGAGCGACAGGATAGCCGAGAAGCCGTTGCCGCCGGTGAAGGTGTAGCTGATGAGGTTGGTGCGGTAGCCGCCAGCGAGGATCACGTCGTCGTTGATGACGTTGCCGAGGTAACCAGGGAAGGTTACGAAGGCCGATTCATCGAGACCAACGCGCAGGCCGCCGAGCTGGATGTAAGCATAACGCAGCGAGCTGTTTTCGCTCGAGCCGTATGCGTCTTCTTCGCCGTCGCCGCCGCCGTTCCAGTTGTAACGCAGTTCGGTGAAGGTCTTCAGAGTGCCGAGCTCGGTTTCCGAAGCGGTCGAGAAGCGGAGCGTTGCACGGGCGTTCTTGCCCCAGGTGTCACGGTCCAGATCGCCAGGCGTACGAGCGTAAACGCGATCACCGCCCGAAGCGTCGTAACGAACATAACCATGGATACGCAGGCAGGTTTCGGTGCCTGGGATGTAGAAGTAGCCAGCGCCGTAAGCATCGCAGACGCGGACATATTCAACGGCTTCTGGCTCTGGCGCGACGATTGCGTCGGCAGCCTGAGCGCCGGAAGCTGCAACCAGAGCTGCAGCGGAGCCAAGGAGAAGGCTCTTGATGTTCATTTCTGACCTCCAGTCAAAGTTAAAAATGGGTCTGGGCATTCTGATTTGGCTGAAGGACAACCTGTCCCCATCCCCTTTTGAAAAAGTCGCCCCGAAGCGCTCCTTCTTCTGGATGTGAAGATACTCGCCCGTTCCTTCGTTTCAACATCGAATACACTCTCCCAACCTTTCTGGTGCTTCTATGAGGGAGGGTTGTTGCAGAAAAGACACGAAATTGCCCGTTTCAGGGTGGGCTATTTAGAGTTTATTAACATGAGTGAACGCGAATTAACGGGTCTTAACGCTTGAAAACACGCGATATTTGGCATCGTGGCGGTTTTCAGCCCGCGAATCCATGACTTCCCGTGCTCCGAGTGGAGAATATGTCAAAGCACCGTCGCGTATTGCCACATTAGCTGATTTGGGTGCGAATCTTTCTTGTTATACAGCTCGAAATGAGGCTGCCGACGCCTGGTGAAAGCGGCCGATTCCACGCATATTCCTGATTGCGTATATATAAAGTGCGATAATTCGCAGGAAATTTTACCAGTTGGCGCGCAATTCGCTTGAAATGACAAAGCGTACCAGCTATCTCGCCCTTACCGGAGAGGTGGCCGAGTGGTCGAAGGCGCTCCCCTGCTAAGGGAGTAGACCTCATAAGGGTCTCGTGGGTTCGAATCCCATCCTCTCCGCCAGCTGCCTCAAGCAAATCTCTTCATAAAAATCAGATCCAGATTGCCACGCGATGTGCGATTCCGTGCTTTTACGCCCCGTATTCGACGCATGTCGGATCACTTCCGATTTGCTGACTTTTTGAGTTCCGAATCTGCAAACTCTATAACACATTGAAAATAATTGTTTATTTCAGAAGCCTCCGATTCTTGACTGGAGGTCAGAAATGAACATCAAGAGCCTTCTCCTTGGCTCCGCTGCAGCTCTGGTTGCAGCTTCCGGCGCTCAGGCTGCCGACGCAATCGTCGCGCCAGAGCCAGAAGCCGTTGAATATGTCCGCGTCTGCGATGCTTACGGCGCTGGCTACTTCTACATCCCAGGCACCGAAACCTGCCTGCGTATCCATGGTTATGTTCGTTACGACGTAAAGGGTGGCGACGACGCCTACACCGGTTTTGAACGCGGTGGTTGGGATAAGTCTGCTCGTTTCGCTCTGCGTTTCAGCACGGGCTCGGAAACTGAACTCGGTACTCTGAAGACCTACACCGAGCTTCGCTTCAACTATCTCGGCCTCTCCAATCCCGATGACGGTGCCGATGAGACCTATGGCCTGGCAAGCGACAGCAGCTATGTTCAGTTCGCCTACATCCAGCTTGGTGGCCTGAAGGTTGGTATCGATGAGTCGGAATTCCAGACCTTCACCGGTTACCTTGGTGATGTGATCAACGATGACGTGGTCGACGTTGGCGCATACCGCACGGGCAAGATCTCGTATACCTTTGCTGGTGGTAACGGCTTCTCGGCTGTAATCGCCCTCGAGCAGGGTGGCGACGATCATCTGATCACCGACTATGTTCCACACATTGTTGGCGGCCTGAAGTATGCTGGTGGCTGGGGTTCGATCGCAGCTGTTGCAGCTTACGATTCAGTTATTGAAGAGTGGGCAGCCAAGGTTCGCGGTGACGTCAACATCACGGATCGTTTCTCGGTTTGGGTACAGGGTGGTTATGCCTCCGCTGAAACGACCGACCAGAACTACGGTTCCTGGGGTGGCGATTGGGCCGTTTGGGGTGGTCTGAAGTATAAGGCAACCGAAAAGGCGACGTTCAACGTGCAGGCAGCCTATGAAGACTGGGGCAAGACTGCACTTACAGCAAACGTGGCCTACGAACTGGTGCCCGGCTTCACGATCACGCCAGAAGTTTCCTACACCAAGTGGGATGACGATCATCCGGTACGTGAAGCTGGTTTTGCCGGGAAAGATGCTTTCCAGGGCATGATCCGCTTCCAGCGCTCGTTCTAATCAGACCGACGCTTAAGCAAAATGCGCCAACGGGAAACCGTTGGCGCTCATCCATTTGAAACACCGCTTACGATTAAGTGACACGATCCTTTCGAACAGGGAATTTCGAAAAGGATCGATAAACGAGGGGAATTCGGGGACGACACAAAGCTGGGGGCAAACATGGTCTTTTAGAAAGGTCTAATCATGTCTCCGCATAAAGTTAGCTCACTTATCTTGTGCTCCGGGAATTATTTCATTAGTTGTACGTCCTACAAGAAGAAGGGGGGCGTGCAATGATCGTCGTTGGGGAAACGAAGATCGACACGGGCGACAAGTTTGCGCCGATAGTCGACTACAACTTAAAGTATACATCCAGCAAAAGTCCGAACCACCGGCTTGTCGAGCAATTTTCGGTGGCGGAACTGACGGGGAAATATGTAAACATCCTGTGGGATGATGGATCACACAAGTATAATGTGAAGTCGTTTCTAGGCGAGATTGATGAGATTTTGAAGGGTGAACGCTTTTCAGGTTTCGATCAGCAAATGCTTGATTCCGTCATCGGTTCGCTTCGTGAGCGTGGCAACAGCAATGCAACCATCAATCGAAAGATGGCTGCGCTGAGCAAGCTGCTGCGAAAGGCGCACAAGATGGGAGATATCTTTAATCTACCGGAATTCGTCCGGCAGAAGGAGCGTGTGGGACGTATTCGATTCCTCGAATATGAGGAAGAAAAGCGCCTGTTCGCCGCGATCAAGTCGCGCTGTGAAGACAGTTATCGGCTTTCCCTTTTCCTTGTCGACACTGGCTGCCGCCTTGGAGAAGCAATCGGTGTCACCTGGAACGATGTTCAGGATCAGCGGGTTACGTTCTGGCTCACCAAATCAAATCGCAGCCGCACTGTTCCACTCACCCGCCGTGCCCGCAAGGCTGCACATATCCCGCATGAGAAGCTCAAAGGCCCCTTCTCCATGCTCAATCAGGTCCGGTTCCGCCAAATCTGGAATGAAGCGAAGATGGAAGTCGGTCTTGGTACGGACGATCAGGTCGTTCCGCATATTCTACGTCATACCTGCGCATCCCGTCTCGTCCGGGGCGGGATCGATATCCGTCGTGTTCAGATGTGGCTGGGGCACCAGACACTCCAGATGACCATGCGTTACGCCCATTTGGCGACACATGATCTCGATTCATGCGTGAAAGTGCTCGAGGTCCACTAAAACGCATCTCGAAATGGGTAAACCGGTTTCGGACAAGGTGCGATATGGTTGAATGCTTGGAACGTCGATCTGATTCAATCAGATCGACAGGCGTTTTTGATGGCTCCGGCACTGCGCGTTGGGCTTGTGGTTGTGAGACACCGACGGTGCGCACGCGCGCCTGAGGCGTGCAGATGTTCGGGTTCCGACCCGTTTCACTCTGCAGATCCTTATCGTTTAACTCGATCGGCGGGCAGCAAGCCTGATCGTTCGCTTGGATTATTCAATCGACTAGAATCATTGTGATGGCACCAGTCACTACAAGTTGCTATGCCTTCCGAGCTGGACAGGCGTAGGTGGATAAGATTTTCTCCAGCTCTTCGACTGCCCTCCTCACACGTTGATGGACTGAGAATCGACTGGAAATCGCCATGGGATCGCCTCGCCTTACACCACTCGTCGCAAGCTTGCCTTCTACTGTTCCTTTTACCGGCCCCGAAACGCTGGAGCTACAGCGCGGAAAGCCTTTCAAGGCACGGGTCGGCGCGAATGAAAGCAGTTTTGGTCCAGCGCCGTCTGTCCTTGATGCAATTAGGACCGAAGCGAGCGAAATCTGGAAGTATGGCGATCCTGAAAACTATGAACTGCGCCATGCCATTGCCGCACATCACGGCGTAAAGCCGCAACACATTATGCCGGGAGCAGGTGTCGACGCCTTGCTCGGGCTGGTAGTCAGACAATATGTTCAGGAAGGTGACAGGGTCATCAACTCGCTGGGCGGCTACCCAACCTTCAACTACCACGTTGCGGGTTATGGCGGAAACCTGGTTACTGTTCCTTATATCAACGACAAATCGGACCTCGACGGCCTGCTCGATGCGGCCCGCAAGCAAGATGCTGCAATTCTGTACCTCGCCAATCCGGACAATCCGATGGGAACCTGGCATATGGGTTCGGACATTCAATCCTTCATCGAGCGCGTTCCTGAAACCACCCTCCTCATTCTGGATGAAGCTTATTGCGAAACAGGGCCAGCGTCCGCCTTCCCGCCTTTTGAAACCGACCGACCCAACATTCTTCGGATGCGCACCTTCTCCAAGGCCTATGGTCTAGCGGGAATCCGATGTGGATATGTTGTCGGCAGCGCCGAAACCATCAAGTCTTTCGACAAGATTCGCGATCATTTCGCAGTGAATCGCCTTGCGCAGGCAGCAGCTATCGCCGCCCTCAAGGATCAGGCTTATCTGCGTGACGTAGTCGCGAAAATACAGGCAGGGCGCGATCGCATCGCTGCAATCGCTGAGGCAAACGGCCTTTCGGCCATCCCATCCGCTACAAATTTTGTCGCTATCGATTGCGGCAGGGGCGGAGCATTTGCCACTGCGGTTCTGAATGGACTGATAGCGCGTGATATTTTCGTACGCAAACCGGGCGCCCAGGTTCTGGATCGTTGCATTCGCGTAAGTGTTGGCATCGAGCAGCAACTCGATCTCTTCGAAGCAGCCCTTCCTGCCGCCTTGGAGGAAGCCCGGAAACACGCGGATTCTCGCGAAACTGCCTGAACGGTGGAGACCCATATGAAGATTCGATCCGACAGTCGGTCTCAGAACATTCTTTTCAGCACGCTTGCCGGGCTGTGCGGTGCCCTTGCAATTGCCGCTTATGCGGGAGCCGCCCATGGTGGAGAGAACCATCTGGGCAACATCGCTCCCCTGCTCCTCGGCCATGCGCCCGCATTTCTGGTGCTATCTCTCATTGTACCGTTCAGCCGTACCGCTTATCTGGGCGGCGCATTACTTGTGATCGGTCTCGCCCTGTTCTGCGGCGACCTCTTCATGCGTGACATGACAAGCGACCGGCTATTTCCAATGGCCGCGCCGATAGGTGGATCGTTGATGATACTTGGCTGGCTCGCAGTCGCGGTCGCGGGCTGGTTCTCACGAACCAAATAAGAAGGGGAAAATAGGCCCCTTCTTATTCGAATAATCCTGATCAAATCAGGAATTGCCTTTCAGGCGTGCATTGCAGAGGCTGTAGTAACCGCCACCTTTTTGAATCCACTTCAAACCACCCAATGCATTGGCATCTTTCAGCCTATAATACTGCTCGAGGCAGGTGTGCATACGAGCCTTGCCAGCTGATTCGTTCGAAAACTTTGCAGAAACTGCCGTTGGAAATTTGACGCCTCTGGGCGCCGCAACCGTTGGGGCAGTTGGTTCACTGGTACCGTCGGTGCTGAAGGCAACTGGATCTGCACCAGGTCCGCATTCAGCCTTGCGGAAATCGTTCCATTTTGCAACATTGTCAACACCAGCGTCTTTTGCCGCCTGATACTTGGCGCTGCACTGCTTCATCGTTAAGCCCTTGGCGCTGTCATCAGCAGCAGTGCTTTTTGCCGTTTTCTTAGCTGGAGAAGCAGGTGCAGGAGCTGCGGCGGCATTTGCATCGCATTGCGCCTTGCGGAAATCGTTCCATTTCATGCCGCCAAGCGTGCCAGCATCTTTGGCAGCTTGATATTTCGCGCTACATTCCTTCATTGTCAGGCCCTTGGCACTGTCGTCTGCGGCAGGGGCGGCTGCACTCTTGGTTGCCTTTTTGGCTGGAGCTGACGGTACTGCGGCAGCATCTGCGTCGTCTCCACATTGCGCCTTGCGGAAATCGTTCCATTTCATGTCGCCAAGCGTGCCAGCATCTTTGGCAGACTGATATTTTGCGCTACATTCTTTCATCGTCAGGGCGTTGGCGGGCGATGAAAAGGCAAATGCAGCAGCACTCATGATGATGGCGGTGCCGGCCATGGCGGTGATGGTTCGAATTGACATCTTGTCACTCCCTATCGAATGCAGCTCTTTCGATCACTCGGTACCTTTTACGCCTTGCGATCTTACTAATATAGAGGAACGGTAGATGTCATTGTTGCTCTGACCCGTTCCGTTTATACGCCAACATTGCGCTCCACAAAGTTGACTGTCAATCATTCGGTGAATATTACCTTCAGCTCAATACAAATTTTCTAACGGGCTTTCTTTGCTCGTTATGGTCATGCAGGTGCCATGAAGTAAAATTATAGTACTTCCTACCTCATTTCCGATTTTTATTCGAACAGAGTTAAAATCCGGAGACGATGCAGGTGATAGAGCGGATCATGATCATAGGCGGCGCCGGTTCGGGAAAATCAAGCCTTGCGCGTAGGCTAGGCGAGATTACCGGCTTACCGGTCATTCATATCGATACCCTCTACTGGCAACCGGGCTGGATAATGCGCCCGCGTGACGAGATCGGCCGTCTTACCAACGAAGCAGCAGATCAGGACACATGGATATTCGAGGGCAATCATAGCGAAACTATGATTTATCGTGCATCGCGAGCCGATACTCGTTTTTCTCGATATATCGACCGTGCGTCGCCTGTGGCGTGTATTCAAAAGAACCATAATCCATTACGGACGCTCACGCCCGGATATGGCGGAAGGTTGTGTGGAGCGTTTCGACTGGGGCTTCCTGAAATGGGTGGCAGGCTATCGCAAGAACGGTCGCATTCGCGCACTGGCCTTTCTGGAAGGTGCGCCTCAGCATCTCGCCAAGCGTCATTTGCGCAGCCCGCTTGACGTCAAACGCTTCCTCGCGCAGATGACGCACGAAATAAATCAAAACAAACAGCCGTCGCAATTGCGATAAATCTACAAACACGACCGTGAAATAACAATATTTCAAGCCGTGCGAAGCGTCGAAACGGCTGTTATATTTAACCGTCTCCCAAGACTTGACGCCGCGTGCTTTGACCCAACCCTCTGCACAGCGCGAATGCATGACAAGCCGGAATTCATTCCGGCACCGTAATCTATTTGCCGGATTACCGGCTTCTCGCTGTTCTGGAGTTTCCACGTGGCCGATATCGCTGATAACGCCGCCCCGCTCATCGATGCGTCGAAAGCCGCCGCATCAGACCGTCACCGCCTCTATGAAGATGCGATGGCTATGCTGATCGGCACGTCCTTCATTGCGCTCGGCATTACGCTTTATAGTCAGGCTATGCTGATGACCGGCAGCACGGCTGGTATCGCCCTTCTCATCCAGTATGCAACAGGCACGGAATTCGGATTGCTCTATTTCCTGATCAATCTGCCATTCTATTATTTCGCCGTGCGTCGAATGGGTTGGGCGTTCACCATCAGAACCTTTGTCGCAGTGGCCATGATGTCGGGCTTTGCTCGACTGATGCCCATGAGTGTCGATTTCTCAAGCGTCAATCCGCTCTTCGCAGCACTCATGGGCGGCACCCTGATGGGTATGGGGGTGCTGGCACTTTTCCGGCACCGCTCCGGCGTCGGCGGCGTCAATATATTGGCGCTCTATCTACAGGACGCTTATGGGATAAGAGCCGGCTGGTTTCAGCTCGGCCTCGATGTCCTTATCATGCTGATCTCGCTGTTCTTTATCCCGTGGGAAAACATGGTGCTTTCCCTGATCGGAGCGATTGCCATGAACCTCATCATCGCAATCAACCACAAACCGGGCCGGTATCTCGGTATAAGCTGAGTCAACAAAAAAGCCGCCTTGAAGGCGGCTTTTTTCATAACGACTATCTTGCCAGTCAGTGGGCGGTCATCCACTCACGCGCACCGCGCAGCGCTGCTGCCAGTTCGCCCTTGCTCATCGTCGCTGCCACCTGATTGCGCATACGGGCGGCCTTCTCGCTGCCGCGGATGGCGGCAATGTTCAGCCACTTGTGGGCTTCCACCACGTCGATCTCGCAATCACGGCCGATGGCAAATTTCATGCCCATTTCGAGAAGAATGCGATCCTGTGCGACTGCGTTGTGCGTATTCGAGAAGCTCTGAAACTGTGCCATTTTTCTCTGTCCCTGTTAAATCCCGAGAACCGTCCAGTCTTTATTTTCAAAGCCTGATTTCATTGCTTTGAAACTGCCGTCTCTGTCGTTCCGTTCATGCTCTCAAATCTACGGGAAAGGGTTGAAATGCGCGTTAAACCAGATGCTTAACGAGCAACCAACAAAATCCGAACAAGGGGTAAACTTGGGATTCTGTTAAACATGCAAGTGTCGCCGATTGCTGGATTTTTGCAAAAATTCGATTCAAATCCGCACGGTCGAACGAAACCAGTTGCTAACTATAGACAACATTCGAATGCGGCTGTGTGTGGAAAAAGGGCAGTATTTCAGGTGCCAAGCGAGACACAAATATCCCTCTTCCGCTTCGCCAAAAACTGGTTTACGTTTACGTTTGCGTAAGCTTGACGGATGTTCGAGGAGGGCTTCTGTCTCAAACTTCAAAACGCATCACAGCGGTTTCATCGTTGCGACCGGCAAAGCCGGGACTGGCGGCGATTTGGGAGGAAAGAATGATCCGCACACTTATTCTTGGAATGACGCTTGCAGCCACTTTTGCCGCCCCTGCTCTTGCCGACGAAGGGATCGTCGGCACGTGGAAGCGCCCGAACGGCACGATCATCAGCTATGCGTCCTGCGGCGCCAACAAGTTCTGCGGTACGGTGCAGACCGGCGAGTACAAGGGCAAGTCCATCGGCACGATGTCAGGCACGGGCGGCAGCTACAAGGGGGAGGTCAACAAGCTCGACGAGGGCAAAACCTATACCGGCAAAGCCAGCGTCAAGGGCAACACGCTTTCACTTTCCGGCTGCGTGATGGGCGGCCTGATCTGCAAGAGCGAGAGCCTCACGCGCCAGTAATATTCAGTGGCATCCAGAATAAGAAAGGGCAGCCTCGAAGCTGCCCTTTCTTTTGATCGCTTATTCAGCGTGCCTTTTGGCCAAAGAGAATTTTCTGGGCTTCCTTGTCCGTCGCCAGATTGGATTTTTCTCGCTCTTCTTTCCCGACAAGCAGACCACGCTGAACCGCAGGGCGCGCATTCATTGTCTCATGCCAGCGCTTCAGATTCGGGAAATCATCCAGGTTCTGGTCGTAGTTCTTATGGGCATTGATCCAGCCGATCGAAGCCATGTCGGCAATTGAATATTCGCCTGCAATGTATTCCTTGCCTTCAAGCTGCGTGTTCAACACACCATAGAGACGGTTAACCTCGTTGGTATAGCGGTCGATGCCGTACTGAACCTTTTCCGGCGCATAGACACGGAAATGCCCGGCCTGCCCGGACATCGGGCCGAGGCCACCCATCTGCCACATCAGCCATTCGTCAACTGCGACGCGCTTGCGTTCGTCGGTCGGATAGAACTTACCGAACTTCCGCCCGAGATACTGCAGTATAGCTCCAGACTCGAACACCGAGATCGGCTGGCCGCCCGGCCCTTCCGGATCGATGATGGCGGGCATACGGTTGTTAGGAGCAATCTTCAAAAAGTCCGGCTGAAACTGATCGCCCTTGCCGATATTGACATACTTGACCTCGTAGGGAACGCCCAGCTCTTCCAGCATAATGCTGATCTTGAAGCCGTTCGGCGTCGGCCAATAATACAACTCGATGGGCTTGGTCTGTTCGGCCATGGGCTCTCTCCCGCTGATCCTGACGTTGAGCGGGACTTATGTTCCCGCATTCCAATGATGGAAAACATAAGTCCCTTTCCAGCAGGCACAAGAGCCACACACCGCAATAAACGGAACATCAATATTTTTGAACGCCGCATGAACGACCCTCTCAGGGAGGGTTCAGGCGCAATGGCTAAATTGATGAGGGAGAACAGAAATCATTACGGCTTTGGGGGCCAACCGGTATGCTTCGACGTTTAACAATTGTCTGCCTGATGATCGCTGGCTTTGCCGCTGTTGCCAGCATTTTCGCTGACCAGAGGTACAACCTCTACCGGGATCAACCGGTAATCGGACCTGTCGCCGCGTTCACCCAGAAGCCTGTCGGAGAGCGGCCATGAAAAAAACCCGGACCATCGCCGCAATCGCCCTTCGGGTTTTCTTTTTCACCGCCATTTTCACCGGTCCGGCAGCCACCTTCGCCTACACGCAGATTGGCCAGCATTCCCAGATGAGCGGCATCGGCCTCGTGCTTTATGTAAGCCTGCAACGCGTCGCATAAACTGGGTCATATACCAGTCATGGACTCTGCTATACTAGGCCATGACACAGCGAATCGAACATCCTTTTTTGACCGAGATCAAAACGCCTTCGACCGTTGATCCGGAGGTTTTCACCGATGCCGGTGCGGCGGTTGCCGCCCTGCAAAAGCTCTATGATCGCAACACGGCTTTCCTGCGCGATGCGTTCGAGAAGGTTGCCCGTGGCGAAATTCCACCGCAGCGTTACCGCGCTTATTATCCCGAGATCTGTCTATCCACATCCAGCTTCGCTCATGTGGATTCACGGCTGGCCTATGGCCATGTCTCGACGCCAGGTGATTATTCCGCAAACATCACGCGGCCCGACTTGTTCGATCATTATCTGAACGAGCAGATTCGCCTCCTGATGCGCAATCACGGTGTGACCGTGACCGTGAAGGAATCGTCGACGCCGATCCCGATCCATTTTGCCTTCAAGGAAGGCACCTATGTCGAGGCTTCCGTCGCCAACGCCTTCACGCATCCGCTGCGTGATCTGTTCGATGTACCCGATCTGGCGGCGACCGACGACAAGATCGTCAATGCCGATTTCGAGCCCGCCCCCGGCGAACCGATGCCGCTTGCACCATTCACTGCCCAGCGCGTCGATTATTCACTGCATCGGCTGGCGCACTACACGGCGACAAGCCCGGCGCATTTCCAGAACTTCGTGCTGTTCACAAACTACCAGTTTTATATGGACGAGTTCTGCGCCTATGCCCGCGACTTGATGGCAGAAGGCGGCGGCGGTTATGAACAGTTCGTTGAACCGGGCAATCTGATTACGCGCGCGGGCGAGACCGAACCAAGCAGTGGCAGCCCTCTGCCCCGCCTGCCGCAGATGCCAGCTTATCACCTGCAACGGGGCGACCATTCGGGCATCACGATGGTCAATATTGGCGTGGGACCGTCCAATGCCAAGACCATAACCGACCATATTGCAGTGCTTCGCCCTCACGCATGGCTTATGCTCGGTCATTGCGCTGGCCTTCGCAACAGCCAACAGCTTGGCGATTACGTTTTGGCACACGCCTATATGCGTGAGGACCATGTTCTCGATGACGATCTGCCCGTCTGGGTGCCATTGCCGGCACTTGCGGAAATTCAGGTTGCGCTGGAAGAAGCCGTCGAGGAAATCACCGGTCTGGAAGGTTATGATTTGAAACAGATCATGCGTACCGGTACGGTCGCGACCATTGATAATCGCAACTGGGAACTGCGCGACCAGCGCGGCCCGGTGCAGCGCCTTTCACAGGCGCGTGCTGTCGCACTTGATATGGAATCAGCCACAATTGCGGCCAATGGTTTCCGTTTCCGTGTGCCTTACGGCACCCTGCTCTGTGTTTCCGACAAGCCGCTGCACGGCGAACTGAAACTGCCGGGCATGGCGACCGAATTTTACAAGCGGCAGGTGGCGCAGCATCTGCGCATCGGCATCCGCGCGATGGAAAAAATTGCGGCCATGCCGGATGAGCGGCTGCATTCCCGCAAGCTTCGCAGCTTCTACGAGACGGCTTTCCAGTGACGCTAGGGGAATAGGGTGGTAAGGCAGTAGAGCAATATGTTGGTTAGCAACAGATGATGCTCTTAACATACTGCCTTACTCCCCTAACGCCCTATTGCCTTCACCTCCATCATCGCGCCGTATTCGATAGCTAGAGGCATTTCATGTCGAAAAGCCGTGAAAACCTTTCATTCCTGTTGCTGCTGGCTGCTGTCGCGCTGTCGGTTCCGCTCGTGCTGGGATTTCTTGGAGCGGTGCACCCGGCTCTCGATTCCTTTTCGCATTTTCGAGCTCACCTGTCCGTCCTGCTGGCAGTGCTGACCATTCCCTTGCTTTTCACCAAGATGCGGCGTGAGGCGGCGATGCTGCTACTCTTTGCCGTCATGGCTCTAGGCACGACTGTTGGTGCTGCACGCGATTTCCTGAGCGGCTCCACGGGCGCCCATGCGCAGGAACAAGGCGGCGCACGCTACCGTCTCGTCCAGATCAATTTGCGCGAAGACAATCCCGAACCGAAACGCATTCTCCAGATGATCGCGCGGGAGAAGCCGGACGTCATCACCTATGAGGAGGCTAGCGACCAATGGACCAAGTGGCTCACCATTCTCCAGGGCTCCTATCCCTACCATCTCAATTGTGCTGACGATCCCAACACATGGGGCGTGGGCATCCTGTCGAAGCGGCCTTTCAGCGAAGATGCACAGACGGCCTGTGTCGGCGATGGTTTGCTCGCAATTGCGCCGATCAATTTCGGCGGAACGACCGTGCATGTCGCAGCACTGCACTTTTCATGGCCATGGCCGCGTTGGCAGCCTTATCAACTCCGCTACATCGAACCGGAACTGCAGAAGCTGAAAGGCCCTCTGGTTGTCGCCGGTGACTTCAATGCAGCGCCGTGGAGCAATGCCGTTCGCCGCGTCGAACGTGCCTCCGGCACCCGCCATATGACCGGTATTGGCGGCACGTGGATGACGCACCTACTGCCTGTTAAGCTCGCTCCTTACATCGGCCTGCCGATTGATCAGATACTCGTAAGCCCTGAAATCGGAGGGGCGAAGGTTTCGGCTCGCGAAGATGCTGGCTCCGATCATCTGCCGGTGCGGCTCGATTTTTCCGTTCCACCACCCGTTCGGCCAGATGAAGAAGAACCGGAAACCCAGTCCGTCATGCTGCAATAAAAAAGGCGGTCCCAGACCGCCTTTTTCTTTTACATGTTTACGTAAACAGGTCCCTCGCCGCCTTGTGGCGGCACCCAGTTGATATTCTGGTTCGGGTCCTTGATGTCGCAAGTCTTGCAGTGCACGCAGTTCTGCGCGTTGATGACAAACCGCACATCCTTTGCCTGTGGATCAGCTGCGGAGTTGCCGTCGGCATCCACCCATTCATAAACACCCGCAGGGCAGTAACGCGTCGACGGACCAGCGAAGACGTCGTGTTCGGAAGTCTGCTGCAATTTCATGTCGCGAACCTGAAGATGCACAGGCTCGTTCTCGTCATG
Organism: Brucella sp. GW823-FHT04E01; assembly: GCF_058796175.1. NCBI lineage: Bacteria > Pseudomonadati > Pseudomonadota > Alphaproteobacteria > Hyphomicrobiales > Brucellaceae > Brucella > Brucella sp. GW823-FHT04E01. The sequence goes on along the minus strand of NZ_JBXAIK010000007.1, from coordinate 81,579 downwards.
GTTCGTGTTCGACAGGAACACCGACGACAGACGATCAAAGGTCAGAACGCCATCCGGCTTCGGATAATCGATCTTCGCGTGTTTTGCAGCCGGCTCAAGCGACTGCGCATCGGTCTTGCCATGCTTCAGCGTTCCAAAGATGGAGAAACCGAAAAGCTGGTTGGTCCACATATCGAGACCACCGAGCGCCACGCCGGCAATCGTGCCGAACTTCGACCACAGCGGCTTGACGTTGCGCACCCGCTTCAAATCCGTGCCGATCAGGCTTGAACGCCAATTGCTCTCGATCTCGACCGGCTCGTCATTGGCGCGGCCTGCGGCAATTGCCTCGGCGATCTTGTCGGCAGCGAGAATGCCAGAAAGAACCGCATTGTGGCTGCCCTTGATGCGCGGCACGTTGACCAGACCAGCCGAGCAGCCGATGAGCGCTCCACCGGGGAACGACAGCTTTGGCACCGACTGGAAGCCACCTTCGGTAATCGCACGTGCGCCATAGGAAAGACGCTTGCCACCCTCGAAGACGTCCTTGATGGCCGGATGCGTCTTGAAACGCTGGAACTCTTCAAACGGCGACAGGTACGGGTTCTTGTAGTTGAGATGCAACACGAAGCCGACCGCAACCATATTGTCTTCCAGATGATAAAGGAACGAGCCGCCGCCCGTCTTCATGTCGAGCGGCCAGCCGAAGGAGTGCTGGACCAAACCCGGCTTGTGCCTGGAAGGATCAACCTGCCATAGTTCCTTGAGGCCAATACCGTATTTCGCCGGTTCACGGCCTTCGTCGAGCTTGAACTTGGTGATCAGCTGCTTGGCAAGCGAACCGCGCGCGCCTTCGCCGACCAGCGTATATTTGCCGAGCAGCGCCATGCCGCGCGTGTAGTTCGGACCATGCGTTCCGTCGCGCTCGACGCCCATATCGCCAGTGGCGACACCGATGACCGCGCCCTCGTCATTGTAGAGCACTTCGGTTGCTGCAAAGCCCGGATAGATTTCTACGCCAAGTTCTTCGGCTTTGGTGCCGAGCCAGCGGCAGACATTGCCCAGAGACACAATGTAATTGCCATGATTGCTCATCAGAGGCGGCATCGCGAAATTCGGCAGGCGCACTGAACCTGCGGGCCCCAGCACGAGGAAATGATCGGCAGTAACCGGCGTCTTGAAAGGGTGCCCCTCTTCTTCGCGCCAGCCCGGCAGGAGCTGGTCGATACCCACCGGATCAACGACAGCGCCGGAAAGAATATGCGCGCCGACTTCCCCGCCCTTTTCGAGGACGACGACGGACAGCTCGGGATTCGCCTGCTTCAAACGGATTGCCGCAGCAAGGCCCGCAGGGCCTGCGCCGACGATCACAACGTCGAATTCCATGCTCTCGCGTTCGGGAAGCTCCTGGTTCGCATATTCTGGGGCTTCAGACATTCATCCCTCCGTCCGGTGTAACATCGTCTTCTCACTAAGGTAGCCCAGACGACGCATCCAATTGTTTTTGTGCATGATCTAATCGCGAATACCCATGAACCGACTGCCCGTCAGCACTGGCGGTACGAAAAGATCGCCGTTTCCCCGTATTCTGCCTTACCCTGTCGCAGAGTTGGAGACTGTCGCAAATGCGTCCAATTGTCCAAAACAGGCATCCTACGTCCTCAAATTGATTTACCTTAACGTAAACGTCAAATTCATTCCATTCAAGAAGCCGCGATGAAGATTTGTTTGTGATGGTAGAAGAAGCATGTCCTCATGTCATGTCAGGACCATGTTCGCACCTTGCCTGGCTATATGCGCATCAAACAGGGTATGAACTGTCACTAACAGGCCAAACGAACCCTAAATCCAAACCGGGCTCTTGCATTCACCTGCAAAATTCGCCACCTCAGAGGTGAGGTAGATAATGGCTGATAATCGCGAAACGCTGGATATTGAAGGTTTGCTCCGCTTCTATGCGGAGGCAGGCATTGACATGCCGCTTTCCGAAACGCCGATAGACCGGTTTGCAGAGCCTCAACGCCCTGCCTCTTCGCAGCCAACCGCGCAGATGCCGAATTCACCTGAGCGCGCCCGGCAGCAACAACCGCGCCCAGCGCCGGCACCCGCCCCCACCAGCAAGCCTGTGCAAGCCGCAGCCGACCTTCCCGATACGGCGCAGATTGCGCTCGCACGCGAAGCGGCGGCACAGGCTTCAACGCTGGAAGAATTGCGGGAGAAGCTTGCGGCATTCGACGGCTGCAACCTGAAATTCACGGCGAAGAACCTTTGTTTCGCCGATGGTGATCCGTCATCCGACATCATGTTCATCGGTGAAGCGCCCGGACGAGATGAGGATATGGAAGGATTGCCGTTTGTCGGAAAATCCGGACAGCTTCTCAATCGCATGATCGAATCCATCGGCCTGAAGCGAGAAAGCGTCTACATCGCCAACACTATCCCGTGGCGTCCGCCCGGCAACCGTACGCCGACACCGCTTGAGACGGAACTTTGTCGGCCATTCATCGAACGACAGATCGAGCTTGCCTCACCAAAAGTTCTGGTTGCTCTGGGCGGTCCTGCGGGCAAGGCCCTAACCGGCGCGACGGAAGGCATCCTGCGCCTGCGCGGCAACTGGAAAATTCATCGTACGCCCAACGGCCTCGAAATTCCCGTCATGCCGACCCTGCATCCCGCATATCTTCTCAGGACACCGGCACAAAAGCGTTTTGCATGGCGCGATTTTCTGGCTGTGAAGCTGAAATTGGCCGAATTGATGAGTTGAAATCTTTTTAGTTCAGTGGCATCGGCAGGCGACGCAGGCGGCACTGTCACCAACATGCCGCAAACTTGTTCTATTTCGCCGCTTGCCAAACCGCCTTTCGGCGACAAGTAGCCCTAAATTCAGTTTCCCCATGGGATTTCACTGTGGAGTTTTTCATGGCTGGCCAGCTCCTGCCCATAGCCGCTTTGCTTGCAAGCACCTTTCTGATGCTGCTCGCCGGTGGCCTTGCGGGTATTCTTCTGCCCCTGCGGGGCGGCATGGAAGGCTGGTCGACCACGACCATCGGCTGGATGGGTACGAGCTATTCCCTCGCCTTCACGATCGGCTGCATTGTGGTGCCGCATCTGGTGCGGCGCGTTGGGCATGTGCGCGTCTTCTCTTCGCTTGCGACGTTGCTTTCGATGGCGCTGCTTTTCCACGCACTGGTCGTCAATCCTGTCGCATGGATGATCTTCCGTGGCGTTGCGGGCTTTTCGCTCGCAGGCAGCTACATGATTATTGAAAGCTGGCTGAACGAGCGCGTAACCAATGAATCGCGCGGTCGCATCTTTTCGATCTATATGATCATCACCATGCTCGGCCTGCTCTGCGGGCAGTACATCCTGCCGTTCGGCGATGCGGGAACGCAGACGCTCTTCATCATTTGTGCCATCATCTATGCAAGCGCACTGCTTCCAACCGCCCTTTCAAGCGCGCAGTCACCCAATCCGCTGACGCAGGTTTCGCTCGATTTGAAGGGACTTTATCGACGGTCACCTGCTGCGGCTGTTGGCTCGCTAATTGCAGGTATTGTTGCAGGTACCTGGAACTTCCTCGCCGCGATTTACGGTGAGATGAATGGCCTCTCCACCTTCGGCATCGCCACAATGCTTGCCTGCGCCATGATCGGTGGCGCTATCTTCCAGTACCCGCTCGGACGAGGATCGGACTTTGTCGATCGTCGCTATGTCATGGTGATCGCCGGTATCATCGGCTTTGCTTTGTCGATGGTGATGGTGCTGTTCCATCCTACCTCGCCCTATGCGCTTTACGCGATGATGTTTCTGTTCGGTTCGGTGATTTATCCGATCTACAGCCTCAACGTCGCTCACGCCAATGACTACGCAGATGCCAGCGAATTCGTGAAGGTCTCCGGCGGGTTGCTGATTATTTACGGCGTGGGCAGTGTCATCGGGCCTGCCCTTTCCGGCCCGTTGATGGATCTGATTGGCGCATCGGGCTTCTTCGTAACCATGGCCATCGCCTACGGCTTATACGGCCTGCATGCCTTTTGGCGCATCCGTCGCTTCGAGCGCCCGGCGATCAGCGACCAGAAGACCGAGTACAAATTCCATACGCCGGACGGCCAGTCCACGCCGGAGACCATGCAGCTCGATCCCCGTGCAGAAGGCACACCCGGTCAAAGCTGAATTCATTGCGTCTGCGGTGCGTTAACCTTGTGGGGCGCAATCGAAAGCTTGTGCTCGCGGTAAATGATGAAACCGCCTGCCGCCATGACGATGGCGCTACCGGCCAGCATTTCGAAGGTCGGAATATCGCCGAACAGCAGAAAGCCGATGGCTAGTCCCAGCAGCATCGACGTGTATTCGAATGGAGCAATCGTCGACATCGGCGCATGGCGATAGCACTCGGTCAGAAGAATCTGGCCGACGCCCCCGGCAAAACCAGCACCGACCAGCATGGCAAGCTGCGACCAGTTCGGCACGATCCAGCCAAAAGGAAAGCTCACCAAGGAGATGACGCTCGCGGATATGGAAAAGTAGATCACGATGGTCGAGGTGCGTTCCGTCTGCACGAGGCGACGTACAAGCATCATCGCCACCGCAGACAAGATAGCCGCACCAAGAGCGGCGAACGCACCCATGGCCTCGTCATGCCCCATGCTACCGCCGGAAAAAACCGTCAGCCGCGGCCAGATGATGACCATCACCCCACCAAGCCCGATGAGCACTGCGCTCCAGCGATAAAGCCGCACGACTTCATGCAGGATGACCGCGCCAAGAATGACGGTAATCAGTGGTGAAGCGTAGTTGATCGCGATTGCTTCGGGCAGCGGCAGCTTGGTGAGAGCGAAAAAGCTCATCGACATGGAACAGACACCCACCAGTCCGCGCCAGAAATGGCTGAAACCGTTCTGGGTGCGGAACACGCCAGAAAGCTGCCCGCGCCACCCCAGATAGAGCAATATAGCGAAGATTGCGAAGAACGACCGGAAGAAGATCAACTGTCCGACAGGCACGCCTTCAGCTGCTTTCAGCAAGGTGGACATGGCGACAAAAACAGCAACGGAAGCGATTTTGAGACCGATGCCGAGCATCGGGTTCGTTTCAATATGGGCAGCCTCGACAGGCGCGCTCGCATGAGCGTTCACAACGCAATTCCTTAAAACATGAAACGCAGGTTCGCCCAAAGTATTCGAGCGCCTGTTTTCTTATTCCTGTTTGTGACACAGCACCAGTAGCACAAGGTTCAAGCTGAAAATTATTTGGCAAAGCGCGTGTTGTTTGTTTTGTCGCATTATCCGAAGCATCGAAGCGGGAATGGAAATCAATCCAGTAAACTGATTTCCCCGCGCAGACGCTTCGCAGTTTTGCTGGAAATGCTCCGGCCACAAAAGGCCAGTTGGTTGTACTGGAATTGAGTTTCCCTTGGCGGCAATTTTAGGTACGAATCTAGCATCGTGAGTTCAATGAGAGTTCAGGGAGAGAGTTTCGCTATGCGTACTGAAACCGGCCAGACATTTCGTCTCGAAGATTACCGTCCGACCCCTTACGCCATACCCGAGACGAAACTGGACTTCTCCCTGGAACCGGAAAAAACCATCGTCCGTGCGACCCTCACGATTGAGCGTCGCGATGGCACTGCAGCTGGTACGCCATTGATTCTCGATGGTGACGAACTGAAACTCGTCAGCATCGCCATCGACGGCAAGCAACTCGCCGACAACAGCTATATCGCAACGCCCGATCAGCTCGAAATCAGCGACCTGCCGGAAGGCAAGCGCTTCACGCTTGAAGTCGTGACGGAAATCAATCCAACCACCAACCGCCAGCTATCCGGCCTCTATCGTTCAAGCGGAGTCTATTGCACGCAGTGCGAGGCAGAAGGCTTCCGCCGCATTACCTATTATTATGATCGCCCGGATGTTCTGTCAGTCTATACCGTGCGGGTTGACGCCAACGAACAAGCCGCTCCTATTCTTCTGTCCAACGGCAATCCGGTCGAGAGCGGGTCGGTCGAAGGCAAGCCGGACCGGCATTTCGCCATCTGGCATGATCCGCACCCAAAACCATCCTATCTCTTCGCGCTCGTTGCCGGATCGCTCGGCGTCGTGAAGGATCACTTCACCACGAAGTCAGGACAACCGGTCGATCTGGCGATCTATGTCGAGCATGGCAAGGAAGGCCGCGCACTCTACGCGATGGATGCATTGAAACGCTCCATGCGCTGGGATGAGGAGAAGTTTGGTCGCGAATATGATCTCGACGTCTTCAACATCGTTGCCGTTTCCGATTTCAACATGGGCGCCATGGAGAACAAGGGGCTTAACGTCTTCAACGACAAATATGTGCTGGCCGACCCTGAAACCGCTACCGACGTTGACTATGCGGGCATCGAGGCGGTGATTGCACATGAATACTTCCACAACTGGACCGGCAACCGCATCACCTGCCGCGACTGGTTCCAGCTCTGCCTCAAGGAAGGCCTGACAGTCTATCGCGATCACGAATTCTCCGCCGATGAGCGCTCGCGCCCGGTTAAGCGCATCGCCGAAGTGAAAATTCTCAAGGCGCAGCAATTCCCGGAAGATGCCGGACCACTCGCTCATCCCGTGCGCCCGCGCGAATATCGCGAGATCAACAATTTCTATACGGCGACCGTCTATGAAAAAGGTTCGGAAGTCGTGCGCATGATCCGCACGATCATTGGGCCTGAGCTGTTCCGCAAGGGTATGGACCTCTATTTCGAGCGCCATGACGGGGAAGCCGCAACTATCGAGGATTTCATCAAGGTCTTCGCCGATGTTTCCGGTCAGGACTTTTCACAGTTTGCGCTCTGGTACGATCAGGCCGGAACGCCGAAGGTGGAAGCTGCTTTCTCCTACGATGCTGCGAAGGAAACCTTCTCGATTGAACTGGCACAGTCGCTGGGGGCAACGCCCGGACAAACAGTCAAGAAGCCGATGCATATCCCGATAGCTTTCGGCCTTATCGGAACTGACGGCGAGGATATGGTTCCAACATCCGTCGAAGGTGGGGACGTGCGCGGCGACGTTATTCATCTGCATCGTCCGTCCGAAACGATCGTCTTTCATGGCATCAAGGAACGCCCTGTTCCGTCGCTGTTGCGCGGGTTCTCGGCTCCCGTAAACCTGTCGGCGCCCCTATCGGACGATGATCGTGCATTCCTGGCCCTGAACGACAGCGATCCGGTCGCCCGCTGGCAGGCATTGACCGGAATTTTCAACCAGGCTCTGCTTGAAGGCGCCAAGCGTATCCGCGGCGGTCATGCACCGGCAGTTGACGATAAAATCATCGAACTTGCCGGAAACGTTGCTTCCGACGAAACGCTTGATCCAGCCTTCCGCGCGCTCTGCCTCACGCTGCCGAGCGAAAGCGACATCGCGCGCGAAATGGGCAGCAATGTCGATCCCGATGCGATTCTCGCCAGCCGAAACCACTTCGTGGACGCCATTGCCGCCCGTTATGCTGGCGATTTCACCAAGCTCTACGATGCCCTGAAACAGGACGGCGCCTTCTCGCCAGATGCAGGCGCGGCAGGCAAACGTGCCTTGCGGAACGTGCTGCTCGATTATCTGAGCCGTCACGAGAAAAGCCAGAAACGGGCCACCAGCCAGTTCGCCAATGCGGATAATATGACCGACCGCTTCGCGGCCCTGGCCGTGCTGGTACACCGCTTTGGTGATACGAACGAGGCAAAGGACGCACTGGCAAGTTTCGAACGCCAGTTCGGCAAGGATGGTCTTGTGATGGACAAGTGGTTCAGCGTGCAGGCGAGCCGTCCCGGCGACGAAGCCTTGCAGGCCGTGCGCGATCTTACGAAACACGCCCTCTTCTCGCTCGACAATCCAAACCGCGTCCGCTCGGTGATTGGTTCGTTCTCGGCATCCAATCCAACCGGCTTCAACCGCAAGGATGGTGCGGCCTACGAGTTCTTTGCAGATACGATCCTGTCCATCGATCCGGAAAATCCACAGCTTGCCGCACGGCTTCTGACGGCGCTTCGCTCCTGGCGTTCGCTTGAAGATACCCGCCGCGAACATGCAAGGGCAGCGCTGGCGCGTATTTCGGGCGCGGGCAAACTGTCTACCGACCTGCGCGATATCGTGGACCGCACTCTCGCCTGATTCGCGACCTATCCTGATCGTTGTGATGATTTGCTCGTTCTGGATGCTTTACCGGCAATCGGAACGAGCCTTTTCATGCTGATGAACGCAGAGGCAGTGGACGGTCAGCTTTCATGAGTCTTTTCATGCCTTTAGGCGAATCAGATGCAATATCGATTGCACTTAAGAGCTTGAGATTCATGAATAAATCGGCTGATAAAACCCCGATTTTTACGCCTCGTTAACGAATTCGCTGGACAGCGCGAATCACTTTTGATTCATTGATGACATTCGGAGGTGGCGTATTCCGAATCACTTCACTCGCAGGGAATTCACGAGGGACCATTATATGGCGAGCACCGACGCGTATGGCGCGCCGGCGGGGACGCATTGCGAATCCGGTCGGAAAAGAAGGAAAGGCAAGCTCTCGGGCCATGTCAGTCTTCTTGCTGGTCCGGCCTATGGCAAGTTCATCTCAATCGAGCCTATCCTGCGACGCCTCGTTCCGGCGCTCATCATTATCTTTCTGATTATTCTCGGCGTAGCGCGCGTCTTTTCGATGCTGGCGTGGCGGGAAGATATCGAGCAGCAGCATAAGGCATTTCTGTCGGCTGCAACCGCCAATCTTGCACAGATGATCGAACGTGTTGCCAACGGCACCGACGCGGGCGCACAGATCGCCGCGAAGGATATTCAGGACACAATGGCGGAGTTTCGCTCGCGTGGGCTGTCCTCGTCCGGCATGACGCTTGCCGTCATCGACCCGCAATCCTCCGTGGTCGCAATATCCGGCCCGATATCCGATCTGTCCGGCAAGCCGGTCGATACGATCCTTACCGAAGCGCAGCCGTTATTCCTGTTTGCAGAACGTGCAGGCGTGCTGAAAGTCATGCTGCAAGGTGAACCGGCTTTCGGCGCCTTGTCCAAGCCGATGACCCTGCCCTATTCCGTTATCGCCGTCGAACCGGAAAGCACGATCTTTGCGGAATGGCGCCGGGCAGTGTCGCTCAATGTGACACTCTTCGCAGGCACGACCGGCGTGATGTTCGCCATCCTTTACGCCTATTTCAGCCAAGCGGCGCGAGCTCGCGAGGCCGACGATCTTTCCGGCCAGATCCAGCGCCGTATCGATCTGGCACTGGGGCGCGGTCGCTGCGGCCTGTGGGATTGGGACATGGCACGCGGTCGCATTTACTGGTCGCGCTCCATGTATGAGATGCTGGGCTACGAAGCGCAGGATGCAGTGCTGCCTTTCGGCGATGTGGCTGCAATCATCAACACGGAAGATGGCGACCTCTATTCCATCGCCGAACAGGCCGCCGCGGGCGATATCTCGCACGTTGACCGCGTCTTCCGCATGCGCCATGCCGATGGTTCATGGGTGTGGATGCGCGTTCGCGCCGAAATCGCCAGCGAAGGCGATCTTCATCTGGTCGGCATTGCTTTCGATGTCAGCGAACAGCACCGCTTTGCGCAGCAGACGGCCGAAGCCGACATGCGCATCCGCGAAGCCATCGAGAACATTTCTGAGGCCTTCATCCTGTGGGATTCCAACAATCGCCTCGTCATGGCGAATTCCAAGTTCAGTGAATATGCTGGCCTTCCCGTCTGGACGCTGAAACCCGGCGTGCCGCGCAACGAGGTCGATGCCCATACGCGCCCGTTCACCTTCGAGCGCCGCATGGCCAATGAACACAATCGCGCCGGTGGCCAGACCTTCGAACGTCAGCTCAGCGACGGACGCTGGCTTCAGGTCAATGAACGCCGCACGCAAGATGGCGGGCTTGTTTCCATCGGCACCGACATTACCCAGCTCAAGCTGCATCAGGAACGTCTGGTCGACAGCGAACGCCGCCTGATGGCGACTATTCACGACCTGTCGATTGCGCGCAAAGGCGAACGGGACCGCGTGCGTGAGCTGTCCGAACTTGCCCGCAAATACGGTCAGGAAAAGGAACGCGCCGAGGCTGCGAACCGTGCCAAGTCAGAATTCCTCGCCAATATGTCCCATGAGCTGCGTACGCCGCTCAACGCGATCATCGGTTTCTCGGAAATGATTCAGGCAGGCACATTCGGTCCGCTCGGTTCCGACCGCTATGAGGAGTATATCAACGACATCCATACGAGCGGCAACTTCCTGCTCAACGTCATCAATGATATTCTCGACATGTCGAAGATCGAGGCCGGCCATTTCTCGCTGGACCGTGAGCAGATCGATCTCTGCCCGCTCATCAATGAAACAGTACGTATGATTTCGCTGCAGGCGGATGAGAAGAATATTGCGGTCAATACGCGCATTGAAGAAGCAATGCAGCTCTATGCCGACCGGCGCGCGATCAAGCAGGTGCTGATCAACCTTCTCTCCAATGCGGTGAAGTTCACATCCTATGGCGGACAGATCACGGTGCGGGCACGCAAGACCGGCTCGGCTCTTTTCATGACGATTCAGGATACCGGCGTCGGCATCCCGAAATCGGCAATCAAGAAGATCGGCCAGCCCTTCGAGCAGGTGGAAAACCAGTTCACCAAGACCCATACCGGTTCCGGTCTCGGACTTGCCATCACCCGTTCACTGGCTGAGCTTCACGGCGGCTGGCTTCGCATTCGCTCGACCGAAGGCGTTGGCACCGTGGTTTCGGTCTGCATCCCTGATCGCAAGCGCGGTCACGTTGGACATGGTGCGGAAATCCACGCGGCCTGATTAGAGCGGTTCCAGTTAAAACGGAGTAGCCGGAACTGCTCTAAGTTTTTGCTTCGTCGCATTATCCCACGCACTGAAGCGGGAACAGAAATCAGTCCAGTGAACTGATTTTCTCGCGCAGACGCTTCGCACTTTTGCTGGAACTGCTCTAAATATTCAAAAGCTTCTCGAAACTTGTCCGCACTTCAACGGCGACTTCCGCCAGGTGATGCTCGACACGTTTTATATCGGGCATGTCAGCCGCACGGCATAGCAGGTCGATCATGCCAGGTATGAATTCTTCACGCTTGGCATCGCCTCCAAGACACAGACGGATCGTCTGGCTCAGATTGGTATAAAGGCGATGGGCGCCGACAAGATTATCGGCAAGCGCCGGATCAGCAAAGGACGGGTCGAGGGCTGACAGGATTTCCTCAGTACCCAAGGGACGTGGCTTCCGGTCGAGCTTGTTGGCCAGCACGGCAAACTGAGCGATGAATTCCAGATCGACAATGCCGCCGGGCTTCAACTTGAAATCCCAATCATCGGCAGGTGGCTTTTCCTGATAGATGAGGTCGCGCATCTCGCGCACATCCTTGGCAATCTTCTTCACATCGCGAGGGGCGACAAGAGCCTCGTCAATCTCGCTTCTGATGTGATCCATAAAGGCCTCGTCGCCATGGATCGGGCGCGCGCGTGTCAGGGCCATATGTTCCCATGTCCATGCTTCGCTGCGCTGATATTTGCCAAAGGATTCGATATGGGTCGCAACCGGCCCCTTGTTGCCGGAAGGGCGCAGCCGCATATCGACTTCGTAGAGCACGCCTTCCGCCGTTGGCGCGGAAAGTGCCGCAATGAGCCGCTGGGTCAGGCGGATATAATATTGCGAGGGAGCCAGTGGCTTCTCGCCATCGGATTCGTCCGTCTCCTTGTCGTGATCGTAAAGCAGGATCAGATCCACATCGGAGCCAGCTGTGAGTTCACGACTGCCGAGCTTGCCCATAGCCAGGAGAGCCACCTTGGCGCCCTTCACCTTGCCGTGGCGTCGCTCCAGTTCGGCTTCGACAACCTCGAATGCCCTACCGATCATCAGTTCAGCCAGATCGGAAAATGCGCGACCAGCGCGCACGCCATCAATGGCGCTCGTCAGCAAGCGGATACCGATCAGGAAGCGATGCTCGGCAGCGAAGATGCGCAGCCGGTCCAGCACTTCCTCATAATCGGTCGCAGGTCCCAGAAACACGCGAAGGCGTTCTTCCAGATAGGCGCGTGTCGGCATTTCCGAGAAAATCGCCGGATCAAGCAAACCGTCAAAAACATGCGGGTTACGGGTGATGATTTCGGCAAGCCGAGGGGCAGCGCTCATGATCATCACGAGGAGGTTCAGGAGACGGGGATTGGATTGCAACAGGCTGAACAGCTGGATGCCCGCGGGCAAGCCCTTTAGAAAACCATCGAAACGCAAGAGTGCTTCATCCGCACGCTTGGTTTCGGCAAAGGCTTTGAGTAGAGCGGGCGTAAGCTCGGTCAGACGCTCGCGCGCTTCTGCCGATTGTGTGGCACGATAACGCCCGAAGTGCCACGTGCGGATCACGCGACATATATCGCTCGGGCGTTCATAGCCCATGGATGCGAGCGTCTCCAGCGTGCCCGGATCATCCACATCGCCGGTAAAGACCAGATTGCCGGATGAGCTTCCAAGTTCGGGAGCCTGCTCGAACAGGGCCGCATAGTGCTTTTCAACGACCTTGAGCGCATCGAGAAAAACATCGGAAAAGGCCGCCGGATCAGCATAACCCATCATATGGGCGACACGCGCAAAGCCTTCATCGTCTTCCGGCAGAATATGCGTCTGCTCATCGGCAATCATCTGGATGCGATGCTCGACGTCACGAAGAAAATAATATTCCTTTGCCAAGGCATCGCGCGCCTTCTCGGTGATCCAGCCCCGCTCCGCCAGTCGTGCGAGCATCGGCACCGTCTGGTTGCCGCGCAATTCGGGAAATCGTCCGCCAGCGATGAGCTGCTGCGTCTGAACGAAGAATTCGATTTCGCGGATGCCGCCGCGTCCGAGCTTCACATTATGCCCGCGCACGGCAATATCGCCGTGGCCCTTGTGGGCGTGAATCTGGCGCTTGATCGAGTGCACGTCTGCAATGGCTGCATAGTCGAGATACTTGCGCCAGACATAGGGGGAGAGCTCCGCCAGCACCTGCTTTCCGGATTCGCGGTCCCCCGCAACGGGCCGGGCCTTGATCATGGCTGCGCGTTCCCAGTTCTGGCCGCGCCCTTCGTAATAATGAAGTGCTGCACCGACAGGAATGGCCAGCGGCGTGGAACCGGGGTCGGGACGCAGGCGAAGATCGACCCGGAAGACATAGCCATCGCCGGTACGGTCCTGCAGGATGCGGACAAGGCGGCGCGTCAGCCGTGAAAAAGTTTCGACGCATTCATACGGATCACCGATAGCCGGTCTGGTTTCATCGATGAAGACGATCAGATCAATATCGGACGAGTAATTGAGTTCCCGCGCGCCGAACTTGCCCATGCCGAGAACAATCCAGCCACTGTCCTTGTCGGGCTGGTTTCGGTCAGGAAGTTTGATCTTGCCCGCACTATCAGCGTCAAGCAGCAGAAACCGGATGGCAGCGCCAGTGCAGGCCTCGGCCAGATCGGTGAGCCAGCCTGTCGTTGCTTCCGTATTGAAAATGTCAGCGAGATCACAAAGTGCGATCAGGACATGCGCCTCGCGTTTCAAAACGCGCAGGCTGGTCATGAGGGAGGCTTCCGTCACGTCCGCGCTTGCAGCACTGGCGGAGATTTCCGCCAGAATATCTTGTAGTGCAGCCTCCGGCGCTTTGGCGACGATGCGATCAAGAATACGCGGATGACGGGTCAGCGCTTCGCGAATGAATGGAGAAAGATCGAGAACGGCGGAGAAAAAACTTTCAGCTTCTGCCTTTTTTAACAAGGCTACGACACCTGTAAGTCCCTCTTCTCCGGCGCGCACCGCAAGGTCGGCCAGAAAGGTTTCCGCCCTTGGGGGATCAAGCGGCGTCAAAGCACGAATCTCTCTCTCGAAGAATAGTGCCGTTGCGTTTTCTGCCGCCATGATCCCCTCTTAAGTCACGCCATTATTCGACCTTGTCCGATGGCAACGGGAACTCCAGCACGGCGCGCAGGCCCGGATCATTGCCGTCAAGACGAAGTGCGCCACCGTGCAATTTCATCACAGCCTTGGCAAGACTTAAACCGAGTCCCGAGCCGGGCTGTGTGCGGCTTTCCTCAAGACGGACAAAACGTTCCGTTGCCTGTTCGCGTTTTTCTTCAGGAATACCGGGACCGTTATCGGCAACGATGATGCGGACCCAGTTCGGATCACGTTCCATCGAAAGATTCACGGTCGCGGTCCGCTCATCGCCACCGGCATATTTAATTGCATTGTCCACGAGATTGGAAATCGTCTGCCCGACCAGTTCGCGATTGATATGAAGCGCAACTTCATCGAGATCGCCAAGTGTCAGGTTCACGCCCACGTCCTCGGCAACGGGCTCATACATTTCGGCCACGTCGCGAAGGATCGGCGCTACCGGCATATTCTCCAGACTTTCGGACGAATAACCTGCTTCAAGACGCGAAATCATCAGGATCGCGTTGAAGGTCCGGATCAGTTGATCCGACTCGCCAATGATATCTTCAAGCGCTTCACGATATTCAGGCCCCGCCTTCTTGCCGGAAAGAGCTTCTTCCGCGCGGTTACGCAGACGCGTCAGCGGCGTTTTAAGATCATGTGCGATATTATCGGAGACCTGTTTCAGCCCCTCGTTCAGTTCCAGAATTTTGCCGAGCATGACATTGAGATTGCTTGACAGACGATCGAACTCGTCACCAGAACCATTGACCGGAAGCCTCCCTGTCAAATCGCCATCCATAATGCGCTGCGACGCCCGCGAAACCTCATCAATGCGCTTCAATGCACGGCGCCCGACTACCAGCCAGATCAAGAGCGCGCCAACACCCATGATGCCCAGCGCCAGCATCAGCGACTGGCGAATAACATCGCGGAACCGTTCTGGTTCACCCAGATCGCGACCGACCAGAAGCCGCATGCCGTTCGGCAAGGCAATCACGACTGCAATGGCGCGATGTTCCGTTTCCGTGCCCTGCTCGCCATAGCGCCGATATTTGAACCCGCGCTCGATAACGCCATCGGTGTCCAGAACACCGGGTTCTACGCTTTCAACATTGCCTGCAAGGATGCGGCCTGTCGGGTCGGCCACCAGATAGAGGTAAGCACCTGGCTGGCGTGAACGATAGTCGATTGTGCGCACGAGCTGCGGGATGCCGCCTCGCGCATAGCTTTTGCCGATGCTGCCGACTTCTTCGCCCAGCGACTGCTGGGTCTGCGCTGCCAGCATGGAGGCCGATAAATTGGTCATGTAGAAAACCAACGCTATCGCACCCACGATGAAGAGCAGCAGATAGAGCGTTGATAGTCGAACAGCGGTTGTGCGCATGAGCGCTGAGAAGCGGCTCATCAATCCACCTTGGCAGCTGCAGATTGTTTCGCTCGCCCTGCCTTCAACATGTAACCGGCGCCACGCACAGTATGAAGCAGCGGACCGTCAAAGCCCTTCTCGATTTTCGAACGCAGCCGCGAGATATGCACGTCGATCACATTGGTCTGCGGATCGAAGTGATAATCCCAGACGTTTTCAAGCAACATCGTGCGCGTGACGACCTGTCCGGCATGGCGCATCAGATATTCGAGAAGACGAAACTCGCGGGGCTGAAGCGTGATATCTACATCCTGACGGCGCGCAGTATGCGCAAGCCGGTCAAGCTCCAGATCACCGACGCGGTAGATCGTGTCCGCCTCACGCGGGCTGGAACGACGCTGCAGGACCTCGACGCGAGCCAACAGTTCGGAAAATGCATAGGGTTTGGTCAGGTAGTCGTCACCACCGGCGCGCAAGCCCGTGACGCGGTCATCCACTTCGCCGAGCGCGGAAAGGATCAGGACCGGGGTTTCCATACCCCTGGCGCGCAGACCAGCCACGACGGACAAGCCATCGCGCTTTGGCAGCATACGGTCGACTACGAGGACATCGTAGCTTCCATTCTCGGCCAGCGTATAGCCGGTTTCGCCGTCTCCGGCGATATCGGCGGAATGTCCGGCCTCGGTGAAGGCCTTCTCCAGATAGCGGGCCGCTTCGCGGTCATCTTCAATAACGAGAATCTTCATGGCGCTACTTATAATACCGTTTGATGATAAGGCGATGCCAGGCGGAGAACCGCCTGGCATCGAATTGCTCAGAGCCTTAAGGGGCTGCCGGTCATCATCCCTGATCGATCGGCAGGGCCACAAAGCGGCTCTGATCGTTGCTCTGCAATTGCAGCAGCACTGCCTTGCGACCCGACTTGGCGGCTTCGCTGATGGCGTTGTTGATATCCTTGGCGCTCTTCACCGTCTGGTTATTGACGCTCATGATGATATCGCCGGAACGGATACCGCGATCGGAGGCATCGCTGTCGGGATCGACATCGGTTACCACTACGCCGTTACCGTCTTCGGACGGGGTCACGGTCAGGCCATAGGAGTCGAGGGTCTCGTTCTGACCACCGCCATTGTCGCCCAAGGCGCTGGCCGCCTTGCCGAGATCGCCCGGCATCGCTTCAATGGTGATATCGACTTCCTCGGCCTTGTTCTTGCGCCAGACGGTGAGTGCCGCCTTTTCGCCAGGAACAATGCCAGCAACCTTGCGTGCCAGATCGCGCGGATCCTGCACGGTTTCGCCATTGACAGCCGTGATCACATCACCGGACTGGATGCCCGCCTTGGCAGCAGGACCGTCCTTCTGCGGCGACGCAACGATTGCACCCTTCTCTTCGGCAAGGCCGAGCGAAGCAGCAATATCCTTCGTCACCGGCTGAATCTGAACACCGATCCAGCCACGTTCCACCGAGCCCTTCTTGATGAGCTGGTCAACAACCTGCTTAGCGGTCGAGGCTGGGATTGCGAAGGCAATGCCCACGCTGCCGCCCGAAGGCGAGAAGATGGCGGTGTTGATGCCGATCACCTGACCAGACAGGTTGAAGGCCGGACCACCGGAATTACCCTTGTTCACAGCCGCGTCGATCTGGATGAAGTCATCGTAAGGACCGGCGCCGATATCACGGCCACGAGCCGATACAATACCCGACGTCACCGTGCCGCCAAGGCCGAACGGGTTGCCGACAGCCACGACCCAGTCGCCGACGCGAATCTTGTTGTCATCGCCAAATGCAACATAGGTGAACTTCTGCTTCGGATCGTTGACCTTCAGCACGGCCAGATCTGTGCGCGGATCGGTGCCGATCAGCTTCGCGTCAAGTTCCGTGCCGTCATCCATGACAACGCTATATGCATCGCCATCGGAAACGACGTGATTGTTGGTTACGACATAGCCGTCTTCGGAAATGAAGAAGCCGGAACCCTGAGCGACCGGACGTTCATGACCGGGGCGCGGGCCACGCTTGCCGGGGCCGCGGCGATCCGGGCGAGCGTCGGGACGTGCATCGCCACGCGGGTCCATGCCGAAATCACGGAAGAAGCGCTTAAGCGGATGATCGTCCGGAAGCTGATCAAATCCTGGAGGGCCCGAGAACTGGCCACTGCCACCGCGATCAGCAGTTTGCTGCACGTCCTTCTTTACACGAACGCTGACGACAGCCGGACGAACCTTCTCAACAAGATCGGCAAAACCCGCAGCCTGCGGTGGTGGCGTTACCTGCACGGCTTCCGCGCGGGCGTCATTGAGCGCACCGAGCGGGCCGGTCGCGACAAAACCACCGGCGAGAACAGCCGATAGTGCAATCGCGGCAACGCCTTTGCGATAGTTGGAAATCCTGGCTCTGGACATTTATTTCTCCTTACGAGCAGCAATCCGGCCGTCCCTGATCCTTCAGGAAACGTGGACCTGTGAAACCTTTATAGAGCGTAAGATAGTCAGGGCTACCTTACCGCTCCGTTTCCACAACATGAAAGTTTCGTAAGGTTACGAATAACAACCGCAGGCGACCAGCGCTTATTTTCCGTCCAGCAGACGCGCGAGTTCCACCTTTTCGCTTTCGGTGAGCGGTTTAGGCGCTTCGCCTGCCTGTATGCGTCCGCGAAAGGCAACAACCAGCGCGACCGCACCGATCAGAAGCACGGCGACAGGAAAGCCCCACAGAAGCACTGTGCGCGCATTGAGACGCGGCTTCAGAAGCACGAATTCGCCGTAACGGTCGACGATGAAATCCATGACCTGTTCGTCGCTATCGCCTTCTTTCAGCCGGTCACGGACGAGAACGCGAAGATCGCGGGCAAGCTCGGCATTGGAATCGTCGATGGATTCGTTCTGGCAGACCATGCAGCGCAGTTCGCCGGAAATGGTTCGGGCGCGCTTTTCAAGCGCCGGATCGGACAGGACTTCATCCGGATTGACTGCGAACGCCGCCGTCCCTTGAATAGCCAGAGCAGCACCGAGCAGGAGCGCCGCAAATGCCGAGCGCTTTCTCATGCTGTGGCCTCCGCTTCTTTCGACGCGGACTTGCGACTGCGCGAAGGTGCGCCAACCCGCAGGCGACGATCTGCAAGGGAAAACAGCGCACCCACCATCATTACGAGAGCGCCATACCAGATGAGTGTCACGTCAGGCTTCCACCAGATGCGAACGACGGCTGATCCATCGCCCGGTTCATCGCCAAGCGCGACATAGACCTGACTGAACCACAGGGTTTTGATGCCCGATTCAGTTGTTGGCATCTGGCGTGCTGGGAAAAAGCGCTTGGACGGCTCAATCTGCCCGAGACTGCGCGAGCTGGAATCGAGCAGCGTGAAAGTGCCCCGATTTTCGGTGAAATTCGAACCGGTCAGCGGGCGCAGGCCGTCGAAGCGAAGTGTGTAATTCTGCACCTTGGCCGTGTCGCCCGGACGCATGATCAACACATTCTCAGTGCCAAACGTGGTCACGCTCACAATGCCGAGCAGCGTTACGCCAAGCCCGATATGGGCGAGCGCCGTGCCAAAGACCGAACGTGGCAAACCCTTGAAGCGCGCAACTGCCTTGCCAGCGGATACCTTGCCGATGCCAGACTTGAGAACAATATCCGTCAGGCTGCCGAAAATCAGCCATACGGCAAGCCCGATACCGCAGGCAGCGAGAACCGATTTCGCCGATGTGCTCCACAGAACGATCGCCGCAGCCAGAAGCGAGAGCGCGAAAGCTGTCATCAGCCGCTGCGACACGCCGTAAAGATCACCGCGTTTCCAGGCGAGCAGCGGGCCGAAGGGAACCGCAAAAAGAAGCGGGATCATCAGCGGACCGAACGTCATGTTGAAGAACGGTGCGCCGACGGAAATCTTGTCGCCGGTCATCACTTCCAGCAGCAGCGGGTAGAGCGTACCGATCAGCACAGTTGCGGCAGCGGTCGTCAGAAACAGATTGTTGAAGACGAGCGCGCCTTCGCGCGAAATCGGGTGGAAGATGCCGCCTGCCGTCAGGCTCTGCACGCGAAATGCGAAAAGCGACAGCGATCCGCCAATGAAAATTGCAAGGATCGCCAGAATGAAAAGACCGCGCCCCGGATCGGTGGCGAAGCTGTGAACCGAGGTCAGAACACCGGAGCGGACAAGGAATGTACCAAGCAGCGACAGCGAGAAAGTGAGGATCGCAAGCAGCACGGTCCAGATTTTCAGCGCCGAGCGTTTTTCCATCACGAGAGCCGAATGAAGCAATGCGGTGCCGACCAGCCACGGCATGAACGAAGCGTTTTCGACCGGGTCCCAGAACCACCAGCCGCCCCAGCCAAGCTCGTAATAGGCCCAGTAAGAACCCATGGCGATGCCACCAGTCAGGAACATCCAGGCCACGAGGGCCCACGGACGTACCCAGCGCGCCCATGCAGCATCGAGACGCCCCTCGAGCAGTGCCGCTACGGCAAAGGAAAAGCATACCGAAAAACCGACATAGCCGAGATAGAGCAGCGGCGGATGGATCGCGAGGCCGATATCCTGAAGGATCGGATTGAGATCGCCGCCCTCCATCGGAGCCGGAAAAATGCGGGTGAACGGGTTCGAGGTGAACACAATGAATGCCAGAAATGCGACACCGATCCAGCCCTGCACGGCAAGGACATTGGCGCGCAATGTTTCAGGCAGATTGCCAGAAAATGCAGCGACCAGCGCACTGAAAAAGGTGAGAATGAACACCCACAGCAGCATTGAGCCTTCGTGATTGCCCCAGACGCCCGTGATTTTGTAGAGGAGCGGCTTTTGCGAATGCGAGTTCTCAACCACGTTCAGGACCGAGAAATCCGACACGACATAGGCATGGACAAGCACCGCCGATGCAAGGCAGATCAACGCGAAGACTGCAATTGCCGTCGGCACCGCGACTGACATGAGCTGCGTATCCCGGCGATGCGCACCAACCACCGGCACGATCGATTGGACAATCGACAGGGCCAGTGCCAGAACCAGAGCGAAATGGCCGATCTCGACACTCATCTGCAGTCTCCATCAAGCATCTGCCGGACCACCGGTCCGATACGAAATGCCCTAGTTTTTATTTGCCTTCCCAGACGCCCTTTTCCTTCAGGCTGTCGGCAAGGTCCTTGGGAACGTAATTCTCATCGTGCTTCGCCAGCACATTATCGGCGCGGAACACGCCATCGTCTCCGAAGCGCCCTTCGGCGACAACGCCCTGCCCTTCGCGGAAGAGATCGGGCGGAATACCCTCGAACACGACCTTCACGGTCTTGATCGTATCGGTCACTGTAAAGCGCAGCTCGCTGCCCTCGCGGCTGACGGACCCTTCCTCGACGAGGCCACCGAGACGGAACCGCGAGCCGGAGGCCATATCCTGTTCCGTCAGGTCGGCAGGTGTACGGAAGAAGCGAATGTCCTGACTAAAGGCCATCAGCATCAATCCAACCGCTACGGCCAGAACCGCCAGTGCGCCGCCGATCAGGAACAGGCGCTTGCGCTTTCTTTGGCTGACGGTTCGGGCAAAATTACCCGCCGGTTTGGCACCACGTGCGTTGTCTTCTGCGGTCGCGCTCATTTTTGTGCGTTCCCTGTCTCCAGTCCAAGACCGGCTGCGAAACTCTGCAAGTTCGTCCGGCTTTCGCCCTGAAGGGCTGTCATGCCGCGATTGAGAGCGTCCAGCGCTGCATCGCGACGGTTGAGGATCATATAGGAGCGCACGAGACGCTTCCAGCCTTCGACATCCCCACTATTCTGGCGAAGACTTTCATCAAGACGTTGAACCATGCCTTCGATCATCGCCTGCCGGTCCTCCGGGCTGAGCGACGAAGCGGCATCGACATCATCCGCTGTCGGCCCTTTCGGCTGCTGTTCACCGCTGGAAGAAGGGTTACGAAGCCGGGCGATAGCCTGTTCGATCTGACCGCGCCACGGCGCATCGGCCGGCGCCTTGTCGAGGAACGCCTGCAGGCGATTGGCGGCTATATCCATACGACCGTCCTGCATCTCGCCCTGTGCGAGGTAGAACTGCGGGCGAACATCATTCGGTTCGAGATCGGCAGCTTTCTTGAAAAAGCCTTCAGCCTCGGCGGTCACGGTGCCGCCCGAAGCGGTTGCCAGTGCTTCACCCAATCCCAAAACGCGTGGGAAATTCTCACCGGCGATGCGAATGGAGCTGCGATAGGCATTGACGGCATCAGCGGCGCGACCAAGCCGCAGATAGATCGGCGCCAGCACGTCCCATCCACGCACATCGCCCGGATTTTGCGCCAGATGCGCTTCGGCACGCGCTACCAGTTCATCGACAGAGCCGCGATCCGCACTGGCCGAAAGCCGTTCGGCGAGCGGCATGGAAGGCATGTCCGGTTTGCCGAAAAGCGGATAGATGCCCCAGGCGATCAGCGGCACTGCAAGCACGGCGATGAAAGCCAGCATCCGGCCCGGCACTGCCTTGCCCGCGGCTTCCGCAGCTTCCTTGCCGGACTTTTCAGCATTCAAAATGCGACGCGAGATTTCGATGCGCGCCTGTTCGGCGCTCTGCGGGTCGATCATGCCGCGTGCAGCGTCGGCTTCGACCTCGCGCAACTGATCCCGATAGACCTCAAGATCGTTCTTTTCAGCGGCCAAGAATGCCTGCTTGCGCCGCGTGAGAGGCAACAAAACAGCCAGAGTGGCTGCCAATGTCAGTAATGCTGCAATAAGCCAGAATCCCATGGCTACGACTTAAGCGCAGCCAAGGGAAAAACCAACTACTACCTGCAGTAAGTTGCTACCTAGGGCAATTCGCCGCAAAGGTAGGACGCAAGAGTTAGGTCAGAGGAGTCCAGCTGCCGTCTGGATTGCGACATGCTGTTCCACGGGAAGTCTGCTGCGACCCGCCGATGTTGAAGCTGTGCGAATACTGGCGGCAATTCTGAGAGCCGACCTGATAAGGCTGCGCCGCCGTCACGTCGCCGGAATTCGACCCGCTCCCGCTCCAGGATACGGCCTTGCCTGCCGGTGAATATTCAAGCGCACGATATTCAGCCTCAAGGGCCTTCTTGCGGTCGGCTGCGTTCAGCTGATTTGCGGCGCTGCCAAGGAGACCGTTTCCAAGAGACGTCAACAGGCTGGTTTCGGGCTTCTGTGCCGTAGAACCACCGCCCAGCGAAGCAAGACCAGTGCCCTTGCCGGTCGTGCCACAGGCTGACAATGCGAGCGCCACGGCAAGCATCATCGAAGCGACTGAAACTGGGTGAGAAAACCTGGATACCATCATCATAACAACCGGCCTTCATGAACAATTAGCATGCACACTATATCGGCATGTGACTTTTTCAGTTTATCTTCTAGTTGGCTTTCGACCAAAAACAACCTTCAATCTTCCGTCAGCGGCAACACGACCCGAACACCCAATCCACCAAACGCACTCTTGCCCAGATGCAGGCTGCCGCCATATTCGCGAACGGTATCCTGCACGATTGCCAGCCCAAGCCCCGTTCCCGGTTTTGTTTCATCGACGCGGCTGCCGCGCTTCAGCGCTGCCTCGATATTGTCTGATGCCAGACCTGGACCGTCATCTTCTATCAGGACTTCAAACTGCCGTTGCTCCCCAGAAATAGGGGCAAGCCCGATATTGATACGTTTGCGGCCCCATTTGCCCGCATTCTCCAGCAGATTCCCGACGATCTCTTCCAGATCTTCCCTTTCGCCAGCAAAGACCGCATTGGGCAGGTCATTCCTGAAGTTAACGCTGAAAGCCGGATTGAGTTTCGCCGTGACGCGCTGCATGCGTGCGAGAACCGGCGTCACAGGTGTACGGAACACCACACTGTCACGCTGCGCGGCAATGCGCGCGCGCTGCAGATAGTGCTGTATCTGCACCTGCATCGCCTCGCTCTGTTCCTGAACAATGCGTCCATGTTCACCACCCATGCTCCGTGCTTCATTGACCAGCACGGAAAGCGGGGTTTTGAGAGAATGGGCGAGATTGCCGACCTGCGTTCGCGACCGTTCTACAATACGGCGATTGTTTTCGATCAGCGCATTCATTTCACTGGCGAGCGGCGCAATTTCGACAGGCAGCGACGCATCGAGCTTGGACGAACGTCCCTCGCGAATATCGGCCAGCGCTTGACGCACCTTGTCGAGCGGACGCAGGCCGAACAGGATCACAGCGGCATTGATGAGGATACTGCCGATGCCGAAAATCGCCAGATAGGTCGCGAGGCTGGTTCTGAAATCGGATATCTCCTTCAGAACCTCGCTGAGATTGCCCATGACACGAAAACGCGCAACGCGATTGGCAGTATCCAGAACCACTTCGGTTTCAACGATGAAGAGCTCCTCGCCGTTGAGGCCGGGCAAGGTGTAGCTACGCATGAAGGAACTGTCGAAGGGTGCCTGCGAGACCGGCATTTCCGGTACGATGCGCCCTATCAGCGATGGCGATTGCAATTTTCCGGTCAGGTTCGGCGTGACGGGATCGACGGACCAGTACCAACCGGAGAGCGGGCTGGAATAGCGTAATTCGCCCAGTTCCGGGCGCCCCTGCAAGGAGCCCTCGCCCGACGTGCTGACGGCACCGACCAGACTGAACAGGTGGGCGGTCAACAGGCGTTCAAAATTGCTGCGCGCAGCTTCGCCATAAAGTGAGCCGATGAAAGTCGCCACCACCACAAGTGCCACGATGACCCAGATCGTCGAAAGAGTAACGACGCGGACTGCGAGCGAACGTAGCGGAGGAAAGACGCTAAGAAGCTTCAGCTGTCATCGCCTTTCGTTTCGTCCCCGCCCTCTTCAGAGCGGATGCGATAGCCCATGCCGCGCACGGTCTCGATCAGGTCGACACCCATTTTCTTGCGCAAGCGACCGACAAAGACTTCAATCGTATTGGAATCGCGGTCAAAATCCTGATCGTAGAGATGTTCGACCAGTTCAGTACGCGAGACCACCTCATCCATATGGTGCATCAGATAGGACAGAAGCCGATATTCGTGCGAGGTAAGCTTGAGCGCAACGCCGTTGACACTTGCCTTCGACGTTTTCGTATCAAGATAGAGCGGCCCGCAGACGAGTTCCGACGAAGCATGTCCCGCAGCGCGGCGGATCAGCGCGCGCAACCGCGCAAGCACTTCCTCGATATGAAAGGGCTTGGCCACATAATCGTCGGCTCCGGCGTCAATACCGGCAACCTTGTCGCTCCAACGATCGCGGGCCGTAAGCATGAGAACAGGCATTGTACGCCCGCTGCGCCGCCAACGCTCCACGACGCTGATGCCATCCATACGCGGCAGGCCGATGTCGAGCACCACAGCATCATAGGGCTCCGTATCGCCAAGATAATGCCCTTCCTCGCCGTCATAGGCACGGTCGACCACATAACCGGCAGCAGCCATTGCTTCGGAAAGCTGCCGGTTCAGGTCCTTGTCGTCTTCAACGATCAGGATACGCAAGCGGACATTCTCCCTCAATCTACGAAAAACAGCGGCAAAAGCTGTAGTTATTGAGCGGGAACAGCCACTTCAACGCGGCGTGGACGCTCGCCATCGCGGCCTGGCACAAGCACCACGACCACGCACATGGGACGCCCGTTCTGAGTCGTGGCGGTGGCCTTGGCAAGCTGACCGCCCTGCTGGGCAGCCACCTGTTCGCCGACCGCCGCACAATCTCCGGCGGCAGCGACAATGAGATTGGATTTCTGCGGCGCAGTCATCGGCAAGGCACCGGCATCGACCGGCAGCAAGCCAATACTAACCGCTAGAAGCGCGAAAACTTTGAGTGCAGAATTTTGTTTCATCATGCCGCCTTATATAGCGCCCCACAGCTGAACGATGCATGAACAACCATTCCTCTTCCGGGCCCAAAGGAAAATTCAGCCCCTGACTATCACGCTTTGTGAAATTATGAAATGCGTGAAGTGCCTTCTATACGACCGATTACCGTAACAATTCCGACAATTGCGGTCACCTGTTGTAGCAGAATATCCGTTAAAGCATCCTGATCGATCAAGACGGTTGCGGTTCCGGAAGCACTAGAGAATGATTAAAAAACGAAACGAAACGAAACCAGTTGAACCAGGATCGACCAAGGCCATCCTCTATCTCAACCAATGAGCCTTTCTTTCTGGGGAATTATTGTCGACATGCGGAGGACGACTGAACCTACATGTCCGTTCCTTGCCCAGACCCATACAACACTAAACAGGAATGCCATGGACGAGATCGGTCTGTCTTCTGACATATCGACAAGTGTCTAGGTCTGACTGCTTTTTGCTTCCTCTATAGCAAAACAGCTAGGGGGGACACTTGATTCCCGAAAGGTGGCTGCCAAACTCTTCTTGAACACCGAGAACAGTATTTTACGATTTCATCCATCGTCAGGATTCGTCATCGTTTCTTTTTCTTCAGGAAGTAGCCCGGGTATAGGCGCATGTTTCAGTCGTTCTGACAAATGCTGAAAAACCCCGAGAACCGACCACGCCGCCAAGCTTGTAACCGCGGATCCTATCAACATCAGTTCCTCCCGGCCAAGCAATCCTCCAAGAACCAATACTTCTGAAATCTTGACGCCTGCTGCGCCACCGAAAACAATGCCACAGATCACGCCGACCGCGAAACGGATCGCAGCTTCTCGCTTTCCTCGCGGAGCCATATAGGCGAGCGACATAAAAGAGCCTGCCATTGCACCCGCCATCTTGGCGAACCAGATCCACGTAACCTCAGAGGTAAATATTGCATCCTTAAGGTCAATCACGATGGTTTCCTTTCATGTTGCAGACCCAGATGCCAACCGCATCGCATTTTTTCTGTCTATGAAAACTACTCCGCAAGTGTACTGCCCCACTGAACTCCGCCTCATGAGTTTAATCGGGAGTTTTGTTGCACTTGCGGCGCGGCGCGAGATCATCTTTTCGTTGTCCAAAGAGAAGAAGACCCAAATTGGCCAATGTCTCATTACGATTTTTGCGGCAAAAACTTTATCCTCGACCAGTGGCCTCAAAAGACATCACCCTGAAAAGCCTCCACAGCTTTTCAGGGTGATGTTTGCATGCGTCGAAGGGAGATAAACCTGATTAGTCAGAACTCTTTGATTGTATATGAAACCTAGCAAAGCAGCGTTACGCAGTCAAGGATTATTTTCCTATAATTGATTTTATTCCTGACGCCAAAAAGCTGCGAGCGCCTTAACCATTTCACATGAGGTGTGGCTTATTTATCTGCTATGATGGAACGGTAATTTCGCCTTTCTCCGAAACCAACCATGCCGAAGTCAGTGTTCATGCGTAAAACGGCAGATAAAGACCCCGAAAGCGAGAAGCGCAAACCCTTCAGGGCGTCGCGCCTGATCGGGCTTGACGCATGGATCGATTCCACTCTCTACAGCCTGCGCTACAATCTCGGCGAGTGGTGGGAAAATATCACCATTTTCTCACGGCGTTTTCGCGTGCGCGGCTTCCGGCGTTTCGTGGTCGAAGTTCTCGATGAAGGGTTTACGCTTGGCGTTGGCGGTGCGGTGTTGATGCTCGTCCTGGCCCTGCCCGCCTTCGAGGAAACCAAGAAGGACTGGCGCGCGCAGGACGATTATGCCGTTACCTTCCTTGATCGCTACGGCAATGAAATTGGCCAGCGCGGCATTCTGCATCGTCAGGCCGTGCCCATCGACGAATTGCCGGATCACGTCATCAAGGCTGTGCTCGGCACCGAGGACCGGCGCTTCTTCGACCACTACGGCATTGATTTCTGGGGCCTGACCCGCGCACTCAGCCAGAACATGCGCGCCAATGGTGTCGTGCAAGGCGGCTCGACCATCACGCAGCAGCTTGCCAAGAACCTTTTTCTCTCCAACGAGCGCACCATCGAACGCAAGATCAAGGAAGCCTTCCTCGCGCTCTGGCTGGAAAGCAATCTCAGCAAGAAGGAGATCCTGCAGCTATACCTCGACCGCGCCTATATGGGCGGCGGAACCTTCGGTATTGCTGCCGCTTCGGAATTCTATTTCGGCAAAAGCGTGAAGGATGTCTCGCTGGCAGAAGCCGCGATGCTGGCCGGCCTTTTCAAGGCGCCCGCCAAGTTTGCGCCGCATGTCAATCTGCCCGCAGCGCGTGCGCGTGCCAATGTCGTGCTTTCCAACATGGTTGAAAGCGGCTTCCTGAGCGACGGACAAGTGGCCGTTGCACGCCGTCATCCGGCAAGCGTCATCGACCGCGCCAAGAATGAGAGCCCGGATTACTTCCTCGACTGGGCTTTCGAGGAGGTGAAAAAGGTCGCCGCCAAAATTCCACAGCACACATTGATCGTGCGCACGACGCTCGACCGCAACCTGCAGAAGGCGGCAGAGGAATCACTGGAGTATCATCTGCGCCAGTTCGGCAAGGATTATAATGCTGCAGAAGCTGCGACCGTGGTCATTGCCAATGACGGGTCCGTCCGTGCGCTTGTTGGCGGGCGGGACTACGGCGAAAGCCAGTTCAACCGCGCCACCAAGGCATTGCGGCAGGCCGGTTCGTCCTTCAAGCCCTATGTCTACGCGGCAGCGATGGAAAAGGGCCTGACGCCCAGCACCATCGTTTCGGATGGTCCGATCAGCTGGGGTAACTGGTCGCCTCGTAATTACGGCCGCAGTTTTGCCGGTCGTGTGGACCTGACGACCGCACTTGTCCGTTCATTGAACAGCGTACCGGTGCGGCTGGCGCGCGATTATCTGACCACAGCCCCCATCGTAGCCCTCACCAAGGCGATGGGCGTGGAATCGCCGATCTCGTCACACAAGACCATGGTGCTCGGCACATCGGAAATGACGGTGATGGATCAGGCCACCGGCTTCAACGTGTTTCCGAATGCGGGCATGGCCGGTAACCGTCATGCATTTACGCAGATCGTTTCGTCGGAAGGCAAGGTTTTGTGGGACTTTGGTCGCGATGCACCGAAGCCGCACAGGGCGCTGTCGGAAAAGGCCGCACTCGAAATGAATTCCATGCTGGTGCAGGTGCCCGAACGCGGCACCGGACGCCGGGCGGCATTGCCGATGACGCGGGTGGGTGGCAAGACCGGCACAACACAGAACTATCGCGATGCATGGTTCGTCGGCTTCACCGGTAATTTCACGGCGGCTGTCTGGTTCGGCAATGATAATTTCACGCCGATGAAAGACCTGACCGGCGGCATCCTGCCAGCCATGGCCTGGCAGCGCATGATGGCCTATGCGCACCAGAATATCGAGCTGAAGCCAATACCCGGCGTTACTCCGCCTTTCCCGTCGCCGCCCAAAAAGAGCGAGCCGCAAGTGGCAAATGCCAAGCCGGAAGAAACCATGGCAGCACCGCCGCGCGTCCTTTCGCCCATGTCGACAAAAATTATCAAAGAACTGCATGACCGCTTCCTTGCGGCTCCGCCTCTGCCTAAGATCGCCGAACGCACGAAAATATCGGTACTCTGAGGGCGATGTTCAAAAGGATATTCAACACGGCGATTGTGCTTGTGCTGGCGCTTGGCGGCGGCATCTGGAGCGTCGACAAGGTTCTCGACCGGTTTGAGGGTTTCGGAGAACTTCGTGTCGGGGTCTGGAGCGCCTATCCGGCGGCAGGCACCCCCGATGCCGACCCCTATTCCAAGGCTCGGGCTGCTCGCAAAGCCTATCTGGCGCTTGGAACGGCTGAAGGCCTGCCCTTCTATGCGCGCAGCGACAATAGCGGGCGCACCCTCCGGCGCGGCTGCACCTATCGCCTGAGCGGCTTGACGCCACCGGCCCGATTCTGGACCGTCTTTCCTGCCTCGCCTGATCTCGAGCCGATCACGCCGCGCGAAGGATTGCAGGCAGCGCTGCATTCCCGCGAAGTGCTTTATGACGATGACGGCAGCGTCACGATCACCATCGGCCCCGATGCAGCTTCCGGCAACTGGTTGCCAGTGGAAGGAAGCGGCGATTTCGTTCTTGTCATGACGCTCTATGATACGCCTGCGGCATCATCCTCCGGCCTCTCCGATCTGGTGATGCCAGGTCTCGCCCGTGTTCCGGGTGCAAACAAGGGGACGTGCCGTGGCTAGAATTCTCCACCTCGTTCTCCTCGGCATCGTCGGTGCCGCGATTGTGCATATCGCAGTTCTTTTCCTCGTTCCCTTCTATTCCGACAAGAACGCCTGGTCGCGGATCGAAACCGGAAGCGAGCCATACCGCTTCCACAGGCTGGACGAAAAGACCGGCCCGGTCAGCGACAGCGACCCGCTGGTACAGGAAGCCACCTGTCGCTTCGATCTTGCCGATGGTCCCGTGCACATCACGACCGGAGCAAATGTGCCTTATTGGTCGCTCTCGATCTATGCGCCCAACGGGGACAATCTCTATAGCCTCAACGACAGCGTTTCTAACGAAAGCAAGCTCGATCTGATCCTTGCCGATCCCATCGGCATGGCAAGTCTGCGCTCGGATGGCTCGCAAGCCGATGCCCGTTCGATCCTGATTGAGCAGAATATCGGCGAAGGTGCCGCCGTGCTGCGCGTTTTCGTGCCTGACGCGACGTGGAACACGGAAGTGCGGCGCTTCTTTGCGGAGGCGGAATGCGCTCCGTTTGAAGGGCTCTAATTGCCTGCCCCAAAAGTCGTCAGGCATTACCCCAGCCAAATGCTGTTTCTTTATGGCACGGTTAATGAGTTGCTAAGGCTTCAACGCTACTATCCGGAATACCGACCCATGCGGGGAGCACTTCCGCATTAACCGGCTGCTGCCGGATGCGCGATCTGCAATTTGGGACGGGTGAGTTGTGTGCCTACCGGAGTATTCTGCGTGACAAATGATCAGTTCCGCGCCCTGGAGGATATTTCAGGCCACCGGAGCCCGTCGAATTCAAAAGCGGGGAGCAGCAAGGCGGACGACCTTCTGGCGGCCGCAATTTCGGCGTTCGCGGGTATCACGCGCCCCGGACGGCAGGACATGCAACAGCTTGAAGATCTCGCCATGCCGCTACTGCAATGCGCGTCCACCCGCGGCAAGCGTCATGCAGCCAATGCGCTGGCACAATTGGAAGACGCACCGCGCCGCCTCATTCTGACGCTGGCCGACGACCCCGTCGAAATCTCCGCACCGATCCTGTTGCGCTCTCCCCTTCTGCGCCCTTCCGACCTCATCGAGATCATCGGCAAGAACGGTCTTGCCCATGCGCGCGCCATTGCGCGACGCCAGTCCGGTGACGTTCTTTTGCAAGGCGTGCTGCGCAGTTTCGCCGATCCGGTCATCGATCGCACGCTGACCCTTCAGGAAAATCTCGCCAATATCGAAGCCGAACCGCTCGAAAGGCCGGATGTACCTGACCTTTCTGCGGCCAGAGCGCCGCTGATGAAGGAAGACAGTTCCGAACGGCTGGCGCGCGCGCTGCAACAGCCTTTCTTCGAGGCTGGTGCGACCACCGGTTCGCAGCATCTCATCGATACCGCACTGCTGATCGACAGCCAGTTTTTCCGCAATGCGCTGGCCGATACGCTCGACCTGTCCTTTGAACGGTCCGACGCGATCATCGGACGGTGGCCGGATTCGCATCTGCCGATTGCACTCAAGGCGCTCGGATTGTCGCCTGCGGAATGCTATCTCGTCATGACTGCCATTCTGGGGCCTATCGACACCAACCGCGACAGCCTGCGTGAGTTTGTGCATATTTATCGCTCCATCGACCGCGAAAAAGCGATGGCGCTCGTGCGGCGCTGGAAGGCGGAAGACATGTCGGCCATGCTGCGTGGGAAATTGCGTGAAATGGCCGAGGACGACACGCCACTCGCCGACGCCGCCAATTCCGATCACCCGTCGCTTCAGCGATTGGTGAAATAGAGTTCATCAGGAAGAAGTTTTAGAAAGCTTCTCCGTCCTGCGAAATCGAGAACAGTGCCGACGCATCGGCTATATCTTCCAGTTCGACCAGCCACAGGTCGGGGTCGAAGCGGGTTTCCCGCGCCATACGGTCACTTGCCGCCATGTCATCGGCATCGTGCAGAATGCGCAGGAACATGCGCTCGCCGTCATTATCTTCTTCATAAGAAGTTTGCGGAGCAGGCGAATATAGATCGCAGGTGCCGAAGCGTGAGCTTACCTTGATGAAGATTGCGCCCGCCTCCGGCGATCCGCGACGGGCAAGATAGGCAAAGCCGCCCTCGCCCTGAACATTGCGGATCAAAGCCGAAACCCAGAAGTCGGATGTCAGGCGCATCGGACCCCCATCAGCTTATCAGGCCGATCTCGCGCATCTTGGTGATGAGCGTCGCATCGATTTCGCCGGTTACCGGCATACTGAACAGTTTCTGGAATTCGCGCACCGCTTCTTGTGTCGTCTTGCCCGGCTGTCCGTTCACCGGCACGGTGTCATTGCCGAATGCTTTCAACCCGGCCTGTACGCGGATGATATCCTGCGAACTCACTTTCACCGATTGCACGGTGGGCGTTGCCGCCACCTGCTTTTTCGGCGCGGGCTTTTCATAGGAAGCGAGAGCGGGTTTCGGTTTTGAAACCGTTTCCGTCTTCAAAACGGCGGGCTGCGGGCGCGGCGTCGGAACTGCTACCTCGATGACTTTGGCAACATCGTCCTGAGCCGGGGCACTGTTTTGGGCATCGGCCTGCAACTGCGCCGGAATATTTGCTTCCTGCACGCCGAGCTTCTGCTGCAAAGCGCGCCAGCGTTCCACCGCTTCGCGGGTCTGCGGCCCGGTGAAACCATCCACCGGTCCCTTGTAAATTCCAAGCGTCGAAAGACGTTGCTGCAGCCGTGCGATTTCGAGATCGGCATTGGGCGCAAGTGCCGGCAGCATGTCATCAACCGATGCGCTCATGTTCAGCCGGTCCGCCGACAGGCTCGCGGCTTCCAGCGACTGGGCAGTCTCATTGTTTGCAGGTTCGGCAGAGGCGGTCTCGGTGGACTTCGGGGCATTGTCACTTGCCGCCGCCGTGCCAGGCAGGACTGCACGTGGAGTCGGCTTGAACACAAAGTCCGGTCTTGTGCTGAAGAATACCGCCTTGTGCGCCTCCGGCTGATACCAGAGCGCATTAGCCGAGACGAAACTCATCACCACCAGAAACGCAGTTGCCCCGCCAGTCAGGACGGGGTTGCGCACGATGAAATCTCCGGCAGCAATTGCAAGTGCCGAAGCTGATGTGAAGAAGAAGTGGAGGAGCCGCGAGCCGAGACTACGCCGTTTTGCGGGTTTGCGCATCTTTCTGCTCCCGGATTTGGCTGTTGTCTTCGTCGTTCTGCCAGTCATTACGCCTTTCCCCCTGGTGACGGTGCATGTCGATCACCATGCCAAGCTCTGGGCCAAGTTCCTGATATTCGTCTTCTCCCATGACAACCTGCGGGCCTGCCACCGGAAGGCGAATCGTGACGATCGTGCCTTCGCCGGGGCAACTCTTGAGTTGCATGCTTCCCTGATGCAGTTCCACCAGCCCCTTGACCACGGAAAGTCCGAGGCCACTTCCCTCCTGCGCGCGCGTATAGTTATTGTCGGCGCGCACGAATGGCGTGCCGATGCGCTGCATATCTTCCGGCTCGATGCCGATGCCCGTATCCGACACACTGATTTCCAGCATCGCACGCCCGCTCGCCATCACGCGGGTTGCATCGATGGTGACGCAGCCGCCGCTTTGTGTGAACTTCACCGCATTACTGGCCAGATTGAGCAGAATCTGCTGAATGGCGCGGCGATCCGCCACCAGCTCACCAATGCCTGCGCCGACGCGGTGGCAGAAGGCAACGCCTTTCTTTTCAGCCTGCGGCAGCATGACAGAGGTGCACATTTCAGCCGCGTCACGGAAAGCGAAATTCTGCGGGTCGATGCTGTAATTGCCGGTTTCCAGACGCGAATTGTCGAGAACAGCATTTACGAGTTCCAGCAGGTAATGGCCGGACTGGTGAATGAGGCCTGCATATTCGCGCTGCTTCTCATTGGCCAGCTTGCCGCCCATTTCATGCGACAGCATATCGGAAAAGCCGATGATCGAATTGAGCGGCGTGCGCAGCTCATGGCTGACGGCTGCAAGCAGACGGCCCTTGCCGATGCGCTCCGATTCAAGCTCCGCTTTCAGTGTTGCAATCTCGTCCAGAAGCTTCTGCTCGCCTTCGAGCGAGCGGCCAACCAGCGTGATAGCGCGAGCGCTTGCGGCACCTTCGAGACGATAAGTGCGGAAGACCGTATCGCCATTTTCGATGGAACGCAGGCGCACATCGACCTTGCTGGAAGCGGAACCGGCGCGAAGATCGGCCAGAAGCGAAAGATATTCTACACGGTCGGCGACATGAACACGGTCGATGAGCGCCGTGCCTTCCAGCATTTTGGACTGTACGCCCAGAAGCTTTGCCGAATTCATATCGACCGAGGCAACCACGCCATCCGAATCGAGGCTGAACTGCAGGTCACCCGCAGCAACCGCGGCTTGCGGCGCGGTGACCTTGATCTGCGCGGGCTTGGCGGCGCTCGCATAACCACGTGCAACAAGGCTTGCCGCATAAAGTACCAGAACAGCGACGGACACATAGCTGCCGCCGGAAATGGGGCCACCGCTTGCCGTCGCAAAATAGCCGAGAACCATGGCCGCGAATGCGGCGCCTGCTGCTGCGGCGGCAGGCTTGCGGGTCGCAAACCAGACTTCAAGCGGCAGACCAGCCGCCATCAACCACAAAACCGCGTTGCCATGAGAAAAAGCGCCAACGGCAGCAAGACCCGCGCCATAGGCAGCGAAGTTCAGGCCAGCCAGAACAGGTGCGGCGATGCCCATCAGCGACAGCGCGCAAAGGATCATGGCGACGCCTGCAAAGCTTGCTGCAAGAATCGCAAATTCCGTAAAGCCCGGTGTCACACCCGAAGCGAGCACGGCCGCACAAAGCAGGACCGGCGCGGTGATGACCGAACCGATAACACGTATGGAGACCGCATCGGGACTGGATACCCAACGGCGGCAGAAACGTTCGTAAAAACGGCTGATCGCCTGCACATTCATGCGGACGGTCTCGGCTGTTTTCAAAAGAATGGCGTTCAACGTGCCGTACTCACTCAATACTCTTGCATTGTCAAAACCGGAAAACCGTTCGCCGTGACGACGCCCTCCCAGCCAGCAACAGATTGCAGCCGAGGCTTTAAAGAAACGATAAAACGAGACCGCCCAAAGCGGATAAGTGACGCGCCGGGTCTGCTTTTCTGCCTATGGTAAACAGAGAGTAGCGATCAGGTGGCGAAACCACAGCCACGGCACAATTTTGACGTTCAAATGCTTTACCATGACGCGCATCTTGTCCGAAAACCGTTTCACACTTTTCGCGATGCGCTCCAATAAACCGAACAGTTACGGAATCTTTTCCAATTCATCCGACATTGACGCAAACCGAAGGCACGCAACCGCAAGAAGGCAATGATCCGTTTTCTCATCAAATCCGTTTTCTGGT
Organism: Brucella sp. GW823-FHT04E01; assembly: GCF_058796175.1. Taxonomy (NCBI): domain Bacteria; kingdom Pseudomonadati; phylum Pseudomonadota; class Alphaproteobacteria; order Hyphomicrobiales; family Brucellaceae; genus Brucella; species Brucella sp. GW823-FHT04E01. The sequence goes on along the minus strand of NZ_JBXAIK010000007.1, from coordinate 46,909 downwards.
TGTCGTTGGCATTCATCGTGATGCCGCGCTTCTTCCCTGCGGATGAGCAAAACAAACCGCAGAAGAAGCCAGCCATTGCCGAGACGAAGCGGGAGCCGGATTCAATCGATCAGCTTCTCGCCAATGGCAAAACCGCCGTGGAACTGGGCAAGCTGTGCATCGACAACCCATCCTTCTGCCAGAACGGTACCTCGCTTGTTTCCAGCGCCGGGAGCGGCCTTCTGGAAGGAAGCCGCGCCGCGCTCGAATATCTGAGCGACCGTTTCGGCACCAAGCCGCAACCGCCTGCAAAAGTGGAACCGGCAGTCGCCGCACCTGCACAGGCCGCAATCGGCATTCCCATCCCGACATCGCGCGAAGAAGCCCTGCGTGCACTGGACCGTCGCCCGACTGGTTCAATTCAACGCTAGTTTTCCGTGACCTTGCAGCGTTTCATGACTATATAAGCGGCAAGAAACTTCTTTCAGGCGAGTATTATGACCACGACCATCGATAGCATCATGTCCGATTTCGAATTTCTCGACGATTGGGAAGACCGCTATCGCTATGTCATCGACCTCGGCAAGGAATTGCCGCCCTATCCCGACGATGCACGCGATGCTGCGCACAAGGTTCAGGGCTGCGTCAGCCAGGTCTGGCTGAAAACGCTTCCGCAAGACGGCAACGATCCGGTCATCGAGTTTCTCGGCGATTCCGATGCGCATATCGTGCGTGGTCTGGTGGCCATCGTGCTGGCACTATATTCCGGCCACAAGGCTTCAGAAATTCTCGCCGTGGACCCGGAAGCTATTTTAAAAAAGCTCGGCCTCGATGAACATCTGACGCCGCAGCGCTCCAACGGCCTGCGCGCCATGGTGGCACGCATCCGTCGCGAAGCAGAGCTGGCGAAAGAATCAGCCTAAGAACCCGTTCCAAAAGTCGCCCTGTGCGGCTGCAAATGGCAATTTACCTGCGTTCCGGTGCTCATGTACCAAAAAGTACATTGCGCTCCGGTACTCGAAAATTACCATTCTCGCACTCACATGCCGCTTTTTGATTCAGGCTCTAAAAGTTTCTCAACCGACAAGGCTGCGGCGAGCAGCTTTTTATCCGTGCCGCCGCGCGCGCTGAGCATGAAGCCGGTCGGCAGTGTCATGTCCGGCATGGGCACGGTGATGCTGCACAGGTCGAACTGGTTTCCGACCTGCGTGTCACGCAGCAGCAGCCCTTCCACACGGTCATATTCAACCTCGTCATTGCTGACCGAAGCAATCGTCGGCGCAACAATCGGCGTAGCGGGCGTTACGAACATATCGAAGTCGCTCAGGCGCTCGTCCATTTGCTGAACAAGCGTCGCGCGTGTTTCCATGATCCCGCGATAGGTTTCCATCGGAACCTTGACGCGGACGGACAGCGGGTGCTTCACGCGGATATCGACATTGGCGTCAGGATCGCCAAGCCAGGTCGATGCGTGGATATGACTTGCCTCGATCCCGGCGATGGAGCCGACGCGGGTTGCCTCACGCAGGCGCTGGATCAGATCGTCGACTTCCAGATCGGCGATGATCGCTCCTGCCTTTTCAAGAAGCGCAACCGTTGCTTCGAAGTGTTTTGCAACGTCCGGCTCCATATCGGCCAGAAGGTAGTCTTTCGGCAGAGCAACACGCAGGCCCTTCAGCGGCAAGGCGTTCGGCAACACGGGCGTTTCGCCTGCCATAATCGCATCGGTGATGATCGCATCAGCGACCGTCTTGGTTAGCGGGCCAACGGAGTCGAGCGACGGCGCCAGCGGAAACGCACCGTCGAGCGGAATGCGCCGGGCGGTCGGCTTGAAGCCGACAATGCCGTTCAGCGCTGCCGGAATGCGCACCGATCCCCCGGTATCCGAACCGATAGCGATCTCGCTTGTTCCTTCCGCTGCCGAAACTGCAGCACCCGACGACGATCCACCCGGAACACGCGTCGGATCAATCGCATTGCCCGGCTCGCCGTAATGCGGATTGAGACCGACCGGCGTGAAGGCGAATTCCGTCATGTGGGTCTTGCCGACAATGACCGCACCCGCATCACGCAGACGGCTGACAATCTTGGCATCCTGTGTCGCCGGGGCAGCATCGCGACGAATAACCGAACCGGCAAGCGTCGGCTCTCCGGCAACATCGAAGAGATCCTTGATCGAAACAATGCGACCGTCGAGCGGCCCAACGGCGCGCCCGTCACGAAGACGCGCATCGGCGGCGTCAGCCTCAGCGCGCGCCTGTTGTGCATAGACCTTGCTGAAAACGTGTTCGCTTGCTGTCCGCGCTTCCAGGCGCGACAGGATGCTTTCCAGCCGATCCCGTACCGAATTCATGTGATTTCTCCCCACTTCCCCAACGGGCACAAAGTCCCTTTGAGAAAGAGGCGATAGCCCCGCCCCGGAAAGGTGTCAATGAGGGCGTCACCTCACATATTCTGCGGACGCATTTGCGGCCGGTAGTCGTCTGTTCCCCAATGCAGGACAGCGGCTCTGCCCCGCTCCTTTTCGAGTTGAGGATTGTAGTGCCGGTGCAGCGCGGCCAGACCGACCTTGAGCAGCATCTTGGCAGAACGAACGGGCCATTGCCGCTCACGTTCCACGGTTTCAAGCCCTTTCAGGAAGCAGCAGACATCAACCAGAACGCCGTTCAGTTCCGGCCCGACTGCTTCCAGCGCCCGCTCGACACGGATGCGGCTGGCCAGCGCGATATCGGTCAGCTCTGCCATGCCGCCCGGCCCGCTGCGCCCGCCGCCAACACTGGTGTCCCAGCGCATGGTGACGGACGGCATCAGCGATCCGCGTGTGAAGTCAGCCCGCAGCCTTTCACCGGCAAGGAACTCGCTCTCCGAGATAAAGGAAAAACCATTCGCATTCTTGCGCCTGTAGAGCATCGCAAGCGGCGATTCCTCTGGATTGATCTCAATCTTTTCGCCCTGCTCATAGTCAATGGTCTGCAAGGTTCTTGCCGGGTTGCGCAACGGCTTGCCGCCTTCCTTTGCGCGCTTGATAGCGGGCTGCGATGAAACAAGCCGTTCCTCATTCCAATGCAACAATCCCTTTTTCTGCATCGCCTCCAGTTCGGCACGGGAAGCAGCGATGGTCCCCTGATCCGTTGCAAGCAAGACATGCGAAGCGCGAATGGAATCCTGAACCTCGCAGCCGCCATTTTTCAGAAAGCGCATAATTCTCGCTTCGGACACTGACAATTGGGTGGTCATGCCGCCATCCTCCAGGCCGTGAAAGCACTTTGCGCAATGCGTTCGAATGTCGAGACGATCGCATCGAACTCCGTATCGTCGCGCATGTCCTCCACCAGATGGCAGGCATGCATCACGGTTGTCCGGTCTCGCCCAAATCCGGCAGCCACTTCACGCATGGCCAGCCCGAAAGCCGTGTGCGCGACATACATGCCGATCTGCCGCACACGCGCCACCTCTCGCCTGCACCGCAGCGGTGACCGCAATTCAGCGCCGGAAACACCGAACATAGTCACCAGCAGATCAATAAGGGCATCGCACAGCGCTATGTTCTGCTGCTCCCGCGACCGGTCGGCGACACCCTCCACCCTTCCAAGGTTAAGGCTTCGCCCATGCCGCACCGCAAGCAACTTCAATGCTTCGAAAGCTTCCGCCCGTGTATGAATGACATCCGATAGTTCCAAAGACATTCATCTTTCCTCGCCAGAATAGGAATATCTTCTTATACGGAGAAAATTGCAAGTGTGGATAAGTTTCGTAGAAGGAATTGCTGTCTGTGGTTAGTTTCGACAGCCCTAACATAGGCTAAAACCTTGCCAACACGGCATTAACGCGTTTGAATCCATCGCGTTTGATGGCCATCTTACAGAAAAATCAGAAAAAATCTAGGAATATTATCCAACAACATTTTGCGTGGCTCATGCTCATTCGCATCAAGAAATGAGGAATGATCGCCATGGACGCGGATCTGAAGCAAGCCCGCTCACTATTTTTTGCCCGGCAAAAACAGAATCAACTGACCGCGATGCAACGCATTGCCTTGCAGATCATCGCCAGCATCGATCTCGATGAAGTTCTCAAGGCCCCGCTGGAAGAGAAGGAACGGACCAAACGGCGCCTGACACGCCTCATGGAAAGGGAGCGACTGAAAGGAATGTGCGGTCACTGGAGTTATGACCTGAACAGGCACATTGCACTAAAACAAGCATTCGACCGGATTGGTTGAAAAGACCATGCGCTTCCGGACGTGCTCAAATCCAAAACAAAATGGCCAGCATCAAGGAGCGTAAGCTCAACGATACTGGCCATTTCTATAAAGCTCTCAGAACAGACACTGCAAAGCGCGGTCCGCTCGAAAGTCGGAGCGATTAAGCGTCCTTAGGCTTGCGGCCCAGGCCCATCTTCTTAGCCAGGCGCGAGCGAGCAGCAGCGTAATTCGGAGCGACCATCGGATAGTTCGGGTCGAGATCCCACTTTTCGCGGTACTGTTCCGGCGTCATGTTGTAATGGGTCATCAGGTGACGCTTCAGCGACTTGAACTTCTTGCCGTCTTCGAGGCAGATGATGTAGTCGTCGTGAACCGACTTCTTCGGATTGACGGCAGGCTTCGGCTTCTCGACAACGACAGGCGCTTCTTCGCGTTCGACGTGACGCTTGAAAGCGGCGTGCACTTCAGCGATCAGCAGCGGCAGTTCACCAGCGCGAATCGAATTATTGCCGACATATGCGGCGACAACATCTGCAGTAAGGCTCAGAAGCAGTTCTGCGCTTTCGTCGTGCGTGTCCAGATTTTCCATTGTATTTCCTTTTTACTTCTTATTGTTGCGTAATCGACGACTGGAGATCCCCGCCTGCCATCGTCGTTACGTATTCCTAAACCCTGCCCATCCGTTCCCGACTGCGAATACCAGTTGATAATGTCATTTGCAATAGAATTGTCAAACCACATTACATTAACAACAAGTCTTTCTTCTTGAATCACCAAATAGAAAAACTCGAACTCAACCTTACTAAGATGGGGAAACTTTGAATCGCGATGTGTTCGCGTTGCCGCCCCTGCCGTTTATTCAAGGATATGGATGAAGCTGCAGTTCACAGCCGTGCTTCCTTTAATTTGCTCGACCTGCGTTAGCAATAGTTTTCTCCCTCAAGTTTTCTTGTACGAAGTCCAAGACTAACATGTTTCCGCTGGGTAGCTTTTGGCGGCAGAATCGGGCCTCAAAAAGGCATTGCTCAAATATATTTCAACGAAATCAACTCGCTTTCGCCACTTCGGCCAACTATATAAATATCACTATCACCCGCCAGAAGGCACGGCTTACCGGCCTTGCAGCAAATTGAAACAGTTTTCATCGGAATTGTGGATGTCTCAAAGCTCCTCCCAACTTCAACCACCGCATGCAGCCAAGCATCCGGTCAATGACACTCGTCACGGGATCACACGCACCGACGATTATGCTTGGTTGCGCGCAGATAACTGGCAGGAAGTATTCAGGGATCCATCGGTGCTGGCCCCCGAAATCCGCACGCATCTGGAAGCAGAGAATGCCTATCAGGCAGCGTTGATGAAGGACACGGAAGCGCTGCAGAACGGCCTGTTTGCCGAAATGCGCGGGCGCATCAAGGAAGACGACTCCTCCGTTCCTTCCAAGGATGGCCCTTTCGCCTATGGCGTGTCCTATCGCACCGGTGGCGAGCAGCCCTATTTCATTCGCACACCGCGCGATGGTGGCGCGGAAACCATCCTTCTCGACGGCGATGTCGAAGGCAAGGACAAGGCCTATTTCCGCCTTGCATCGGCCGATCATGCACCGGATCACAAGCTTTTGATCTGGGGATATGACGACAAGGGGTCGGAATTCTACAAGCTGAAAGTCCGTGATCTGTCTTCCATGAAAGACCTTGAAGACATTGTCACCGATACGAATGGCGGCGGCGCGTGGGACGCGGAGAGCAAGGGCTTCTTCTATACGCGTCTCGACGAGAACCACCGACCGTCTAAAGTCTTCTATCACAAGGTCGGCACGGATCAGTCGGATGATCCGTTGATCTATGAAGAGAAAGATCCAGGCTTTTTCCTCGGTGTCGGCGGCTCGGCGCTGGACGACTATATCTTTATCGACATTCACGACCATGAAACATCGGAATGCTGGCTCCTTCCCGCCAACGATCCGGCGGCAAAGCCGCAGCTCGTCATGGAGCGCAAGACCGGCACGGAATATGACATCGCACCGGGCGGTGACGTCTTCTACATCCTGACCAATGCAGGCGGCGCCAAGGATTTCAAGATTTGTCAGGCGCCTGCCGCCTCGCCGCAGCCTGAAAACTGGGTAGAGGTCGTGGCGGAAAAGCCGGGACGGCTGATCCTGTCGCACTCCGCCTACAAGCACCAACTAGTTTGGATGGAACGCGATAACGGCCTGCCGCGCATCGTGATCCGCGATCGCGAGACCGGCGAGGAACATGCCATCGCATTCGATGAGGAGGCCTATTCGCTCGGCCTTCATGGCAGCGCCGAATATGATACGGATGTGATCCGCTTCTCCTATTCGTCCATGACAACGCCGGAACAGCTCTTCGACTACAATATGCGGACACGGGAGCGGAAGCTCTTGAAGACGCAGGAAGTTCCTTCCGGCCACAACGCCCAGGACTATGTTACGCGCCGGGTCTTTGCCACGGCGTCGGACGGCGAACTGGTGCCGGTGTCCCTGCTATACCACAAGGATACGAAGCTCGACGGCTCGGCACCCTGCCTGCTCTATGGCTATGGTTCCTATGGCATCACCATTCCCGCAAGCTTCAGCACGTCACGGCTGTCGCTCGTGGATCGCGGCTTCGTCTATGCCATCGCCCATATCCGCGGCGGCAAGGACAAGGGTTTTGCCTGGTACGAAAACGGCAAGCGCGACAAGAAGGTGAACACGTTCACCGATTTCATCGCCGCTGCAAACCACCTCGTCGCCGAAGGCTTCACCAGTCATGACCGCATCGTTGCCCATGGCGGTTCCGCAGGCGGCATGCTGATGGGTGCAATTGCCAATATGGCACCCGACGCATTCGGCGGCATCATTGCCGAAGTCCCGTTCGTCGACGTGCTGAACACGATGCTGGACGACACCCTGCCGCTGACTCCGCCGGAATGGCCCGAATGGGGAAATCCGATCACATCGGAAGCGGATTACCGGACGATTGCCGGCTATTCGCCCTACGACAATGTCAGCCGCCAGGCTTATCCGGCCATTCTGGCCGTGGCAGGCCTTACCGATCCGCGTGTCACTTACTGGGAGCCTGCCAAATGGGTCGCCAGACTGCGTGAACTGAAGACCGATAGCCATCCGGTTCTGTTCCGTATCAATATGGATGCGGGCCATGCCGGCGCGTCGGGTCGCTTCTCGCGACTGGAAGAAGTCGCCTATACCTATGCCTTCGCACTCAAGGTGGCAGGCAAGGCGGGCAGCGTACTCTGATCCGTTACAACAAGCATCGCATCCAGGTTTTAAGGGTGCGATGCTTCCTTCTTTTTACACATGTCTTTATCCCGAAACGAGTTCCCACTTTCGGGAGACATGCTCTGGAAGAACGCGCTATTTCACATATAATATTGTTTTACATCTATTCTTCTTAAGGAGAGACCGATGTTGCGTCAGGTCATTGCTGTTTGCCTCACTTCCGCATCGCTTGCGGTTTCCGGTCTTGTCGCACTGCCGATGTCGGCTGAAGCGCAGGTACGCAAGGATGTCAGCGAATATGCAGGCCAGCGCTGCAACGTGCCGAGACGAGGCAGCGGCATCATCGTCGGCCAGTTCAGCGGCGTGGACGACTCGCCCTTCATCACTGGCGGTGACGGTCTGGTCGCGATCGACCGCGTCCGGTGCTTCAGCAGCATGTCGGAATGCAAGGGATGGCTCTATACGATGCAGAGCAAATACACCAATGCCGGTGCCGCCACTCTGGTGCGCTGCACCAAGCGCTGAACCTCAACATAAAAACTGCGGTTTTCACGAAGCTCTGCGGATGGCATCCTCCCACCACTTGATGCATCGCCTTCGGGCGTCATCTTCGGTTTGGGAGGATCGGAAATGCAGCAGGCCAGTTATGTACATGGTGCGAGCGACAAGCTTCTCATTGGCAATACGATCGGTCGGCATCTTGACCAGATCGCGGAAAAATATCCCGAACGTCCTGCCGTCATTGTCCGGCACCAGAATATCCGGCTGACCTATTCCGAACTCAGACAACTGACCGACCAGCTGGCTGAAGGCTTCCTCGCCATCGGGCTCCGCCCCGGCGAGCGTCTCGGCATCTGGTCGCCGAACAATCTCGAATGGATTCTCACCCAGTTTGCCAGCGCAAAAGCCGGGTTGATCCTTGTCAACATCAACCCGGCCTATCGGGCGCATGAACTGGAATATGTGCTGGGGAAAGTCGAATGCGCGGCGCTGATCCTCGCGCCATCGCTGAAAACCAGCAACTATATCGATATTCTGCGCAGCATCGTGCCTGAACTTGATGAAGCCCGGCCCGGTCATGTGATGTCCGAGCGGCTTCCCAATCTGCGATGCGTGATCCGGCTCGGTGCGGAACAGACGCCGGGCATGTTGAATTTCGATGATGTCACCCAATCCGGCGACGAGGTTACGCGGGAAGAACTGGCGCAGCTTTCCGAAGAACTGCAATTTGACGATCCCATCAATATCCAGTTCACCAGCGGCACGACCGGCAGCCCGAAGGGTGCCACGCTCTCCCACCACAATATCCTCAATAACGGGTTTTTCGTCGGCGAGGCGATGCAACTTTCCGAACAGGACCGGCTCTGCATCCCGGTGCCGTTCTATCATTGCTTCGGCATGGTGCTCGGCAATCTTGCCTGTGTGACCCATGGTTCCTGCATGGTAATTCCAAACGACAGTTTCGATCCGCTCCTGACGCTCCAGACCGTTGAAGAGGAGCAATGCACCGGCCTCCATGGCGTGCCGACAATGTTCATTGCGATGCTCGATCACCCGGAATTCAGCCGTTTCAACCTCACCAGCCTGCGCACCGGCATCATGGCCGGATCGCCCTGCCCCATCGAAGTGATGCGGCGGGTGGTGAGCGAGATGCACCAGAGCGAAATCACCATCGCCTATGGCATGACGGAGACCAGCCCGGTCAGCTTCCAGAGCTCGACGACTGACCCTGTGGAGCGGCGCGTTTCCACCGTCGGGCGCATCCATCCGCATCTGGAGGTGAAGATCGTCGATGCGGATGGCAAGGTGGTACCGCGTGGCGAAAAGGGTGAATTGCTGACGCGCGGCTATAGCGTCATGCGCGGCTACTGGAACGATGCGGAAAGTTCAGCTGGCGCCATCGACGATGCTGGCTGGATGCACACGGGAGACCTCGCCACGATAGACGACGAAGGCTATTGCAACATTGTCGGGCGCATTAAGGATCTCATCATTCGCGGCGGCGAGAACATCTATCCCCGCGAGATAGAAGAGTTCCTCTTCACCCATCCCGCGATCAGCGATGTCCAGATATTCGGTATTCCCGACCGCAAGTTCGGCGAAATTATCTGTGCCTGGGTCAAGCTGCACAACGATGGCCAGCTTTCCGACGAAGACCTGATTGAATATTGCCGGCAGCGCATCGCGCATTACAAGGTTCCGGCCCATATCCGCTTCGTGGATCAGTTTCCGATGACCGTGACCGGCAAAATCCAGAAATTCGTCATGCGGCAGGTCATGATCGAGGAACTCGAATTGCAGGAAATTCGAACAGCGTAATTATCTCGTCACATCACGAGACATATTCTCCAAGAGCGGGATGTTTGTAAGTGTATCGTCGTTTCGCTCCAAGTTTTTGTTTGAGCATGATTTTATCCGAAAACCGGTTCCCACTTTTCGGAATCATGCTCTAATATTTTCGCTCATGGCGGCTTGCAAAGCGAAGGCGAGAATGCATATTACGTAAACGTAAGATTTTTGGGAGAGTTTCCATGGAAGAACTGATCGCACGCATCACCTCCAAAGTTGGCATCGATGCGGCAACGGCAGAAAAGGCAGTCGGCATGATCCTCGCCTTCCTGCAGAAGGAAGGCCCGGCAGCGGAAGTCCAGAAGCTTCTGGCAGCATTCCCCGGCGCTGAAGAAGCAATCGCGCAGGTCAAGGGCGGCGGCTTCCTGTCCGGCCTGATGGGCGGCGTGATGGGTCTCGGCTCCCAGCTCATGGGCGCTGGTCTGGGCATGGGTGAAATTTCCGGCGTTGCCAAGGAAACCATCCGCTTTGCCAAGGAAAAGGCTGGTGACGAACCAGTTGATGCCGTCATCGGTGCAATTCCGGGCCTCGGCCAGTTCGTCTGATCAAACTTTACATGCTCGAAAAGGCCCCGGGTTCCAGGGCCTTTTTGTTTTGGGCTGCCCAACCGAGTATACCGGCACAAATAATGACACCGATCAGTATAAAACAATAGTATTCAAGTCATGTTTTTCACGATAACGTGAAGCCTATGTAATAATCCCTATAAATTCAGGATGATACTTGCTGCACTGGGGATTTAACCGACGCAATGATTGCAATGCCCCGGATTGTATCGGATATTTGAACCAAGGGACGAAGTCTGTTCAATTTTTAAATGCGGAGGATCGCATGCGTTTGTTTTTCCTGACTATCAGCTCTGCAGCTGTATTGATCGCCGGCGCAGCACAGGCTGACGTCACCGCAGATCGTCAGGCAATCATGAAGGACCTTGGACGCTCAGTCGGGTCAATTGCTCCGATGATCAAGGGTGAGAAGCCATTCGACGCCACCACAGCACTTGCTGCGCTGGAAAAGATCGATGCCGATGCCAAGAAGCTGGATGTGGATGCGTTGTTCCCGGCCGGTTCGGATCAGGGCGATACTGAAGCTTCGCCGAAAATCTGGGAAACCAAAGACGACTTCGTCAAGCACGTCGAAAAATTCCGGACCGACGCCGCTACGGCACTGGCTGCCAAACCGCAGGATCTTGATGCGCTGAAGCCAGCCTTCCAGCAGGTCGCCGCCAATTGTGGTTCCTGCCATCAAGCCTATCGCGTCAAGAAGAACTGATCTTCGCTGTTGACAGAGAGCACACCGAACGGAAACACTCTGTGTGCAAAAAATTTGCAGCAAAAGTGCGGTGCAATTCCAGTGCATCTGTACTTTGGAACTGTCACGCTGAATAACGGTCATAAGAGCGGTCTGGCTCGTCCTGGAACCGCCTCACGGGAACAGATGGAATGGTCCGAAAACTGGCATATGCCGCAGGCGCCGTGGTCGTCCTTGGAGCCGCTGCCTTCTGGATTCTGACCGCTCCGCAGAAGGTGGACGCGACCGTGTTGGACGCGATGAAGCCGGGCGATCCCATCAAGGGCGAACAGGTTTTCTGGGCAGGCGGCTGTGCCTCCTGCCATGCCGCGCCAGGTGCCTCCGGCGATGCACGCAAGGTTCTGGCAGGCGGACATGAACTGGTTTCAGATTTCGGGACATTCATCGCGCCCAATATTTCCCCGTCAGAGCAAGGTATCGGCACATGGACCATACAGGACTTTGCCAATGCGATGCTGAAGGGGGTCGGCAAGCAGGACGAACATCTTTATCCATCGTTCCCCTACACTTCTTATACCAAAATGCAGCCGCAGGATGTGGCCGATCTCTTTGCGTTTATGAAAACATTGCCGCCCTCCGATAATGTCGCAGCGCCGCACAAGCTTTCCTTCCCCTTCACGGTCCGACGGGGGCTCGGCCTCTGGAAACAGCTTTACCTGTCCGACCAGCCTGCGGTGGAAATCGCAAATGCTTCCGACCAGGTGAAGCGCGGCCAGTATCTGACTGAAGCCCTTGGCCATTGCGGCGAATGTCACACACCGCGCAATGCGATTGGGGGGGTAGACACAAGCAAGTGGCTCGCCGGAGCATTGTCGCCTGAAACCGGCAGTGACGGGAAAAAAGGCGTCGTGCCGAACATCACGCCGGATGAAGCGGGCATCGGCGCCTGGAGCGGGAAAGACATCTCCTACGCGTTGCAGAGCGGCTTTACCCCGGATTTCGATTCGCTCGGCGGATCTATGACCGATGTGGTTGCGAACATGGCTCACCTTGCCGAAGCCGACCGCAATGCCATTGCCGCCTATCTGGAAGCTATTCCGGCGCACCCAAACGGCTATCCTGCGCGTTGAGGGCCGCGATCCGGCATAATCTTACCGATCCTCGTTTCACTCCGGCCGGATTTTGCTCTATATCATAAGTTATAGTTGAACAGAGGGAGCAAGCTGCCTGATGACTGCCGAAGACGCTATTTTTCTTGGCGCGAGCCGCAAGCCTGACGACTCCTACCAGCAGCCGGAATATCTAGCGCTGAAATACGGCAACCGGCACGGTCTCGTCACCGGCGCGACCGGCACGGGTAAAACTGTCACGCTGCAGGTTCTGGCCGAAAGCTTTTCAGCGGCTGGCGTTCCGGTTTTCTGCGCCGACATCAAGGGCGATCTTTCCGGCATTGGCGCGATCGGCGTTCAAAATGACGGCCTTCTCAAACGTGCAGCGGAAGTGAAGCTCGATCCGTACGAAATGCGCGCCGCGCCTGTGATCTTCTGGGATATTTTCGGCGAACAGGGACACCCTGTTCGCGCCACCATTTCCGAAATGGGGCCACTCCTCCTGTCGCGCCTGATGAGCCTGACCGAGGCGCAGGAAGGTGTGCTGAACATCGCCTTCCGCCTGGCGGACGAAGAAGGCTTGCTGCTTCTGGACCTGAAGGACTTGCAGGCCATCCTCGCCGAAATGGCGGAGCGCTCGGCAGAACTTTCGGGCAAGTACGGCAATGTGAACAAGGCTTCGGTGGGTGCGATCCAGCGTTCGCTTTTGGTCCTCGACCAGCAGGGCGGCTCGAAATTCTTCGGGGAACCAGCGCTCAAGATTTCAGACCTGATGCGCACCACGACCGACGGGCGCGGTGTAGTGAGCGTGCTTGCTGCCGACAAGCTGATGATGAGCCCGCGGCTCTATTCCACTTTCCTGCTTTGGCTGATGTCGGAACTCTTCGAGGAACTGCCGGAAGTCGGCGATCCCGATAAGCCGCGGCTCGTCTTCTTCTTCGATGAAGCCCATCTTCTCTTCGATGAAGCGCCGAAGGCTCTGGTCGACCGTGTCGAACAGGTGGTGCGCCTGATCCGCTCCAAGGGTGTCGGCGTTTATTTCGTGACGCAGAATCCGCTCGATGTGCCGGAAACCGTTCTGGCGCAGCTCGGCAATCGCGTGCAGCACGCGCTTCGCGCCTATACGCCGCGCGAAACCAATGCCGTGAAGACGGCAGCCGATACATTCCGTCCGAACCCGGATTTCAACACGTTTCAGGCGATCACCAATCTCGCCACTGGCGAAGCACTGGTGTCGACGCTGCAAGCCAAGGGGGTGCCTTCAATCGTGCAGCGCACGCTTATGCGCCCGCCTTCATCGCGTATCGGCCCGCTGACGCCGGAAGAACGCGCGAAGATCATCGCCGCAAGCCCGGTTGCCGGGCAGTACGATCAGGTACTGGATCGCGATTCCGCTTTCGAAATGCTGGCCCGCAAGGCGCAGAATGCTGCAGCAGCCCAGCAAAAGACCAAGGAAGAGGAAGAAGGCGGCGGTAGTATCCTTGGCGATCTCGTCGGCACCGCACTTGGTACTGGTCGCCGCTCCGGTCGCCAGACGGTCGCGGAAACGGCCATGAAGTCCGTTGTCCGCTCGGTCGGCAATTCGCTTGGCCGCGCACTTGTGCGCGGCATTCTCGGCGGCTTCAAACGGTAGAAGGTGCCAGTGTCACGCCTTCGCCGGTTTGGCGAGGGCGTAGGCGACAAGGGCATTGGCATGGCCATGCCCCATCTCGAATTCCGACTTCAGCCAGTTGACGATTTCCATATGCTTGTCGCCCTTTCGCTGCACGATCAGCGAAAGCCAATGCTGGACAGGCTGCCCGTATTTTTTCTCGATGGACGGGAAATAGGATGCAGGGCCTTTCACGACTTCCTTGGCGACTTTTTCCTCGGACATGACTTCCCTCCCCTTGTTCCGACGATTTGTCCGCGCGGAAAGTGACTTATTTTCAAGGCGGTGGCAAGTTGGCGCGCGGCACAATGGAAAAAGCCCCGGACAGCTGGCTATCCGGGGCTTTTGCAATCTGTCGTTCAGACAATCGCTATTACATCACGAGAATCGGCGACTTCGCCGGAACGCGATCATAGAGATCGATGATGTCCTGGTTCAGGAAGCGCACGCAGCCCGACGAGACCGCCTTGCCGATGGACCACCATTCCGGATTGCCGTGCAGGCGGTACAGCGTGTCCTTGCCATCCTGGAAAATATAGAGGGCGCGGGCGCCGAGCGGGTTCTTGAGGCCCGGAGCCATGCCGCCGTTCCTGGCGCTGTACTGCACCAGTTCCGGCTGGCGGGCGACCATTTCATCCGGTGGGGTCCAGCGCGGCCACTGGCGCTTGTACTGGATCACAGCGCGACCCGACCACGCGAAACCTTCGCGGCCAATGCCCACGCCGTAGCGCATTGCTTGTCCGTTTTCGAGGACCAGATAGCAGAAGCGGTTGGCCGTATCGATGACCAATGTACCGGGCAGTTCGCCGGTTGGATCCTGCACAACCTGACGCAGGAAGCGCTTGTCCATCTTCTGGATCGGAATTGCCGGAAGCTGGAAGCCGCCATCCTCGACGGCAGCATACATCTGCGCCCATCCGCCATAGGAGGAATCGACATTAGCCTGCGGGGTGCGGTTGATCGGGTTGCCCGACTGATCCACATCAATGATTGGAACATTCTGCCCCAACTGAGCGCAACCGGCCAGACCGGCGGCCGCTGTTGCTGTCATTGCCGTCAGAAAGGAACGGCGGGTAAGGGTCGTTTGCATATGAAAACCAGTTTAGTGACGGGAGGAGTTACAGATACACATTCAGGGTTAACGAATTGCGACCCGGCCAATTGTGGCAGATACGCAGTGAGCCATCGAAAAGGCCGTAAACGGCTGTTTCCGGTGTTTGGTTGCACGGAAAACGCCCGAAAAATGTGGCGTACGCCCGTTCGTAATGCGGCCTAAACGTGGCGAAAGCCCACCAGCATGGCTCGTGTTGCAGCCGCGACACAATTTTGGGTGCAGGAGCCAGCTTTCCATAAACCCGGCAAGTTCAAATTTTAGTGAGAACTCAATCAAGCAACTGGAGGCTTGGCAGAATCAGTGCCGGAGCAAACTGTTTATATTCGTCGGGCTGGTTGGTCCGATTGATCCAGACCCCGCGCATGCCGAACCGCACCGCCCCTGCCACGTCCCAGCGGTTCGAGGACTGGAACGAGATTGCGGAAGGATAAAGCCGCCATTGCAGAGTGATGAGCTCATAGACCGCCGGGGCAGTCTTGTATTTCCTGACTTCATCAACCGAAATCACGTCGTCCAGCAGGACGTCGAGCGCTGCCGAACGCACTGCGGATTCGAGCATGGCGGGCGAACCATTGGAAAGGATCGCAAGCCGTGCGCCCTTCTCCTTCAGGCTTTTGAGAGCAGCGGGCACTTCCGGATAGCAATCGAGCTTCCAATAGGCATCGAGCAAATCATTGCGCAGTGCCGGATCTACGGACGGGTAACGCGCGAATGCGAAATCGAGCGACTCCTCGGTGAGTTTCCAGAAATCGCTATAGGCACCCATCAGGCTGAGCACCCAGGAATATTCGAGCTGCTTGGCCCGCCACAGTTCGGAAAATGCCCGGCCGTCCGGCCCGGCTTTGTCTGCATGTCGCCGCACCGCCGAATGGACATCGAATAATGTGCCATAAGCGTCGAAGACATAAGAACTGTGGGACACCGTTTCCTCCTGTGAGGGTCCGCCACGCATGGCGAAGCATAAAATCTAGAATTGCGCCATCCTACTGTGATTTCAATAATAATTCATTGTCTTGAAGCTGAATTGCTCATTCACGCCATTGCCGCGCGCACCGATGCGGCCTATGTAGATTCCGCACGCAAGTTTTGAGGCAGCATCTGCTCGGCCCGCCGCAAGCTGCCCATGTAAGCTCAAAGAAAAGAGGAGAGTTTCCAATGGCTTTCGAACTGCCCGCCCTGCCGTATGACTATGACGCCCTTGCGCCTTTCATGTCGCGCGAGACGCTTGAACTTCATCACGACAAGCACCATCAGGCTTATGTCACCAACGGCAACAAGCTGCTCGAAGGCTCCGGCCTCGAAGGCAAGAGCCTGGAAGAGATCGTCAAGGAAAGCTACGGCAAGAACCAGGGACTCTTCAACAATGCCGGCCAGCACTACAACCACATCCTGTTCTGGAAGTGGATGAAGAAGAACGGTGGCGGCAAGAAGCTGCCGGGCAAGCTTGAAAAGGCAATCGAGTCCGATCTTGGCGGCTACGACAAGTTCCGGGCGGATTTCATCGCTGCCGGCGTCGGCCAGTTCGGTTCAGGCTGGGCCTGGCTGTCAGTCAAGGACGGCAAGCTTGAAATCTCCAAGACCCCGAACGGCGAAAACCCGCTGGTTCACGGTGCAACGCCGATCCTTGGCGTCGACGTGTGGGAACACTCCTACTATGTCGATTATCGCAATCTGCGTCCGAAGTACCTCGAGGCCTTCATCGATAGCCTCATCAATTGGGAATTCGTCGAAGAACTGTACGAAAAGGCCTGAGCCTTCATACAACAATAAAGAAAAACCCCGGTTTTGCCGGGGTTTTTTGTTGCTGCTATTCCTTGATTACCTGCACACCTACATGTTGCGCGCGCCCGGCTCCCCATCCGGCGATGGCAGCCCCCAGCCCCAACACAGCGAAGAAAAGACCACAGGCGGTAAAGCTGCCCGTTGCGCTGTGGATCAGCCCGACGATGAGCGGGCCGATTGCGGCAAGCGTATAGCCGACGCACTGCGCCATGCCGGACAGATGCGCCGCCGTGTGTGAGTCCGGCGCCCGCAGCACGATCACCATCATGGCGGCGGCGATCAGACCGCCCTGCCCGATGCCCTGAATGACCGCCAGTCCCCAATAGGTCCATAGCGGCAGATAGAGAAAGCCGATCAGCGGCAAGGCCGCACAAGCGCAGAGAATGACATTGAGCAGGCTCTGGTTCTTCTGGCGGGTAGCAATCGACGGTACCGCGAGACAGGTGATGACCTGAGCCAGGATCGAAAAAGAGACCAGACCGCCGGCCGCTGCCGGGCTCAGGCCCTGTTCGCGCAGGATCGGCGCCAGCCATCCGAAAACGATGTAGGCGGTGGAGGATTGCAGACCCATGAACAGGGTTACCTGCCAGGCCAGCTTATCCTTCCACAAGCCGATCACCTTGAAACCCGAATGGGCGACATTGTGTTTCGCACGCATGGCCTGCGGCAGCCACAACAGCAGAACGACTGCCGCCGGAACAGCCCAGAATGCCAGAGCAAGATTCCAGGAACCGCCGAGCATCCCCTTGATGGGAATGGTGAATCCGGCTGCGGAGGCAGCGCCGCCGCATAGCGCCATCGTATAAAGACCGGTCATGATGGCCGCAGTTTTCGGGAAATCACGCTTGACGACGCCCGGAAGCAGCACGTTGCCAGTAGCAATTGCGGCACCGGCCAATGCTGCGCCAATATAAAGCGAATAGAACGAACCGAAGCCGCGAATGGCGGTGCCGACAGTCAGCACGACCAGCACGAAAAGCAGAACGCGTTCGGCGCCGAAACGCTGCGCCAGCCGTGGTGCGAATGGCGCAAAGACGCCAAGGCAGACAACCGGCAACGTGGTCAGGATACCGGCTGCAACGGATGACATGCCGGTGGCATCGATGATTTCCGGCAAAAGCACGGAAACGCTGGAAAATACCGGTCGCAGATTGGCGGCGATCAGCACGAGGCTCAGACCCAGCAAAATGCGCATCGCCTTGCTTGGCGGTTGCTGGACTGGCGGCGGCGGAACGCTGTCCGCCTCAGCGTCGACCAACGCCTCGGGCTGAAATATCGCCTCGCTTTCTGCCGCTTCCGACAGGCCTGTGTTCGTGTGGCTCATGATGCCAGCAACCTTTCAAGTTCTTCAATCAGGGGCGCCATGAAGCGGCGAACCGTTGCACCGGCCTGGTCAGGATCGCCCGAAGCGATAGCTTCAACGATCTGGCGGTGCGCCTCATGGTTTGGCTCGGGCAGTTCGCCGTCGAGCGTAGCTTCTATGGATTCGCGAATGGAGGCGGAGAAAAAGGCATAGACCTCGATCAGTGCGCTGTTGCCCGAGGCAGCGACGATGGCCTCATGAAAGGCAAAGTCTCGGGCCACGAACGTTGCCCGGTCGAGTTCATCGCGATTGCCGCGTTGTGCCAGCATTTTCTCCAGATGCACAATCCCCTTCGGCTTGATGCGTAAGGCGGCCAGACGTGCGGCTTCCGTTTCGAGAACTGCCCGGGTCTCAAAGCGGTCGCGCAGGCTGGTATGGCGGATGCGGTCGAGGCTGCGTGCCGTGTCGGTAGTGGAACGGACATATGTTCCCGAACCCTGCCGGGTTTCCAGCATTCCTTGCGCCACCAGCGCCCGAACAGCTTCGCGCACCGTGCCGCGGCTGACATCGAGCGTTGCGGAAAGTGCGGCTTCATTTGGCAACTGGTCGCCTATCGACCAGCGTCCCGACGTGATTTCGCCTCGCAATGCCTGCGTGGCCGAATCCGTCAAAGTCTTGCGGGATATCGCCTTCATATCTTCACCAAATTCATCTGATGACTTGATGAATTAGACCTATGCAATGGAGCTGTCAACCGTCGTGAAGAAAGCTGATTGCGGGCTGGAAACCACTGCCGCATTCCGTTAACAATTTTCGCGCACAGTGCCCCATAATCCAGCCGCTCGAGATTTCGGGCCAGACTTCAGGTGCCAATATGATCACACTTTACAGCCTTTCCGGAGACCACCTCGAACAAGTGGAAGTCGAGCCCGGCACTCCGCTGCCCGAAAATGTTATCTGGATCGACCTGTTTGCTCCTGGCGTCAATGAAGACAGTATTGTCGAAGCATGGATGGGCATTTCGATCCCCACCCGCGAAGACATGACGGAAATCGAGGAATCGAGCCGATTCTACATGGAAACCGGCGCGCAATATCTCACAGTGCCGATCCTGCACGCGGTCGATCTCGACCATCGCGAGCTGGCGCCCGTCACTTTCATCCTGCATGGTTCGCGGCTGATCACTGTTCGTTATGCCAATCCGAAATCGTTCAGCACCTATATCCTGCGTTCGACCAAGCCGGGCAACGGGTTGATATCACCCAAATGCTCGGGCCTGTCGATCATGCTTGGCATTACCGAAGCCACGACGAACCGCCTCGCCGATATTCTGGAAGGTGTCGCGGGTAAGATCGATGCAGCTTCGCATTCCATCTATCGCCGTCAACCGAAAGCCCGCCCGATGACGACGGAGGATTTCCGGCACATACTGACCCAGATCGGTGGACAGGGAACCTTCCTCTCGCGAATGCGCGAAAGTCTGGCCGGTATCAGCCGCATGCTGGTCTATCTGTCGGCCATCAACAATCCCGCAGCCGGCAAGAAGGAAACGCGCAGCTGGATCAAGTCGCTGGAACGCGACACGCAATCCCTGACCGCCTATGTGGATTTTCTGTCCAACAAGGTCACATTCCTTCTCGATACGATCGTTGGTCTGATTTCGGTAGAACAGAACGCCATCATCAAGATTTTCTCTGTGGCGGCGGTCGGTTTTATGCCGCCGACGCTAGTGGCTTCCATCTACGGCATGAATTTCTCCTTCATGCCGGAGCTGCAATCGCCATGGGGTTATCCGATGGCGCTTGGTCTGATGATCGCCTCCGCCCTGCTGCCGCTTTACTATTTCCGCCGAAAGGGTTGGCTGTAGCTTGTGGTGACAACGCAGGCGCACCATGTTATATCATGCGTTATAACATAGGAGAGCAGCCATGAACGTAACCCTGCGCAAGATCGGCAATTCCGACGGTGTGATCATCCCAAAGGAAATGCTGGAGCAGTTGAACGTGCAAACTGGCGACACTCTGGTCCTGACCGCAGAAAAGGATGGACTGAGACTGACCAGGAGCACGGAAGATCCGGAGGTCTTCGAGAAGAAAATGAAGATTGCCCGCGAGCGGATGAAAAAATATGAGACCGCTTATCGCGTGCTCGCTCAATGATCGACTTTCATTCGCGGGCTTTCATAGAAGCGCTGCATCAGGAGCAGTTGCGTCTGCATGGTGGTGCAGCGGGTATTCGCGATTCCGGTTTGCTTGATTCAGCGCTTGCGCGTCCGTTGCAAAAGGAAGCCTATGGCGATCCGGGTATCTTCGATCTGGCGGCGGCCTATCTGTTCGGTGTGCTGAAAAACCACCCTTTCGTGGACGGCAACAAGAGAACTGGACTGGCTGCCGCTGACTTGTTTCTTTATTTCAACGGCTTCAGTCTTGAAGCCGTACAGGAAGACATTATCCAGCTCGTCCTGATGGTTTCGACGAGTGAAATAGATGAAGCCGGCGCAGCAGCGTTTTTCCGTGACCATACCGTCGCTATAGACGAAGACTAAACAATCTTCAGCGACACGATTTCCCACTCGACATTATTGATTTTCACGACATCGCCGACCGGCTTGCCGAACAGCAGAATGGCAACGGGCGCGACATGGGAAATCTTGCCGTTTGACGGGTCAGCCTCATCCTCGCCCACGATGGTCCAGCGGCGAACCTTGCCGTCGTCCAGATTTTCCAGATCTACCGTCATGCCGAAACGCACGACATCGCTGTCGGGAGCGGGAACGGAAAGCTCGGCATTTTCACGCCGCGCCACCCAGTAACGCAGATCGCGTGAGATACGCGCAATCGCCGAACGCTCGCCCGCGACATTGGCGTCCGCCAGCTCGCGCTGCAGCCGGGCGATTTCATCCTCGATCATCGTCAAGCCCGTCGGCGTGACGAGATTGCGATGCGGACTAACCGGGCGCTCGCCGAGGTCGGTCGGCGCATCATCCTGTTCTTTGGTGAAAGCTCTGCTCATTAGTTGAATGTAAGCGGTCGGCACCTCCCCGACAAGCCTCCCCGTCATGCAGATCGCCCGCTGTTGCGCCGGCAAACGCATGATTTGCATATCCGGTTTTTATTGATTGATGAGTCAATCAACGTTAAACTGGCCGCTCAGTTAGACTGAGAACGGACCAGGATTATGCCCAAGATCGGGATGGAGCCCTTGCGGCGGCGCGAGTTGATCGATGCCGCCATTCGTACCATCGGCCAGCGTGGTTCGCTGGACGTGACCGTCGCGCAGATCGCGCATGAGGCGGGCGTTTCGCCTGCGCTTGCGCATCATTATTTCGGCGGCAAGGACAAGCTCATTCTCGCCACCATGCGGCATTTGCTGCGTGAACTGGGGCAGGATCTCAACGCCGCCATCGGACGAACCGAGACGCCGCGGGAACGTATCGCGGCCATCATTGCGGTCAATTTTTCCGCATCGCAGTTCGCGCAGGAAACCATTGCCGCCTGGCTTACCTTCTATGTGCATGCACAACAGTCGGAGGACACCCGCCGGCTCTTGCGCATCTATGCGCGCCGCCTGCATTCAAACCTCGTCTTCGCACTTGAACAGCTGACCTCGCGCGAGCGGGCCAGCCGCATTGCCGAGGGTGCAGGTGCCATGATCGACGGACTCTACATTCGTCACGCACTTGGCGCCGATGCGCCCAATGCTGCCTCAGCCATTGCGTTGGTGGAAGACTACATCGCGGTTCAGCTTATGGGGGAGAAATGAGTATGGAAGCGGATTTCGTCATCATCGGCTCCGGATCCGCCGGATCCGCCATGGCCTATCGCCTGTCTGAAGACGGTCGCTATTCGGTGATCGTCATCGAGTATGGCGTGCCCGATGTCGGTCCGTTGATCCAAATGCCAGCCGCCCTTTCTTTCCCCATGAATATGGAAACCTATGACTGGGGTTTTTCGACCGAACCAGAGCCGCATATTGGCGGGCGCAGCCTTGTAACGCCGCGGGGCAAGGTGCTTGGTGGTTCATCTTCAATCAACGGCATGGTCTATGTGCGCGGCCATGCACGCGACTACGACCACTGGTCGGAAAGCGGTGCGCGCGGCTGGGCCTATGCAGATGTACTGCCCTATTTCAAGCGGATGGAAAATTCGAGCGGTGGCCAGGAAGGCTGGCGCGGCACCAATGGCCCGCTTTATATCCAGCGCGGCAAACGCGACAATCCCCTGTTCCATGCCTTTGTAGAGGCTGGCCACGAAGCGGGCTTTGAAGTCACCGAAGACTATAATGGCGAGAAGCAGGAAGGCTTCGGCCCGATGGAGCAGACGATCCACAACGGTCGTCGCTGGTCTGCCGCCAACGCCTATCTGAAACCCGCCCTCAAGCGCCCGAATGTCAAGCTGGTCAAGGGCCTTGCACGCAAGATCGTGCTGGAAGGCAAGCGCGCGGTTGGCGTTGAGATCGAGGCGGGCCGCAGCTTCTCGACCATCCGTGCGCGGCGTGAAGTCATCATTGCCGCCTCGTCGATCAATTCGCCGAAGCTCCTGATGCTCTCTGGCATTGGCCCTGCCGCACAACTGAAAGAACACGGAATTGAAGTGGTCGCCGATCGCCCCGGCGTCGGCCAGAACCTGCAGGACCATCTGGAAGTCTATATCCAGCAGGAATGCACGCAGCCAATCACGCTCTACTCCAAACTGAACCTGTTCTCGAAAGCGAAGATCGGCGCGGAATGGCTGTTCTTCAAGACCGGCGACGGTGCCACCAACCATTTCGAATCCGCAGCATTCCTGCGCTCGAAAGCTGGTGTGGAATATCCAGATATCCAGTATCACTTCCTTCCTGTAGCTATCCGCTATGACGGCAAGGCGGCAGCGCAGTCGCACGGCTTTCAGGCCCATGTCGGCCCGATGCGGTCGAAATCACGTGGCAGCGTGACGCTTCGCTCAGCCAATCCACGTGAAAAGCCTGTCATCAAGTTCAATTATATGTCGCATGAAGACGACTGGGCCGACTTCCGCCATTGTGTGCGGCTGACCCGTGAAATCTTCGGACAGGCCGCATTTGATGCTTATCGTGGCGCGGAAATCCAGCCCGGTGCGCATGTTCAGAGCGACGATGAAATCGATAATTTCATCCGCGAGCATGTCGAGAGCGCCTTCCATCCGTGCGGAACTTGCAAGATGGGTGCGGTTGACGATCCAATGGCAGTCGTTGATGCTGAATGCCGGGTGATCGGTGTCGAAGGCCTGCGCGTTGCGGATTCATCCATCTTCCCGCGCATCACCAACGGCAATCTCAACGGCCCGTCGATCATGGTCGGCGAAAAGGCTTCCGATCATATTCTCGGCCGTACGCCGCTGGCGTGCTCCAATCAGGAGCCTTGGATCAATCCGCGCTGGCAAGTTTCCGACCGCTGATAAAATGTAAGGGATAACAATGAAAGCACAACCCAAAGCCTCGCATTTCATCGGCGGCGCATTCATGGAAGACAAGGCGGGCAAGCCGTTGCCGGTCATCTATCCAGCAACCGGCGAGGAAATTGCCAAGCTATATTCGGCGACACCCGATGTGATCGAGGCGGCTTATGCAGCAGCGCTGAAAGCGCAAGGCGAATGGGCTGCGCTTAAGCCCGTCGAACGCGGACGCATCCTGCGCCGCACTGCAGAAATCCTGCGCGAAAAGAACAAGAAGCTGTCGAAGCTCGAAACGCTTGATACCGGCAAGGCGCTTCAGGAAACGCTGGTGGCGGATGCAGCTTCGGCCGCGGATGCACTGGAATTTTTCGGCGGCATCATTTCAGGCTTCAACGGCGAGTTCGTGGAGCTTGGCGGTTCGTTCGCCTATACGCGCCGCGAAGCGCTCGGCATCTGCGTCGGTATCGGCGCATGGAATTATCCGATCCAGATCGCCGCGTGGAAATCCGCGCCTGCACTCGCGATGGGGAATGCCTTCATCTTCAAGCCGTCAGAAAACACGCCGCTTTCAGCGCTTGCATTGGCGGAAGCATACAAGGAAGCGGGCCTTCCCGATGGCTTATTCAATGTCGTGCAGGGCTTCGGCGATGTCGGCGCCGCACTCGTCAATCATCGCTTGACGGCCAAAGTTTCACTGACTGGTTCTGTGCCGACAGGCCAGCGCATCATGGCGCAGGCAGGCGAACACCTGAAGCACGTCACCATGGAGCTTGGTGGCAAGTCGCCGATCATCGTGTTCGATGACGCCGACCTTGAAAGCGCTATCGGCGGCGCGATGCTCGGTAACTTCTATTCGACCGGGCAGGTCTGTTCGAACGGCACCCGCGTCTTCGTTCACAAGAAGGTGCGCGAACGTTTTGTCGAACGGCTGGTCGAACGTACACGCAAGATTCGCATTGGCGATCCGCTGGATGAAGCAACCCAGATGGGGCCACTAGTCAACAGTGCACAGCGCGACAAGGTGCTGTCCTATATCGAAAAGGGTAAGGCAGAAGGGGCGAAGCTTGCCTGCGGCGGTGGCGTGCCGAAACTGCAAGGCTTCGACAAAGGCTTTTTCATCGAGCCTACCGTCTTCACGGATGTGACCGACGGCATGACCATCGCTCGCGAGGAAATCTTCGGTCCGGTGATGAGCGTTCTGGAATTCTCCGACGAGGACGAAGTAATCGCACGCGCCAACGATACCGAGTTCGGTCTGGCGGCGGGTGTGTTCACCTCCGACATAGCACGGGGCCATCGCGTAATCAGCCAGATCAAGGCCGGGACCTGCTGGATCAATGCTTATAACCTGACGCCAGTGGAAGTACCGTTCGGCGGCTATAAGCAATCTGGCATCGGACGCGAGAACGGTATTGCCGCGCTCGCCCATTACAGCCAGATCAAGACTGTCTATGTCGAGATGGGCAAGGTCGACAGCCCTTATTGACCGCTGTAATCGGCCCGCGGAATTGAAGTTGGTTCTGCGGGTGTCGGCGTACAGTCATAGCGGTAAAGCTGTGGCGACGGCACTGCCTGCGGATAGACGATGGCACGTTGCGACCGTTGGCTGGCTGGAACCGATGGTGAATTCCGTAACGGCATGGCCCAAGACGGCCTTGTCACCGTATCGGAAGCACCTGTCCCTTGAACGGGAATACGTCGACACTCGGTCCCGAGAGTACCGTTTAATCCGGCTGAGGCCGCAACACTGGTGAAGCTGATCAGAGCAAGCGCCAAAGCGGTAAAAAACAGTCTCATATCGAAACACTTTCAAAACAACACTCCCAAATGCCCCAAGGTCGATCAGGCTCACGACTATAAAGCGCCTCCTCAACCCGGCTCCATTTGTACCGACAAGGCCATTCGGGACATCTTCAAACCTGAAACCAAAGATAGAAGATTTATCCAGGCGTTCAACAGCGCCCCCTGTACGAGACGTTCAAACTTCTGCGAACAAGCAGAAGTTCTATTCTGGCATTCTATCGAGAATAGTTCCTGTTCGGCATCAGACAACATATGGTGATAGTTCCAACAGGGTTGAGTTTATCAGTCAAAATCGGGAGGTTTCAGTTATATTAGAGATTAATAATATACGCTTTTGGTGGCTAGCTAAAATCAAAGCCCCATGCAGAAGAATTTATTTGTTAAAGTACAATAATGCATAAAATATGCACCTAAACAAAAAATATTGATAATAATACATGCTATCAATATTTCGCACATCGTGCGATTTCATATCAACAACCTGCCTTGGACTGAATGACTTGTGATGGCTAATGAGATTTCAATCTCGACCGACATGGTCGACGACAAGCTTCGCAATGATTTTTGGCGATCTGCAATCAAACCCATATATGAAATCGTGGCAGAGAACAGGAAGTACCAGTTTTCTGGAACAATTGCTGCTCGCGCACTCGGCACTTTCCATGTAGGAACGACTTCCTTCAACACCCAGAACTACTCACGCACACGTAAACTCATCGCACAGGGTGGGCTTGATCACTACGTTCTGCAACTTATTACGGCAGGCAGTTTACGCGGCGATTTCAACGGGGTCGATGTCGTGGCAAAGCCTGGAGATATTATTATCATCGATCTGACACAGACCGTAGAAAGCCAGGCATCCGCCGGCTCACGCATCACTGTGACAATCCCCCGCAATGAACTGGAGGGGATAGTAGGCTGGCGCAATTTACACGGCCTTGTCTTGTCAGTGAATGCTCCCCTGACGCGTCTGCTTCTTGAATATCTCCATAGTCTGCAATCATTGATTGGCAAACTGGACAAGGCCGAAGCAAAATCAGCGCAGGAAGCAATGCTGACACTGCTTGGCGCAGGCATCAAAGGCGTTGCCAGAGAAGAAATGCAGAGCCTTCCCGTCAATCTTCCCATGCGCAAGACCATCCTCGCCTATATCGACCATAACCTGTTCAATCCTCTGCTGGGGCCAAATCTTATCGTCCAGAATCTTCGCGTCTCCCGCTCACGTCTTTACCGGACATTTGATACAGAGGGTGGTGTTGCCACAATCATTCGTGAGAAGCGGCTCGATCATGCCTATCGCATTCTGGTCGGCGAGCGCGAGCGTTGCAGACACGTGACATTCAAGGAAATCGCTTATCGCTGCGGATTTCATGACGGCGCACAGTTTACCAGGGCATTCAAGATTCGTTTTGGCATTTCCCCAAAGGAAGCTCGTGAGACAAAAGCCCCGCTGCTATCGTCAGATATGGGCAACTTCGATTATACGATACATCTTGCCGAAGAAGCCGCCAAACTCGGCGTTGTCAAACCCTAGCCCGTCAACCGGAAGAAAGACGGTCCAGAAAGTCATCGCACCAGTGATTGACGTCGTGGGTGATCAGAAAAGCCATCATGCTTTCAAACCGCTCCCTACGCTCCTCAAGCGGCATGGAAAGTGCGCGGGCCATCGCATAAGCCATCGCCTCGGTGTCATATGGGTTGACCAGAATTGCGCCATCCAGTTCCTGCGCGGCACCGGCAAAGCGGGACAGGACTAGCACGCCCGGATTCTCGGGATCCTGTGCGGCGACATATTCCTTGGCGACAAGATTCATGCCATCGCGCAACGGTGTAACCAGTCCCACAGCGGCAAGCCGATATAACCCTGCCAGCACTTCCCGGTTCAAAGAGCGATTGATGTAACGTATTGGCGTCCAGTCGACGGTAGCGTTCGCACCATTCACTCGCCCGGCAAGTTCCGCCACCGCGCGTTGCATGTCCTTGTATTCTGGGACTTCCGAGCGGGATTTCGGCGTGACCTGCAGGAAAGTGACCTTGCCACGATTGCCGGGATCAACCTTCAGGAAATGCTCGAAAGCTTCCATTCGGTTGGTGATGCCCTTGGAATAGTCCAGCCGATCGACACCGATGATAAGATCGCGGTCCAGCATGCTGTCGCTCATGCGCTTTACCGTCGGGTGGCGTTGCGCCTTTTTGGCTATCTCGGCGAATGCGGCTGTCTCGATACCGATGCCGAAGCGCTCGGCACGGAACTGATGTCCGAAAGCCTCGAACAGACCGTCATCATCGAGACGCTTGCCGATTTTCTCCCGCCGCAGACAGCCGATGAAATTATCGACGTCGTTCTCGGTCTGGAAGCCCACCACATCATATGAAGCAAGGCCACGCATGATCGTTTCATGCACGGGCAGCGTGAATAGAATATCAGCGGGAGGCCAGGGAATATGTAGGAAAAAGCCGATGCGATTGGTGA
Organism: Brucella sp. GW823-FHT04E01; assembly: GCF_058796175.1. NCBI lineage: Bacteria > Pseudomonadati > Pseudomonadota > Alphaproteobacteria > Hyphomicrobiales > Brucellaceae > Brucella > Brucella sp. GW823-FHT04E01. The sequence goes on along the minus strand of NZ_JBXAIK010000007.1, from coordinate 19,236 downwards.
CACCGAGATTGCGTAGTTCGGCGGCCAGTGGAATGAGATGGTAATCGTGAATCCATATCACATCCTCCGGCTCGATCATCGGTAGAAGATGCTTCGCAAACAAGCGATTGACCCGGAAATATCCCGCCATGTCCTTGCGCGTGTAATCGATCAAGTCGAGACGATAATGACAGAGCGGCCAGAGCATGCGGTTGGCGAAGCCAGCATAATATTCATCGATATCCTTCTTGTGGAGATCGAGCAGCGCGTAGCGAATGGAGCCCACATCGCGGATCGCCAGTTCCTGTTTTTGGCGATTGGGAAGTGTCTTTCCGGACCAACCGAGCCAAATACCGCCGCGTTCGCTGAGCGCCGCCTGCAACGCAACTGCCAAGCCGCCCGCAGGCGCCTTGCCCTGCTCATCAGGCAACGGAACACGATTGGAGACCACGATCAGTCGGCCCATACGTCAAGTCCTTTCAGTATTATTCTCATTCACGATCGCAGAAAGCCAAAGCCACAGCTCACCCGGGCTTGCCAGTCTGGCTGCGCTCGGATGGTCGATCGCACGGCCGATCACGACGGCTGTACCGCCAAGTTTGCGCGCCGCGCCAAGCATCGGTAAATCTGTCAGGTCGTCGCCGAATGCGATCGGCACCCTCCCCGCAAATGGCTCTTCTTCCATGAAGCGGCGCAAGGCAGCACCCTTGTCGCTGATTGCCGGGCGCAGCTCGAAAACCATCTTGCCAGATTGCACGATCCAATCCGGCCCGGCGAGCTTCAGTGCCTTCCCGACGAGATCGTGCGCCAGATCGGCTTTTTCTGGCGCGGAGCGATAATGAAGGGCAACCGCACTGCCCTTGTCTTCGGCGAGAAAACCGCTGACGCGAAGTGCAGCCTGTCGTAGAAAATCCTTCGCAATCAAAAAATGTTCGCCCGGCTCGATCAGCTCAACCAACCCGGATGCGTGCCGGAACTCGGCACCATGCAACGCGGCTATGGGGCCGCGATAATCGGGAAAGCGTTCTTCGATGAACGCAATGGCCCGGCCCGTGACCAGCGCCATTGCACCGGACAGCCGCTCGGAAATGAGCGAAAGCGATTTTTGCAGGCCAACTGGAACGATAACGCCATCGGGATTGGCAGCGATATCGAGCAGTGTTCCGTCCACATCGAAGAAAAGGGCGTGTTTTTGAAAATCGATGACCGGCATACCGATCAAATCGGTAGCCGGGTCCTGTTCCGTGCTGGGCATGTAAAGGCAAACATTCGCGGCAGCGAATGGTTCCCGAATAAATGCAGCACGCACCGATTCCCTATTTACGTCTCGCCGGTCAGGCGGCCCTACGTGCGCCCATAGACATCATCGAAACGCACAATGTCGTCTTCGCCCAGATATTCGCCGCTTTGCACCTCGATAAGCACAAGCGGTAGGATGCCCGGGTTTTCCAGCCGGTGGCGGAAGCCACAGGGGATATAGGTCGACTGATTGGTCGTTAGCAGGATCTCGCGGTCGCCGTTGGTAACTTTCGCCGTTCCCGAAACGACAATCCAGTGTTCGGAACGATGATGATGCGCCTGAAGGCTCAAGCGCCGTCCTGGCTTCACTTCGATCCGTTTAATCTTGAAGCCATCACCTTCCTCTAGAACCGTATAAGTGCCCCATGGACGATGCGCAGTGCGGTGAAGCTTGGCCGCTTCATGACCACTTGCCCGCAGCTTATTGAAGACCTTTCGCACTTCCTGCGCCTTGTCGCGATGCGCCACAAGCAAAGCATCCGGTGTATCCACGACAAGCAGATCGTGAACGCCGACGAGGCTGACGAGCCGGGTTTCGGACAAAACAAAGCTGTCGGTCGTGTCTTCTATAACCGTTTCGCCGCGCAGACGGTTACCCTCACCGTCCGGCGCGATGAGATCCGCCATCGCGGCCCAGGACCCGATATCAGACCAGCCGCAAGACACCGGAATGCAGGCAATATTTTCGGCCTTTTCCATGATCGCGTAATCGATGGAAATCGCAGGAGCCATCGCAAAATCATCCTTTGCGATTTCGATGGTCCTGGTCTCACCGTTGACGCCGCGTCGGGCATGTTCGAGCGAAGCCTGCACGGAATTGAAGATTTCCGGCGCGAAATGCTGCATTGCTGCGAGCATGGTTCCGGCTGTGAAACAGAACATGCCGGAGTTCCAGAAGTAACGGCCGCTTTCGACATATGCCTGTGCGGTTTGTGCGTCAGGCTTTTCGACGAAGCGTAGCACGTCGGTGCCTTCGGCCTCGATATAACCGAACCCGGTTTCCGGATGATCCGGGACGATACCGAAGGTGACGATACGGCCGGTTTCCGCCATCTGCCGGGCCTTTGATACCGCCTCAGCAAATGCCGCCTCGTCCTCAATCAGATGATCGGCGGGCATGACAAGCAATGTCGCATCCAGGCCGTAAGTCGCTGCGGCATGGAGCGCGGCAACGGCAACTGCGGGTGCTGTATCGCGCCCGAGCGGCTCCAGCAGAAACACATTGTCGACTTTGGGCGCCTTCGCATCTGCATAGGCATCAAGTGTCAGGAACAGGAAGTCACGGTTGGTCACTGTGAGGATGTGGTCCACACCGTCGAGCTGGGCCGCGCGCTTGTAAGTCTTGCCGATCAGGGTGCTGCCATCGGGCAGCTCAATGAATGGCTTCGGGTGCGCATCGCGCGAAAGCGGCCATAATCTGGAACCGGAACCGCCGCTGATAATGACAGGAATAAAGCTCATTGCTCAGTTGTCCTTCGTTGCGTTGCGGGCGATGGCAAGTCCCGTATCCAGAAGCTTCGCTGCCTGGCTCTCATCTGAAGCTTCCACGTAACATCTCAGTTCTGGCGCGTTACCGGAAGCGCGATAATGGATTACGTTGCCTGAATGAAAGAAGAGTTTCACACCGTCGATCGTTTCGGACCGAACAATCGGATCATCCATCTGAAACAGTTCATTTCGTGTCATGTCATTTTTGAGCCGGGACAAGAATGCGAGACTCTTTTCCTGCGGGATATTCTGAAGCCTGTCGCTAAGAGCAAAACGGAAATGAAAGTGGGCTGCGATTTCAGATAATGGCTTGGCAAGCTCTTTGATGGAGCCAAGGCAGCCGAGAATTGGCAGCAATGCATCGCGGGTAGACAAGGCAGTCAGCACGCGGTCGCCCCGGCTGACATCCGTACCAAGTAACACACCGCCATTGGCTTCGAAACCGAGAACCGCCTCTATGCCCTCGTCGATGGCCTGCGTCATGCCTTCAATAACATAAGGCGACCCCACCCGTGTTCTGATGACCCGCTCGAAATTTTCTTCCAAAGCGGAATTGGACGTCACAGGCGTCACAATCGTTTTTACGCCGAGCCAGCTCGCCGTAATCGCGCCCACAAAATCACCCCGAACAAAATGCCCTTTCTCGTCCGCGATCAACGGGCGGTCGGCGTCGCCATCTGTAGAAACGATAGCGTCGAAACGACTTTCCTTTGCCCACCGGTCGAGAAGCTCAATATCCTCGGAACGAAGGGCTTCCGTATCGACGGGCACAAACACATCGGATCGGCCGAGCGGCACCGCTTCGGCTCCAAGCTCGCTCAGGATACGGACAATCAGGTCGCGCGCCACACCCGAGTGCTGATAGACACCGACCCGCAGTCCCTGAAGGCTTTCAGGTCCCAGGAAATCGACATAGCGCTTCACATAGTTGTCGGTCGCATCACCACTATGGGGCGCATTATGCAAATGACGAAAGGCAAGATTTTCTGGCAGAGCGGCATAGACCGCACTGATGGCGCTCTCGTCATTCTTGTCGATTTCTCCGTCGTTGCGATAGAATTTAAGCCCGTTGCGGTCGTCCGGAATATGGCTGCCCGTAACCATGATGCATGGCGCTTGCTGCGAAATCGCAAAGTGGCTCAATGCCGGGGTTGGCAAAACACCGCAATCGACCGGCTGAAACCCCGCATCCTCAATTGCCGCCATGCAAAGTGCTAAAATAGCCGGACTGGACGGGCGAAGGTCTTGACCAACAAAAACCTTGTCGCCCTTTTGCAGCTTTCCAGCTTTCGACAGCATTTCAACGAAAGCAAGAGAATAGGCATAAGCGGGCAAACCATTCAGTTCGTCCGCCAGTCCCCTCAGACCGCTTGTGCCAAATTTAAGGGATGTGTCGCTCATGCTTTCCACTCGTTCTTTTCGAACATCAAAGAAGCAACGCCCGCAAGCGCCCCCCAGCTCAAAAGTTTTGTCATCTTATAACGTGAGCCTGAAAACTATCATCCCCACAATGGTGCAATCATATGCACCTTATTGCTGGTCATAATCCGTATAAGCAGGCAATTTCAAATCCTTAACGCTGTCTGCGTTAATAATTTCAATCGGGTTGGACGTGTTGTCGATACCGCAATAAAATTCTCGCGAGCGCATAAATCACATTTCATAATCGTCCACTATGCCATAGACGTCCTGCTAGGTTTATCAACGGTCGATAATATCATTGATATCCGCACCCAAAAATGATTTTTGTCGCAACGGCAACACAGTTCGCTGTCAATTTCCGACATTTCAATTGACCGCATTGGAGTTGCAGACGGTATTAATTGCGTCCAACCACCTGTCTTGCTAAGTATCCTCAAATTCTGAGGTTAGGTCATATGGTTTACAAAAACATCCAAGGACTTCGCGCAATCGCGGCATTGATGGTTGTCATCGCCCATGTGTTTTGGCCTTTGGAGCCATTGCGCGCGCATTGGATTGTTCCTTATGTAGACTCGGTTGGCCCCGCTGGCGTAGACCTCTTCTTCGTAATCTCCGGTTTCGTCGTTTATCTCTCCGCGGATCGGCTTGGAAAGAAGGCCACATCTAATGGAAGATTCTCTTCCTTCCGAGAATTCTCAATTAAACGAATATTCCGTATCTATCCAGTATACTGGATAGCTTTCGGTGTAGCGACCCTGTTGATGACTAAGGTTGAACTTGCTCCCGAGTGGATGGCGCAAAAGCCTTGGTGGAAGTTGATGCTACTCATCGATCAGCCGAACAATCGTATTCAAGCCGCATGGACACTTCAATTTGAAATGTACTTCTATGCGATTTGCGCGCTTGCAATTCTTCTATTCCCTCGGAAGATACTTCTGCTTCTAGGTGCATGGCTCGCAACTGTTCTGGCGGCATGGTTTGCTGCTTATTGGGGCTACACGGCAACGTTCTCAATTTGGATGACGCCAATGGTCTTGGAGTTTGCTTTCGGGATTGTTGTTGCTCGGTTGGCAATGCGTAGTTATTCAGAGTTCGCCGTATCATCCTTGGCGATAGGCTTCTGCGGCCTCCTTCTAGGTGCAGTGGTATTCCGTAAAAGCGGAGGCTGGTGGGATCTTCCCGCCATGTGGCGTGTGCTTTGTTTCGGTCTTCCCAGCGGTTTTATCGTATACGGATTTATGGCGGTCGAGCAGCGCAAAATGTGGACATTTTCACCCGCATGGATCGCATTGGGAGACTCCTCGTACTCATTGTACCTTTGGCATCAACTACTTTTTGCCGTAATGGCATCGTGGTATGTAAGTTCAGACATTGTGAATCATGTCCCACTTGAAATTTTGGCATTGTCGTTCGTTGCAATCGCCATGGTAGTGGGCTTTGCCAGCTACCACTACATAGAAAATTTCTTCAACAAGCAGGCCTTTGTTCATCGCTTAGCCAAAGGGCGTATTAAAACGCCAATCACCGTCACTCGCGTGACTTAACCCTCACTTGAAGCAAGGCGTAGTGATTTGGAAATCGGCGAATTGAGTAATTTTTGTTGGTGCTCTCGGTAGAGCGGAATCTTCTGGCTTTCAATGATAGCAATTTCTGCTATTTCTCTCGCCCAGAACCTTTTGGTAGTGGATTGAACTTAAAGCATTGAATCAAAGAAAGAACCCTCGACACTTGTTCCAGTAAATTGAAAATTGAGGATATATTAGATAGAAAGGCCTTTAAGCTAAACAGCTTTTTCCCGCCGCCTTTCAAAATTAAGAAGAAGGCCGAGACAACTCACCTCCTTACGAGCACTTTAAACATACACCTAAGCAACGAGGACTTCCATCATCTTTTGTTCAGAGAGGGAATGGGGGAAAACATTGCGAAGCGGATGGCTTCAAAATCAGTTCATCCTCATGCTGAGGCGTAATATCTGTCAAGTGGACACCACGCCCACAAAAACAACGCACAACCACTAATGATCATTTCTGACCTCTTCCAGTATATCTTTCACCACAGACTGCAGCGACGACTCCCAGTGCGGCATTGTCCATTTGAATACTGAAGTGAATTTCTCAGTATTTAGACGTGAGTTGGATGGGCGCTTCGCCTTTGTTGGATATTCATTTGAGCTGATGGGAGTAATTTCCGCCGACGGGCCGCCATATTTTCTACTTTCGAAAAATACTTGACGCGCAAAATTACTCCAATTTGTGTCACCGGCCCCAACCAGGTGAAAGACACCGAAATTTGAGAAATCTGCCATCGAGCGGATCACATCCACCACACGGAGTGCTCCATCAGCTAGATCGAATGCACTACTCGGATTCACCCATTGATCGGACACGACTGAAATCTGTTCTCTTGTTTGAGCAATATTCAGCATAGTCTTTACGAAATTTGTTCCATAAGGACTGTAAACTGACGATGTTCGCAGTATTATGTGGCTTTCATTATACTCCGCAACGAGAGACTCTCCCTCCATCTTCGTCTTTCCATACACATTACAAGGATTCTTTTCATCCTTTTCTGTGTAAGGGTAGGCCGATGCTCCATCAAATACATAATCCGTGGACCAGTGAACAATAGGCGCACCGCAGGCAGCAGCAGCTCGAGAAACCGCGCCTGCTCCAATAGTATTCACCTGGTACGCTATTTCGCTTTCAACTTCAGCTTTGTCTACAGCCGTATAAGCAGCAGCCGAAATCACGATGTCTGGGTTTATGCGAGTAATGGCATTCATCACTGTATCAGGCTGCAGTAGATCAATGTCCGGTCGCCCTAGTGTTATTAACTCCATGTCCGATCGCGCGGCAGCCTTACTCCTCAGGCTACGCGCAATCTGCCCCTCCCGCCCTGTAACTAGAACCCTCATACAATACTCTTATTCATTGTTGCGCCGCTGCCTCCCAAGCGCTCACCAGCATAGGTACCACTGCGGATCGGCTCCCACCACCATGCGTTATCGAGATACCATTGAATGGTTTTTTCCAATCCCGTCTCGAAGGTTTCCTGCGGCTTCCAGCCCAGTTCACGCTCGATCTTCGAAGCGTCAATCGCATAGCGACGGTCATGACCGGGACGATCTGTCACGAAGGTGATCAAATCGGCGTAGCTCTTGCCACTTGCGCGAGGCCGCTTCTTGTCAAGGATAGCGCAGATCGTCTCTACCACGCTCAGATTGGTACGTTCTGCACGACCACCGATATTATAGCTTTCGCCCAGCGTACCTGTCGTCGCAACCAGCGCCAGGGCACGCGCATGATCCTCGACATAGAGCCAGTCACGCACATTCGCCCCTGCCCCATAAACCGGCAGCGGCTTTTCATCGAGCGCGTTGAGAATGACGAGTGGGATCAGCTTTTCCGGGAAATGGAACGGTCCATAATTGTTGGAGCAATTGGTGAGCACGACCGGCAGGCCGTAGGTTTCATGCCATGCGCGTACCAGATGATCGGAGGCCGCTTTCGAAGCCGAATATGGCGACGACGGCTGATACGGGGTTTCTTCGGTGAAGATGCCGCTATCGAAAGGCAGATCGCCAAACACTTCATCCGTCGAAATATGATGAAACCGGAAGGCCGACTTGCGTGGCTCCGGTAGTTCGCGCCAATAGGCAAGTGCCGCATTGAGCAAGCGGAATGTTCCGACGATATTCGTTTCGATGAATGCGCCTGGACCATCGATTGAACGGTCAACGTGGCTTTCCGCTGCCAGATGCATGACTACGTCGATTTCGTTGGCGCGCAACGCTTCCAGAACGCCGGTGTCATCGCAAATGTCAGCCTCAAGGAAGCTGTAATTCGGGTGGTTTTCGATCTGACGGAGAGACGCCAGATTGCCCGCATAAGTGAGCTTGTCGAGATTGACGACGTTGACTTTTGGGTCCGAGGCCAGATGGCGACAGACAGCGGAACCGATGAAACCTGCACCACCAGTAACCAGAATGTTCACTTACTCTTTCCCTTCACTCAAAAACGTCCATGTCAGCAAGATTCGATGCCCTGCGGTCTTTTTCGGATAATTGCAATTCAGATTCAAAAACCGGCCATTCGATTCCGATAGCAGGATCGTCAAATCGAATAGATCTGTCATGCTCCGGTGAATAATAATCAGTAACCTTGTAGATAACCTCAGTGTCTTCAGTCAGCGTCACAAAGCCATGTGCAAAGCCCTTCGGCACTAAAATCTGATTCCACTTTTCTGCTGAAATCTCAAGAGACACCCACTTACCAAAGGTGGGCGAACTTTTCCTTATATCAACCGCCACATCAATGATTGCGCCCTTGATTACACGCACCAGCTTATCCTGTGCACGAGGTGCAGTCTGGTAATGGAGCCCGCGCAGAACGCCCTTCGCAGCAGAATAGGACTGGTTATCCTGCACGAACTGCAGGTTAATTCCTGCGCTTTCCAAAGCTGCTGCGTTATAGGTTTCGGAGAAAAAACCTCTGTCATCACCGAACTTACGAGGAATGATTTCGAAAACTCCATCGAGGCCTAAAGAACGCACTTCCATTTATCTGCTTCCTATTTCTTCGACCCGCCGGCGCAAATACGCTGCGTATTCTGTCTTACCCAGCTTTGCAGCTCTTTCAAGGACCGCATCACCGGTAATCCAACCCTTTTCCAAACCGATCTCTTCAGGGCACGCAATCTTTATCCCCTGTCGTTTTTCGATCGTTCGAACAAAGGATGAGGCCTCATGAAGGCTATCATGTGTCCCAGTATCCAGCCACGCATAGCCACGACCCAATTGGCGAACACTCAGCTGACCGCGTTCAAGATAGATATTATTGACTGTCGTGATCTCCAATTCGCCCCGTTCGGACGGCTTGATCGAAGACGCAATATCGACAACCTCGTTGTCATAAAAATAGAGGCCTGTAACAGCCCAGTTCGATTTGGGTTTTTTAGGCTTTTCCTCAATGGAAATCGCCATTCCCGTTTTCTTATCAAATTCGACGACACCGTATCGCTCTGGATCATCAACATGATAGGCAAAGACCGTACCGCCTTTTTGCATCTGAGACGAAAGCTGGCAAAGACGCGGCAGCCCGTCGCCGAAGTAAATATTATCTCCCAGAATCATTGCAACGCTATCAGTGCCAATGAAATCACGGCCGATGATAAATGCCTCAGCCAGGCCATTTGGATGTGGTTGCTCAGCATAGGAAAGATTTATGCCGTACTCCTTACCATCACCAAGCAATTTTTGGAAAAGCGGCAAGTCATGAGGTGTCGATATCAATAGAATATCTTGAATCCCCGCCAGCATGAGCACACTTAGCGGGTAATAGATCATGGGCTTATCATAAATCGGAAGTATTTGCTTTGATACAGCAATCGTAAGAGGATAGAGACGAGTGCCACTACCACCAGCGAGAATGATCCCCTTCATCGGAACTCCTTAAAAGCACTATGTCCAGCTGCTGGTCTGCTTTAACATTATGGCCAGCTTTTGGCGACCATTCCACCTTGAAAACTTGCGATGCCCCCCGTTTTCTAATAGGGCCTTAGCCATTCTCACAAAAAAGCGGCGCCGAGTTGCTGCGACTGGACTGTTTATAATGCCGTACCCCGACGATGAACTATCTTTGGCTTCCCCTTCCCGCAAGGTCAGTGGTGTAATTGTTACATATCGCCCTGATCTGGCTGTCCTTGGCGAACTCATTAATGCTGTATTGCCTCAGTTGCATCACCTCATTGTCGTCAACAATGGTAACGAGGATGAGCTGGCCGAATGGTTCTCTGTTCAGGGCAGGGATATTGAATATATATCGCTTGGCCAAAATTTGGGCATTGCGAAAGCTCAGAATGTCGGAATCGCTCAGGCAAAGAATCTAGGTTCGCATTATGTCCTTACACTGGACCAGGACAGTATCCCGAAACCTGACATGGTTGAGAAGTTAAGAAACGCGATTGAAGAAAAACGCGCAGCCGGGATTGCCGTCGCCTGTGCCGGACCGCGATATGACGACCCCCGCCAGCAGAACCCGGTACCGTTCATTCAAATCAAAAATTACAGATTAGAGCGGCAGAACTGCGCTGGCGCAGACCAGATAGTGGAGGTAGATTATCTCATTGCTTCCGGCTGCTTGATACCAATGGATACGATTGACCAGGTCGGCCCAATGCAGGAAGAGTTGTTTATTGACTATGTGGATATTGAATGGGGGCTACGCGCACAGTGGAAAGGCTTCCAATCCTTTGGAGTATGCGCAGCACTTATGAAACATCAGCTGGGTGATGCTCCTCTAAAGTTCTTTGGTCGTAATATACCCGTGCATAGCCCATTGCGACACTATTATCATTTCAGGAACGCCATCTGGCTATACAAGCAAGGCTGGCTGCATACAGAATGGAAGATTGTCGACGCCTATCGGCTCTTGCGGAAATTTGTCTTTTACAGCTTGATGACGCGTCCAAGATTAAAACATTTGCAAATGATGTCACTTGGAATCTGTCATGGCCTTCGCAATCGCATGGGTAGGCTTGATTAATTCTAACTATAGAAAAATATTTGGACGGTTATGAAGATAATCCTTACAGTCTGCGTTGTCATTTATAATCCGGATAAGGACGAACTGTATAAAACTTTTTCTGGCCTTCAAGCAGCTGCGCATAATACCGCTCAGGATGTTTCACTTAGTCTTTTAATTGTCGACAACTCCGATACAGTGTCAATAGATACAACTTTCCATCCAATGCTGGCTGATATTTCAACGAAAATCATACATGGACAAGGTAATGTCGGCTTTGCACGAGCCAATAATTATGCCCTGGCAGAAGGTGTTGGGGACTTTCATCTCGTTCTCAATCCCGATGTCGAGATGCCTACCCATGCTTTAAAAGCCGCCATTGGTTTTATGTCCAAACATCCAGAATGCGGGCTTCTCACTCCATCCGCATCCTATCCAAACGGGACTAAGCAGTATCTGTGCAAACAGTATCCCAGCTTGTTTGACCTCTTCCTCAGAGGTTTCGCGCCGCGTTTTATGCGCAAGTTGTTCAGAACCGAACTCGCTCGCTATGAGATGCGCGATAAAACAAACCATATTACTTATTGGGACCCTCCCATCGTAAGTGGTTGCTTCATGTTTTTCCGCGGCAATACGTTCTGCGCAATAAAGGGCTTTGACGAGCGATACATGCTCTATTTCGAAGATTTCGACATTTCGATACGCGCACGTCAAGCAGCGCGAATAGCATATGTCCCGACTGTTCAGATAGTTCATAGCGGCGGAAATGCCGCGCGGAAAGGCTGGTGGCATATTAAACAATTTGGACGATCGGCGGTACTATTCTTCTTGTCTCATGGCATCAAAATTTTTTAAAGCTGCGCATCTTTTTAAAAATACAACTTCTAGAAAGCCTTAAAGAAAAGGGATCGGGTAGCGGATGGATATATTATGGCTTCTCAAGCGCGCTGTATTTGTAACCGCGAAGCGGGTCGTTAAGTTTGCCTATCATGATACGAAGGTTGCATCTGCCTATCTACGGCGCAACTCGCTCAGAAAGCTATCCATTCTCTCTCAACATGCAGGCACTCAAAACCACGGAAGTGGCACCTATGCAATTTTCCTAATATGGCAACCCAACCAATTTACCTGGTACATTGAAAACGCGCTCGATGCATTAAACGCGGCTGAAATAAACCCAGTTATCGTCGTGAATCATGATTTGGGAGAAGAGAGACTCGCCTATCTCAAAGCACGATCTCATCGCGTACTAATTCGGGACAATACAGGCCTAGATATCGGCGGATATAGGGATGCCACCCTGTACCTCGCAAATACTGTAAAAAACCATCCATCTCGCGTGATATATATGAATGATAGCGTATATTACTTTAAAGAAAACCTGATCAATATATTCGAAAAACTGGCTGCATCATCCGCAGATATCTGCGGTACGTTTGAGAACTGGGAGCATCATTATCATATTCAGTCTTTTTGCTTTTCTGTAAGTGGAAATTTATTTCTAAATGATACATTTCAACGTTTCTGGGAAAACTATATTCCGGTTAATTCACGGCTTTGGGCGATCCAACAGGGTGAAATCGGTCTGTCAAAAGTCATGGTTCCATTATCCGAGCAGATAGAAATTATCTATCGGCCCAATGATCTTATTGCGCCGGTATCTGGCATTGGAAAAGATCAACTTGTCGATCTGAACAACCTCTTGCCTCAAAAAATCCGTTTTACTGAATTGGACTTACAAGCAACTCTGCTGCAAGACATTCCGCAGGCTTTCGCAGATAAAGTCGCCCTAAGATCTCAGGTCCATACGGGAGCATTCTTGTACCGGAAATTCCTCGGATGCCCCATCATGAAGCGAGACCTTGTCTACCGGCTGCAGTTTTCAATCGAAGAAATTGAAAAAAGGCTCCAAGAGACTGGCGACGAAGGACATCTGGAAGCTATCGTTTCAGAATTGAAAAAAAAGGGAACTCCACAACGCTTGTCAATGGTCCAACAGGTCCGCGTAGCCGTCGGAATTCTTTAAGCAATCGACATATCTGACCAAGAGCACTTCCAGTTTAAATTGTATCGTCGGAAATGCGCTATCTATTAGCTTTTTTAACATTTTATCTCAAAATCAATTCCCGGTTTTGAGAAACTTTCTCCAATCTTTCAATCAGCATCTGCGGCAATATTGACCTGAGCCCCTGCGTTTCCTCCAAACTTGGTAGTGTCCGTCACGACAAGGAGACGGACAGATGAAGCGTTCACGGTTCACTGACGGGCAGAATATCAGAATCTTGAAGGAACAGGACGGTAAGCGGGTAGGCTACCCGGTAATCCCCCCAGGAATTAATAGGGTTCAAAAGTAGAATTTTCTCGGCATTATGATCGAGGAGATTTTTGATGAAGATGAGCAGATTTAGCGAACCGCAAATTCTTGCGATCCTGCGTCAGGCAGAAGGTGGTGTTCCAGTACCGGAGCTATGCCGCGAACATGGAATGAGCAACGCTTCATTCTACAAGTGGCGCGCCAGGTATGGTGGCATGGATGCGTCGATGATCAGCCAGATGAAGGCTCTGGAGGATGAGAACCGTCGGCTCAAGAAGATGTATGCCGAGATGAGCATGCAGGCAGAGCTTTTAAAAGAGGCTCTTGGAAAAAAATGACGCGGTCATCTCAACGCCGGGAGATGGCCAGGAAAGCTGTGGCGTTACGCGGCGTCAGCATTGCACTGGCCTGCCGTACCTTTGGTGTCAGCGAGACCTGCTATCGTTACAGCGCCAGGCTGAACGAAGAGAACGAGCAGATCGCCGATCTGCTGATCGGGCTAACGCGAGCGAAGAAGAGCTGGGGCTTCGGTCTTTGTTTTCTTTACCTGCGCAATGTCCAGGGGCATCGCTGGAACCACAAGCGCATATACCGCATATACCGCGAGCTGGAATTGAACCTCAGGATCAAGCCACGCAAGCGGTTGAAGCGCGACAAACCCGATGCGCTGGCCGTGCCCGAAGCGCCAAACATGGTCTGGTCCATGGATTTCATGGCGGATCGCCTGGAAGACGGCAGGCAATTCCGGCTGTTGAATGTCCTGGACGACTTCAACCGCGAGGGGCTGGGCATCGAGGTGGATTTTTCGCTGCCTGCTGAACGCGTCATCCGCAGCCTGAACCAGATCATCGAATGGCGCGGCAAACCATTCGCCATTCGCGTGGATAATGGGCCTGAATATGTCAGTGGCAAACTGATGGAATCGGCCGAAACGCAAGGAATTGCTTTATGCCACATCCAACCCGGAAAACCGCAACAGAATGCCTATGTCGAGCGCTACAATCGCACCGTGCGACATGAATGGCTTGACCAACACACCATCGAAAGTATCGAGGAGGCACAGGAATTCGCCACGCAATGGCTCTGGACCTACAACAACGAACGGCCCAATATGGGCATCGGCGGCATCACACCCGCACAGAAACTAAAGTAAGCGCGAATTTCTGTGCACCTTCTGAAGCACAGTGCTCTGATGCATGAAGTGTCCACCAAAACAGGTGGACACCAAATCATGGACGATACTCCTAAACTGCAGGTGCGGCTTGTTGGCCGCGACGGCCGCCGTCGATATGACCCTGCCTCCCGAGATCGGCTTGTCGCAGCGTGTTTAGAGCCCGGCGTTTCGGTTTCGCGTCTAGCTCTGGAGCACGGCGTCAACGCCAATCTCGTTCGCAAGTGGGTAAAGAGAGCCAAAGAAGATAGTGCTTTACCTGCGGTATCTACGTTCGTTCCGGTTCAGATAGCTACGGATATGCAGTCGTCTTCTGCCAGCGGTCCACCGACGAATGTGGAGCCGGTCGGCAAGCGATGTCATGCATCCAAGCTGAGCGCGGTGCTGCCGAACGGTATCAGCCTGACGCTGGAATGCAGCGATGTCGATGGTCTGGCGGCAATCATAGGAGCGTTGAGCCATGTTCAGACTGGGCGCTGATCTGAAGGTCTACCTCCATCGGGAACCCATCGACTTCCGCGCGGGCATCAACAGCCTCGCGGTCCTTGTGCAAGAGGTGATGGAGCTGGACCCGTTTGCTCCATCGGTGTTTGCCTTCTGCAATCGCAGGCGTGACCGGGTGAAGCTCTTGTTCTTTGATCGGTCCGGGTTTGTTATGGTCCTGAAGAAGCTAACAGAAGATCGGTTCAGGTGGCCCCGCCGGGAAACTGCGGTGGTGACGCTGACGACAGAGCAACTCCACTGGATCCTCGATGGCATCGATATCGATGCGATGGTCCGCCATCCCGTGCGGCAGTATCAGATTGCTGGCTGAGGATGACAAATTGCGATTGACGCGCAGGGGCGGTTCAGATTCAAGAATCTGATGACGCGCACCGGCGAACCGAGCATTGCAGAACTGATGGCGCAATTGGCAGCCAATGCTGCCGAAATCGCCGCACTCAAAGCCGGGAAGGAAGCGCTCTCGCAGCGGGTCGTCAAGCTTGAAGAAGAACTGGCACTGGCAAAGCTGCACCGCTTTGCCCCGCGCAGTGAAAAGCACATTGATCGTCTCTTCAACGAGGCCGAAGAGGCTGCGGTCGAAGGTGGTAGCGAGGAAGACGATGACGTCGAGCTTCCGGATACTGGCTTGCCTGCGGCCGGGGGCGCTACGGGCAAAAAGCGGGGGCGCAGGCCTCTACCGGCAGACCTGCCGCGCGAGCGTGTCGAATACGACCTTGCTGACGATCAGAAGGCTTGCCCGTGCTGCAAAAGCCAAATGCATCGCATGGGAGAAGCCGTTAGCGAGCAGCTCCATATCGAGATCAAGGCAAACGTCCTGCAGAACGTACGGTTCAAATACGCCTGCCGGCACTGTGACCGTACAGGGATTAGCACGCCCGTCGTAATCGCGCCCATGCCCACGCAACCCCTGCCGGGCAGCATCGCCACCGCGTCGACGCTCGCCTTTGCTCTCGTCCACAAATACGTAGATGGCACGCCGCTCTACCGCGTGGCTCAGACATTCGAGCGTGCTGGCGTTCCGATTAGCCGTGGTGCTCTTGCGCATTGGGTCATCGGCTCGAGCGAGAAGCATTTACATCGCATCTACGATGCTTTGAAGCTGCGGCTGCAATCGCAGTCTCTCATCCATGGCGATGAGACGACGGTTCAGGTGCTGAAGGAAAAGGACAAGGAAGCCACCAGCACGTCGTACATGTGGGCGTACCGCAGCAGCGAGAACAGTGACGAGCCGATCGTGCTTCTCGACTACCAGCCCGGCCGTGGTCAGATTTACCCGCAGACCTTCCTTGGTGACTACCGTGGCATACTCGTCACTGATGGCTACACCGCCTGGCGCACATTGAATGGCGCAACCCATGTCGGATGCATGGCTCACTCCAGGCGGCGCTTCGTTGATGCCCTCAAGGCGAGAAAGAATGGTGGCGGCCCGCCGGAGCAAGCTCTCCGGTTCTTCGAACAGCTCTACCGGATCGAAAGGCAGGCGAGAGACAAGACCCCAGATCCGAGGGAGACAAAGGCCGATTGCATTCGCCGTTTCCGCCAGCAGCACAGCCTGCCTGTCCTGAACGCCCTAAAGGCGTGGCTCGACAATATCGCGCCAAAGATCGTGCCGGATACCAAGCTCGGCGATGCGGTGTCCTACACCCTGAACCAATGGAGTTACCTGACGCGTTACACCAGCGACGGCAGGATGCCGATCGATAACAACATTCTGGAACGCGAGATCAGAGTTTTTGCCACCGGCAGAAAATCGTGGCTGTTCAGCGATACCGCTGACGGGGCCAAGGCCAGTGCTGTGATCTACAGTCTGATGCTGACTTGCCGCGCCTGTGGTGTCGACCCGCTCACCTGGCTACGCCACGTGCTTACTGAGCTACCTCAGCGCGAAGAAACGGCCGACATCGGCGACCTGCTGCCGTTCAACTTCTCCAAGGCAAATGCCCAATAAAGCTGGGTACCGCTAGAACCCGTGAGGGTTACGCCTGAAGAGGCCGTCTAGGCGCATCGAAAATCGCGCTTACAAACTAAAAGCGGCTGCGTGAATTCTACTGACGAGCCCCGTTAAAAACGGGGGGATTACCGAAGCGCCGCGCCAACGGGAACGGTTTTACCCATGATATCTTCCTTTATGTGGTGGGAGTGTCAGTAAGACGAATTCCGACGAGCTATTCGCGCGCATATACCTTCAGGTAAAAAGATACTGCGCCTGTGCGCGGATATGCTTTTTACGATGCAGACATCACAACGACCGGATTGCATATAAAGTGACGCCATAATAAGCGTAGTATTGAACTTTCGGGCACATTGGGTTTTGGGAAAATATGACTAAACGGCTTGCTATCGCGTTTTTCTTTGACGAAAATCATATAGTTGACGACTATATGATTTATCTCATGAGGCATCTAAAGCCATTCGTTGATCATACGATTTTTGTTTCTAACGGGCCACTTTCCAAAGCCTCCGAGATCGCCTTGGACGATGTCGCCGAAGAGATAATTCTTCGCAAAAATGAAGGGTTCGACGTTTGGGCCTATAAGGCTGGCCTTGAACACATCGGCTATGACCGTCTCAAAGAATATGATGAAGTCCTGCTTTACAATCACACCTTTTATGGACCCATTTTCCCGTTCTCAGAAATGTTCGATGAGATGGAGAAGCGGCCAGATGATTTCTGGGGGATATCCTCACATGGACAACTTGACCCAAACCCATTCACCGGATCTGGTGTCCTCCCTACGCACATAAATTCGCACTTCATTGCAGTACGACAGCCATTATTAAGCTCTCAGATATTCCGCCAATACTGGGAGAAAATGGATAAAATTAATACGTATGATGAGTCCGTACTTAAGCATGAGTCTCGTTTCACATCATATTTTGAGAAATATGGGTATAAGTGGAGTACTTATGTTGATCTAAAGGACTACGACACACCATATCCGGTCTTTCTAAACATAAGCAAGTCACTCGAAGAAAGGAGTCCCATCCTAAAGAGACGCTTATTTTTTCATGACCCACTTTTCCTTGATCATCATGCTGTAGATGTACCAAGAGCTATCAATTTTATTGAGAAATATTCCGATTATGACACGAACCTAATCTGGAAAAATATTGTGCGTGGTGCCGAACCGCGCATCCTAAACACTAATGCTGCACTGACAAAGATTTTACCAGATTATCGGGTAGCCGAGCGCGCACCCCCGCAGCAGGTCAAGATAGCTCTTTGTGCTCATATTTATTACGAAGATATGATAGACGAGCTATTGGATGCAGCCGACAATCTGCCTTTCCCTTACGACTTAATTGCCACAACCGACAGCTTGGAAAAAAAGCAGCATATCGAAAAAGCAGCTTCCACGAGAACGTCCATCAGCAACATCATAGTTCGCTTGGTCGATCAAAATCGCGGACGAGACATGTCTGCGCTTTTTATAGCATGTAGAGATTTGTTCCTCGACGATCAATATGATCTCGTTTTGCGACTCCATACAAAAAAGTCCCCGCAAGTTGCGGCAGAGCATAGCTCCGTCTTCAAAAGACACCTGATAGAAAACCTTGTTGGATCGGCACCGTATGCCGAAAGCATACTTCATCATTTTCAAGAGAATAAGTGTCTTGGTTTGGCATTCCCTCCTGTAATACATTTTTCTTATCCAACGCTTGGCAAAGCTTGGTTCAAGAACAAAGAAAAAGTACAAGATTTATGTGAAGAACTAAATATTCGAGTGAAAATCGATGAGGATACACCCGTCGCACCGTATGGAACAATGTTCTGGTTTCGCCCCGAAGCACTACGTAAGTTATTCAGCCATGAATGGCAGTGGTCGGATTTCAACAAAGAGCCATACCACATTGATGGTGGCCTAGCACACGCCCTTGAGCGCCTCATCGGATATGCCGCTATGGATGCCGGTTATACCGTTCATCATGTTATGACCCCGACTCAGGCTGCGCAAAACTACGGATACCTCGAATATAAATATCAGAAAATTGTATCTCTCGCTCCTGACCACTATACATATTATTTAGCCCAAGTTCTAAGTTATTGGAAATTGAACAAACATCCATTGGATAGGTACGAGTATACAAACATCAGCATTCGGAAAAGCTTTCGAATGCTGATTGGGGCCGTAAAACGATCATTTCAGTTCCGTGCTGGAAAATTAAAATCTAAGGTGAATATCTCTCAAATTCCCAAAGTGAAGAAAACGCGAGACATAACCGGTACTGGAGTAAGGTAATTCAAAACAGTAAGGCTATTCAAATGGTCGCTATGAATGCGACGTCTCAACGATTGTATCTTTGCAAGTTTGTGAGAAGATAGTTAATCACTGTTGAAGTCCCCACTTCATATCAGCGGGACCACGACAGAACGTGAACGTCCGGTGAGTGAATTTTGCTGATGGAGCCTGACCTTGCCCCCAAGTTTTATCCAGTTTTGAGTTCGCTCCAGCGGTTTTTTGAGGTGCACCCCGATTTTGGGCCACGGAGAGCTGGAATTTTCCGGGTTTAAGGCTCAAAGCGGCGGGGATGCCGTT
>NZ_JBXAIK010000006.1:57990-190278 GCF_058796175.1 Brucella sp. GW823-FHT04E01 | reverse complement strand
AACGGCATCCCCGCCGCTTTGAGCCTTAAACCCGGAAAATTCCAGCTCTCCGTGGCCCAAAATCGGGGTGCACCTCATTTGTGATTTGATAGCAAGCGAACAATTAAGGTCACTTAGGGGCAAGATACTCACTATTCTGACGCAGCCCGAACGATCTTAAATCCAGCTCCACATAAAAAATAACCCCGCGGCGTGATCGCGCGGGTTGAAGTCATGTCTCATCGGCACCCAAAATTTTATTCAGAACTTCGCGTTTGTAAAGTCCTAAGGATTGATTTGTGGGACATCAATATAAACGAAAGAAAGTGCTGACAGTTTTTTGACCGTACGATAAAAGGTCTCTCCAAAAAAGGGAGGGGAGAATGTACAGCAAAAGGACGGTCGAAGCGCCGCGTTTGTGGGTAGTTCGATGGATCGAACAATTGTCACTCACGAAGTTTCTGGCATTGGTTGTGGTTTGCAGCGCAAGTACTGGCGTAATTCTGAGCCGGTTAATTTGAAAGCGCTAAACGGATTGCACACGATAGGATCTTTAATAGTAAAGCCCCGACGCCTCTCCAAACGTCGGGGCTTCCTACCATTCCTGAGTGTTGTTATCGAGGCATGGTAATACAAAAACTAACGTGTTTGCGATCGCGGGCAAGGGCTTCATTTTAAAAGCCCCGACACGCTCTTCCCGGAGTCGTCGGGCCGCGCTCGGCAAATGAGGTGCATGTCCTTGCCGTCCGCTCTATCCGCTGAGCTTCGTACGGACCCAGCGAATAACTAGAAAAAGGCGCCCTGCCCTAGGGACGAGCTAGGCAGGGCTGCGTCAGCGACGGTTCTAGTGGTGAATGAGCCGTACTGGCGCGGAGTGGTATCGATGCATTGCGTGAAACTACGTTGGCGAAATTTTGTTCCGTCATTTTAGCCCGTCTTTATTCGGCCCCCTCATTCTATCCTGGAATAGCCCCTTAATTGCCCGGACAGTTTCTGCCACTTAAATAAGTGATAGGACTACTGTTCACATTATGACTGGTAATAGCATTAAGATGGAAATTCTTTCCGGCCCTGAGCGGCGTCGACGCTGGAGTACAGCGGAGAAACTTGCGATTGTCCACGAAACCTACGAGGCGGACGCAACGGTCAGTCTGGTCGCCCGTCGTCATGGCATTGCGCCCAGCCAGCTGTTCGCGTGGTGCAAGCTTACGTCAGAGGTCGCGACGGCAGCCGAAGAGGAGGTTGTCCATTCCGGTGACCAAGCTCGGACTCCAGACAATGCCGCCGCTGACGCTGGCCGCATTGCGGTTTGGCATAGCTGTTCCGCTTCTGCTGCTCTTCGTTCTGGGCAAACAAAGACTTCCACTCAAGGCTTTTCCCAGACTGGCAGGGTTGGGTGTTCTGGGCATCGGCATTGGTCAGGTTTCACAGACATTGGGTGTTGCCGGCACATCGGCATCAGCCGGAACGATTATTTCCGCTACCATTCCCCTGTTTGTCGTCGTTTTTGCAGCCCTTCGCCTGAAGCAGGCCGTTTCAGGCGTGCAGATGCTCGGACTGGTTACCGCCTTTGTGGGAATCGGTCTGGTCGCTCTGGAAAAGGGCGATCTGTCTGTGGTTGGAACGCAAAACAGTCTCGTCGGTGCAAGCTTCCTGCTGCTGTCGGCAGTCGCTATCGCCTTCTATTATGTGTGGAGCGTTCAGCTCACGGTTCAGTGCGGGACAGCCACAGTTGTCGCATGGAGCACTTGGTTCGGCTTGCTGGCACTCTTGCCGTTTGCCGGATGGGAAATCTCGACCGTCGATTTTCAGCTCAATTATGTTGCAATCGTTTCAGCGATCTATCTTGGTTTCATTGTTAGCGTTGCTGGCTTTTTCCTCTGGCTTCATCTCCTGCGGACGGTTCCTGCCAGAACGGCTGCCAGTGTTCAGTATTTGCAGCCTGTGTTCGGGGTCATGGCTTCGTCGGTCATGTTTGGCGATTCGATGGGGTGGTATTTCGCTGCGGGTGTCACACTTGTTTTGATCGGTCTGGCACTGACGATCTTCACGAAGCGACAAAGGCAATGAATATCGATATTGGGCCAATTTAAACTGCAAGAAGGCCAAAAGCACAGGCTCGATCTTGAGCATAGTGCAAAGGCCTGACAGAGGAGCGCCTTATTGCAACCGACATGGAGGCCATCTTGCACAAGCAAACCACGGCACAATTGGCCTTGGGGCTTCTGGATTGGAACCGAAAGCATCTGGTTCAAGACGGAGCGCTTACAGAGGCAATCATAGCGGAGAAATTCGCGGACCAGTTCATAGTCAAGGCCAATGGACGCATCCATCCTGCCAATCATGCCAATTATTTGGCCTTTCTGAATGGTTTCCGCAGCACGATTCACACCATCGACTACGATGTGCAAGACGTTGTGGTGGAAGGAAATTCAGCCGTACTGGCAATGACTGCCACGGTCGTGCGTCTCGATGAGACGACGGATCAATTCGAAGCGATGCTGCTTTTGAAATTCGATGAAGCTGACCGTGTCACCCTCTGGCACGAAGTTTACCTGAAAACACAATAGGGCACGGTACGAGCCTTCCAACGAAGACAGAACGCCGCGAGCACTTCGCGGCGTTTTATGTCTGTTCGGTTGTCCGTTATTGTCCGTGTGGACCGTCGGGAACACGGTGCCTCATATAGACACGCGGCCGGTAATTCCCGTGCCAGCCTGGACGATCACGCCATCCACGGCGACCCCAATGCCTGTCGCGATAGTAGCGACGATCACGATACCAATAGTCATCCCGGTCATTGAGAGCAGAGCCTATGGCAACGCCAGCGATAAGCGGAATGCCGATGAGTGCAGCTGTTCGACCGAAATCATCGGAGTAACCACCTGATGTTCCCTCGCGAAATGCCAGATAGCGCGACGATGCCCAGCCATAAGTCGGGCCGTAGCTGACCTGACACCAGCCATAACCGGATGTGCAGCCACGCACAGTGACAGGCGCTCCGCTTGGGATGGAACCCAGTGTCGCATAGCGCGTGCCGGGGCCTGTTCGAATATTGAGGTTGGTGGTGGATATGGCGTTCGCGGCCTGCGCTGCGCCCGCCGCAAATACGCCCAAGGCAACAAGAGCGGCTTTGAGAGCAAGCTTCATCGGAGTTCTCCCTGAACTGTCTCTATTGTCTATAAAACGACATCGATGAGCGAAGGTTCCAATCAGGGCAGACAGGCCGTGCGTGCCGAATAACAAAAGCGCCGGAAAACCGGCGCTTTCGAGGATCTTTGCGGATTGCTGGAACTATCGTCTGCAGCGAGCCACATACATGCGGCCATGACGGTCGCGATATTGGCAATTGCCATTGCGCAGTTCACGCACCAGAAGGCCGCCCAATGCGCCCGCACCTGCGCCGATCAGTGCGCCACGTCCGCCGCCAGCAATGCCGCCAATGATGGCACCTGCGCCGGTGCCGATGGAAATATCCTTTTCGGTGGTCGTGCAGCCCGTTATTGCGAGCAAGGCCACCAAACCAAGCGCCACTTTCCGCATCCCTGTCTCCTCCTGAGAAATACCAGACTAAGCTTAAACGATTGATTTCATGATCGGTTGCGTTCGAACCTGCAGGCCCGGACGAAAAATATCGCAGATCGAAACCGCGTTAGTGGCGACGATGGCGAAGGATGACCGCAATCGCCAACCCAGCCAGTCCGAACGCGATAACGCCTTGCAGAATGAAAACCCAGTTCATCATGATGTAGTCCTTTGACACTTACCTCATTGAGAGGTGCGTACGAATTTGGGTTCTACCTAGCGCATTTTAGTCGGATGGGAAACGCAACATAATGGCTTTGAGCTGGAGTGCATCCCGAAAAGTGCGACGCGCCTACACAAGGAAATAAGTTCGCTGGACTGATCTCCGATCCTGTTTTGATTGGACATGGTGCGCTTTGATGAAAACTAATCGTATGAAATCATTAAATTTATTTAATGGGAGTATTCACTTGGCGTTCACGTTGGCGAGCGCATTTTCCTTACATCGAATAAACAAAGGAAGCCGATATGAAGCCGATCGTTATTGCTCTTACTGCCTTTTCCTTTCTTGCAGCTCCTGCTGCGATGGCCCAACCGTATCCGTCGCAACATGGCAAGCCGTCTCACAGCCAGATGCACAAGGGTGGTCCGAAATATGATGCGCGTAAATATGACAATCGCCGTCACCAGAGCTGGAAGAAGGGCAACCGCCTGCCGCCAAACTACCGCGGCCACGTCGTGAACAACTATTCTGGCTACAAGCTGCGCAAGCCGCCACGCGGCTATCACTGGGTCAAGGTCAACAACGATTATATGTTGATCAGCATCGCAACCGGAATCATTTCGTCCATCGTGGCGGGCCGGTAAATAATCTGCACAAGAAAGGCGGCCATTGGCCGCCTTTTCCATGTCTGCAATATCAGTTCTCGGGGCCAAAATATTTGGCTTTCAGCTTGGCGACCTCTTCACTCTCGTGAGCACTGATGATTGCTACGCTGGCGGGCTTGACGAGTTCGCTATGGCGCGGGAAGGCAAAGCCATATTTGTCCGGGCTGAATACATTCCCGACAAGATCGACAGGTTGGTCGGCGTGCTGGTGGGCGTAATATTCCAGAACCGGCCCGTCGCCGACGATTGCCGCAATTTCATCGCTGACCAGTGCGTTTACCGCTTCGGGCATGTGATCGAAAGGAACAGTCGCGATAGAGCGCGACTTCAGAAACCGTTCTGCGACACCGCCTGCACGAACGCCAACGGATTTCCCCTGCAGATCAGAAAGGCTGGAAATATTGTTGTCGATATGAGCGACGGTCATGACGCTAGTAATCGATGAAGTCATGTAGGCGATGATCGCTATGCCAAACACCATCCAGAATGTCTGCCAGATGCGTCCCACCCAACCGAACAGGTTTTTGCGTGAAGTTTTGCCAGACGTCGCAATGGAAACCACGTGATAGAAACTTTCTGCCAGTCCCTCGCGCCAGCGTTTCGGAAAGCCTTCATCAAAACGCCTGTCGAAGATCGTCAGCAATACCGTGGCCGCAACGAGAATGCCGAGGATCCAGGCATAAGTCGCCAGATGTCCCGCATCATCAAGGCGGCTGATGAGATCGTCCCAGCCACTTCCTGCCTGGGTATGCACCATGATGCGCAAGCCAGCATCGAACCATGGATGGGTGAAATCCACGATCTCGGCACGCTGTTCCGTGATTGTCAGATTGGTAACGGCGGCTTCGACTTTGCCTTCTGAAACCGCTTTCACCAGTTCGGTGTAATTCGGATACTCCACATATTGCGAAGCAAGGTTCATGCGTGTGGCAATGTCCTGCCAGATATCGATAGCCATGCCGGAGAACGCATTGCCCTGTTTGTTGACGAATGGCTCACTGACATAAACACCGACCTGCACGGGCTTGGGTGCCTGCTGCGCATACGATGCTGATGGAAATACCACCAAAAGTAGAATTAGAATATGTTTGTATAAATGGTGGTTTATGAAGCTATTCATTGGCATTAACGACAAAGCACGTCCCCAAAAATTCCAGTACTTGCTGTATTTTAGATAGTTTCGATATTTTAATTGTATTAATATTTACCTCAACACTTATCATGATATTTCGAGAAATATGTTCGTTAGTTGTTGCTAATTTAATTTGTTCTCTGTTCCGACGGAATATGGAACCGAACGCCCTCCTATTCAGTTATTGCGGCTAACAAGCCGAAGGTCACAACACGGCTAAAGAGGGGTTCATGGAGAGTATCGACCGTCTGGATTCCACGGTGCGTCCGATCACGTCGGCGCCGCCACGCCTGCCGACTCTGGCGGCAATGGCTGTTGCCGTTGCCATTCTCTACTTTGCAAAAGACGTCTTTCTGCCTCTTGCCATAGCGGTACTGCTGACATTTGCGCTTGCGCCGATTGTCGCCTTTCTGCGCAGGGCCGGTCTTCCACGGCTGTTCGCGGTGATTACCAGTGTGGCCAGCGGTTTTCTGATCGTCGCAGTCTTCAGCGCCGTCGTTGCCTTTCAGGTCTCCGAGGTTGGGCAGAATATTTCAATCTATCAGTACAACATTATCGAGAAGATCAGGACACTCAAGGAAGCGAGCTCAGACAACAGTTTCATTGAAAGGCTCAACCGCTTTGCCGAGCGCATAGGCACGGAAATCAACAGGCCGGAACAGAAAACACAGGCGCTGCCTTCGGATCAGCCGGAGGAAAAGCCGCTGCTCGTCCAGATATTCGCGCCGCGCCATCCGGTTGAAACGCTCCGGAGCATAATCGAACCGCTCGTCGGTCCGCTGGCGACGACAGGTCTCGTCGTGGTTGTGGTGATTTTCATGCTGCTCGAACGGGAGGAGCTGAGGGATCGCTTCATAAGGCTGGTCGGCTATGGCGATCTTCACCGCACGACTGAAGCGTTGCAGGATGCGGGAAAGCGGGTTGGACAATATCTGCTGACGCAGCTGGTGGTGAATATTACCTATGGAGTGCCACTCGCTTTCGGACTTTGGATTTTGGGTATTCCGAATGCAGCTCTATGGGGAATGCTGGCAATCGTTTTGCGGTTCGTTCCCTATATTGGCCCGGTTATGGCGGCGATCCTGCCGCTGTTCCTTGCCTTTGCCGTTGCACCCGGCTGGAGCCTGCTCCTCTGGACAATCGGGCTCTTCGTCATCATCGAGCTTCTTATAAACAATGTGATCGAACCTTGGCTCTATGGCTCGCGCACCGGCCTTTCGCCGCTTGCAATCATCGTTTCGGCCATTTTCTGGACTTGGCTCTGGGGCCCGGTCGGGCTGGTCTTGTCGACGCCTCTGACGGTCTGTCTCGTGGTGCTGGGGCGTCATGTGCCGCAATTCGAGTTTCTGGAAATCCTGTTCGGCAACGAGCCTGTGCTCGATCCGAAGGAACGTCTCTATCAGCGCCTCCTGGCCGGAGACCCGGATGAGGCCACGGATAATGCCGAGGAAATGCTGGAACGGAAATATCTGGTCGAGTTTTACGGTTCGGTCGCGATCCCGGCGCTCCTGATGGCGGAGCGGGACCGTCTGCGCGGTGTTCTGACCGAGCCGCAATTGCAGATCGTTGACGAAAGCACGAAGACGCTGGTGGCCAATCTGGAACAGATTGCGAGCGAGGAGGAGGGGGACGACGAAGAGATCGCGATTGAGAATCCCGATGGCGATGTTAGCGCATCCGATCTGGAACTTCCCTCCGGCGAAGGCCGGTCGCTGCTGACATTCGGGGGACGAAAGGGGCTCGACGACACGGCTGCGATCATGCTGGCGCAGGTGCTTGCCGTGCAGGGCGCGTCGGCAGAAGCCGTCGTGCATGATGCGCTCAAGCCCGCCAATCTCAGGGCGCTGGATCTTTCCGACAGGGATACGCTGATAATCTGCTTTCTGGATCAGCAGGCGGCACGTCACGCCCGCTTTGCCGTACGTCGCCTGCGACGGCTGCGGCCCTCTCTGCGCATTGGCGTGGTGCTGTGGCACGATCCGAGCGAAGCACGATCCGTTGACCGGGAGGCGTTGCGGGAAGAAATGCAGGCGGATTTCGTCGCCTGCACCATGATAGAGGCCGTCGTGGAAGGCCTCTCTGAAATCGAACCGAAGCCCTTAAAGGCGGCAAAGAAAACGGTCCGCGCGCGGTCACGCAAGATGACGGCTGCAAAACCGGCTTAGATCGCGGCAAAGCCTTTTTCGAGGTCTGCAATGAGGTCCGGCACGTCTTCCAGACCAATCTGCAGGCGGATCACCGGGCCCGGATAGTCGCCCTTGGCCACGGTGCGATCATCGAGGCGGACATGAACCGCGAGGCTTTCATAGCCGCCCCAGGAATAACCGAGGCCGAAAATCTCCAGCGCATCGAGGAAAGCATGGGCTTCCTTCTGCCCGCCGCTGGCGAGCACGATGGAGAAAATGCCGGCAGAACCGGAGAAGTCCCGCTTCCAGATTTCATGACCCGGATGGCTTTCCAGTGCCGGATGCAGAACCCGGTCGACAGCCGGGTGGCTTTCAAGCCAACGGGCGACGTCCAGTGCGCTCTTGCGGTGATGTTCCAGCCGCACGCCCATCGTGCGCATGCCGCGCAGGATCTGGTAGGTATCGTCAGCCGATGTGCACAGTCCAAGCGTTCCGTGCGTTTCCAGAAGCTGCGGCCAGCATTTTTCATTGGCCGAAATCGTGCCAAACAGAATATCGGAGTGGCCGGACGGATATTTGGTCGAGGCATGGATGGTAATGTCCACGCCGAAATCGAGCGCCTTGAAGTAAAGCGGGGTGGCCCACGTATTGTCCATCATGACGATGGCGCCGCCCTTGTGCGCTTCTTCAACGATGGCCGGAATATCCTGCATTTCAAACGTGTTCGACGCCGGTGATTCCGTGAACACGACCTTGGTGTTCGGGCGCATCAGCTTTGCAATGCCAGAGCCGATCTCCGGATCGTAATATTCGACTTCCACGCCTATGCGCTTCAGGATCGTATCGGCAAAATGACGGGTCGGATTGTAGATCGAATCGACAAACAGCACGTGATCGCCGGGCGAGAGGAAGGCGAGAAGCGGAACGGTAACAGCGGCAAGACCGGACGGGACGCAGACCGTACCTGCCGAACCTTCCAGCGCATCAATGGCAGCGCAAAGCGCATCGCTGGTCGGTGTGCCACGCGTGCCATAAGTGTATTTCTGGCCACCGGTTGCCATCGTCTCTGCATCCGGGAAAAGCACGGTGGAGGCGCGGACAACGGGCGGATTGACGAAGCCATGATAATCGCGCGGCTGATAACCATCGTGAGCCAGCCGTGTGTTTATACCCAGCTTCTCTGTCTTGCCCTGCTGCTTAGTCACGAAAATGCCTCCAGACCATGTTGCATGCTATCCCACTGATTCTCGCCCACCGATTCTCGAACAAGAGGATTCTGCCGGGTCGCATCAAGGTCGGCTGCGGCAAAAAGATCTGCGATTCCGTTTGCGGCGGAAACTTTGAATACTTGGATAGGATGCGCGCGTTCCGGATGCAACCTCGCGTGCAATTTATTGCGTAAGAAGCTTTTGAAAGGGTATTTCTATTATGATGGCGTCAGGCACGGGAAGCATTTTTCTATATCCCTTTCGCGCGGCGCTGGAACTCCTTCGAGCTCTTCTGCGCCCGGCTTACAAGGGGGCGCCATCCCCATGGACGCTTGAAATGACCGCAATTGTGGTGCTTCTGCCGTTCATTATTCTCGTGCTGCATCTGTGGGATGCTGACATCGTTCGCGTCACGGCGCAGAGCACCAATTTTATCATGGAATTCCTGCGTGCGGTTACGGATGCGATTCGCACCATCGTCTGGCTGGCAATCGGCATTGTCGTCTGGCTCGTCACAGCGATACTGCTTTCGCCAAAACTGCGTGATAGTGCCAGACCGTGGTTCGTGAAACTCCATAGCTGGGCAACGTTGGTGCTGACGTCGATTGTTGTGGGGAGCATCCCGACTGAAATCGGTAAACTCGCCATCGGTCGGGCGCGCCCGTTCCTGCTCGATGACGTGGGCGCAGCCTATTTCTCACCGTTCAAAGGCCAGTTTCTTTATGAAAGCTTCCCGTCAGGTCACTCTATGATGGCTGGCATCATGATGGTCTCGCTTTGGATATTCCTGCCGCGCTGGCGCGTCCTTACAGCCCCGGCATGTTTTCTCTTCGGGATCAGCAGGCTTGCCGCGGGCGCACACTATCCGACTGACATCGTAGCCGGTCTGACGATCGGATTCGTGGCGACATGGTGGGTTGCCCGTTATATGGCGACGCGAAATATTATTTTTTCTTTGGATGGTGAAAGCGCGATGCCGCGCGTCTGATTTCTATCAGGAGTTGCTCTCGGCATTGCCCATCTAGGGTGGTAGTCAAATTTAACAAATTGAATTAATTGAGTTATAATGCCGTACTCCAACTGGTTGCGACATGATCTTCTCTGGAGAGGGTTTCTACCCAGAAATCGGGAAATCGTGTAAATTTTCAAATATTTCCCCCTCATCTTTTTTGGAGGCCAGCTCGCCGGGCTGCGTTATTGCCTTGACCAAAGGCAATTTTTCGCCTTCGATAAGACCCGTGAAGGCGGCAGGTTTGTCACTGCGCTCAAAAACAAGAATCGAAGACCGGAAAGCGGTCTCGGGCGAGGGGCAGCCTGCTGTATGGGCATGGGCTTGGGAGGTCACACGGCTTTTCCGACGGGTTTATGCAAAAATAAAGCAACAAGAGACGCTTGAGCCAAGGGTTCAGCGCTCTCCAGGGAACAAAAGGTTGCAGGCCAGATGAAAAAAACTCTTATGACGGGTGTATTGGGTGCGGCGGCGCTGTTTAGCGTAGCTTCGGGAGCATCCGCGGATACGCTTTCCGATGTGAAGGCGAAAGGTTTTCTGCAGTGCGGCGTTAATACGGGTCTTCTCGGCTTTGCTTCGCCCAACGACAAGGGCGAGTGGTCCGGCTTTGACGTAGACTATTGCCGCGCTGTGGCTTCTGCGATTTTCGGCGATCCAACCAAGGTGAAGTTCACGCCGCTGAACGCCAAGGAGCGTTTCACGGCCCTGCAGTCGGGTGAAGTGGACGTCCTGATCCGTAACACGACCTGGACGATCAGCCGCGACACTGCGCTTGGCCTTGATTTTGCTGGCATCAACTACTTTGACGGCCAGGGCTTCATGATCAATTCAAAGAAGCTGTCGGGCATCAATTCCGCATTGCAGCTTTCCGGCGCTTCCATCTGCGTTCAAGCCGGTACGACGACCGAGCTGAACATGGCCGACTATTTCCGCGCCAACAAGATGGAATATAACCCGGTTGTCTTCGAGAAGATCGAAGAAGCCAACGCCGCTTACGATTCCGGTCGTTGCGACGCCTATACGACCGATCAGTCCAGCCTCTACGGGGTTCGTCTGGCGCTTGCCAATCCGGATGATCACGTCATCTTGCCAGAAATCATCTCCAAGGAGCCATTCGGTCTGACCGTTCGTCAGGGCGATTCCAAGTGGGCGGACGTCGTTCGCTGGACCCATAATGCGCTGCTCAACGCCGAGGAATACGGCATTACGCAGGCCAATGTCGAAGAGATGAAGAAGTCCGACAATCCGGACATCAAGCGTCTTCTCGGTGTGGAAGCAGACACGAAGATCGGTACCGATCTCGGTCTCGACAATGACTGGGTGGTGAAGATCGTCAAGGGCGTCGGCAATTACGGTGAAATCTTCGAGCGCAATATCGGCGCCAGCAGCCCGCTCAAGATTGCACGTGGCATCAACGCCCAGTGGAACAAGGGCGGCCTGCAATACGGCGTCCCTGTGCGCTAACGGGCTCTTCTTTCCAGACTGATCATCGGCGGGTGCAGCAGCGCCCGCCGGATTTGTCGGCTCTGCAGTTTGTCCGTTTGCTACTGGCCTCGCATCGTGAGGGCATCTGAACGCTGACAAGCTGCATTTTGGAATTCAACCGCGTCTTGCAGGCCCGCAAGCTCGAGATGAGCCTGAATTGGGGATGGCAAGACCGAACGGTTCGGCAATCGATGTCTCGATTTCAGGAATTGCTCCGCAGATGCGGTCAGCCTTTCCTGTTTGAGGTCGATGCAGCCAGCCGAGAGGCACAGGAAACATATGGCTTCCTATTCTGCAACTGAACGTCGCCAGGACAGCGGCGGAACTTCGCTCCTGTACGATCCGCGGATTCGCGGCATCTTCTATCAGGTCATTGTCTTTGGTGCGGTCATTGGCGCGATCTACTGGATTGTCGGCAACACGGTCACCAATCTGCAGCGCGCAAACATTGCATCCGGCTTCGCCTTCCTCAATGGGCGTGCCGGGTTTGATATCAGCCAGACGCTTATTCAGTACAACAGCGATTCGAACTATGGCCGGGCCTTTCTGGTTGGCCTCGTGAATACGCTTTACGTTGCCGCGCTGGGTGTCATTACGGCATCGATCATCGGGTTTCTGGTCGGTATCGGGCGTCTTTCGCGCAACTGGCTGATCCGCAAGATCTGCACTGTCTATGTGGAGATATTCCGCAATATTCCGCCGCTGCTCGTCATATTCTTCTGGTATTTCGGCGTTCTGTCGGTCCTGCCGCAGGCCCGCGACAGCTTCGCGCTCCCGTTGGGCACTTACCTGAACAATCGCGGCTTCTTCATGCCATCTCCTATATGGGGTGAGGGGGCGTGGCTTCTGCCGGTAGCGCTTCTCATCGGCATCGTCGCTTCGGTCATCGTTGGACGTTGGGCAAAACGCCGCCAGATGGCAACCGGCCAGTCCTTTCACACGATACGCGTGTCCGCCGCCCTGATTATCGGCCTGCCGATACTGGCGCTGATCGCGACCGGTTTTCCGGTTTCGTTCGACTCGCCGAAGCTCGGAACGTTCAATCTGACCGGCGGCGCACAGATCAAGCCGGAGTTTCTGGCTCTGTTTCTGGCGCTTTCCTTCTATACGGCGTCCTTTATCGCTGAAACGGTTCGCGCCGGCGTTCTGGGCGTCAACAAGGGGCAGACCGAAGCGGCTTATGCAGTCGGTCTCCGTCCCGGCCAGACGATGCGTCTCATCATCGTGCCGCAGGCGCTGCGCATCATCATTCCACCGCTCTCGAGCCAGTATCTCAATCTTATCAAGAACTCGTCGCTCGCCATTGCCATCGGCTATCCCGATCTTGTCGCCGTAGGTGGCACGATCCTCAACCAGACCGGTCAATCGGTCGAAGTCGTGGCGATCTGGATGGTGATCTACCTGGGCATCAGCCTGATTGTGTCCGGCCTGATGAACTGGTTCAATGCCAAGATGGCGCTGGTGGAGAGGTGACAATGGAAAACGCAGATCTCCAATATGTCCGCTCGCAGATGGTGGATGGCGAAGCGCCGCCACGCTCCGTGCAGGGCATTTCGCACTGGTTGCGCGTCAATCTGTTCGCAACGCCTGTCGATGCGGCGTTGACCATTCTCGGCCTGCTGGCCGTGGCGTGGTTCCTCCCGCCAATCATCGAGTGGCTGTTCTTCAAGGCCGTTTGGACGGGTGCGGATCGCACGGCCTGCCTGACTGTCGCGCAGGGCGGCACGCAACCGGAAGGCTGGTCGGGCGCCTGCTGGGCATTCGTGAACGCGAAATACGAGCAGTTCATCTATGGCCGTTATCCGATTTCGGAACGCTGGCGCGTCAATTTGACGGCGCTGATCTTCGTCGTCCTGCTGGTGCCGCTGCTGATTCCGAAGGCCCCGAAGAAGGCTCTCAATGCGATCCTGTTCTTCTTCGTGTTCCCGATCGTCGCCTTCTTCCTGCTGGTCGGCGGCTGGTTCGGCCTTCCTTATGTGGAAACGCCGCTCTGGGGTGGGCTTCTCGTCACGCTTGTGCTGTCCTTTGTCGGTATCGCCGTGTCGCTGCCGCTTGGTATCGTGCTGGCGCTCGGACGCCGTTCAAAGCTGCCGGTCATCAAGACCTTCTCGATCATCTTCATCGAAATGGTGCGCGGCGTTCCGCTGGTGACGGTGCTGTTCATGGCCAGCGTCATGCTGCCTTTGTTCCTGCCGCCGGGTGTGACTTTCGACAAGCTCCTGCGTGCGCTCATCGGCGTGGCGCTGTTCGCTTCGGCCTATATGGCGGAAGTGGTGCGCGGTGGTCTTCAGGCTATCCCGCGTGGGCAGTATGAAGGTGCGGATGCGCTGGGTCTCAGCTACTGGCAGAAAACGGGACTGATTGTTCTGCCGCAGGCGCTGAAGCTTGTCATTCCGGGTATCGTCAACACCTTCATCGGTCTGTTCAAGGATACGAGCCTTGTCTACATCATCGGCATGTTCGATCTGTTGGGCATCGTCCGTCAGAACTTTTCCGATGCCAACTGGGCTTCTCCACAGACGCCTGCCACCGGTCTCATCTTTGCGGGCTTCGTTTTCTGGATTTTCTGTTTCGCAATGTCGCGATACTCTATATTCATGGAACGACGGCTCGACACGGGTCATAAACGATAAGAATAAAGGGAATAATGGAAATGAGTGCACAAAACGCCCTCCCGCAATCCGAGCTGGGAATGGATGTTGACCGTTCGAAGATGCAGGTTTCCACAACCGATGTCGCCATCGAAATCACCAATATGCATAAGTGGTATGGTGAGTTTCACGTCCTGCGCGACATCAATCTGAAGGTCATGCGCGGGGAGCGCATCGTTGTTGCCGGACCGTCGGGCTCGGGCAAATCGACCATGATCCGCTGTATCAACCGTCTGGAAGAACACCAGAAGGGCAAGATCGTCGTCGACAATATCGAGCTGACCAACGATCTCAAGAAGATCGATGAAGTGCGCCGCGAAGTCGGCATGGTGTTCCAGCACTTCAATCTCTTCCCGCATCTGACCATTCTGGAAAACTGCACGCTCGCGCCGATCTGGGTGCGCAAGATGCCGAAGAAGCAGGCGGAAGAAATCGCCATGCACTATTTGGCCCGCGTGAAGATTCCGGAACAGGCCAACAAATATCCGGGCCAGCTTTCCGGTGGTCAGCAGCAGCGTGTGGCGATTGCTCGTGCACTGTGCATGAACCCGAAAGTCATGCTGTTCGATGAACCGACATCGGCTCTCGATCCGGAAATGGTGAAGGAAGTTCTGGACACGATGGTAAGCCTCGCTGCCGAAGGCATGACCATGATCTGCGTGACGCACGAAATGGGCTTTGCCCGTCAGGTTGCCAACCGCGTGATCTTCATGGATCAGGGCCAGATCGTCGAGCAGAACTCGCCGGACCAGTTCTTCGACAATCCGCAACACGAACGCACCAAGCTGTTCCTGAGCCAGATTCTGCACTAATCAGATTAGTGGCCTGAAATCGAAACACCCGCCGGTTCGCCGGCGGGTGTTTTTGTTTATTCGTCGTGCGGGCCTTCGCAGAATTGGATGCGATTGCCGAAGGGGTCGATGACCGCCATTACGCGGCCCCACGGCTCATTCTCAATTCCTGGTCGCATGAAGCGGTAACCGCGTGCGTTGACTTCTTTGTGCAGTTCCTCAACACCTTGCATGCGCACGAAAATATTGGCGCCCGGACTTCCGTCGCCGTGATGCTCGCTGAGATGCAGGACAAGCGCACCGCGGGAAACCTGCATATAAAGCGGCATTCCCTCGGCAAATCGATGCTCCCAATCCAGATTGAAGCCGAGAAAGCCGAGATAAAATTCACGGGCTTTCTCTATGTCGAAAATGCGAAAGATCGGACAGGTTTGCTCAAACTGGATTGCCATTCTGAAACGCCTTTGCGACTGATTATTCCGTGACACGGGAGAGGGAAGCAGTGACTGATTTTCAATGGGTGGAGAAACTCGCGCCTGAGCAATACAGCGAATTTCATGAGTTTTATAGTAAAGAATGGTGGACGAGCGAGCGGACGCTTGATGACGTCACTAACATGCTGGCCCATTGTGATTTGCTTCTGTTCTGCCTCGACGCAGAAAGCAGGATCGCAGGTTTCGCCCGCGTTCTCACGGACTTCACCTTCAAGGCGATGGTCTTCGATGTGATCGTGTCGGAGAAGCATCGTGGACGAGGGCTCGGACAAGCCCTTGTTGAACGCGTTCTCAACCATGAAAAGTTGAAGCGTGTGAAAAGTTTTGAACTCTACTGCCCGGAACAGCTTGTGCCCTTCTACGAGAAGCTTGGCTTCGTGAAGGGCACATCCTCGTTACTTTTCAACCAGCGTTAGAACACCGATCTGACTGAATCAGGTCGGTGTTCTAAGTATTTGTTTCGTCGCATTTGCCTCACGCAAAACCGCTGCGCACTTTTGCTGGAAATGCTCTAATCTTCGACAAACCGGCGCAGGCGCTGGAGTGCGTCGTCCCACTGGTTGGAAACGGTTGCGAGATAGGCGCGGGCGTCAATCAATGGCGCAGGATGCAGGCGAAACCTGCTCTCCCGTCCGACCTTTTCCCGTTCGACCAGATTTGCCTGTTCCAGCACGGAGAGATGCTTGGTGACGGCCTGCCGGGTGATGCTGCCGTTTTGCGACAGCACCACAATCGAACGGCTTTCGCCATCACTCAGGGTTTCGATGAGCGCCAGCCGGGTCGGATCGGCGAGCGCTGCAAAAACCATGGACATGTCCATACCGGTCATCTCTGGCTTATCATACATTTTCGACGTGTCTTTTGATGTTGCCGACCTGTTCCTCCCAGCCGCCCTCGTTCATCCGCAACGCCAGCGGCCGGCGTTCGGCAGGCAACGCATCGAAACCACTTTCGACCACCGTCAGCCGCGTTCCGGTCTCGATCGGTTCCAGTTTGAATTCCACCAGCGTCGGCGGCTCCTTGGAATAGTCGATACTGCGGTCCACCGCATAGGGATGCCAGGTGAAGGCAAAGTAGCTTGGTGCCTTCATTTCCTTGATGAGTGATTCCCAAGGCTCGTGCTCGAAACCGGGATAGGTGATGTGGCCGGTCGAACGGGTGCCAACGATGAACGGCCCGTCGATCTTGACCTGAAACCAGCTCCCAAACTCTTCATGATCGGTGAGGGCGCGCCATACGCGGTCGATCCCTGCATGAATATCGACGGTTTTCGCGATGCGGTCAGTATTGCTTGCAATGGTCATGATATGCATCCTCCGTAATTGGCAACTTAATGGTTGCCAATATAGGGTGCTTGACGAAATACGCAACTAAAAAGTTGCATATTTTATTCGGGTGCGGTCGCCTTGTCGGGAAGCGGGAACAACGTCACGAATTTTTCTGCAAGGGTGCGGTCGCCTATCACCTTGAGAATATAGGCGCTTTCCAGCACTGAAAGGGGCTGTCCGCCATAGATGGCGGCAGCCAGCATACGCGGTGAACTTTCGAAATGGAGATCGTATTTCTGCGCTGTGCCGCGCTCTATCCGAATCCCTTCATCGTTCAGCTGTGCGGTAAAATCTTCTCCGTCCAGACGGAGACCGATCACGGCGCGCATACCGAGAGCCCTGTCATGATCCATCATGGTTCTGAGCGACAGCAGGAATGAAGCGGTCGAAATAGGCAGGTTGGGATCATGCTTTGGTGAACGCGCGGCCCAACGACCCAACGTCTGAAGGATGGGTTCGCTCTCATAGCCCCATTCAGTCAGTTCGTAGACCTGCACCGATGCGGGAGGTGGAAGTTTTGTCTTGCGAAGAATGCCTGCTTCTTCCAGCCCTTCAAGCCTCTGGGTGAGGACATTTGCACTCACACCCGGCAGATCAGCCCGCAGATCGCTGAAGCGTTTGGGACCGAACATCAATTCGCGCATAACCAGGAGCGACCAGCGTTCCCCAATCAAATCAAGGGCATGGGCAGCAGCGCAAGCATCGTCATAACTGCGTTTGGCGGCTGGCTTTTCCGGTTTGGTTATTTTTTCTAACTTCATGGTTGCTAATTATAACTTATATGCCATTATGTACAAGCGAACTTTGAGTTCTTCCGATGCCAATTGCGTGAATTGTTTTACGCCCGGAAGGCTCAGGCATCGATTGCATGTCGGGCCTCAGACTCATGGCTCGATCTTATCGCCGGGGGAGCCGGGCAGGCGATAGATAATCGTAAAATAAAATCAGGCCACTTGGCCTTCCAACGGAGGAAATCTTATGCCGAAAATGATATTCGTGAACCTGCCAGTGAAGAATGTTGCGCAGTCGACCAGCTTCTACGAAGCCATCGGGGCTACCAAAAACCCAATGTTCTCGGACGAAACGGCTTCCGGCATGGTCTTTTCGGATACGATCCACGTGATGATCCTTGACCACGAAAAGTTCAGCCAGTTTACGCCGAAAAAGATCGCAGATGCCAACACGGTCAGCGAAGTGCTGGTCTGTTTGTCCGCGGAAAACAAGGCTGAAGTCGATACCACCGTTGAGAAAGCGGTAAACGCTGGCGGTAAGGCGGATCCGGGTCCGAAACAGGACTATGGATTCATGTATGGACGCAGCTTTGAAGATCTTGACGGCCATATCTGGGAGATAATGTGGATGGATATGGAAGAAGCCAAGAAGGTTATGGGCTGAGGAGGAAACAATGTCAGGTCTGACAATCTGTCTCTGGTTCGACAAGCAGGCCGAAGAAGCGGCGAACCACTATGTCTCGATCTTCCGCGCTTGCGGAAGATCGGCTTCCGTCGATGGCTTCATTCGATTTGAGCATGCACACCAGCCCGAAGGCACGGATGTGGTTGTGGCGAACTTCACGCTCGACGGGCAGGCGATATCCGGCCTCAACGGCGGGCCGACCTTCAAGTTTTCCCCGGCAGTTTCGCTTTTCGTCCAATGCAAGGATCAGGTGGAACTGGATATGTTCTGGGAGAAACTGATGGAGGGCGGCGCGCCGATGGAATGCGGCTGGCTGACGGACAAGTATGGCTTCTCGTGGCAGGTCGTGCCGCAGATGTTGCTGGATGTCCTGCAGAACGGCACAGCCGAACAACGCCAGCGCGTGGCCGATGCCGTGATGAAGATGGTCAAGCTCGACGTTGCGACGCTCGAAGCTGCGCGCGACGCAGCTTAATTCCGCACTGCCGCAATGGCATCATAGCCATAGAGCCAGTCCAGATCCTTCAGGAAACTATCCGGACTGCGCATGGCGAAGAGCGTGTTGCGGCCAAGCGCGAAAATGCCGGTGGCGTGATAGGCGAACCTGTTCAACTGGCCGCGCTTGGCAACCGCAGCAATCCGCTCCTTGCGGACGGTATCGAAGCGCTTCAGCCCTGCTTCGTGGTCGCCACTGTCCAGTGCCTCGGCAATGGCCGCAGCATCCTCGATCGCCATGGCGGCACCTTGTGCAGCAAAAGGTGTGACCGCATGCGAAGCGTCGCCGAGAAAAATCGTCCGGTCCGGCCCGACGAATTGAGCATCTGGCATTTCGAAAAGCGGCCAATAGGTCCACTCATTGGCAGCCGCCAGCACATCGCGAACGGGAGCGCCCCACTCCGCGTAGATGGAGCGCAAGCGCGCCGGATCGCCGGTTCTGGACCAGACTTCGCCGGGGTTTTCGCCCGTCGTGATGGCGACGAAATTGAAGAAACTGCCGCCCTTGACCGGATAGGCGATGAAATGCGCTTGCCTGCCGAGCCATGCTGAAACTGCGTTGCTTGTTACAACAGCGGACGAAAACGATGCGGGGAGGGCATCCGCCGCGAGCGTAGTGCGCCAGGCAATATGGCCGCTGAACCTTGCCTTGCTGAAACCTGCCTTCGAGCGCTCCGCCGACCAGACGCCATCGCAGGCGATCAGATATGCAGCGTCGACAGATTCTTCGGAATTGCCACGGCGGATAGTGGCTACAACAGCGCCGTTTTCGACGCGATGATTTGTGATTTCAGCACCGAGGCTGATGTCGATGCCGGGCTCTTCACAGCAGGCGTCGAGCAAAGCGGATTGCAGATCGGCGCGATGGCAAACGACATAGGGATGGTGCCAGCGCTGAGAAGCCTTGTCGCCAAGCTTCATTTCCATCAGCGGACGCGCTTTGCGCCCATCCATGAGGTAGAGCGCTTCCGGCGTTATGGCTTGTGCAGAAAGACGGCCGGCAACGCCGAGCCGTTCCAGATGACGCATCGCATTGGGTGCAAGTTGCAGGCCAGCACCGACTTCCGAAAGGGTCTCGGCCTTTTCGACAAGCCGGACATTCCAGCCGCGCGCTGCCAGCTCCAATGCTGCCGACAGACCGGCAACTCCGGCCCCGGCAATCAATATGCGCCCTTTGCTCATGTCGATGAGATCATCCGGCATTCAGCCCCGTGAGGCTGCCCAGATCAGGCGGCTTTGTCGGCGGGTGCTTCGTAAACGCAGCCAGCCGGAACGGTTTCGTCGGCATGGAGCTTGGCGTTGTAGCGATAGAGGGTCGAACAATACGGGCAAACGACTTCACTTTCATCACCCATGTCGAGAAACACGTGCGGATGATCGAAAGGCGGGTTTGCACCGACGCACATGAATTCCTTCACGCCGATTTCGATGGCCGCATGGCCGGCGTCGTTCTGAAAGTGAGGAATAATGTGATCGGACATAATATGCTCCGGTTCTGGTCGATGGGCGGTATGAGCATGATCCTGAACCGGGTCCCGGACAGGATCATGCATAGACATTGGCATGCGTGTACCGCGAAAGTCTTGTTTCCGGAAGCGTTTTCATCAATTCTGAGGACATTTGAAGCTAATTGCTATCAAACTGTCATATGACAGCCATAGGCTTAAGGCAGAGCCGGAATGTTCCGGTGGAAGTCGGGACAGGAAAAATGAGCGAAAACAGCGTTATGGCGAGCGAAACCCCCAACGCGATTGAAGGCGGGACACACGAAATGACAGCCGGACTAGCCCCCAACCCAACCGTCGTTCCCGATGTGGACGTAGCCCCTGACGTTCACAAAGCTTTGAACGGCGAATTGATGCAAAGTTCCGACCGCTTTGTGAATCGCGAGTTTTCCTGGCTGCAATTCAACCGGCGTGTTCTCGAAGAAGCCGCGAATATGCGGCAGCCTCTGCTTGAACGCCTGCGCTTCCTGTCTATCTCCGCCGCCAATCTCGATGAATTTTTTATGGTCCGCATTGCCGGTCTCGCCGCTCAGGTGCGCGCCGGTGTGGCGATGCGCAGCGCCGATGGACGCACGCCGCAGGAACAGCTCGACTTCGTTCTGGACGAAGTAGGGCGCTTGCAGGAAGAACAGCAGGAACGCCTGCGTATGCTGCGCGAGGAACTGGAACAGGACAGCATCGAGATTGTTCGCCCGTCGGCGCTTTCAAAGCCCGAAAAGGAATGGCTTGAAAACCACTTCCTCGAAACGATTTTCCCTGTTCTGACGCCACTCTCCATTGATCCGGCGCATCCGTTCCCGTTCATTCCGAACCTCGGCTTTTCCATCGCCCTGCAGCTTGCGCGCCGCGCCGACAATCATCCGATGACGGCCCTTCTGCGTATTCCGGTCGCGCTCAAGCGCTTCATTCAGCTGCCGACAGACCAGCAAAACACCTACCGCTTCATCACCATCGAGGACGCGGTGAGCCTGTTCATCGGGCGACTGTTCCCCGGTTACGAAGTGCGCGGCGCCGGTACGTTCCGCATCATCCGTGACAGCGATATCGAAGTGGAAGAAGAGGCGGAAGATCTCGTTCGTCTCTTCGAGACAGCACTGAAACGCCGTCGTCGCGGTCAGGTTATCCGCATTGAGTTTGACGGCGAAATGCCAGAAGCCTTGCGCGTCTTCGTGGCGACGGAACTTGGCGTTTCGGAAAACCGCATCAGCGTGCATGAAGGTCTTCTGGCGCTCAACATGATTTCGGAGATCGTTTCGATCCCGCGGGATGACCTCAAATTCGTATCCTACAATCCGCGTTTCCCGGAGCGTATTCGCGAGCATGGCGGCGATTGCTTTGCAGCGATTCGTGAAAAGGACATTGTGGTCCATCACCCCTATGAATCGTTTGACGTGGTGGTGCAGTTCCTGCGGCAGGCTGCAGCCGACCCGGATGTGCTGGCGATCAAGCAGACGCTGTATCGTACCTCCAATGACAGCCCGATCGTGCGCGCATTGGTCGATGCTGCAGAAGCGGGCAAGTCGGTAACGGCGCTGGTCGAGCTGAAGGCACGCTTCGATGAGGAAGCGAATATTCGTTGGGCACGCGATCTGGAGCGCGCGGGCGTTCAGGTGGTGTTCGGCTTCATCGAATTGAAAACCCACGCGAAAATGTCGCTCGTGGTACGCCGTGAAGATCAGAAGCTGCGCTCCTATGTGCATCTGGGCACGGGCAACTATCACCCGATCACGGCGCGTATCTATACCGACCTGTCGTTCTTTACGTCGGACGCGGATATTGCTCGCGACGTGGCGCATATCTTCAATTTCATCACGGGCTATGCCCAGCCTGCCGAAGAGATGAAGATAGCGATTTCACCTTTCACACTTCGCGCGCGAATCCTCAAGCACATCGAGGACGAGGTTGCGCATGTGAAGGCGGGGCGTCCGGCTGCGATCTGGATGAAGATGAACTCGCTGGTTGATCCACAGATTATTGACGCGCTCTACGTGGCGAGCCAGGCGGGCGTGCAGATTGATCTGGTCGTGCGTGGCATCTGCTGCCTGCGTCCGGGCGTTCCGGGGCTTTCCGACAATATTCGCGCCAAGTCGATTGTCGGACGTTTTCTCGAGCACAGCCGCATTTTCTGCTTCGGAAATGGCAATGACCTGCCTTCCGACAAGGCAATCGTCTATATCGGTTCCGCCGACATGATGCCGCGCAATCTTGATCGCCGCGTGGAGACGCTTGTTCCGATCACAAATGCAACAGTGCATCAACAAATCCTGTCGCAAATCATGTTTGCCAACATAATTGATAACCAACAGAGCTATCAGCTACTTGCGGACGGCACCTCTCGCCGGATAGAAAAAGAAGCAGGAGAGGAAGCTTTCAACGCGCAGGAATATTTCATGACCAATCCTAGCCTGTCGGGTCGCGGAAAGTCGCTGAAGTCTTCGGCCCCCCGCCTTATCGCGCATCGCAAGCGCGCGCAGGCGGAAAGAAAAACGACTGCATGAGTCCAGCTGTAGCACAAGGCCGCCTCAAGGGACTCAAGCCCGTCGCGGTCATCGACATTGGCTCGAACTCGATCCGTGTCGTCATCTATGAAGGCATCGTCCGTTCGCCGACGGTGCTTTTCAATGAAAAGATACTTTGCGGCCTCGGAAAGGGCCTCGCGAAAACCGGCAAGCTCAACGAGAAATCCGTTGAAGCGGCCCTTCGTGCGCTGAAGCGTTTTCGCGCTCTGGCCGAACAGGCCGGCGCGGTTTCCATTCACGCGCTGGCGACTGCGGCTGCACGCGAAGCGAAAAACGGTCCGGATTTCATCGCACAGGCGGAAGCCATTCTCGGCCGGCACATCGAGGTGCTGTCCGGCAAGGAAGAAGCCTATTACTCAGCGCTCGGCATTATTTCCGGTTTCTTCCAGCCGAAGGGTGTCACGGGCGATCTCGGCGGCGGCAGCCTTGAGCTGATCGCGGTGGACGACCACGAGGTAGGCGAGGGGATCACCTTGCCGCTCGGTGGCCTGCGCTTGCAGGATATGTCCGATGGACGGCTGCCAGAGGCAACCAAGATTGCGCGCACGGAACTCGCAAAGGCGACGCTTCTGCAAGCCCATCAGGGCCAGGTTTTCTATGCGGTCGGCGGCACCTGGCGTAACCTTGCCAAGTTGCATATGACGGCGAAGAACTATCCCCTGCACGTCATGCACGGCTACGAGATGAATCCGGTGGACGCGCAGAGCTTCCTCAAGCGCGTTGCCAAGGGCAATCTCGACACGATGCGCGGCATTGAAGCTGTTTCGAAAAACCGCCGTCAACTTTTGTCTTATGGCGCCACGGTGCTGCTTGAGACGATCCGTCTGAT
Source organism: Brucella sp. GW823-FHT04E01 (assembly GCF_058796175.1). Classification (NCBI taxonomy): domain Bacteria; kingdom Pseudomonadati; phylum Pseudomonadota; class Alphaproteobacteria; order Hyphomicrobiales; family Brucellaceae; genus Brucella; species Brucella sp. GW823-FHT04E01. Next base: position 166,898 of record NZ_JBXAIK010000006.1, on the reverse strand, counting down.
GAAACCCTCCAAGATCGTTTTCTCGGCGCTCGGCGTGCGTGAAGGCTATCTTTATTCGCTTCTGCCGAAGAACGAGCAGCGGCTCGATCCGCTGCTGGCCTCGGCAGACGAACTGTCCATTCTGCGCTCGCGCTCTCCGCGTCATGCCCGCGAACTGGCAACCTGGACAACATTGTCCTTGCCGGTCCTCGGGTTTGACGAAACCGAGGATGAAGCGCGCTACCGACAGGCTGCCTGCCTCGTGGCCGACATAAGCTGGCGTGCGCATCCCGATTATCGCGGATCGCAGGCGCTGAACATCATCGCTCACGGCTCGTTCGGCGGTATCGACCACGCCGGACGTTCCTTCATGGCGCTTGCCAATTATTATCGCCATGAAGGGCTGATCGAAGACGAGATTGCGCCGGAGATCATGCAGCTCGCCACGCCGCGCCTGCGTGAACGGGCAAAGCTGCTTGGAGCCTTGCTGCGGGTGGTCTACCTTCTGTCGGCTTCGATGCCGGGCGTCATCCCACGCCTTATCTGGCGTGAGGAAGAAAGCGGCATTGCGCTTGTCGTACCGGGAGACCTGGCCGATCTGATTTCGGATCGTCCCGAAGGCCGCTTGCAGCAGCTCTCCAAGCTGACCGGAAAGAACATCTATTTCGCGGTTGGTGATGCAGCCATCGAGGGGACGCGGGAATAAGGCAGTAAGTGAGTAGGGCAGTAAGGCAATATGTTAATGCTCGCGTTAAACACACTGCCTTACTGCCCTATTGCCTTACTCCCCTAACTCAACCGCCCTGATCCGCCGGTTCTCGAACTTGATGACGATCTTGCCGTCGATCAGATCGAGGGCTTTCTGACCGAAAACCTCGCGACGCCAGCCATGCAGGGCAGGCACATTGGCCTTGTCGCCTTCCGAGGCGATCTTGTCGATGTCGTCGGAATTCGCCACGATCTTTGCCGCGACGCCGTGCTCTTCCGTCACAAGCTTGAGCAGAACCTTGAGGATATCTGCAGCGGCGGCGCTGCCTTCCGGCGAATGCGACGGCTTCGGCAATTTTGGCAAATCTTCCTTCGGGATTTCAAGCGCGGACTGGATCGCTGCGACAAGCCCTGCAGCCTGTGCCGAACGCTCCCAACCCTTCGGGATCGAGCGGAGACGGCCCAGTGCTTCCGCGTCACGCGGCTGCTGCTGTGCGATTTCGGCTATGGTGTCGTCCTTGATGATACGTCCACGCGGCACATTGCGCTCGCGCGCTTCGCGTTCGCGCCAGGCGGCGACAGCCTGCACAATCGCAAGTTCCAGCGGTTTGCGGACGCGTGCCTTGACCCGGCGCCACGCATCGTCAGGGTGCATGTCATAGGTTTCACGGGAAGTCAGCACCGCCATTTCCTCGTTCACCCACTCGCTGCGACCTTCTTTCTCAAGTTCTTCCTTCAGATAGAGATAGATATCGCGCAGATAGGTAACGTCGGCCAGTGCATAGTCGAGCTGCTTGTCTGAAAGCGGGCGACGGCGCCAGTCGGTAAACCGGGACGACTTGTCGATCTGCTTGCCGGTGACCTTCTGCACAAGCTGGTCATAGGAAATGGCATCGCCAAACCCGCAAACCATTGCCGCTACCTGACTGTCGAAGACAGGCGACGGGATGAGATCGCCGAGGTGGAAGACGATTTCGATGTCCTGCCGTGCTGCGTGGAAAACCTTGACGATCGTCTCGTCGGCCATCAAGCGGAAGAACGGCGCGAGGTCGAGCCCCGGCGCAAGCGCATCCACAAGCGCCGTATGGTCAGGCGAGGCCATCTGGATAAGGCACAATTCCGGCCAGAACGTCGTTTCACGGATGAACTCCGTGTCGACTGTAACGAAATCGGATTTGGCGAGGGCGGATACGGCCTCTTCGAGAGCCTGTGTTGTCGTAATCAGATGCATGTCTACCTTTTAGAGCATTTCCAGCAAAAGTGCGAAGCGGTTTTGCGTCGGATAATGCGACAAAACAAAGAGACAGAGCTTTGCCGCTTGTCGCGAAATAATCAGGAACTGGCGCTCCACTTAATACGCACATAGTGTTTTTTGTCGACACGTTACGTCAAGGTGGTTTAACACCAAAACCCGCAGGGAATGCAGACTTGACAAAACCCGGTCAAAATGCGCTTTTCCGCGAGAATTTAAAGCGTTTCCGTCAGCAAGGACTGACTTATTATTCCAAAGGCAGAAATCATGCACCGTTACCGCAGCCATACCTGCGCAGCCCTTCGCAAGACGGACGTTGGTTCGAACGTTCGCCTTTCCGGATGGGTTCACCGCGTCCGTGACCATGGCGGCATTCTCTTCATCGATCTTCGCGATCATTATGGCATTACCCAGATCGTGGCCGATCCCGATTCGCCCGCCTTCAAGGTTGCCGAAACCGTTCGCGGCGAATGGGTTATCCGTGTCGATGGTGAAGTGAAGGCCCGCGCAGGCGATGCGGTCAATACCAATCTGCCGACCGGCGAAGTCGAAATCTTCGCAACCGAAATCGAAGTGCTGGCCGCTGCCAAGGAACTGCCGCTGCCTGTATTCGGCGAGCCGGACTACCCGGAAGATATCCGCCTGAAGTACCGTTTCCTCGACCTTCGCCGTGAAACGCTGCACAAGAACATCATGAGCCGCACCAAGATCATTGCCGCGATGCGTCGCCGCATGACCGAAATCGGCTTCAATGAGTTCACCACGCCGATCCTGACAGCTTCCTCGCCGGAAGGCGCGCGCGATTTCCTCGTGCCGAGCCGTATTCATGAAGGCAAGTTCTACGCGCTGCCGCAGGCGCCGCAGCAGTACAAACAGCTTCTGATGGTTGCCGGTTTCGACCGCTACTTCCAGATCGCGCCGTGCTTCCGCGACGAAGACCCGCGGGCAGACCGTCTGCCGGGCGAGTTCTACCAGCTCGACCTCGAAATGAGCTTCGTGACCCAGGAAGAAGTATGGGAAACGATGGAACCAGTCATGCGCGGCATCTTCGAAGAGTTTGCCGAAGGCAAGCCGGTGACGCAGCAGTTCCGTCGCATTGCCTATGACGATGCGATCCGCACCTATGGTTCGGACAAGCCGGATTTGCGCAACCCTATTGAAATGCAGGCTGTGACCGAGCATTTCGCCGGTTCGGGCTTCAAGGTCTTCGCAAACATGATCTCCAACGATCGGAAGGTCGAAGTCTGGGCAATTCCGGCCAAGACCGGCGGTTCGCGCGCATTCTGTGACCGCATGAATTCCTGGGCGCAGGGCGAAGGCCAGCCGGGTCTCGGCTATATCTTCTGGCGCAAGGAAGGCGACAAGCTTGAAGGCGCTGGTCCGATTGCCAAGAACATCGGTGAAGAGCGTACGGAAGCGATCCGCACGCAGATGGGTCTCGAAGACGGCGATGCCTGCTTCTTCGTTGCCGGTCTGCCGTCCAAGTTCTACAAGTTCGCTGGCGATGCCCGCACGCGCGCTGGTGAAGAACTGAACCTCGTCGATCGTGATCGTTTCGAACTGGCATGGATCATCGACTTCCCGTTCTACGAATGGGACGAAGACAACAAGAAGCTCGACTTCGCACACAATCCGTTCTCCATGCCGCAGGGCGGTATGGACGCTCTGGAAAACCAGGACCCGCTTGCGATCAAGGCTTACCAGTACGATCTCGTCTGCAACGGCTTTGAAATCGCCTCGGGTTCGATCCGTAACCAGCTGCCTGACGTGATGGTCAAGGCATTTGAAAAGGTTGGCTTGAGCCAGCAGGATGTGGAAGAGCGTTTCGGCGGTCTTTATCGTGCGTTCCAGTACGGTGCACCTCCGCATGGCGGCATGGCTGCCGGTATCGACCGCGTCATCATGCTTCTGGTCGGTGCAAAGAATCTGCGCGAAATCTCGCTGTTCCCGATGAACCAGCAGGCACTTGATCTTCTGATGAACGCGCCTTCGGATGTGTCGCCCGCGCAGCTGCGCGACCTGCATATTCGTCTGGCTCCCGTACAGAAGAGCTAAACGACCTCTATAAAAAGTAAAAACCCGGCCTTGAGCCGGGTTTTTTATTAGGTGAAAAAAGCCCGGTGAGTCTTCTCACCGGGCTTTTTCATTTTAGTTGTTAGCGTCGACGCTGACTTTGAGAAGCTGGATGATCTTCGTCGGGTCCAGCGATGCGGTGGCAACGATGGAAGCGAAGGTCACCGGCTGGTCCGGCGATGCGCTGATGGTCAGCGACTTCGGATCGTCGAAGAACTTGTCGGATGCGGCCTTGAGCTGCTGGGCAAAATCCGGGTTCTTCAGCTGTGTCGCCATCAGCGGAACCATCATCTTCATCTGCTCGCCAAGCTGCTTGCCATCCGCGCCCTGCTGCTTGCCGTAATAGTCGAGAAGCTTCTGGGTCAGGGTTTCGTTGTCGAAGCGGATCGACAGGTTCTTCAGGTTCAGCTGTTCCGCCAGACCCAGAATTGCAAGTCCGGCAGCATCCTTGTCTGCGTCGGCCTTGCTCATGTTTTCCTGTGTCTTCTGGACGGCTTCGAGGAAGGCCAGATCATAGCCACCGAGGCTGCCGGTGATGTTGATCTTGCCAAGTTCCTCGGCCTGAAGTTCCAGCTGGTCCAGCGATGTGTCGCCCGAAGTCGGCGACCAGCTGCCCTTGGAGTTCAGCGAGCCGTTGAAGGTGTTCATGTCGAGCGGTGCAAGCGGGTTCTTGCCGCCCTTCTCAAAGGTCGCGTCGATATTGGCGATGGTCCAGACATAGCCGATCTTCTCGGCCTTGTTGGAGGTGTCGAGCGACAGGTCGAAACCCTTTACAGTGGCGCCATCCGTGCCGGGGGTGCCGAACTGGATTTCGTCAATCTTCAGCTTGTCATACATGACCATGCTGTCGAGCGGACCCTTGGCGGTTTCCGACGGAATATGCACGTTCTGCATGGCAAGGCCCTTGATCTCGGCCTTGTCGTTCTTGTCTTCCTCGCCAGCAAAGGCAAGATCGGGCACGGTGACCTGTTCGATGCTGTAGCCGCCGTCCGGCGCATCCTGAACGTTCTGGAGCGTCACGTCGCCGAGGGCGGTTTCTTTTTCGCCCACCGTCGGCAGCTTGATCTTGGTGCCCTGGAGCACGATGTCGGAGCCGTTCGCCTGAACATTGGCGAAGCTCAGTTCGCCGCCCTGTTTCGCATAAAGTGCCTTGATACGCTCGGCGACTGCATTGGCGTCAGCTGCCATGGCCGCGCTGCCGAAAATCAGCGAAAGCGCTGTACCTGCAGCCAAAACACGTGCCGCTGGCTTGATATTGACGAAAACCTGCATTCGAAGCTCCTGCCTAATCTCTAATATAGCGCGGCATTCATAGGCGGAAATCACTCGCAATAACAACATGATTTCCTCAGCCTGCGATTGCAGCCGGGGAAACTTGCCCCCAATAGCTCTATAGGACACAAATGGCGGCAGGATTGCGACTATTACACACTAATGTACTGGATTGGTTCTCCTGAAGTCTTGCTGGCGAATCGCGCAGTTGGTACTGAGAGACATGGGAAAAAGTCTGATTCCGCCGGATGACGGCGAAGAACACATCGAACGGGTCGATCTCAAATCGGCTCTCGAGGAACGTTACCTCGCTTATGCGCTGTCGACGATCATGCATCGTGCGCTGCCGGACGTGCGCGACGGCTTGAAGCCGGTGCATCGTCGCATCATGCACGCCATGCGTCTGCTGCGTCTCAATCCTGATCAGGCCTATGCAAAATGCGCCCGTATCGTCGGTGATGTGATGGGTAAGTTCCATCCGCATGGCGATGCGTCGATCTACGATGCGCTGGTGCGTCTGGCGCAGGATTTCGCGGTGCGTTATCCGCTCGTGGACGGGCAGGGCAACTTCGGCAATATCGACGGCGATAACGCGGCTGCCATGCGTTACACCGAAGCGCGCATGACGGAAGTGGCGACGTTGCTGCTGGAAGGCATCAACGAAAACGCCATCGATTTCCGCCCGACCTATAATGAAGAGGACGAAGAGCCGATCGTTCTGCCGGGCGCTTTCCCGAACCTGCTTGCAAACGGTTCGGCGGGTATTGCGGTCGGCATGGCGACCAATATTCCGCCGCATAACGTGGCGGAGCTTTGCTCGTCGGCGCTCTATATCATCAATCATCCTGACGCGCCGGTTGAGGAACTCGTTACCTCGCCGGAGCAATGGGAAGAACTGAAGCGCGAAGCCGAGACCGACCCGGCTGCTCTGTTGAAGTGCAAGGTGCGTGGCCCGGATTTCCCGACCGGCGGCATCCTTGTCGAAGAGCATGGCAATATCCTGGAAGCCTATCGCACGGGCCGCGGCGCATTTCGTGTGCGCGCCCGCTGGGAGAAGGAAGAGGGCAATCGCGGCACCTGGGTGATCGTCGTCACCGAAATTCCCTATCAGGTTCAGAAATCGCGCCTGATCGAAAAGATTGCCGAGCTGCTGCTGGCAAAGAAGCTGCCATTGCTCGACGACATTCGTGACGAGTCGGCGGAAGACATCCGTATCGTTCTGGAGCCGAAGAACAGGACGGTCGATCCTGAACTGCTGATGGAATCGCTTTTCAAGCTGACCGAGCTGGAAAGCCGCGTTTCGCTGAACATGAACGTGCTGTCACATGGCAAGGTGCCGAATGTTCTGTCGTTGGGCAGCGTTCTGCGCGAGTGGCTCGACCACCGCAAGGAAGTGCTTGTCCGCCGTTCGCAATTCCGTCTGGCGGAAATCGAAAGACGCCTGGAAATCCTTGGCGGCTTCCTGATCGCCTATCTTAATCTGGATGAAGTGATCCGCATCATCCGCGAGGAGGATGAGCCGAAGCAGGACCTGATGCGGACCTTCGAGCTGACCGACGTTCAGGCCGAGTCGATCCTCAATATGCGCCTGCGTTCGTTGCGCAAGCTCGAGGAATTCGAAATCCGCAAGGAGTTCGACGATCTCACCGTCGAGAAGACCGATCTCGAAGGGTTGCTCGCTTCGGGCACACGCCAGTGGAAGAAGATCAGCGCCGAAATCAAGTCGGTGCGCGAAAAGTTCGGTCCGAAGACCAAGCTCGGCGCGCGTCGCACGACCTTTGCTGATGCGCCGACCCATGATCTGGAAGATATTCATCAGGCGATGATCGAGCGTGAGCCGGTCACGATCGTGGTTTCGGAAAAGGGCTGGCTGCGCGCGATGAAGGGGCATCTGGCCGATTTCTCGACGCTCGCCTTCAAGGAAGGCGACAAGCTCAAGCTCGCTTTCCATGCGGAGACGACGGACAAGCTTCTGTTCTTCACGACGGGCGGCAAGTTCTTCACCATCGGCGCAAACACGCTTCCCGGTGGTCGTGGCCATGGCGAGCCGATCCGCATCCTTGTCGACATGGAAAACGATCAGGATATCTTGACGGCCTTCGTGCATGATCCATCAGCGAAACTGCTGCTTGTCAGCCATGAAGGTAACGGTTTCATCGTTCCGGAAAACGAAGCGGTCGCCAACACCCGCAAGGGCAAGCAGGTGATGAACGTCAAGGCGCCGGACGAGGCAAAGCTTTGCCAGCGCGTTTCCGGCGATCATATCGCTGTCGTCGGCGAGAATCGCAAGATGGTGGTCTTCCCGCTTTCCGACATTCCGGAAATGACACGCGGCAAGGGCGTGCGCCTGCAAAAATACAAGGATGGCGGTGTTTCCGATGTCCGCACCTTTGCACTTGCCGAGGGGCTTTCCTGGCAGGATTCGGCAGAGCGCACCTTCAATCGCAACAAGGAAGAGCTTGTCGAGTGGATCGGCGCACGCGCCTCTGCGGGCCGTCTGGTGCCGAAGGGCTTTCCGCGTTCAGGCAAGTTCTAAGTGTCTGATCTAAAAGTCGCCATGCCGGTCTAAAATGGCAATTTCTGTGCTTCCGGTGCTCACGTACCTTTATGTACGCTGCGCTGCGGTTCTCGAAATCACCATTTTCACCACGGCCTGCCGCTTTTTGATTCAGACACTGCGCAAACGGATCAATAAAAAAGCGGCTTTCGCCGCTTTTTATGTCTAACCCTCAAACCGTTGCCAGCCGCGGGGGCCCAGATGCTCCTGCGGGGTAAAGCGGATCTTGTATTGCATCTTGCGTGATCCCTCGACCCAATAGCCGAGATAGACATGCGGCAGACCGGCGGCGTGTGCGCGCTGGATATGATCGAGGATCATGTAGGTTCCAAGCGACCGGTCATGCATATGCGGTGAGAAGAACGAGTAAACCATCGACAGGCCATCGGCCATCACGTCGGTGAGAGCTACGGCGATCAGCTCGCCGTCGCCTTTGGCGCTGATGAAGCTTTCCGGACCGCGCTTGCGATATTCGATGATCTGCGTGTTCACATGCGTATCCTCGATCATCATCGCATAGTCGAGGACAGTCATGTCCGACATGCCGCCGGAACGATGGCGCGCGTCGAGATAATCGCGAAAAAGTGCATATTGTTCGGTGCTGGGCTGTGCCTTGTGCACGCGCCCGATCAGGTCATTATTCTGCGTCCAGACGCGGCGCATGTTGCGCGTCATCTTGAACTCTCCGGCAAGGATGCGAACGGATATGCAGGCCCTGCACAGTTCGCAAGCCGGACGATAGGCAATGTTCTGGGAACGGCGGAAGCCGCCTTGGGTCAGAAGATCGTTGATCTCGTTCGCTTTGTCGCCGACCAGATGCGTAAAGACTTTTCGCTCCATCTGACCCTCAAGATAGGGACAAGGCGACGGAGCTGTCAGAAAGAACTGCGGAGACTGTTGCGGTTGATGGGTCATTCAATATCCACGAAATGGCTTAACTTATTCGCTTTGACGCGTTTTCCTACACAAAACCGCTTCGCACTTTTGCTGGAAATGCTCTGGCAAAACCATCACGATACTATCTCTAAAGATTGAGCCGACGGCACAAAACGTCAATAGGCATTTTGCGCAGCCGGCTCTGAATTTTTTTGATCTGAAGCATCGACCCGAAAATCCGAATAGACTTTGGGGTCGATGCGTTGATTCAACTCTATGCGTTTATCGATCTGAACGGATCACAGCCGTGCCGAGCAGAAGATCATGCACCGTGCGCTTGCGGTCGAGAACCAGCGAAGCGAGCAGGATCAGCGGTGTCAGCACCACGTTGAGACCCCAGAACAGAACCGTGTGCACGATTGCGAGCATCGGATCGACCGTGCCGCCTTCGAGCCGGACGAGCTTGATGTTCATCATCTGCATGCCTTTGGTGGCCTGCTGCGGTCCACCCAGAGTGCGTGCAATGTAAAACAACGCCACCATTGGAAACATGATGCCATAGAGCATCCAGCCAAGGCTGAGCGTAATGATGCCGAGGATTGCAATGACGATTGCTGCCGGGATGCAGAGCAGAAAGACAATCAGGTAATCGATAAGAAAAGCCATAATACGGCGCGTGCGCACGCCTTCAAAGAATGCGCGGCTTTCATAACGCGGGCCCATGACTTCGCCGTGCAGAATATGGTCGGACATTTTTCCTTCCAGTCGTTTCCAAGGAAGCGTCCGGGGGAGTGTGACAACCGGCGCTGTCCCGCTACCTCAGCGGAACAGTCATCAACATGGTAACCAAAACCGGCGGTTTCAAGGAAATTTGAAGATTTCCTGCCGAAAGGACTTGCCGTTTAACCCTGTTGCTTAAGCTTTTCAGCCACTTCGATTGCGAAGTAAGTAAGAATTCCGTCGCAACCGGCGCGCTTGAACGCCATAAGGCTCTCCATCATCACCTTTTCTTCGTCGATCCAGCCATTGATCCCGGCGGCCTTGATCATCGCGTATTCGCCCGACACCTGATAGGCATAGGTGGGAAGGCGGAATTCGCTTTTCAGGCGATGGATGATGTCGAGATAGGGCAAGCCCGGCTTGACCATCAGCATATCTGCGCCTTCGGCAATATCCTGCTCGGCTTCGCGCACGGCTTCTTCCGGATTGGCCGGATCGAGATAATAGGTCTTCTTGTCGCCCTTCAGCAGCCCCTGCGTGCCGATGGCATCGCGATAAGGACCATAAAAGGCGGAAGCGAATTTGGTGGCATAAGACATGATCGGCAGATGGCAGAACCCATGTTCGTCCAGCGCCTGACGCACGGCGCCGACGCGACCGTCCATCATATCGGACGGGGCAATGATATCCGCACCGGCTTCAGCTTGCGAAAGCGCACCACGAACCACCATGGCGACCGATTCGTCGTTGACGATCTCGCCGTTCCGCAAAATGCCGTCATGGCCGTGCGTGGTGAAGGGATCGAGCGCCGCGTCGGTGATGATGCCGATTTCAGGCACTTCCTTCTTGATTGCGCGCACGGCGCGATTGATCAGATTGTCCGGGCTTGCGACGAAAGCGCCGTCCTCAGTCTTCACTTCCAGCTTTTCGCGCGGGAATGGGGCAATGGCGGGAATGCCGAGCCTGGCGGCTTTTTCCGCCATGCGAACAGCCATATCGACCGAATAGCGTTCGACACCAGGCATTGCTTCCACAGGTTCTGCTACACCGGTTCCATAGGTCAGGAAGAACGGCAGGATGAGATCATCAACTGTCAGCCGGGTTTCCTGCACCAGCCTGCGCGACCAGTCGGCCTTGCGCATACGGCGCAGACGTCTGCTGCCGGTAACGTCATCGACATGCTGGCTGATATTGGTGGGCAGATATTTGGATTGGCGGTCGGTCATTTGAATAATCCCGAGAAGTGAAGCCTTAATTCCCAAATTTTGGAGGCTGATATCGGATGCGCACCGTTTATCATGGGAAAAGTGATGAAACCAAGAACATTGACCTGTGCAGGATTGACGCGGGGCGTCTCACTTTCTACCCATTTGATGGAACGGGAGACACGATATGCAGATTGACTTCGGCGGCGGCAGCGAAATCAGCTTTGAACGCAAGGGAAAAGCGGGGCTTGTGAAGCTCACGCGGACCGAGGCCCTCAATGCGCTCACGCATAAAATGATTCTGGCGCTGGATCGCGCATTGCAGGCCTGGGAAGACGATCCTGAAGTGGCCTGTGTGATTCTCGAAGGCGAAGGGCGCGCATTCTGCGCAGGCGGTGATGTGGTTGCCGCCTACAAGGCCGGTCAGGCCGGAACACCTGCTTACGAATTCTTCCGCGACGAATATCGGCTCAATGCGCGCATTGGCCGGTTTCCAAAACCTTATATCTCGCTGATCAACGGGATCGTCATGGGCGGTGGTGCGGGCATTTCCGTTCACGGTTCGCACCGCATCGTGACGGAAAACACCATGTTTGCCATGCCGGAAACCGGCATCGGCTTCTTCCCGGATGTGGGCGGCAGCGCTTTCCTGCCGCATCTGCACGACAATTTCGGATATTATCTTGCGCTGACCGGCAACCGAATCCGCTGGGGCGATTGCCTGCAGAGCGGGATTGCGACACATGCCATCGCCGCAAGTGATCTGCAGGATGTGCGGGACGACATCATCGCAACCGCCGACATTGATGCGGCTCTGACGCGCAGCCAGTATCCCGATTTTGAAACCGCTGTTGAAACGCGCCAGATCATTGCGGAATGCTTTTCCGGCGCAACGCTTGCCGATTGCATGGCTTCGCTGGAAAAGGAAGCCGAAGCGGGCAGCAAGGCCGCAATGGACATCGTGAAGGTGATCGCCACGCGTTCACCAACCAGTGTCGCGGTTACTTTCCGCCAGATTGCCGATGGTCGTCCGCTCGATCTCGATGATTGCATGCGCATGGAATACCGCATTGCCAACCGGATGCTGGAAGCGCACGACTTCTATGAAGGCGTTCGCGCATTGCTCATAGACAAGGACGGTGCGCCGAACTGGAAACCCGCAACGCTCGACGAAGTGAAGCCCGAACAGGTCAATGTCTATTTTGCAAATCTGGGTGACAAGGAACTGACCTTGTGGTGAGGATCGGCTGATGCATATGAACGAGCTGCGCCAGCATACCCAGCCGAGCGGAACCGAATGGGCCTTCACATGGTTCGTTCGGATACTCGCCCTTGTGGCGCTGGCAAGTGGTGTTTTCTACTGGATCAGGCTGATCGGTATTCAACCGGGACTTCTATGGCGTTTCGATCTGATGCCATGGCCCTGGCAGACTGCGGTTGTGGCTCTGGCCGTTCTGATGCCCGTTGCTGCGACAGGTCTGTGGATGCGCGCACCGTGGGGCCCTGTGCTCTGGTTCGTAGCAGCACTCGGCGAAATCGCCATCTATTCCGTTTTTTCCCGGCATTTCGAATACAAGCCGCTGACAGTTGGTTTCAACGCGGCCTGCATCGTCATTTTTATCGCTTTTCGTATTCTGCTCTTCTTCGAAAAGAGACGGCAGGCCCGTGCGAGCCTGCCGATCTAGCTTCTAGAGCGCTTGCGTACCCTCATAGCGGGCAAAGGGCTTCGTCATCTGGCCTTTGAAAAGCAGAACATCATAGGTATCGGCTTTGCTGCCCGGCATTTCCATGCCCGGCGATCCCATCGGCATGCCGGGTGCAGTCAGCCCCGTTGCCTGTGGACGTTCTGCCAGCAGCCGCTTGACCGCACCGGCAGGAACATGTCCCTCGATGACATATCCATCGACGACTGCCGTGTGGCATGAGGCGAGATTGGCACCAACGCCATACTTTGCCTTTACGGTGTCCATCGCTTCCTCGACTTTAACCGTCACATTGAAGCCAGCAGCTTTCATATGTTCAGCCCAGCCCTCGCAGCAGCCGCAATAGGGATCTTTATACATGATCATTTGCGGAGCCGCGGTAACCGGTTCAGCATGAGCGAAACTCACAAAGCCGGTAAAGCTTAACAGCCCGCCGACCACGAAATAATGTGCAAGACGAAGCGCCATGGTCCCTCCAATGGATTGTTGATGGCTCGTATTTAGCCACTATCCAGACACTTCTCAAATGACGAAAGTTTAATGTAGCAGGCCTTTCCAACGCCCGGAAAACCGGCATTCTTGCGCTGTAACAATGTATCCGGGCGCGGTCCCGCAAATGGCGCGGAGTAAGCAAACATTAAGCCTGAATGGTCAATCTGTCCGGTAAGTTACTGTTAAGGCTGACTTTTAAGTCGAATTTTATGCATCTCCCCTAAATTCCTCTCAAGACACGGTGAGAAACAATACACCGCATAAAACAGGACAGAGAGCTGCATCATGGTTTCATGGAATGCGGCTCCGACAGAGAGGCAAAAGAAATGATCAACGCACAGCGCAAGACGGACATATCCGCTCCGCTCACGACACCGGAAACCGCACTTCGTTCGCTTTATCTGGAAGCGCTCCAGCTGGTCGAGCGCCTGCATCGCCGCCTGCTCGATGTCGTCAAGGACGAGTTCGACCGCAATGGCCAGAGCGACATCAATGCGACGCAGGCGCTTCTGCTGTTCAACATCGGCAATTCGGAACTGACCGCCGGTGAACTGCGCTCGCGCGGTTACTATCTCGGCTCAAACGTTTCGTACAACCTGAAGAAGCTGGTCGAAATGGGCTTCATTCATCATCAGCGCTCGCGCGTTGACCGTCGTTCGGTGCGCGTCAGCTTGACGGACAAGGGCAATGCTATTGCCGATCAGGTGGCTTCGCTCTACGAACGCCATATCTCCTCGATCGAACAGGTTGGCGGTATTCAGGTCGAAGAATTCACGGCGATGAACAAGTCGCTACAGCGTCTCGACCGTTTCTGGAACGACAGCATCGCTTACCGGCTCTAAAGAAAGCGGGTCGGTGTTAACTGACTGACTGCTTTGTTGCAGAACTGTCACAACAGGCTGCCATTGAGAAGAATAAGGCGCTGTGAAGCTCCCAATCGTAAGGCGCATGGCTTGAAATTCCGGCCATGCGACATGATTAAGCCATAAAAAACGACATAAGCGTTTTAGAGCGGCACGGGCAATATTGTGCCACCTTCAGTCAGGAATGGGCTCGAAATCGAATTTCGGATGAGCGAGCAGCTTTGCATCGCCTGCAGTCCGGATATCGCCTTGTTGACCTATTGCTGATATTCTCTGGGAAGATCCCGCGTGAGCGGTTAGCCTTTTGGGACTAAGCAAAATGACCAAGACCGACAGACCAGCCGATACTTTAAGAGTAGACCGCCGCAGTTTCCTGCGCGGCGCGGCAACCGCCGGCCTTTCCGTGGCAGCCTCCGCCATGGTTTCCTCGGCTTACGCTCAACAAGCTCTGACCGATGTTATCTCATCGTCGCGTCGCGGCAACTGGGCTGACCAGTTCGATGCCCGCGCGACGGGTGGCCAGCGGGTCGCAACCAACCAGCCGGTTTTGAGCCCGCAGACGGTTGGCAATCTCCAGACCGCTATCGCTCAATATACCGACATTGCCGGTCGCGGTGGCTGGCCGAGCGTTCCGGGTAATACAAAACTCCAGATCGGCGTCACCGATCCGTCTGTCCAGGCACTGCGCAAGCGCCTCATGATTTCTGGCGATCTGCCACAGGAAGCCGGGCTTTCCAGTTCTTTCGACACCTATGTCGATGCTGCCGTGAAGCGCTTCCAGTCCCGTCATGGTCTGCCGGCCGACGGCGTCATGGGACAGTTCACCTATGCGGCCATGAATGTGGACGCGAATACGCGCCTCGGCCAGCTCCAGACCAATCTGCAGCGTCTCTCGCCTCTCGCCAATCAGGGCCTGCAGGAACAGCGTTTCGTGATGGTCAACATCCCGGCTGCGCGTATCGAGGCCGTTGAAGGTGGCAGCGTCATGCAGCGCCATACGGCAGTTGTCGGTAAGATCGACCGTCAGACGCCGATCCTCAATTCGAAGATTCACGAAGTCATTCTCAATCCTTACTGGACTGCGCCGAAGTCGATCATCCAGAAGGATATCATTCCGCTGATGCGGAAAGACCCGCAATATCTGGCGAAGAACAAGATCCGCCTCTACGACCAGTCCGGTCAGGAAGTGGCGCCGGAAAGCATCGACTGGAATACGGACGATGCAGTGAAGCTGATGTTCCGTCAGGATCCGGGCAAGATCAACGCCATGTCCTCGACCAAGATCAACTTCCACAACCAGTACGCCGTTTACATGCACGACACGCCGCAGAAGAGCTATTTCAACAAGCTCATGCGTTTCGACTCGTCGGGCTGCGTTCGCGTCCAGAACGTGCGCGACCTCGATGTGTGGCTGCTGAAGAACACCGCAGGCTGGGATCGTCAGAACATCGAAAGCACGATCAAGTCGGGCACGAACACGCCGATCCAGCTCGCCGATCCGGTTCCGCTGCACTTTGTTTACATTACTGCATGGTCTACCGGCGACGGCGTGGTGCAGTTCCGCGACGACATCTACAAGATGGATGGCGCAACCGAACTCGCTCTTGGCACCGACACCTGATTCTCATCTTGAGTTTGATTTTCCAAAGCCGTCCGGACCCGTTCCGGGCGGCTTTTTAGTTGCAAGGCATTTATCAAATCGGTTTGCCGCATTTTGGAATAAGCTTTTCGCTTTGCGACCATTGGCCTTGTGCATTCAAGTGTGATAATGCGCCTCATCCATATAGCTTTTACCGGCTAACCCGGAGGGTGTGAAACATGTCTCAAGCCAACGCCGCCGCCAAGAACGCGTCGTCCGACGTTTTCTTCAATGCAAGCCTCGAGGATATCGATTCCGAGATTTTCGGAGCAATCCGCAACGAACTCGGTCGTCAGCGCCATGAAATCGAGCTGATTGCCTCGGAAAACATCGTTTCGCGCGCTGTTCTCGAAGCGCAGGGTTCCATCCTCACCAACAAATATGCCGAAGGCTATCCGGGCAAGCGCTATTATGGCGGCTGCCAGTATGTCGACGTCGTGGAAGAACTGGCCATCGAACGCGCCAAGAAGCTCTTCGGCGCCGAATTTGCCAACGTTCAGCCGAACTCGGGCAGCCAGATGAACCAGGCCGTGTTCCTTGCGCTTCTTCAGCCGGGCGACACGTTCATGGGCCTCGACCTCAATTCGGGTGGTCACCTGACCCACGGCTCGCCGGTCAACATGTCCGGCAAGTGGTTCAATGTCGTGTCCTATGGCGTTCGCAAGGACGACCATCTGCTCGACATGGATGAAGTTACCCGCCTCGCACGCGAGAACAAGCCGAAGCTCATCCTCGCAGGCGGTACTGCTTACTCGCGCGTCTGGGACTGGAAGCGTTTCCGCGAGATCGCCGATGAAGTCGGTGCCTATCTCATGGTCGATATGGCGCATATTGCCGGTCTCGTTGCCGGTGGCGTCCATCCTTCGCCGGTTCCGCATGCGCATGTCTGCACCACGACGACGCACAAGTCGCTTCGCGGACCACGCGGTGGCATGATCCTCACCAACGACGCCGACATCGCCAAGAAGATCAATTCGGCTGTGTTCCCGGGTCTTCAGGGTGGTCCGCTGATGCACGTCATCGCCGGTAAGGCTGTTGCTTTTGCCGAAGCGCTGAAGCCGGAGTTCAAGCTTTATGCCAAGAACGTCGTCGACAATGCGCGCGCGCTCGCCGAAGAACTGAAGTCCAATGGCCTCGACATCGTCTCGGGTGGCACCGATAACCATCTGATGCTGGTCGATCTGCGTCCGAAGAACGCAACCGGCAAGCGTGCAGAGGCTGCTCTTGGCCGCGCCAACATCACCTGCAACAAGAACGGTATTCCGTTCGATCCTGAAAAGCCGTTTGTCACGTCCGGCGTCCGCCTCGGCACGCCTGCTGGCACCACGCGCGGTTTCGGCGTAACCGAGTTCAAGGAAATTGGTTCGCTGATCGCCGAAGTGCTGGATGGTCTGAAGGCTGCCAATTCCGATGAAGGCAATGCCGCTGTCGAACAGGCCGTGAAGGAAAAGGTCATGGCCTTGACCGACCGTTTCCCGATGTATGGCTATCAGGGTTAAGCCTGCTTCCATGATTGAGATGAAGCCCCGTTCAACTCTGTTGAGCGGGGCTTTTTCATTGTCGCATCTGGTAGGTAGCTTACCGCTTATGGGCTATGATCGCCGGGAATCGGTTGACGATGGCAAAGCTCTTGAGTTTTTGGCGGGGGTGTCCCCACATATGAGCTGTTCGTCGCCAGTGCTAAAGCTGCCGATATTGAAATTGCCGATATTGAAATCGAAAGTGTTCCATGCGTTGTCCCTATTGCCAGTCTGAAGATACGCAAGTGAAGGATTCCCGTCCGGCGGAAGACGGTGCGGTCATTCGCCGGCGTCGTGTCTGTTCGGTGTGTGGAGGCCGTTTCACGACCTTTGAGCGCGTACAGTTGCGTGACCTGATGGTTGTGAAGAAAAGCGGGCGCCGAGTTCCTTTCGATCGCGACAAGCTTACGCGGTCTATCGAAGTGGCGCTACGCAAGCGCGACGTCGATAATGACCGGGTGGAACGCGCCATTTCCGGCATTGTCCGCCAGCTTGAAAGTTCGGGTGAGGCGGAGGTGACGTCCGACGAAATCGGGCGGCTGGCCATGGATGCGCTGAAAGGCATCGATGATATCGCCTATATCCGCTTTGCTTCGGTCTATCGCAATTTCAGCAAGGCCGTCGATTTCCACAATGTCATTGATGAACTGACAGTTGCTGAAACCGAGGACGATCTGGACGTTTAGGCATGAGTGGCAGCAAATTTCCGCCTTCGAATGCAACTGCGGATGACGTCCGCTTCATGGAAGCGACGATCCGTTATGCACGGCGTCACAAGGGGCTGACGGGAACCAATCCGGCCGTCGGCACGATCATCGTCAAGGATGGCGTCATCGTCGGACGTGGCGTGACTGCAATTGGCGGCAGGCCTCATGCCGAGCCGCAGGCGCTTGCAGACGCGGGAGAAGCGGCGCGTGGCGCGACGGCTTATGTGACGCTGGAACCTTGTGCGCATCACGGACGCACACCGCCTTGCGCGGAAGCGCTGGTGCGGGCGGGTGTGGCGCGTGTCGTGGTTGCCGCGACCGATCCGGACGAACGGGTCAGCGGAAGAGGCTTTGCCATTCTGCGCGAGGCAGGGATTGAGGTTGTGCCAGGCATTCTTGCCGAACAGGCTGCCGATGATCTTGCGGGCTATCTGAATCGATCTGCGAAGAAGCGCCCGGAAGTGATTCTGAAACTTGCACTTTCTGCCGATGGCATGATCGGCCGTCGGGGCGAGGGACAGCTTGCAATAACGGGGTCGGTTGCGCGCGCCCAGTCGCATATCCTGCGGGCCCAGACCGATATTATCCTGATTGGCATCGAAACCGCCCTGGCCGACGATCCGGTGTTGAACTGCCGCCTGCCGGGGCTGGAACAGCGTTCGCCTGTTCGGGTGGTGCTCGATAGCGGATTGCGTTTGCCGCTTTCCTCGAAACTTGTACAGACCGCTGATGCCCAGCCCTTATGGATCGCCTGTGGTGAAGAAGCGTTGCCGGAGCGGCGCTACGAGTTGCAGGCGGCCGGTTGCCGGATTCTCGCGACCGAAGCTTATGATTGCCGCATCGCTCTGCCCGAACTGATGGACGATCTCGCTGCGCAAGGCATTTCCTCGGTTCTCGTTGAAGGCGGAGCAGGTGTTGCGAAGAGCTTTCTGGGCGAGGGGCTGGTGGACCGGCTTGCCATCTTCCGTTCGCCGGTTGAAATCGGCTCAGAACTTGGGGTTGCCGTGGACGGGCTTGAAACCCATATCGCAGACAAGTTCAAAATCTTAAGGCAGGCTCGCTACGGCGACGATGCCTATGCGGAATATGTAAGTGCCAGAATGTAAAAGCGTCAGGTCGCAGCAAAAATGGTGGTTTTCGAGAACCGGAGCGCAGTGTACTTAAGTACATGAGCGCCGGAAGCGCAGGAAACCGCTATTTGCGAGCCAAGACATGGCGAATTTTGGATCAGGCACGAAGGAGACTTGATGTTTACAGGCATTATTACCGATATCGGCAAGGTTGACCGGATCAAGCCGCTGAATGAAGGCGTTCTTCTGCGCATTGAAACTGCCTATGATCCCGAAACGATTGAGCTTGGTGCATCGATTGCCTGTTCAGGCGTCTGCCTCACAGTGGTGGCGCTGCCAGAAAAAGGCACGAATGCCCGCTGGTTCGAGGTCGAGGCATGGGAAGAAGCGCTGCGCCTGACCACAATCTCCAAATGGCAGAGCGGACGGAACATCAATCTGGAACGTTCTCTGAAACTTGGCGACGAAATGGGCGGCCACCTCGTTTCCGGCCATGTCGATGGGCAGGCTGAAATCGTCGAGCGCAAGGAAGAAGGCGATGCAGTGCGCTTCACCCTGCGTGCGCCGGAAGAACTGGCCCCGTTTATCGCCCAGAAGGGTTCGGTCGCTCTCGATGGAACCTCGCTGACGGTTAATGGCGTCAATGGCAACGAGTTCGATGTGCTTCTGATCCGCCACTCGCTTGAAGTCACGACCTGGGGCGAGCGGAAAGCAGGCGACAAGGTGAATATCGAGATCGACCAGCTGGCACGTTACGCAGCAAGGCTTGCGCAATATCAGAAATAGGCTTACAGCCTAAATTCCCAGGCTGTAAAAGCATATCCCGATTTTAAGCGTTGACCGCAATCGTTGCGGTCCGCAAAATTTGTCATGGAGTCTCTCATGTCCAAGCACGAGGCGCATGCGCCGCATTTGCTTATTGTTGAAGCGCGTTTCTACGATGATCTCGCCGACGCGCTTCTGGATGGCGCAAAGGCAGCCTTGGATGAGGCAGGGGCCACCTACGACGTGGTGACGGTGCCTGGCGCGCTGGAAGTTCCGGCGGTCATTTCTTTCGCACTCGATGGTGAAGACAATGGCGGCAAGGAATATGATGGCTTTGTTGCGCTTGGTACGGTTATCCGTGGCGAAACCTATCATTTTGATATCGTGTCCAATGAATCCTGCCGCGCACTCACCGATCTTTCGGTCGAGGAAAGCATCGCCATCGGCAACGGCATTCTGACGGTCGAAAACGAAGAGCAGGCATGGGTACGCGCCCGCCGTGAAGACAAGGACAAGGGCGGTTTTGCCGCCCGCGCTGCGCTGACCATGATCGACCTGCGCAAGAAGTTCGGAGTCTGATCATTATGAATTCTTCTACCGAAGGCCGCCCAACCCCCAATCTCCCACGCACGGCGAACAAGCGCGGTGTTGCCCGTCTTGCTGCAGTCCAGGCGCTTTATCAGATGGATGTTGCCGGAACAGGTGTTCTGGAAGTGGTGGCTGAGTACGAAGCTTTCCGTCTCGGCAAGGAAGTGGATGGCACGCAGTATCTTGATGCCGATCCGCAATGGTTCCGCGCAATCGTGGCTGGTGTCGTCGATGAACAGCTGAAGCTCGATCCGATGATCCATCAGGCGCTGACGGAAGACTGGCCGCTGTCGCGTCTCGATTCGACCCTGCGCGCCATTCTCCGTGCTGGCGCCTGGGAATTGCAGACACGCAAAGACGTGCCGACGGCTGTTATCGTGTCGGAATATGTTGATATCGCCAAGGCTTTCTACACAGAAGACGAGCCGAAGCTGGTCAATGCCGTACTTGATCGCCTGGCATTCGTCATTCGTGGCGAGAGCCGCGGTGTGAAACCGCGCTGATCCGGCTTCCCTGACAATAATCATGAAAAAAGGGCTGTGAGAAATCGCAGCCCTTCTTTCATTGTACGCTGGCAAAGAACGACTTGACGTTTGTTAAACCGTTTCGCATGTTGGGTACGCGGCATTGAGAATGCTGAAATGCAAGGAATCGCGCCAATTGATTGATTTCTCAGGCATGTCGCGCAAAAGTGCGTAGCAGTTTTGCGAGAACGACAGGCCTGAAATCAGAGACATAAAGCGCTGAGAGCGAATCTGAAAGATCGCGATCCGCTTTAGGCGTAAGTTCCAGACGTGAATATACCGAAGAAGCCCGGTATCTTGCATTGGCTTCAGGCACTTCCATGCCGCTCAATCGGGTCCGGGGAGGGGTTTTCGGGCCTAACCTGCGCATGTGCCTGCCGACAATCGCGGCTCGCGGTCTGACGGTAGCCAGCGCGAGCTCAATGGGAGTTGGCCTTTATGCAAATGGGAGTGGCAGTCTTAGTTCTCGTCATTGCCTGCGGCGTGGTTTCCGTTCTTTTCGCCATATGGGCGATCCGTTCGGTTCTTGCAGCCGATCAGGGGACGCAGCGCATGCAGGAAATTGCTGAAGCCATCCGCGAGGGTGCCTCAGCCTATCTCACAAGACAATATTCGACGATTGCCATTGTCGGCGTCGTGGTCTTTCTGGCAGCCTGGTATTTGTTGTCGATCAGTGCCGCAATCGGTTTCCTGATTGGCGCGGTTCTGTCGGGCGTTACCGGCTTTATCGGAATGCACGTTTCGGTTCGCGCCAATGTGCGCACCGCCCAGGCAGCTTCACTCAGCCTCGCCGGAGGGCTTGAGCTGGCCTTCAAGTCAGGGGCCATTACCGGCCTTCTGGTGGCAGGGCTCGCGCTGCTCGGCGTATCCGTTTACTATTTCATTCTCACTGTCTGGCTTGGTTATTCGCCGTCCGACCGCACGGTTATCGATGCGCTGGTGTCGCTCGGCTTCGGTGCTTCGCTGATCTCGATCTTCGCGCGTCTTGGCGGTGGTATCTTCACCAAGGGCGCTGACGTCGGCGGCGATCTTGTCGGCAAGGTCGAGGCCGGTATTCCAGAGGATGATCCGCGCAACCCAGCGACCATTGCGGATAATGTCGGCGACAATGTCGGCGATTGCGCAGGCATGGCTGCCGACCTTTTCGAAACCTACGCGGTGACAGTCGTCGCAACCATGGTTCTCGGCGCAATCTTCTTCAACGGATCGGACATTCTTTCGAGCGTCATGCTCTATCCGCTGATGATCTGCGGCGCCTGTGTCATCACGTCAATCGTGGGCACATTTTTCGTCAAGCTCGGCGTCAATGGCTCCATCATGGGTGCCCTCTATAAGGGGCTGATAGCGACGGGCCTGCTTTCCATCGTTGGTCTTGCTATTGCCAATACGCTGACCGTTGGCTGGGGTGAAATCGGTACTGTGGCTGGTAAAAGCATTACCGGCACCAATCTCTTCATTTGCGGACTGATCGGTCTGATCGTTACCGGTCTGATCGTTGTGATCACAGAATACTATACCGGCACCAACAAACGTCCGGTCAATTCCATCGCGCAGGCCTCGGTAACAGGGCACGGTACGAATGTCATTCAGGGGCTGGCGGTTTCGCTTGAATCCACGGCTCTGCCAGCGATCGTGATTGTCGGCGGTATTATTTCGACCTACCAGCTGGCTGGTCTGTTCGGTACGGCAATCGCCGTCACTGCCATGCTTGGTATTGCCGGGATGATCGTTGCGCTCGATGCCTTCGGTCCGGTCACGGATAATGCGGGTGGCATTGCGGAAATGGCCGGTCTCGACCCGGAAGTCCGCAAGGCCACCGATGCGCTCGATGCCGTTGGCAACACTACCAAGGCCGTCACGAAGGGCTATGCTATCGGTTCGGCAGGGCTTGGCGCACTGGTGCTGTTCGCGGCCTATTCCAACGATCTGGCCTACTTTGCCGCCAACGGACAGACCTATCCTTATTTCGCCGATATGGGGCCGGTTTCCTTCGATCTCTCCAACCCTTATGTGGTTGCGGGGCTGATCTTTGGCGGCCTGATCCCTTATCTGTTCGGTGGCATGGCGATGACCGCCGTGGGCCGGGCCGGAGGCGCGGTCGTGCAGGAAGTGCGCCGCCAGTTCCGTGAAAAGCCAGGCATCATGACCGGCAAGGAGCGCCCGGACTATGCCCGTGCGGTCGATCTTCTGACCAGGGCGGCCATTCGCGAGATGATCATCCCGTCGCTCCTGCCTGTGCTGGCGCCGATTGTGGTCTATTTCGGCGTGCTGCTTATCTCAGGCTCGAAGGCTGCAGCCTTTGCAGCGCTCGGCGCATCGCTTCTGGGCGTTATTGTCAACGGCCTCTTCGTCGCGATTTCCATGACGTCCGGAGGTGGCGCATGGGACAATGCCAAGAAGAGCTTCGAGGACGGGTTTACCGATGCCGACGGCGTGAAGCACCTGAAAGGGTCGGAAGCGCATAAAGCATCAGTGACCGGCGATACGGTTGGTGATCCCTATAAGGATACGGCCGGTCCGGCTGTCAATCCGGCGATCAAGATCACCAACATCGTGGCCCTTCTTCTGTTGGCTGTGTTGGCGCATATGTCCTGACGGACATGCATTGTGAAAAAAGAAAACCCGCCGTAAAGGCGGGTTTTCTTTTTGTCAGGATATGACCGGATCAGTTGCTGGCGCCACCTGCAGCTCCCGGCAACGATGTCGGGGCCTTGGAAACGCCCTGAATGATCTGACCGAGGAAGGTCTGGTCCTTGCCGCCTGTCGGCGTGGTGCGCGACACGAAGTCGAACAGCTTACCGTCCTTCAGGCCGTAATTGGCGATATGCTCGACCTTGCCGTCCTTGTTGAAATAGATGGCGAGGATCTGCCGCTCGATGATCTTCGGCTTCATGAACTGCGCGGCGCGATAACGCTTCTGCGAAATGTAGTAGAACACTTCATTGTCGAAGGTCGCGGTGGTGGACGGCGTACCGAGCGCCAGAAGCACCTGCTCGCGGCTGGAGCCGACAGGAACCGAATCAAGCGCACCCTGATCGAGTACGTAACCCTCTGTCAGCGTTTCGGACGGATTGAGCGTGGATGCAGTGTTACATCCGGCAAGAGCTACTGCGACGAGAATTGCCGTGCCTGCGAGAAGGGCACCCTGCTTGCGTACGCCAGAGGATGCACTTGGAAAAATTCGCTGCAACAAAGACCTCTCCATACATTCTAAATCAGCGCGGCACTTTCGCCGTCGGGAGAACTTCGGTAAACCACCTTGCTTATTTATGCAACTGGAACGGTCGTACGGACATGATTCTCCAACTATTCCGCCGCAAATCGAAAGCAAACGAGGCAATTATGCTTCGCGTTTACGAGGTGATCGTGGCGGCGGCGCGGCAAAAACGGTTTTATGCACAATTTCAGGTGCCTGATACGCCGCTTGGCCGCTATGAAATGCTTTCGCTGCATATTTTCCTCGCCCTGCATCGGATGAGGGGAGAAAACAAGGCGCTTGCCGATCTGGCACAGGAAATCGCCGACGAGTTTTTCAAGGATGTCGATCATTCGCTGCGCGAACTCGGTATCGGTGACCAGGGCGTCCCGAAGCGCATGAAGAAGCTTGCACGCATGTTCTATGGTCGGGTCGCAGCTTATGGGGAGGCGTTGGATGCAAATGATGCAGACGCGCTGGCTGCCGCACTCACGCGAAATATCCGCCCGGACCTCGAATTCTGGCCGCATGCCCACCATTTAAGTGAATATGTTCTGGGATGCCGTGACCGGCTGCAAAAAATTGCGGACGATGCTTTGGCGGCAGGCGACATTTCCTATATGGATGCGGATCAAATGGACTTTGCGCCAAAAAACAATGCTGAAAAGGCCAATGAGAATGACTGACAAACCGGCGCTCACCTATCCTGTTCCGGTTCTTCACCTGCCGCAAAAGGGCGTGACGGTGAAAATAGGCACGGATGAGAAAGAGCGCGCAGCACTCGCGGCAGCCCATGGGCTAGAGGCTGTAAATGCCTTTGCTGCGGAATTTCTGATTACACCCTGGAAAAAGGACGGCATCCGGGTGCGGGGTCGTATCGATGCGGAAATCGTCCAGTCCTGCATCGTGACGCTGGAGCCGCTGACCAACAGCATTGCCGAAGACGTCGACACGATCTTCGTGCCGGAAAATTCGAGGCTTGCACGGATTGAGCTTGATGAAAGCGGCGAAATGCTGCTCGATGCCGAAGGCGCGGACATTCCGGAAGTTTTTGTCGGCGACAGGATCGATGTCGGCGCAATTGCCGAGGAATTCTTCGATCTCGCCATCGATCCTTATCCTCGCAAGCCGGGTTTGCCGGACGAGAGTGAGCCTAAGGTTTTCGGGGACGACGACGGTGAAGAGAAGCCCGTTTCGCCGTTTGCGAAGCTTTCAGAATGGCAAAAGAAGCCGTAATTCAGAGTGGTTTGACAGAATTTGGTTGTGCGGAAACGCAAAAACACTATTTTCGCCGAAAACCTGTCTGCTGCAAAAAGCAGAGCAGGGGCAGGGATCGCACAGGAACAATCAAGAGTGATCAAAATTTCGATTGACGCGATGGGCGGTGATTTTGGCCCTGAAGTGGTCATCCCCGGCGCAGCGAAGGCGCTTGAGCGCCATCCTGACATCCGTTTCATATTCTTCGGTCTCCCCGCACAGGTGGAGCCCGTGCTGGCACGTTATCCGAAGCTGAAAGCCGCATCCGAGTTCCGCGCGAGCCAGGTTGCCATCAGCATGGATGACAAGCCGAGCCAAGCGCTGCGGGCCGGTCGCGGTAAATCTTCCATGTGGCAGGCCATCGAGGCAGTGAAGACCGGCGACGCCCAGGCGTGTATTTCCGCCGGTAATACCGGTGCATTGATGGCCATGTCCAAATTTTGTCTGCGTATGATGTCGGACGTCGAGCGCCCGGCGATTGCTGGCATCTGGCCGACGCTGCGCGGTGAAAGCATCGTGCTTGACGTTGGAGCCACCATTGGCGCCGATGCGCGCCAGCTCGTCGATTACGCAGTTATGGGGGCTGGTATGGCGCGGGCCCTGTTCGAGGTGCGCAAACCGACCGTCGGGCTCCTGAATGTCGGCACGGAAGAGGTAAAGGGTCTCGACGAGATCAAGGAAGCAGGTCAGATTCTGCGCGACACACCGCTCGACGGACTTGCCTATTCCGGTTTTGTTGAAGGCAATGATATCGGCAAGGGTACGGTGGACGTGGTGGTGACCGAAGGCTTTACCGGCAATATCGCGCTTAAGGCTGCGGAAGGTACGGCCCGCCAGATGGGTGAACTGCTGCGTCAGGCCATGCGCCGGACGCTGCTTGCCAAAATCGGTTATGTTTTCGCCAAGGGTGCGTTTGATCGCCTGCGCGAAAAGATGGATCCGAACAAGGTCAATGGTGGCGTCTTCCTCGGTCTCAGTGGAATCGTCATCAAAAGCCATGGCAGCGCCAATGCAGAAGGCTTCTGCTCGGCAGTGGAAGTCGGCTATGACATGGTGAGAAATCGTCTTCTGGAAAAGATCGAGGCTGATCTGGCGCATTTCCACCACAGTCATCCGCATGTATCGAATGATGGTGGCGAGGCTGCAAAGGCATAATTCCGGCAAAGCCATCCGGAAGACGGAATTCGACAAGATTTGCGGTTGCCGATTATTTTTCGGCGCCGAAGCGGTGAAGTAACTTTTACCGAGTATGTGTAGGGCCAGAATTTTCGACTGCGCGCGTGAATGTTCGCCGCGCCGGTCGCATGTAAGGACAGGAAATAAGAGATGATAAGATCTGTCGTGCGGGGTATCGGTTCGGCTTTGCCGAAGCGGGTCATGAAGAATACCGATTTCGAAGGTATTATCGAAACCTCCGACGAGTGGATCGTGCAGCGCACGGGTATCCGTGAGCGCCACATTGCAGGCGATGACGAAACCACGGTTTCGCTTGGCACGGCTGCGGCCCGCGCAGCAATCGAGAATGCCGGCTTGCAGCCGACTGATATCGATCTTGTTCTGCTGGCAACCTCGACGCCTAACCATACCTTTCCGGCAAGTGCCGTGGAAATCCAGCGCGAACTGGGAATCACCAAGGGTTTTGCCTTCGATATGCAGGCTGTGTGCAGCGGCTTCATCTATGCCATCACGACGGCTGATCTCTATATTCGCGGCGGCATGGCGAAGCGCGTTCTGGTCATCGGCGCGGAAACCTTCTCGCGCATCCTCGACTGGAATGACCGCACGACCTGCGTTCTGTTTGGCGATGGTGCCGGCGCATTGGTTCTCGAAGCTGCCGAAGGTAACGGGCTGACCTCGGATCGTGGCGTTCTCGCCGCCAATCTGCGCTCGGACGGCAACCACAAGGAAAAACTTTTTGTGGATGGCGGCCCGTCAACGACCCAGACTGTTGGTCACCTGCGCATGGAAGGCCGCGAAGTCTTCAAACATGCAGTCGGCATGATTACGGACGTTATCGAGGCATCTTTCGAGGAAACCGGCCTTACAGCCGAGGATATCGACTGGTTCGTCCCGCATCAGGCCAACAAGCGCATTATCGATGCTTCCGCCAAGAAGCTGAATATCGCTGAAGGCAAGGTTGTCATCACAGTGGATCGCCACGGCAACACGTCTGCGGCGTCGGTTCCACTGGCGCTCGCGACCGCCGTTGCGGACGGCCGCATCAAGAAGGGCGACCTCGTTCTTCTGGAGGCAATGGGTGGCGGATTCACGTGGGGCGCGGTTCTGTTGCGCTGGTAAGCGACAAATTTGATCTGCCGTGAGGAAACTCGCGGCTTGACCGTTGCGCTTTTATTTGTGTAACGTCCTGTCACGTAAGGATATTATCTGTTCAAACGCTAACCAGGCAGGTTCGGTCATGGGAGGTAAGACGGTCACGCGAGCTGATCTGGCAGAGGCTGTTTACCGGAAGGTAGGCCTTTCCAGAACGGAGTCGGCGGCTCTTGTCGAGATGATTCTCGATGAAGTCTGTGACGCTATCGTCAACGGTGAAACCGTGAAGTTGTCGTCTTTCGCGACATTTCAGGTTCGCGACAAGAACGAGCGCATTGGCCGTAATCCGAAAACAGGCGAGGAGGTTCCAATTCTTCCCCGTCGTGTGATGACTTTCAAAGCTTCCAACGTTCTCAAGCAGCGTATTCTGCAGGAACATCAGAAGCGTGAAACCAAAAGCCAGAAGTAATTGCTAGTGGATTGAATTTGACGTTTGATACCCGTCCGATATAAATCACGTTTCAAACGTCAAGCTCGAAAAATCTACTAGATTCATAACGTTACCAGTGGTCTTTTTGATCCCGACATTTGCTCAGCGCTCATATCCGAGGGATGCAAATGTCGGAATCAGACCACTAGCATGCTGCCCATCGGGCAGCATTTTGTTTTGGCACCATCCTTGTAAAACTGACATCGCTTTTGCCCCCGACTTATGGTCGCGTGCAGGACGGCTGTTTTTTGTGTTGGTTGCAACCGTCATAATAGTCTTTTGCCACGAACTGGCCATGCTGCTTTCGGCTTCGCATGAAGGGATGCTTATAAAGCTCTGATATTATATAATGGATTCAGTGGAGCGAATCGCTTCGCTGATATTGAAATCTGGAAAGCGGCTGGCTTTTCAGAGAGAGTTCGTGTTGCACACCGTCCGGTTTTGAATGACGTTTGCGCCGTGTCTTTCCGCACGCTGGAGTTTGTTAACTCCCGTCTTCTAAAATCCGATGGTAACAAGCGCCTTTCGTGTTACAGACGCGTTCGCGTTGGCAGCGAGTTGAACTATCTGGATCGGCGAGGTTGCGCCGCAACGGCGAAACCTGAACCACTGGAAAGGGCAAGTGGATGGACAAGAGCCCTGATGCATTCAGGACGATCAGTGAAGTAGCGGATGATCTTGATCTTCCGCAGCATGTGCTGCGTTTCTGGGAAACGCGCTTTACCCAGATCAAGCCTATGAAGCGGGGCGGCGGTCGCCGATATTACCGGCCGCTCGATGTCGAATTGCTCAAGGGCATTCGCCATCTGCTCTATGATCAGGGCTATACGATCAAGGGTGTGCAGCGTCTTCTTCGCGAAAACAATGCACAGTTTATCATCGCGCTTGGCAATGGCGACGTTCAGGCGATTGAGGCGATTACGCGCCAGAAGCAGGCTGCCGCTGATAAGCGGGCTGCCGAAGAGGCGGCTGACAATGAAATGGCTCTGCCGAGCGGCATCAAGGCGCCGCAACCGGCGCGCAAGCTCTTCGGTCTCTTGAAGGGCGAGGAGGATGGCCCCATCGGAGCTGATGGAA
This sequence comes from Brucella sp. GW823-FHT04E01, assembly GCF_058796175.1. NCBI lineage: Bacteria > Pseudomonadati > Pseudomonadota > Alphaproteobacteria > Hyphomicrobiales > Brucellaceae > Brucella > Brucella sp. GW823-FHT04E01. The sequence continues at coordinate 138,094 of NZ_JBXAIK010000006.1, read as the reverse complement.
AGCGGCCTTCAAAGGACAACCGCTCGCTTCTGCAGGAGGCGTTGTTCGATCTTCTCGAATGCAAGCGTCTTCTCGATCAGGTGCGCTGATCGATTTCGGACCGCATGAAAAAGGGAGGCTTTCGCCTCCCTTTGCTTTTGTACGCGGATTGAATCAGCTGGACGAGAGTTTCAATCCGATGATGCCGGCGAGGATCAGTGTCACGCTTGCAACGCGGAAGAAGGTTGCAGCTTCGCCGAGAATGAATATGCCCACCAGAAACGCACCCACTGCCCCGATGCCGGTCCAGATCGCATAGGCTGTTCCAAGCGGCAGGCTGCGCATGGCGATGGAAAGCAGAATGAAACTGCCGATCATCGTCACGATGGTGATGGCGCTCGGTGTCAGAAGGGAAAAGCCTTCCGACTTTTTCATGAAATAGGCCCAGATGACCTCAAGAATTCCAGCCAGTCCCAGATAAATCCATGCCATTCTAATGCTCCCTCACAAGGGTTCTGAACGGGCCGTCCCGTTCGTTGAAGAAGCGGGAAGGCCGTCCTTCCCGCGAAGTCACTGCGCACGGCGCTCTAATCAGTGTGATGGATGCAGTGCATCATTGAGATACATGCAGGTCAGCATAGTAAATACGTAAGCCTGAATAACTGCCATCAGCAATTCGAGTGCGGTTAGCGCGACGGTCATTGCAAGCGGCAGTACAGCGGTTAGCATGCCGAGCGTTCCGAGACTGCCCAGCCCGATGACAAACCCCGCAAAGACTTTCAGCGTAATGTGTCCTGCAAGCATGACGGCGAACAGACGAACCGAATGACTGACCGGACGCGAGATATAGGACATGATCTCGATCGGCACGATGATCGGCGCCAGCACAACCGGTACGCCCGCAGGCATGAACAGTCGGAAGAACTTGAACCCGTGTCGAACGAGACCGTAGATCGTGACCGTCAGGAAGACCAGCATCGCAAGCGCGAACGTTACGATGATGTGGCTTGTCACGGTGAAGGCATAGGGGAACATGCCGATCAGATTGGCAAACAGGATGAACAGAAACAACGAGAAGACGAGGGGGAAGAAAGCCATACCCTTTTCCCCGGCGTTCTCGCGCAATGTCTTCGACACGAATTCGTAGAGGATCTCGGCTGAGGACTGCCAGCGCCCCGGCACAACGGTGCCCCTGCGGGACGATAGGAACATGAACGCAGCCGCGCCCAGCACCGTCAGCACCATGAAGAGTGCCGAATTGGTGAAAGCAACCGGCTGACCGCCGATTTCGCCAAGTTCAACGATGGGCTTGATTGCGAATTGTTCGATCGGCCCTGCCATAGGACACCCTCCTATGGGGCCGTCCCCGATGCGAACACTGGCGCGGGTCGTCCCGCGCGGCCCTGAAAATAGTGATTCTTGAACGGAGAGGCAAGAGGGCGTCGTCCATATCGCGCCAACAGAAACTTGATCGCGTATCCCATGGATCAGGGAGCTTTTTCGGGTATCCTGTCGTTCTTATCCATAGATTATGCCGGGAGATCGATTGATGACCATCTCAAGACGTAATTTCATTGTTACAGCATCTGCTGCCGGGGCCGGATTGGCTTTATCGCCTTTGGAGCTCAACAAGGCGGCAGCCGAAACAGGCAGTCCTAAAGTGCTAACCCCTTCACAGGTAGAAAATCCGGGCTTCCATCGCTTTCAGTTTGGTGATTTCGAGATCACCACGCTTTCCGATGGGCGCCGAGCAGGCGAAGCGCCCGAAAAGACATATGCGGTCGATCAGGACCCGAAAGTGGTTGCCGCACTTCTTGAGGAAAATCTTCTGCCCGCCGACCGCTTCGTCAACAGCTTCACGCCAGTGCTCATCAATACAGGTAAGGAGCTTGTCCTGTTTGACACCGGCATGGGAGCAGGTGCTCGCGGAGCGGGATTGGGCAAACTGGCCAGTGCTCTTGAAGCTTCGGGCTACAAGACGGACGATGTGTCTCTGGTCGTATTGAGCCATTTCCACCCTGATCATATTGGTGGACTGATGGAAGACGGCAAGCCAGCCTTCGCCAATGCGCGCTACGTCACCGGACAGAAAGAATTCGACTTCTGGACCGATCCCGCGCGGCTCGACAGCCCCGCCAAGACCGTTGCTGAAATGGTGGCCAAAAACGTCAAGCCTCTCGCGGAGAAGATGACGTTCCTGGGCGATGATAGCGAAGTCATTTCCGGTATTCATTCGGTGGCAGCTTATGGCCACACGCCGGGTCATCTGGCTTTCAGGGTCGAAACGGGCGGCAAGTCGTTGATGTTGGTCTCGGATACGGCGAACCATTTCGTCATTACGTTGCAGCGGCCCGAATGGCACGTTTCCTTCGATATCGACAAGGATGCTGCCGTCCAGACCCGCAAGCGCATGTTTGACATGATCGCCACCGACAGGCTTCCTTTCATCGGTTATCATATGCCGTTTCCGGCACTGGCCTATCTCAAGCGGGAAGGCGAGGGCTATCGCTACGTTGCGGAAACCTATCAGCTGCGTGAGAAATAGATTGAGGCGGTTTAGTACTAACGCCCACCGGCAACGTCGATGAATGTTCCGGTTACATAGGCGGGGGCGTCGTTGAGCAGCCAGAAAATGGCTTCCGCGACTTCCTCTGCCTTGCCGGCGCGTCCAATAGGTGTACCGGCGCCCAACCTCGCCGCGCGATCCGGATTGCCGCCACTGGCATGGATGTCGGTATCGATCAGGCCTGGACGCACGGCATTGACGCGAATGCCTTTCGGCGCCAGCTCTTTCGACAGGCCAGTGGTCAGCGTATCAAGTGCGCCTTTCGCTCCGGCATAATCTACATATTCAAACGGCGATCCAAGTCGCGATGCCATCGATGACACGATGACGATGGCACTGTCAGGCTGCAAGCGCCGGGCTGCTTCGCGGGCGCTTAGATAGGTGCCGTAAACATTCACGTCGAACATCATTTTCAGACGATCAGCACTCATATCCGCAAGCGGCATGGTCTGAGCAACGATACCGGCATTCAGGACAACGCCTTTCAGCGGACCAAGATCGGCCTCCGCCTTGTCGAACATGGCGATCACGTCTTGTTCTCTGGATATGTCGCCTTGGATCGCAAGCGCCTTCGCACCAAGCTTCGCTGCTTCGGCCACCGTTTGCTGCGCAGCCTGTTCGTTCCCCGCATAGTTCAGAGCCACAGACCAGCCTTGCGCTGCGCTGCGCAGAACGGTAGCGCGACCAATGCCGCGACTGCCACCAGTGATCAGGGCGTTCTTCATACTCTCCTCCATGCAATTCATGGCAGAGCTAATCCGATTTGCACGTTGTGTGCAAAGGAAAGATCGTATGAAAATAAAGGTTTGGGGAAGAAAAATGGTCGGAGCGGCGGGATTCGAACCCACGACCCCTTGACCCCCAGTCAAGTGCGCTACCGGGCTGCGCTACGCTCCGAGCCTGGGAAAGCCGTAGATTATAACGACTTGGCACGCAAGGGATAATTTCTCGAAACTGGCAAATTGCACATAACATTCATGCATGGTTCTGAGCATCAGGATCGCGGTGCGAAAAGAATGATGCATGTGCCTGCGAAAGCCGTGCATGCGCCGACCACATCCCAGCGATCGGGGCGCGCTCCTTCGGCAAACCAGATCCACAAAATCGACGCGATGATATAGATGCCACCATAGGCTGCGTAAGCGCGACCGGCCACGTTGCTTTCAATCAGGGTGAGCAGATAGGCGAACAATGCGAGGCACACCATGCCGGGTGCCAGCCAAAGCGGCGACTTGTCGAGCTTCAGCCATGCCCAGAAGGCGAAGCATCCGGCAATTTCAAAGAGGGCTGCTGCGGCGTATATCGCGAATTGCAAGTTTCTGCTCTCCTGAGCGTTCTCCAAGTTTGAGCGAAAACTGATACTTGTATTCCAGCCCTGCACAACCCCAGATGATCCCGAATAGCAGATAAAAGTGGCGCCAGTGATCGGTGTCGATGACATTGCCGATCAGGACATGCCCGAGATAGGTTGCGTAGGCAACCAGAAGATAAGGCTGCCAGGGGCGATTGCGAAACAGAAGCTTGAAACCGATCCCGAGTGTCAGGAATGTCAGCGTCAGAAAGGCGATGAAGCCGATCCAGCCATAGTCGAGGACGGCTTTGAGCCAGACATTGTGTGTATCCTCACCGAACATCGGCCCGAACTCGAGCGGCCCGATGCCAAGCGGATGCTGTGTTGCAAGGATCATTCCAAGCCAGTGCCGCGCAAAGCGCCCAAGCCTTGCACTGTCATAGCTCTGTTCGAGACGCGCGCGCTCACGGAAGAAATCGCCGACGCCGGGGATTTGCAGAATAATCAGGATCGCGAGAGTAATTGTTACAACTGCAAGCAGACCAATCACTATCAGGCGTAACCGAAAACGATTGCTGTTGCTTTGCAGGAAGAGCACGCCAAACAGAACGGCAAAGGAGAGGGGAACCATCGCCCAAGCCGCGCGCGAGAAGGATACCAGAACGCCGAGCGTCAGCAGGCAGCAGAAAGGCAGATAGACGGCCATATCGCGAAAGCCCCCGCGCATGATGCGGTAAAGCGTCCAGGTCAGCGGCAATATAAGGAAAGGTCCGTAGACATTGGGGTCCTGAAATGCGCCCTGCGCACGTCCGTAGCGCGTGAAGATTTCTGCGCCCGGAAAGAGGCTGAGATAACCGGCAATGCCAAGGACGGCAGAAAGCACGCCGACAAGAAGATAGGCGTTGAAGATGGTCTTCAGACGCCGGTGGTCACCTTCGATGACAGCGGCGAAGAATACCGATGTGAAAGCCAGAAACAGCGAGACGGCGATATAAAGCGGTGCTTTCTTGACGTCAGCCATCTGCATGACCGAAATCATGCCGCCGAAATTGAAGACAGCAAGCAGGGCGAGCAGCACAAGACTTGTGCGGGTCAGCCGCAATCCGAACAATAGTGCCAGCGCAATCAGGCCGACCATATAGAGTTCATAAGGCGCAGGCTCGCTCATCACGAAGCCGAGCAGAAAAACGCCGAAGCCGATTGCGATATTGGCGATGAGGCGGTTGAGCGCGCGTTTGCGCGCCAAATCTGCCGACAGCATCAGGGCTGGACGCGAACTGCCGTCAAACCGTTGCGCCATGCTGGTCAATAGGCGTTTTCCGTATTGAGAAGTCGCATCGGTGTCAGGAACAGGATTTTCAGATCGAGCCAGAGCGACCAGTTTTCGATATAGTAAAGGTCGAACTCTGTGCGCATGCGGATCTTGTTCTCATTGTCGATTTCGCCGCGCCAGCCATTGATCTGCGCCCAGCCGGTGACACCCGGCTTCACGCGGTGACGCGCGAAATAGCCATCGACCACCTCATTATAGAGCACATTGTGCGAATGGGCGGCGACTGCATGCGGGCGCGGGCCGACGAGCGACAGGGAACCGGCGAGAACATTGAAGAACTGCGGCAGCTCATCGATCGAGGCTTTGCGAATGAAGCGTCCGACGCGGGTGACGCGAGGATCGTTCTTGGTAACGGCCTGCTTGGCGGTGGGGTCGCACATCTCGGTGTACATGGACCGGAACTTCCAGACATTGATAACTTCATTATTGAAGCCATGCCGCTTCTGTTTGAAGATCACAGGGCCCTTGCTGTCCAGCTTAATGGCAATCGCCGTGCCGATCATGATCGGCGACAGAAGAACGATGCCAACAATGCTGAAGGCAACGTCGAAGATGCGCTTGGCAACAGAATCCCAATCGTTGATAGGCTTGTCGAAAATATCCAGCATCGGCACCGCGCCGACATAGGAATAGGAGCGCGGGCGGAAGCGCAGGTGGTTGTTGAGCGCTGACAGCCGGATATCGACCGGGAGAACCCATAGCTTCTTGAGTAGTGCCAGCACGCGGGCTTCGGCGCTGATCGGTAGCGATACGATCAGCATGTCGATGTGGGCGATACGGGCAAATTCGATCAGTTCGTTGATATTGCCGAGCTTGGGATAGCCAGCAACGATGGGGGGAGAGCGCTTGTCGTCGCGGTCATCGAAGATGCCGCAGATACGGATATCGTTGTCGGGCTGCTGTTCGAGCGAGCGGATAAGCGCTTCTGCATTGGGGCCGCCGCCGACGATGACAGCGCGGCGCTCCATTGTGCCATTGCGTGCCCAGCGCTTGATTTTCCAGGCGACGAAGATACGGGCAATTAAAAGCAGGACACAGGCGCTGAGCGCCCAATAAAGGAACCAGCCGCGCGAGAAATCGGACGATGCTTTGAGCAGAAAACCGGCAATGGCAAGGGTACCAAGCACGGCTGCCCAACTAATGAAAAGCCGCCGCAGATAGCGACCGGGACTACGCAATATATTGATCTGGTAACCGTCGTTGATTTCCATCAGCAGGACAAAAAGCGCGCCGCCCACAATCATGATAAGGGGATAGTAGAAAACCAGATGTGTGCGGATGCCGACATAAAGCAGAAAGCTCAGAATGCCGGAGCAAAAGACAAGCCCGAACTCCACCATGCGCATGACGCCGCTCAGCATCAGCGGCGAAAACGTATCGTGCTGATATTGTTCAGCCATCTGGCGCGCCAGTGGGCTAAGCTTCACCGGGCCTTTCGGCTTGGAATCTTGTCCGGTCTCCTGCTTGCTGCTGGCTTCTATGGCTTTGCGGCCAAAAGGAGAAAGCGCATCATTATCTCGCACAACATTGCCCCTGATCGTAAAATGACAGCGTAGTAATTAGACCGAGAATCCTAAGCAGAATATAAATGTCGCGTGACAAGCTTTTGACTTAGGTAAACACTCAATTAAATACTCGGTTGAAAGCTGTTACTGTTAGTAACGGCTAAAATAGCATGATCTCCGTCCGTATTGATACAGCATTGGCTGCAGGAACCGATACGCGCCAGTTGTCGCAAGCCAAGCCAGTGCAAGGCTTGCCTTGTCTCATTATATTGCCTAGGACGGTGATATGAAACCGTTGGAAGATAAAGCTGCGGGCGGCATTTTGCCGTCAAACTGTTCGGCACATGTTGCCGCCAACAGACCAGCTTTGTTTCCGCTCCTGATCGGCACCAGATCAGACGATGTCATGGGGTTGCTGCGCGCCTGACCGCTCAGCGACCCAAAAAATCCTGATGACAGCAATTCACGCTGCGATCTTTCAAGGTCGCATTAACTGTTTGTTTTAAAGCGCTTTATCTAAACCGTTCTAGTGTTTTGGAGGGCGCTCTAGGGTTGATCATGACTATCTGGGCCGAACTGGCTAGAGCGGGCAATCATGCCGGCGATGAAATTTTGTTGCGAAAACGCGATCACATCTATGAAATTCGCTATAACGGCCTGGAATTGATGTCCAACGTCAATTTCCAGTCCGAGACCGTGCTGGCTGAAAGGTCGCTTCGCCTGCACGGACGGAAAGTGTCGCATATGCTTATTGGCGGACTTGGCATGGGCTTCACACTTCGGGCAGCACTCGATCTGCTTGGACCCGATGCCAGAGCCACGGTATGCGAGCTCGTCCCCGAGATCGTGGAGTGGAACCGGACCCATATCGGTCATCTGGCCAACCATCCATTGAACGATCCGCGTGTCGATGTTCGGGTCGCCGACGTGATGGATGTTCTTCGCGCAGAGCCTGGTCGATATGATGCCATATTGATGGACACGGATAATGGACCGGATTTTACCGTCCGCGATGCCAATGGCGCAATCTATGAAGATGACGGTCTGAGGCTGGTGAAAAGGGCACTGAAGCCTAATGGCATTGCTGCTTTCTGGTCGGCAACCATATCAGACCCATTCGAAGACAAGCTCGACATGCTACCCTGGGAATGGCAACGCGAGGATATTTCGCTCATCGGCGGGCGTGCCGACGCATTCCACTATATCTATTTTGCGGCGCGTGGCGGGTTTCGGTCACAGTTCGAGCGGTCGGTATCTGCGTCCGAACCCTTCGCTGCGATGGTGGGCTGAGGGAAGTATCCGTCAGTCTTCCGGGATGGCTCGATCCGGATGCGCCTCGTAATAGATTGTCTCGATCGAGTGCGCCATGGATTGCTGGCTGAAGCGCTCGTGCAGCCGGGTCACCTCCGGCATCGCGGCTCGAAACGTTGTGAGATCATCTGCAGCGTCCAGCATCCTGTTCGCAAGTGCCTCCTCCTCGGGCTCCACCAGCGCCGAGGAACGAGGTCCGAACACCTCGGGAATGCCGCCGACATTGCTGGCGATGACAGGCTTTCCGGCGGCGAGCGCTTCCAGCACGATATAGGGAAATGCTTCGGCACGCGATGGAACCACCATTATTCGCCCCAAAGCAAAAGCTTCTCGCGCAGCCATTCCGGGCAGAAAGCGAATTTGTCCGGAAATTCCCAGTTCGTCGGTCAGGTTGATGAAATCGGGCTTTTCCGCACCATCTCCCACCATCGTTGCAGTGAAAATGCGCTGGTGCTGGTCGCGCAGGCGTGCAAGGGCACGGATCAGAAGGTCTGGTCCCTTCAGTTCACGCATCGTGCCGACAAAGAGAAAATCGCTGGCATCGGGCGCATCGGCAACCGGGATGAACTCGTCCTCGGCCAGGCCGTTACAAACGACGGCGTGGAGGCCATAGGGCCGCCCTACCTTTTCTTCGTAGATACGCTTTTCGAAGTTGGAAACGAACATCACTGCATCGGTCATAGGAGCCAGCATTCTCTCAACCAGAAAGACAGCGCCGCCGCGGCGCGTCTTCCGGTCGAAATGCAGACTACCGCCATGCGGTGAATAGATACGGGCTACGCGAGACCTAAAAACCCGTAAGACTGAGCCGAACAAACGTGCATAGACGCCACCTTTGGCGCCATGTCCGTGCAATATGTCTGGCTGCAATTTCTTGATGATGCGATATGCTTTGTACGCTGCCGCTGCGTCGCCCAGTCCGACATGGCGCTGCATGGCAATGCGATGAAGGCCGAGCATGAGCTTTGGCCGTAATTCTTCCAGAAGCGCGTCTTCGCGCGGGCCGCCTGTCGTGGCATCGCAGACGATGCCGACCGCGTGGCCTTTTTCCGCCTGCAGGCCCACGAGATCGCGAACATGACGGAAGAGCCCGCCGGTCGGTTCGCGGAAACAGTGGATGATACGCAGTGGGGAGGCATTGGTGTCATCAGCCATCAATCGCCATCAAAACAGACGTTCGCGCACATAGATCGTGTCGCCCGGCAGGATTGGATCGGAAATCAGCACGCGACCAGTCAGAACCTTGCCGTTGAACTGGCGCGTGATGTCGACATTCTCCTGATTGGCGCGTGGGCTGAAACCACCAGCAGCGGCGATTGCCTTTTGCGCGGTCATGCCCGGAACATAGGAATACTGGCCAGCGGCGCCGACTTCACCCATCACAAATATCGGGCGATAGCGGTCGATTTCCGCGCTGACGTCGGGGTCACGCAGATAACCGCCACGTAACTTTGATGCGATGATGCCTTCAAGCTGCTTGGACGTCTTGCCGCGTGCCGGAATGCTGCCGACGAGCGGGAAGGCGATATAGCCAGCCTGATCGACGCTATAGGTATTTGTGAGGCTCGGCTGCTCGAACACCGTAATACGTATGCGATCACCAGCATCCAGCATGTAAGGCTGGTTCAGCGCCTCGTGGAACGCAGGCGGGGCAGGGCGATAGCTGGAGCATGCGGAAAGCGTCATGGCGGCAAGGCCTAGCGCCACGAGCAGAGCGTGGCCTTTGCGCTTGTTATGAATTGTCTTCGCCGTCATCTTCCGCCTCGGTTCTTCCGAAAAGCAATATTTCTTACGAACGCAATCGACGCGGTACTGACAGCGCGATTACGAATATCGGTTGCAAGCGTTATCGATTGATTAGGGTTAATGGCTGGTAAAGAAGACGGGGTTCGGCGCAAAATCTTTGTAGCTCGCCAACTGTTGGGAACTTATCCTGCTTAACCCTCTGGTTACCTTGTTCCTTTACCTTCCGGCCAGATTCGGGGGTGCATTACCCCACGCGGGCGAGAGCGATCACGCGCGCAAGCGCACTCGCGAAGTCCATGGAGAATGGGGAATGGCAGAAGTCGATCCGTTATCAAGGGACGCAGATATTGATATCGGCGCGCTGTTCTCCAGCTTGCGCCGTCACTGGCTGTTCATTGTCGTTGGTGCGCTTCTCATGGCGGCAGCAGCGTGGGCCATCTGCCTTCTCCTGACGCCGGATTATCGCGCTGAAGCGCGCATCATGATCGAGGCCCGCGAATCCATCTATACCCGCCCCAATGGCGAAACAGCAGCCGAGCGACCTGTCTTCGACGCCGAAGGCGTGAAGAGCCAGGTTGAAGTGTTCTCTTCCGGCGATCTCCTAAAAAAAGTTTCCGACGAACTCAAGCTGACCAGCAACGAAGCCTTCACGACAACGGAAGTGAAGCCGTGGACCCGCGTTCTCATCATGCTCGGCATGCGGACCGATCCCGCACGGTTGACCCCGGAAGAGCGCGTTCTACAGAAGCTTCGCAAGAATATGCAGGTTTTTGCCGTCACCGCTTCGCGCGTCATCGTGGTGCAATATAATTCGGCAAGTCCTGAGACGGCGAAGACCATCGCCAATGCGCTTGCCAATCAATACATCCTGTTTCAGCAGGCCGCGAAGCTGGAGTCGAATGACGATGCCACCGGCTGGCTCGCACCCGAGATTGACGATCTGCGCAACCGCGTTCGCGATGCGGAAAAGAAGGTTGCGGATTATCGTGCTTCGCGCGGGCTTTTGACCGGGCAGAGCAACAGTACGATTGCGACACAACAGCTCTCGGAAGTCTCGACCGAACTGACACGGGTCCGCACCAGCCGCGCTTCCGCAGAAGCAAAGGCGGAAAGCATTCGTAAATCGCTGGCCTCCGGTGCTCCCATCGATACGCTGCCGGATGTAGTTGCTTCCGGCATGATGCAGCGCCTTGCGGAAAGACGCATTCAGCTCAACGCCCAGATCGCCGACCTTTCGACGACACTTCTGGAAGGGCATCCCCGCATCAAGGCACTACGCTCGCAGCTTGCCGATCTCGACCAGCAGATCAGGATTGAAGGCCGCAAGCTCGTTGCGAGTCTTGATAATGAAGTCTCAACGGCAAAGCTGCGCGAAGAAGAACTCAATCGTGAACTCAACCGCGTGAAGGCACAGGCGGCGCAAGCGGGCGATCAGGAAGTTGAGTTGCGCGCATTGGAGCGCGAGGCGACGGCACAGCGCCAGCTTCTGGAAACCTATCTGACGCGCTATCGCGAAGCTGCGTCGCGTACCGACCGCAATTATGTGCCGGTTGATGCTCGGGTTTTCTCTTCCGCCGAAGCACCAGCAGTTCCCTATTATCCAATGATATTGCCGATTGTCGGTTCAACCTTTGCGGCTGGCCTGCTTTTGCTGTCGATTTTCGTTCTCTTGCGTGAATTGTTCAGCGGACGTGCGTTCATGACGACGGATGGTCAAAGGGTTGCGGCCGTCGAGGAAATCGAAATGCCGGTTATTGCTGCTGCCGCTGAAGCGGCTGCCGTGCCGCCGTCCAGAGCTGAACGCCGTGATGGCGTTTCCGAGGAAACAATTCTGGCGCGACGCCGTTCATGGACTATGCCGTTTGCGGCGAAGCCGCCGGTTTCCGAAACGAGGAAATCCGTGGAGGAGTTTCCCATGATAAAGCAAGGTGAGACCAAGCAACGCGAGATGAGACCACGCAATCCCAATGGTGTGGAGGCTGTTGCCGATCTGCTGTCCGGCGGAAAGCTGAAACGTATCGTGGTCGTGTCTCCAGAAGGCGATAAAGCATCAGCGGGAGCGGTGCGTCTGCTGCGTGAATTTGCCGACCGTGGCAAACGTGCAATTCTCGTGGATATGACCGCGCAAGGGACTGTTGGGCTTGCCATGCTGGACGGTACGCATCTGCCCGGCATTACCGAGCTTCTGTCCGGCGAGCGCCGCTTCAATGAGGTCATCCACAGTGACCGGTTCTCGCAGGCTCATGTCGTTCCGCTGGGCGAGGCCGATCCTGAAACCGCCATGCGTTCTGCTGATCGCCTGCCGCTCATTCTGGATGCGCTGGAAACGGTCTATGATTTCGTTGTGGTGGAATGCGGTCCGTCATCTTCGGAGCAGATTCGACGCATTGCCGATGGACCTGCGTCCGTCGTGATGAGTATCGTCGATCCGGATGACAAGGGCGTTGCGCTGGCTGCTCTCGATCTCGATCAGGGTGGTTATGAAGACGTCGTCATTCTGATGGACGAAACCGTCTGATTGCCAAATACGATTCTGGAACAGCGTCTTAGACCTTGTTTCTGAATCAGATTGCTAAGCACCTCTACCTTCTTGCGAACCTGCTGCGCAGTGTCTTGGCAAGGCCCCAAAGACGCGGATTGCGCTTGAGACTTCCGGCAATGGCATTGCGGACTGATTGCAGCGCCGTGAAAAGCTTTCCTTTGGCGGAAAGCGGTACCAGCGTGTCATAGATCGTGAGCTCGATGTCGCACCATTCGCGCTTGTACGGCTCATCACCGATACCGAAACTGTAGATCGAACGGCCTTCGTCGCAACTGCGGCTGATATCCTCGAAGAAGAGAAATTCACCCGGACTGGCGGAAGTCAGTTCGTCTTCTGCGATCGCGGCGAACTCGACGGTAGGGCCTGCATCGCCAAACAGCTTTCCGATGATCGAACGCAGGGTTCCGCCAACTTCAAGAAAGCGCAGCTCATGCAGATTCCGCCCCTTCACCAATCCTTCGCCGAAGAAAGCTTTGAAGAAATTGCGCACATTCTCATCGGCGAAAGGATCACGGATTCCCATCTTCCGGAAGCGCTGGGCCTTCATCGCAAAATAAAGATCGAGAACCGTGTTTGCTTCCGCTTGGTTCTGAGGCTCAGCAATTCTCCAGCCACCGCTTTCTTCGTAGCGACGACTGTGCTGGCGATGCTTTTTCAGCTTTCGCTTGCGATTGGCGCGATCAAGCACGGCATCGAAGCCACCACCAAGCGAGGCGGCGAGAACCGGATTTGGGTTGGGCGCTTTTCTAAGAGTGAGCAGCGGGTTGGTCACGCCTTGCAGTTCCGATAGCTGGCGTGTCAGTGACAGTGCGTCGATGTCGGGCCGTGCTTTGCGGATTTTCTCGATCAGTTGCCGGACCATCTCGGGTCCGAGGAGGCCGTCATATTCCTTTCGCAGCCACGGGAAATTGCAATTGGCGTGGCTCCCGCCGGGATAGCGCGCAATTTTCGCGCCGCTCTGGCTTACGACTTCCAGCGGCACGAGCAGGATTGGACCATCGCCGTCAAAGAGCCCGATGACGAAACTGTCGGCATTGACGATTGCGCGCCAACTATCGATCCATGCGAACGATTGTGGCGCACCGTGAATAGCCGCGGGATCGCTCCAGAGCCGGCTAATATCGCTGAAATCTGTAAGAATGTACGCTGCAACTTCACCCGCCATCGTCTGCAGCATCCTCAAATGGGATTAATGTTGCTTCTTGCGTGGCGGTTGCGCCATCCACCAGATGATGCCCATGGCTGGCAGAACCCAGAGAATGCCGGTCACGAAGAAATAAAGGAGGTGCACCCATGCGCTCGATTCAGCGAGATGCGCCACGGCGATAATGGTCGCGAACACCGCATAGATGATGACCAGTGAAACCAGCAAAAAAGTACCGATCAGTTTCTTCAGCCGAACGGGCATGGCGCAGTTCTCCTTTTCCCGGCACATCACTAGCGCGTGAGAAGGGGTAGCGAAAGGGCAAAAACGCGGCGGCATGTCGCGTGGTGGCAACTTGTAACGGGTTCGCCTATGCGGCATGTATCCTTCTGCTCAATATTGAAGGGTGAATGGCATGACGGCAGCAACGGCGCAGCGTGTAGGACAGGGTTCCAGGTCATCGAAAGAGGACCACGACCGTCGCCTTGTGCGTTATTGGCTTTATGCGGTGTTCGTCGTGCTGATTGCCATCGTGATGGTCGGCGGGGCTACCCGCATGACGGGATCAGGTCTGTCGATCACCGAATGGAAGCCCATTCATGGTGTCATTCCGCCGCTTAACCACGCCGAATGGCTGGAGGAGTTCGACAAGTACCGCCAGATTCCGCAATACCAGCAGATCAACAAGGGCATGTCCCTTGAAGCCTTTCAGTCGATCTTCTGGTGGGAGTGGGCGCACCGTATGCTGGCGCGCTTTGTCGGCTTTCTGGTTGCGGTTCCGCTGGCCTTCTTCTGGGTGACAGGGCGTCTCAAGGGTGGCCTCAAATACCGCATGCTGGGCCTGCTTGCACTCGGCGGCCTGCAAGGCGCTATCGGCTGGTGGATGGTCGCTTCCGGTCTCAGTGAGCTGACAAGTGTCAGCCAGTATCGTCTGGCGATCCATCTGACGACAGCCTGTATCATCATCACAGCGGTGTTCTATATTGCGCGCGGGCTTGTCACCTACAGTGAGCGACCGGCAGAAAGGTCGATCCAGCGCTTTGCCGGATGGATCGTGTTTGCCGTGCTAGTGCAGATTTATCTGGGTGGTCTGGTGGCCGGGCTTCATGCCGGTCTGACCTATAATACCTGGCCGCTGATGGATGGCGCCGTCATCCCGTCCGACCTGTTCATCCAGTCGCCATGGTGGCGCAACCTGTTCGAAAACCCGAAGACGGTGCAGTTCGTGCACCGCATGTTCGCCTATACGGTTCTGGTTCTGACGGTCCTGCATTCCTTGCAGGTTTGGAAGCAGGCCCCGGGCACGACCCATGCGCGCCGCACTATCGTTCTCGTCGGACTGGTTCTCATACAGGCTGTCATCGGCATTGCCACGCTTCTGATGAGCGTTCCACTGCATCTGGGCCTGACGCACCAGTTCTTTGCGCTAATCGTGCTGGCTTTCGCGGTTGCGCACTGGCGTGCAACCAAAGGTGCCTATGAAGGATAAACCGTCTGGCGCAGGTGCCTGAGCGCGGAAGCGATCTTCAGTTCCCGCGCTTCGTCTGCGTCATTGCCGTCTTCGCGGTGCCACGCGGCTGAGAGACAGCCATAGGCGAAGGCATAATCCAGAATGTAGGCGGGTTCGCGCCCGATGATCGGCGCGAAATGCTCGGCCATATGCCGGGCGCGTTCAAGGTCCAGGCAGAGATCGTCCCGGTCGAGCGGATTGTAGAAGATATTGGCCGCGTCGAACGCTGCGTCGCCGACAAGTCCATGCGGGTCGATGGCGAGCCAGCCGCGCGGTCCCTTGATGATGTTCTCATGGTGAATATCGCCATGTAGCGGAATGGCCTCGTGCGGCGTTGCCAGCAGGTGTTTCGCGACCGCCGTGCCTTCCGCATAGATCGGACTTTCATTCGTTACGGCGAAGAGACCGGAAAAATGCTTGTCCAGTGGTTGCAAATCAGCCGGTATCGGGGCGGGAGAGGGCGTATGCAGCGCGTTCAGAACCTCGCCGAATATCAGCAGACATTCGGCATCCTTGCCGCGTTTCAGGTGCTCATCAAGGTGATAGTCGCCCGCATGTTCGAGCAACATTGATGTACCATTGAGGTCGTATAATCGCGCCGCACCATGGCCGTTCTGCCAGTCGAGATAATGCGCGCCGCGCAGCTCTTCCATTCCGGCTGGTTTCAACTGCTTGATGACAAAAACCTCGCCTGGATGATCAGTGCGTTCGACCTTCCAGACGAGGCTTGAATGCGTATCCGCCAGAGGCTCGAATGAGCCGATACTCCATTCGATAGGAAATACCGGCTTCTTCATCATCAGACTTTGCCGAGCATGAGATTCATGTTCTGAACGGCTGCGCCCGATGCGCCCTTGCCGAGATTGTCGAGCAGCGCCACCAGATTGACCTCTCCATCGCCTTCAGTGCCGAAGACGAAAAGCTTCATACCGTCCTTGCCGGCAAGCTCTTCCGCATCGACACGCGCCAGACTGGTGCTTTCTTCAAGTGGCACGACTTCAACGATGTCCTGACCGGCATAATGCTCTGTCAGTGCGGCATGAACCTTTGCAAGCGACGGCGTTCCCTCTAGTCCGGTCAGGAACAGAGGGACCTGTACGATCATGCCCTGCGGGAAGCGTCCGACGCTGGGGCTGAAGATCGGGCGGCGATCCAGACGGCCATGCAATTGCAGTTCCGGCACGTGCTTGTGCTTGAGCGGCAGGCCGTAGAGGAAATTGTTTGCAGCAAGATGCTCCGGATGGTTCTTGTCTTCCATCTGCGCGATCATCTGTTTGCCGCCGCCCGTATAGCCCGAAACGGCGTTGACGCTGACCGTATAGTCGGCAGGCAGCAGGCCCGCATCGCGCAGCGGGCGGACAAGCGCAATTGCACCCGTCGGATAGCAACCCGGATTGGCGACCAGGCGGGCGCCGGCGATACGTTCACGCTGGCCCTTGGCCAGTTCGGCGAAACCATAGGCCCAGTCCGGGTGCACGCGATGAGCAGTCGAAGTATCAATGATACGGGTTGAGTTATGGCCTTCGAGCAGGGAAACCGCTTCCTTGGAAGCATCATCCGGCAGGCACAGGATCGCAATATCGGCTGCGCGCAGATAGTCGGCGCGCAAGTCCTTGTTGCGCCGCTCGGCTTCCGGAATGGAGATCACTTCAAGATCGTCGCGTTCGGCCAGACGGGTGCGGATCTGCAAGCCGGTGGTGCCGTGTTCGCCATCGATGAAGATTTTAGGTTTCATGCATTTTGCCTTTGAATTCAGAAAGTTACGACAATATTCGGAATCAGTTTTCGAGCTGCTTGAATCAATTTATGAACAAGCGGCTCATCGTCGTTCTTTCTTCTCAGCCAGAAGGCCCAGATAATACATTGCGATCGTCGCTCCCGCGATTGCTGTTATATCGGCATGATCGTAAGCCGGTGCAACCTCGACCACATCCGCGCCCACAAAGTCAAGAGCCGTCAGCTTGCGCAGGATGGACAGCATCTTTGCAGACGACGGTCCACCTGCGACCGGTGTGCCGGTTCCCGGCGCAAAGGCCGGATCAAGGCAGTCGATGTCGAATGTCAAATATGTCTTCCTGCCATCGGAGCGTTTCAGGATTTCATCGGCAATCGCCGCCGCCGACATGTCCTCGACCTCATGGCCATAAATGATCTTGATGCCGCAATCTTCTGGCGCGTGCGTGCGGATACCGATCTGGATCGAGTGAGCGGGATCGATAATGCCATCGCGCACCGCGCGGGCCACGAAAGAGCCGTGATCGATGCGCTTGCCATCGTCGAACCACGTATCCTGATGCGCGTCGAACTGAACGAGTGCCAGCGGACCATATTTCGTGGCATGGGCCTTGAGCAGCGGCCATGTGATGAAATGATCGCCGCCAAGCGTTAGCAGAAACGCATCCGATTTCAGGATTTTTGTAGCTTCGCGTTCAATAGTGGCAGGGGTCTTGGTGTGATTGCCATAGTCGAGCAGGCAGTCGCCGTAGTCGATGACGGAGAGATTCTCGAAAAGGTCGCGCTCGAAAGGGTATTGCGGATCATTGTCGAAGATCGCCGACGCCCGCCGGATCGCCTGCGGACCGAAACGTGCGCCGGGCCTATTGGATACGGCTGCATCGAACGGAATACCCCAGACAACGGCGTCTGCGCCCTTCAACGACTTCGTGTACATACGCCGCATGAACGACAATACACCGGCGTGGGTCGGGTCCGTTGCTGCGCTTGTCAGGCTGCGGGCAGTAATCGCGTGGTCGATAGTCTTTGAAGGCATGGCTGTTACCCGGATAAGGTTAGATTTCTATAGCGGTTTCATTCGCTTTTGGCATCAAATCCATAAGCACGCTCTACGCGACCGATACGTACGCGATAGGTTTCATACCACTTCTGGCGTCCGAGCTTCTGCGCCACCAGATGGTCCACTTCGCGCTTCCATGCATGGATGCTGGCTTCGTCTGCCCAAAAAGAATTGGTGATGCCGAAGCCTTCCGCGTCGCGCGCGCTTTCAATGCCGAGATAGCCCGGCTGCTTCGCTGCAAGTTCTCCCATCTGAACCGCCATCTCGCCATAGCCATCATCCTCGCCGATGATACGCTGCGAAGCGAAGGTGACGATCAGATAAGGAGGCTCCGGTGTGACCGCAAAGCGGCTTGGTGCTGCAGACGAGGACATGGGCTTATCCGTTCGTGAAAGTGGTCGGAGAGGCTTCAGCTTTTTTATACTCATGACGACTATCGAACCGGCTTGCAACTGTGATGAAGCCGCACTGCCGCCCACAATGTTGAGGGCACATATCGGCGATTGAGGCGCGGGAATTCATCGGCGCTAATGTCCCTCTTTCAAAGAGGGACATTATGCGAAGAACTTTACTTACTATTTCGGTCATTGTTGCTTGTTCTGCTTCCCTTGCGGGTTGTGCAACGGATCAGCGTACGGCCAGATTTCAGCTCGAGCAGCAGAATGTAAGCGCAATCAACTGGATGCAGCAGTCAGGCGAGTATGATGCGCTGGCCTATCAGACGTTCAACGGTGCGCGTCAGGCTTTCGATGCAGTAAAACCGACAAAGGGAAGGCGGAAGGCTGTGATCGTCGATCTCGATGAGACCATGATCGATAATACCGCCTATGCCGGATGGCGTGTCAAACAAAGCGTGCCCTACACGGAGAAGACATGGGCGCGCTGGATGGCTGCCGAACAGGCAGGTCCAATTGCAGGTGCCGTGGAGTTTGCCAGACATGTCAACGCGAATGGCGGCACGATGTTCTATGTCACGAACCGCGATGCGAAGTCATTTGAGTCAACGGCAGCAAACATAAGAAAACTGGGGTTCCCCGGCGTATCTGCGAAAACACTTTTGTTGAATGGCGGTCAGTCCAACAAGCAGAGCCGTTTCGATGCTGTCAAAGCAGATGGCTTTGATGTTGTCGTTTACGTCGGTGACAATCTCAACGACTTTGGAGCTGCGACCTATCACAAGAACAATCAGCAGCGACGCACATTCGTAGAAGCCAATCGCGAAGCCTTCGGGACGAAGTTCTTCATGCTACCCAATCCGAGCTATGGCGACTGGGTTTCCGGGCTGGCACCCGATTATTACAAACAATCGCCTGAAAAACAGCTTGAGATCAACCGCAAGTCCATCCGCAGTTGGGGCGGCTGAAATCCGGCATTGAATGAAACAAAAAAGCGGACCCGAAGGTCCGCTTTTCCGTAAGCTCTGAAGCGATAGATACTAGCGCTTGGAGAACTGGCCCTAAGCGCGTTAGCGCTTGGAGAACTGGAACGAACGGCGAGCCTTGGCCTTACCGTACTTCTTACGTTCAACAACGCGGCTATCGCGGGTCAGGAAGCCACCCTTCTTGAGAACCGTGCGCAGGCCCGGCTCGTAGTAGGTGAGGGCCTTGGAGATGCCGTGACGAACAGCACCGGCCTGACCGGAGAGACCGCCACCGGCAACGGTGGCAACGATGTCGAACTGACCAGCGCGATTCGAAGCAACGATCGGCTGCTGCAGGATCATCTGCAGGACCGGACGTGCGAAATACTTTTCGAATTCCTTGTCGTTGACGGTGATCTTGCCGGTGCCCGGCTTGACCCATACGCGTGCAACGGCGTCCTTACGCTTGCCGGTGGCATAAGCGCGGCCCTGTGCGTCCAGCTTCTGGACATGAACCGGAGCGGCAGCTTCGGTCTTGGCAACAGTGCCGAGTTCTTCGAGCGAGTTGAGCTGCTCAGCCATGATTATGCATTCCCTTTGTTCTTGCGGTTCAGCGCGGCGACGTCGAGGACTTCCGGCTGCTGAGCTTCCTGCTGATGGTTCGGGCCTGCATAGACGCGCAGGTTCTTCATCTGGCGACGGCCGAGCGGACCGCGCGGGATCATACGCTCAATGGCCTTTTCGACGACGCGTTCCGGGAAACGGCCTTCGAGAATCTGGCGAGCAGTGCGCTCCTTGATGCCGCCCGGATGACCGGTGTGCCAGTAATAGACCTTGTCGGTGTACTTCTTGCCGGTCAGAACAACCTTGTCGGCATTGATGATTACGACATTGTCGCCATCGTCAACGTGCGGGGTGAAGGTTGCTTTGTGCTTGCCGCGCAGGCGATTGGCGACGATGGTGGCGAGACGGCCGAGCACGAGGCCTTCGGCGTCGATCAGCACCCACTTCTTCACCACTTCAGCCGGCTTCTGAGAGAAAGTTGCCATTGAAGTCTTCCTTGACTTAATCCCCGATCTTGAAAATCAGGGCTTTTTTTGTTGCTTGTGTTGGATCGTGTCCAACCCGAACGAGCGGGCAAAAGATAACTTCTGCTCAACTCACTGGCGGGTCGATACACAATGTCCGAGTGGGCGTCAAGTCCTATATTCAGAGCGTTGTTTTAAAAACACAGTAAAATCAATATGTTAAATGTTTGGTATTATAATACCGTATCTTTTTTAGATGCTTTATCGCGGCGGGATCGAGTAAGTTGTCGTTGCATGGGCCACCAGCTCGCCACTTGTACCATCGGTCAGACTGATATCGAGTACAGCAAGCCGTTTGCCGAGTTTCAGGAGGTGTGCGACGGCCTCGACCGTGCCGGGAGAGGGTTTACGCAGAAAGTTGATGTTCAGGTTCGTTGTCACGGCCAGTGCCACCGGGCCAATATGGGCCAGTATGGCTGCATAGGCCGTCACATCGGCGAGTGCAAAAAGCGAAGGGCCGGACACAGTACCGCCGGGGCGCAGATGTTGTGCATCGGCATTAAGCTGCATGGTTGCCGAACCGTCACCAATTGCCGTGATCTCGAAAGCGTTGCCAAGTTGCGGAAACTCGCGCTTCATGAATGCGCGCAGCTCTTCAATGTTCATGACAGGGCTCAACGACCGGCTTGCCACCATGGCGGCATTCCGCTCCTGCGCGGTATTGATATTCATGCGCTCCTCCCAAATTTATTTATCAATAAAGGGAGCGCCACCCTTCATGCAAGCGCTCGCTCCAGCGACCGAAGAGGATAAAATGCAAAACCCTTCCGACGATCAGATTCGCGAGATCCTCCGTTCCGTCAAAACGATTGCGCTTCTTGGCGCATCACCGAAGCCGGAACGCCCGAGCAATGGCGTGATGGAATTCCTGCTTTCCAAGGGATACCGCGTGATTCCGGTCAATCCGGGGCAGGTGGGAAAACACATTCATGGCCAGCGTGTCGTGGCGCGTCTGGCTGATATCGAAGAGCCAGTCGATATGGTGGATGTCTTCCGTGAGCCTTATTCGCTGCCGGGTATCGTGGACGAAGTTCTTGCAATGAAGCACCGCCCGAAGATCTTTTGGACGCAGCTGGGTGTCGTGCACCAAGAGGCTGGAAATCGTGCCAGCGAAGCAGGTTTGACCGTCATCATGGACCGCTGTCCGGCAATCGAATATCCCCGCCTGATCGGTTGATAAGAGCTTTCGGATTTAATTTCTGCGAATCCAGTATTTGGCGGAAAATCCTCCTTTGCTTTCCTCGCTGTAGAGCCTAGGTTCCAGACCTGTTTGGGGTTTGGGACACAGGAGGAAATGATGTCGAAACGCTCTCCCGGAATTGAAACACTTGCCGTTCACGCAGGGGCAAAGCCCGATCCGACGACAGGTGCCCGTGCAACGCCGATCTATCAGACGACCTCGTTCGTGTTTGAAGATGCGGACCACGCAGCTTCATTGTTCGGCCTGCAGGCGTTCGGCAATATCTATACGCGCATCACAAACCCGACGACCGCAGTTCTGGAAGAGCGCATTGCCGCACTCGAAGGCGGTACGGCGGCTGTAGCGACTGCATCCGGTCACTCAGCGCAGTTGCTTGTTTTCCATACGCTGCTTCAACCGGGTGACAATTTCGTCGCCGCGCGCCAGCTTTACGGCGGATCGATCAATCAGTTCGGTCAGTCGTTCAAGTCCTTCGGCTGGCAGGTCCGCTGGGCCGATGCCACCAACCCGACCGATTTCGCAAAGCAGATCGACAGCAAGACACGTGCTATCTTTATCGAAAGCTTCGCCAATCCGGGCGGCATCGTGGTGGACATCGAGGCTATCGCCGAAATTGCGCACAGAAACGGCCTGCCACTGATCGTGGACAACACGCTTGCATCGCCTTATCTGGTGCGCCCGATCGAACATGGTGCGGATATCGTCGTTCACTCGCTGACCAAGTTTATCGGTGGTCATGGCAATTCCATGGGCGGCATTCTGGTCGATGGCGGTACATTCGACTGGGCGAAGTCCGGCAATTATCCGCTTCTGACCGAACCGCGTCCGGATTACGCGGGTCTGGAACTGCACAAGACCTTTGGCAATATTTCCTTTGCAATCGCTGCCCGAGTGCTGGGTCTGCGTGATTTCGGCCCGGCGATTTCGCCGTTCAACGCCTTCCAGATTCTCACCGGCGCGGAAACCCTGCCGCTGCGCATGCAGCGTCACAGCGACAATGCTCTGAAGGTCGCATCCTGGCTGCATGGCCACGAGAAAGTGTCGTGGGTAAATTATGCCGGGCTGCCGCATGATAAATTTCATGCGCTCCAGCAGAAATATGCGCCGAAGGGTGCCGGTTCGGTGTTTACCTTCGGTCTCAAGGGCGGTTACGACGCGGGCGTAAAGTTCGTAGACAGCCTCGACCTGTTCTCGCTGCTGGCCAATATTGGCGACACGCGCTCGCTGGTCATCCACCCGGCATCCACCACCCACCGTCAGCTGAGTGATGAGCAGAAGGTGGCGGCTGGCGCTGGCCCGGACGTGGTGCGCCTGTCTATCGGTATCGAGGATGCGGACGATATCATTGCCGATATTGAGCAGGCGCTGGCAAAGGTCTGATCCATGAGCCGGTTTCTCGATTTCGACCTGACCGGCATCGAACCGGAGGAAGGCGCGCCGCTACCGGAGCGCATTATTTCCGGTGCCCCGAAATTCCGCACGTGGAATTTGGAGGAGAATACCGAGGGCACGCTCTTTGCTGGCATATGGGAGAGCACGCCGGGTAAATGGCGCATCGAATATGATGAATGGGAGTTCTGTCACATCCTGTCCGGCCGGTCGGTCATCAGCGAAGAGGGCGGTGAAAGCCGCGAAGTCGTTGCAGGCGACAGTTTTGTCATCCGACCGGGGTTCAAGGGAAGCTGGGAAGTCATAGAGACCACCCGCAAGGAATATGTCATCAAGCTCTGACATTGGTTCCTTCTATGCAAAACACCCGCCGAATTTCGGCGGGTGTTTTTGTTTCAGTTATGCGGACCACGCCTGATCGGCTGGATAACTGGCAGATTGCCCGGGTTAGGACGACCTGCACCATCGTTGCCTGATGGCGGACGGTCCGGTCGCGGTGGACGCGGACGATCCGGTCTGTTGGTGTCAGGACGACGTGGACGGTCCCGGTCGCGATAACGATAGTAATCACGGTCACGATAGTAGCGTGAATCTCTATAGTAGCGTGGATAACGTGGGTAGTTCCGATAATAGCCGCCACTATTATAAACGACCCCCGTGCCGACATAACCGCCGCGAACATAATAGGGATCAGAATAGCCAGAGCCGTAATAGCCCTCGGAGACACAACCGCTGAGCGTCAGACTGGCAGCGCCGATGCCGAGCGCCAGTAAAATGGATTTCAATGACATGTTCGCTACTCCCGAAAAGCCGGGGCCAGCGCTGGAATACGCAATAACCACGCGGCGAACCACTATTTAGAGGGATTATGCGCGTTTCTATCTGAAGCCCATAATCAATAAAGATTGCAGAGCGTTAGCTTGGTTAGCTGCGATCAAACCTCCGCATAAGGCCGTGAAATATGTTCCACACATACTTAGTAAACGCGTGGGGATTTCAAAAGTTGCTGTTGAGAAGGCAGAACGTCTCCGCAAAAAGCAAAACCGCCCCGAAGGGCGGTGGCATTATTGTCGCGTTTGCAGAGCCTATTAGCTGCCGCCAGCACCACCAATAGCGGTCGCAATGGCATTGAACTGGGTGCGGATGGTGGTGCCGAGAGACGTCGTTGCGCCGATGATGACGACAGCAATCAAAGCCGCGATGAGGCCGTATTCGATGGCGGTAGCGCCGGATTCGCTTTTACGAAAGCGTGCAATAAGCTTGGTCATGTGTTGCTCCTGAGATCATTCTTGCTTGTTTAGTGGTCTCTGTGACCTGAGAGCAAACTACCCGGCAAATATGTGCACCCTCTTAAGTTGCATGGTAAACGGAAGGTGAGTATCGCATATGATTAATAAAGTGCTGAATTAAAAACGAAAACTGCAATAGCGTCGTACGTTGTATTTAAGCGATATCGAATATAAATCTTCAGGCAAGGAAAAGCCCCGCTTACGCGAGGCTCTCTTTTTCTTGGAAGCTGCGATCTGCCTTACTGCGGCAGCTGGGCGCCAGCCTGCTTAACGGCATCAGCCATGGTCTGGCAGAGCTTCTCCTCGGAGACATTCTGTGCTTTTGCGCTGGTGGCAATATCCTGTTCCATGCCCATCGCAGAGACCTTACCCTGCTTACCGGTTGCTTCGGCAGCGTCGGCCTTGGTGGTGTCGGATGGGGCGGGGATCAGCGCAATCATTTTTGTCTGGATTTCGATGGCGCCGCCATCGGTATAACCCTTTTCCTGGCAGTACTGGAGTACGCCAAGCTGGTTGCGAGCTGCGTTATAGGCCATCTCCATCTGTTCAGGCGTTGCCTGTGCAAAAGCCATCGTAAGATTTGCACCGAGGAAAAGACCGGTCAAAGAAACACGTACCAGATTGCGCATGATAATTCATCTCCATGAGTCAAATACACGCTGAGATAGAGCGAATTTTCCGGCGAAGGGAACTCAAGAAAAATTAATTAGTGAAATGAAATATAACGAAAATAGTTTCTGTCCGGAGCGACATAAACGTGATAAATATTTCAACATAACGATATGCACGAAATTATCTCACAGGTTGTACCAGATTGGCGATGAGCCGGAATGCACCGGGCACAAGCTTGTCGAGCTGATGATGCAGGACGAGGCTCGTATGCGTATGGCGGCCTTTACCGATACTGGCTGAAACAAGCGCGCCGAAGAGCGGCTGTTCTCCCTCATCATGCATGGAAAGCAGCGGCTGATAGTCGTCATCCCATGCGGAAGCGAAATAAAGCCCACGTTCCTTGTGCCATCCATTCCAATCACGTTCGCTGATAATATTGGGGCCGACGAGCAAGGGATGCTCTGGATCGAGAACTGTAACTGCGGCATGGGGATTCGTAACGCGCCAGCGCAATGACGGGGAACCGATGGCTAATTTTCGCGGTGGTGTCCGATCCGGATGCCAACCATCGGATGGACGATGATAGAGCGTCACCAGATGTCCGCCATTCTCGACGAATCGATGCAGATTGTCCGTTGCTGCGGCGAGATCAGCGTGCAGGCCGAAGGCGAATATACCGACCACGATGGTGGTGAATTGCGAAAGATCACCGGAAAGATGGCGTGCTTCGACATCGGTGACATCAAATCCCATGCGTTTCAGCCAAAGACCAACATTGTCTGCCCCAGCGCCGATATAGCCGATACGCGCATCAGGCAATTTCACGTCGAGTGCCAATACAGGCAGCACGGCAGGCTCACGCCAGACGGTTTTACCGATATGCGGGTAGCTGGCTACCTGCGTCTGCCATGCAAGACGTCCGTTGATCGTGGCCTGTAGCGCAGTCAAGCCGGGCTCTGGATCGAAAGGCCCGTGTAGAACAGCATCCTGCCCGATTACGCCGACGCTCCAACCGTTTTGCGCTGTGAATGTGACTTGGCCGGTCTCGCCATCGACCACAAGCCGGATCGGCGAGGGATACTGCTTGCCCGATATGATGACTGCTGGCGGATCAATCCTTAACGAGGCAGATGGAACAATGGCAAGCGGCTCTTCGAGATCGAAGCTGCACGCAGCCAGGTGATCGTCAAACTGCGCCTTTAATCGGATATAGGCCTGTCCGTTGCCGCCGAGTGACCGCCAAGCCGGTTCAAAAAGCGGGGAAAGTGCTGCCTCCTTTGCCAGTGACACAGCCAGAATTTCCCTCTCGGGCGTCACGTACTCGCAAGCGGTCGAACAGCTTTCTGGCAATATGGGGTCGGCTGTTATTGCGACGGCCATCGCTCCGGGGCCGTATTCGACAACAAGGCGGGTTTCTCCACCTGTAGGCAATATGGCTTCTTCCAGATAAGCCCGCTCGAACAAAGACGCTGCTTCGATCAAGGCGGCGTCGATTTCCCACTGCTTGCGTTCCAGCCTGTGCCCGTGCTGCACGAGGAAACCTTGCGGTGCGCCGGTCAGTACAGTTTTCAGGCTTTTTGCAGCACCGAGAAGATTATTGACAATGGTTTCGCGCTCAGGAAAAGCCGCAATAGTCCGCTCGACAGACAAATGAGCGTCAAGAAGCTGCTTCCGGGTTTCAAGTGTCAGCCCATCGACCTCAGCCAGTGTTGCGAGAGATTCCGGAATACCTTCAAGAATTGTTGTTTCAGCACAGCTTTCCGGCAGTTTCAGATGCAGCGGCCATTCGCTCTTGGGCGTTTCCGGCCAGCGCCCCATGCCCTGCGTGGCGTGACAGGCACGCGACCATTCACCGATACGGTCGTAATCGGCACCGGTCGCAGCGTCGCGACCCGCCGCGTGAACGGTCAATGTGGTGTCGGGCGGAGGAAGCTCGTCATCATAGGTGTCGCCGCCGCCTGACCAGGCAGGGAGATAGAATTTTGCCACCTGCCACGGCATCAATCCCTCGGCAAAATGTTCGGGAAAGGCATCGGGATCGGCGGCGACACCTATGGCCGTTTCCGCAGCCCGTGTCATCGCGCGGTGGTGGCCATGCTGGCCGGGAACATCGAGAAAGGTCGGCAGCACGATATCCGGACGCTCGGTGCGATAGGCGCGTACGAGCCGCTCGACGGTTTTCTTCTCACCCCAGTGGGCAAAGGTACCGTCACCATCCTTGGAGAAACCGAAGTCGTGGACGGAATCGTCTGGACCATGGCCGAGCCAATGCACGTCGCAATCGAGAATGCGCGCTGCTTCTTCCATCTCACGGCTGCGGATCACGCCGAGCGCACCACCGCGTTCCGGGCCAAGCGCATTTTGCCCGCCTTCGCCGCGTGTCGAACAGGCGATCACCACCCGTATACCAAGTCCGAACCGCAAATAGGCCATCAGGCCGCTCTGCTCATCGTCAGGGTGCGCACCCGTATGCATCAGCGTGACGGTCGAGCGCAGCCTGCTTAGAGCGCGATGCAGACGGACGAGGGCAGGAGACGACTTCTGGCGCTCGATGCGCTGAAGGGCGGTGAGCATGGTCAGATTTCCGAATTGGTATCAAGCTTCGGCGTCATGGCCTCGAACATCGGCAGTGATGCAGCGCCCAGGGCGGCGGTGAACTGTCCCGTCTGCCCTCGAATGACCCGTGGCAACGCACGGGCGCGGCGGCTAGCAACCGAAATCGGCAGACCACCCATATGCCAGATCAGGTCATCGATGATCGCATCGGGCAACATGCCGCCCAGAATGATCGTCTCGGGATCGAGAATGTTTTCGATCATGGCAATCATCGGAGCCAGATGGTCGGCGGCCTCCTGTACCCAGCCCATCAGAACTGGGTTGCGGCCTTCATGCAGCTTTTCCAGCGCGTCGAAATTGGTGTCCTCAATCCCTGCCGCGTGAAGCTTCTCGCGCAAGGTATGAAGGGAGGCATAGGTTTCGAGGCAACCCTTCTGGCCGCAGGCGCAGCTGCGCCCATTAGGCGTGATGACGATATGACCGATTTCACCGGCATTGCCGAAAGCGCCTCGAAACGGTGCGCCGTCCTGAATCATGCCAAGCCCGATACCGGCACCGAAATAGATCATGGCGAAATTGGAAATCGCGTGTCCCGCGCCGAACAGGCGTTCGCCGACAGCGGCGGCATTCGCGTCGTTTTCGACCAGAACGGATTCGCCGCAGGCTTCGCTCAGAACCGCCGCTGCATCGATCCCGGACCAGCCGGGCAGGGTGGTCGGACCGACAGAACTCATGCCTTCAATGTCAAAAGGACCCGGCATCACGACGCCTATGCCGAGCAGGCGCGCGGGAAACGAAGTCTTCACCGCATCGACTTCTTTTCGCAATTGTGTGGAGAGCCTGTCGGGGCTGACATCCTGAATGGGGCGCACGTGCTGCGTGCGCGGCTTGCCGGAAAGATCAAGCACCGTCGTCACCATATGCGTCGAACCCATTTCCACACCGATGGTCATCGCGCCTTCGGGATTGACGGCAAACTGGATCGGCGGCTGGCCGCGCCCCGTTTTCAGTCGCCCCAGCTGCATGAGCAGATTCTCTGAAACCAGCTCATCGACGATATTGGCGATGGCCTGTGCGGTCAGATGCGTCAGGCGGGCGATATGCATCCGGCCGAGAGGACCGTGGCGGCGCACGACATCAAGCACTACACGTCGGTTATGGTCACGAATTCGCTCGGGATTCTTGCCCAGAGTGACCGCAAGCGACCCACCTTGTACGGCGGCAGGCGTATTGGCCCGCCCGTCTTCGGATTGCCCATCTGATTTCGATGTCATGGTCCCTCCTGTCTCCCGTCAAAACAGATAACGCGAGCCGCTTTTAACAGCAATATATTAATTCAACTAAATTATCTTATTGACAAAACGCTCGCAACATTGAACCGTAAGGGCAGGGTGGTGAAGAACCGCCTTGGCTCATGTCGGGGAAGTGGGTTCCTGCATGGGAAAAAATGGGCGCTGCGCATCATCTGCGCGGCATGTGGTGGAATATGCGGATTGTGCGAAGCACTGCCGCAGCCGTGCCTGGCGACCGCATTCGAACCGGTGGGCGGGGCATTAGGGAGGTTTAAATGCGTAAGCTGTTATTGGCAGGTTTGGTTGCGGGGCTCAGCACCTTTGCGATCAATGCCGCTCAGGCTGTCGAAATCGAATATTGGCAGTATGTCTTCGAGACACGCGTCAAGGCGATGGACAAGCTGATCGAGAATTTCGAGAAGGCCAATCCGGACATCAAGGTCAAGCAGGTCACGTTCCCGTACGACGACTATCAGACGCGCGTAATCGCAGCGAAGATGGCGGGCAAGAGCCCGGACGTGATGCAGCTTTTCTACGGCTGGCTGGACAAATTCGTGGCTGGCGGCATTCTGCAGCCGCTGCCGCAGGACACGTTCCCGCATGACAAGATTGAGAGCGAATTCTTCCCGATTGTTTCGGCGATGAAGCGCGGCGATGAGTATTACGGTCTGCCGACTGCTGTGCGCTCGCTGGCCCTGTTCTACAACAAGAAGCTCTTCACCGACGCTGGTCTCGACCCGAACAATCCGCCCAAGACGCTAGATGAAATGGTCGAAGCTGCCAAGAAGACGACGAAGCGCGACGCTTCCGGCAATCTTCTGGCCGAAGGCATCACGCTCGACATGCCGGGACAGGACCAGCATTGGTGGCGTGAAGTTCTGGTGCGCCAGTTCGGCGGCCAGCCATATACCGACAATGACCGCAAGGTTGCTTATAACGACGCCGCCGGTGAAAAGGCGCTTGCCTTCTATACTGGCCTCCAGACCGAACATAAGGTCGGCGAAGTCAAGTTCATGGATGAAGGGCAGGCTGCTTTCCGCGCTGGCATGGCGGCCATGACCATCGACGGCACCTTCCGTCTCGGTTCGTTCCGCACCATCAAGGACTTCGAATGGGGTGTGACCGAGCTTCCGGCCAATGCCGAAGGCGTGCGTTCCAACTATGCGAGCTACTTCGCCAACGGCATTAGCGCCAAGGCAAGCGGCGAGAAACTGGAAGCTGCCAAGAAGTTCCTGAACTACATCTCCTCGCCGGAAGCCATGGAAATCTGGTTGAAGGATGTTGGCGAACTGCCTGCGCGCCGTTCGGCAGCCTTGACGGAAACGAACCTTGCCGATCCGATCTACGGCCCGTTCCTGAAGGGTCTGGAATATGCGCACACGACCATGTTCGTGGACGAGCTGAAGCAGCGCCAGATCGCTGTCGATATGGCCAATCGCGTTATTCTCGAAAAGCAGCCGGTCAAGGAATCCCTCGATCAGGCAGCCAAGGCCGAGCAGGATGTGCTCGACGCAGCCAAGTAAGGCAAACGCGAAAGATGAAGCGGCTCCCGCTGCTTCATCTTCTCCTGCCTGTTGACGGCACGGCTAATCCGTAGCCGAAGGATACTAAAACATGACAATCACTGTAGAAGCCGGGACGGCTGAAACAGGCGGCGCGGGGAAGGGGCCTTCGGGCAACCGCCTGACGGACCGTCTTTCCATGCGCACAAGACGGTTGATCTGGGTGTGGAGCTTTCTGGCTCTCCCGATACTGTTCTATTCGGTCATCCGCTTTTACCCGACGATAGAGGCTTTCTGGCTCTCTCTCACCGACTGGGACCTGATGAACCCACCGAAGTTCATCGGCTTCGCCAATTACCAGAAGCTCTTCGCTGATCCGGAATTCTGGAAAGTGTTCAAGAACACTTTCACCTATCTGCTAGTCGGCACGCCGATAAGCCTCGTGGTGGCGTTTACAATCGCCTATTTTCTGGATCGCGTGCGCATCATGCACGGCTTTATCCGTGCACTCTATTTCCTGCCTTATCTCACCACGGCAGCGGCCATGGCATGGGTCTGGCGCTGGTTCTATCAGCCCGCACCCATCGGCTTCATCAACAATATTCTGAGTGCAGTGGGGCTCCCGCAGCAGGGGTTCCTGCGCTCGGTCGATCAGGGTCTCTATGCCATCATGGCGACGTCCATCTGGGCCGGTCTTGGCTTCCAGATCATTATCTTCATGGCTGGCCTGCGCGCTGTTCCCAACACTTTTTATGAAGCCGCACGCATTGATGGCCTCGGCGAATGGGCGATCCTGCGCAAGATCACGATCCCGCTTCTGAAGCCCACCACGGTGTTCCTCGTCGTCTTCTCGTCCATCGGTTTCCTGCGCATCTTCGATCAGGTCTACAACATGACTACGAACGATCCCGGCGGACCGCTCGGCTCCACCAAGCCGCTGGTGCTGATGATCTATCAGACGGCCTTCTCCTCCTATGCGATGGGTTATGCGGCCGCGCAAACCGTCGTTCTGTTCACCATCCTGCTTTGCGTCTCGCTGTTGCAGCTCTGGATCCTGAGGGAAAAGAAATGACAGCGTCCGCTCAAAACAAACCGCTCCCGTTCCAGAATCTGCGGCCCGGCCGCATCCTGACATGGACGTTGCTGCTCATCGGCGGCCTCATCATGGTCACACCACTGGCCTTCATGTTCTCCACCTCGCTCAAGACGGCAGGTCAGGTCTACGACCTGCGCCTGATCCCGGCAGAGCCGACATTGCAGAACTATGTCACTATCCTTGCCGATGGGCGCTTCCTGCGCTGGTTCCTGAATTCCATGATCGTTGCGGTCGTGGTCACCTTGTCGAATGTCTTCTTCGACAGTCTTGTCGGCTATACGCTGGCGAAATTCCAGTTCCGCGGTCGCTATTTCATCTTCCTCGCCATCCTGTCCACGCTGATGATCCCCACCGAAATGCTGGTGATCCCATGGTATCTGATGTCGAGCAAGCTCGGCTGGCTGGACAGCTACTGGGGTATCATGTTCCCCGGCATGATGACTGCCTTTGGCACGTTCCTCATGAAGCAATTCTTCGAAGGAGTTCCCAACGACTTTCTGGAAGCTGCCCGCGTCGACGGCCTCAACGAATTCCAAATCTGGTGGAAAGTTGCCATGCCGCTGGTGACGCCAGCACTCTCGGCGCTCGCGATCTTCACCTTCCTCGGCAACTGGACCGCATTCTTCTGGCCGCTGATTGTTGCGACCAGCCCGGAGCTTTACACGCTGCCGGTCGGGCTTTCGAGCTTCGCCGTCGAGCAATCCATCCAGTGGGAAATGATCATGACCGGCGCGGCAATCGCCACGCTTCCCACGCTCGTCGTCTTTCTTCTTCTCCAGCGTTACATCGTGCGCGGTGTCATGCTTGCTGGCCTCAAGGGTTGAACCATGTCCGATCTCGATCCACGGCTGTCCGATAAAAGCGTCTTCC
Organism: Brucella sp. GW823-FHT04E01; assembly: GCF_058796175.1. Lineage (NCBI taxonomy): Bacteria > Pseudomonadati > Pseudomonadota > Alphaproteobacteria > Hyphomicrobiales > Brucellaceae > Brucella > Brucella sp. GW823-FHT04E01. Next base: position 106,118 of record NZ_JBXAIK010000006.1, on the reverse strand, counting down.
CCGATCCGGTTTACAAGGAAACCGTGCTTCGCCCGCTTTTTGACGGCGCCAAGACCCATCATGTCGACGGCTTCCGCCGCATCGACCGCGCCCATCTCGTTATGCTGACCGAAACCGGCATTCTCGACCGTGCGCAGGCAGCGGCCATTGCGGGTGCGCTGGAAGCTATCGACAAGGAAATCGATCCTTCGAAGCTCACTTATACGGGTGAGGTGGAAGACTTTTTCTTCCTCATCGAGAAGGAGCTGAAGGCGCGCATTGGTGCCGACACCGCCGGTCGTCTTCACACGGCGCGCTCACGCAATGATATTGACCACACGCTGTTCAAGCTTGGTCTGAAGGATCGTATCGATACGCTGATGACGCAGGCGCGCAATGTGCTTGATGCGATGATTGCTGCTGCCGAGCGTGAAAAGGAGACACTGATCGTCGCCTATACGCATGGTCAGCCTGCACAGCCATCGACCTTCGGTCACTATCTTTCGGCGGCAGTCGAGGTTCTCATCCGGGATATGGAACGGATGGAAGCCGCGCGCGCCATCGTCAACCTGTCACCCATGGGGGCGGCGGCCATCACCACCTCAGGCTTCCCGATCGATCGCGCACGAGTGGCGAGCCTGTTGGGCTTTGCTGCCCCCTTGCCGAATTCCTACAGCTGCATTGCAGCGGTGGATTACATCACCTCGACCTATTCGGCGTTGGAGCTGATGTTCGTGCATCTGGGACGCCTCATCCAGGACTTCCAGTTCTGGACCAGTTTCGAGGTCGGCCAGATTTACGTGCCGAATGCCTTCGTGCAGATTTCATCAATCATGCCGCAGAAGCGCAATCCGGTTCCGATCGAACATATGCGCCATCTGGCGAGCCAGACCATGGGCCGTGCCCGCACCGTTCTGGACGTCATGCACAATACGCCGTTCACCGACATGAATGACAGTGAGGGCGAGACGCAGCAGATGGGCTACGAGGCATTCGCCTCCGCTGGTCGCGTGCTTGATCTTCTGGCCGCATTCATCGGCGCGATCCGTATCGATCCGGCCCGTGTGGCAGAAAATATCCGTCGCTCCTGCATCACGATCACCGAACTGGCGGATTCGCTGGTGCGCATCGAAGGTCTTTCGTTCCGGCAGGCGCATGAAATCGCAGCCAGGGTTGCGCGCGCTGTCGTCGCCATGGGCGGCGGTCTGGAGAAGGATGGGTTTGAACCTTTCCTTGACGCTTTCCGCGAGTCCGCCGGGCGCGAGCCATCCTTCGGGCGCGAAAAGTTTGAGGAACTAGTCTCCCCGCAACATTTCGTGGCTGTGCGTGATCGTCTCGGCGGTCCGGCACCGACAGCGATGAATGCAGCACTTGCGCGGCATAAGGCGGAAGCTGATCGCTTCAAGGCAGTCGCTTTTGACCATGCAGCCGCTGAAGCAAAGGCTGCCCGCGAACTCAATGAAAAATTCAGTGCACTTGTGGAGGCACGCTGATGGCAACCATCGAACTTGAAAAGCTGGTCAAGCGTTATGGCAAGGTCGAGGCGGTCCGGGCAATCGATCTCCAGATCAAGGACGGCGAGTTCGTCGTTTTTGTCGGCCCCTCCGGCTGTGGCAAGTCCACGACTTTGCGCATGATCGCAGGGCTTGAGGATATTTCCGGCGGCCACCTGAAGATCGGTGGCGAGGTCGTTAATGAACGCGATCCAAAGCAACGCAACATCGCCATGGTGTTCCAGAATTATGCGATTTATCCGCATATGACCGTGCGTCAGAACATCGGTTTTGGGCTTTACACGTCGAAACTGTCCAAGGCCGAGAAGGACAAGCGCATCGAGGAAACCGGCAAGGCGCTTGGGCTGGAACCCTATCTCGACCGTCGACCGGCAGCATTGTCCGGTGGTCAGCGCCAGCGCGTCGCTATCGGTCGCGCCATGGTGCGCAATCCGTCTGCTTTTCTTTTCGATGAGCCGCTGTCAAACCTCGACGCTCAGCTTCGCGCGCAGATGCGCATCGAAATCAAACGCTTGCATCAGCGTCTCAAGACGACGACCGTTTACGTGACACATGACCAGGTTGAAGCCATGACCATGGCCGACCGTATCGTTGTCATGCGTGACGGTCGCATTCTCCAGACCGGAACGCCGACCGAGCTTTATGAAAATCCGACCGATGTTTTTACGGCGCGCTTCATCGGCAGCCCGTCGATGAACCTGATTGCGGGTCGCCGCAATGGATCAGGCGTGGAACTTGCACCTGATGGCGACATTCTAGTCGGCGTCCGCCCGCATGATCTGAAAGTTGAGGAAGGCACACCCGATGCCCTTTCGCTCACGGGCACTGTGACGGCCGTTGAGCCTCTCGGCGCCGAAACGCTGGTTCATTTGGACGTTAACGGCGTCTCGGTGATTGCAACTGCTCCGGGGAAGATCATTCCCGCAACGGGCGGCACGCTTTCCGTGTCCGCGCCTGCCGGAAGCCTGTATCTCTTCGATGCCAAGACCGAGAAAAGTCTGGGCCGCCTATGATGCCGCAACAATTCAAACGGCATTTCAAGTCTCCGGCTGTCCTCAGTATCGGGCGGATTTACTGCGATCTTATCTTCACCGGGCTACAATCACTGCCGCAGCCCGGACGAGAGGTTTTTGCCGAAAACATGAAGATGGCGGCAGGTGGAGGGGCCTTCATTTCGGCTGCCCATCTTGCCCATGCGGGCAGGGCGGTGGCGCTGGTCGCACGTCTCGGCTTTGACGGCCTGTCACGCGGGCTTGAACCGGACCTGAAGATCGACGGTGTCGATCTGCGCTTTCTGGAACGTGCCGACGATGCCGGACCGCAGGTGACGGTGGCAAGCGTGATCGGCAACGACCGCGCATTCCTCTCGCGCCGTGCCGGTTCGGCGCTGCCTTCGACGCTCGAAGCCGCGTTGCAATGGAAGGATGCGGGGCATCTGCACATTGCTGAATTCGCAACGCTGCACGAAATCCCCAAGCTCGTACAGCAGGCAAAGGCGGCAGGCCTTTCAGTCTCGCTCGACCCAAGCTGGGATGAAACGCTGATCTACGATCCGGGTTTGCTCGCGGCCTGTGAGGGCGTCGATATATTCCTTCCCAACCGCGAGGAAGCGCAGGCCATCACTGGCCACGACGATCCGGCAAAGGCGCTCAATGCGCTTGCGAAGCACTTTCCAATCGTGGCTCTCAAGGGCGGTGGAGAAGGGGCGTGGCTGCGCACTGCCGATGCGGACCTCCATATGGCGGCAAAGGACGTGCCGGTTATCGATACGACCGGGGCAGGCGATGCTTTTAATGCCGGCTTCATCGATGCGTGGCTCGAAGGTCATGATTCTCACCGAGCACTTGCTGCCGGTATCGAATATGGAAGCCTTGCCGTGCAGGCAGCCGGCGGTGCATCCATCTTGCGTTCGCCCGAACGACTGGCTGGATAATATCCAAGGCGGCGGCTGAATGTTCGCCGCTCCCACAACTTGCTTCTCCGGCAAATGTCGGCGTCAGACGTGTACGCTTTGCCGATATTGTAGCGCCTTTCGGGTGGCCGAGCTTCACTTTGGCTTCTCTATCGAGGGAAGCATGGAAGGGACGACAGAAAAACACAAGAAAGACGTCGAAGGCTGATTTTTGCACTTGCGCTTGTCGCGCGAATTGCCTAAACGGCTCTCACAGCGACTGGCCAGACACTTGGCGAAACAGTCGGGCGATTAGCTCAGTTGGTAGAGCGCTTCGTTTACACCGAAGATGTCGGGAGTTCGAGTCTCTCATCGCCCACCATTTTTTCATAATGATATCAATTATTTAGATGGTCGCCTCGGCGACCTTTGTTTTTACCGCCACGAAAAACGTTTCCTCGCAATTGTCGTCGCCGGTGGCATTTGCGACGTCGGCTTTGAAATTTTCAAAGAGGCATCCCGAGTAGCGTGCAACTCATATCAAGTCAGCAAAATCAGGACGATTTGAATTTGTAACCTATAGGTGACATGGCACCGCTCCATCTCGAAAATTGCCAACGAAAAAGGCCGCCGAAGCAGCCTATTTTTTATGTCGAATTGCAATGAAATCCTGCTGTGCGATTACAATGTTTTGTTGCTGTTACGCTGCCAACAGGACGAGACCATCTTCATATTTACGAGCCAGCTGAATCAGATCACCGAGCGTCGCGGCACGGTCATCCAGACGCCAAAGGCGTTCGTTTATCTGATTGACGCGGTGCCCTTTATCCCGAAGCAGCGCGATCATCTGCTCTTTGGCGACCGGGATATCTTTCATCCCATACCTGGGAGCATCAAGCACGATAGCAGCGGCAGCGCCTCTGTGTCTACGAACGACTTCGCGCCAATCTTGTTCTCGTTCCGCATTTCTGGCTTCTCTGGCGGCATATCGTTGAACAGCGACGGCCTGTGAATGTGTGATCTGCACCGCATCTGGTAGCGCTGCAACCAGAACGCCATCATCCAATTTAAAAACGATATCCGTGAGATCCAGATTCTGCGCTGCTATTCGGCAGTGGTTGCCCAGAAAGTTCAATGTGTGGACTTCTGAAAAGCGGATTTGGTCTGCGCTTCCGAAAACTTCGATGCTTTCACGAAAATCTCCTTCTCCCAATAAGGGATCACAAGTGGAAAATTCCAGTTCTGAATGGCCTAATTTAACGGGAGCACGTCACTAGCTGCGTTACCGCAATGGTCTTTGATCTAACGCCAGGTCGAAATGATGGCTTATGCGAGCCGCCGATAGTACCAACGACTTCCCCAAGCTGCTTTATGAATAGCCAGAGCGTCGGCTTCGCTCACCTCTCTTGGATTGTTGACCAGCAGCCTTATTTGCTTCATGGCGTCGCGGGCCATTGCACGCAGATAAGCTTCCTCTTTCCTTGGTAGTCACGCCAGAATTCCCGAACTGCGTGTCAGGTGCGAATGTTGAAAACAGCCTTCAAGCGCCGGTTATCGCTTGTAATCCCAAAGCGACTTATTGCTTGACGAAACGGCAATGGCACCCTGCTTGATTGCCGTAGCAACATCGGTCTCATTGCAGATAAAGCCAGAAGCCACGACGGGCGGCAGGCGGCGCTTGTCTTCTGCAGACAGGTATCCAAGCATCGGCGATGGCATGATTTGCACCAGATTGGGTGCGCTCTGCGAGATTGCTTTCAGGCTGCGGGGCCAGGTGGAACGGTCGGTCACGAAGACCTTCTGCATGGTCAGAAGGCCGCATTGCGCAGCCTTCTGAATTGTTGGAACGCGGGTCGACAGCAGCACCGAAATGCCAATCTCGGCAAGAAACTCGATGGCCCCCTTGTCCTGCGACAGGCCTTCGCAACTGTCGATGTTCAGAACGATCAGCTTGTTGCTTTTCTTGAGCGCGTTCAGCACTTCAGCCACATGGCGCAGGGCAATATTGGCAACGATGCCAACTTCCGCCTTGCTGTCCAGAAAGGCCTGAAGATTATCCACGCCGTAAAGCGTTGCCATGACAGGCGCCCGCAAAAGCCGCTCACCGATCGTTCTGTCCAAAGTCATTCCATCATTTTCCGTCTCTTGGCATGTCGAGCGAAAGTCCGAGCTTGCCGGGGTTAAGCAGATTGTCTGGATCAAGCGCCTTCTTCACCGTTTCCAGCAGCGGAAATGCTGATCCCAGAGCATCCTTCATGTAAGGCGCGCGAAGCAGTCCGACACCATGATGATGGCTCAAGGCCGCACCATACTTGATTAGAACGGCATTGGCAGCATCCCATGCAGCGCGATACCATTCTGCGCGCTTTTCCACGTCCACGTCACCACGCAGCGAGAAATAAAGGCAGGCGCCATCGACATAGGCATGCGACTGATGCGCCGATCCCGCCAGCGTACCCGGCACGGCATTGATGGCAGCCACGACTTCATCGTAGATCGCAGGCAGATCGCGCCAGCAGCCGGTCATTTCCAGCGTATCGGCAACAAAGCCGGGGCTGCGTTTGAAGCCCTCGGCGCTCTTGCCGGTCAGATAACGCGTATCGAGCCACTTCTCGAAAATCGTATCACCATCAAGCTTGTCACCGAGTTCAGCGCAAACCTTCTCGCTGATCGCCATCACGGCATCGACCATTTCCTGCGCGCCTTCGTCCGCAATCAGCAGCACGTTGCTTTCCGGCAGACCGAACTGCACGCCGCTTTCCAGCTCGTCGTAAAGACGCAGCGCTGCCGGATTGGCACCGCCCTGCATGATGCGGCGGCAGGCTTCCAGACCGATGGCAAAGCTCTTGAACCCATAGGCAATCGCACGAGCGTAGTCCGGCAGGCGATGCAGTTTCAGGCGCGCCTTCACGATGATGCCGAGCGTACCTTCCGAACCGATAAAGATCTGCTGCAGATCAGGTCCGATTGCCGCGCGGGCATAGTTTCCAACCGTCACCAGCGAACCATCGGCCAGCACGACTTCCATGCCATAGACCATGTCCTCAATCTTGCCGTAGCGCGTCGAAAGCTGGCCCGCGCCGCGGCAGGCTATCCAGCCGCCCACAGTGCTGATACCGAACGAGGACGGCCAATGCCCCATGGTCATGCCAAAGTCGCGCTGGATCATTTCCTCAAAAATATCGCCGAACATGCCAGCTTCAACTTCGACGATCTGGCTGTCCGCATCGAAGCCGACAAAACGGTTGAGATTGCAGACATCAAGCACGATACCGCCGCGCAGCGGCAGCGCCGCGCCAGTAACATTGGAGCGCCCGGCAGAAACCGTGACGGGTACCTTGGCTTCATGCGCAAGGCGCATGACAGCCTGAACCTGCTCCACCGTCGAAACGCGAACGAACACACCATCAACCGTTGCGGGCTTTCCGCCCGTTTCCGCGACCATCGTGCGCGCCCACCAGTCGCGGGTATTCACAACGAGATCTTCGCGCGCGGTCAGAACTTCGTCTGCAACGCCCTGCAGCTTCGCGACAAGGGCGGCGTCCACTGAAACGGCGTCCTGAGCCAGATCGGCCTTGGTTCCGATTTCGTTGATGCTGCCGGCATAATGCGGCTGGGTCGGGGCACCAACGACATAATTTCCGCGATTGTAACCGCGCTTGATGGCTTCCTTGCTGATCATGTTCAGTTCGCTCCTGTGAGAATGGATTTTTCTTTTTCGGTCGCGGCCACATAGGCGGCGACCTGACGGTCGATTTCGGCCTGGGGGAGACCAAGCTCTTCACCCAGCAAGGCGCCAACCTTTGCGGCGGCACGTGCGGAGGCATCGCGCGCCATCAGGCGGGCACGCATACGACGCGACAGCACGTCATCGATGGTCCGGGCAAGTTCATGCCGGGCAGCGTAGACGACTTCTCCGCCGGTATAGGGCAGGCCCTCCACCACCGGTTCGGCAAGTTCAGGACGAGCAGCCATCAGATCGCTGACGAAGCGCGATTCCGTGCCGTAGCGTTCGCCCAGATGCGCCTCCATGCCACCGGAAGCCACGATTGCCTGTGCGTCATAACCGGCTGCACCCAGCAGAAACGCCTTCTTCGTGGTGCAGCGGCGACGATCACCCAAAACTTTTGCAGCAGCATCCACCGTCTGTTCGGCCATATGACGCGAAGTCGTCAGCTTGCCCCCCACAATCGTGACGAGGCCGTCTGGTGCAACATGCACGGAATGATCGCGTTTGACGTCCATGGTGCTACCACCAGACGAAGCGGCTACCAGCGGACGGCACCCGGCAATGCTGCCGACGACATCATCCGGCGTCAGGTCGATATTGAGTGCGCTGCACGCGCCCTCGATCAGAAAATCAAGCTCGCGACGCGTGCAATGCACATCATCAAGATCGCCCTGATAGTCCTCATCGGTCGTGCCAAGATAGGAGACGTTGCCCCAGCGCGTGATGGTCGCGCGGCGGCTGCGGCCGGGCACGGGCACCGTCACGGTGCAGTCGTTGCGAATTTTCAACCATGGGATTGCCACGTGAACGCCTTTGGCCGGGCGCACATGCAACGGTTTTTCCCCATCCTTGCCGAGCCCCATCCAGTCGCGCAGCCACACGCCTGTCGCCATGATGACGGTCTTGGCGCGCACCTGGATTTCCTTACCCTCGACAGTCCGAACAATAGCGCCGTCGACCCGACCCGAGCTACGGGTGATCTCTGCTACCTTCGAATGGTTGAGGACCGTGGCCCCATAAAAGCCGGCAGAACGGGCAAGCGCCAGCGTCAGGCGCGCATCATCGACGCGGGCATCAAAATACATGAGGCCGCCACGCAGATGTTCGTCCTTGAAGGTCGGACAATGCGCCAGCACTTCCGCCGCAGTCAGCTTCTGATGCAGGATGCCCTCGCGCCAGCCACCAGCCAGATCATATGTCCAAAGCAGGCCTTCAAATGCCTTGGCGAAGCGGGAATCGAATACACCATCCCGTTCCAGAATGGGGAACAGGAAAGGCAGGCGCTGCACCAGATGGCTGGCATTGCGGCGCAGGCGCTGACGCTCCAGCAGCGAGTGACGCACCAGACCGAGATTGCCCTGCTCGATATAGCGCAGGCCACCATGCACCATCTTGGAGGATTTGGACGACGTACCGGATGCAAAATCATCCTTCTCGATCAGCGCAACACGAAAGCCGCGCAGGCTTGCATCAAAGGCGCAGTAAGCACCGGTCACGCCACCGCCAACGATCAGAATGTCGTAGGTTTCAGTGGCAAGACGGTCTTCCTGTTCCGACCGGTTCAACCTCAGCGGCTCGGTGCGGATCATCCGGGCGCGATCCTTGTCCGCGCGCCGGGAGCGCAGATTCAGCATTTCAACTCCTGTTTAATGATAGTGACCCGACTGAACGCGTGCGACTTCCTCATCCGTGAGGGAGTGCCATCGCGCTCTACGGTCTTGTCTTTCCGCTTCGCTGGTCTTGGGGATGAAGAGATTGCCTTCGGGCAGCGTGGCGCGCGCTTCCGCAAGGTCGCTCCAGAGCAATCCGTCGCTACCTGCCAGAAACGCGGTGCCCCGAAGGCTCGCGCGATCCTGATCCGCCATGCGCCGCACAGGAACACCGCTGAGATCAGCCTGTAGCTGAAGCAGCGTATCGCTGGACGAAAGCCCCCCGCCTGCCACCACTTCCCGCACCGGAACGCCAGCCACTTCAGAGCTTGCCTCTGCGCAGGAAACAACCGAATGGGCAATGCCCTCCAGAATGGCATGAGCAAGATGCGCCCGGCTGTGGGCCATCGAAAGCCCGGTCAGCGATGCCCGGCCATCCGGTACGATGTTCGGCTGACGCAATCCCGTCAGGGTCGGCATGAAGAAAAGGCCGTTGGAAGACGGTACTGTCGCAGCCAGTTCGCTAATTTCCCTGGCATTCTCGAACCAGCGCATTTCATTGCAGAGCCAGTTGAGCGCCGAGCCGGTTGTGGCGGCATAGGTCTCGACCGCGAAATGCGAGAGGTTCTCGCTCCGCCAGGCCGTCATGGTGAAAGTTGCCTCGTAGAGGCCGGGATTTTTCGGCGTCTGCTTTCCAATCACCAGATCAACGAAGCTTCCCGTGCCATGCACGCACATGGCCTGACCCGCATCGTGACAGCCAAGGCCGACCAGACCGCCGAGCTGATCACCGCAGGACGCCTTGATCGGCACGCGGATACCCAGAATGTCCTGCCGCGTAAAACCGAAATCATCGGCGTCCTGTTTCAGCTCGGGCAACAGTTCCAGCGGAAAATCCTGCGCTTCCACCCAATCGGTGAAATAGCGATGTTCACCAAGAATATAGGCACCGGCAGAGGTCGCATTGGTCGGCGTCGTGACGGCTTTGCGTTCTTCGGACAGGTTCCACAGCAGCCAGCTGTCGACCGTGCCAAAGGCAAGTCTTTTCGCTTTCCACGCCTCGCGCACAGCAGGCGTTTCCTGCATATGGCGCGCCGCCCACAGATAGATCGCCCGTCCGCCAACCGGACGCCCGGCAAGCGACACGAGTTTCGCGTCCCATATGGCGCCGAGCGGCTTCAGCTCTTCGGCATAGCGTGAATCCTGCCACACCATGGCCGGGACCAGCGCGCGACCCGTCTCGGTATCCCACAGAACACCGGTTGCGCGTTGCGTGGCAATTGCCATTGCGGCGATCTCCACGCCCGCATCCCGCGCCGTGGCGATCGTCTTGCCGCATACTTCGATGGTCTTTTGCAAAAGAACATCGGCGTCCTGTTCCACCACGTTATGACGCGGCGAAGATACGGTAAGCGTCGTGTAATTGACGGCGGAGACCGAACCGTCGGCCGCGACAAGCGCGGCCCTGGTTCCGGACGTTCCTTCATCAATTGCCAGAATGGCCTGTCTGCGTCCGTTCACATTATCCTCCGTTATTACCGGTCACCTTCGAACTGCGGCGCATTCGGCTCGTCATCCGGGCTGATCTTGGTGCGTGTCGGATCCCACTGAATGATCGAGCAGATGATGCAGGCAATCAGTGGAACGACCGATAGGATCAGGAATGTCGTGCCGAGACCGTAGGTCTCTCGGAAGATCGGAAAGACCAGCAGGCCAAGAGCCGCACCCATGGCACCGAGCGCACCGATGACACCGTTGGCGCCAGCACGCAGTTCGCTGCGGAACGAGAGTGACGACAGGCTCTTGCCGTTCGCACCGGGACCGCCGGAATGGAACAGGATGAACAGCGACGGCACGATCACCGCAAGCCAGGTCGGCATGGTGTCATGGAACAGGCCCATGATCAGCAGCATGACAAAGACTGCACCGAAGCCGATGGCGGAAGCCTTGCGCAAGCCGAGTACGCGTCCGATGACTGGCGAAGAGAAGCCACCGATGATGCCAAACACGTTGAACACCAGCGTGCCCATCATGGCGTAGAGGAAGTCCTTGCCGAACAACGCCGCGCTGATAAGCGGCAGATACCAGCCCACGGCAAAATACTGGATCGACTGTCCGATCTGGACGGTTGCGGCAAGAATCGTGCGCGGCAGATAGATGCCACGGAAAATGAGGGCAACATTGGCGATGCCGCGACGGGCCTGATTGAGAACCGGCAAACGGTCTTCAGGCACGGCGGCAACAAAATCGCGGTGATAGATGCGGGTCATCGCACGGGCAGCATCCTCCAGCCGCTCCTTGCGGGCGAGCCAGATCGGGCTTTCAACCATGAATACCGCCTGAAGAATCATGATGGCGAAGGCGAACACACCCGTTGCGGCAACAGAATAGCGCCAAATCGAGTCACCCACGTCCCAGCTGTAGAACAGCATGGCCAGAAGCACGTTTGTACAAACGGCGGTGTACCAGATGCCCTGCCACGTATTGAGGCGGCTGCGCAGGCGCGCAGGCGTAAATTCGGCAAGTACGGCCATAGCGATAGCAAAATCGATACCGTAGGCGGCGCCCACGAAGAAACGCCCCATGAGGATGACTTCATAGGAATGGGCCGTCATCACCAGCACTGCACCGATGAGCGCAATGAGCTTTGCGAAGATCAGCGGGCGCATACGGCCCCAGCGGTCGGCGATCCAGCCGCCGATTGGATTGAATGCGATCGATACCCACGAGGCGAAAGACGTCATAAGCGCAACCTGCGCCGCATCCAGCCCCAGATCCCGTGTCATAGGCCCAAGCCCTGCGCTCAGCGCCGAATTGGCGAAGGCATCAAGAAACAGGCCGCCGAGTGCAAGCCACCAGATGATACCGGCGCGACCTCGAATACCGTCATTCGCATCAATGTAGGAAATAATATCCGGCACGCCCCTCAGGGCTATCTTGCTTCCGTGCATTACGGCGTCCTCCCAACGTCGTTAAGACATCTGCAAGAGGACTTATCCGGATTCCAGACGTAATAAGACCATCCTTGCAGATGGTCTTAAATCTTCAGTCTGCATTTATGGTTATAGCCAGTTTTTAAGAGGAGTCAATGCGCCGCTTTTATCGCTGACCACCATGGCTCAATAGAATTATTCGACAATTTTCTCGACTTTGCATTGTGTCTAAACGCGCGGGACGCAACTAGTTTAGGTCACAGAATGAATGGCTTCCACCTCGCACTGCCATCCTCATTACATAATTGCCAATCGGCAATCTTCGGCCTTTAACGACTGGAACGGGTAGATGGCCGGCCCCTCCTTGCCCCTCAGTAGACGCTTCCTAGACTGTGATGGACTGTTACAAAAAACTAAAAACTGTACTTGAGAAGTGGCTCGGTTTGTCTGAACAGTTTCGGGCGTTTCGCTAAGTGGATTTCCGCCTCGATTATGCCGCCCGCCATCATTGGTGTCAGTGCGTTGAAGTAAGCCTGATCCGGCGTCTGCCGGTCAAGCGATGAATGTGGGCGTAAAAGTTCAGATGCCGGCCGATGCCAGCGCGAGCAAGCTCTTCGAGTGCTCGCTGCACCGTACGTGGGCTCACGTTCAAGGCGAGCGCCAATGCCGAACTCGACCAGGCTTCCCCATCGTTGAGCAAAGCTAGGATTTGGGCACGGTCGCTCACATTGGCGGAAGTCAATCCAAAGCGCGCCGATGATCTGTTCAAGCGCGGGTTGTCGTTTGGACAAAGCCGGGTGATCTGTAACGCGCACTGGCAAAGCGATGTCGATGCGGGACGCATTATGGGGGCCGCGACAGTCGCCAAACTGCACAGCAATCCCGAATTCCTTGCTGATGTTCAGGCCGCGCGCAAGGAATTGGAATCAGCGAACAGGCCGTCTGTCGATTGCACTGTTGAGGAGCAGGCGCTCTCAGAGCAAATGCAATGACAACCCTTTCCCTCAACTGATGACCGAAGCGGAATTTCGGGGGGGGAATGCGTCACTATAGATTTTTCGCGATTGCGCTGACTGTTTTGATTGGCAGTCAGCATATGGCCTTCGCCGCTGATATTCCGTTCGCATCCACTGTCTCAGAGCCTGTAAGTCAAGAAGTCAAACCGGATGGATGGCGCTTTAGTGCAAGCCCATATTTCTGTGCAGCTGGTATCGGTGGCACTGCGGGCCAATTTGGATTGCCACCTGCAAAAATGAAATCTGATTTCGGGAGCCTCTTCAAAGAACTCGACTTCTCGTTCATGGGTGTCATTGAAGGGCATTATGATCGCTATAGTCTGTTCAACGATATCATTTATACAAAAATATCGACAGGTGGTCAGATCCCTTACGGAGTATTGAGCAACGGCGTTGATATTAAATCTGAGACGTTTTCCGGTTTTTTCGGCGGGGATTACAGTCTTCTTGAGGAAGGGAGAAGCCGCCTTGGTGTGGTGGCAGGCGCGCGCGTCTGGTACGCGAGTACGGAAATCTCTTTTGATGGTGGATTATTGGACGGCCACAGCGGACGCGACAGTGCTGCATGGGGCGATGCCGTTGCCGGAATACGCGGTAAGTACTTCCTGACAAATGATGTTTTCTTCAGTGGTTGGGGCGTCGTGGGGGCGGGGCAAGCCAAGATCGATTGGGATATTGCCGGAAGGCTTAGATATCAGTTCAGGAACAATCTATCTGCTGTTGCAGGCTATCGCGCGCTTGGTATCGACTATAGTCATGATGGTTTCGTTTATGATGCGGTTCAAAAAGGGCCGATACTGGGGCTTGTGGTACACTTCTAACAAGATACCGAAGCTCGAATGAACCATTGAAATCAACGTCAATCGGGTTGCCGTCGGTTAACTTGGGCGAGAATGGAGCGAAAGATGATTTTGCGAAATGTCACCAGCGTCGAACCCGGTAAATCAATGCGCTATGGATCGTTGGTCGCCCATAGCGCATCGCCTACGATTTCGAGAGGCGGTTATCCGCGCTCAAGTCAGACTTGATGGTGCTTCTCCCACCACCGAAGCTGAACTAGCCGTCATTTCCGAAAGCATCGAAATCAAAGTATTTATCGTTGATTTCCTTATATTTTCCGTTGATCCGGATTTCCTTGATTGCTTCGTTGAACTTTGAAACCAGTTCCGGGCGTCCCTTCTTGATAGCAGCTCCAACACCGGCGCCATGATATTGTGCCACCGGCGGATAGGTGCCGATCATCTTGCAGCAAGCACCTTCCGGCGTCTTGAGCCACTCTGCCAGCGACACGCTGTCATCATTAATGGCATCAAGACGACCATTCACCAGGTCTAGCTTGAATTCCTGAGAGGTCGGATAGGCTTTTACTGTGCTGTCGGTAAAGTAAGCCTCTGCATAGTTCGCGTGGGTCGTTGAGCCTTGCACACCGACAGTCTTGCCAGCAAGGTCGTCCTTGGTGACACCCTTGATGTCAGAATCCTTCAATGCCACCATTCCCGGAGGAGGGTTGAAGTACTTATTGGAAAAATCAACCTGCTTCTTGCGTTCCTCGGTTATCGACATGGAAGCGATAAACGCATCAAACTTTCCGGATTGGATAGCAGGGATAGCGCCGTCCCAATCCTGAGCGACAATTTCACATTGCGCCTTCATCTGATCGCAGAGCGCCTTGGCGATTTCAACCTCGAAACCGGCAAGCGATCCATCTGCCAATTGATAATTCATCGGCGGATTGGCACCTTCGGTGCCAATGATGAGCTTCAAAGGCTCTTCGCCATGGGCAATGCCCGCTCCTAAAGAGAGTGCCATCGCGATTATTGATGGTGTGAGCGCTGCTGTTTTCAAATATTTCATGGTTTCCTCCCATTTTGTTTGAAATTGAAATAGGTGTTCGAAAGAATACTAACCGTTGTGTTTTTCTTTATTTTCAGATCGAAAGTATTCGATAGAATATTGCGCATAGAGGGCTGCACCCCTGAAAAGAACATCTTCATCGATATTGAATTTCGGATGGTGGTGGGGATGGACGGCGTCGATCTCTTCGTTTCGCACGCCGATGAATGCGAAGACACCGGGATAGACTTTAAGGAAATCGGCAAAGTTTTCTGAGGCCATTACCGTGTTGAAACTCGTGCAGTCTTTTTCCAGGCCGAGAGACTGAATGGCGCGACGGGCAACGTTGCTGCATGCCGGATCATTAGTGACTGCTGAAACACCGCCGCTGAATCTAATTTCTGCTCGGGTGCGATAGGCATCGGCCGTGCTTGTTACTGTCCGCTTCAACGCTTCTTCGAGATAATTCATTATCTCGGGGCGCGTTGCACGCATCGTGCCCGAGACGCTGACCTTGTCTGGAATGACATTATCTGCATTGCCGCCGCAGATACTTCCAAAAGTCAGCGCGACGGGTTCCGTAGGATCGAATTCACGGCTGACGAGTGCAGCGCAATTCAAAATGATCGCTGCAGTCGCGATGATAGGGTCGATACCTCTGTTGGGGTAAGCGCCGTGCGTGCCCACGCCATGGATTGTCAGATCGATTGATTGCCCGGTAGCCATTCGAGGGCCTGATTCAATGGAGATTTTGCCGGTCTCCAGCTCCGACCAGAGATGAATGCCCAATACGCTTTCAACGGGGTGCCTTGCGAGTTCTTTCAGAATGTCTTCTGTTCCCTCGCCAACTTCTTCGGCTTGTTGAAAGCATAGCTTGACTGTTCCATGGAGCTGGTCGCGAGATTTCATGAGAATACGCGCCGCTCCCAGCAGCATGGCGACATGTCCATCATGGCCGCAGGCATGCATGACGCGAGCCGTGCCGGACCTGTACTCCAGGTGAAGGTTGTCTTCTTCGATTGGCAAAGCATCCATGTCGGCGCGCAAGGCGACAACCCGTTCGCTTTGCGATCCGGCAATTGTTGCCACAATCCCAAACTCGCCGACTAAAATATAAGGGATGCCTATTGCATCAAGTTCTTCCCTGATACGTGCAGAAGTGCGTCGCTCATTCAGGGAAAGCTCAGGGTGTTTATGAAATTCCCTGCGCAATTCACGCATATAGTTTTGCTCACTTCGAGCCAGTTCCAACGTTTTCAGTTCCGCCCCCGCATTATTTGTCGTCCCCGTCACCTTTCGATGATCCTGCCTACGAACAGCCAGTGCAGGTCCAGAACCTCCGTGAGTGATCAGGTGCAATCAGTCGAACATCCGATTGCGACTTGCCCACTTTCTTTTCCGTTCTGCGTCTTGCTCTGTTCCCGCTTGACCGTCGAGGCTGTCATATCTCCCGCCGCACTTCATCCGGTAAAATGCCGTCTTGGCAGGCACCATGCCTAAATCTGCCGTCATATTGTCGGCGGCGGCTATCCATGAATGAGCCGAAGGTTTTGTGTGGGTCAGGTCTGTTGATGTTGGCTAATATTGATCGATTGACAAAACTGCTGGCGCCACAGCAATCTGGTGTGGGGAATCGCTCGGGGGGACACGTGACTATGCTCAATAACGGGTCTGCATCAGTCGGGCGGCTGCATTCATCATGACGCTCGATCCAGTATTTCACCTGCGTCCAAAGAATACTGGCGCTGCACCTCTTTGTGTCGTGGAGCGAAATTCCTGTTTCCAGGGCGCTGTACATATTTCCGGATTTGTCATCGCGGCAAACAGCAAAGTGCTTGGTTTGAATCTCAAACTGCCGGACGGGCGTGAACTGGTAATCTCACAGCACAGCCTGCCAAGCCCGGACCTGAGCCGTGTCTATGGGCGCTCGGCGGCAGCATGTCGTTTCAATGAGCGCATCTTTACCGGCCTCGAAACCGCTCAAATGCTGAATGCTACGATAGAAGTTTGCCTGGCTGATGGGTCCAGATTGGAACAGCCGCTTTCCGCAGCGGATCCGCATGACCCTGTTTTGGTGCTGGTCAACCGTTTCTTCGATGAGATTCATCAGTGCTCAAACGGGCATATGCTCGAAATCGGCTCTCGCAATCGAACCGGCGCCATGTGGCGCGAACGTCTGCCTGCCGCCTGGCAATATACCGGTTTTGATATTCTGGAAGGCGAAAATGTCGACGTCGTCGGCGATGCCCACGAAGCGAGCAGTTTTCTGCCCAGAAATCAATTCGACGCCGTCATGTCATTTGCAGTGTTTGAACACCTGCTGATGCCGTGGAAAGCAGTCATCGAAATGAACCGGGTGATGAAGCCGGGAGCGATTGGCATCATACTCGCACCACAGACCTGGCCGCTGCATGAGGAGCCTTGCGATTACTTCCGCTTCTCGCGCCATTCATGGAAAGCGCTGCTCAATCGCGCAACGGGCTTTGAAATAATCAAAGCCGTTGATGGTTGTGACGCCTATATCGTGGCGAAAGTCCACAATCTGGCGACAAGCTTCGGCGAGTTCTATACCGGGGCCTTGATGTCAGCGGTCTTTTTCAGGAAGACAGGCGAAACGAACCTTGACTGGCCTGTTTCACTTTCCTCTCTCGGCGATGATCTTTACCCGATGTGATGCGATTTTCAGACAAGGATGCGTGTTAAAACAAAGTGTTAAAGCGCCGATCTGATCCAGTCAGATCGGCGCTTTAACGCAACGTTTTTAGAGCTCAGTCTAAGCAGACGCTTTGGAGCGCGAAGCCAGGATGGACAGAGATGGTCCATGTTCGGCATCGGGCTTATCGTGTGCGGTAATGATCTCGTCAAAGCCGAGCTGGGCCAGAAGCCAGAGCAAATCTTCCCGGTTGATCCAGCGTGGTTCCGCCTCCATGCCGCCGCAAAAGGTCTTTTCCTTTTGTTCCAGATAGGGCCGCTTGTGGAGCTTGATCAGTCGTCCGTTCCAGTCGCGCAATTCCGGATCGCCGAGGGCATCCAGGCGTGGATCACCGGGACGCATGGCATCCGTATCGACAACATGCGTCCAGAGATATAGCCGATCAGTACGGCTGGAAAGAAGCTCGAGCGTACGGATCGGGTCCGACATGTGATACAGCACGCCGCTGGCGACGATCAGCGGCCATTGCGTTTTCTCTCTTTCCAGATAGGGGAGGAAATCACCCAGCTGGAAAGATGCGCCGTGCAGTTGCAGAACTTCTTTCGTTACCAGACAGCGAAGATAAGAATCCCGTTTTGCCTCAATAGCCGTAACGGATGCAGCGCCTTCTGAAAGCAAGGTTGCAGTATGGGCACCTTCCAGGGGCCCTAGTTCGAGGACGTCTTTTCCTTTGAACCAATCCTTCAACTGTGCGGTGAGCCAGAGGATTCTCGGGTCCGCAAACAGGGCATTGGTGCCCGCCCGCAGGCCTGTCTCTGAAGGAAAGGCCGATACCCAGCCACCCTTGAATATGTCCATGGCATTCTGTGCCGAAGGTGCTGTGCTTTCATAGCCCGGCGTAATGTCAATTTGCGGGGGAGTTGCCGCTGCCGACGAAGGCTCCTCCGGGCCTGCTTCCTTGATCGCATTCAGTGCAAGGGTAAGTCTGTCCGGCTGCGTCGTTACAGATGGATTGCGGCTCATCACCACATAGAATTCGCAGCCGAAACTTGGGTGAAACAGCTCTTCCTTGAGACCCAGAACGCCAGCATTGTACAAATCCTGCATGGCGAGACGGAAACTTGAGGGTGTGAAAACCCAGGCGTGGCAATCGACGTATTCGTCATTCTTGCTCGTCGCGCTCGCGTAGCCGGACGATGGTGTGCCGGCAAAAGCGAAATCGCCCTTATGCCCTTCCATCCAGACCTGTATGCCGCCGCGTGTTGCATTGGAGGCATGGTGATCGAAGAGGACAGCTGTTCCATGTCTCTTTTGTTCCGCGAGGTAGGCAGCCAGCATATGACCTGCTGTGGTGCTCGGACGCAGATAATCAAAAGTATAACGTCGGTCCGGCACGAGAAGATAAACCTTGCCGCCGGGCTTGAGCGCGCGCTCACAACGCTGAAGGAAATGAATGGGGTCTGTCAGATGCTCGAAAACATGGCTGGCAACGATGAAGTCAAACCCATCCCCGGTCAGATCCAGCTCGCTGAACTCGCCGCCATCGTCAATTGCATCGACGGTTTCCAGCCTGGAAGTGTCGACGCCCATACCATTATACTTGAGACGCAAGGATTGCGTGTCGGTATGGTCTATGACGAGCGTCCTGAAGCCGTCTCTCTTTGGTAAAATCGGAGCATAAGATGCACCTATTTCTATGCCGCGAGAGTTTTTTCCCACTTCATTTCTGATCAGCTCCCGGAAATCCATGAATAGCCTGCCCCCTTTATTATATCTTCTCTGAATATCGCATCCGAGCCATTTATTTTAGCGAGGCCCGGTGTTATTCACAAAGAAATTGAGCCGGGGGGGCAGGAATGCGCATTGGAAAAGCAATGAACTGGTTGGCTGTGCGCGCTTATATACGTAGCGCCAAGCTTGTTCAGGCGCCGCATATTTTCATGGAAAAAACGCCGCGATTTCTATCGGATGAAACAACACGCCAGCCGAACGGCGATCTCTATGCAATCGTCGTCAAGTATAACAAGTTTGGTGTTACGCCCGATTTTCTGCATCTCCTGAATGAACTGCGTCATCAGAACATCAATCCCATTGTTGTTTGCAATGGCAGACTGTCGCAACCGGAGCATGACGCAATCAAAGCCGTGGCCCAACGCGTTCTCGTCCGCCAGAATATCGGCCGCGATTTTGGCGCCTATCGCGCAGCTACATTGCTTCTTGCTGCTGAAGGGCTGCAACTCCGGCGACTGCTCTATTTCAACGACAGCATCATGTATGTTCCCGGTGCTGGCCTTCGAAACATGATCGCATCGCTTGCCGATAGTGCGTATGATGTCGTCGGCACGAACGAGAATCACGAATTCATCCACCATGTTGGCAGCTATGCCTTCAGCGTTTCCGGCAAAGTATTCAACGATGCTGCGGTGCGGCGTTTCTGGTCGCGATATCGCCCATACGATATCAGACCTCATGCCATCAGAAAGGGTGAGGTGGCTCTGTCAGAATGCTTCGTGCGCTGCGGTTACAACATCGATGTGCTGTACTCCACTGACAAGCTGGCTCTCAAACTCGACAGAATGGCGATGCCGGATATCGTATCCAATCTTCGCTATCTGCCAAATGGCGCTTTTCGCAGCTATGAACTTGAGCCGCTTCTGGCTGGCGCGATCTATACCGGTAAAATGCTTTCCAAACGCTCCGGTAAGCGGAACGCAAAGCCTGCGGCTATCGATGAGATGAACCTGACGCCAACCATCAGCCAATATTCAAAGGCGATGAAGGGACGTGTTGACACATCGCCCGCTGACGACCGGGGCAGGCTTGTCGGCGAACAGGTGAGGCGAGAGGTCCTGGTCAATCACATGATGGGGATCGTCATGAATGGCAGTCAGGTTCACTATGGTTTTGGGCTGTTTCACAGAACGATGGATAGTCCGCTGATCAAGCGTGATCTGCTTCTTCGCGGTCTTCTTTTCGAACATGATTGCGCACGCATTCTGGACTATATGCCTGCTCAGCAGCGCGAGCCCATCATGCGCGAGTTGCTCAATCGGGGCCGTAGCGTCAATGTCGGCGGTTTCCGGCGCTTTAAGTTGCGCAACGGGTTGCTCTGAGCCTGATGTGACAAGTGCCCAAAATTGGGGTGTTACCTGTCCGGTACTTGCGATTTTGAAATTTCATGGGGAATATGTCTTGTGTCTTCCCCTAATACAGCTAATCATCGACAGCAGTTTATTTGATACGGAAGAAGAAATTCAATCATTGCTATGAGGAGGTGAAAATCCATGACCTCGATAAAGCAGTATATGATTCAGTTTGCGTTGATGCTGGGCCTTTTCTCTCTGGGCTCTATTGATGTTTCCCGTGCACAATTTCTCGATGCTTTCAAAGCCCGAAATACAATAACGGCTGATGCCATTACCCGGATGCCGGTCGGAACCCGTGTGGTGCTCACCGGTTCGATCAAAAGCAATGTCAGGAGGGCTCAGTATGTTTTTCAGGATCGCACTGGACGAACGAGAGTTCGGATCGAAAGAGAAGTCTGGCGCGGAAGAGAAATAAACACCAAGAACAAAATTGAAATTCGGGGTCGTGTCGAAAACGACGTCAGGGGAAGGTTCATCGACGTATATTACTTCAAGATAGTCGAATAGTTGGTTTGAATAACTGATTCAATCGGGAGTTGCCATGTTTAGACTGGGTGGAAAATATCAGCATTTCATTCACGGTGACAGCTGCGGTTGTTCCAACCCCATGTTGCAACAGGTTTCCCGGCGTCTGGATCGCTTGTCGCGAAGACATTTTCTTGCAGGAGCGGCGGCGACAGCTGCGGCAACGATGATCGCGGATCGCTCTTTCGCACAGTCTCCTAAAATTCTCCTGACGCGGGCGCGGCTTTTCGACGGCAAGGCGGACACTCTGAAATCCGGTGTGCAGGTTCTGGTCGAGGGCAATCGCATCGCTGCTGTCGATACGACAAACAGTGCTCCGCCCGAAGGCGCGACGGTCATCGACTGCGGCGACCGCGTGCTGATGCCGGGTCTGATCGACGCGCACTGGCACGCCGTTTATGCGGCGGTGCCGCTGCCGGTGCTTCTGGAGGGAGATCTGGGTATAATTTTCGCAGCGTCTACGGCAGAAGCAGAACGCACACTTCTGCGCGGCTTTACGACGGTGCGCGATATGGGCGGGCCGACTTTCTCGTTCAAGCGCGCGATCGATACGGGGATCATCTCCGGCCCGCGCATCTTTCCCGCAGGTGCGATGATAACGACGACCGGCGGTCATGGTGATCTGAGGCTGCCAACGGAAATTCCGCGCGACGGAGGCAAACTCAGCACTGGTGAATTGATGGGGGCTTCAGCAATCGTCGATGATTCAGGCAGCTTGAAGCTTCGTGTGCGCGAGCAGCTGTTGCAGGGCGCCTCGCAGATCAAGATCGTTGCTGGCGGCGGTGTGTCCTCGCCGCGCAGTCCGCTTGACATGTCGACATTCAGTGAGGACGAAATTCGCGCGGCGGTCGATGTGGCAAAGGACTGGAACACCTATGTCACGGTCCATGCCTATGCGTCGAATACGGTCCAGCGGTCTATCAGAGCTGGTGTTGCATGTGTCGAACATGCGCACCTGATGGATGAGGAAACTGCGCGCATGTTTGCGGAAAAGAGTGTCTGGTTGAGCATGCAGCCTTTCCTGACGATGGAGGATGCGGCGTCACAGACAGGGCCAGGCGCCGAACGGATTCAGCAGCTTTTCGCAGGCACGCCAAGGATTTACGAGTTCGCGCGCAAATACGGGATAAAGACCGCCTGGGGTTCAGACGTTCTGTTCTCACCCGCATTGACCCCGCGCCAGAATTTCATGCTGACCCATTTGAGCCAGTGGTATTCAAATGCGGAAGTGCTTCGTGCGGCTACATCGGTCAATGCGGAATTGCTCGCCCTTTCCAATCTGCGCAATCCTTATCCCGGCAAGCTCGGCCTCGTGGAACCGGGCGCTTTCGCCGATCTTCTGGTTCTGAACGAAAATCCGCTAGATGATATTCATGTGCTTGAAAAGCCGGAACAGACGCTGGCGGTCGTCATGAAAGACGGTCAAATTCACAAGAATACCCTGAAATCATGAGTTGATTTCTTGGCTGGGGATGGGGAGGTTTTATGCTGAAGGCTGGCAATGCAACCCTGATCCTGATTGCAGGATGCGTCCTGATTGCATTGCTCCATTACGGCGGCGCGGTATTTGCGCCGGTCGTTTTTGCATTGTTTATCATTATGCTCGTCTGGCCGGTCCAGCGCAGACTTTCATCGCTCATGTCGCGCTATCTTGCATTGGTGATCACTTTTCTTCTGGTGGTTTTCCTTCTGCTCGGTTTTGGCTGGCTGCTCGCGTGGACAGTCGGGCAGGTCGGTCGCCGCATATTGATCGATGCAGTTCGGTATCAGCTCCTCTATGAGCAGCTTAAAATCTGGCTTGAGGGGCATGGTATCGCGGCTTCAGTTCTGTGGTCGGAGAATTTCAGCGTAAGCTGGACTTTGCGGATGCTTCAATCGATAGGAAGCCGCCTCAACAATACATTCAGTTTCTGGCTCGTGGCTCTGGTCTATGTCCTGTTGGGGCTTGCCGAAACCGATGAGTTTCGCGCGCGGATCAAGCAGCTGAAAAATCGGGAGGCTGCAAATTCATTCCTGCGTGCCAGCCAGTCAGCAGCTACAAAAATCCGGTTCTATATGCTGCTTAGGGCTTTGATGAGCCTTGCGACTGGTTCGTTTGTCTGGCTTCTAACCCGTTTGATCGGTTTACCATTTGCCGAAACCTGGGGATTTGTCGCGTTCATCCTGAATTTCATCCCTTTCCTCGGCCCGCTGGTCGCCACGCTCTTTATTACCGCGTTTGCCTTCACACACTTTGCCAGCTGGCAATGGGTGCTCGCGGTCTTTGTCGGTTTGAACATCATACAATCTGTCATCGGAAGCGTGATAGAGCCTCGATTGACGGGAAAGACAATTTCCCTGTCGCCGTTTGCAACGCTCTTTTCCGTGTTCGCCTGGGGCTCGCTCTGGGGTGTCTTCGGAGCTTTTATCGGCGTGCCGATCACAATCGTCGCCCTGACTTTCTGCGCGCGATATTCCGCTACCAGCTGGTTTGCCGAAATATTCGGCTTTTCCCGCGAATAACGTTGAAAGTTTTACGATGGAAGAACCAGTAATCGGGTCTCAAGCGGGTGCCTTGACCTTTCAAGATGCAGCCTATGTAATATCTGGGAATGGGCATAATCAAAATGGGAAGGATATTTCTATGAGAATGATCCTGTACAGTGTCTTGACGATGGCCGTAATTGGCGCCACTGCGAGCGGGTGCACAACCGACGAAAGAAGAACAGCCGGCTATGGTGTTGGCGGTGCCGCGATTGGCGGGCTTGCCGGAGCTGCCATTGGAGGTGACACGCGTGGCGCGCTCACCGGCGCAGCCATCGGTGCAGCCGCAGGTACGCTCGTAGGCGTCGCACAGACCCGTAATGGCGTTCAGTACTGCCGCTATCGCGATCAGCACGGCCGTATTTACGAAGCACGTTGCCGCTAGAGCATGTCTCCCGCAAGCGGGAACCGGTTTTGGAATAGAGACTTGCGGTCCTGATGCGGCTGTGCCGCATCTATGCATTGGATATCTGGAGCGTCTCTCGATCTGATTGTATCAGATAGGCGCTCCAAAAGTTTGTTTTCATGACATTTTCCCGAACCTGTTCATCCGCTTCGGGACTTTTTATGCCTGTCGCCAATCATGAAACCGGCGAACAGGTTCGGCTTGTGAGTTGTGGTTCTTTGTTACTTTGGAGGGGACATGAAGCTGCATTCGATCGGGGCTATTCTTGCATTCACTGCCATTTTTACGATTGGAACCGTTGCCGAGACGGTTCCGGCTTTCAGCCAGAGCTATTCGGTTACAGTGGGCGTGCGGATCAACAACGGACACAGGATACGGTGTTCCGAAGGTGTCCGATTGCTGAGAATGCGCGGTTTTCGCAATGTTCGCGCACTCGATTGCCGCGGGAGTCATTTTCTGTATCGGGCTGATCGGTCTCGTAGAACTTACGATGTAACGGTTCGGGCCAGAGACGGCAGAATTACCAATGTTCGCACGGTGAGATGGCGTCGCTGATCCATGTGATATCCTCATTTCAGACTTGTCGAGGAAAGGAGCACGGTTGTGTCAGAACTGGTTGTTATTGGATTTGATACGGTAGGAGAGGCGGATGCTGTTCTTTTGAAACTCAATCAGCTTCAGAAGGAATATCTCGTCGATCTTGAGGACGCCGTGATTGTCGTCAGGGATGAACAGGGCAAGGTTCATCTCAAGCAGAAATATAATCTGCCCGCCATGGGCGCTGGATCGGGGCTGCTTTCCGGAGCGATCTGGGGCGGGCTGGTAGGGCTTATTTTCCTCAATCCGCTTGCCGGCATGGCGCTTGGTGGCGCTGTAGGGGCAGGCGCCGGAGCCTTGTCGGGTTCGCTCGCCGATTACGGCATCGATGACAAGTTCATCGTGTCTCTTGGCGAAACCATCCCGGAGAATTCGTCCGCCTTGTTCGTTCTCCTGCGCAAAATCCAGTGGGATAGGGTAATGGCCGATTTCCCTGACCTGCGCGGCAGGGTCCTGAAAACGTCCTTGTCTCTAGAACAGGAAAAGCGCCTCAAGGAAGCACTCGAGGGAGCGTTGCCGACAACCTCATAAATGCGGTGTTGCCCAGAAACCGGCGATGCGACACCATCGCGACAACGTGGCCGTTTTGCCTCGATTATCGAGCGAGGGCATGATTTGAAGCAGATTTTCATCCTCGCATTTGTTCTGCTTGTCGCAGTGGGATGCGCCGGAAACAGGGCTGTCACTGGTCTGGGAATGGATGTGTCTGACCAGACCCTTTCCAAAGTGGTGGTTCCGTTTACGGTTGCGACCGTACGCGAGCGAATAGACGATCCCAGTATCGCCTATTCGCGCGACAGGTCTCAAGTACTGAACTTCTCGACGATTGACGTGCACATCCCGGAAACGCACCGTCCGGGAAATGTAGAGACTGCGTCGGGCAAACCTGATCCCCGAAGGAATTTCATAGCCTCAAACTATGCACCGTTGCCTGATCGACAAGCCATGATCCGGGAGTTGAACCGGCGTCTTGCAAGCCGCCCGGCGGCACAGCGTGAGATATTCGTTTTCGTCCACGGCTATAACAACAACTTTGCCGAGGGACTTTTCCGCAATGCGCAGATTGTCCACGACTATGATGTCTCCTCGGTGCCTGTTCATTTTTCATGGGCATCCGCTGCGGCATTTACGCGATATCTCTACGATCGCGACAGTGCGATCATCGCGCGTAGGGGACTGGCGGAAACACTCGAACTTGCAGCACAGACAAAAGCCAACGGCATCGTCATTGTCGGCCATTCGATGGGCGCTGTCGTCGTTATGGAAGCCTTGCGCACACTGTCTGCAGATAAACGCCTTAACGTGTTGAAGCGCATCAAGGGGGTGCTGCTTGCAGCTCCCGATCTCGATCCGGATCTTTTTCGCAGCCAGATTGATGATATCGACTATTTGCCTCAGCCTTTCACGATTGTCGTATCCCGGCGTGATCGGGCTCTCGATATCTCGCGCAGACTGGCAGGTGGGGCGCCGCGGGTCGGTAGCGGCTTTGATATAGCTTTCCTGCAGAACAAGAATATTCAGGTTCTTGATATTTCTCAGGTTGATAGCGGTGGTCATAGTCTGTTTGCCAGCTCGAACACGCTGATCAAGTTTCTGGGTTCGGGCTATCTGCTGCGCCGACTTATTACAGATGAATATGCAGGCATGGATGATACTTTCATCGCCGCCGGGCAGGGTACATTCGAACAGGCCTCGCTGGCCCTTCATCTGCCTGCACGTGTGATTGATCGCCTGGGTTCACGATAGGGGCACCACACCGTCACAGTGGACCCTCAATGATAAACTAGGTTAAGATTCTTGTGCGGCTCACGACTGAACAAGTTGATGGTGCATCACTCAAGTCTATAATTGAACTTGTCTATAGTGATCCAGCGAGTTAATCTGCCTGAATATTTCATCCTGCCTTGGTTTTATTGTTCGGTATCGATAACGCATCGTAGTTCCCTGAGAACATAGAGGTGGCAATCGTCGATGAGCACGGGTTGGCATGCCGAGCTTGAACTGCGGTTCGAGCATAATCGCGAAGTGACGCGGCTCATGCGGCGACGCCATGTGGGGCCACTTGCGGTGCAACAACCGTTCTATCCTGAAAAGGATGGCAGTGCGCACGTCTATCTTCTTCATCCACCCGGTGGCGTGGCTGGTGACGATGTCCTTGATATTTCTTGTTTTTTAGGACGTGGCGCCAGAACCGTTCTAACGACGCCCGGCGCTACCAAATTCTATCGCAGCGAGAGGGGCCAGAGTACCCAGACGACCAGGATCGATGTGGGTGAGGGCGGCATATGCGAATATCTCCCGCAGGAAACAATCGTTTTTGATGGCGCAAAGGCTTCCATAGGCACGAAAGTATTCCTGAGTGGAGATGCGGTCTATCTGGGGTGGGACATTATCAGTCTTGGACGGCCGGCCTGTCAGGAAAGTTTTGACACTGGCGAAGTCCGTCAAAGGGTCGAAATATTCAGGGATGGCAAGCCGATCTGGTTCGAGCAGTTTCGCCTTCATGGCGCCGACCCGGCGCTGAATGCCGCTTTTGCCTTCTGCGCAAAACCGATTGTCGCGACGATGGTTTATGCCGGTCCGGCAGATGAAAGCGCGCTTCACGCTATTCGCGAAGCGGTCGGCGATGCAGCCAGAAATCTGTTCTCGGTGTCGCGGCTCGAGCGGGTGATCGTCTGTCGCTATCTCGGCGGGCGCATGACGGAAGCCAAGACACTGTTTCGAAAAGCCTGGGAAGTTCTGCGCGAAACCGGACTGGGGAAACCGGCAGCTGCGCCACGCATCTGGGCAACATAACTCACTTTGGAGAGGGCCTACAAATGGAACTATTGCCACGTGAAAAGGACAAACTTCTGATTTTCACCGCAGCATTGGTTGCGGAGCGACGGAGAGCCCGAGGGGTGAAACTTAACTACCCGGAAGTCGTGGCTTACATCTCCGCCGAAATTCTGGAGGGGGCCCGTGACGGCAAGACAGTTGCGGAACTCATGTCCTACGGTGCCACGCTTCTCACCCGCGATGAGGTGATGGAGGGTGTGCCTGAAATGATCCACGACATTCAGGTGGAAGCCACCTTTCCTGACGGCACCAAGCTTGTGACCGTTCACAACCCAATTCCGTAGAGCATTCCCTAAATCTTCGGAAACGCTCTGAGTTTTTGTTTTTATGCGCATCTTGTCCGAAACGTTTCACGTCTTTCGGGATGCGTCTCAGGAGACGATCATGATACCGGGTGAATATTTCATCGAAGACGGGTCGATCGACCTCAACAATGGTCGCGAAACGCGCACCATCGCCGTGGAGAACACGGGCGACAGGCCGATACAGGTTGGATCGCATTATCATTTCTATGAAACGAACGAAGCGCTTGCCTTCGACCGGGAGCAGACGAGAGGTTTCCGGCTCAATATTCCGGCCGGAACTGCGGTGCGGTTCGAGCCGGGACAGGATCGAGAAGTCGAACTGGTAGCGCTGGATGGCAACCGGGAAGTGTATGGCTTCAACGCAAAAATCGACGGAAAACTCTAGGAGGGACAGATGGGAAGGATCTCAAGACAGGCCTATGCCGAACTGTATGGCCCGACCAAGGGTGACCGTTTGCGTCTGGCCGATACAGAGCTCATCATCGAGGTCGAGGAAGATCGCTGCATCTATGGCGAAGAAGTAACCTTCGGCGGCGGCAAGGTCATTCGCGACGGTATGGGGCAGGGGCAACGACCCTCGTCCGAAACCGCCGATCTGGTCATCACCAATGTCATCATTCTTGACTATTGGGGCATCATCAAAGCCGATGTCGGCATCAAGGAAGGTCGTATCTCAGGGATCGGCAAGGCCGGTAATCCCGATATTCAGCCCGGCGTCGACATTATCGTCGGACCGGCGACCGACGTCATTGCAGGCGAAGGCAAGATTCTCACCGCTGGCGGTATCGACACCCATATTCACTTCATTGCGCCGCAACAGGCCGAAGAAGCTCTGGCTAGCGGTACAACGACTTTGGTTGGCGGCGGAACGGGGCCGACGGTCGGCACGCTAGCAACCACGGTTACACCGGGGCCATGGGCTATCCATCGCATGCTTGAGGCCGTCGAAGCGCTTCCGATCAATGTGGGACTGCTCGGCAAAGGCAATGCAAGCAAGCCGGAACCGCTTCGCGAGCAGATCAGAGCCGGTGCTGTCGGCCTGAAGCTGCATGAGGACTGGGGAACCACGCCAGCCGCCATCGATAATTGCCTGAACGTTGCCGATGAGGAAGACATTCAGGTGGCTATCCATACGGATACGCTGAACGAGAGCGGGTTCGTCAAGGATACCTTTGCTGCCATGAAAGGCCGCACCATCCACAGTTTCCATACGGAAGGTGCAGGTGGCGGCCATGCGCCGGATATCATCACAGCGGCGGGCGAAGAAAATATCCTGCCGTCCTCAACCAATCCGACCCGCCCCTACACCATCAACACGGTCGATGAACATCTCGATATGCTGATGGTCTGTCACCATCTCAGCCCGAAAATCCCCGAGGATGTGGCATTCGCGGAATCCCGCATCCGGCGCGAAACCATCGCCGCCGAAGACATTCTCCATGATCTGGGCGTGTTTTCGATGATGTCGTCGGATTCTCAAGCCATGGGCCGTATCGGTGAAACGACGCTGCGTTGCTGGCAAACTGCTCACAAGATGAAGGTGCAGCGAGGCCCGCTGAGCCAGGACAGCAGCCGGAATGACAATTTCCGCGCCAAACGTTATGTCGCCAAATATACGATCAATCCTGCAATCACACACGGGTTTGCCCATGAGATCGGCTCAATCGAAGTCGGAAAACGGGCCGATCTGGTGTTGTGGAAGCCGGAATTCTTCGGCGTGAAACCGAGCCTCGTCATGATCGGCGGCATGATTGCGATTGCACCGATGGGCGACCCAAACGCATCGATCTCGACGCCCCAGCCGGTTCATTATCGGCCAATGTATGGGGTATCGGGCCGGGCGCTTGGTTCCACCGGCGTCACCTTCGTCTCGAAAGCGGCGCTGGATGACGGCATCGGCGAGAAGCTGAAACTCAGCAAGCAACTGGTTGCGGTGAAGGGCATCCGGTCGATCCGCAAAAAGGACATGATCCATAACGGGCTTACACCCAAACTGGAGGTCGATCCGCAGAGCTATCAGGTGCGGGTGGACGGTGAACTGATCACGTGCGAACCGGCTGACGTTCTGCCGATGGCGCAGCGTTATTTTCTGTTTTAGAGCATGTCTCCCGAAAGTGGGAACCGGTTTCGGGAGACATACGTAAAAACAAAGAGATAGAGTTTTTCCGGTGATTCAATCAAAACAGAAAATGCTCTAGTCAGCGGAAAATAGATCACGAAAGACGGGGAATAAATCCATGCAGCTCAATGCCTTGCAGGATCATCCTTCTCTGGGGTTTGTTGATTGGACGCTGCGCGGTATCGGGCAGGTGGTGTTCCAGAACAATCCTCTGTCGGGGCTGGTCATTTTGTTCGCCATTCTGGTCAATTCCTGGATTTATGCTTTCATCTGCGTGCTTGGCGTTGTTGCCAGCACGCTGACGGCAATCATCCTCAAGGCTGACAAGGGGCTGATCCGGGATGGCTTGTTCGGGTTCAACGGCGCTCTGGTCGCCCTTGCGCTGATAGCGTTTACCAGTGCGGATTTCCGCAGCGGCGCACTGCCGTCGCCCGCCATGACGATCTATCTCATCTGTGGCGCCGCTTTCTCCACCATGGCTTTCGCCAGTATCGCTACGCTTCTGGGGCCGCACAAGGTGGCACCCCTGACAATGCCATTCGTACTCGTCGGCTGGCTCTTTCTGTTCGCGATACTCAAATTCGATGCCATAGATGCCGGTCCGATGGCAAAGCCGGTATCGCCGGAACAGTTTTCCTACGCCGTCCCTTATGTGCTTCCGACCTGGTACATGGGCATCGGCACTGCCATCGGGCAGATATTCTTTCAGGATAACTGGATCACCGGTTACATCATCCTTGCCGGTATCGCGATCCATTCGCGAATAAGCGCATTGATGGGGCTTCTGGGAGCCGTAACCGGAGCTGTGGTTGCCGCCGCCTTCGGTGGTCCGGAAGGCGCCATTCGCGATGGGCTCTTCGGTTATAACGCGGCGTTGACGGCAATTGCGCTCGGCGGCTTCTTCCTTGTTTTCAGCTGGAGCAGTTTTCTTTACGCAATCTTCGGCGCCATCGTGGCCACATGGCTTTGGGCTTCGGTCGCCATATTCCTGAAGCCGATTGGAATGCCGGTGCTGACCTCGACATTCGTGCTCGTCACCTGGGTCATGCTGATCGGTCAGTATGCTTTCAAGGCGCTGGTGCCGGTCGCGCCGGCTGATGCGACTTCGGCAGAGGACAATCTCAAGCGATACCGTGAAACGCTTCACTCACGACCGGAATAGGCGGCTATATTGTGTCTCGTGCCAGGCACTGGCCATGGCCAGCGCGGGAGCCGTATTACCGATTTCGTCGTCATTCAGCGTCCGGGCCTTTTCGACGGCCCGTTCAATCTTCGCTGCTCCGGCGATAAGTATCCTCTGGCCCGCCGTATGGCCAAGCGGGACGAGACGGATTGCAGCCATGATCTGGCTTTCAACCACGCTCCACATGAGACCGCGTAGCGCATCGACGGGGTCG
Organism: Brucella sp. GW823-FHT04E01; assembly: GCF_058796175.1. Taxonomy (NCBI): domain Bacteria; kingdom Pseudomonadati; phylum Pseudomonadota; class Alphaproteobacteria; order Hyphomicrobiales; family Brucellaceae; genus Brucella; species Brucella sp. GW823-FHT04E01. The sequence goes on along the minus strand of NZ_JBXAIK010000006.1, from coordinate 75,064 downwards.
ATATTCCAGTGACATGCTGCAATGGAGAAAGCTGCGGGATAGGTGGCTCGCTGTTCCGAAGCGAAACTACGGGCCCGTTCGACACCAAGTTCCGACAGTAGAGTGAGCAGGGATTCGCCCATGCGGCGATCTTCAAGCTCAAGTTCGCTGCTTTCGCGACTTGCTCCAAGCCAGTCATTCAGGCGGCAGAATTCGGCGTCATCGTTTCGCATCAAAGCCGAAATCATGCGCCAGAAAATCGCGCCATCAAGCGCAGCGTAACTGTGTTCAAGAAGGCCGAAAACCCACCCGGCACAACTTTCCTCGTTCGTCACTGTTCCCGTATGCACGGCCCATTCGAGGCCGCGCGAATAGGAAAACGCGCCAACTGGCTGGCTGGGACTGACAAGCCGCATGAGATGCAGCATAGGCAGCGCCGGAGAATGCATAGGCATTTCCGGCACTGACCCATCATGTTCAATATCAGCTTCAGCGTGTCTCTTCGAATGATCCAGCAAGATGATGCTCACATCACCCGGCCATAAGGTAGAGTCCGCTCAGGGTAGCAAAGCCGCCAGCTATTCGCATCACTATCTGTCCCGTGCGCCCCTGCAGCAGGCGACCTGCTGCAAGACCGACACCAATGCCTGCCGCGTGGAGCAATGCCGTCGCAAGAGCAAACCCGGCGCCATAGGAAAGAAACGCAGCGCTGCCGATTTCTCCGCCATGAGCATAGCCATGGAAGAATGCAAAGAAGCCGACGATAAGTGTCGCCGTCAGGGTCGATGCGCGGAATGCCATGGCGACAAGGAGGCCAAGCACTATCACTGACGCAAGGATGACCGGTTCGACATAGGGGAGTGATACTCCGCCAAGCGCTGCCACGAATCCCAGAAGCATGACACCGACAAAGCTCAAGGGAACGACGACGAGTGCGCGTCCACCAAGCATTGAAGCCCAAAGACCGACGGCAACCATTGCAAGTATGTGATCGGCACCGGAGAGGGGATGTGTAAACCCTGCGGCGAACGAACCGTGCTCTGCGGGATTGAGATGCGCGAATGCAGGGCTCGCCATCAAGGAGAGCAGGACGGCAATCAGGAGAGAAGTCCTTTTCATTTCAACTTCCTTTCAACAACAATGGCCATGCTCAGAAGGAACCAAACATTGATCCCAGCACGAAAACCGCGACGAGCGAGATGATCACACCGACAATCACGGTCATGACCATGTCGAAATAGCTCGATGCGTGGGTCTGTTTGCTGATCTGTAGAAGTAGCAGCACCGTTCCATTATGCGGCAGCGCATCCAGCGTACCGGCGCTGATGACGGTCAGGCGGTGCATGAGTTCTGGATTGATCCCGTACTGGATCGCGAGCCGCATATACTCTTCACCCAGCGCATTGAGCGCGATGGCCATGCCGCCGGATGCCGTTCCGGTGAGGGCTGCGAGCGCGTTCATGGCGACGACCAGCGACACAAGCGGGCCGCCCGGTACTTCAAGCACTGCGTCGCGAACCACCGCAAAAGCAGGCATTGCCGCCACGACTGCGCCAAAGCCGACGAGGCTTGCAATGGTGAGGATCGGCAGAACTGAGGAGTTGGCGCCTGCGTCGAGGCTTTCCCGGATTGCCCGCAGTCGCCCGAAATTGACTGCTATCAGGGTCAGGATAGCCGCTGCCAGTGCGATCAGAACTGCCCACAGGCCGATCGAGGAGCCAACATCGATTCCCCATGGTTCCTGTTCCAGAAACGAGAAATCGATACGGGGCAGGATGATGAGCGCCATCAGGAAATTGACGACGATGACCACAAGCAGGGGCAGAACCGCAAAGAAAAACGGCGGCTGATTGTCGGGACGTGCGCCGTGTTCGAATTCGGCCGGATCGAAATCGCCCGACAATGTTGATTGTTCTCTAACTTTCTCTGTGATTTCGAGATCGCCAGTGTCGTCGACATAGTTTTCGCCTGCGGCCCGCGCCTTAGCTTCGGCGCGCTGCAGCCACCACATGCCGAAGGCCAGTGTGATGATGGATGCGATGATCCCAAGCCCCGGTGCCGCAAAGGTCGTGGTTTCAAAATAGGGCATCGGAATAGCATTGTTCGTGGAGGGCGTGCCCGGCATTGCCGACATGGTGAAAGTAAAAGCACCAAGCCCGATGGCGGCTGGCATCAGCCGCGCAGGAATATTGGCCGCCTTGAACATTTCACGTGCCATGGGAACCAGCACGAAAAAGGCGACAAACACGCTGACACCACCATAGGTGACGACTGCCGATGCAAGCACGACGGAAAGCATGGTGCGTTTTACGCCCAGTTTCTCAGTCAGATACTTCGCGATGGACGTGATGGAGCCGCTATCGTCCATCAACTTTCCAAAAATGCCACCGAGCAGAAAGAGTGGAAACCATCGGCCGACGAAACTGGCCGTCCCGCCCATGAAGGTCGATGTCCAGTTCGCCAGAAGAGGTTCACCGGAAATGAGCGCGGCGAGCAGTGCTGCTACAGGAGAAAGCAGAAGCACACTCCAGCCGCGATAGGCAAACCACATGAGTAGAGCTAGTCCGAGCAGTATTCCAAGCAAACCCATGCTATCTGACCCCTCAGTCGATGTAGGAAAGAATGCGTACGGAATTTACTGATGAAACTACTTTAGATGAAATAATTCAAGTACTATAATAAAATATGATGAGGCTGATGTGAGAAGACTTCCTAACCTCCCCAAATAATGTCTATACTGCCATCTGTTTACTACAATGGCTTTGGTTGCGTCACTCAAGTGTAACGCCAATTAAAATATCGTGATCGCTTTCAGCTTTGTGGCTTCCGCGCGATTTCTCGCCTGGTCGTCCGAGGCATAAAGAGGACTGCATGCCGGACGTCGTAATCCCATCCATCATGGTCAATCTCGGTCTGGCACTCCTGCTCGGTTCTGCAATCGGGCTGGAACGTCAGATCAAACAACGTCATTCCGGTCTCGCCACACATGGCCTCGTGGCGCTGGGCGCGGCAGCCTATGCTTCTCTACCCTACGCTCTTGGACTTGAAGGCGATCTCAGAATGGGCTCGCAAGTCGTTACGGGGATTGGCTTTCTCGGTGCCGGGCTGATTATCAAGGATGGCGCAAGCATCAAGGGACTGAGTACTGCAGCTACGATCTGGAGCACGGGGGCAGTTGGCGTTCTTACCGGTTATGGACTGTGGCTTCTTGCCGTGGAGACGGCATTTTTCATTGTCTGCCTCAATGTTTCGCTGCCAAAAATTGCGGTTCTCGTGAACCGCTATTCCTTTGTCGAGCCGGAAATCGAACAATTCTATCTTGTGAAGTTCCGATGTCCTGCGGAAAGCGAGATTTCTGTGAGGGCGTTGCTAATCCAGATACTAGATCTGAAGAAGCTCCGGTTCCACGCGATCCGAAGCCACCACATAGAAGGCAGCGATGAAGTCGAGGTCGAGGCGACGCTATTCGCCGGCAAGGAAGACGATCGTCTGGTCGAAGGGCTGGTAGCGCAACTCTGCTTGCGTTCCAGCATCACGTCTACAAGCTGGTTGAAACTGGAAGATGGCGATTGGTCGGTAGCCCACTAAATTTGTTGCCTTCGGGCTGTACTATTATATCGAAACATGCACATACTTTCGCATTCGCAGTAACGCATCCCTTTTAACATAGAGGGGTCTATAATGGACGTTCAGCAACTGCAGGTATTGGAACGCAAAACTGTCGAACAGAGAAAATGGAAAGGTTTTCTCGGGATCGGCGCTTTGCTTATGGCGGGCGGAATACTTTGCCTGTTCTTGCCTGTGTTCTCTGAATTCGCAGCCAGCACGATGTTTGGCCTCGTCCTTGTGGCTATCGGCGTCGTCAAGATAATCCAGTCGCTCTGGGTCAAAAGCTGGGCGGGCTTTGTCTGGCAGGAACTGTCCGGAGCAGTGGAGCTTGTCGGCGGGATCATGATCTATCTGAACCCGCTCAAGGGTGCCCTTGCCATCACTCTGTTGATTGCCATCGTGGTGTTTGTGCATGGTTTCCTTCAGCTGGCGCTATCCTGGAAAATCAAACCGGCAAGCGGCTGGTGGTGGTTTACGCTTTCCGGCCTGATCGCCTGGACTGCCAGCGCGGCACTGGTGGTAAAATGGCCCTGGACGCGTGACCTGCCATCAGGATCGATTGCGGGAATTGCACTGCTGATCGCTGGTGTCGCCTATATCGGAATAGCCTTGAGTACCCGAAATGCGTGAGTGATCGGTCGATTTCCGACCGGAGGGAGGACACGCAATTGAAGAAGACTCTCGTTCGTCGTTCTTTGAACGCTGCCTTTGTAGCCGTGTTGTCGCCTTTGCTTCTGCAGCCAAGTCTGGCTCAGCAAGCTCCAACTGGCGCAGCGCCTCCCGTGATCGTGCGCCAGGTGGAACTGGCACCTGCGACCGCACCGCTTCGTTTCAACGGGCAGGTCGAGGCGATTGAAGCTGTTGATATTCAGGCGCGGATCACCGGTTTCCTGAAGGAAAAGGCGTTCGAGCAGGGGGCTGCGGTCAAGGCAGGCGATCTCCTCTTTGAAATTGAGCCGGACCAGATGCAGGCGGCAGTTATGTCTGCTGAGGCACAGGTTGCACGTGCCGAAGCCGCCCAGAATGCTGCCCGGCAATCATTGTCGCGAACGCGGACGCTCGCCAACCGTAACACCGCTTCGCAAGCTTCCCTCGACGATGCACAGGCAGCGTTTGATATCGCGACTGCGGATGTGCGGAACGCAGAAGCCGCGCTTAACAATGCGCGGCTCAATCTCTCCTATACGCAGGTCAGATCACCAATCAACGGGACAATAGGGCGCTCGCTCTTTACCGTCGGCAACCTCGTTGGCCCGGGCATGGGACCGCTCGCGCGCATTGTGCAGCTTGATCCCGTGCGTGTTGTGTTTTCGATCACGGACCGCGCTCTGATTGCTATTCGCCAGAAGGAAGCAGGAGGCGGGACGGTCAATCCCGAAAGCTTCAAGCTGACTTTGATGCTGGCCAACGGTACGCAATATGGCGAGCGGGGAAACATCCAGTTCATCGACAATGAAGTGAGCGCGCAGACCGGCACAGTGGCGGTGCGCGCCCTGTTCGCCAATCCCAACCATATTCTGGTTCCGGGGCAGGTGGTTGCCGTCAATCTGCTGGATGAAACGGTTGGTGAGTTGCCGATAGTTCCCATGTCTTCCGTGTTGCAGGACCGGCAGGGCAAATATGTCTATGTTCTCAACGAGGGTAATACGGTTTCCCGGCGTGCGATCGTGACCGGCACGCGTATCGACAATGGCTGGTCGGTTACAGATGGCCTCAAGGCTGGTGAAACGATTGTCGTCGAGGGCTTGCAACGCATCGCCGATGGGCAGGCCGTATCCCCGCGTGACCCGATCTCCGGTACTGCAGGGGTGGGGCAATGATTTCTGAAGTCTTCATACGACGAACCCGCCTCGCAATCGTCATCTCGATCATCATTTCCATCGCCGGTGCGATTGCGATCTTTTCATTGCCCATCCAGCAGTATCCGCAGATTACGCCGCCGACAGTGAACGTATCGGCGGTCTATCCCGGTGCGAGTGCGGAGGTAATTGCCGACGTTGTCGGTGGCCCGCTGGAAACGGCAATCAATGGCGTGGATGGCATGATGTATATGTCATCGACCAGCTCCAACGCCGGGCAGTATTCGCTGTCGGTCACTTTTGAAGTCGGGACTGATCCCGAACTGGCGCAGATCAATGTTCAAAACCGGGCGCAACTGGCGATTTCCCGACTGCCCGCGGCAGTGGCGCAGCAAGGCGTGTCGGTCCGTTCCCGTTCGCCCGATTTCGTGCTGGGCATTGCATTCTATTCGCCGGACGATAGCCTCAACGCGCTTGAGATCACCAATTTCACCACGACTACAATTGTCGATGCAATCTCGCGCGTGCCCGGCGTCGGCGAGGCGAGTGTTGTGGGCGCATCCGAATATTCGATGCGCGTCTGGCTCAACCCGCAAAGAATGGATGCGCTGGGCATAACCGTCGATGAAGTGTCGGCGGCAATCCAGCGTCAGAATATTCAGGCAACGCTGGGGCAGGCTGGTGCGCCGCCGATGCGGGTGGGCACCGAACTACAATATACGCTGGTGGCACAAGGGCGGCTTCGCGATACGGATGAATTTGGAGGCATTGTCATCCGCACCGGGGCGGACGGAGCAAAAGTGTTTCTGCGCGACATTGCACGTCTTGAACTTGGCGCACGTAACTATGCGTCGCGCGCAAGTTTTGCCGGTCATGAGTCGGCCATGCTGCAGATCAACCAGTCGCCCGATGCCAATGCGATCCAGACCGCGACTGCCGTGCAGGCAGAGCTTGAACGTCTGTCGTCCAGATTTCCTTCGGGACTGCAATATCATGTCGTCTACGATGCGACCCGGTTTGTCGAGGCCAGCCTGCAACTGACTGCGCGAACATTGTTCGAAGCTTTCGTGATCGTGCTCGTGGTTACATTCATCTTTCTGCAGGACTGGCGGGCAACACTCATTTCAGCGCTTGCCATTCCGGCCTCGATGTTGGGTGCGGTCGCGGTGCTGCTCGCCGTTGGCTATTCGCTGAACATGATTTCCCTGCTGGCGCTTGTCCTCGCCATCGGGCTTGTGGTGGATGACGCAATTCTGGTCGTGGAAAACGTCAAGCACGTGCTGGATGATACGCCCGATATCTCGGTCATCGAGGCCACGCGCAAGGCGATGCACCAGATCACCGGGCCGATTATTTCCACAACGCTGGTTCTGCTGGCTGTGGTCACGCCCACGGCGTTTCTGGAAGGCATTGGCGGGCAGCTCTACCGGCAATTCGCAGTCACGATCTCGTCGGCGCTGATCCTTTCGTCATTCGTGGCCCTGACGCTCAGTCCGGCACTTGCGGCACTTTTGCTCAAGCGCGGTCAGGGAGGCTACAAGCGCGGTCCTCTGGCCTGGTTTTCAAGCTTCATGGAGAAAACCCGCAACGGCTACGGCAAGATCGTCGGCTTTCTGGTGAAATATTGGATAGTGCCGGTTGCCGGCATCGTCGCCTGTTTCGCGTTGGCCTATTTCGTTTTCGTCAATCTTCCCGCGACGTTTTTGCCCGACGAGGATCAGGGCGCGCTCTTTGTCGACATCCAGCTGCCAAGTGCGGCCTCGCTCGACCGCACAAACCTGATTGTCGAGAATGTGCGTAAGGTTCTGAGCGAGACCGAAGGCGTTCAGGATGTCATAACGGTTGCCGGGTTCAGCATCCTGCAGTCGACCAGCACGCCCAACGGCGCCATGGCGGTTGCCGCTCTTACACCATGGGAAGATCGTGAGACGGAGGCGCTGCAGCTCAACAACATCATCAACACCTTGCGCGCGCAGTTCTCGCAGGTGCCGGGCGCAAATATCTCGGTATTTGCACCGCCTGCAATTGCGGGCATCGGTGCTGTTGGCGGTCTTGATTTCCGTCTGCAGGCCTTGCAGGGCCAGCCTCCGCAGGAAATAGCGCAGGTGACCAGCGCTTTGCTCGGTTACTTCAACCGGCGACCGGAAATCGGTGGTGCGGCAACCACGTTCAACGCGAATGTGCCGCAGATCTATGTCGATGTGGACCGTGCCCGCGCGGAAGCCCTTGGCCTTAGTGTGTCGGATATCTATGCCTCTATCGGTGCGAATTTCGGCTCGCGCTATGTCAATGATTTCACGCTGAATGGCCGTGTGTTTCAGGTCAATCTTCAGGCCGATTCCGATTTCCGCGCGCATAGCGAGGATATTCTGAAACTTCATGTCAGAAGTCGCAACGGAACCATGGTGCCATTGCGGAGCGTGGTGTCGTTGACCACGGTATTGGCGCCTTTCGTCATCACTCGCTACAACCTCTCGGTTTCGGCGCAGGTGAATGCTGTCCCGGCTCCCGGCTCCAGTAGCGGACAGGCCATGGCGGCCATGGAACAGGTCGCTTCGGAAGCTCTCCCGGATGGCTATGGTTACGAGTGGTCGGGACTGTCTTTCCAGGAAAGCAGAAGCAGCGGTCAGGAGGTAATCGTCTTCGCGCTTGCCTTCCTCTTCGCCTATCTCTTCCTTGTTGCCCAATATGAAAGCTGGGCATTGCCAGCGGTGGTTATCCTTTCGCTGGGTGCCGCGCTGCTCGGTGCTGTTGCCGCTCTTACATTCTTCGGACTGCAGAACAGCCTCTATGTCCAGATCGCGATGGTGTTGCTGATCGGGCTGGCGGCAAAGAATGCGATCCTGATCGTGGAGTTCGCCAAGGAAAAACGCGAGGCCGGCCTGACAGCCGCAGAAGCGGCCCGTACAGGAGCGGAGCAGCGTTTCCGCGCCGTCATGATGACGGCCGTATCGTTCATCCTTGGTATTCTTCCCCTTATGCTGTCTTCGGGCGCGGGCGCCGGTGCACGTCAGGCTGTCGGTGTGACGATCTTCGGCGGAATGCTTGCCGCGACTACGATTGGGTTGATTCTCACCCCCGGTCTCTACTTCGTCATCCAGCGTCTGAGCGAGCGTCTCGGACGGCAAACGGATGAGAAAAAGGATACCGCATCTGAAACAGTACATGAGTGAAGCCTCACGGAGTCTTCGACCTATTGTCCGATACTGGGGAACTGAATGACCGAGACAAAATCACAGAGCATCGACCGGCGCGATTTCATGCTCGCATCCATTGCGGCAGCAGGGTCCGTTGCGCTCGCATCCGGGCAGGCACAGGCCCAGACGGGTGATGCAAAACCGGATACCGACGGCAAGGGTTCAGGCACGGTCTATACCGGTGATGTCATAGACGGTAAGCGCGTGATTTCCTTTCTCGATATTTCCGATCTGGAAGCGGGCAAGCGGCACAATTTCTATTTCCAGGGCGTGCAGATGCCGACGGGCCAGCATTGGCATGTTTCGGTCACGGTGATGAAGGGCAAGTCGCCCGGCAAGCGGATCGGATTGATCAGTGGCGTGCACGGCGACGAAATGAGCCCAGTGCACACATTGCACACCATCGTGAATCAGCTCGACCCGCAAAAAATGTCCGGCTCTGTTGTCGCTGTCTTCGATCTGTCTCGCCCGGCGCTTGAAGCAATGGCAAGGCGATGGCCGAGTTCAGGACGCGGGATTGATCTTGTCGACATCAACCGGCTGTTTCCGGGTAACGAGAACGCACCGGAAGCGGCGGCACGCCACGCCTGGCTGGTGTTCAATCGCCTGCTGCGACCGAATCTCGACTACGGGATCGATTTTCATACCGCAGCCACCGGTATGGATATGGCCTCATTTCATCTGGCTCGAATGGACCTGCCGGAGGTTCGGGCGATGGCTGAGCTTTATCCGATAGAGCAGATTTTCGACAATTTCGGCGCCCACGGCCTTCTCGCAAATGCACTGATCGATGAGGGTATTCCAGCCTTCACGCCAGAAATAGGCCGACCGCGTATCTTCGATCATGCGATGATTGCCCTTTTTGTCGAAGGCACCATGAATGTTCTCAAACACCATAAGGTCATTGAAGGCAATATAGGTAAAACCAGCAAGGATTCCGGTCTCTTCGCTGCGGATGGAATGGCGCCGGTTCTGACGACACATGGCGGGTTTATCGAACATCACGTTGAACTCAATGAGCAGGTGCAAGCGGGACAAAAAGTGGCTAGTCAGAGAAATTCATTTGGGGAAGTCGTGGCTGAATATTCCGCGCCCGTGGCGGGCAAAGTCGGTGCCAGGCGTACCGATGCCTCATGCGAGCCGGGCACGCCGATCGTCTTCCTCTTATTTGATAGCGCAACCGCCACCGGAACCGGTGGTTTGGCCGAATAAGCGCAATAAAACCTGCAACAGATGAGAGCATGAACATGAAGGTCAGACATTTCTTACTGACAGCACTGGTCGCCGTCAGCTTCGGCGTTCCAAATGGCGCGAGCGCTCAGGACAAGACCGAATCTGAACGGAATCTCGAAGCTTTCCCGGCAGCACCGTCGGGCTCTTACCGTTATGTCATCCATCTTCCGCCACTGGAGAAAGAACAGGATGCCAAGGTTGAAATTATCGCGGGCCGCAACGCAACCGTGGACTGCAATATCAGCTGGTTTGGTGGAAGTTTAACGCCGAGCACCGTCGAGGGCTGGGGCTTTGATTATTTCACTCTGGCGGCAAGCGACCGCATGTCGGGTACGCTCATGGCTTGTCCGGAGGACAGCAAGCGAACCGACTTCGTGCCGGTTCGGGGTGAGAACTTCATGCTCCGCTACAACAGCCGGCTTCCGATCGTCATCTATGCGAAAGATGGCTTTGAAATCCGCTATAGAATCTGGAAGCCATCCGACGAAACGCTCAACGCGAAACGAGGATAGCAGACCCTCGATAAGTTCAGGTGGAGTAATGAAACAATGCCCGGATGCTCAGCATCCGGGCATTGTTTGTATCCGACTTACTGGCTGAAATTCCGTCCATCGGCACGTTTTGAAAAACGCAACACGATGAACCCGGCGAGACCGGCAACGAGCGAACCAATCAATATGCCGATTTTCGCCTCGTTCTGCAGCAACACGTCATCGAAAGCGAGAAGCGAGATGAAGAGGCTCATCGTGAAGCCGATACCGCACAGAAGCGTCGTTCCCAGCATTTGCGGCCAGCTTGCCCCGGCGGGCAGGCCGACGATTCCGGTTTTCACCAGCAGCAACACCGCGCCAAATATGCCGACAAGCTTGCCGATGGCCAGACCGGCGGCAACACCCATCGTCACCGGTGCGAAGAAGGCTTCCATGCCGAGACCGGAGAAGCTGACGCCTGCATTGGCGAAACCGAATATGGGCACGATGATGAACGAAACCGGCTTGATGAGGCTATGCTCGAGCAGATGCAGCGGGCTTTCGGAGACGGTCGCTTCAGGCTTCGCGGGGGTGCGTTTGATCGGAATGGTCAGCGCAAGCAAAACGCCTGCAATGGTCGCGTGAACGCCCGAGCGATAGGTGAAGAACCACAGCACGAGGCCCAGCAGAAGATAAGGTGTCAGACGCTTAACGCCGCTCAGGTTCAAGGCGACCAGGGCAGCGACGACTGCTGCAGCCAAACCAAGGTCCATCAGTGAAACGCCGGTTGTATAAAACAATCCGATGACAATCACTGCGCCGAGGTCGTCAATGATGGCAAGAGCTGCAAGAAACACCTTCAGCGATGTCGGAACTCTTGGCCCCAGCAAGGAAATAACACCGAGCGCGAACGCGATATCGGTCGCAGCCGGGATCGCCCAACCATGGGCAGCACCGTTATTGAGATTGAAGGCAAGGTAGACGAGCGCCGGCACTGCCATACCTGCCGCTGCTGCTGCACCGGGCAGAATGCGGCGTGGCCATGACGAAAGGTGGCCGTCAACCATCTCGCGCTTGATCTCCAGCCCGACCATGAGGAAGAACACTGCCATCAGCGCGTCATTGACCCAGTGCTGGACAGAAAGCGGTCCGAGATAGGCATGAAGGGCGCCAAAATAAGCTTCTGAAAACTGCGAGTTCGCCACCAGCAATGCCGCTGCTGCAGAAGCTATAAGCAGCAGGCCGCCTGACGACTCACTATCAAGAAAATTGCGTATAGTATTTTGAATGCGACCAGCCATGGCAGCTCCCTGACAGAAACGGTTAAAAACAGTCTCCGTATTCAGGGTAATCCCTGGGCGCACGCAGCACACGCCATGAAGCCAAGATAGCGACAAATTCTGCGCTTTCAAGTCGTTTATGGAGTTGGAATTCGATTTCTGACGGTATTTATGTGGTGTTACAAGTAAATATGTATAGTTTTTGATTTTTATTTAAATTACTCGATGATTTATCATATTGTAGTTTTATAAATCTTGTTATTTCTTGTTTATCGAGGTTGTAATTTTGATAGAATACCGCTTCGAGCTTTGAGATTATATCAAAATTCAGCAGGTCTGGCCAATGGCGGACTGGACGCTTGACAAGCCGCGCCCAGCTTTCCATGCTCGGCGACACAATTTGAACAAAATTATTCTGGGAACGGAGAGCAGATATGACAATGGGAAAGTTCACCCGGCGCGGTGTGGTTGCTGCATTTGCAGGAATTGTGGCTGTCGGAGCCAGCATCGCTCTTGCACAGGCTCCCGCCTTCTTTCGTATAGGCACCGGAGGAACAGCGGGCACCTATTATCCGATCGGTGGCTTGATCGCCAACGCGATTTCCGGGGCAGGGGATAAAGGCGTTCCCGGTCTGGTGGCGACGGCGGTTTCATCGAACGGTTCGGTCGCCAATATCAACGCTATTCAGTCCGGATCGCTGGAATCCGGCTTCACCCAGTCGGACGTGGCTTACTGGGCGCATACCGGCACCGGTCTTTATGACGGCAAGGGCAAGGTCGAAGATCTGCGCCTGATTGCTACGCTCTACCCCGAAACCATTCATCTGGTCGCCCGCAAGGATGCAGGAATCAAATCCGTTGCCGATCTCAAGGGAAAACGCGTTTCCATCGATGAACCGGGATCGGGTACGATCGTTGATGCCCGCATCGTGTTGGAAGCGTATGGATTGAGCGAAAGCGACATCAAGGCTGAACATCTGAAGCCGGGACCTGCAGGAGAGCGTCTGAAGGACGGCGCGCTCGATGCCTATTTCTTCGTTGGCGGCTATCCGACCGGCGCAATCTCGGAGCTTGCCACATCGAACGGCATATCGCTGGTTCCGATTTCCGGTCCGGAAGCGCAGAAGATTCTTGAGAAATACTCGTTCTTCTCGAAGGATGCTGTTCCTGCCGATACTTACAAGGATGTCGGTCAGACCGAGACTCTGGCAGTCGCGGCGCAATGGGTGACGAGCGCCAAGCAACCGGATGAACTCGTCTACAACATCACCAAAACCCTGTTTAACGACGACAGCCGGAAAGCACTCGATGCCGGGCACGCAAAGGGCAAGCTCATCAAGCTTGATACGGCAACGACCAGCCTTGGCATTCCGCTACATCCCGGCGCAGAACGCTTCTACAAGGAAGCAGGCGTTCTGAAATAAGCCGACCATTCCGGTTCGGATGAACAAGTTGCACGGAGTTTCACCGGAACTCCGTGCATTTGCTTCCAGTCCGGTACAAAGCATCTTTCAGGTATATAAGCATTTTAAAACAAGCGATTAGAGTGTTTTTTGATTCAAGTGGATCAGCTGCGCTCTGGATGGAGAGGCCAGTATGGTGAGCGAGCAAGAGGCGAAACTGTCGCCCATGGAACTGGATGAAGCCAAGGCGCGCGAGCTAGAAGAGAAATTCGACTCCGAGATTCGCTTTCGCCCGCTGGGGCCGCTCGCAGCCCGCATCGTTGGCGCGCTGCTGATCGCACTTTCCATCTTCCACTATTACACTGCGGGTTTCGGCCTTCTGTCGGAAATGGTGCATCGCGGTATTCACCTTTCCTTCGTACTCGGTCTCGTCTTTCTTGTTTTCCCGTTTTCCCGCAAGGGATACGACAAGCCCACCACATCGTCGTGGCTGAGACCGCTTGGCATTTCCATTATCGATTGGGCGCTGGCAATCATCGCGGTCGTGTCCGTCGCCCACGTTCCAATGATACCGCTCGACGATCTGGCTTTCCGCGTCGGCAATCCGACGACCACGGATGTCGTTCTCGGTGGACTTCTCATTCTGGTTCTTCTGGAAGCGACGCGACGCTCCGTCGGCTGGCCACTGCCGATCATATCGGTCCTGTTCATGCTCTATGCGCTCTATGGGCAGCATATGCCGGGCATTCTCGTGCATCCCGGTGCAACGGTCAGCCAGCTTGTCGATCATCTTTATCTGACGACACAAGGTATCTACGGTATCGCGCTCGGTGTGGTCGCGACCTATGTTTTCCATTTCGTGCTGTTTGGGGTTTTTGCAACCCGCATCGGTCTCGGTCAGCTGTTTCTGGACTGCGCGGCCTGGGTAGCAGGCCGTTTCGCGGGCGGTCCGGCAAAGGTCTCCATTTTTGGCTCCGCCTTGTTCGGCATGATTTCGGGCTCATCGGTCGCCAATACGGTGACAGTCGGTTCGCTGACGATCCCGGCGATGATCCGGCTCGGTTATAAACGCCACTTTGCCGCTGCCGTGGAATCAGCATCATCGACAGGCGGGCAGATCACGCCGCCGATCATGGGCGCTGCGGCGTTCCTGATGATCGAATTTCTGAACCTGCCTTACACGACGATCATTCTGGCAGCCATCGTGCCAGCCTTCATGCATTTCTTCGGCGTTCTGATGCAGGTTCATTTCGAAGCCAAGCGCAACGGCTTGCGCGGCATGACGAAGGAAGAACTGCCTGACCTGAAGGAAGCATTCAAGCGCGACTGGCCGACCGTTATTCCGCTGATCGTGCTGATCGGTGTTCTGCTGTCGGGTTATACGCCTTATCTGGCTGCGTTCTGGGGCATTACGCTCTGTATTGCGGTGGGATTGCTTAATCCGCGCAAGCGCATGTCGATAGGCGAGATTTTTGACGGACTGCGCGACGGCGCCAAATATGCGCTCGCCGTTGGCGCTGCGGCGGCGACCGTCGGCATTATTGTCGGCGTGGTGACGCTTACCGGCGTTGGCTTCAAGATTTCCTATATCGTGACGTCGACTGCAGGCCAGCTTGCCACCTATTTCGGTACCATTCTGCCTGCCGCCTGGTTCGGTCCGCAGACACTGACGCTGCTTTTCACGCTCGTCATGACGGGGATTGTCTGCATTCTGATGGGCTGTGGAATTCCGACGACAGCCAATTATATCATCATGGCGACAATTGCCGCGCCCGCGCTGGGGCTGCTGGGTGTTGAGCCCATTGTGGCTCACTTCTTCGTCTTTTATTACGGGGTGCTGGCGGATATCACGCCGCCTGTTGCGCTTGCCGCCTATGCGGCGGCAGGTATGGCGGGCGCCGATCCGTTCAAGACAGGCAATACGGCCTTCCGGCTCGGTCTCGGCAAGGTGCTCGTGCCGTTTGTCTTCGTCTTCTCTCCGTCACTCCTGCTGGTTACATCGGACTTCAACTGGCCGGATTTCCTGGTGGCGTTCCTTGGTTGCGCCATAGGTATCACCGCTCTCGGTGCCGCATTGTCAGGTTTCTTCCTGGTGCGGACCAAGGCCTGGGAAAATGTCCTGATGATTTTTGCAGCCATTCTTCTGGTCGCGCCGGAGATTTACTCGTCGATCGTGGGGCTGCTGCTGCTGGTGCCGGTTGTGGTTCGCCATCTCTCTTCGGTGAGGCAGCCACAGGCTGTGTAGGGATTATCGGATCGATGACGCACGGTCGGCAACAAGCCATGCGTCATCGCCGAAACAGCGTTACTGGTTGATTTCAGGCTCGACGAGCTTCTTCAGCTTGTCCAGACATTCTTGCCAGCCGAGATAACAGGCTTCAGCCGGAATTATATCGGGGACGCCCTGCTGTTCGATGTTGATTTCCGTTCCGACCGAAACGGCTTTCAAGGTTATCGTGACCTTCATTTCGCCGGGCAGGTTCGGATCGTCGAAACTGTCCGTATAGACCAGCCGTTCTCCCGGAACGAGTTCCACATATGTGCCGCCAAAGGAATGGCTGTGGCCGGTTGTGAAATTCCGGAACGACATTCTGTGTTTGCCGCCGACCTTTGCGTCCAGTTCATAGACGGTGCAAGTGAAGCCATATGGCGGCAACCAGCTGGCCACCGCATCCGGCTCGACGAATGCGCGATAAACCTTCTCCGGCTTGGTGGCAAATACACGGTGCAGGCGAATAGTGCTGGGCATGGTTTCCTCCCTTTGTCGGTTTTCTGTTCAATGGGTATTGGCGGGGTGTTTGAAGAGCAGGCTTATATACCGCTTGAGATGGTCGACACTTTCCACCGCACGCAGCGGATCACCGCTTGCCTTGGCGATGATGAAAGCGCCTTGAATGACCGCCTGCGTATGCAGAGCCAGGCTTTCAGCGGTGAACTCACCTGCAACCGGATAGCGTTCCATCGCGGCTGCGATATCCGGAACAAGCGTGTCTGCATGGCTTGAAATGCTGTCCCAGCAGGCATCGCGGATCACGGAATTGGTCTCGTAGACCTCCTGTGTCATGGTGCCGACGAGACAGGTGAAATCAGGCAACTCGCCTTGAATCAGCTGCTTACGCAACTCGACATAGGCCAGCACGCGCTCAAGCGGGTCTTCGGGAGCATGATAGGTGGCCTCCGCAAAGAACGCGCCGGTCATTTCCGACCAGTAATTCGCGGCAGCAACGGCCAGATCTTCCTTGCTGGAAAAATGATGAAAGAAAGCACCTTTGGATAAGGACGCTTTGTTGCAGATGTCATCGACCGTCGTTGCGGCATAACCCTTGGTGCGAATAACGCTTAATGCTGCATCAAGCAGGTTGGACCGGGTCATTGGATTTTGTTTGCGTGCCATAATCGTACTCCTTGATATACAATACCAACTGGTTGGTATGAAATCAAGCGACCAATTGACGTATCACTATTTGCTGCGGGGAGGGCTGTCGGTGATCGCGATGCGGATGATTCTGAAAGCTGGTTTGGATTCGAGTACAGGGCCGGGTTTGTGGATAAGTTTGATGTCATTGAAAAAGCCCGGAAATCGGGTGTTCTGCAGCAAAATCGAAAATTCTTATTCTTTCTTCGTGACCCTTGCTTGACACTTGTTCGAGAACCCCTTAAACGACCGCTCACACCGGACGGAAACGCCGGTGCGACGCAACCGAAAGGTTGCCGAGAAATGCGCGGGTGTAGCTCAGTTGGTTAGAGTGCCGGCCTGTCACGCCGGAGGTCGCGGGTTCGAGCCCCGTCACTCGCGCCACTTTCCTCTCAACAAATCGATAGATTGAACGTTGACACGAAAGTGGCGCCTACCGCCGTTTTTGCTTCTTTCAAGCCAGAATTGCTGATCGTGAACGGGCATTGAAATGCCCTGTGAATGATTTTTGTAATATCGCAATTCTTCTCCAAACACGCGCTTGACACTTGTTCGAGAACCCCTTAAACGACCGCTCACACCGGACGGAAACGCCGGTGCGACGCAGCCGCAAGGTTGCCGAGAAATGCGCGGGTGTAGCTCAGTTGGTTAGAGTGCCGGCCTGTCACGCCGGAGGTCGCGGGTTCGAG
>NZ_JBXAIK010000006.1:0-57892 GCF_058796175.1 Brucella sp. GW823-FHT04E01 | reverse complement strand
AGCCCCGTCACTCGCGCCACTTTCCTCTCAACAAATCGATAGATTGAACGTTGACACGAAAGTGGCGCCCACCGCCTTGTCTCTCGGGTCGCCGCATCTTCAAAGAATCTTGATGGAATTGCCGGAGCGTAGCTGTTTCGCCGAACCGTACGCCTGCTATTTGGAAAACTGCTTCCAGGATAGATAGGCGACTGACAGGATGATCGCGGCAATGGCGAGAAGATCGCCGCTGGCGAGCAGATAATGGCTCATGCGTGACCTCCTTGCGATACTTTGGCCGACAATGTGCTTCATGATAGCCGGGGCGAACGCGATCTGAAGGCATGGCTTCGCAAAGCTTGCAGCATTTGGAACGCTTCCATTCCAACTTTCTCGATAAACGCGAACGGAATTTCTCAATGTCCGCGCCGCAGGCACTTCGCGATAATTTGAGTTGGCGAGAAGCGGCCCATTTGGTCCATGCATTGCCATGGAACGAATTTCCTGTTTTCAATCGCGTGAAATCGGATGACAGGAACGGATCGCTGCGACGATGACCCGACGCGCTTATCTTGGTGTGCTTGCAACGTTTTTGATTCTTGCCGGGTGTGGCACACCCCGCGCTGTGCTGTGGCATGGACCGAATTCAAGCCCGCAATCGGTGGCCGCAGCCGAAGCCGCTATCGTCAAGCCTGCAAAACCGGCGGCGGTAGTTCCTATTTATGTTGCGACGAGCCGCCAGCGCTCGGATAATTTCTCGCAGCCTTACAATTCAAAGCGCTCGGAAACGCTGAATTTTGCGCAGGTTGATGTCGGGATTCCGGCAGCTCACGTCAAAGGACAGGTTGAGTCTACCGGCTACAAGCCTGATCCCGCCAAAAATTTCGCTGCCACGGCATTCCAGCCTTACGACAATGCCGAGCAGTTTCTCGCGCAATTGAATGCCGCCCTGGCGAAGCAGGGACCGAAGGACAAGGAAATCCTGATCTTCGTGCATGGCTACAACAATAATTTTGCCGACAGCACATTCCGCACTGCGCAATTTGTCCATGATTACAAAATGAAGTCGGTGGCGGTCGAATATGCCTGGCCGTCGGGCGGCGATCTTGGGCTTTATGTCTATGATCGTGATAGCGCGGACTTCGCACGTGACGGTCTGGCGCGATTGCTGGAACTCGTCGCCCGCAGCAAGGCGGAGCGTATTGTTCTCGTCGGGCACTCCATGGGCAGCTTCGTGACTATGGAGGCTCTGAGAACCTTGTCGCTCCGTGGCGAAAAGAATGTGCTGCGTCGCATCAATGCGCTGTTGCTCGCCGCACCGGACATCGATCTCGACGTGTTCGAAAAGCAGATCAAGGATATCGATCCCATGCCGCGCCCAACGGCGGTGATGACATCGCGCAGCGATCGCGCGCTCGGGGTCTCATCCTTTATTACGGGCGGCCATGCGCGAGTAGGGGACGGCACCAGTATTCCGACGCTCCAGAAATATGGAATCGCGGTGATCGACGCTACCGATTTGGATGGAGGCGAACATAATGTCTTTGCATCGTCGCCATCGCTCATGGCTCTGGTCAGTGATGGCAGCCTTTCGCTGGATGCTCTGAACGGGCGGGAGAAGCAGACAACGGGGCAGGCGGTGCTGGCAGACGGTGCCTCTGCAATCAAGGGAGCTGCATCGCTTGTGCTTTATCTGCCCGGTAGGCTGGTCGGGGCAACGGCTTCTGCTGCTCCATGAGTTCATTTTAAAGCGAGAGCTGAAACCCCCAACTTTCATTCCCAAGTTGCAGGCAATTGATTCTCCTGGCGATTGCTAAGCCGACCAGTCCGTGCGACTTTTCCTCACGAAATTATGATCTTTTCATGTTATACGGGTTTTCAGTGGGATATGCGGGCTTGATGCCATGGCTTGTTAAGCATCTTGGCTCGTCTTTGCCCAATAGATCATGCCGGAGGGGTTGCGCTTGCGAACGCGCTGCGATAACCGTCCCGGCGAAAAGCGCTTAGTTCGCACGGCATGCCTTTTGAAGCTGCTTGGGCGACGAGGTTGCAACAGATGCAATGTGTCGCATGGTCGTCAGCTCCAAAAAGCTTATGACAGGCGGCGCAGCCTCGTATTCAAGCCGGATAAAGGACCATGAACGAGCTTTTAAGTTCCTACCTGCCGATCGTCATCTTTCTCGGCATTGCGATGGTAATTGGTGTAGCCCTCCTGGTTGCGCCGTTTCTTGTCGCCTATAGACAGCCCGACCCCGAAAAGCTTTCTGCTTACGAGTGCGGCTTCAATGCCTTCGATGACGCCCGTATGAAGTTCGACATCCGTTTCTATCTGGTGTCGATTCTTTTCATCATCTTCGATCTGGAAGTCGCCTTCCTTTTCCCATGGGCTGTGTCCTTTGGCGAAATTGGCTGGTTCGGCTTTGCATCGATGATGGTGTTCCTTGGCGTTCTGACCATCGGTTTCATTTATGAATGGAAGAAGGGAGCGCTGGAATGGGATTGACCACAGCCAACACAACGCTCGTGGCTCCGCAGCCGAAGGGCATTCTTGACCCGCGCACGGGCAAACCTGTCGGTTCCGACGATGCATTCTTCAACGATCTGAACAGCGAACTGTCCGACAAGGGGTTCATTGTCACATCCGCTGACGCTCTGATTACCTGGGCGCGTACCGGTTCGCTGATGTGGATGACCTTCGGTCTCGCCTGCTGCGCCGTGGAAATGATGCACATTTCCATGCCGCGCTACGACGCCGAGCGCTTCGGTATCGCTCCGCGCGCATCACCGCGTCAGTCCGACGTGATGATCGTTGCCGGCACGCTGACCAACAAGATGGCACCCGCTCTCCGCAAGGTCTACGACCAGATGCCGGAGCCGCGTTACGTTATCTCGATGGGTTCCTGCGCCAATGGCGGCGGCTACTACCACTATTCCTATTCGGTGGTGCGTGGCTGCGATCGCGTGGTTCCGGTCGATATTTATGTTCCGGGTTGCCCTCCGACCGCTGAAGCACTGCTCTACGGCATTCTGATGCTTCAGAAAAAGATCCGTCGCACGGGTACGATTGAGCGCTGAGCCGGTTATCGACCGGTTTGCGCAAGACAAGTTTTGTTAGGGTTCGACTGCCTGCCATCCCCTGAAAAGGGCCTCCCAAAAGGCAAGTGCGGTGTGAGTTCTAAAGAAGGAAGTTAGGAAAATGAGCGAAGAAGCTCTCGGTGAACTTTCCGGCTATATCAAGGAACGCCTCGGCGACGCGATCGAAGAGGCGAAACTTGCCTATGGCGAGTTGACGCTTTCGGTTCCGGCCGCGAGCATCATCAGCGTTCTGACCTTCCTGCGTGACGACGTGCAGTGCCAGTTCGTCAACCTGACGGATATTTCAGGCGTCGACTATCCGCAGCGCGCCAAGCGCTTCGATGTCGTTTATCAGCTGATGTCTCCGCGCCAGAACCAGCGCATCCGCGTCAAGGTTCAGGCTGACGAAGATACGCTGGTGCCTTCCGCAGTGCCGGTCTTCGTTGGTGCCGAATGGTTCGAGCGCGAAACCTACGACATGTACGGCGTTCTCTTCTCCGGCCATCCGGATTTGCGCCGCATCCTGACCGACTATGGTTTTGAAGGCCATCCGCTGCGCAAGGACTTCCCGCTCACCGGCTTCGTTGAAGTTCGTTATAACGACGAGCTGAAGCGTGTCGTGTACGAGCCTGTCCAGCTGCGTCAGGAATTCCGCAACTTCGACTTCCTCTCGCCTTGGGAAGGAACGGATTACGTTCTGCCGGGCGACGAGAAAGCCAAGGCGAACTGAGGGCATACTCATGGGCGCAGGCGAAAGATTGAACGGTCAATGTCTTTGCGGAGAGGTGAAGTTCACTGCTTCTCCGGTGAAGATGGAAATGGATGTCTGCCATTGCAGCATGTGCCGGCGTTGGTCGGGGGGTGCTTTCATGGCCGTCAATTGCGGCACTTCGGTTGAAATCGAAAACGAAGCTGCCCTGGCGACTTACTCTTCTTCGGAATGGGGCGAACGCCGCTTCTGCTCGAAGTGCGGTTCGTCGCTGTTCTGGCGCGGTGTCCATGATGGAATGACGGTTGTTTCGATGCAGGCCTTTGCCGAGCCGGAACGTTTTCATTTCGCCGAAGAAATCTTCATCGATAACAAGCCTGCGAATTACGATTTTGCCAATGACACCCACCGGATGACCGGCGAGGAGTTCTTGGCGGCTCTTGCAGCCAAACAGGAAGCTGAACATGGCTGAGACTCAGGTCCGCAATTTCAATATCAACTTCGGTCCGCAGCACCCTGCCGCGCACGGCGTGCTGCGTCTGGTGCTTGAACTCGACGGTGAAGTCGTCGAGCGCGTCGATCCGCATATCGGTCTGCTGCATCGCGGCACCGAAAAGCTGATGGAAGCCAAGACCTATCTTCAGGCTCTGCCTTATCTCGACCGCCTCGATTACGTGGCGCCGATGAACCAGGAGCACGCCTATGCACTCGCCGTCGAACGCCTTCTGGGCATCGATGTGCCGAAGCGTGGCCAGCTGATCCGCGTTCTCTATTCGGAAATCGGCCGTATTCTGAACCATCTTCTGAACGTGACCACGCAGGCCATGGACGTCGGTGCGTTGACGCCGCCGCTCTGGGGCTTCGAAGAGCGCGAAAAGCTGATGGTGTTCTACGAACGCGCTTGTGGCGCACGTATGCACGCAGCCTATTTCCGTCCGGGTGGCGTCCATCAGGACCTGCCGGATCAGCTCGTTGAAGACATCGGCAAATGGATCGATCCGTTCTTCAATACGCTCAACAATCTTGATGATCTCATCACGCCGAACCGTATTTTCAAGCAGCGTAACGTCGATATCGGCGTCGTGAAGCTGGAAGATGCATGGGCATGGGGCTTCTCGGGCGTCATGGTGCGTGGTTCAGGCGCGGCATGGGATCTGCGCAAGTCGCAGCCTTACGAGTGCTACAACGAGATGGAATTCGACATTCCGATCGGCAAGAATGGCGACTGCTATGATCGCTACCTGATCCGTATGGAAGAAATGCGCCAGTCGGCACGCATCATGCGCCAGTGCGTTGATCTTCTGCTCGGCAAGGAGCGCGTCGGTCCGGTTTCCAATGCCGACAACAAGATCGTGCCGCCTAAGCGCGGCGAGATGAAGCGCTCGATGGAAGCGCTTATCCATCACTTCAAGCTTTACACGGAAGGCTATCACGTGCCTGCCGGTGAAGTTTACGCAGCAGTTGAAGCACCGAAGGGTGAATTTGGCGTCTTCCTCGTGTCGGACGGCTCCAACAAGCCTTATCGCTGCAAGCTGCGCGCTCCGGGCTTTGCCCATCTTCAAGCCATGGATTTCCTGTGCCGCGGCCATATGCTGGCTGACGTGTCGGCAATTCTTGGCTCGCTCGATATCGTGTTTGGTGAGGTTGACCGCTGATGTCCGTTCGCCGTCTCGCAGATGATGCCGTCCAGCCAGCCGCTTTCGCGTTCAACGCGGAAAATCAGGCATGGGCGCACAAGACGATCGCAAAATTCCCCGAAGGCCGTCAGCAGTCGGCTGTTATTCCGTTGCTCATGCGTGCGCAGGAGCAGGACGGCTGGGTCACGAAAGCCGCTATCGAACATGTTGCAGGCATGCTCGAAATGCCGCTGATCCGCGTTCTGGAAGTCGCGACTTTCTATACGCAGTTCCAGCTGAAGCCGGTTGGCACACGCGCTCACATTCAGGTTTGCGGCACCACGCCATGCATGCTGCGTGGTTCGGAAGCGCTGATGGATGTCTGCCGTCACAAGATCAACCACGACCCGTTCGAGCTCAATGCCGACGGAACGCTGTCGTGGGAAGAAGTGGAATGCCAGGGCGCCTGCGCCAACGCACCGATGGTCATGATCTTCAAGGACGCCTATGAAGATCTGACGCCGGAACGCCTTGCCGAAATCATCGATGCTTTCGAAGCTGGCAAGGGCGACACCGTCAAGCCGGGTCCACAGGATGGACGTGTGACGTCCGAGCCGATCAACGGCCTGACCGCTCTGACCGAAGATCTCGACTACAAGAAGGTCGGTCTTGAGACCCGCAAGGCATCCGATGCCGCCGCAGCCAAGGCGAAGGCCGAAGCTGAAGAGAAGGCCAAGGCGGAAGCCGCTGCAAAAGCTGCCGACGAAGCGAAGAACGTCGCTCCGTCGAATGCTGCAAAGCCGGTAACCAATGCACCTGAAACCGATCCGGCGCTCAAGACGCCTTCGGATGTCAAGGTGTCGAAGGCTGCCGAAAAGGCCGCGTCGGTCGACAGCAAGCAGGCATTCAAGCTTGATGACAAGAACCGTCCGGTTGCCATGGAGCGTCCGGAAGCTGTTGACGATCTGAAGCTGATTTCCGGCGTTGGCCCGAAGATTGAGGAAACCCTGCATGAGCTGGGCATCTTCACCTTCAAGCAGGTCGCTTCCTGGAAGAAGGCCGAGCGCGAGTGGGTCGACGGCTATCTCAGCTTCCACGGTCGCATCGAGCGTGAAGACTGGGTAAAGCAGGCCAAGGCTTTGGCCAAGGGCGGCGTCGAGGAATACATCAAGGTATTCGGAAAGAAGCCGGTATGATGACTTCGATATTGGCAAACACGAACGGAAACAGGTGAGACATGCTGGCTGATAAAGATCGCATCTTCACCAATATTTACGGCTTCAAGGATCAGTCCCTGAAGGGTGCCATGGCGCGCGGCCATTGGGACAACACCAAGGGCCTGATCGAAAAGGGCCGTGACTGGATCATCGACGAGATGAAAGCGTCGGGCCTGCGTGGCCGTGGCGGCGCTGGCTTCCCGACAGGTCTCAAGTGGTCGTTCATGCCGAAGCAGAGCGACGGTCGCCCGCATTATCTGGTCGTCAATGCCGACGAATCCGAACCGGGCACCTGCAAGGACCGCGAAATTCTGCGCCACGATCCGCATACGCTGATCGAAGGCTGCGTAATCGCCGGTTGCGCCATGGGCGCACACACCGCCTATATTTATATTCGCGGCGAGTTCATGCGTGAGCGTGAAGCGCTGCAGGCCGCTATCGACGAGTGCTACGAAGCCGGTCTGCTCGGCAAGGGCAACAAGTGCGGCTGGGATATGGATGTTCTCGTATCCCACGGCGCCGGTGCTTACATCTGTGGCGAAGAAACGGCTCTGCTCGAAAGCCTTGAAGGCAAGAAGGGCCAGCCGCGTCTGAAGCCTCCATTCCCGGCAAATATGGGCCTTTATGGCTGCCCGACGACCGTGAACAACGTGGAATCGATTGCCGTTGCGCCGACGATCCTGCGTCGTGGCGCGGCCTGGTTCTCGTCCATCGGACGCCCGAACAACGTCGGCACCAAGCTGTTCCAGATTTCGGGTCATGTGAACACGCCTTGCGTCATCGAAGAAGGCCTCGGCATTCCGTTTCGTGATCTGATTGAAAAGCACGGCGGCGGCATTCGTGGCGGCTGGGACAATCTGCTGGCGGTTATTCCTGGCGGTGCATCGTGCCCGGTCATCAAGGGCGAAGACATGATGGATGCCATCATGGACTTTGACGGCATGCGCGACAAGAAATCGTCGTTCGGCACCGGCGGCCTGATCGTCATGGACAAGTCCACCGACATCATCAAGGCGATTGCCCGTCTGGCAGCGTTCTTCAAGCACGAGAGCTGTGGCCAGTGCACGCCTTGCCGCGAAGGCACCGGCTGGATGTGGCGCGTGATGGAACGCATGGTCAAGGGTAACGCGCAGAAGCGTGAAATCGACATGTTGTTCGATGTGACCAAGCAGATTGAAGGTCACACGATCTGCGCTCTCGGTGATGCTGCTGCATGGCCTATTCAGGGCCTGATCCGCAATTTCCGTCCGGAAATTGAAAAGCGCATTGACGATTATACCCGCAACGCCGTTCAGAGCCGCAATATCCGTCTGGAAGCAGCGGAATAAGGCTTAACGAGTTGCATGCGGTTTGAAGAAGACCGCTCGAAAGTTTGAGATCTGGAAGATGCGGCATAAGCCGCAGGTTTGGATAAGCGATGGCAAATATTAAGGTTGACGGCACAGAGATCGAAGTACCCGATCACTATACGCTCCTTCAGGCTGCCGAAGCCGCGGGGGCTGAAGTCCCGCGTTTTTGTTTCCACGAACGGCTTTCCATCGCCGGAAACTGCCGCATGTGCCTTGTTGAAGTAAAGGGCGGACCGCCGAAGCCGGCGGCATCCTGCGCCATGGGCGTGCGCGATCTGCGTCCCGGCCCGAATGGCGAAGCGCCTGAAATCTTCACCAACACGCCGATGGTCAAGAAGGCCCGCGAAGGCGTGATGGAATTCTTGCTCATCAACCACCCGCTGGATTGCCCGATCTGCGATCAGGGCGGTGAGTGCGATCTGCAGGATCAGGCAATGGCTTTCGGCACCGACGGTTCGCGCTATCGCGAGAACAAACGTGCCGTTGAAAACAAATATATCGGTCCGCTCGTCAAGACGGTGATGACGCGCTGCATTCACTGCACGCGCTGCGTCCGCTTCACGACGGAAGTGGCTGGCATTTCTGAACTGGGCCTCATCGGTCGTGGCGAAGATGCCGAGATCACCACCTATCTCGAACGCGCCATGACGTCGGAACTGCAGGGCAACGTCATCGATCTTTGCCCGGTTGGCGCTCTGACCTCGCGTCCTTACGCGTTCCAGGCCCGTCCGTGGGAACTGAACAAGACAGAAACCATCGACGTGATGGATGCGGTCGGTTCGAACATCCGCGTCGACACTCGTGGCCGCGAAGTGATGCGCGTCATGCCGCGTGTCAATGAAGCGGTGAACGAAGAGTGGATTTCCGACAAGACCCGCTTCATCTGGGATGGCCTGCGCACCCAGCGCCTCGACCGCCCTTATGTTCGCAAGGATGGCCGTCTGGTCGCCGCAAGCTGGCCGGAAGCCTTCTCCGCTATTGCTGCCAAGGTTTCCGCAACCTCCGCCGACAAGATTGGCGCAGTCGCTGGCGATCTGGCTTCGGTTGAAGAAATCTATGCGCTGAAGGGCCTGATGGCTTCGCTCGGCTCCGCCAATATCGATAGCCGTCAGGATGGCGCTGCTCTCGATCCGGCACTGGGTCGTGCAAGCTATCTCTTTAACGCAACAATCGAAGGCATTGAAAACGCTGATGCTTTGCTCATTATCGGTTCCAATCCCCGCATTGAGGCTGCTGTTCTGAACGCCCGCATCCGCAAGCGTCAGCGCATGGGTCATTTCCCGGTCGCTCTGATCGGCGAACAGGCTGAACTGCGTTACGATTACGAATATCTGGGTGCTGGTGCTGAAACGCTCGCAGCAGTCGCTTCCGGCAAGAACGCATTCCGCGACGTGCTGGCCAAGGCCGAGCGTCCGCTGATCATCATCGGTCAGGGCGCGCTCACCGGCGAAAACGGTCAGGCCGTTTTGTCTTCCGCCGCCAAGCTTGCTCAGGATGTTGGCGCGATCAAGGACGAGTGGAACGGCTTCTCCGTTCTGCACACTGCCGCTTCGCGCGTTGGTGCTCTGGATCTCGGCTTCGTGCCGGGTGAGGGCGGCAAGGTGGCTGGCGACATGCTGGGTAATCTTGATGTCGTGTTCCTGCTCGGTGCAGACGAACTCGACATGACCAAAAAGGGTTCGAGCTTCGTCGTTTACATCGGTACGCACGGCGATGCCGGCGCACACGCTGCCGACGTTATTCTGCCGGGCGCAGCCTACACGGAAAAGTCGGGCACCTGGCTCAACACCGAAGGTCGCGTGCAGCTCGGCAGCCGCGCCGGTTTCGCACCGGGCGAGGCAAAGGAAGACTGGGCAATCCTGCGCGCTCTTTCCGACAGCCTTGGCAAGCGCCTGCCGTTCGATTCGATGCAGCAGCTTCGCGCCAAGCTCTATGCGGATTATCCGCATATGCTGGCCATCGACACCATCACGCCTGCTTCCGCCGACGATCTCGTGGCGCTGGCAGCGAAAGCATCCAATCCGGGCGGCGGCGCTGCGTTCGTTTCCCCGGTCAAGGACTTCTACCTGACGAACCCAATTGCGCGCGCTTCCGCCGTCATGGCCGAATGCTCGGCGCTCGCGGCTGGCGGCTTCCAGCAGGCTGCCGAGTAAGCGAGAGAGAGACGGAACAATGGAAGGTATTTTTGCAGCTTACGTCTTGCCCGCGCTTATCATAGCGCTGAAGTCGGTCGTTCTGCTCGTCGTATTGCTGATCGTCGTCGCTTACCTGCTTTACGCAGATCGCAAGATCTGGGCAGCGGTACAGCTTCGCCGCGGTCCGAACGTTGTCGGTCCCTGGGGTCTGTTCCAGGCTTTCGCCGACTTGTTGAAGTTCGTCTTCAAGGAACCAATCATTCCGTCTGGCGCAAACAAGGGTGTCTTCCTCCTTGCGCCTTTCGTTTCTGCCGTGCTTGCAATGGCAACCTGGGCGGTCATTCCGGTCAATGAAGGCTGGGCCATCGCCAATATCAATGTCGGCATTCTCTATATCTTCGCCATTTCTTCGCTCGAAGTTTACGGCGTGATCATGGGTGGCTGGGCATCGAACTCGAAGTATCCGTTCCTCGGTGCGCTTCGTTCGGCTGCACAGATGGTTTCCTACGAAGTTTCCATCGGCTTCGTGATTGTCACGGTTCTGCTGACGGTTGGCTCGCTCAACCTCACCGACATCGTGCTTTCGCAGAATACGGGCCTTGGAACCATGCTTGGCCTTCCGGCTTCGTTCCTCGACTGGAACTGGCTGGCTCTGTTCCCGATGTTCGTGATCTTCTTCATTTCGGCACTTGCCGAAACGAACCGTCCGCCATTCGACCTCGTCGAAGCTGAATCCGAACTCGTGGCCGGTCACATGATCGAATATTCGTCCACGCCGTTCCTTCTGTTCTTCCTTGGCGAGTATGTGGCGATCACGCTGATGTGCGCCCTGATGACGACGCTCTTCCTCGGCGGCTGGCTGCCTCCGGTGGACGTGTGGTTCCTCAACTGGGTTCCGGGCATCATCTGGTTCATGCTGAAGCTCTGCTTCTGCTTCTTCCTCTTCGCAATGGTGAAGGCTTTCGTTCCGCGTTACCGCTACGACCAGCTGATGCGCCTTGGCTGGAAAGTGTTCCTGCCGATCTCGCTCTTCATGGTTGTCGCAACCGCGACCTTCCTCAAAGTCTTCGGTCTGGCGTAAGGAGTAATAACTATGGCTTCATTCGCTCAAGCAGCCAAATCGCTCCTTCTCAAGGAATTCGTCGGCGCGTTCTTTCTTTCCATGCGCCAGTTCTTTGCGCCCAAAGCGACGTTGAACTACCCGCATGAAAAGGGTCCGGTCTCTCCGCGTTTCCGTGGAGAGCACGCGCTGCGCCGTTACCCGAACGGTGAAGAACGCTGCATCGCCTGCAAGCTTTGCGAAGCGATCTGCCCGGCGCAGGCCATCACCATCGAGGCCGGTCCGCGCCGCAACGACGGGACCCGCCGCACGGTGCGTTACGACATCGATATGGTGAAGTGCATCTATTGCGGTTTCTGCCAGGAAGCATGCCCGGTGGATGCCATCGTGGAAGGTCCGAATTTCGAATTCGCGACCGAAACCCGCGAAGAACTCTACTATGACAAGGACAAGCTCCTTGCCAATGGCGACCGTTGGGAACGCGAAATCGCGCGGAATATCGCGATGGATGCGCCATATCGCTGATTGGTTTTGCTGAAACCTCGTTTCGGCATCCGGTTTGAAAAGCGGCAACAGGAAGGGGCGGCCCATCTTGTTGCTGGAATTTAAGTTTCGCGAATATTCGCGGCAAACAAAGACTAAAGCGAGCGAGGCAATAAGGCTTTGCTCACGGAAAGGTGTTGGGGGATCCCCATGCTGACAGGTATTGCGGCAGCGTTTTTCTATCTGTTCGCTTTCATCATGATCGCAAGCGCGTTCATGGTGATTGCGGCACGCAACCCCGTGCATTCGGTGCTGTTTCTGATCCTCACGTTCTTCAATGCGGCAGCTCTGTTTCTGCTGACCGGGGCCGAGTTCCTCGCCATGATCCTGCTCGTCGTTTACGTCGGTGCAGTGGCGGTTCTCTTCCTCTTCGTCGTCATGATGCTGGATGTGGACTTCGCCGAACTGAAGCGCGGCGCATTGCAATATGCACCGGTCGGCGCTCTGGTCGGTCTAATCTTGCTCGGCGAACTGATCTTCGTGTTCGCAAGCAACATGTTTGCGCCGAAGCTGGGGCAGGGTTCCGTGCCGATCCCGAATATCGCCGAGCGGAGCAATACCGCTGCTCTGGGCGACATTCTCTACACCGACTTCGTCTTCTACTTCCAGGTTGCTGGTCTCGTCCTTCTGGTCGCGATGATCGGCGCCATTGTTCTGACGCTGCGGCACAAGCCGAATGTCAAGCGCCAGTCCATCCCGACCCAGGTAGCTCGCACGCCCGAAACGGCGATCGAGATCAAGAAGGTCGAAACGGGCAAAGGCATCTGAGGATAAGCATATGGAAATCGGTATCGCCCACTATCTCACCGTTTCGGCCATCCTGTTTACGCTTGGCGTCTTCGGCATTTTTCTGAACCGCAAGAACGTCATCGTCATCCTGATGTCGATCGAATTGATCCTTTTGTCGGTCAATCTCAATTTCGTGGCGTTCTCCAGCCAGCTCGGCGACATGGTCGGGCAGGTCTTCGCCCTTTTCGTTCTGACTGTTGCTGCTGCCGAAGCAGCCATCGGTCTGGCAATTCTCGTTGTTTTCTTCCGTAATCGCGGCTCCATCGCGGTGGAAGACGTCAATGTTATGAAAGGTTGACGGGCAAATGCTCTATTACGCGATCGTCTTCCTTCCGCTTCTCGGCTTCCTGATTGCCGGTCTTTTCGGCAATCAGATCGGAGCCAAGGCGAGCGAATACATCACTTCCGGTTTCATGGTCATCGTCGCGATCCTGTCCTGGGTCGTCTTCTTCCAGATTCCGCTTGGCCACGATGCAGAAACCGTCCGCATCCCGGTTCTTCACTGGGTGACATCGGGCGCGCTTTCCTTTGACTGGTCACTGCGCGTCGATACGCTCACCGGCGTCATGCTGGTCGTGGTGAACTCGGTGTCGGCTCTCGTGCATATCTATTCCATTGGATATATGCACCACGATCCGCATCGTCCGCGCTTCTTCGCCTATCTGTCGCTCTTCACTTTCGCCATGCTCATGCTGGTCACGTCGGACAATCTGGTCCAGATGTTCTTCGGCTGGGAAGGCGTGGGGCTGGCTTCTTACCTCCTGATCGGTTTCTGGTTCCAGAAGCCTTCGGCCAATGCCGCCGCCATGAAGGCGTTCGTCGTCAACCGCGTCGGCGACTTCGGCTTCCTGCTCGGCATCTTCGGCGTGTTCGCGCTGTTCCAGTCGGTCGACTACAACACGATCTTCGCTGCCGCAGCCAATTATCTGCCGGCTGAAGGCGCTGCCGATGCCAATCAGGTCGTTCTGAACTTCCTCGGCTATCAGCTCGACAAGCAGGGCGCGATCACGATCACCTGTCTGCTGCTCTTCATGGGCGCGATGGGCAAGTCGGCGCAGTTCCTGCTGCACACCTGGCTTCCGGACGCCATGGAAGGCCCGACCCCGGTTTCGGCTCTCATTCACGCCGCTACCATGGTTACCGCGGGCGTGTTCATGGTCGCCCGCATGTCGCCGATCTTTGAACTGTCGCAGACCGCACTTCTGGTCGTGACCATCATCGGCGCCACCACTGCCTTCTTTGCGGCAACGGTCGCTCTCGTGCAGAACGACATCAAGCGCGTGATCGCCTATTCGACCTGTTCGCAGCTCGGCTATATGTTCGCAGCGCTCGGTGTAGGTGCCTATGGCGCCGCCGTGTTCCACCTGTTCACGCACGCTTTCTTCAAGGCGCTTTTGTTCCTTTGCGCCGGTTCGGTTATCCATGCCGTTTCGGAAGAGCAGGACATGCGTCGCATGGGCGGCCTGCGCAAGCTGATCCCCATCACCTACTGGATGATGGTCATCGGTACGGTTGCCATTACGGGCCTCGGTATTCCGGGCACGATCATCGGCACCGCCGGTTTCTTCTCCAAGGATGCGATCATCGAATCCGTCTTCGCTTCGCACAGTGCTGCCAGCGGCTACGCTTCGACGCTTCTCATCGTTGCAGCGCTCTTCACGAGCTTCTATTCATGGCGTCTGATTTTCATGACCTTCCACGGCAAGCCGCGCGCTTCGGCGGAAGTCATGCATCATGTCCATGAATCGCCAGCCGTCATGTTCGTTCCGCTGCTGATCCTCGGCGTCGGTGCACTCTTTGCCGGTGTCGTGTTCAAGGAACTCTTCTTCGGTCACGAATATGCCGAATTCTGGAAGGGCGCGCTGTTCACTTCGGCTGCCAACCAGATCCTTGAGGAATACCACCATGTTCCTCTGTGGGTTAAGCTGTCGCCGTTCATCTCGATGGTTCTCGGCTTCATCGTCGCCTGGATCTTCTACATCCGCTCGCCGGAAACGCCGAAGGCGCTGGCTGCCCGTCATCGTGGCCTCTACCAGTTCCTTCTCAACAAGTGGTACTTCGACGAACTGTACGATTTCCTCTTCGTACGTCCGGCTCGCTGGCTTGGCCGCTTGTTCTGGAAGGGTGGCGACGGCTGGCTTATTGACGGCTTCGGCCCGGATGGCATCTCGGCTCGCGTGCTCGATGTCACCAACCGCGTCGTCAAGATGCAGTCCGGATACCTTTATCACTACGCATTCGCGATGCTGATCGGCGTCGCCGCGCTCGTCACTTGGATGATGCTCGGGAGCTCTTTCTGATGACCGACTGGCCAATTCTCTCAACGGTCACGTTTCTGCCGCTTGTCGGCGCGTTACTGATCCTTCTGATCAAGGACGACAGCGAGGCTTCGCGTCGAAATATCCGCAATGTCGCGCTGCTGACGACGATATTCGTCTTCATCCTGTCGCTCGTCATCTGGGCAGGGTTCGATAATTCGAACCCCGGCTTCCAGATGGTCGAACAGATCGACTGGATGGGTGGCGGCATCAGCTACCACATGGGCGTGGACGGTATCTCCGTCCTGTTCGTGGTGCTGTCGGCTTTCCTCATGCCCTTCTGCATTCTCGCAAGCTGGATATCGGTGGAAAAGCGCGTCAAGGAATACATGATCGCGTTCCTCATTCTGGAAACGCTGATGATCGGCGTGTTCTGCGCGCTCGACCTGTTCCTGTTCTACGTGTTCTTCGAAGCAAGCCTTATCCCGATGTTCATCATCATCGGCGTGTGGGGCGGCAAGCGTCGCGTCTATGCGAGCTTGAAGTTCTTCCTCTACACGCTTCTGGGCTCGGTTCTGATGCTCATCGCCATCATGGCCATGTACTGGCAGGCTGGCACGATGAACATCGTGGAACTGCAGAAGTACAGCTTCTCTGCTGGGATGCAGACATGGTTATGGCTCGCCTTCTTCGCGTCCTTTGCCGTGAAGATGCCGATGTGGCCGGTCCATACCTGGTTGCCGGATGCGCACGTTGAAGCGCCGACGGCAGGCTCGGTCATTCTGGCGGGTATCCTGCTGAAGCTCGGCGGTTACGGCTTCCTGCGCTTCTCGCTGCCGATGTTCCCGCTGGCGTCCGCCGATTTCGCTCCGCTGATCTTCACGCTGTCGGTCATAGCCATCATCTACACGTCCCTGGTCGCTCTGGTTCAGGAAGACATCAAGAAGCTGATCGCCTATTCGTCGGTTGCCCACATGGCCTATGTGACCATGGGTATCTTTGCCGCGAACGAGCAGGGCATTCAGGGCGCCATCTTCCAGATGCTGTCGCACGGTATCGTGTCGGGCGCGCTCTTCCTCTGCGTCGGCGTGATCTATGATCGCATGCATACCCGTGAAATTGCGGCGTTCGGCGGTCTGGTGAACAACATGCCGAAATATGCGGTGGCCTTCCTCATCTTCACGATGGCGAATGTGGGCCTGCCGGGTACTTCGGGCTTCATCGGTGAATTCCTGACGCTGTTCGGTGTGTTTCGGGTCAATACCTGGGTGGCACTGTTCGCAACCACGGGTGTCATCCTCTCGGCGGCTTATGCGCTCTGGCTCTACCGTCAGGTAGTCTTCGGCGCATTGACGAAGGAAAGCCTGAAGGCGCTCCTCGACTTGAGCCCGCGTGAGAAGATCATTCTCTACCCGCTTGTGGCGCTCACCATCTTCTTCGGTGTGTATCCGACCCCGGTCTTCGACGTGACCGCCGGTGCCGTGAACGCCCTGGTCCAACATTACGACGCAGCACTCGCGGGCACCGCGAGCGCCGTGCTGGCACAGTAAGAAATAAAGGCGTAGGTCATGCAGACTGATCTGATAGCTCATCTGACCCTTGCAGCACCGGAGGTTCTCCTTGCTGTAGGCGCCTTGGCACTGCTCATGATTGGCGTGTTTTCCGGCGAACGGGCGACCACGCTCGTCAACGGATTATCCGTCGCGGTGCTTATTGCAGCGCTGGCTCTGGTGGTCCTTTTCCCAACGAACGGCGCCGCATTCGGCGGTGCCATCGTCAATGACAGCTTCAGCCGCTTCATGAAGGTGCTGACGCTGATCGGCTCCATCGTGACGCTGATCATGTCGGTCGGCTTCGCCAAGGCGGAGAAGTTCGACAAGTTCGAGTTCCCGGTCCTGATCGTGATTTCCACGCTCGGCATGTTGCTGATGGTTTCAGCATCCAACATGCTGTCGCTCTATCTCGGTCTCGAACTGCAATCGCTGGCGCTCTACGTTCTGGCAGCATTCAACCGCGATAGCGTCCGTTCGACGGAAGCTGGTCTGAAATACTTCGTTCTCGGTTCGCTTTCCTCGGGCATGCTGCTTTACGGCATTTCGCTCGTCTACGGTTACACCGGCCACATCGGCTTTACCGAAATCGCCCAGGCCGTCTCCGGCGGTCAGCGTGAACTCGGTCTGGTTTTCGGTCTCGTCTTCATTCTGGCCGGTCTGGCATTCAAGATTTCTGCCGTTCCGTTCCACATGTGGACGCCGGATGTCTATGAAGGCGCGCCGACCCCGGTAACGGCATTTTTTGCCGCCGCCCCGAAGATGGCTGCCATGGCGCTCATCATCCGCGTCGTCTCCGAAGCCTTTGCTCCGGTCACCCATGACTGGCAGCAGGTCGTGATTTTCATCGCGCTTGCCTCGATGGTCCTCGGTGCGTTTGCCGCCATCGGCCAGCGTAACATCAAGCGCCTGATGGCTTATTCTTCGATCAGCCATATGGGCTATGCGCTCGTTGGTCTGGCCGCCGGAACGGTGATCGGCGTGAAGGGCGTGATGATCTACATGGCAATCTACCTTGCTATGACGCTCGGCACCTTCGCGTTCATTCTCGCAATGCGCACCAAGGATGGCAATGTGGAGAGCATTGAGGATCTGGCCGGTCTGTCCCGCACCAATCCGGTGCTGGCAACGATCATGACCATCTTCCTGTTCTCGCTCGCCGGTATCCCGCCGCTCGCCGGTTTCTTCGGAAAGTGGTACACCTTCCTTGCCGCCGTTGAAGCAGGCCTCTATCCGCTTGCCATCATCGGTATCGTGGCTTCGGTCGTGGGCGCGTTCTATTACCTGCGCATGATCAAGATCATGTGGTTCGATGAGCCGACGGGTGGTTTCGTTCCGGTCGCAGGCGAGCTTCGTCTCGTTCTCGGCGTAACGGGTGCCTTCGTGCTCTTCTACGTCTTCCTTGCTGGTCCGATCGGCGGATTTGCCGAAGCCGCAGCCAAGACGTTTTTCTAAAGCATGTCTCCCAAAAGTGGGAACCGGTTTTGGGATGAAGACATGCGTAGGAATATAATGAGAGAGCAAAAGGCGGAAGCATAAATGAGTTTTGCGCTTTCGCCTGTTGCGGCAAATGAGGGCTACCGTCTCGAAACTTTCGAGACGGTAGGTTCCACCAATGCGGTTGCTCTGGAACGGGCAGCCAGCGGTGATCCGGGCAAGCTCTGGCTTGTTACGAAGAAACAGGAAAGCGGTCGCGGAAGACGGGGCCGTGCCTGGTCTACGCCGGAAGGCAATCTTGCCTCCACGCTGCTTCTTGTTGAATCCTATGAAATGAAGACGGCTGCGACGCTTGGTTTTGTTGCCGGCTTGTCGCTTGCCGATGCACTTGATGCGGTATTCGCTGCGACGGGGCCTGCCGTGCCGCCGACAATCGGCCTGAAATGGCCGAATGACGTGCTGGTCAATGGCGCGAAACTCACCGGCATCCTGCTTGAATCGTCCATTCTGGCGAAGAATTTGTTCGCCGTTGCCATCGGTATCGGGACCAATGTGGTCGCCTTTCCCGAGGATCTGCCTTATGCAGCAACGTCGTTGCAGGCTCTCGGCAGCAAATGCGATGCCGAGACTTTGTTTGCAGCCTTGTCGGATGCCTGGTCGGTCAACTATCGCGTCTGGAATGAAGGGCGCGGTCTCGACGATATTCGCAAGCGCTGGCTGCAGCGCGCGCATGGCCTTGGCCAGAATGTAACCATGCAGGTTGAAGGCCGTATCATCGAAGGTCGTTTTGAGACAATCGATGAGGCATGCCGTTTTGTTATTCGCGAGGACGAAGGTTCGCGAGTTGCGGTAACGGCTGGCGATGTCTATTTCGGAACTGCTGCTACAATACGCAAATAATTGTTTTGTTTTGTCTTGCTAGGGTTGCAACAGGACAACTTTAGGTCCAGTTGATGCCGCAAGGCGGGATTAATCACAGAGGAAATTTCATGGCCCGATCCAATACTACTGAACTCGTCTTTCTGCCGCTTGGCGGCGTAGGCGAAATCGGCATGAATTTGGCCATGTATGGCTTCGGTCCTGCGGATAACCGTGAATGGCTTGTCGTGGATATGGGGGTGAGCTTTGCGGGGCCTGAACAGCCGGGTGCGGATCTCATCCTGCCGGATATCCGATATCTCGAGGCTGAAAAGCACAATCTGCGCGGCATCGTTATCACCCATGCGCATGAAGACCATTTCGGTGCTTTGCTCGATCTGTGGCCGCGCCTGAAGGTTCCGGTTTATGCGACGCCATTCACCGCCGGTCTGCTTGAAGCCAAGCGACAGTCGGAACACGGCGCGCCCGAAATTCCAATCACGATCTACAAGGCAGGCGAGAAATTCGAAGTCGGGCCTTTCAAGCTTGAAGCTGTCGCAGTAACCCACTCCATTCCCGAGCCGGTTTCGCTGGCTATTACGACACCGCTCGGCACGGTCGTGCATACGGGTGACTGGAAGATGGACCCGGAACCATCGCTCGGACCGGTTATCGACGAGGCGCGTTTCCGCGCTATCGGTGATGCAGGCGTTCTGGCGCTGATCTGCGATTCCACCAATGCTTTGCGCGAGGGCGAGTCTCCTTCGGAACGTCAGGTGGGCGAGAGCCTGCGCGAGTTGATTGAAAATGCGCGCGGTCGTGTGGCCATCACCACTTTCTCTTCCAATGTCGGTCGTATCCGGTCGATTACCGAAGCAGCACGCGATGCGGGCCGTCAGGTGCTGGTGGTTGGGCGTTCGATGAAGCGCGCCATCTCCGTCGCCACAGAACTTGGCTATATGGAAGGCTTGCCGGAATATCTCAGCGAAGAGGATTACGGCTATATTCCACGCGAAAACGTGGTGATGATCCTTACCGGCAGTCAGGGCGAACCGCGTGCGGCACTCGCCAAACTGGCGCGTGACGAAATGCGCAGCCTCGCGCTGACGGCGGGCGATACGGTCATCTATTCATCGCGCGCCATTCCGGGCAATGAAAAGTCCATTCTCGATATCAAGAACCGCCTGATTGATCGCGGTATCAAGATCATCGGTGATGAGGATGCATTGGTCCATGTGTCGGGCCATCCACGGCGCAGCGAATTGCGTCGCATGTATTCCTGGGTTCGTCCGCAAATTCTGGTGCCGGTGCATGGCGAAGCCGCTCATCTGGTCGCGCAAGGTTCTCTTGGCGCGATGGAGGGCATCGAGCAGATCGCGCAGGTGCGTGACGGCGACATGCTGCGTCTGGCACCCGGCAAGGCCGAAATTATCGATGAAGCGCCGGTTGGCCGGATTTACAAGGACGGCAAGCTGATCGGTGACGAGGAAGAAATCGGCATGGTCGAGCGTCGCAAGCTCGCTTATGTCGGTCATGTCGCCGTTTCGGTGCTGCTGGACCGTGAACACAAGATCATCGATGAGCCCGACCTTGTGACTTTCGGGGTGCCGGAGGAAAACGCACAGGGCGATCTGTTGGAAGACATCCTGCTGGATGCAGCCATCGAGGCCATCGACAGCATTCCGCGCGTTCGCCGCAAGGATATCGAGCTTGTCCGGGAGTCCGTGCGCCGTGCCGTTCGCGCTGCGGCAAATGAAGCATGGGGCAAAAAGCCGGTAGTGACCGTATTCGTGAATAGGATACGGTAGTCATACGGATTGCAAAATGACCGGCATGGGAGGTGCTGATGCTCGAACGCTTGAACCACGTGGCGATTGCCGTTCCGGATATCGATGCCGCGGCAGCGCTTTATCGCGGCAAGCTCGGTGCGAAAGTCACCGAGCCGCAGGCACTGCCTGAACATGGCGTAACCGTGGTTTTCATCGACGTCGGCAACACCAAGATCGAATTGCTGGAACCGTTGGGTGAGGGGTCGCCCATTGCGGCATTTCTGGAAAAGAATCCTTCCGGCGGGATGCACCATCTGTGCTATGAGGTTGCGGACATAATTGCCGCTCGCGACCGCCTCAAGGCGGAAGGTGCGCGTATTCTTGGAGATGGCGAGCCGAAGACCGGCGCCCATGGCAAGCCGGTTCTGTTCCTGCATCCCAAGGATTTCAACGGCACACTGATCGAACTGGAAGAGGTGTAATCATGTCTCTGGTTTCAGGAATCGCGATTTACTTCATCATCTGGTGGACGACGCTGTTCGCGCTGCTGCCGGTTGGCTTGCGCACGCAGGCTGAAGAAAACGAAGTGACTTTGGGCACGGTGGCCAGCGCTCCGGCAAAACCACGCATCGGTCGTGCCTTTCTGCGGACGACCATCGTCGCAACACTCATCTTCCTGCTCTATTATTATGTGACGCAGATCAGCGGTTTCGGCCTCGACGATATCCCGCATTTCTTTCCGGATCTGACCTGAGCATTCGTTCACGTTCCGACATGAATTTTTGAGGCTGCCTAAATTATAGGCAGCCTTTCTTTTGTATAAAGAAAAGTGGACGCGCCTACCATGGGTTGCGTCAGATATCGAGCTTGTTGGCGTAACGTATTGAATTTACGACACAGCACAACCCGGCGTCATTTGTGACAGCGATAGCGCTCCCTGAGCAATGTTCTTCATATAAATCGATTTATACTTAAGTGAAATTTAATACTTGAATGCGCAGAGGACGCTGCGATAAATCCCACAAAATCAATGTGTTATTGCAAGCTATAAAATAGGGAAACTGCGGAAAGCATGGAGGTGCTGCAAGTTCAAAAAAAAAGCAAGGCTTTCGCCTTGCTAATCAAATACGCGTTCGATCCGTTTCCATTTGACTGGCGGCTGCGAAAGTCGCGCCTGGATCCATCCTCCCAAGACTTTGACCGCGTGAAACCAACGGTTTTATTCCGTTGTTGCTCTTATGCTGAAAAAAATAGCGAACTGCACAGCTTTTGTCACGAAAAATCTTCTATGGCGTCATATTTCTTTCGCAAATTTTCCCGAATGAGAGTGATATATCTGTAATATATTGAATTTGAATGTGAATCCGGAGGCCGCATTTCGCGTCTCTGGTTCTTTCGACAGGCGATCATGGTTGTGGATGGGGAAATCCGCTATCGCGAAAGCTTTTTCAGGCGGGTTTCCAACCGGTGTATAACCCGGTAAGAAACCGACAAATATGCTTAATTTTTGCCTGATTCTTGAAGCACTCAGGCAGTCCCTCTTGATTGGTGGTTACGATGCGTCTGTCGCGGTATTTTTTGCCTATTCTGAAGGAAAACCCCAAGGAGGCGGAAATCGTCTCCCACAGGCTGATGCTGCGCTCGGGCATGATCCGTCAACAGTCGGCCGGCATCTATTCCTGGCTGCCGATCGGTCTGAAGGTTCTCAACAAGGTCTGCGATATCATTCGTGAAGAGCAGAACCGCGCGGGCGCCAATGAAATCCTGATGCCGACCATCCAGTCCGCAGACCTGTGGCGCGAAAGCGGTCGTTACGATGCCTATGGCAAGGAAATGCTGCGCATTCAGGACCGTCAGGAGCGCGATATGCTCTTCGGTCCGACCAATGAGGAAATGGTCACCGACATTTTCCGCTCCTATGTGCGCTCCTACAAGGATCTGCCGCTCAATCTCTACCACATCCAGTGGAAGTTCCGCGACGAAGTGCGCCCGCGTTTCGGCGTCATGCGTTCGCGCGAATTTCTGATGAAGGACGCCTATTCGTTCGACCTCGATTATGAGGGCGCGAAAATGGCTTACTACCGCATGTTCGTGTCTTATCTGCGCACTTTTGCACGTGTTGGCCTGCAGGCCATCCCGATGCGCGCCGATACGGGACCGATTGGCGGCGACCTCAGCCACGAATTCATCATTTTGGCGGAAACGGGCGAAAGCCAGGTTTTCTGCGACAAAGCCTATCTTGATCTCGCCGTTCCGGGCGCGGACACCGATTTCCGCAACGATGCGCAGCTGACCGATATCGTCAATCGCTGGACGACGCCTTATGCGGCAACCGACGAAATGCACGACGAGGCCGACTGGTCCAAGGTGAAGCCGGAAGATCAGGTCTCGGCACGTGGCATCGAAGTGGGGCACATCTTCCATTTCGGCACGAAATATTCCGAACCGATGGGCGCGAAAGTGCAGGGCCCGGATGGCAAGGAACATCTGGTTTCCATGGGTTCCTACGGCATCGGTCCGTCGCGCCTTGTTGCGGCAGCCATTGAAGCCTTCCACGACGATGCGGGCATCATCTGGCCGAAAGCCATCGCGCCGTTCGGTGCCGGTATCGTCAACATGAAGCCGGGCGACGAAGGCTGCGACGCTGTAAGCGAGAAGATCTACGAAGCGCTGACCAATGCAGGCGTCGATCCTCTGCTGGACGACACGGATGACCGTCCGGGTGCAAAGTTCGCCACGATGGACCTGATCGGCCTGCCGACGCAGGTGATCGTTGGCCCGCGTGGCGTTGCCGCCGGTGAAGTCGAGATCAAGGATCGCAAGACCGGTGAACGCCAGAGCCTGAGCGTTGAAGCTGCGATCAATCTGTTGACGGCAGAAGCATGAGCAGCGCGGCGGCAGCAAAATCCGGGGATCAGGCAAAGGCAGCTCAAAAGGCTCCAAAGTCAGGTCCATTCTCGGTTTTCGAACGGATGATCGCTTGGCGATATCTGCGCGCGCGCCGCCGCGAGACTTTTATCTCGGTCATTGCCGGTTTTTCGTTCACCGGCATCATGCTGGGCGTGGCGACCCTCATCATCGTCATGGCGGTGATGAACGGTTTCCGTGCCGAGCTTCTTTCGCGAATTCTCGGCATCAATGGCCATCTCATCATGCAGCCGATTGACCGTCCGCTGGATGATTATGCCGATCTCATCAAGCGGATCGACGGTATTTCCGGCATCAGGTTCGCCATTCCCGTGGTGGAAGGGCAGGCGCTCGTCCAGGGGAATATCGGCGCAGGAACGGGTGCACTGGTGCGCGGTCTTCGTGAAGAGGATCTCGACAAGCTCAAGCTCGTTTCAGGCAATATTCGCCAGGGCACGCTTCAGGGCTTCGATCAGGGCGGCGGCGTCGCCATCGGAACCCGCATGGCCGAAAATCTCGGCCTTTCAATCGGCGATACGCTACGGGTGATTTCGCCGGATGGCGATGTGACCCCGTTCGGCGTCAATCCGCGCGTGAAGGCCTATCCGATTGTCGCGATCTTCGAGATCGGCATGTCGGAATACGACTCGTCGATTGTCATGATGCCGCTGTCCGAGGCGCAGCTTTTCTTCAATCAGGAAGGCAAGGTGCAATCGCTTGAAATCTTTGTCGATAATCCCGACAAGGTGGATGCGATGCGCGCGCCGGTGGAAGAGGCAGCGGGACGTCAGCTCTCGCTTGTCGACTGGCGCCAGCGCAATCAGACTTTCTTCTCGGCGCTGGAAGTCGAGCGCAATGTCATGTTCATGATCCTGACGCTGATCGTGCTCGTGGCGGCGCTGAACATCATTTCCGGCCTTATCATGCTGGTGAAGGACAAGGGGCACGATATCGCAATCCTGCGAACCATGGGCGCAACCCGTGGCGCCGTAATGCGCATATTCCTGATGACGGGTGCTGCCATCGGCGTCACCGGCACCATAGCCGGTGTTGTTCTGGGCGTTGTCGTCTGCCTCAATGTCGAGCGCCTGCGGGAGTTCTTCTCGTGGCTCTCGGGAACCACGCTCTTCAACCCGGAACTTTACTTCCTGAGCCAGTTGCCTGCGAAGATGGACCCCGGCGAAACGATTTCCGTTATCGTCATGGCTCTGGTGCTTTCGTTCATTGCCACCATTTTCCCGGCCTGGCGCGCTGCCAAGCTCGATCCGGTCGAAGCATTGAGGTACGAATAAATGGCGGCTGAAATCATCATGCGGCTGGAGCGTGTCGGCCGCGCCTATAAGGAAGCCGACCGCGAACTGGTCATTCTGAAGGATGCCGATTTCACACTTCGTCGTGGCGAAATGGTTGCGCTTGTCGCGCCATCGGGCGCGGGCAAGTCGACATTGCTGCACACGGCAGGCCTGCTGGAGCGTCCCGACAACGGAGACGTTTTCTTGGATGGCCGTTCCTGCAGCAAATTGTCCGATGATGAGCGCACGGCTGTGCGCCGCAACGACGTCGGTTTCGTTTATCAGTTCCACCATCTTCTGCCGGAATTTTCCGCGCTGGAGAATGTGATGATGCCGCAGATGATCCGCGGCCTGTCCAGGAAGGCCGCAGCAGAGCGTGCGCAGCAGCTTCTTGAATATATGAAGATCGGCAAGCGCGCTTCGCATCGCCCGTCGGAACTTTCCGGCGGCGAGCAACAGCGCGTCGCTATTGCCCGCGCCGTTGCCAACGCGCCGCTCGTTCTTCTGGCGGATGAACCGACCGGCAACCTCGATCCAACGACATCGTCTTACGTCTTCGGAGCTCTTGAGGCTCTCGTGCGTCAATCGGGGCTTGCGGCTCTGATCGCGACCCATAATCACGAACTTGCCCGCCGCATGGACCGGCGCGTCACGCTGAAGGACGGCAAGGTCGTCGATCTGTAAGCCTTTCAGGTCACAGCAGCACCTCATCCCGAGGAGCCGCCGCAGGCGGCGTCTCGAAGGGCGATGTGCGTCTCCGCCTGAATATGGCGCTTTCGTTCCCCGCTCACGCAGCCAGCGTCTGCGGTTGTATATTCACTATTCGTAAACCCTAAAATGAATGGCGGGCTAGAACGGGTGTTGACTTTGGAACAAAAATAGAACAAAAAATAAACATACGTGAACACAGAGGAGTTTCCAACATGACCGATCTCGTCCACGACGTTCTGTCTTTCATTTCGGTAAGCCTGTTTATTGCAACTTTCGCCATCTGGGTGAGTGCGATCTGAAGGAAATAGAGCATGTCTCCCAAAAGTGGGAACCGGTTTTGGGATATAGACATGCGTGAAAACGATAGGGCATTTCCGATGACCCCGGAAAAATTGGAGATGCTCTGGCTGGTTCTTGTGAACCCGCTGC
The DNA here is from genome assembly GCF_058796175.1 of Brucella sp. GW823-FHT04E01. Classification (NCBI taxonomy): domain Bacteria; kingdom Pseudomonadati; phylum Pseudomonadota; class Alphaproteobacteria; order Hyphomicrobiales; family Brucellaceae; genus Brucella; species Brucella sp. GW823-FHT04E01. The sequence goes on along the minus strand of NZ_JBXAIK010000006.1, from coordinate 32,209 downwards.
AAGGTGGCGATAGTCTTACTGGACATCGCCATATCATTCCCCGAAACTGATGCTATCAGGCGACAGAGTCGCCAGCCGCGATGGGCCATGCGTGTGGCCCATCTTGCAAGCAATGTGCTATCAGGCGGCTACTGCATCGGCCCGAAGATCTGAATCGGTTTTCGGAAAGCGCGATGCGTGGATTTAGAGCGCCGGATGTATGTCCATCCGGGCGGCTCGGCAGATGATCGGGGTCGATGGAATGAGTGATGCAGCAGCAGGCAATGCAGCAAAAGACGGTGCTTTGACGCCACGTTTTGTGCACCTGCGGGTACACTCGGCCTATTCCTTGCTGGAAGGCGCATTGCCGCTCGGCAAGATCATCAAACAGGCGATTGCCGACGAGGCGCCGGCTATCGCAGTCACCGACACCAACAATCTGTTCGGTGCGCTTGAATTTGCGCAGAAGGCATCGAAAGACGGGCTGCAACCCATCATCGGTTGTCAGGTCGATATAGCCTTCGGCGATCACAATGATAATGGCCGCAGCGTCAATCGCCGTGTCGCGCTGGACCTCGCTCCAGTTGTGCTGCTGGCGGCAACGGAAGAGGGCTATGCGAATATCGTGCGGCTCGTCAGTCGCGCGTTTCTGGAAACACCGGCAGGTGATCCGGTGCATGTCGAAGCAAGCTGGCTGCCACCATTGTCGAAAGACGTCATTGTTCTTTCCGGCGGCGCATTGGGACCAATCGGTCGCGCTTTTGCCGCCGACCGTCCCGACAGGGCAGAGACACGGCTTGCTTTCCTGCGTGAAGCATTTGGCGATCGGCTTTATGTCGAATTGCAGCGTCAGGCAGGTTACGACCGTGCGCTGGAAGCAAAGACCGTCGCGCTTGCCTATGAGATGGATCTGCCTCTCGTAGCCACCAATGAGGCATTCTTTCTCAAGGCAGAAGACTTCGAGGCCCACGATGCGCTTCTTGCCATCGCGGAAGGCCAGATTCTCTCAAACGATGATCGCCGCCGCCTGACGCCGGACCATCACATGAAAAGCCGTGCGGAAATGGCTGCGCTTTTTGCCGATCTGCCGGAAGCGCTCGACAACACCGTCGAAATTGCAGAGCGTTGCAGCTGGTACACGCAGACCCGTGCACCGATCCTGCCGCGGTTTACTGGCGAATCCGATGATGCGGAGGCCGCCGTTCAGGAGGAAGCCGACGAGCTGGCGCGGCAGGCCCGCGAAGGCCTGAAGATGCGCCTGGAGACCGTCGGTCTCGCAGAAGGCTATACGACGGAGCAATATGCCGAACGTCTCGAATACGAGATCGGCATCATCACCCGCATGAAGTTCCCGGGCTACTTCCTGATCGTTGCGGACTTTATCAAATGGGCGAAAGCCCATGGCATTCCGGTCGGGCCGGGCCGTGGCTCGGGTGCCGGTTCGCTCGTCGCCTATGCGCTGACGATTACTGACGTCGATCCTTTGCGGTTCTCGCTGCTTTTCGAACGCTTCCTCAACCCGGATCGCGTTTCGATGCCCGACTTCGATATCGACTTCTGTCAGGACCGCCGTGAAGAGGTGATCCGCTATGTGCAGGGAAAGTACGGGCGAGATCAGGTAGCCCAGATCATCACGTTCGGAACCCTGCAGGCACGCGCTGTGCTGCGCGATGTCGGTCGCGTTCTGGAAATGCCTTACGGGCAGGTCGATCGTCTCTGCAAGCTGGTGCCGCAAAACCCGGCCAATCCAGTGTCACTGGCACAAGCCATCGACACAGAACCGAAGATCAATGAGGAGCGTGAGAAAGAGCCGGTGGTCGGACGGCTGCTGGATATGGCTCTCAAGCTTGAAGGGCTTTACCGCCACGCCTCGACCCATGCCGCCGGTATCGTGATCGGTGACCGTCCGCTGTCGGAACTGGTCCCCATGTATCGCGATCCGCGTTCCGACATGCCCGTCACCCAGTTCAACATGAAATGGGTGGAGCAGGCGGGACTGGTCAAGTTCGATTTTCTTGGTCTCAAGACGCTGACCGTCCTTGAAACGGCCGTCAAACTGGTGGCGCGGAAGGGCGTTGAGATTGACCTATCCCATGTGCCGCTCGACGACGAACTGACCTATGAGATGTTGTCGCGCGGCGAAACCGTCGGCGTGTTCCAGGTGGAAAGTGCGGGTATGCGCAAGGCGCTGCTCGGTATGCGCCCGGACCGGATCGAAGATATCATCGCGCTTGTGGCGCTTTATCGTCCTGGTCCGATGGAGAACATCCCGACCTATAATGCGCGCAAGAACGGTGAGGAGGAGATTGCCTCCATTCACCCGAAGATCGATCACCTGATCAAGGAAACGCAGGGCGTTATCGTCTATCAGGAACAGGTGATGCAGATCGCACAGGTGCTTTCCGGCTATTCGCTCGGGGAAGCTGACCTTTTGCGTCGCGCCATGGGCAAGAAGATCCGCGAGGAAATGGACAAGCAGCGCGTCCGCTTCGTGGATGGCGCGATTGAGGGCGGTGTCGACAAGGCGCAGGCCAACATGATCTTCGATCTGCTGGCCAAGTTCGCTGACTACGGCTTCAACAAGTCGCACGCCGCCGCCTATGCCATCGTGTCCTACCAGACGGCCTATATGAAGGCCCATTATCCAGTCGAGTTCATCGCCGCGTCGATGACCTACGATATGTCGAACACCGACAAGCTCAACGATTTCCGCCGCGAGGCAAACCGTTTGGGCATTGAGGTCGTGCCGCCTTCGGTGATGACGTCCTTCCGTCCGTTTGAAGTCGGCGAAAAGCAGATTTTTTATTCGCTTTCCGCCATCAAGGGCGTCGGCGAGGCCGCCGTCGATCATATTGTCGATGTGCGCGCCGAGAAACCTTTTGAAAGCCTTGAGGATTTCTGCGAGCGGGTCGATCCGCGCATCGTCAACCGGCGCGTGCTGGAAAGTCTCATCAATGCCGGTGCGATGGATTGTTTCGGTCGTGAGCGCCCGGCCATGAGTGCGGGCATGGACCGCATCATGGGCTTTGCCCAGCGCACGCAGGAAAATGCCGCAAGCGGTCAGTCCGATATTTTTGGTTTGTCAGGCGCTCCGAAGGAAACGCTTATCCTGCCGCAGGCGGCTCCCTGGCTGCCATCGGAAATGCTGCATCGGGAGTTTCAGGCGGTCGGCTTCTATCTGTCAGCCCACCCGCTCGATGAATATCGCGATGTGCTGAACCGCATGCGTGTTCAAAGCTGGGCAGATTTTTCAGCAGCCGTGAAACGCGGCGCCAATGCCGGTCGTCTCGCGGGCACCGTGACTGCTCGGCAGGAGCGCAAGACACGCACCGGCAACAAGATGGGTATCGTGCAATTGTCCGATGCCAGCGGCCAGTTCGAAGCGGTGCTGTTTTCAGAAGGGCTGGCGCAATATCGCGACCTTCTGGAGAGCGGCAAGTCGGTGGTGATCACGGTTCAGGCGGAAAACCGTCCTGAAGGTATAGGCTTGCGTATCCAGACGGTCCAGTCGCTTGAAGATGAGGCCTGCCGTATGCAGAAGGCGTTGCGGCTTTACCTGCGCTCGGCCGATGCGGTTCGTCATATCGCACCGCATTTCAACACGCGCGGCGACGGGCAGGTGAGCCTCATCGTCATCAAGGATAACGGTCAGCGTGAAGTCGAGATCGAGCTGCCGCATCGCTATCGCGTCAGTCCGCAGATCGCCAGCGCCATGAAAGCCATTCAGGGCGTCGTGGATGTGGAACTGGTGTGAGTGAGAGCGCATCCCGAAAAGTGTGAAACGGTTTTTCGGAAAGATGCGCGCTCCAATTAAGGCAAAGCAACGGTAGAACCGTTCTGCGGTCTTTTTGCGCGAAAAACCGGTGGTGTTGTGCGTATTTCACCACCGATTTTGCGGCGAACGCCTGTCGAAAACATGGCGTTTTTGTGATTGGCATCAGTAGGCGGCTGTGAAACGCTTGCGAATGTGCTGGCTCTTTTCAGCCTCATCCAGAATGGCGACGGCCAGATCAGCAACTGAAATCTTGCTTTCACCCTTGTCGTCGAAAACCGGTTCGTCGCCGCCGAGACGATACTTTCCGGTGCGTTCGCCCGGCTGAAGAATGATCGCCGGTGACACGAATGACCATTCCAGTTCTTTCTCACCGCGCAGGTCGTCGAGCGCCTGACGGGCGCCGAGCGCGCCTTCCTTCCATTCGGCAGGGAATTCCGGCGAGTCGACCAACTGGTTACCATTGATCGAAAGGCTACCTGCGCCGCCGACTGCTATAAGACGCTTGATGCCTGCTTTTTTGGTGGCTTCCGTGATGGAACGGCTGCCGTTGATGTGCTTTTCGCGGATGTCCTTGTCGCTCCAGCCCGGATTGTAGGCGGAAATCACGATGTCATGCCCTGCAAGCTGCTTTGCAAGCGCGTCGGTATCGAACACGTCGGCCTTTACCGCCGTCACATCGGGCAGTTTTTCGACTTTCTCCGGATGACGAACGAGTGCGGTAACCTCGTCGTCGCGTGCCGCAGCTTCCTTGAGGATTGCAGCGCCTACGAAACCCGTTGCGCCGATCAGTGCGATCTTGGTCATGGCATTCTCCTTTTTTCGACCTTCTCGTATCAAACGAATTAAGGTATGTTTCATAATCAGGTTATTTCTGATAACTACATATGTGATGCCATCATGCTTGTGAAGAACGCACTTTTACATGAGCAGGATACACCGAAGTAACCGCTTCAAAGGCAAGTGTTCAGAGATGCTCCGGTCGAAACAGAACGATGAAGCTGCTATAACTAATTGTTTTTACGCATGTTATGACGCGTGGCTGATGCGTATTTCAGTGAAAACTCTCTAACTTAACCGATGGAGAAAACGCCGGTCTGCCGACCGGTTTTTGTGGAGAAAAAGATGACAATACCGACACGCCCAGACGGGAAAACACCTTTGCTTTCGTCGACACCTGCCTTCGAGAACGATGGTGACGGTTCTTGCCCGATCCGTGAAGTGCTGGATCGGGTTGGCGACACGTGGAGCATTCTCGTCATTTTCAATCTTCAGGAAGGCTCGATGCGTTTCAATGCGTTGCGACGGACCATTGAGGGTATTTCACAGCGCATGCTGACCGTTACGCTACGATCGCTGGAGCGGGATGGCCTCGTGTCTCGACGTGTGCGCCCGACTTCTCCGCCCGAAGTGGAATATTCGCTGACTGAACTTGGACATTCTCTTGCTGTGCCTATCGACGTGCTGGGGCAATGGGCCGTCAGGAACCGCGATTTTCTTCGCGACGCCCGCTCACGTTTTGATGGAAGCGTTGAATAAAAAGGAACCGGCCTTGGTCCGTTTGCGTTTGTCTTTCAAACAGGAGAAGTCTGATGCCCGCGAAATCCCAGGCCCAACAGAAAGCCGCTGGCGCTGCGCTTGCTGCCAAACGCGGTGAAATCAAGAAAAGCGAACTCTTCGGTGCGTCGAAGGAAATGTATGAATCGATGACCGAGAAGGAACTGGAGGAATTTGCCGAAACAAAGCGCAAAGGCTTGCCGGAACACGTAGATGACAAGAAAAAACACTGAAGAGGATTGGCGAGCGCCGTCGGGCACTCGCCGCATTGGCCAGATGGTTACTTGCCAGATTTGTTCGGAGCCAGCTCGATTGCTTTCAGCTTGCCATCGGTAATGCCGCAGCGCAGCGTGACGCTATCCCATTTTGTTGATGCGCCTTTGGTTCGTGCTTCACCGGGAACCGAGATGACAGCCGAAACCTTGCGTGGGTCGCTGGTGCTAAATTTCGCAGACTTATCATTGGTTTCTGCCGAAGAGATGTCATCTTTGGTGAAGCCGAGACGATCATATTTTTTACTTTTCTTGACGTAATCATAAGCGCTGGCAACGCAATCCGCGACCTGTGGAGCCGCTTGCTGATCCTTCACGAGTGTCTGATAGTTGCCCGTAAAATCCTTCGATCTTTTCGGGACGGAATCTGCGTTCGCGGCGGTGGTGAAGCCCAGTGCTAAAATTGCAGAAATTATAAACTTGGTCGATTTCATGCCCATGTCCTTCTGGAAACCCGTCGCTCGGTGGCGGGCGGCGGAATTGAATCGATAATGAAATAGAGATTACAGACGCGATTCTGATTTTTTTATGAATTTCCAACGGTTACGACGATATCTTATTGGCAGATGCGTGCAAGACAGGATTTGCCGTGGCAGCCTTGGTCGAGATGCATGTTGGTGCGATGTGCGGCATCACCGTCCGGGCCGATTACCGTCATGAAAAGCTTGCAGCTCGCGCTATGCACGGCGCGCCAGAAAGCCTTCTCCTTGTCGGTGCCGTTCCAGCCGCTTTCCAGTTCCGTCTTGCTGCCATCCGAAAACTTGAACGACATGATGTCGAGCGCGTTGGCAAAGGCGTGTTCGGAAACGCGTCCTGTGGACGCGCCGTTGACCTTCCGGCACTGGTAGTCCGAGCCGGTGCCGATTTCAGCGATTTTCGAATCCGGTCCATAAACATCTTTGGCTGCCTTGGTCACCTCGCTGCTCCACTGCGCCAGCGTGACTGCCATTGCGCAATTTGTGGTGACGGCATTGGCAAATTTCAAAGGGGCGTCCTTGCCAATGGCGGTCAGTGACAACGGAGAGTGAGCGCCGCATTGTTCGCCATCCTTGATCGGAGGCAGCAGCTTGCCCTCTACATCGCCGGATATCAGCGCCGGGCAGGATACCTGATAGACGCGCTCGTCCTTTTCCGGCTTTGGCTGTTGATCGGGGGCGGGTTTCGTTTCTTGCAGTTTTTCGTCCATCGGCTTCGGATCATCAGCCGGTTTTGGCGGGTCTGCCTGGGTCGGGGTTGTAGGAGCAGGCTTGGCCAGCGGTTGATTTTGGGGTTCTGCCTCCGGCTTTTCCGTTGGAATGGGTGGAGTTTCCGGTTCTGCCCCCTTGGTTGCTGTATTTTCCGGGCGAGGGGCAGGCGTCGGAACGGGTATCATGGGAGCAGGTTTGGTTTCGGCTTTTGCCGGAGCGCTTTCAGATTGCGTTGCCGTTTGCTGTTTCGAAGCCGGTTTCTTTTGGCTGCGCTTTACCGCCGGGCGTTTGCGATGCTGTTTTGCCTTTTGGGCGTCCTGTTTCAGGATGCGTTCGATGAAAGTTTGCGCCTGTGCTTGATTGGAATCGATGCCTAAAAAACACGGCATCGCAACAAGGCCCAAGGCAATCAGAGCGGTGAATGCACCCTTGCCGGGCAGGAAAAAAGACAAAGCCATTGATGCCTCATGAATTGCGGATCCGTCATGACTAATGATGAAACAGGCGATGGCGTTCCTTCACGCTTGATGGCAGGTCGTAGCAAATGGTAGGAAACACCCTCAGCGGTCCGGTTTTTCAGGCTTTTTCGACTGCTTGAGCTTGACAAGATAACAGCTGCATGACTAAAAGCCGCCCATCGCTGGCGCGTTCTCGCACCGGCGTTTCATTTGACGTGTCCCGTGGATGAAGATTGCGCTCGCGCGCTTCATCCTGTCAGTCCTCTCAAACGGAGGGCAGAGGAGGGCGCGTTTCCTCCAGCGCCTCCGGGCGCTATAACCTTTTGAAGGAAATGCGATGAGCAAGCGCGAATCCGCTAAGTACAAAATTGATCGCCGTCTTGGCGAAAACATCTGGGGCCGTCCGAAGTCCCCTGTAAACCGCCGTGAATATGGCCCGGGCCAGCACGGCCAGCGCCGCAAGGGCAAGCTGTCGGACTTCGGTGTACAGCTCCGCGCAAAGCAGAAGCTCAAGGGCTTCTACGGCGATATCTCCGAAAAGCAGTTCCGCAAGACCTACGAAGAAGCCGCTCGCCGCAAGGGCGACACCGGTGAAAACCTGATCGGTCTGCTGGAATCGCGTCTTGACGCAGTTGTGTATCGCGCCAAGTTCGTTCCGACGATCTTTGCTGCCCGCCAGTTCATCAATCACGGCCACGTGAATGTGAATGGTCGCCGCGTCAACGTTCAGTCCTACCGCCTGAAGACCGGTGACGTTGTTGAAGTTCGCGAAAAGTCGAAGCAGCTGGTTATCGTTCTCGAAGCTGTTCAGCTCGCAGAACGTGATGTTCCGGATTACATCGAAGTCGACCACAACAAGCTGGTTGCGACGTACTCCCGCGTTCCGACCCTGACGGATGTGCCTTACGCTGTCCAGATGGAACCGAACCTGGTCGTCGAATTCTATTCGCGTTAATTCCAGGCGCGCTCTGGCGCGCTGGATATGTGCCGAAATCGAAAAGCCGCGCTGTACTGCAGCGCGGCTTTTTCTTTGCTTTTATCCCGGCACTTTGGCGATGGGGCCAGGAGGGCCGAGCGTATCGTCAATCTGCCGGTCGGAATGATATGTGGCGCAGGCCGACAACAATGCTCCAATGAATAACAGTAAGGACAGTTTTCGGAGCGCGATGATGTGCGGCTTTCGCCGAAGAGCACTTATAGAACCAACATACTGAGCCATAGATATCTCATCCGTGAATGCCTGCATGAGTTCTAGAGCAAAAGGCAGCTGCAAACACTCATACATTTTTGCTGGCAAACGGTGGTCGACGTGTGCTGATGCACGCAATCATAAAGAAATCTTGTTTGACGGTTTTCCCGACAGCCAGTTTTCGCTATTAAGCCTTCAACATCTTCAATCGTTTTTCCGGGAAGCACCATGAACGCTTTCGATCCAGATATTGCAGAAGACGCGGGCAGCGATGGCTGTCACCCGCTATTCCGCGATGTGCCGACCACGGTCGAGTTCAACAAGCTGCGTAAACGTCTTTTGCGTTTGACGCGGCAGGCTATCGAGGATTTCTCGATGGTGAAGCCCGGCGAGCGCTGGATGGTCTGCCTTTCGGGTGGCAAGGATTCCTATGGCCTGCTTGCGCTGCTGCTCGATCTCAAATGGCGCGGCCTGCTGCCGGTTGAGCTGCTGGCGGTCAATCTGGATCAGGGGCAGCCGAACTTTCCCAAGCACATTCTGCCGGATTTCCTCAATCGTTATGAAATCGAACACCGTATCGAATATCAGGATACCTATTCGATTGTGACCGATAAGCTGCCTGAAACCAGCACCTATTGCTCGCTCTGCTCGCGTTTGCGCCGGGGGAATCTCTATCGCATCGCGCGTGAAGAGGGCTGTTCGGCGATTGTTCTTGGCCATCACCGGGAAGATATTCTCGAAACCTTCTTCATGAACCTGTTTCACGGCGGGCGTCTGGCTGCGATGCCGCCGAAGCTGTTGAACGACGAAGGAGACCTGATGGTGTTCCGTCCGCTGGCTTATGCGGCGGAGGACGATCTGGAGAAATTTGCGACGGCCATGCAGTTTCCGATCATTCCATGCGACCTGTGCGGCAGTCAGGAAGGGCTGCAGCGCAATGCGATGAAAGCCATGCTGACCGACATCGAAAAGCGTATGCCGGGGCGCAAGGACACGATGATCCGTGCCATGACGAATGTGCGTCCGAGCCATTTGCTGGATCGCAAACTGTTCGATTTTGCAGGACTGATGCTGAATGGCGAGGGAGAGGGTGACCATGCGGTTTGACGAAGGACAGATGGACTGGCTGGCCGATTTGCTGGCAGATGCGGCGCGTCAGGAAATCATGCCCCGGTTTCGCAGGCTGGACGTCGGTGATATCCGGCAGAAGACGTCACCCGCCGATCTGGTGACGGAAGCGGATGTCAATGCTGAACGGTTCATCACTGCCAAGCTCAAGGAACGCTTTGCCGATGCGGTGATCGTCGGTGAGGAAGCCTGCTCGGACAATCCGGCTTTGCTGACCGGCCTCGATGATGCGGAGCTTGCCTTCACAATCGATCCGGTCGATGGCACTTTCAACTTTGCATCTGGTGTTCCGCTCTTTGGTGTCATGCTTGCGGTGGTGTCGAAAGGCGAAACCGTTGCGGGTATCATTCATGACCCCGTCGGTAATGACTGGATCATGGCTTCAAAGGGAGGCGGAAGCTACATCCGCCACGCCAATGGAGATGTGAGCAAGGTCGGCGTTGCCGAACCGACTTCTATCAACCAGATGACCGGTTCGATTTCCTGGCAGTATACGGCTGAGCCGACACGGTCGCGTCTGGCGCGTAATCATACGAAATTTCTGTCCCAGATCGGCTATCGCTGTGCAGCGCACGAATATCGCATCCTCGCCACAGGCGGCGCGCATTTCGTGGTCTACAACAAGCTGATGCCGTGGGATCATCTGCCCGGTGCGCTGATCCATCAGGAAGCCGGTGGCTATCTCGCGCGCTGGGATGGAAGCGATTATCTGCCGTCACATACCGGCGGCGGCATTCTGGCTGCGCCCAGCAAGGACAGCTGGCAATCCATTCACGCCGCGCTCTGGGAAGAATAAAACCGTCAGAGTATTATCCAATACGAAAGGCCCGCTACATCGGCGGGCCTTCATTGTTTTGGCATCGCGAAATCGATCAGATCACGTGTTCTGCGGGCGGGTTTTGCACCCTGAACAACCGTCCGCGTTCGGCTATCAAAACGCAGCCGAGCGCGACGAATCCGAGCACGCAATAGCCGGTTGCAACCGGCGTTGTGGTGCCGTCAAAGGCCTGACCGATAATCGCGCCCAATGCTGCACCGATCACCGTTTGAGCAAAGCCCAGAACGGACGAGGCTGTTCCGGCTACTTCGCCGAGAGGCTCCATCGCCAGTGCGTTGAAATTGGCGGTCACGAGGCTGAACGAGAACATGATGGTCATGTAGATCGCCATCAGGATCGGGAAGGGAACAGGGCCTTCCATCGTGACCGAAAGTACCATCCACAAAAGGCTGAAGCTGGTGAAGACCAGCAACATGGTCTGGGAAATTCGCCGCATACCGTAACGACCGACCAGGCGCGAGTTCATGAACGAGGCGAGCGCCAGCGTCATGGCGACGGCAGCGAAAGCCAATGGGAACAAGGCGCCGAGCTTGTAGATGTCGACGAAAATCTGCTGAGCCGAGTTGATATAGCCGAACAGCGCGCCGAGAATGAACGAGGTGCCGAGCATATAAAACAGGGCGACGCGGTTCGAAAGAACGATGCCGAAACCGCCAATCACGCTCTTGACCGTCAGCGGGCGCCGGTTGGTAGCAGGCAGGGTCTCGGGCAGGCGAAGAAACGCCCAGATACCGATGACAAATGCCATGAAAGCCATTGACAGAAAGATCAGGTGCCATTCGCCGAAAAGCATGATGAGCTGGCCGGTTGCGGGCGCAACAACGGGCAGGATCATGAAAACCATCATGACGAGCGACATGACCTCGGCCATCTGACGCCCGGCGAACTTGTCGCGAACGACGGATACGGCGATCACGCGCGTGGCAGCAGCGCCAAGCCCCTGCAAGACACGCAGGATGATAAGCGTCGTGAAATCGGTGACGATGGCCGCTCCCAGAGCTGCCAGAATATAAATGACGAGCCCGGCGAACAGCGGCAGCCTGCGGCCGAAGCGGTCGCTCAAGGGGCCGTAGAAGAGCTGCGAAACGCCAAACCCGAGCAGATAGGCAGTGATCACGAACTGGACGTGGTTTTCCGACTGAACGCCGAGGCTTGCACCGATCTGCGGCAGGCCGGGCAGCATGATGTCGACCGCCAGCGCATTGATGGCCATGATCGCCGCGATGAGCGCGATGAATTCGCCGCGTCCACGCATGGAAGTCTTCTGGTCCGACGAACCGTTCTTGATGTCGAGCGGCATGACTGGCATTCCTTGGCAAAGTGGCGCATCGCGTCGCGAGACACGATACGAAAGACAAAATTTAGAAAGCAGAAGCAGACAGATGAAAATCTGTCGTTGCAGCATCTAGAGCATTTCCAGCAAAAGTGCGAAGCGGTTTTGCGTAGGATAATGCGACGGAAAAATACTTAGAGCGATTCCAGCGACTCCGTTTTAACTGGAACCGCTCTAGCAAATGCAAAAGGCGCCGTAGAACGGCGCCTTTGGAAAAAGGTGAGGCTGAAGCCGTATAACCGGCAATTAATCCTCAAGCTGCCTTTGTGGCAATACCCTTATCGGTAAAAAGTGCCTGCAACTCGCTCGATTGGAACATTTCGCGTATGATATCGCAGCCGCCGACGAATTCGCCCTTTACATAAAGCTGAGGAATGGTTGGCCAGCTCGAATATTCCTTGATGCCCTGACGCAGTTCATCCGAAGACAGAACGTTGACGCCCTTATACTCCACACCGAGATAGTCGAGGATCTGCACGACCTGACCGGAGAAACCGCACTGCGGGAAACCCGGCGTGCCCTTCATGAAAAGCACGACGTCGTTGGTCTTCACTTCATTCGCGATGAAATCGTTGATGCCGGTCATTTGCGGTCCTTTCCAAGCATAACCCCGAAAAGTCGCCTGACTTTTCGGACAGGATTATGCGCTAAACAAATACGTCGAGGCAAATTTCGACGCAAACAGGGAGGTCTTTCCCAATATAGTCATTTGAATGCTGGTAACCACCCCGTTGGGGCGAATGCAAGTCAAATGCTCAAGAAATCCGTATCAAGGGGAGCTGCATCTTGCCGCAGCAGGATTTGCTCCTCGAGATGGGGCTCCCCCAGAACGGCCTTCCGTTATTCCGGTACGCTGGTCTGCAGGGCGAGTGCGTGCAGCACACCGCCCATATTACCCTTCAGCGCATCATAGACCATCTGGTGCTGCTGCACGCGGGACTTGCCGCGGAAACTTTCCGCGACAACCTCGGCGGCATAATGGTCTCCGTCTCCGGCAAGGTCGCGGATCGTCACCTTTGCGTCGGGAATCCCCTCGCGTATCAGTTTTTCGATCTCATGTGCGTCCATAGCCATGCAAAATCTCCCGCCGTTTCCGGCTTCTTCTTCTCATTTTATCGAATCGTAACGCACCATCGTGGAACGTCAACTAACATCTGTCTAACGCTTAAACAGCCGACAAGCAAACCGCCCGGACAGGGGTTCCATCCGGGCGGCAATTAGAGCATTTCCAGCAAAAATGCGAAGCGGCTTTGCGTCGGATAATGCGTAAAACAAAGAGTTCAGGTGTAAGAAATACGATCAGTTATCGCTGACCGGTTCGCCACTCATGAAGCCCGGGAACCAGCCTTCAAAGGCGTCAGTCAGATCGGCAACACTGACATCGACGACGTTGCCAATCTTCAGGCTGTCGCCGCCAACCGTGCCGAGCACGCGGAACGGAACGCCTGCGCCTTCAGCATTGAGGGCAATGAGCTTTGCCATTTCCGCCGTAGCCGCGACGACATAGCGCGCCTGATCTTCACCGAAAAGAACTGCGTGCGGCAGACCGTCACCGGCATCGAGCTCTGCACCCTTACCGGACTTGATCGCCATTTCCGCGACGGCAATCGCCAGGCCGCCATCGGAGAGGTCATGACATGCCGTGACCTGACCGTTGCGGATGGCCGAGCGGACGAACTCGCCGTTACGCTTTTCAAGCGCAAGATCGACGGTCGGGGCAGGACCATCGGCACGATCAAACAGATCGCGCAGGTAAATGGACTGGCCGAGATGTGTGCCATCGCCACCAAGCAGAACCAGCGTGTCACCATCCTGCATGCCACCGATCTTGGCGGTTTGTGTCCAGTCAGGGATGAGGCCTACGCCGGCAATGGTCGGCGTCGGCAGAATGGCCTGACCGTTGGTTTCGTTATAGAGAGAGACATTGCCCGAAACGATCGGGAAATCCAGCGCACGGCAGGCTTCACCGATGCCTTCGATGGCCTTGACGAGCTGACCCATGATTTCCGGCTTTTCAGGATTGCCGAAGTTCAGGTTGTCGGTCGATGCCAGCGGCTCAGCGCCAGTCGCAGTGATGTTGCGCCAGCATTCGGCCACGGCCTGCTTGCCACCCTCGAATGGATCGGCTTCGCAATAGCGCGGGGTCACGTCGGATGAGAAGGCGAGAGCTTTGGTGTCATGGCCCTCGACGCGGATCACACCGGCATCGCCGCCCGGAACCTGCAACGAGTTGCCCTGAATGAGCGTATCGTACTGTTCATAGACCCAGCGACGGGATGAAAGATCCGGCGAGCCAATCAGCTTGAGAAGGGCAGTGGAGTAATCTTCCACTTGCGGCACATTGCTCGCGGGAAGCGGCGCGTGCTTGCCTGGCTCCATCCACGGACGATCATATTCCGGTGCTTCATCGCCCAGATCCTTGATCGGCAGATTGGCGACTTCCTCACCCTGATGAATGACGCGGAAACGAAGATCGTCAGTCGTCTTGCCAACGATAGCGAAGTCGAGACCCCACTTGCGGAAGATCGCCTGCGCTTCGGCTTCCTTTTCCGGCTTCAGAACCATGAGCATGCGCTCCTGGCTTTCCGACAGCATCATTTCGTAGGCCGTCATGTTCTCTTCGCGCACCGGAACATGATCGAGAATGAGTTCGATACCGAGGTCACCCTTGGCGCCCATTTCGACAGCCGAACAGGTGAGGCCAGCCGCACCCATATCCTGAATGGCGATAACCGCGCCGGAGGCCATCAGCTCAAGGCAGGCTTCGAGCAGGCACTTTTCGGTAAATGGATCGCCGACCTGAACGGTGGGGCGCTTTTCTTCAATCGACTCGTCGAATTCAGCCGATGCCATGGTCGCGCCGCCGACACCGTCGCGGCCCGTCTTGGCACCCAGATAGACAACCGGCAGGCCGACGCCCTTGGCTTCCGACAGGAAGATGCCATCATGCTTGGCAAGACCGGCAGCAAAGGCATTGACGAGGATATTGCCGTTATAGCGCTTGTCGAAGTTCACTTCGCCACCAACGGTCGGCACGCCGAAGGCATTTCCATAGCCGCCGACGCCCGACACGACGCCAGATACCAGATGGCGGGTCTTCGGATGATCCGGTTCGCCAAAGCGGAGCGCATTCATTGCCGCGACGGGACGCGCGCCCATGGTGAACACGTCGCGCAAAATGCCGCCAACGCCGGTCGCTGCACCCTGATAGGGCTCGATGTAGGACGGATGGTTGTGGCTTTCCATCTTGAAGACGACGCAATCGCCATCGCCGATGTCCACCACGCCTGCGTTTTCGCCAGGGCCCTGAATAACGCGCGGTCCGGTTGTCGGAAGCGTGCGAAGCCATTTCTTGGAGGACTTGTAGGAGCAATGCTCGTTCCACATCGCCGAGAAAATCCCGAGCTCTGTGAAGGTGGGCTCGCGTCCGATCAGATCAAGAATGCGCTGATACTCGTCCGGCTTAAGACCATGCGCTTCGATCAATTCCGGCGTGATGTCTCGCGTATTGGAAATAGTCATGGAAATGGGGAACCCCGTCGCAGGCTGCGGCGTCCGACGCCCTGTGCCTAAGGGACGGTCGCCTAAGGTTTCAAGGCGCCTCTTTAACCTATGTTTTCACGAAGTGCGACAGGAAAATACCGCTTTTCCAGCCCTTCATCGAATATCCATAATAATCGCACGCAAGCGCACGCGGTCAGACACTCCCTTCATATCCCGCCTGTTCGTTTTCGAGCAGGCGACGGAGTGTCAGAAAACTGCTTTCGACGACACTGCGATCAGCCGGAGACGAGAAGGCAACGCGGACCCGGTGATAGATCTGATCGACACGTCCGGCCTTGAACTCATCTTCGTCGTCGATCAGGATTCCGCTTTCATAGGCGGCGGCCTTGAACGTGCCCGAAAGCCACGGCTCGGGCAGTCCCATCCACAGGAATGGAACTGTCGGACGGGATACGAAATCGAAACCGTCGAAGATTTCTCGCGCCATCTTTTGGCGAATGCCCGTTTCTTCGCGGCATTTGCTGTGAATGGCGTCTGCCTCGCCGGACAACACCAGCTGAGCGCCGGTTTCAGCGAGCAGGAATGCTGCGCCGCCTGTGACCATCTTGTGCGTTACCTTCACGCGTTGGGCGCAATGCGCAGGGCAGGCGACCCATCCGCTGCGTATGCCTGCGGCAACGGCCTTTGACAAACCGGAGACGACGAATGTTCGTTCAGGCGCAAAGCTTGCCAAGGGTGGAATCTGGCTGTCGCACATGATGCCATAGATATCGTCTTCGATAAGCCAGACATTGTAACGCCTTGCGATGTCGGCGATTGCACGACGGCGTTCTTCCGGCATGACGGACAGGGTAGGATTGTGCAGCGTCGGCATCAAAAAGGCGAGGGTCGGATGCTGCTGGCGGCAGGCTCGTTCGAATTCTTCCGGGATCAGACCGTATTCATCCAGACCGGCCTGAATGGTACGGCGCCCGAGAAGGCGCACGGAGCGGCTGATCTGCGCATAGGTCAGATTTTCGAACAGGATGCGATCGCCCGGATTCGTGAAGGCCGTGATGATGGCGATGCTCGCAGCCTGCGCCCCATTGGTAACGACAATGCTGTCAAGATCTGGTCGCCAGTCAGCCCGCGAAAGCCATTTCTGCCCGGCTTCCAGCCAGTGCTGCGGAAAATAGCGCGAATAGCTCGCAATATCCTGCGGAAAATCCCGATGAATGTCGGCATTGATTTTGGCCAGAACTTCATGCTGGCCGACATCCGGCGCCGCAGTCGTGTCGAAACGTATTTTCCCGGAAGGGACATCAGCAGGCTTTGTACCGGCAATGCCAGAGGCGGTCAGCGCGTTGTCTGCCGGTTCTTCGCCCAGAACGTAAGTTCCTCGACCGACTTCGCCCGTCACGAGACCGCGTTCATGGGCCAGCGCATAGGCGCGACCGATTGTGCCGATTGTCACCTTCAAGTCGAATGCGAGATTGCGCTGTGGCGGAAGTTTGATACCCGCTGGCAATCCACCATTCCCGATGGCTTCTTCGATGGCATCGGCGAGCTGCAGGTAAAATGGACCGGATTTACCGGCAAGGTCTGGAATCCAATTTGTCATGGTGACAACTTATAAATTGTACCTATTGCCAAGTCAATTGTAGAGTCAATTCGTCGCTACTTGGTGACAATGCAGACATCGAGCTAAACATAAGGTTTGTCTCGACTGCTTCCCAGCTCCCAACTGGCCCAACTGGCAATGAAATGGACCGAGCCAATGTTTTACTTTAGACCGCAGACCGAGACAATAGATACAATTCTTCCTGTGCCCGTGGCTGATAGCATTACGGATTTGCCAAAAGCTTTGCAGGTCAATCTGATGGCGGCGTCCCAACCGCAGATCGGATATGTACGGCGCGTTGTCTCTTTTTGTTCTTACGCATTGTCCGACGCATCGAAGCTGGAAAAGAAATCAGTCCAGCGGACTGATTTCCCTGCGAAGACGCTTCGCACTTTTGCTGGAAAGGCTCTGGATTGGATGTCTTATCGAATGATGCTGCGGCGCAGTCGGATCGCCCTCGGCGAACTGACCGACGATCAGTTGCGCGATATCGGACTACAGCGCGACGAAGCAGAGCGCGAAGCGCGTAAGGTGCGTTTTCACTTGCGTTGAAGCATGTCGCGGAAAGCAGCTTTCCGCGACAGCTTGATTACTGGCAACCGCTCTGGCCTGAAGCCCAGCGGTTGACGTCGGCGGCGATCCTGCCGCCATGGCTTTCCTGCATCATGGGACCGAAAGCCTCGACGCGTGCAGGATTGCCTTGCGCCTGCACGACGAGCAGCGGACGTAATGCCGGATTGCGGGCGGGCACGACCAGAATGCGCGGACGTCCGGTGAAGGAATTCAGTTCCGGCGCGAGTGAGTAACCGCGGAAATCCTTGTCCTTGGATTTGAACCAGCAGCTATTTGCTGCCAGCGCGATGCGCTCCATGGTTGGCAGTGCCGCCTTGCTGGCGTCGACGGCGATGGGCCCCGTGGGTTTGCTGGAAGTGCAGGCTGCAAGCAATGCAACGGCCGGGAGGGCCAGAAGAGCGAAAGTCTTGGTCTTCAAGGAGGGGCTCCGATGGTGCGTGCCTTCAAAGGGCACGCATGAGAGGTGGGGGTAAACAGTGTCAGGCTAGTGGTCTGATTCCGACATTTGCGTCCCTCTGATACAGGCGCCGAGCAAATGTCGGAATCGCAAAGACCACTAGCAACTTTATGTATCTAGTGGATTTTTCGAATTTGACGTTTGAAACAGCATCTCATTCAGTAGGCATTCAAACGTCAAATTCAATCCACTAGTTGCGGCATGAAAGCTTTCAGTCCGTCATCCATCTCGTTCCAGATGCGCTCAAAAACCGGATGCTGTTTTGCCTTGGCTGCATATGCATCGAATTTCGGGAATTCGTCCAGCAAATCCGCTTTGCCCGAGAGTTTCTTCAACGGTTCCATCAGGAAACGCACCGGCAACAGCCAGCAATCCGCAAGAGTCGGCTCGTCTCCGGCGGCATAGGCTTTGTCCGAGAGACGGCTTTCGACCACTTTCAGCCCGGTATGCATCTTTTCGAACAGGCGTTCGATGCTTGCATTGTCGCGCTCGGGCTTGCTCAAAAGGATGAAAAGCTTCATCGCGGGTCCAAGCACGTCCAGTTCCGTCACGCGGGCAAGGAGGCGAATAAGTGCGCGCTCGCGCGGCGTTCCGGGCAGCACGGATATTTCCGGAAAATGATCTTCGAGATATTCGGCGAGCACCGTCCCTTCGTACAGCGTTTCTCCGGAACTGGTAATCAGCACGGGAACGCGGCGGAGCGGTGTGATATTGCCGAAATCGGCTGGGAACGGGTAGGGCATGTTCATCGGCTTGAACGACAGGTCCTTCAGGTAAAGAACCCCGCGGACAAAGGCCGAGTAAGGGGAAAGAGGTCTGGAATAAAGCTGCATGAATGAAGTTCCCCTGATTCGTTATCGCTAAAATGTGCGAGGCATTTCCAGCAAAAGTGTGAACGCTCCTGCCTGGATAGCGCATGAAACAAATATGGGGCGATCCCGACGATTCCTCCTGATCAGGACCCTCCCGAAGTCAAGCTGCCACGAAAATAGACGCTTTGCCAGTGCAGTTTTGCAGCTGAGGCGTCAGAGCAGGCGCAATAAAAAAGGCGGCTTCAATCGAGCCGCCTTTTCCGTTTATCTGTGTGCCAGCTTATGCAGCGAGGCCCAGCGCGCCTGCGAAGAGCGCCCGACCGTCATCACCGCCATGCGCGGCTTCGATCAGGTTTTCAGGATGCGGCATCATGCCGAGCACATTGCCGTGTGCGTTGACGATACCGGCAATGTCGTTGACCGATCCGTTCGGATTGGTGCCTTCGGCATAGCGGAACACAACCTGGCCTTCGCCTTCGAGACGCTTCAGCGTTTCGGCATCGGCGAAATAATTGCCGTCATGATGCGCGACCGGGCAGCGGATGATCTGGCCCGGCTTGTAGCCGCGCGTGAACGACGTGTTGGCGTTGGTTACTTCGAGCTTTACTTCGCGGCAGACGAACTTCAGCGAAGCATTGCGCATCAATGCGCCCGGCAGAAGCCCGGCTTCGACGAGGATCTGGAAGCCGTTGCAGACACCCATGACCATGACGCCCTTATCGGCCTTCTCGCGAACGGCCTGCATCACCGGCATACGGGCTGCAATCGCACCGCAGCGCAGATAGTCACCGTAGGAAAAGCCGCCCGGAATCAGGATCAGGTCCACATCGTCGGGAATGCTCGTATCGGTCTGCCAGACGGTCACCGGTGCCTGTCCGGTGATCTTGGTGAGTGCTGCGATCATGTCGCGATCGCGATTGAGACCGGGAAGGAGAATGACTGCGGATTTCATGAGCGTCTCTGTCCTTTGCCTGATCAGCCGATGGCGATGGAATAGTCTTCGATCACCGTGTTGGCGAGCAGCTTTTCGCACATGGCCTTCAGGTCGGCTTCGGCCTTGCTCTTGTCGGAGCCATTCAGTTCGAGGTCGAAAACCTTGCCCTGACGGGCCGAGTTGACGCCGTCAAAACCGAGGCTGCCGAGCGCGCCGACGATTGCCTTGCCCTGCGGGTCGAGAACGCCGTTTTTCAGTGTAACGGTGACGCGTGCCTTGATCACTCTGTAGTTCCTGCAATTTTAGAACGAATGAAACAGCCCGGAAGGCTTAACTTGGCATGATCCCGAAAACCGTGTCGACTTTCCGGGATCGTGCCCTTCCGGGCTGGGCGGATCATTTTACTTTACAAGCGTAGGGCCAGCCGGGCGCGGCGTGTCGTTCTCGTTCATGATGCCGAGACGGCGAGCCACTTCCTGATAGGCCTCAACCAGTCCGCCCATGTCGCGGCGGAAACGGTCCTTGTCGAGCTTGTCGTTGGTGGTGATATCCCAAAGACGCGCAGAGTCCGGAGAAATTTCGTCGGCGACGACGATGCGCATCATGTCGCCTTCCCACAGGCGACCGCATTCCATCTTGAAATCGACAAGCTGGATGCCGATGCCGAGGAACAGGCCGGTCAGGAAGTCGTTGACGCGAATGGCGAGCGCCATGATGTCGTCGATTTCCGGCGGGCTTGCCCAGCCGAAAGCCGTGATATGCTCTTCGGTGACCATTGGGTCGTCGAGTGCGTCGGCCTTGTAATAGAACTCGATGATCGAGCGCGGCAGCACGGTGCCTTCTTCAAGGCCAAGGCGCTTTGCCAGCGAACCGGCAGCGACATTGCGCACAACCACTTCAAGCGGAATGATTTCCACTTCCTTGATCAGCTGCTCACGCATGTTGAGGCGGCGGATGAAGTGCGTTGGAATGCCAATGCGGTTAAGCTGGGTGAAAATATGCTCGGAAATGCGGTTGTTCAGCACGCCTTTTCCGTCGATGACTTCATGCTTCTTTGCATTGAAAGCGGTTGCATCATCTTTGAAAAATTGGACGAGCGTACCGGGTTCAGGGCCTTCATAAAGAATCTTGGCCTTGCCCTCGTAAATACGGCGGCGACGGTTCATGGCTTTTCTCGGATTTCCATATTTATGGTGATCGGCTCTAAGCCGCTATTCTCGCGGGCTACCTATAGCAATTGTGGGCTTTTAACAATCCTGCTTTGTGCCCGTTCCCCCGTTTTCGCTGTTTCTGATGCAAGTTTATGCATGAGTCGCAAGAAAGTAGTCTTTAGCTCTTGTATAATCTTGCTCCCCTTGCCAGCTTTAGGCAAGAGAACGGATGACGATCTCTTCTAACTTGTAAGTCTGGGAGCTTTATGAATGACCACTGGCATGGATGATCGCCGCGACGCTTTTGAAAAGAAATTCGCGCTTGATGCGGAACTGCGCTTCAAGGCGGAGGCACGCCGCAACAAGCTTCTGGGACTCTGGGCCGCAGACCAGCTTGGCAAGAAAGATGCGGATGCCGAAGCCTATGCCAAGGAAGTCGTTGCCGCCGACTTTGAAGAAGCTGGCGATGAGGATGTTTTTCGCAAGGTGCGCGCCGACTTCGATGCCGCAAGTGTAAGCGTTGCAGACGAAGTTATTCGTGAGAAGATGTTTGCTTTCCTTGAAGAGGCAATCCGCCAGGTAAAGCAGGATTGATGGATGGTTCGGGGCGGAAGGATAGATAGCACTTCCGCCCTGATCCTTTTGAAATGAAGGAAATTCGAATGTCGTTGTCTTCGCGCCTTCGCGCCGGGGAAACAGTGCTTTCTGCATGGTCCTCCCTTCCCGAACCCCTGACGGTCGAAATTCTCGCCCATAGCGCCTTCGATGCCGTAACGCTGGACATGCAGCATGGCGGCCACGACGAGGCGAGTGTTCTTCGCTCTCTTGGCCTTATCCTGAACGCTGGCAAGCCGCCGGTCGTGCGCGTTCCTGTCGGACGCTTCGACATGGCAAGCCGTGCGCTGGATTTTGGTGCGCAGGCGGTCATCGCTCCGATGATCAATTCCGTCGAGGATGCCCGCAGGTTTGCAGCCGCCATGAAATATCCGCCGGTGGGCGAACGCTCATGGGGCGTATTCCGGGCCAATGCGGATTACGGCGCACCGGGTTCCAACGATTATCTGACCACCGCCAATCACGATACGCTTGCCTTCGCGATGATTGAAACGCGCGATGCCTACGATGCGCTGGATGCCATTCTGGATGTTCGCGGCATCGACGGCGTTTTCGTCGGCCCTGCGGATTTCTCCATTGCGTGGAGCAACGGGCGTGAGGCCAATCCGAATTCGGATGCGATTGTGGAACCTATCGGCAATATTGCCCGCAAGGCCGCTGCGGCAGGAAAGATCGCCGGTATTTATTCACCTTCGCCGGAGTTTGCGCGTCGCTACATTCCGCTTGGTTTCCGCTTCCTGACACTCAGCAACGATGGCGGTTATATCCGGCTCGCAGCAGAAACGCTGACCAAAGCGGTTCGCGACTAATTCCATTGCAAGATATTGAACAAGAAAAGGCGGGCTAATGCCCCGCCTTTTTCATGCTGTATGAATAAACATCAGTGATGCTTGGGCGCCTGTAGTTGCGTCATGAACTCGGCGAACACCATCGAGCCTTCCGGCCACGGTCCATGCCCGGATTCCGAGTTGATATGCCCGGATTCGCCAGCATCGATCAGCATTGCACCCCAGTCCTTCACGACATCTTCGGCAGCTTCAAAGCTGGAGAAGGGATCGTTGCGGCTGACCACGGTGATCGTGGGGAATGGCAGACGTTCACGCGGGTAGGGGCCGAACGTCATCAGATGCTTGGGGCGGATCTTGTCGTTGGAAACATCCGGAGGCGCCACGAAAAAGGCTCCAGCCACCTTGTGCTGAAAATGCGGCAAGGCATGAACTGCAGTTGCAACGCCGAGCGAATGCGCGACGAGAACAATCGGCCTGGTCGCCGCATTGGCGGCCTTTACCACTTCACCAATCCAGTCTTCGCGAACAGGTTTGGTCCACTCGGCCTGCTCGACGCGCCGCGCCGTCGAGAGTTTGCTCTCCCAACGGGTCTGCCAGTGGTCGGGGCCGGAATTGGTATAGCCGGGGATGATGAGGATATCTGCGTCTTTGACTTTCATGGCTTCCCATTTAGAGAGGCTTTGTAACTTCTTCAAGCCGTGCTTGTTGTATGCTTGGTATAGAAGGCATGCGAATGATGAACAGCCTGTTCGCTGATCGTGATCTTGTGAAACATGTCCCAAATGGTGATGTTTAGGCAAGATTTGAAACACGACGGAGAGACTGGCATGACAATCAGCAGACGTAATATCCTCGGCGCTGCCGGGACTGCTGTCATGGCCAACATTCTTCCTGTTCGCGCAGAAATGCCGTCGAAGGAGGGCGACATGACACAGCATTTGAGAGCAACCGCAGTCGAAACCGAACGTACGGTTGCTCCGCTTCCATTCGCAATGACCACGCCAATGCGTGTGGCTCGCGTTGGCCTGAAGGCGCGCGATGCCGAAACACTGGCTGAATATTATCGCGATGTCGTCGGCTTGCGTGAGATGACGCGTCGCGGCGCGTCGATTGTACTCGGCGCCGGCGACCGCGAACTGATGGAAATTGAACAGTTTTCGGCGGCCAGGCCGGACGATCCGCGCAGCGCCGGTCTGTATCACACCGCGTTCCTGCTGCCGACACGTGGCGACCTTGCGCGCTGGTCGCGCCGCGCCATCGACAAGCAATTGCCGGTCAGCGGTGCATCGGATCACAAGGTAAGCGAAGCCATCTATCTGACCGATCCCGAGGGCAACGGTATCGAAATCTATTCAGATCGTCCGAATAATGAGTGGCAATGGAATGGCGACCGTGTTGCCATGAGCACCGATCCGCTCGATGTCAGCAATCTGCTCGATGTCATCAAGCGCGAGGGCGGAGAATGGGACGGCGCACCGCAAAACACCGTGGTTGGTCACGTTCATCTGCGCGTCGGCAATGCCCATGAAGCCGAAACCTTCTGGCATAACGAACTCGGCCTTGAAACCGTTCAAACCTATGGTGACCGGGCTGTGTTCATGTCCACCGGGCGCTACCATCACCATATCGCTGCCAATGCCTGGCAGAGTGCCGGTGCGGGCAAGCGTGACGAAGATCGGACCGGCCTCGGCTGGGTTGAGCTGGAAGACACGCGTGGCGGTAACAACAGCACCTTCGTGGATCCATGGGGCAACGTGGTCAATACGATCAAGACCAAGGCGTAACCAGCCCATCTCCAGAATGTAAAAAACCCCATGTTTTCATAAACATGGGGCTTTTTTCGGATTCAAATTATGAACCAATTAGAGCATAATCCGACCGGAGTGAAACGAGGATCGATAAGATTATGCTTGAAATATAATAACTTAGAGCGCGTTTCGATCTGATTCAATCAGATCGAAACGCGCTCTAAAGGGGGGCGCAGATTTTGGTTATGACGTGCCGAAAATCGTGGCTTGCGAGAACCGGAGCGCAGTGTGCTTCACGCATGGTCCCGAAAAGTTGCAGACTTTTCGGACAAGATCATGCGAATAGAATAACTACGTGAGCACCGGAAGCGCAGTAAGACGCGATTTGCAGGCCGTCAGAGCCGAAATCTCAACCGAAGACGCGCTTGAAAATCGTATCTACATGCTTGGTGTGGTAGCCGAGATCGAACTTTTCGCGGATCTGTTCTTCGGAAAGGGCCGCGCGTACTTCCGCGTCGGAGAGCAGTTCTTCGAGGAAGTCGGCACCCTGTTCCCAGACCTTCATGGCGTTGCGCTGCACGAGACGATAGGCGTCTTCGCGTGATACGCCAGCCTGTGTCAGCGCCAGCAGTACGCGCTGAGAATGCACCAGACCGCGGAACTTGTTCATGTTTTTCAGCATGTTATCCGGGTAGATGACCAGCTTTTCGATCACGCCAGCCAGACGGTTGAGCGCGAAGTCGAGCGTGATGGTGGTGTCCGGGCCAATGGCACGTTCGACGCTCGAATGCGAAATATCGCGTTCGTGCCAGAGAGCCACGTTTTCCATCGCAGGCGTTACCGACATGCGAACCAGACGGGCGAGGCCGGTCAGGTTTTCGGTCAGAACCGGGTTGCGCTTGTGCGGCATGGCCGACGAACCCTTCTGGCCCGGCGAGAAGAATTCTTCCGCTTCCAGAACTTCCGTGCGCTGCATATGGCGGATTTCGATGGCGATGTTTTCCATCGAAGAGGCGATGACGCCGAGCGTTGCAAAGAACATTGCATGGCGGTCACGCGGGATCACCTGCGTCGAAACCGGCTCTGCTTCGAGGCCGAGCTTGGCGCAGACATATTCTTCCACACGTGGGTCGATATTGGCGAACGTGCCAACAGCGCCGGAAATGGCACCGGTTGCGATTTCTTCGCGCGCCGCAACGAGGCGGGCACGGCCACGCGCCATTTCGGCATAGAAACGCGCAAAGGTAAGGCCCATGGTCGTCGGTTCGGCATGGATGCCGTGGCTGCGGCCGATGCGGACCGTATCCTTGTGTTCAAAAGCACGCTTCTTCAGGGCTTCCAGAACGCGGTCCATGTCGGCAAGCAGCAGATCGGCAGCGCGTACGAGCTGGACGTTGAGCGTGGTGTCGAGCACGTCCGAAGAGGTCATGCCCTGATGCACGAAGCGGCTGTCCGGGCCGATGAATTCCGCCAGATGGGTCAGGAAGGCGATGACGTCATGCTTGGTGACGGCTTCGATTTCGTCGATACGGGCGACGTCGAACTTCGCCACGCTACCCTTTTCCCAGATGGTCTTGGCCGCTTCCTTCGGGATGACGCCGAGTTGCGCCAGCGCCTCGCAGGCATAGGCTTCGATCTCGAACCAGATGCGGAACTTCGTTTCGGGCGACCAGATGGCGACCATTTCAGGCCGGGAATAGCGCGGGATCATGGGTGCATCCTGTAGAAAGTGGGAGTTTAACGATTGCGGGCAGCTTCAGCCGCAGCACGAATGGCGTCGATATTGGCGCGGTAGCTCTCGACGGAGTTGCCCTTGTAAACGGCAGAACCGGCCACGAGAATGTTGGCGCCTGCTGCAACGACCGAGCCTGCGGTTTCCGGTGTAATACCGCCGTCAACTTCGATATCGATAGGGCGGTCGCCAACCATTTCGCGGACGCGCTTGATCTTGTCGAGCATCGGCGTGATGAACTTCTGGCCGCCAAAACCGGGATTGACAGTCATGACGAGGACGAGATCGACATCATCGATGACGTTCGTCAGCGCTTCGGCGGGCGTTGCCGGGTTAAGCGCCAGACCGGCTTTCTTGCCCAGAGCGCGGATCGACTGCAGAGAACGGTGCGTGTGCGGACCGGCTTCGGCGTGAATTGTGATGAGATCGCAGCCAGCATCGGCAAACGGTGCCAGATACGGGTCGCAGGGCGCAATCATCAGATGCGCATCGAACAATGCCTTGGTGCGCGGGCGGATCGCCTTCACCACCTGCGGGCCGAAAGTAATATTCGGTACAAAATGCCCGTCCATGACGTCGATATGCACCCAGTCGGCACCGGCTTCCAGCACGGCATCGACTTCTTCGCCAAGACGGGCGAAATCGGCGGAAAGAATGGACGGGGCGATGGCGATGGGGCGCATATGTGATCTCCGTAACTTTGGCCAGCCCCTAGCACATGAGGGGCAAGAATCCTATCCCCAGCGCTTGTGGAACCACATCCACTGGCCAGGATATTCGCGCACCCACGTCTCAACGGTATCGTTCAACAGCTGTGCGGTTGCGGCAACATCGATCTCGCCCTTGTCGTCGCGCGGCAATTCCATGCGCTCATAAAGTTCGAGACGATAGCGTCCACCGGGAAGGCGGATACAGCGTGCCGGATAGACGTCGCAATCATATTGCCGCGCAAGCTTGGCCAACAGTGGATTGGTCTTCACCGGGCGGTTGAAGAAGGTGGAAGGCACACCGCGGCGGAATTTCTGGTCCACCAGCATACCGACATTGCCGCCTTCATCGAGGATATGCGCAAGCGACCACGCGGCCCCGGCTTTCGACGGCACCAGATGGCCCATATTGGTGCGACGGGCTTTCAGAACCTTGTTGGCGATATAGGGATTGTTTGGCGGGCGGAAGAGCGCCGTAACGTTCAGACCGAAGGTGGCGGCGCAGATTGGTAGAAGTTCGAAATTGCCGGTATGGGCGGTAAAGAAGATATGCGGCTTCTTCTCGTCGCGCAGGCGTTCAAAAATCGGAATGCCTTCCACTTCGACCAGTCCCGGTTTCGTCGAATGGGGATCGAAATCGAAAACAGCATCGAGGAAGATATATTCCGCGAAGAGGCGCGCCATCGAATCCCACATTTCGCGGGCGATTTCCTCGATTTCCGCGTCGCTTTTCTCAGGATAAGCCTGACGCAGATTATCGGTGGCAACCTTGTGGCGCGGCGTCAGCGGCCCGATCAGACGGGCCACCTTGGCTGAAAAGCTGATTGCAGCCTTCGCCGGAAAAAGGCGCAACAGGCCAAGCAGCAGAAAGACGGCCTGCGCCCAGAGCCAGTAGTTGAACTGCTTCAGCTTGCGGGTCCAGCGGAAGAGCAGAAGTTTCAGCTTGAACATCATGGACGTGGGCGACTCAGTCGATCTCGAGAATGATCTTGCCGAAGACGTCGCGGCCTTCCATGCGCTTCAGCGCCGTATCGATATCGTTGAAGCCGACCACGGTGTCGATGACCGGATGCACGATGCCGCGCGCCATTTTCTGCATGGCGTCTGCCATGTTTTCCATGCGGCAGCCAAACGAACCCAGAATCTTGAGCTGCTGCTGGAAGAGCTGCATCAGGTTCATATTGGTCGAGACGCCGGAGGTCGAGCCGCAGGTGACGAGACGTGCACCGCGCTTCATGCAAAGCATCGAACCGGCCCAGGTATCCGCGCCGACATGCTCGAACACCACGTCCACACCCTTCTTCTTGGTGAGCTTGCGCACCACGCCCTCGAAGCGGTCTTCCCGGTAGTTGATGACGTGATCGGCGCCGAGTGCCTTGGCCTTCTCGATCTTGTCGTCGGAACCGACTGTCGTGATGACCGTGCAGCCCATCTTCTTGGCAAGCTGGATGGCGGCTGAACCGATGCCGGAACCGCCAGCCTGTACGAGTACGGTTTCGCCGGGCTCAAGCTTGGCATTGTCGAACAGCATATGCTCGACCGTACCGAAGGTTACAGGGGCGACGGCGGCGCCGATGGCATCCACACCGGGAGGTGCCGGAACGAGAAGACGGGCAGGCAGGTTCACTGCCTCGCACGCAAAGCCGTCGAGATGGAAACCATGCACGCCGCCGACATGTTCGCACAGATTGTCACGGCCTTCGCGGCAGGCGCGGCAAAGACCACAGGTGCGCGCACCATAGATCGAGACGAGCTGACCGGGCAGGAGATTGGAAACGCCGGGGCCGACAGCATCCACAACGCCTGAAGCTTCCGCACCGATAACCAGCGGCATCTTGCGCTTGGCAAACGCCATGCCGCGCCAGCCCCACACGTCGATGTGGTTGAGCGCAACGGCCTTGATCTTCACGGTTACCTCGCCAATGCCGGGGGCAGGCGGCGGTGCGATATCGGTGATTTCAAGGCGGCGATCGTCGAGAAGCTGCAAGGCGCGCATGAAGTAATCCTTTTCAAGACATAATCCCGGAAACGGCGAACCGTCCGGGATCATGGGAAAATTCGTATTTGTCGGACCGATTAATTCGGATTTGCCGCCAAAACAAGGCTCGTATTCTGTCCGCCGAAACCGAACGAGTTGGAAAGCACGGCAGAAACTTCCGCCTGACGCTTTACATTCGGCACGACATCAAGCGGAATAGCCGGGTCCGGATTGTCATAATTGATGGTCGGGGGCAGGGTACCCGTCTGGATCGTCAGCAGCGAGAAGACTGCCTCGATTGCACCCGCAGCGGTCAGCGTATGGCCGATCATCGACTTGTTGGAGGAAACCGGGATTGAGGCAAGCTTGTCGCCGAATACGGTCGAAAGCGCCAGATATTCCATCTTGTCGTTTTCCGGCGTCGAGGTGCCGTGGGCGTTGATATAGGAAATCTGCTCTTCGGTCAGACCGGCATCGGCCAATGCGGCGCGCACCGTGCCAATGGCAGGTGAAGCATCCGGCTTGGAACGGGTGCGGTGGAAATCATCGGCCTTTTCGCCGCAACCGGCCAGAATGCCCAGAACCTTGGCGCCGCGTGCAACAGCGCTTTCGAGTGATTCCATCACCAGCGCGCCGGAACCTTCCGACATGGCAAAACCATCACGATCCTTGGAGAAAGGCTTGGAAGCCTTTTCCGGCTTGTCGTTCTGGGTGGAAAGGGCCGAAAGCAGCGAGAAGCGGATCAGGGCTTCGGCAGAGACGGAGCCGTCAGTTCCGATGGAAAGAACCCGATCACTTTCGCCACGACGGATGGCTTCGACACCAAGCTGGATCGCAGTCGCACCCGAGGCACATGCGGTCGAAAGCGTGATCGGCAGGCCGCGCGTGCCAAAAGCTTCCGACAGGCGTTCAGCGATATAGCCGAACTGGGTCGTATTGAAGAGGTCATTCTGACGGGCGCGGCGGCATGCTTCCAGCAGGAGCTGATAGCTTGCCGGACCTTCATTCTTCACGGTCGCATCAAGTGCAAACCGGCTTTTCCAGTCCAGTTCGACCGGAGGAGCTGCCAGAAAAAGCGGACCGCCGAAATCGGTAGACGAAAGACCGGACTGGGCAAGAGCTTCCTCACCTGCGAGCCGGGCCAGCGCTTCGGAGAGCGCCGATGCGCCCACATCGCTTTCGGCCAGGAAATCAACCGTTCCGGAGAAGCGTGTATTGAGGTTGTCGGTTGGAAAGCGGGTGATGGCATGGATACCCGATTTTCCGCCGGTCAATGCAGCCCAGTTGTCTTCCTTGCCCTGACCGAGCGAGGAAACCACACCTGCTCCGGTAATGGCGACAATGGGACGGCCGAGATGGTCTGTATATTTCGTCATCTTATACTCTCACCAGCTTTGCTGCGCCTTCGGCACGAGTCGCTCCGACTGCGGTGACAATTGCTTCGCTGATTGGACCACTGGCATCCTTTTCGGATGCATCCAGCGGTGCAAAAGCCTCGCCTTTCCAGACGGATATGGCCGCAAGTGCCAGCGCCAGCGGGAACTGCGCTTCGCGCAAATGACCGGTCAGGCCGGAAATGCCGCGATAAGTGGCTGACAGAGCGTCCAATGCGGTTTTCTCCGCGCCGGTCGCTTCATGGGCGCCGGAAGCAGCGGAAACAACATAGGAGGGATCCTTGCCGCCATTGGCTGCAAGGATGAGTTCGCGGATGGTGTTTGTGAGGTCTGCGCTGTCGCGTCGGATTTGTGCACTTTCGATGCCGGCAACTTCCGCATAAGCGCGTGCACCGCGCTTGGCTGCGTGGTCAGCGCTTTCCAGAACAAGGAACACGCCGCCGGAACCGGAAATCATGCCGCCGCCAGCCGAACCGTCACGCTGCCAGAGCGGTGCCCAGCCATCATGCTTGAGCAGTCCGCCAAGCTCGTGACCGAGAATCATGTCGAAATGTTCGGCATTGTAGGAACCGCCAACCAGCGCATGAGTGCTCTG
The DNA here is from genome assembly GCF_058796175.1 of Brucella sp. GW823-FHT04E01. Lineage (NCBI taxonomy): Bacteria > Pseudomonadati > Pseudomonadota > Alphaproteobacteria > Hyphomicrobiales > Brucellaceae > Brucella > Brucella sp. GW823-FHT04E01. The sequence goes on along the minus strand of NZ_JBXAIK010000006.1, from coordinate 1,908 downwards.
ACCCGTGCGAATGCGCGCGGCTGCGGTTTCGATAGCCGAAAGGCCGGAACCTTCCTCGCCCATGAAGGTACGCGAAGAACCGGTCACCTTGTGGACGATCGAAATATTGCCTGCGAGCAGGTTGGAAAGCTGCGCCAGAAACAGGGTCGGGCGCAGTTCGGTCGAGAGTTTCTCGTTCAGCATGACGCCGCGATCGTTGCGGGTGCGGCCTTCATCCAGAATCTGCATATCGACGGTGATGTCGCGTTCGCCGCCACCGGCACCCACGACCATATCCATGGTCGCGCAAAGCGCCTCGTCGTCCTTCATGCCAGCATCCTGCAGAGCAAGCCCTGCGGCATAGGTGCCAAGGCGCTGCCAGGTTTCCATCTGGCGCTGATCGCCACGCTTTGGAATCTGCAGGCTCCAGTCCACTTCACCCAATGGATGAACAGTGTAAGGCGCAAAGGCTTCCTTTTCGAGGCGCGGCTCAGTGCCAGCCTTCGAGAAAGCGTTCCAATGCACATCGACCCCTTCGCCGAGCGAGGAGATGATGCCGATACCTGTGATGACGACTTTATTGTTCTGCATGGGTCCCGTTTGTCCGTCGATGCTGAGACTGCTCTGACACGCGAAAAATTCGCGCTACCAGAAACGGAATCAGGGCGAACATTTCTGTTCACCCCTCAATACCGCCATATTATGTGCCGGATCAGCCTTTTTTGGCTGCAACCAGCTCATCGATTTTTGCGCAGAGGTTCTTGAGAACGAAATATTCTTCGGTCGGAACCTTGCCTTCGTTCACTTCCTGGGTCCACTGCTCAAGCGGAATCTTGATGCCGAAAGCCTTGTCGATGGCGAAGACGATGTCGAGGAAGTCGAGGCTGTCGATGCCCAGATCGTCGATGGTGTGGCTATCTGGCGTGATGGTGTCACGGTCGATTTCACTGGTTTCGGCGATGATGTCGGCGACTTTGTCAAAAGTAGAGGACAAGTTTCGATTCCTTTATTCATGGCGGTGCCACAGTTGGCACGCATCTGACTGTTTGCGCGTGTCTAGCGTTTTTCCGGTGACAGGGAAAGTCATATTACTTTCATAGTCACCGAGCTTTCAAAACCGCATATAAGGCGCGTAACATGCGAAGCGCAACATAAAGACAAACTCTAATTTTGGAAATATTCTCAAAACTGAGTTATTACAACTGGGCTAGGGTTCGTTTCTGACGCGTCTCACAAAATACCAAAGACCAACCACAGCACAGGCGATCATCACAATTGCCAGTGCGTATTGCACCGGGCCATTCCCCGATGCAATTGCCACGAGGCCTGATGTCACGCTCCCCATTGCCCCCAAAGCTTCCGGGTGCTTCAAAACAGATGTGACGGCCATATCGCCCTGACGGGCCTTGGGTGAGATATCATTCGTCGGTCCTGCGGCATGGATGATGGGCGCGTTGGCAGCGAGCGCCAGAGCGCGAGAACGCACCCGTTCGACACGGGCGAGCCAGCCTTTCCCGAAGGTCGAGGCTGTAGACAACCTTTCCAGCCAGGATGCGCGTGCATCACACAAAGCATTGATGACCTCGTCGGTAGATCGCATATTGGCGGCCGCAACCGTCTGGGCTCCAATTATTCCATCTTCGGGCAAGCCCAGAATACCTTGCAGCATCCTTGCCGCGCGTGCGGGACCTGAATTGACAGAAAAGTCGAACAGGGCGTAGTCGAGACCCGAAGGCAGGTTGTCTCCGTCGATCTTGTTCCAGAATTGCGCCTGATAGATTTGCGTGGCAGTTGCTGGCGTCATTTCCTTTACATCTTCGGGCGATACCTGATGTCCGTCCCACGCGGACAGGTGACGTGCTCCCAATAAATTAGGCCATTCAGAACTGGAATTTTCCACTTATGATCCCTTATCTGGGAGAAGGAGAG
>NZ_JBXAIK010000005.1:0-241593 GCF_058796175.1 Brucella sp. GW823-FHT04E01 | reverse complement strand
AGCCCAAAACCAAATCAAAACCCGCCACAACGCGGGCTTTTTTTTGACCAAAGCAGCCGGGGCAGCTGCAAAACTTCTTATTCTCTGTGAACTAGCCCCATTTCGACCGGACAGTCGGCATAAGCAGAAAGGCTCAAGCACAGGCTTATGTCTAACGAGTATCGACACGTTGAATTGCTGACGGGTGATGTCCGCCGCAGGCCGGTGGACAACCGAGCAGAAGCTGACAATTATTGAGCAGAGTTTCGAACCCGGCGAGACGGTGTCTTCCACCGCTCGCCGCCATGGCGTTGGGCCCAATCTGCTTTATCGGTGGCGCAGGCTCTTGAGCGAGGGAGGTGCGGCAGCCGTGGATTCTGAAGGGTCGGTTGTCGGCAACTCGGAAGTGAAGAAGCTGGGAGATCGTGTCCGCGAGCTGGAGCACATGCTTGGTCGCAAGACAATGGAGGTCGAAATCCTCCGCGAAGCCCTTTCCAAAGCGGACTCAAAAAACGGATATCGCAGCCGATCTTGTTGCCGAAGGACGGTTACCGATGAAGACCGTTGCACACACCTGGGGCGCGCGCGCTCACACCTCGCGGATCGGTTGAAAGGTAGATCAAAGCCGCGCGGACACTATCACAAGGCATAGGATGCAGAGCTTTTGCCCATCATTTGCAGGCTGGTCGATCAGAGGCCAACCTATGGCTATCGGCGGATCACCGCGCTCCTCAATCGCGAAAGGTGAGCCGCCGATCAGCCTGTCGTCAACGCCAAACGGGTTCACCGCATCATAGGCAACCACCCGATGTTGCTGGAGAAGCATACGGCCGTTCGCAAGGGCTGCATCCATGATGGCCGGGTCACGGTCATGCGTTCGAACTTGCGCTGGGGTTCCGACGGGTTGGAGTTCGCCTGCTGGAAAGGAGAGGTCATTCGCCTCGCCTTCATCATCGAAGCCTTCGGTCGAGAGATCGTCGCCTGGACCGATGTCCCCAATGCAGGCCTCTCCGGCTCCGACGTGTGCGACGCGATGTTGGAGGCGGTCGAGAAGCGCTTCGACGTAACCCGAGCCTCACATACTATCGAGCATCTCGGACAGTCGCTCGACCTACACAGCACGGGACACGAGATTGTTTGCTCAGGCGCTCAATCTGACACCTTGCTTCATTCCGGTCGCGAGCCGCCAGTCCAACGGTATGTCAGAGGTTTTCGTCAAAGCCCTGAAGAGGGATTTCATCAGCATATCAGCTATACCGGACGCCGAAACAGCGCTCCACCGTAATCGACGGATGGATCGAAGACTGCAACGAAATCCATCGACATTCCGCGCTCAAGATGGCCTCCCCTAGGCAGTTCATCAGGGATAAATCAAAATAGCTGAAATGTCCGATGGAACGGGGCACTCCACCATCAATATAAAGACAATAAGAAAAAGCTCAATTAGCTTGATGATGGTCAAAAAAAATGGTATAAATAATTAAATGATACTTGTATGATTAGAATATTGACTTCCATTTATTTGATACTATTTTGGAGATCACGTAACTATACGCGATTATATCTGAAGTTTATGAAATATATGGGGGGGCTAAAACAAAAATATTTAACGATGATCTCTTCATCAATTCTTGGGTCAATTTTTCAAAGCGCAGTTTTTGGGCAATAAGTATGAGCACAAATTATCAAACGTTTGTATGGGACGCCGATGCGGATCAAGTTTATGATCCTGCAGTCTATGGAAATAACCAAATTATTATTGGGCCGCATCGCGACTCGTTCGACAAAAGCAGAACAAGTTTTGAAATGCGTGGTAATTCCACGTCGTCCATTTGCCTGCTATCGGCTCGGTCGAAGATAAAGTGGATACAGAATGGAGAAGAGAATACTCCGCTTTTCCTCATCAATGAAGGAGATGTAAGATTTCGGTTGAACAGTTCTGAAGTAGAAGATTCTTTTAATGATTTTCTCGGTGAAGTTGAAATTATATATACATCAGATACGAGAATAATAATTAACGGTGGAACATTTCAAATCGCTGAATTGAAGTCATTAGTTTACAATAATAGTTCGATACCAGATGCGAGGGCTATTATCGACGTTTCTAACGGTGGTCAGTTTGATTTGAGGGCTCAACGATTTGTGCCCGGTGCTTTGACGATCAATGTCCACGACCGCGCGGCTGTACAGATTGAAGCGGAAAGCCCACACAGCAAATGCCCGATTGATTTCACCGGGGACGACAGTTCCCGTCCAAAACCAGGTTTATTCAATTTCATCTCGGACAAATATGACGGTGGATTAATCTATATCAGTGGTATGAATCCGATATATTTTGCCGCACTTAAAGACCATATCGTTGCTATAGATGGTAATCCCATTGGGGCCGATGAATTTGAGAAGAGGATAAGATATACTTATAGAGCGGACAACCCGATTGTAACAATGCAGTTGATCAGCTGAAGCCTTTCGCATTTATCGTGTTGTGCGCGATGGGAGATTTTCCGTAAGCTTGTAGAGCAGCAGTTTCGACGGCTGCAAAAGCGTTCTACGTCCCAGCCTTCACTTCCGCCACAAGCGGAGCATTGGGAGCAAGTGCATTGCTCGATGGGGCGGCTTCTGTCGATTGCGATACACAAGCCGCTTCCCCTTGAAGTTCGTGGGCGTCGATATGCATCGATGAGTTCTTTTTCCATCCGCCGTGAAAATAAAGGACCGTCGCCATCAGCAGGGTTGATACCATTGCAGCTGGAAAACTCAGCCAGAGCGCATCGGAACCAAACTGTTCACGCAGACCAATGGCGACACCGAGACGCACCGGGTACATGGATACGAAGAGAATGATGAGCGGCCAGATAACCTGGCCGTTCGCTCTTACAGTTCCGAAAAGAACCATCGATACGCCGAAGGCGATGAAACCCCAGGTCGCGATCTGCCCGATGTGCTGGCCGATCGTGATTGCCGGACTGTCCGCGCCGAGAAATATCTGCATGGCCTGTCGATCCGCGAGAAGCAGCAGCACAACCAGGGCTCCCGTCATCAGAACTGCATAAATCGCCCCTATACGCGTTATCGAACTCACGCGATCCCATTTTCCCGCACCGATATTCTGGGCAGCCATGGCGCTGACAGCGGCGCCAAGCGCCATTGCCGGCATCTGCACATAAGTCCAGAGCTGCTGCGTAGCGCCAAACGCGGCTGTCGTATCGACCCCCTCCTGATTGACCAGCCGCATCATGGTCAGCATCGAACTGGAAACCACAATCATCTGGACGCCCATTGGCAGTCCTTTGGTGAAGATCAGCCGCAGTAATTCCCGGTCCGGAACTAGAAGCCATAATTCCTCGCCGCGCAGGCGCAAAGGCAGATCACGGTAGTAGATATAATAAAGCATCGCTGCGAGGCTTATGTAATTGGCGGCAGCCGTCGCCAAGGCAGACCCTGCGATACCGAGTGCGGGCAGCGGCCCCCAGCCCAGAATGAAAAGGGGATTGAGCGCTATATCCAAAAGAACGGCCATTCCCATGAATATGAGCGGGGTCATGGCGTCGCCGCTGCCGCGCAATGCCATCATCAATGTCGTCTGCATCAGAATCGCCGGCATGGCGAGGAACGTAACTTGCAGAAACGCGCGCGCCAGCGGTTCAATTGCTTCAGGCGTTCCGAGCAGATCCAACACCTTTGGGGCGAGTAGCCAGCCGATGATGGCGACGACAATGCTAAGCGGCACGAAAGTACCAACAGTGGTGCCCGCTATTGCGCGCGCTGTCTCGACATCACGCCGCCCGAATGCCTGTCCGATCAGGATCGTCGATGCCATGCCGAAACCGAAGACAAAGGCAGTTAGCAGAAACATGACCAGGTTGCCGTTTGTCGTCGCTGCAAGTGCATTCTCGCCCAGCAACTGGCCGATCCAGATCGTATCGATCGAACCGTTGGCTGATTGCAATATGGAAGAGCCAAGCGTCGGCAACGCAAAAAGCAGCAAAGCCTGATTGATCGGGGCGGTTGTCAGGTCGATGCTTTGTTTCATGAGACCTCGTCATCGGAATGTTTTGTTGTGAAAGAATTGCCTAAATGAAACTGGATGTTCGTCCCCGTTACCGGAAACCTAAATGGTTGTACTCCGGAGTGATGTTGGCAGTTTGCACACCACACGTAAAGTCACGGAAAAGAGTATCGGATGTGACGCAAAGCGATGGTACGACCGTTTTATGCCATTCCCACTAATCAAAAGATTGCTAATATGGTCATGAAAGCATGGAGGGGCTCTATCCATGAAAGGTCTGGCAAATGAGGCATTGCAAGATGCCGATAAGAATGAGGGTGATCTACATCCTGCTCACGCGGGGTGTCAGCCATCACAACTGAACCCGGGCGATCACGCCTGTGCAGGCGAAGAGCAGCTCAATTGGCTCGTCGCAATGATCAATCACGTGCCAGATTTCATCTATGCCAAGGACCTGCAGGGTCGGTTCCTGTTTGCCAATGATGCTGTGGTTCGCAACAACGGACTATCGGACATCAGAGATCTGGTCGGACTGACCGACTTCGAAATTCATGGTGAAGCTGCGATCACTGCTCGCATTTCCGAAATCGAAAAGCAGGTCATGGAAAGCGGCCAGCCGGATCTCGGTTATGAAGAACGCGCCATGCGCGGCGGAGCTGATCGCTGGCTCATGATCTCGCGCGTGCCTTTGCGCGATAGAAGCGGCAATATTATCGGCGTCGTGGGTGTGTCTCGTGACATTTCCATCAAGAAAAGGGCTGAACGCTTCATGCAGGTTCAGGCCCGTATTCTGGAAATGACGGTAAGCGCGGTTGCCATACCGGAATTTGTCGATCAGCTGGCACATTTGCTGGAAGATATTACAGCTGGTGCTCACTGTGTTGCCATGCTTACCGGGGAAACGACTGACGAAGTCGTCATATCCGCGCCTTCGCTGCCTCAACTGGTGACCGGTTTGAGAGGTGGGCTTGAATCGATTTCGGCCGCGAGTCTCGAAGTGGTGTTGAGGACATTGCTTCCAGACAGCCAAACCATATTCTGCATCGAGATTCCGTCTGCGGACGCTGAGGGGCACGGTTTTCTAGGCTTGGTGGCCGATGTTGACGCTTCGAAAGACCTTGATCTCAGGGAGTTTTTCACTACTGCAGCGAGGCTGACCGGCATTGCCATAGACAGGCGCATTGCCGATGAGCGCATCCGCTATCTGGCCGAACACGATACGCTGACGGGACTGGCGAACAGGGCCTTCCTGGAGCGAAGGCTCGACGAGATTCTCCAACAGGCAGCTTCCCGATCTCGGAGGGTGGCTGTTGGCTTTCTCGATCTGGATCAGTTCAAACCGGTCAACGATACGCTCGGCCATGCAGCGGGAGACAAGCTCCTGCAACAGATTGCCGAACGGATTTCGGTGCTCCTGCGCGACGGTGAACTAGCCGGTCGCATGGGAGGCGATGAATTCATTCTGGTTTTGCAGGCGGATGAAGGTGATTTTTGCTCCCGGCTGGACGAGATCAGGCGGAAGATCAGCGAGCCGGTCGAACTGGACGGGGCATGTCTGGAAGTCACCTGCAGTATCGGCGTCGCCTGTTTCCCGAGACATGGCGGGGCGGCGGGGGAACTCTTGGCGGCTGCGGATGCGGCCATGTATGATGCCAAGGCGAAAGGGCGTAATGGCCTCAGTGTCTATTCCGGCGAAATGTCGCGCGGGCCCGCTACAGGCGGGAGCGGCCAGTCATAGTTGTTGCATGATGTTCAACTCAGCTTGGCTTTGACGAACACGTCATAGCGCGTGCTTTTGCCGAGTATCTGGTGGGAAGGTTTGCGCAATCCGGCCATTGGGTCGGCACGCAGGGGCCATTTCAGCACCACGCGGTTCTGCGCGGCTTCCAGCGCCACTTGCATCAGTCTTTCAGCATCCGGATCTGTGCCGACGATCTCGCGGATTTGCCGCATTTCCTTTTTGACGAGCGCACTGTTACCGCGCGGAGGGTGCATCGGGTCAACCAGCACGACCTGCGGCTTCAGATCCGGCAGGAGCAAGCTGGAATCACCCAGCAGAAGTGTCATGCGCGCGACAGTCTCGGCATAGCGACCGCCTTCTGCAGCAGCGCGCGCCAGCCCTTCGGCGAGAAGAGCGTGCATCTTTTCGGAACGCTCGATCAAAGTTACCTTTGCACCCAGCGATGCCAGCAGAAATGCGTCGCGTCCGAGCCCCGCTGTCGCATCCACGATTTCTGGCGTGGCATCGCGCGTCAGACCGGCGGCCTTGGCGAGAGCCTGTCCGCGTCCTTCGCCGGAGCGAAACCGGTGGCCGACAGCGCCTCCGACGAAATCAACGACCAGTTCCGATGTATCGATTTTCTGCGACATGGATGCTCTCAGAAGGGGCAGGGCGCGGTAAAGTTCACGGAACGACCATCGGGATGCTGGAAAGACAATTCTTCCGCGTGCAGCAGAAGGCGATCTGCAGCAGCCAGCGCTTCACCTTCGGCATAGAATTCGTCGCCAAGGATCACGTGGCCGAGCGCTTTCATATGTACACGCAGCTGGTGCGTGCGCCCTGTGAGGGGATGAAGCCGCAGACGCGTTGTGTTCTCGTCCCGATCCAGAACCCGCCAGCGGGTTTGTGCTGGTTTGCCATTTTCACGGTCGACACGATGACGCGGTTTGTTGTCGGGGTCTATGGCTAGAGGCAGGTCGATCAGCCCTTCGTCATCTTCAACAAGCCCCCAGACCACTGCAACGTAGGATTTTTGCGTCGTCCGCGCCTCAAACTGCGAGGCGATGGCAGCATGTGCCTTGCGGTTGAGCGACATCAGCACAAGGCCCGACGTGTCCTTGTCGAGACGGTTGATCATCTGGGCTTGCGGAAACTGTTCCTGAACGCGTGTTGCGAGACTGTCCGACAATGCGGGGTGACGCCCCGGTACGGATAAGAGGCCACTTGGCTTATCCAGCACGAGAAAGCCTGCATCGCGATGAAGGATCGAGAGGTAGGGTTCCAGCGGAGGGTGATAGACGGGAGCAACGGCGGATAACACAGTCATGATACGCTTCTAGCATGGTTTACGTGTCGCGGAGAAGCGGCCCTTTGTTGACAGCACGTCCGGGTCGCTCTACCGTATATAAAGATGCTCTAAAATACGTTTTTTCCCTTTTATTTTCATGGTGATACGATGATGACCCGCCGCCAAACCTTGTTGGGTGCTGCCGCTGCTGCCGTTGCTATGTCTATGCAGTCACAGAGAGGGCAGGCTGAAGGTCAATCGGCTCGTTCTGCCGGTTTTTGGTATCCGGAAGAAACAGAGCCGCATGAACGTACTTTCATGCAATGGCCGGTGAATCCGGCGGTCTATGACGATCCTGATTTTCTGGATGACATTCAGAAAACGATCGCGAAAATCGCCAACACCATTGCTGAATTCGAGCCGGTCGTGATGCTGGCGGCGGCACAGCACCACCGCGCAGTTCGCAAGCTGGTGTCGCGCAATGTGGAATTATGGGACATTCCGACCGATGATTTGTGGTGTCGCGATTCCGGTCCCTCCTTTGTCGTGGATGGCAAGGGTGGTCTCGCCGTCACGCAGTTCAACTTCAACGGTTGGGGCAACAAGCAGACCCATGGGGCAGACGGTCAGATCGCCGCGCGGATAGCCGAGCGGATGGGGGGGCAGGTTTTCGATACAGGGCTGGTGGGTGAAGCGGGCGGTGTTGAAACCGACGGCCATGGCACGCTGATCGCTCATGAAAGCACCTTCGTCAATGGCAATCGCAATCGGGGCAGCAAAGCTGAAATCGAGAAGATGCTGCTGGATACGATGGGCGCCCGCAAGATGATCTGGGCGCCCGGAATCATTGGTGCCGATATCACCGATTATCATATCGATGCGCTTGCCCGTTTTGTTAAGCCGGGACAGCTGGTAATCCAGATGGGAGATAAGATCGATCCCGACGATCCCTGGTCGGCTGCTGCCTTCGAAACGCACGACATTCTGGCCGCAGCCACCGATGCCGAGGGTCGCAAACTCGATATGGTTATTCTGCCGGAGCCTTATAATATCCGCTCGAAAAGCCACGATTTCGTGTCTTCCTATGTCAATTACTACGTTTGTAACGGCGCGGTGATAGCTGCCGAGTTCGGGGATCGTAAAGCCGATGAACGGGCTGCCGCTATTCTTGCCAAACTGTATCCCGGTCGGGAGATTGTTACATTGAATATCGATCCGGTGGGTGAGGTTGGCGGCGGTATCCATTGTGCCACCCATGAGCAACCCAAGGTCTGAACATGTGGAACTGGTTGCGGCGTAATACTGAACCGTTAGCCGCTCTGGGCGGGATTGCTACAGCCTTTGCCGCGCTCTCGGCGCTGGTTATTATTCCCTATCAGGTCGGTCAGGCCGATCTCATTCAGCGCGACCAGACAGCGCGCGAAATATATCGCGAGTTTCTGAATCTGACGGTGCAAAAGCCCGAGCTGGCCCAGGCCGACTATTGTGCGCTGAGAGGCACGACGCAGCTCACCGCCTATGGGGCATATGTCGAATATCTGCTTTATACATCTGAACAGATGATCGAAACCTCGCCTGACTGGCGTGCGCCGATGGCCGGATATTTGAATGATCACATGGAATATCTGTGCGATCCCGAGGGGCTGGGCGCACGTGATGGTGTAGCTGGTTTGCTGGCGCAGGCTGGACTGGTCTGCAAGCCCGAGAATACCTGTCAGGAAGACACACAGCCTTGAAGTGATATGGCGGAGAGGGTGGGATTCGAACCCACGGTGGAGTTACCCCCACGCCGCATTTCGAGTGCGGTACTTTCGACCACTCAGCCACCTCTCCGCATTGTGCACTACGGTAAAACGATCTATAAAAATCGCGCCGTTGAAAAGCATCTAAAGCGAATGCTAAGTGTGTAGCGGCTCATTAACGAGCCAGAGGCAATTAGACAAGACCTAATTTGCATTCCGTTGTGAAAATTCTTGACTTTTCTGCCGCTTCACACCTATAAGCACCAGACCTTAGGCGTGGGGTAATCCGCGCCTATTGTTTTGATTGCAGATTTCGGACTTTTCCGGGCTGCGATCAGGGGCCAAAAGCCCGCTCATCAACCGACTGATAAAAAGACGGCCCATCACTTCGACGCCAATGTCGTGGAAATGAGAGCCGGACCGAACAACCGAAAGGACAACAAATGTTCGCAGTCATCAAGACCGGTGGCAAGCAGTATCGCGTTGCCGCAAACGACCTCATCAAGGTCGAAAAAGTTGCTGGCGAAGCCGGTGACATCGTAGAATTCGCAGAAGTTCTGATGGTCGGCTCGACCATTGGCGCCCCGACCGTCGCCGGTGCTATTGTCACCGCCGAAGTCGTCGAACAGGGCCGTGCCCGCAAGGTCATCGCGTTCAAGAAGCGTCGTCGTCAGAATTCGAAGCGCACCCGCGGTCATCGTCAGGAACTGACGACCATCCGTATCTCGGAGATCCTCACCGACGGCGCAAAGCCTTCCAAGAAGGCCGCCGAGAAGAAGGCTCCGAAGGCAGCGCCTAAGAAGGCAGCAGCCAAGGCCGAGTCGGCTGAGTAAGTAGAGAGATTAAAGGAGAACACCAATGGCACACAAAAAAGCTGGCGGTTCCTCGCGTAACGGTCGCGATTCAGAATCCAAACGCCTTGGCGTGAAGAAGTTCGGCGGCGAAGCTGTGCTCGCCGGCAACATCATCGTGCGTCAACGCGGCACGAAGTGGCATCCGGGCGCCAATGTTGGCCTCGGCAAGGACCACACGATTTTTGCAACCACGAACGGTTCTGTATCTTTCCGTACGAAAGCCAACGGCCGCACGTACGTATCGGTAGACCCGATCGCGGAAGCAGCAGAGTAAGCCGGGCACTCTCTAAAGCACCGGCGTCCCATCGGACCCGGTGCAAATGGCAGCCTAGCCAAAAGATCGAAGGGAAGATGGGGCCACCATCTTCCCTTTTTGCATCTGGAGGAACGAAAAATGGTTGTCGAAGTTCTGGAAGAAGATTGTTACGACGCAAGCAGTAGCGAAAGAAGAGACAGTTACACCGATCTGTCGCCCGGCCAGGCTGTCGGCTTGGCGACCAGTCTGGCTGATGATCTGAGCCCCGATCTGGCTTATGAACTAGACTGTCCTGTCCTCGTCACTGAAAGGCTGGTCCTGCGCCCGCCGCATGTCGAAGACGTGGATGCGATTTCCTATCTTGCCAATAACGCCCGCGTCTCCGGTATGCTTGCCCGCATGCCGCATCCATACACGCGTGAAAATGCGGTCGATTTTGTCGAACGCGTGCGAAAAGGCGAGATGGGCAATTGCATCTACGCCATCACGCAAGCGGAAACCGGCATCTTTATGGGCTGCTGCGGCATTCATGCGCATAAGCATGGCGAGGGGCTGGAAATCGGCTACTGGCTGGGTGAGCCCTATTGGGGGCACGGCTTTGCCACCGAGGCCGCTCACGCCCTGATCGATCTGGCTTTCCGTGCAACTGCCATCGAGCGGCTGCATGTCTCGTGCCGGGCCAGCAATGGCGGCTCCCGCCGGGTGATCCACAAGTGCGGGTTCCAGTTCAGCAGCATGGGCATGGCGGATTCGCTTGCCGCAGGCAATGTGCCGGTCGAGCGCTATGTCCTTGATCGTCGCACCTGGATCGGGCTGAGAAGCTGGCAGTCGTAAACAAAAGGTCCTGCGTGCCAAACCTTGTAGGCCGCAGGACCAATAATAACGGGGAATGAAATGATGGATACTCATGCAATCGCACGCGAGAAGATCGTGGTGCGTGCGCTCGAAAAGGGCGATCTGCATCGCTATCGAGCCATAAGATTAAGCGCTTTGCAGCGTGCGCCAATGGCCTTCGGTTCGAGTTTCGAAGAAGAGAATGCCTATTCGGACAGCGTGTTCGCACGTCGTCTGGAGCAGGTGGACGGTAATGTGGTTTTCGGTGCCTTCGACGGTGAAAACCTGCTGGGAACGGCTGGCCTTTTCCGCCACGACCGCAAGTCCGAGCGCCATCGCGGCACGCTCTGGGGTGTCTATGTGGCCCCCGAAGCGCGCGGGCTGGACTTGGGCAAGGCCCTCGTCAGCAAGGTCATCGACCATGCCGCAAAGCAGGTCGTCGTTCTGGATGCCAAGGTGGTGGCCACGAATGAAGCCGCCAAGCGCGTCTATTATGCGCTTGGTTTCAAGACTTTCGGTGTCGAACCCAAGTCACTTTACGTGCAGGGCCAATATCTGGATCAGGAATTGATCTATATCGATTTCACCGATCCGGTCTGGAAAGACAAACTCGGATGAAATCTGGCCTCCTCGACTGTTTGCAGGAGGCCGCTTTTGCTGTAATTGCAACACACCACATGCGGGCACAGGCCCGCATGTAACAATATTCAGGGCGTCTGCCGCCCAAAAGCCCGCCAGAGTGTGGGCATCCAAGAAGGTTACGTTCAGATGAAGTTTCTCGATCAGGCAAAGATCTACATCCGCTCCGGCAATGGCGGTGCGGGGGCGGTTTCGTTCCGCCGCGAGAAATTTCTCGAATTCGGCGGTCCCGATGGCGGTGATGGTGGACGCGGCGGCGATGTCTGGGTGGAGGCTGTAAACGGCCTCAACACGCTGATCGACTATCGCTATCAGCAGCATTTCCGGGCCAAGACCGGCATGCATGGCATGGGCCGCAATATGACCGGCGGCAAGGGCGACGACGTTATTCTCAAGGTGCCGGTCGGCACGCAGATTTTCGAGGAAGACGACGAAACGCTGATCTGCGATATCACCGAAATCGGCCAGCGCTACCGGCTGGCCAAGGGCGGCAATGGTGGCTTCGGCAATCTGCATTTCACGACCTCGACCAATCGCGCGCCGCGCCGCGCCAATCCCGGACAGGAAGGCATCGAGCGCACCATCTGGCTGCGCCTGAAACTGATCGCCGATGCTGGTCTGGTCGGTCTGCCCAATGCCGGAAAATCCACCTTCCTTGCAAGTGTGACAGCTGCCAAGCCGAAGATTGCCGATTATCCATTCACCACGCTGCATCCCAATCTGGGCGTCGCCCGCGTGGATGGCCGCGAATTCGTCATCGCCGATATTCCGGGCTTGATCGAAGGTGCGAGTGAAGGCGTCGGTCTTGGCGACCGTTTCCTCGGCCATGTCGAGCGCACGCGCGTTCTGCTGCATCTGGTTTCGGCGCAGGAAGAAGATGTCGCCAAGGCCTATCACGTCATTCGTGGTGAGCTTGAGGCCTATGAACACGGGCTTGCCGACAAGCCGGAAATCGTTGCGCTGTCGCAGATCGATACGCTCGATCCTGAAGCGCGCAAGGCCAAGGTCAAGGCGCTGAAAAAGGCATGTGGGCGCGACCCGCTGCTGCTTTCAGCCGTCAGCCATGAAGGTCTGAACGATGCTCTGCGCCAGCTCGCAAGCGTCATCGACCAGAGCCGCGCCGCAGAGGCCGGTACGGCGGAAGCCGAAGAATAAGCGTCGGATTTTATTTGGGCACGCATCTTGTCCGAAAACCGTTTCACACTTTTCGGGATGCGCTTTGGATGCGGCGAGGGGAATGAAAGCATGCTGAAGCAACTGAAAAACTATCGCCGCATCGTTGTTAAAATCGGGTCCGCTCTTCTGGTGGATCGAGCAGCCGGTCTCAAGCGGGACTGGCTGGAAAGCCTCGGGCAGGACATTGCCGCTCTGCATCATGCAGGCGTCGAAGTGCTGGTGGTTTCTTCCGGTGCTATTGCACTTGGACGCACGGTTCTGGGGCTGCCGAAGAAGGCGCTGAAACTTGAGGAAAGTCAGGCCGCCGCCGCCGCAGGTCAGATCGCGCTCGCCAAGGCCTATGCCGATGTGCTTGGCGGTCATTCCATCCGTTCAGGCCAGATTCTCGTCACGCTGTCCGACACCGAGGAGCGCCGCCGCTATCTCAACGCGCGCGCGACCATCGAGACGCTGTTGAAGCTGAAGGCCGTGCCGGTCATCAACGAGAACGATACGGTGGCAACCACCGAAATTCGTTATGGTGACAATGATCGTCTGGCCGCACGTGTGGCGACCATGATGGGCGCGGACCTGCTTGTCCTGCTGTCGGATATTGACGGGCTTTATACGGCCCCGCCACACAAGAACCCGGACGCCGAGTTTCTGCCGCTGGTCGAAACCATCACCCCGCAGATCGAGGCCATGGCGGGAGCGGCGGCGTCGGAACTGTCGCGCGGCGGCATGAAGACGAAGCTCGACGCGGGCAAGATCGCCAATGCGGCAGGGACCGCGATGATCATCACATCGGGCACGCGTTTCGGCCCGCTTTCGGCAATCGATCGCGGTGAACGCGCGACACTGTTTGAACCGGCGCGTGCGCCGGTCAATGCCTGGAAAACCTGGATTTCCGGCAATCTTGAACCGGCTGGCCGTTTGACGGTGGATGCCGGTGCAGCCAGGGCACTGAAATCCGGCAAGTCGCTTTTGCCCGCAGGCGTCAGGGAAATCGACGGCCAGTTCGAGCGCGGCGATACGGTTGCGGTGATCAACGAGGACGGACGCGAAATCGCGCGCGGACTGATCGCTTATGATGCCGAGGATGCGCGCAAGATCGCAGGGCATAAAAGCGATGAGATCAGTGAAATTCTTGGCTATGATGCTCGCGCGGCGATGATCCATCGCAACGATCTGGTTGTGCGTGCTGCCAGCAATGCAGAAGTCGCATAGGGGAGATGGGATGCTGACCAAGGCAGAAACGGTAAACGATATTGCTGCAGTCATGGCGGAAGTGGGCCGCAAGGCGCGCGCTGCCGCAGCCCCTCTTTCCATCGCTACCACTGAACAGAAGAACAGGGCGCTGATTGCTGCCGCCGATGCGATGCTTGAAGCGCGTGGCGATATTCTTGAAGCCAACAAGCTTGATCTGGCCAATGCGGAAAAGAGCGGCATGGCAGCCTCTTTCGTTGACCGGCTGACGCTCGATGACAGCCGGATCAGTGCGATTGCCGACGGTATCCGTGCTATCGCAGCCCTGCCTGATCCGGTGGGCGAAGTGATTGCCGAATGGGATCGTCCGAACGGGCTCCATATCGAGCGTGTGCGCACGCCGCTCGGTGTGATCGGCGTCATTTATGAAAGCCGCCCCAATGTGACTGCGGATGCCGGTGCGCTGTGCCTCAAGGCAGGCAATGCCGTTATCCTGCGTGGCGGTTCGGATTCGGCGCATTCGTCGGCTGCCATTCATAAGGCGCTGGTCAGGGGGCTCGAAGCAGCCAGCCTGCCAGCCGATGCGATCCAGATCGTGCCAGTGACCGACCGTGCCGCTGTTGGCGAAATGCTGAAAGGTCTGGACGGTGCGATTGATGTGATCGTGCCGCGTGGTGGAAAAAGCCTTGTTGCGCGCGTTCAGTCGGAAGCGCGGGTGCCGGTCTTCGCGCATCTGGAAGGCATTTGCCATCTTTATATCGACAAGTCCGCCGATCTCGACATGGCCCGCAAGATTGCGGTCGATGCCAAGATGCGGCGCACCGGCATTTGCGGCGCGGCGGAAACGCTTCTGGTCGATCGTGCCGCAGCTGCGATGCATCTAGTGCCGATCCTTGAAGACTTGGCTGCCAAGGGTTGTGAAATTCGCGGGAGTGCGGACGTGCTGGCGCTCTATCCGGCAGCAAAGCCTGCAACCGAAGAGGACTGGTCGACCGAATATCTCGACGCGATCATTTCCGTTGCGCTGGTTGACGGTATTTCGGGCGCGATTGAGCACATCAACCGCTATTCCTCGCACCATACGGAAGCCGTCGTGGCTGAGGATGCGGCAGCGGTTGCGCGCTTCTTCAACGAGATCGACTCGGCCATTCTCCTGCACAATGCCTCGACGCAATTTGCCGATGGCGGCGAGTTCGGCATGGGCGCGGAAATCGGCATTGCTACCGGCAAGATGCATGCGCGTGGACCGGTCGGTGTGGAGCAGCTGACCTCGTTCAAATATCGCGTTCGCGGTGACGGTCAGATTCGTGGTTAGGTTCGAATGAAATTCGGCTTCGGGCTTTCCGCATTGAGGGAACAATATCCTGGTGTCGATGCGCATTATCTGCGCATGCCTTATGTCGAGAAGGGCATGGCGGTCGGGCTGTTTGGCGGCTCGTTCAACCCGCCGCATGGCGGGCACGCGCTGGTGGCGGAAATCGCAATCCGGCGGCTCAAGCTCGACCAGCTCTGGTGGATGGTGACGCCCGGCAATCCGCTGAAAGACAGTCGCGAACTGGCGCCGCTTGCCGACCGATTGAAACTGAGCGAGGAAATCGCATCCGATCCGCGCATCAAGGTGACGGCGCTCGAGGCAGCCTTCAACGTGCGTTATACGGCGGATACGCTGGCGCTTATCCGCGATGCCAATCCCGGCGTCCATTTCGTCTGGGTGATGGGGGCGGACAATCTTGCCTCCTTCCATCGCTGGCAGCGCTGGCGCGAGATCGCGCAGAATTTTCCGATTGCGGTTATCGACCGGCCGGGTTCGACGCTGGCCTATCTGTCGTCACGCATGGCGCAGACATTCTCCGACAGTCGCGTCGATGAACAATATGCGCCGATGCTGGCGCGTCGCACACCTCCGGCCTGGACCTTCATCCATGGACCGCGTTCGTCGCTCTCATCCAGCGCGATCCGCAAATCCCGTACATGATCTTGATGCTTTCATGACGATTTCGACAAGATATATGCAAAACGGGCGAATAAACTGAAAAAGTGAACGGTTTGGAAAAGCCGATAGTCTTGAAACAAAACAGGGACTCTGCCTATTTTAGGGAGTGTGGTGCTTATAACTGCCACACGGCGTTGTTCTGCTGAGAAAGGGAATACACTGAGAACAGCAATTGAGAAGAAGGCTCATCACGCGCCTTCAACGGTCAGGATGGACGAGTCCAATCTCGTGTCCCAGACCTTCGACGCGGCCTTGGCCAGTCTCGAAAACTCCAAGGCAGAATCCATCATCCCCATCGACATTCGCGGAAGATCAACGATCGGCGATTATATGATCGTCGCGTCGGGCCGTTCGCATCGTCATGTGACGGCGGTTGCCGACCATCTCCTGCAGGCCCTGCGTGAAGCAGGCTGCAAGGATATACGGGTCGAAGGTCTCGAGAGTGGCGACTGGGTTCTCATCGACACCGGCGACATCATCGTCCATGTCTTCCGACCGGAAGTCCGTGACTTCTACAATCTCGAGAAGATCTGGCTCGACGAGGGTTTTGACGCGTTCGACACCGAACGTGCGCCGGGATTGGTGCATTAGAGCATTTTCGAGCCAAAACTGCGAAGCGGTTTTGCGTTGGATAATGCGCGAAAAAAGAAGATTAAAGCGTGAAACGCTTTAGTTCGATGAATTGAGAGCGTCATGCGTGTGAGTGTTTTTGCCGTGGGCCGGATGAAAGCCGGCCCCGAACGGGAGCTGGTCGAGCGTTATTTCGACCGATTTTCGAAAGCTGGACCGCCATTGGGGCTTGAATTCGCCGGTGTGAGCGAAATTCCCGAAAGCCGGGGCCAGACGGCAGAGTTGCGCAAGGCCGAAGAAGCCCAGCGCATTCATGAAGCTCTCGATAATGGAGCTGCCTTGATCCTTCTCGACGAGCGCGGCAAGGCGCTCGGATCCGAAGCTTTTGCGGATCGCATCGGGCGGATGCGGGACGACGGCAAGCGCCAGCTCATCGTCGCCATTGGCGGGCCGGACGGCCACGATCCGGCATTGCGATCACGTGCCGACCTCGTTCTGGCGCTGGGCGAATTGACCTGGCCGCACCAGATCGCCCGCATCCTGATTGCCGAGCAGCTTTATCGCGCCGCCACCATTCTGGCAGGCCACCCTTATCACAGGTCCTGATATGGGGGCTGGTTGTAGACTGCGCCCCTCAGTGTGAAACTCTTGCCGCTTTCGGGAATGAGAACGGTAAGGCCATCTGCTGCTTGCCGGGTGATCTCCAGACCGGCCTTAGCAAGAGTTTCAACGATGAAGGCGCGGTCGGAACGCTTTGCCGCCACGATATGCTCGCAAATATAGGTATGGACATAGCCGCGCCCTTCGCGCCAATCCTCCGTCATCGTTTTCAGTGCTTTTGCATTCATGACGACCGGTTTATCGTGCGAAGGCCGGTTTAACCAGCGATCCGTTATCGGCGGTATTTATGGTTGATGGTTCGTTAACGGGTTCAGTCTAGTTTCGGCTCTGAATTTGGCCTTGTTTCGTCCTGATAGAACACGCATGAGTCCTGAACGCCTTTTCAAAAGACCACGATTGCTTGCTTTCATGCAGGCTGGCCTCGTTTTGGCTGGCGTGTTCGCCTGCGCGCCGTCGGTTCTTGCGCAGGAAGCCTTGCAGCAGCAGCGTGATCAGGCGGCGAGCGAATATGAGAAGCTCAGCAGCGAACTCACCGTCACCGGCGACAAGCTGAAACAGCTTGAAGACGAGGTGGCCGGGCTCAAGAAGGACCAGACGACCATCACCGCAGCGCTGATCCAGTCGGCCAAGACTGACAAGAAGCTGCAGCAGGATATTGCCGATATTGCCGACAAGCTTACCGCGCTGCGCGAGCAGGAAGATGGCATTCGCTCGTCGCTGCGCGCACGGCGCGGCGTTCTGGCGGAGGTGCTGGCCGCATTGCAGCGCATGGGGCTGAACCCGCCGCCTGCCATTCTGGTGCGGCCCGACGATGCTCTGGCTTCAGTGCGCAGCGCCGTGCTTCTTGGCGCTGTCGTGCCTGAAATGCGTGAGCAGGTGGAAGAACTGACGGGCGACCTGAAGGATATGCAGCGGGTCACTGCCTCCATCCGGCAAGAGCAGGAAAAGCTGAAGGCGACGCGCACGGTTCAGGCCGAAGAGCAGAAACGGCAATCACTTCTTCTTGAGGAGAAGAAGAAATTGCAGTCGCAATCGGAACAGGAAATCGATGCGCAGCGCAAGCGTTCGGAAGAATTGGCGGCCAAGGCAGGCAGCCTGAAAGACCTTATCGACGGGCTCGATAAGCAGATGGCGGGCGTGCGCGATGCAGCCGAATCCGCTCGCAAGGCCGAGGCGGATCGCCTTGCCGCAGCAAGGGAAAAAGCCGGAGAAGCAACGCCGAACGACAATCATCTGCGAGCCCAGATTGATTTTGCTTCGCTACAAGGCAAGCTCGCTTTGCCTGCAGCTGGCAAGACGATGCGCCGCTTCGGCGAGAAGGACGGTGTCGGCGGCAGCATGATGGGGCAGGTCGTTGAAACCTTGCCTTCTGCCACGATTACGTCACCTTCCGATGGCGTGATACTTTACGCAGGCACATTCCGTTCTTACGGGCAGCTCTTGATACTCGACGCGGGCAATGGATATCATGTCGTCATGGCTGGCATGGGTCGAATCGACGTATCGCAAGGCCAGTTTGTACTTGCGGGAGAGCCGGTCGGCGCGATGGGAGAAAAACTTCTGGCAAGTGTTGCACCGATAGAGGTGGGCAATGGTGCGCCATTGCTTTACATTGAATTTCGAAAGGATGGAAAACCCGTCGATCCCGCCCCTTGGTGGACCGAACGGCTTTCTGGAAGGACGTGAAAATGATACGTAAACTATCGCTGCTGTTCGCCGGGGCCCTTCTGGGGGCGTCAGCCATGGTGATGGTCCAGGGCGCGCCGGCTTCCACTGCTTTTGCGGCAGGGAAAGATAGCGATGTCTACAAGGAACTGGCCCTTTTTGGTGATATTTTCGAACGGGTGCGCGCGCAATATGTGACGCCGCCGGACGACAAGAAGCTGACCGAAAGCGCGATCAACGGCATGTTGACCTCGCTCGATCCCCATTCCTCCTATCTCAACCCGGAAGCCGCGCAGGACATGCGCGTGCAGACCAAGGGTGAGTTTGGCGGTCTTGGCATCGAAGTGACGATGGACAACGATCTCGTGAAGGTCATCGCGCCGATTGACGATACGCCCGCTTCCAAGGCCGGTGTGCTGGCAGGCGATCTCATCACCAAGATTGACGGGCAGGAAGTTCGCGGTCTTTCGCTGACCGATGCGGTCGACAAGATGCGCGGTGAAATCGGTTCGTCTATCGAGCTGACGATCCAGCGCCAGGGCGTCGACAAGCCGATCACGCTGAAGATCGCACGCGCTGTCATCAAGGTGAAAGCCGTTCGCTATCGCGTCGAGAACGATATCGGCTATCTGCGCGTCATCTCGTTCACCGAACAGACATCCGAAGACCTCAAGAAGGCGATCAAGGATATTCAGGACAAGATTCCGGCCGAAAAGCTCAAGGGCTTTGTGCTAGATCTTCGCCTCAATCCGGGTGGTCTGCTCGATCAGGCTGTGGCTGTTTCCGACGCCTTCCTCGACAAGGGTGAAGTCGTCTCGACCCGTGGTCGCGATCCGCAGGATGTGACCCGTTTCGATGCACGCAAGGGCGACCTGACCGACGGCAAGCCGGTCATCGTTCTCATCAATGGCGGTTCGGCCAGCGCGTCGGAAATCGTTGCCGGTGCATTGCAGGATCATCGCCGCGCCACGGTGCTCGGCACGCAGTCCTTCGGCAAGGGTTCGGTGCAGACGATCATTCCGCTTGGTGAAAACGGCTCGCTGCGTCTGACGACGGCGCTTTATTATACGCCGTCGGGCAAGTCGATTCAGGGCAAGGGCATCACGCCTGACATCAAGGTTGACCAGCCTTTGCCGCCGGAACTGAAGGGTGAGGACGTCGTTCGCGGCGAATCCGAACTCAAGGGCCACATCAAGGGCAATGCCGAGGATGACAATGGCTCCGGTTCGTCGGCTTATGTCCCGGCTGATCCGAAGGACGACATCCAGCTCAACGAAGCCTTCAAGCTCCTGCGTGGTGAGGTGGCCAATGCCGCATTCCCGCCGGATCCGAAGAAGGGTGTGTTGAACTGATCGCTCCATGCTGGATCTGAACAGCCCGTTAGGACTGGATAAGAAACCGCAAAAGCGCGGGGGCTCACGCTCCCGCGCTTTTCGTTCGTTCGTGACAGGCCTTGTCATTTTAGGCGGGCTTTGCCTTGCCGGGGGCGCGGTGTTCGCCATCTGGCAGAGCAATCAGGCAGCTTTTCGCAAAACCGAAACTGCCGCCGTGGACACGACGCAAGTCGAAGTGCCAGTCGCCAACAAGACTGAAGCCAAGCCCGTAACCGGCAATACACCGCCGCCCGGCAGTGCGCTGCGCGGGGCAAGTGGTCAGCCGGGGCCTGCCATCATCAAGGTCACACCGGACATGCCGCCCGGTATGCCAGGTGCCGCCACCGGTATGGCGGAGGGTAATGTGGTCGTGGTGCAGAACACGCATCAATCCGGACAGGATAAGCGTGTCGCCCATCTGCCGGAACAGGCGCTGGTCGAGCAAAGCCCCACCGGCCCGCTGCCGGTACGCGGGGCGGATGGTCTGCGCCCCATGGATGCCTATGCAGCCGGATGGTCCGGCGCGCGGGGCGCGCGGATTGCGCTTGTCATCGGCGGACTTGGGCTGTCACAGACCGGCAGCATGGAGGCAGTCGACAAGCTTCCGCCGGAAGTCACGCTCGGATTTGCGCCGCAGGGCAACAGTTTGCAGCGCTGGATGCAGGCGGCCCGGCAAAACGGTCACGAACTTGTGCTGCAATTGCCGATGGAGCCTTTCGACTATCCGCGCGTCAATCCCGGTCGCAATACGCTGACGGTGGATGATGGTGCCAGCAAGAACCAGGCTTCCTTGCTGTGGGCGCTGTCGCGGATGACCAATTATGCCGGTGTGATGAATTATATGGGCGCGCGTTTTACATCCGAGACGGAAGCCTTTTCGCCGGTGCTGAGCGAGATCGGAAAGCGCGGCCTGTATTATCTCGATGACGGCACCTCGGCGCGCAGTCAGGCTGACCGGATTGCAGGAAGCGATGCGGTGCCTTTCGCGGCGGCGGATATTCTGATCGATGCGGCGCAGGAGCGCGGCGCGATCCTCGACCGTCTCGATGAACTGGAGCGGACTGCGCGTGCCAATGGCAGCGCCATCGGCACCGGCTCGTCCTTTGCGGTGACCGTCGATGCAGTTGCCGAATGGGCCAATGAGGTCAAGAAGCGCGGCATTGAAATCGTGCCGGTCTCGGCGCTGGTCCGCGACCCCGAACGGCAATAATTTGCACATCATGGAGAATGTCATGTCGAAGCACAAAGGTCCCGTCGATCCCGAAAGCTTGCCTTACCGTCCCTGTGTCGGGCTGATGGTGCTGAACAAGGCCGGTCTGGTCTGGGCTGGCCGTCGTATCGTCATTCCGGGCGATGAGATGGATGGCGCGACCCAGCTCTGGCAGATGCCGCAGGGCGGGATCGACAAGGGCGAGGAGCCGCTCGAGGCAGCTATCCGCGAACTTTACGAGGAAACCGGCATGAAGTCGGTATCGCTGCTCGAAGAAGCGTCAGACTGGATCAATTACGATCTGCCGCCGCATTTGGTCGGCCAGGCACTCAAGGGCAAGTATCGCGGCCAGACGCAGAAGTGGTTTGCCTATCGTTTCGAAGGCGACGAGAGTGAAATCGCCATCAACCCGCCGCCCGGCGGACACACTGCCGAGTTCGACCGCTGGGAATGGAAGCCGATGGTCGAGCTGCCGGAACTGATCGTTCCCTTCAAGCGCAAGGTTTACGAGGAAGTCGTCGCGGCTTTCAGGCATCTGGTAGCCTGATTTAACAGGGGGAGGAGCCTCCGCCCCCTTGTGCCGCCGCCCAACATATAGTCAACTCGCTTCAGGCGCACCGAACGGTTGCGTTTTGAGAGGGAGAAAAACGCATGGATGTTGGAAGTCTTCTCGTATTCCTTTTCGTAGGTCTGATCGCTGGCTGGCTGGCTGGCAAGGTCGTGCAGGGTGGTGGTTTCGGCCTGATCGGCAATATCATCGTCGGCGTGATCGGCGCATTCTTTGCAGGCTGGTTGCTGCCGCGTCTCGGATTTTCCGTTGGCGGAGGGATTGTCGCCTCAATCATCAACGCCTTTATCGGCGCGGCTATCCTCCTGATTATCCTGCGCATCGTCAAACGCGCCTGACTTGTAAATATTCTTCTGAACAGGCCCGGCTTCCCGCAAGCCGGGTTTCTTCATTCCGAAGTTCAATCCCATGACACCGAATTCCAAACTTTCGCTCGGTCTGGTTCTGACCGCATCGGCTGGTTTCGTCGATGCGATTGCCTTCCTGCAGCTGGGCGGTTTCTTTGCATCCTTCATGAGCGGCAATACCACGCAGCTGGGTGTCGCGTTGGCGGGACAGCCCGGCGTGCAGGGCACTGTGCTGGTCTGGTTTCCCGCGATCCTGATCGTGCTGTTCTTTTCCGGCGCCTTCTTCGGCACGCTTGCGGTGCGTTCATACGGTCGTGCGGGCAGTCTTTATGTGATGGCAAGCGTGGTGGCGATCCTGCTGCTGGTCGGCGTGCTGCGGCGCGAGGGTGCATTGCTGGTCCAGCCGGTGCTGCTGCTTGCCGCAGCCATGGGCGCGCAGAATGCTGCGGTGCAGCCCATCGGAGCTGCGCGTCTTGGCGTGACCTATGTGACCGGTACGCTTTTCAACGCTGCCGCAGATCTTGCTTGTTCGCTGCGCGGTGAAACGCCAAAATGGCGCTGGCTGCAGCATGTGGCGGTCTGGCTGTCCCTGATGCTGGGCGCTGTCGGCGGCGGTCTCGGCCATTATTTCATCGGCCTCGACGCCTTGTTCGTTCCGGCTGCAATGATTGTCGGCGTCATGGTCGCCTATATGCGGCTCAATTGATTTAGCATGATCTGATCCGAAAACCGGCTTCCACTTTTCGGGATCATGCTTAACTGAACAGCGATTTCTCGCTTTCGACCAGTTCGGAAATGAGTGCCGATATGGCGGTGACGCGCCGCAATGTGCGGGCAGATTCATGATAGGCGAGCCAGTAGGCGCGCCGGATCACCCGATCCGGCAGAATGGGCACGAGATCGGGATCGGCGCGGGCGATGAAGGCGTGCAATATGCCGATGCCTGCACCGGCCCGCACGGCCTCGACCTGTCCCAAAGCACTCGACACTTCGAAGGCCGGTTTCCAGTCACGGCTGATTTCCGGCGCATAGGCCAGCGACGGGTTGATGACGAGATCCTCCACATAGCCGATGAGCCGGTGCCGGGCGAGATCGTCGGTGTTTTCCGGCGTGCCGTTCGCCTCCAGATAGCTGCGATGCGCATAGAGACCGAGCGTATAATCGACGAGCCTGCGCGCGATCAGCCTGCCTTGTTCCGGACGTTCGACGGTAATGGCGATATCGGCTTCACGGCGCGACAGTGAGAACGAGCGCGGCACCGGCACCAACTGGATGGTCAGGTCCGGATATTTCTGTGTCAGCCGCGCCAACCGGGGCGCCAGAAAGTTGACCCCGAACCCGTCCGGCGCGCCGATGCGCACCGTGCCCGACACGGCAATATCCGCATTGCCGACATGCGAGCGGGCGGAAAGCATTTCAGCTTCCATGCGTTCGGCGGCGAGCAGAAACTCCTCGCCCGCCTGTGTCAGCGTCGAACCGTTGGTGCGGCGTGTCAGAAGCGTGGTGGACAGCGCCGTTTCAAGCGCGGTCAGCCGTCGGGCAACCGTGGTGTGGTTCAGGCCGAGCCTTTTGGCCGCGCCCAGAATTTGGCCCGAGCGAGCAACAGCGAGAAATATGCGAATATCGTCCCAGTTCATGATGCTCTCTGCATAAGGATGTATTCTGATTACTATAAAATTTGCACAACGGATACGCTTTTCATCGCCTTGCAATCATGAATTTGCAGAGTCAAGATGATGTCAACGATGGGAGCTTTGCAGGCTCCTCAAAGCGATCATCAGGGAGGTTCTTCGATGCGCAATATCGGACATTTCATCGGCGGCAAGCATGTGGCAGGCAAGAGCGGCCGCACGGCAGACGTCTTCCAGCCGCTCGACGGCTCGGTGCAGGGCAAGGTAGCGCTCGCCACCAAGGAAGAAGTGCGCGCGGCTGTCGAAAACGCCAAGGCCGCACAGCCAGCCTGGGCTGCGACCAACCCGCAGCGTCGTGTTCGCATCCTGCGCAAGTTCGTCGAACTGGTCGAAGCCGAATATGACAGCCTGGCCGAATTGCTGGCCCGCGAACACGGCAAGACCATTGCCGACGCCAAGGGCGACATCCAGCGCGGCCTCGAAGTGGTGGAAGTCTGCCTCGGTGCGGCGCACATGCTGAAAGGCGAGTTCACCGACAATGCCGGTACGGGCATCGATACTTACTCCATGCGCCAGCCGCTCGGTGTTGTTGCTGGCATCACGCCCTTCAATTTCCCGGCCATGATCCCGCTCTGGAAGGCCGGTCCGGCGATTGCTTGCGGAAATGCCTTCATCCTGAAACCATCCGAACGTGATCCGGGCGTACCGATGCGCCTTGCCGAACTGTTCATGGAAGCCGGTCTTCCGGCAGGCATTTTCAACGTCGTCAACGGCGACAAGGAATCGGTCGATGCGCTGCTCGACGATCCGGACGTCCAGGCCATCGGCTTTGTCGGCTCCACGCCGATTGCCCAGTACATCTATGGCCGCGGCTGCTCGAACGGCAAGCGCGTGCAGTGCTTCGGCGGTGCGAAGAACCATCTCCTCATCATGCCGGATGCCGACATGGACCAGACCGTCGATGCGCTGATCGGCGCTGGCTACGGTTCGGCTGGCGAACGCTGCATGGCGATCTCGGTTGCCGTTCCGGTCGGTGAAGACACCGCCAACCGTCTGATGGAAAAGCTCATTCCCCGTGTTGAATCGCTGAAGATCGGCACCTCCACCGACAATTCCGCCGATTACGGCCCGCTGGTCACCAAGGCTGCGCTCGACCGCGTGCGCGGTTATGTGGACCTTGGTGTTGAAGAAGGCGCGAAGCTGGTCGTCGATGGCCGTAACTTCAAGATGCAGGGCTATGAAGATGGCTTCTACATGGGGGGTTGCCTGTTCGACAACGTGACCAAGGACATGCGTATCTACAAGGAAGAAATCTTCGGTCCGGTTCTCTCGGTCGTGCGCGCCAAGAACTACGAGGAAGCGCTGGCTCTGCCGAACGATCATGAATATGGCAACGGCGTTGCGATCTTCACCCGTGATGGTGATGCTGCCCGCGATTTCGCCAGCCGCGTGCAGGTCGGCATGGTCGGTATCAATGTGCCGATCCCGGTTCCGATCGCCTACTACACCTTCG
Source organism: Brucella sp. GW823-FHT04E01 (assembly GCF_058796175.1). Taxonomy (NCBI): domain Bacteria; kingdom Pseudomonadati; phylum Pseudomonadota; class Alphaproteobacteria; order Hyphomicrobiales; family Brucellaceae; genus Brucella; species Brucella sp. GW823-FHT04E01. Next base: position 216,420 of record NZ_JBXAIK010000005.1, on the reverse strand, counting down.
GTGGCTGGAAGGCTTCCGGCTTCGGCGATCTCAACCAGCACGGCCCGGATGCATTCCGCTTCTACACCAAGACCAAGACCGTCACCTCGCGCTGGCCGTCGGGCGTCAAGGATGGTGCGGAATTCGTCATCCCAACGATGAAGTAATAGGCAGCCTTACTGTCCCCCAAGCGAAACCCCGCCCTTGTGGCGGGGTTTTTATTTTACGGATGCGGCAGCGGAAAGCCGTGCCGCTCCGCAAGGACGGCCAGTATCTTGTGAGGGTCGCCGATCAGCGAACGCCCTTCGTACCTCCCGGTCTCGAACGGGGACCGGTCGCCATCCTTCAGTATGAGCAAGGGCAGGTTTTGGTTGTCTTCGCCTGCCAGCTCTATGACGGCCTTGCGCGGGCGCTGCCAGTCGACGCGCTCTATATCCAGCCTGTCTCCCAGTGCCGGAAAAGAAGCCAGAACACCCTCGATGAGGGCGCAATGCCAACAATAGAAAAGCTGGCCGGGATAAGCCGGATCTTCAAAACCCGGTTTCAAGAGAAAAAGTCTGTCCTGATTCATGTCGTTTGTCCCAAGGCGCAAGGCCGCTGCAAAGAGGGTGATGCACAGCGCAAATTCGCTAGCTTTGGAACAGCTTTCCAAGCCAAGCGTTCACAACGGATGTATAGCTTGATTTTGATTGCAAAAGCTCAACTTTTCCGATCATCGCCCTAAACTAATAATATGTAGCTCGAAGCCCGATCATTACTGTCAGGAGTTCCGTTCATGAGCGAAAAGATCAATCGCCGTATCGTGCTGGCATCGCGCCCGGAAGGTCGGCCAACCGCAGAAAACTTCCGGCTGGAGGAAGCGGCGATCCCGAGCCCCGGTGACGGTGAGGTTCTCCTGAGACTGCATTATCTGTCGCTCGATCCTTATATGCGTGGGCGTATGAGCGCGGCCAAATCCTATGCCGCGCCGGTGGCAATCGGCGATGTGATGGAGGGTGGCACGGTAGGCGAAGTCGTTGAAAGCAAGAGCGCAGGCTTTGCTCCGGGTGATTTCGTGCTTTCCCATTCCGGCTGGCAGGATTATGCGGTTGCCGATGCCTCGACCTTGCGCAAGCTCCACCCGAAAGAAGCCCCTGTAACGACGGCGCTTGGCGTTCTTGGCATGCCGGGCTTTACCGCCTATTCCGGCCTGCTCACCATCGGCCAGCCGAAACCGGGCGAGACCGTCGTGGTTGCGGCCGCAACCGGTCCGGTCGGTTCTGCCGTCGGGCAGATTGCCCGGATGAAGGGCGCACGCGCTGTCGGCATTGCGGGCGGAGCGGATAAATGCAAGGCGTTGATCGATGAATTCGGTTTCGATGTGGCTATCGATCACCACAGCAAGAATTTCGCACAGGAGCTGGCTGAGGCCTGCCCGAAGGGCATCGACGTTTATTTCGAAAATGTCGGCGGCAAGGTCTTCGACGCGGTGTTTCCGCTGCTGAACCAGTTTGCGCGGGTTCCGGTCTGTGGCCTGATTGCGCAGTACAATCAGAGCGGCCCGTTCGATGGACCTGACCGGCTGCCGCTGGTGATGCGGGATGTTCTGTCGAAAAGCCTGACCATTCGCGGTTTTATCCAGCGTGATTTTGCCGATCAGAGGCCAGCCTTTTACCATGACATGGTGAAGTGGATTGCCGACGGTCAGGTGCGTTATCGCGAAGACATTGTCGATGGGCTGGAGAATGCGCCGAAAGCTTTCATTTCCCTGCTGGAAGGAGGTAATTTCGGAAAGCTCATCGTGAAGCTCGCATGAGACTGCAATAAACTGCTTGCAGAACTGCGACTTGAGCGTGATGCTGTGCCTGTTTCTTCTGTTGGAAACTAGTGTGGCGAATCCGAAATTCGTATCACTCCGGGGCGGGGTTGCGAACGAATTTCGGTTTCAAAGCCACACTAGGTCATTGCAAAGGGCAGGCAGAGCATGGGCGAGCGCCAGCAGGCAGGCATAGGGGAAGGCGGCGGGCCGGGACGCGAGCGTCAGGAAGAGGCCCGGCGTATTCTCGACAGGCTCGAACGCGAGCAGACCGGTGCCGAAGGCATCGTGCGGCGCGGATTTTCCCGCACTGCGCATCATCTGGCTGCCACTGACGCCCCCGAAAATGATCCCATCGAGCTTTGGGCTACGCGGATCGGGCGCGGGCTCGGCTTCCTCATCACGCTGGCGATCATCGTCTGGCTCATTCTCTATCTCATGCAAAGCTAGGTACTCAATGACGCTTTCTGCGCCTTCGGATGCGACAACCGTTATTGTCATCTCAAGCCATGTCGTGCGCGGTTCAGTTGGCAATAGAGCCGCCGTTTTCGCGTTGGAAACGCTGGGTTTTCCCGTATGGGCCGTGCCGACCGTAGTGCTGCCATGGCATCCGGGTCATGGGCCTGCTGGACGCATCGTGCCACCGGCGGAAGAGTTTTCGCGCCTGATGCAGGATCTTCAGCGCGCACCGTGGCTTGGCGAGGTGGGTGCTGTCCTGACCGGCTATCTCGGTCATCCCGAGCAGGCGGCAGCCGTTGCCGAACTGGTCAAAGCCGTGAAGGCGAAGAATCCGGGGGCGGTCTATCTGTGCGATCCTGTCATCGGCGATGAAAAGGGGCTTTATGTCCCCGAAGCGACTGCCATGGGTATTCGCGACAAGCTTCTGCCGCTTGCCGATATCGCAACACCCAATCGTTTCGAGCTTTCATGGCTGACCGGCGTTCCGCTGGAAGACAATTCCGCCTTGATGGAGGCTGCATTGGAAGCCGGTCCGGCAACCATGCTGGTCACCTCGGCCTTTCCGCTGATGAGCGGCAGCATCGGCAATATTCTGCTCACGCCGACCATGGCGCTGATGGCCGAACATCGCCGTGTCGATGGTCCGACCAACGGTCTCGGTGATCTGACCTCTGCCGTGTTTCTGGCGCGTCGCCTGTCCGGCATGGCGGAGGAAAAGATGCTGCAGAGCACTACTGCGGCAGTGTTCGAAATCATGGCGCGCTCGGCAAAGCGCGGGGCGGACGAGCTGATGCTGGAAGCCGATGCGTCGAGCCTCGCCACGCCGATGGCCATGGTGCAGACGCGGCGGCTGATGCATCCGACCAAGGGGTTCCGCGCTTGACACTTATGGCTCCAGTGCTTGCTGGTGTTGACGGCTGTCCTCGCGGCTGGATCGCCGTGACCGGGGATGGCGGCGGTTTGCGAGCGGAAGTGTTCGGCAGTTTCTCCGCCCTGGTGGCGTCGCTTCCGGATAAAGCGATCATTGCGGTCGATATGCCGATCGGCCTGCCGGAAAAGGGCGGGCGGTCGGCGGAGCGGGCCGCACGAGCACATCTTGCCGGAAGGCAATCGAGTGTTTTTTCCATTCCGCCGCGTGCTGCTGTCTATGCCGAAGATTATCGCGAGAGCTGTTCTTTGTCGCTGGAACACACCGACCCGCCACGCAAGGTTTCCCGGCAGGCTTTCGGGCTTTTCCCGAAGATTTGCGAGATCGATGAATTGTTGCGCTGCGATCTACGGCTTGCCGAGCGTATCATCGAATCGCATCCCGAACTGGCTTTTGCGGTTTTGAATGGCATGAAGGCCATGTCCCTGCCGAAGAAGATCAAAAGCCGGGTGAATCCGGAAGGAATGGCCGAGCGCCGGGCCTTGTTGCAGCACTGCGGATTGCCGGAAGATTTTTTGAAAGGTCGCGTCCCGCGCGGTGCCAAGGAGGATGACTTTCTTGACGCCTGCGCCATGTATCTCGTGGCTGGTCGTCACGCGCGCGGTCAAGCGCACCCGCATCCTGACCATGAAGAACGCGACGCTTTCGGTCTTCGCATGGCGATATGGGCTTGAGAAGCTTGCATGAAAGCGAAAGGGATCATGCGTCCAATTGGACGCAGTCCGTTCAGTGCATTTCGATTGATCTCGGTTTTCGATAGGGATATTGGAAAAATATGGTTGATCTTCCAGACTCACTTCTCGCCGGTTATCGAACCTTCATGCGCGAGCATTTTGCCCACGAAACTTCACGATATCGCCATTTGGCCGACAAGGGACAATCACCGGAAACGCTGGTTATCGCTTGCTGTGACTCCCGTGCGGCTCCCGAAACCATCTTCAACACGGCGCCCGGCGAAATCTTCGTCCTGCGCAATGTTGCCAATCTCATTCCGCCTTACGAGCCCGATGGCGAATACCATGCTGCTTCGGCAGCACTGGAATTTGCGGTTCAGAGCCTCAAGGTGAAGAATATCGTCGTCATGGGCCATGGCCGTTGCGGCGGCATCAAGGCTGCGCTCGACACCGAAAGCGCACCGCTTTCGCCGGGTGACTTCATCGGCAAATGGATGAGCCTGATCGCGCCTGCAGCTGAAGCCATCAGTGGCAATCAGCTCATGACGCAGAGCGAGCGCCAGACCGCGCTGGAACGCATCTCGATCCGCTACTCCATCAACAATCTGCGCACATTCCCTTGCGTCGATATTCTGGAGAAGAAGGGCAAGCTCACCCTGCACGGCGCATGGTTCGATATCTCGACCGGCGAGCTGTGGGTGATGGATCACCAGACGGGTGATTTCAAACGGCCAGACGCGGCCTGATCCAGATTTAAAAAATGCTTCCTGAAACGGCTTCTCTCAGATCGAGAGGGGCCGTTTTGCCATATTTTGGCCAGCCAAAATTGACGTTTTTGTCTTCCAAACGCGAAAATTCGCATCAAAACATACAAAAATAGCCCCAAACTTTGGGGCTATTCTGTGAAACGTGAGGCTTTTCTACGGCAATTTCAGAGAGAAATTGCGATTTCAGCCTTCAGTTCTTACTTGCCGTCGATGGCCTTGCCCATGACGGCGATGGCGCGCTGGTAAACCTGTGCAGCATTCCAGCCCTGGATCGCGCCGTAGTTCGGTTCGCCTGGCTGATAGCCTGCACCGCGCTGCCAGCCATGGCCGACAAGGAAGTTCGCGGTCGAATAGAGAGCATCCGCCTTGGAGCGGGCCATGTCGATATGGCCGCTGCCGTCGCCGTCGACGCCGTATTTCAGGACGTTGACCGGCAGGAACTGCGTCTGGCCGATTTCACCATGCATGGCGCCAACCGCATTTGGATTGAGGTCCTGACGGTCGATCAGCTTGAGCGCTGCATAGAGCTGGTCGGTGAAATAATCGCTGCGGCGGCAGTCATAGGCGAGCGTCGCGACAGCCGACAGCGTATGCTGCTTGCCGAGATAGGCGCCGAAGCCTGTTTCCATGCCCCAGATCGCGAGCAGCGGTCCGGCTGGAACGCCATAACGCTTTTCGATCGCAGCGAAGAGAGCGGCGTTCTGCTGCTTCTGTGCGCGACCGCGCTTGATGATGGTATCAGCGCCGCGCTTCTGCATGAACTGTTCGAAGGAGAGCTTGAAGCTCTTCTGGTTGCGGTCGGCATTGATAGTGGCCTGCGCGTATTTGGTATTGCCAAGCGCACCGATCGCGGCCTTGCCAATGCCACGCGAAGCGGCTTCCTTCATCGTCTGCTGGAGCCAGGCATTATAACCGGCGGCATTATTGCCGCACTGGGCTGCCTCGGCAATGCCTGTTCCCGTCATCATGCCCACTGCAAGAACTGCTGCTGCCGTCCAAGACCGGCCCTTGGCAACCAATGCCATTCGTTTCTCCTTTGGAGTTGATTCGACCTCAACGCGAATTTGCCATTCCTTACACCAAATGTCATGCGGCAACGGCAAAGCGGGACGAGGCAGGTGCGAAATGCCGCGTCTCAAGCATTTTTGCACAAAAACAGCAAGCTTTTGTTGGTCCCAAAACCTTGATCGGAATTTTTCGCTTGGAAGCTGTGGCTTTCATACCTATTGCTTATGGTCTTACTGGTAAAACTTCTTTACCAGCGTTTCATAGTTGACTTTCAAAGTTCGTGACATTGACGGGGAGGACGCCACATGTCGAACGGATTTCTTGCATTATTTGCATTTCTGCCAATTCTCGTAGCCGGCGTGATGCTGGTCGGATTTCGTATTCAGGCCCGCATTGCGATGCCGGTGACCTATGTGCTGACTGTCGTGATCGCAATGGCGGTCTGGGGCATGAGCGGCAACCGGGTCATTGCCTCGACCATTCAGGGCCTGATCCAGACTGCAGGTCTGCTCTGGATCATTTTCGGTGCGATTCTGCTTCTCAATACGCTGAAATATTCTGGCGGCATTTCTGCGATCCGCTCCGGCTTTGCCCAGATCAGCCCTGACCGCCGCATTCAGGTGTTCCTGATTGCCTGGCTGTTCGGCTCGTTCATTGAGGGCGCATCCGGTTTCGGCACGCCTGCTGCGGTCGTGGCGCCGCTGATGGTGGCCGTCGGTTTTCCGGCACTTGCCGCCGTTACTTTCGGATTGATCATCCAGTCGACGCCCGTGTCGTTCGGTGCCGTCGGCACGCCGCTTATCGTCGGTGTCCAGTCAGGTCTCAATCGCGAGGCGCTGACGGCGCAATTGCAGGGCGCCGGATCGAGCTGGGAACAGTTCTTCCATATCATCACATCGGAAGTGGCTATCCTGCACGCCATCTGCGGCACGTTCATGCCGCTGTTCCTCGTGGTCATCATGACCCGCTTCTTCGGGCGCAACCGCTCTTGGACGGAAGGTCTTGCCATTCTGCCCTTCGCGCTGTTTGCGGCCTTCTCGTTCACCATTCCTTATGTGCTGAGCGCGGTTTTCCTCGGTGCTGAATTCCCGTCCATGATCGGCGGTCTCGTCGGGCTTGCGCTGGCGACGTTTGCCGCACGAGCCGGTTTCCTGATGCCGAAGCAGAGCTGGGATTTCCCTCCCGCTTCGGAGTGGCCTGCAGGCTGGGTCGGCACCGTCCAGATCAAGCTCGATGAACTGACCTCGAAGAAAATCCCGCTCGTTCTGGCATGGACCCCTTACATTCTGCTGGCGATCTTTCTGGTGGTCAGCCGTACGTTCCCGTCGGTTGGCAATGCGCTGAAGTCGATCACGTTCGTTGCCAAGGACATCATGGGCGAAACCGGTATAGGTGGTGATTTCACGCCGCTCTTCCTGCCGGGCGGTCTTCTGGTCATCGTCTGTGTGATCACCTTCTTCCTGCATCGGATGAACGGCGGACAGTTCGCCAAGGCTTTCGGTGAAAGCACAAAGACGCTGGTGGGCGCAGGCTTCGTGCTTCTGTTCACCGTGCCGATGGTGCGCGTCATGATCAATTCCGGCGTCAACGGCAAGGAACTCATCAGCATGCCGCTGATGGTTGCCGACTGGGTGGCGGTGGAAGTCGGGAATGTCTATCCGTTCTTCGCGCCGTCCGTGGGAGCGCTGGGTGCGTTCCTCGCCGGGTCCAACACGGTGTCGAACCTCATGCTCAGCCAGTTCCAGTATGGCGTGGCGGAAGGGCTTGGCATTTCCGGTGCGCTGATGGTCGCCGGTCAGTCAGTGGGCGCTGCCGCTGGCAACATGATCGCGATCCACAACGTGGTTGCAGCTTCCGCGACGGTCGGCTTGCTGGGACGTGAAGGCACGACCTTGCGCATGACCATCATTCCCACGATCTATTATGTGGTTCTGGCGGGAACGCTGCTGATGATCGGCCTTTATGTGCTGGGCATCGGCGATCCGCTTGCCGGTGTGGCCGCACAGTAAAACAAAATCGAAACCGGCCCTGTATTGGAGCGCATCCCGAAAAGTGTGAAATGGTTTTCGGAACAAGATGCGCCCAAAACAAACTGGGCCGGTTTCAGTGAGTTTCAGGCCTTTTGCTTGACATTGCGGGCTGATCACCTTAAAGCCAGCTCCAATCTATCCGCGATCTTCAGAACGCGAGCCACCGACCGGGACCCATTTGGTATAAAGCGATCCCGGAGGTCCACATCCGACAGCGCGATGCGCCCTCGGGTGCTGTATCGCTTTGGTTGCTTCTTGAACTGGCAGATAAGCGGGACGATTTATCCCTGACGAAGCATAAGCCTCTTCTCGGATTAAAAGGAAATTCGATGTTTGAATCACTTCAGGAGCGTCTTGGCTCCATCCTGAACGGCCTTACCGGACGCGGCGCTCTTTCTGAAGCCGACGTGGCCGCAGCGTTGCGCGAAGTGCGTCGCGCGCTGATCGAGGCTGACGTTTCGCTGGAAGTGGTTCGCTCCTTCACCGACCGCGTTCGTGAGAAGGCGGTTGGCGCCGAAATCCTGAAAAGCATCAAGCCCGGCCAGATGGTCGTCAAGATCGTCCATGACGAGCTTATCGAGATGCTTGGCACCGAAGGTGTCGCGATTGACCTGAACGCGCCTGCGCCTGTCGTCATCATGATGGTCGGTCTGCAGGGGTCGGGCAAGACGACCACCACCGGCAAGATCGCCAAGCGTTTGACGGAGCGCCAGCGCAAGAAGGTGTTGATGGCGTCGCTCGATACGCGCCGTCCTGCCGCACAGGAACAGCTTCGCCAGCTCGGTATTCAGACCAGTGTCGACACGCTGCCGATCATCGCCGGCCAGTCGCCGGTCGAAATCGCCAAGCGCGCCGTACAGGCTGCAAAGCTTGGCGCACACGATGTCGTCATTCTCGATACCGCAGGCCGCACGCATATTGACGAGCCGCTGATGGTGGAAATGGCGGATATCCGCAAGGCCGCCAATCCGCACGAAATCCTGCTCGTCGCCGACAGCCTGACCGGTCAGGATGCAGTCAATCTGGCGCGCAATTTCGACGAGCGCGTTGGCATTACGGGTATCGTTCTCACCCGTATGGATGGCGATGGCCGTGGCGGTGCAGCGCTTTCGATGCGTGCCATCACCGGCAAGCCGATCAAGCTGATCGCCACCGGCGAAAAGATGGATGCGCTTGAGGAATTCTATCCGAAGCGTATCGCCGACCGTATTCTCGGCATGGGCGACATTGTTTCGCTCGTGGAAAAAGCTGCTGAAAACATCGACGCGGAAAAAGCCGCAGCGATGGCCAAGAAGATGCAGTCCGGCAAGTTCGATCTCAATGATCTTGCCGATCAGCTAGGCCAGATGAAAAAGCTCGGCGGCATGGGCAGCATTATGGGCATGATGCCCGGCATGGGCGGAATGAAGGACAAGGCAGCAGCAGCCGGTCTCGACGACAAGGTGTTCGACCGCCAGCTCGCAATCATTGGCTCGATGACCAAGGCCGAGCGCGCCAATCCCGACCTTCTCAAGCACAGCCGCAAGCAGCGCATTGCCAAAGGCTCCGGCACGACTGCTGCCGATATCAACAAGCTTCTCAAGATGCATCGCCAGATGGCCGACATGATGAAAGTCATGGGCAAGGGCAAGGGCGGAATGATGAAGCAGATGATGGGGGGCCTTGCCAACAAGATGGGTCTTGGTGGCGGCCTGGGCGGAGGAATGGGCGGTATGCCCGATCTTTCCAAGATGGACCCCAAGCAGCTTGAAGCACTTGCCAAGCAGGCGGAAGCAGCCGGTCTTACCAAGGGCGGCGGTTTGCCGGGCCTTCCGGGCGGCGGTCTCCCCGGTTTGGGTGGATCGAAGCTTCCCGGTCTTGGTGGCGGTCTTCCCGGCCTGCCGAAGAAGAAGTGAGCATCATGAGCGACGAACAGAACACTGCACCGGCTGAACTTCTGGCACTGCGCGCTTCCATCGACAATATCGATGCAGCGCTGATCCATATGCTGGCCGAACGTTTTCGCTGCACCAAGGCTGTCGGTGTACTCAAGGCTGAACGCGGCCTCGCACCGGCTGATCCGGCCCGCGAAAAACGTCAGGTGGAACGTCTGCGCGCCTTGGCAACCGATGCCCATCTCGATCCCGATTTCGCCGAAAAATTCCTGAACTTCATCGTGAAGGAAGTCATTCGGCATCATGAGCATGCCGCCGCAAACCACGGCGGAAAGTAAAGCGCATCCCGAAAAGTGTGAAACGGTTTTCGGGTAAGATGCGCGTCAAAACAACAACCGTAGCTACGGTTTAACCCGTTTTGCCCCGACCATCCCTCGGGCGAAGCAATTGTCTAAAGGAAAGAAAAAATGTCTCTCAAGATTCGTCTGGCCCGCGCTGGCTCCAAGAAGCGTCCTTACTACCACATCGTTGTTGCCGACGTCCGCAGCCCGCGTGATGGCCGCTTCATCGAAACCGTTGGTGCATGGAACCCGATGCTGGCCAAGGACGCTGAACGCGTGAAGCTCGATGCCGACCGCATCCAGCATTGGATTGCACAGGGCGCACAGCCGACCGACCGCGTTCTGCGCTTCCTCGACCAGGCTGGTCTTGCAAAGCGTCCGACCCGCAGCAACCCGACCAAGGGTGAGCCGGGCAAGAAGGCTCAGGAACGTCTGGCCATGGCCAAGCAGGCTGAAGAAGAAGCTGCCGCAAAGGCCGCTGAAGCTGCCGCAGCCGCTGCTGCTCCGGCTGAAGAAGCTGCAAGCGAATAATCTTCGCGCAGCTTGCATTTTGAGAAAGCGGCGGAGCAATCCGCCGCTTTTTTGTTGGTGGTTTTGTGGGGAATAGGGGGATGTAAGTGAGGACTGCCTTGAAGCTTGCCGCAGTGCTGTCGGCATTTATTGTTGTCGCCCCTGCCGGTCCGGCGAGCGCGATGGACACGCAGGTACTTGCAACAGCTGCAGCCTCTTATGAGGACGGAGCAGCGGCTCAACAATTGGAAGACCGGCTTGCCGACCTCATTGAGGCAGGGGACAAGGCTGGTCTGGAGGCGCTCGCCACGCAAATCGAGAGGGACGACGGCCCTATTCTTGAAGCTTTGGCGGTACTGATGGAAGAGAATGGACCGGCATTAGATGGGACGAAGCCTGCTCACAGCGACGAGCTGGCGCGGTTGGCCATGGCCATGGGGCCTTGCCATCAAGCGAATATAGCTCTCAGGTCTATCGTTCTACTCGTTTCTGCGGGCGAAGCTGAACCGGTTGTCAGGAATGGTATTGTCATGATCGACGGGAGTGAAATCGATAGCACCTATGCACGCCTGATCCACATATGCGAGAAGATAAAGAAGCTTCCTGCTCATAGGCCGAGGATCGGGTCAAGATGCTCTTTCACGGGTATCTGTGGCGATGATCCCGATATGAATTGAGATATATCGGGACTGACCTTGTGGCATTCCAATGATAAGGTCAGACCATGGAACATTCTGGTGAAATCGGCTGCATCCCTGAAACCCACCGGTCGCGGCTTTGCCTTGTTGTTCAAATCGACTGGAAAACGAGTGAATTTCGTCTATCTTGTTGATTTGACGGCCCGCATTCGAGCGAATATGCGCATGCGGGTGATGAATTTGTTTCCCCGGCGCTTGGCAAAGCGCTCTTTTCAGGAGAAGTCCATGTCGGCTGCGACGGTTGCCACTTCTTTCTCTTTTCGCCGTATTTTCATCGCTCTTGGTCTGGCTGTTCTGGTTCCGCTGCTATCGGCATGCGGTTTCAACACGATCCCGACCAATGAGGAAAAGGCGAAGGCTGCCTGGGGCGAGGTGCAGAACCAGTACCAGCGCCGCGCCGATCTCGTGCCCAATCTGGTCGAGACCGTGAAAGGCTATGCCGCTCACGAACAGGAAACCCTGCAGGCTGTGATCGAGGCGCGCGCCAAGGCGACGCAGGTGCAGATCACGCCGGAAACGCTCAACAATCCGGAACTCTTCAAGCAGTTTCAGGATAATCAGGCCAATCTGACAAGCGCACTGTCGCGCCTGATGGTGGTGGTCGAGCGCTATCCGGACCTGAAAGCCAACCAGAACTTCCTTGCATTGCAGTCGCAGCTTGAAGGTACTGAAAACCGCATCGCCGTCGCACGCCGCGACTATATCGAGGCGGTTCGCGTCTACAACACGGCGCTGCGCACCATGCCGACGATGATCTGGACGTGGATCTGGTATCGCGATGCACAGCCGATGCAGAGCTTCAGTGCAGATGCAGGCAGTCAGGCCGCGCCCAAAGTCAACTTCAACTGACGGCGCGTTTCATGATGCGTTTCGGGGCGAGTGCAGCACTCTCGCGTGATCGTCGCGGTCTTGGCTGGTTGGGCTGGCCGCGACATCTCCTTGCGCTCGCTTTCCTGCTGTTTTCCGCAGCGCTGACGCTGCACACGGCGGCCCTTGCACAAGACGCGTCGACGCCTGCACAGGCATTGACCGGTCGTGTGGTGGATGCGGCGGGGATCATCGACCCCGCCGAGCGCCAGCAACTGACCCAGAAGCTTGCCGACTTTGAAGCGAAGTCATCGGATCAGGTGGTCGTGGTGACGGTCCCGAGCCTCAACGGCGAAGACATCGAAACCTATTCCAACCGTCTGTTCCGTGCCTGGGCGCTGGGGCAGAAACAGGAAAACAACGGCATATTGCTGGTGGTTGCGCCCAATGACCGTAAGGTGCGGATCGAGGTCGGCTATGGTCTCGAAGGTGTCATGACCGATGCGCTTTCAAGCGTCATCATCAATGGCACCATCATTCCCGAATTCCGTACCGGCAATTACTCGAACGGCATCGTACAGGGTGTTGACGGCATTCTTTCGGTGCTTTCCGGTGATGCCGCCGAGCTTGAAGCGCGGGCCAAGCGCAATGTGCAGTCGAGTTCCGATGATGTCGACTGGGTCTTTGTCGTCTTCATCGCCTTCTGGTGCCTGATCTTCTTCGGTGGCTTCGGCATGGCGATCCTGACGCCGGTTTTCGGACGCAAGATCGGGCCGGGCAAATATCAGTGGCTCGGCATGGTCGTCGATTACAACAATCGCGGCGGCGGCTCTGGCGGCAGGGGTGGTGGCAGCTGGGGCGGCGGCGGTGGCTGGTCGTCCGGCGGGGGAGGCGGTGGTTTCTCCGGTGGTGGCGGTTCATCCGGTGGCGGTGGCGCCTCGGGTAGCTGGTAGGGAGACGCAACGATGAAGCATCACACGCTGATTGGCGCCGAGGACCATGCCCGTATCGCCGAGGCCATCCGCAAGGCGGAAGCAGAAACCAGCGGCGAAATCTATGCCGTTCTGGCGCGCTCGAGCGATGACTATTTCTTTGCGGCGGGCTTTGTTGCGACTTGCGGCATCCTGATCGCTTCGGTGATCGCGGCCTTTCTCGCCCATTGGTACTGGTTCGATATCCGCCTGCCCATGTTCGGACTTGCGGTGCTGGCGGCGTTCCTGACTGCGATGCTGGTGCTCTGGTTCTTTCCGGCCATTCGCATGTTGCTGGTGCCGCGCCGCATCCGTTACAAGCGCGCCCATCTCAATGCGCTGCAGCAGTTTCTGGCGCGCAATGTCCATATTACGGAGCACCGCACCGGCATTCTGCTCTTTGTCTCAATGGCCGAACATTATGCCGAGGTGATCGCCGATGCGGGCATCCATGCGCGTGTCGAACAGGACGAGTGGAATGCAATCGTCGCGACGCTCATCCATCACGCCTCCCGCGCACAAATGACCGAGGGTTTCGTACTGGCTATCGGTCAGGCCGGGGTTCTGCTGGAAAAGCATTTTCCGGCAGGACCGGACAATATCAATGAGCTGGACGATCACCTGATCGAGCTCTGAGTGTCTGTTCCAAAAGTCACCATGCCGGCTGCAAATGACGTTTTTGCCACGGCCTGACGCTTTTTGATTCAGGCACTGACAGGCCGATTCATTTATCAGAATCATCTGCAACTTTAGTCGGAAATGTGGCGAAGCAGGGCTGCTGCTTGACCCTTTTGGCAGCACTTTTGAGCTGCGCGGAGAAATCCGCTGGCATATTCCGAAATTTCGCGGGAAGTTTTCGAAGTTTTGTTCCAAATTAAATGGATTAAATGCGGTCTTTCTGACTTTCCGGGAAATTTTTCGTTATTTTCAACGAATTGCCATCGAAACCAATGCCTAATCTGCTAGTTTGGCGCGCATTGCCATCATGACAGGAGTATCCGACGTGACTGCAAAGCAGGATCGGTCGAGCAAGGTTAAAGGTTCCAAGGCAAGCAAGGAGGAGAAGAAGGGAGGCAAGTCGAAGGCGCTTACGGCCTTCTCGCAGCTTCTCTTCGAATGGGCGCCGCCAGAAGATCTGGCCGCTTACGATGCTGCCGCTCTCGACAGTTCAGCCCGTCACGGCTATGCCGCCCTCGAATCCTATCGCAAGGGCAAGAGCATCATCAGCGTCGATAATGGTATCGAGCGCCATGGTCGGCCGGTGAGCGTCATCACCATCGTCAACGACAATATGCCGTTCCTGCTCGACTCCATCATGGGTGAGCTGAATGATCATGTCAGCCAGATTTTCATGGTCGTGCATCCGGTTCTGGACATTGCGCGCGAAAAGGACGAGCTGGTCATTCTGGGCGAAGCATCGCAGCTCGCGCCTGCCAAGAGCGTCGAGCGCGTCAGCCTGGTACAGATTCATCTTCCAGCCCTCGACAAGCAGGTCAAGGCCGATCTGACTGCCGCCATCAAGCGCGCGCTCGGACAGGTTCGTGCCGCTGTCAGCGACTGGAAGCCGATGTTGAAGCGCCTCGATGGCGCTATCGCCGATTACAAGCGCGTTTATGAAATGACGAGCGATCCGGCTATGCCGGAGGCCATCGCGTTTCTGGAATGGCTGCGCGATGATCGTTTCATTTTCCTCGGACTTCGCGAACTCACCTTCAAGGGTAAGGGCGACAAGCGCGAACTGGTTCCGGTCAAGGAAACGCTCGGCATTCTCAACGACAATGAAGTCCGCGTCCTGCGCAAGGATGACGACGACACGGTGACGCCGCGTGAGGTAACGGAATTCCTCGACAGCAACGAGCCGCTGATCGTGACCAAGGCGAATTCGCTTTCGCTGGTGCATCGCCGCTCCTATCTCGATTATGTCGGCGTGAAGATATTCGGCGAAAAGGGCGAAGCCATCGGCGAACTGCGCCTGGTCGGTCTCTTCACCTCGGTTGCCTATACGAGTTCGGTTGCAGGCATTCCGTTCATTCGCTCCAAGGCCGATGCCGTCATCAAGCATCTCGGGTTCAACCGCGAGGACCATTCGGGCAAGGCGCTCATCAACGTGCTGGAAGAATATCCGCGCGACGAGCTTTTCCAGATCGATGTGGAAAGCCTGACGGCCAATGCCGAGCTGATCCTTGCGCTTGGCGAACGCCCGCGTGTGCGTGCCGTTCCGCGTCTCGATCGCTTTGGCCGCTTTGCGACCGTGCTGGTCTATATCCCGCGTGACCGTTACGACTCGGTCGTGCGCGAGAAGATCGGACACTATCTCGTTGATATCTATGGCGGCGACAGTTTCGAATTCCACCCGGTCTTCCTGCAGAACGGCCTGACGCGCGTTCAGTTCGTCATCCGCCGTCACGAGCGCTCCACACCGCATGTGGATCGCGAAGCGCTGGAAGCCGAAGTGCGCGCCATTGTCCGCACATGGGACGATGCGGTTCGTGAAAGCTCTGACAGTGCAGACGCAAAGACGGTCGCGCTTGCTGCAAGCTTCCCGCCATCCTATCGCGAAATCTTCACGGCACCGGAAGCGCTGGTCGATGCGGAGCGCATCGCTGGCCTCAGCGCAGAGGCTCCGCTTTTCGTGGACTTCTATCGTTATCGCACCGATGGTCCTGATGCGGTTTCGCTGAAGCTTTATCATCACGGTGCGCCGGTTGTTCTGTCGCAGCGTGTGCCGCTTCTGGAAAACATGGGCTTCCGTGTCGTCAGCGAGCAGACCATCGACCTGCCGCATGCTGGCAAGGACGGCGCTGCCGTTTACGTGCACGACATGCAGCTCGTGAACGCCTATGGCGCTCCCGTCGATCTTTCCGACGATGGCGAGATGCTGGAAGATGTGTTCCGCAATGTCTGGGACGGTCTGGCTGACAATGACGGCTATAACGCGCTGGTGCAGACCGCACGCCTGACGGCACGCCAGATCATGATCCTGCGTTCCTATGGCCGTTATCTGCAACAGGCGGGCATTGCCTATTCGCAGGGCTTCATCGCGGCCGCACTGAACCGTTATCCTGAAATCGCCAGCGATCTCTATTCGCTGTTCGATCTGCGCTTCAACCCATCGGCCAAGCGCCGTGATGCGGCTGAAAAGAAGCTGGTCGATGCTATTGAGACCGCATTGCTTGGCGTGCCGAGCATCGATGACGACCAGATTTTGCGCCGTTTCCGCAATCTGATCGAAGCGACGCTGCGCACCAATGCCTATCAGCCGGATGCCGACGGCAAGCCGCGTGTCACCTTTGCCTTCAAGCTCAATCCGCGTCTGGTCGAAGGCCTGCCGGACCCGCGCCCTTATCGCGAAATCTTCGTCTATGGGCCGGAAGTGGAAGGCGTGCATCTGCGCTTCGGCGCTGTCGCCCGTGGTGGTCTGCGCTGGTCGGACCGCGCACAGGATTATCGCACCGAAGTGCTGGGCCTCGTGAAGGCACAGCAGGTCAAGAATGCGGTGATCGTGCCGGTTGGTGCCAAGGGCGGCTTCTATCCGAAGCGTTTGCCGGTTGGCGGCGATCGCAATGCCGTGTTTGAAGCTGGTCGCGATGCCTACAAGGTGTTCATCTCCACGCTTCTGTCGGTCACCGACAATATCGAGGACAATCATGTCGTGCCGCCGGCGGAAGTCGTGCGCCATGACAATGATGATCCTTATTTCGTCGTTGCTGCCGACAAGGGCACGGCCACTTTCTCCGATACGGCCAATGCCATCAGCCAGGCACATGATTTCTGGCTGGACGATGCCTTCGCATCCGGCGGTTCCGCCGGTTATGACCACAAGGGCATGGGCATTACCGCGCGCGGCGCATGGGAAGCCGTGAAGCGGCATTTCCGCGAATTCGACACGGATATCCAGACCGAGCCTTTCACTGTTGCCGGTGTGGGTGATATGTCGGGCGATGTGTTCGGCAACGGCATGCTGCTTTCCGAACAGATCAAGCTGGTGGCTGCGTTCGACCATCGCGATATTTTCATCGATCCTAACCCGGTTCCAGCCGACGGCTTTGCCGAGCGCAAGCGTCTGTTCGAATTGCCGCGTTCGAGCTGGCAGGACTATGACCGCTCCAAGCTTTCGGCTGGCGGTGGCATCTATAGTCGCAGCCAGAAGACGATTACCTTGTCGGCAGAAGCTGCTGCGGCCATCGGCCTTGGAAAGACCTCCGGCACGCCGCAGGAAATCATGACCGCGATCCTGAAATCGAAGGTCGATCTCCTCTGGTTCGGCGGTATCGGCACCTATATCCGCTCCTCCGCTGAAACGGATGCACAGGTTGGCGACCGCGCCAATGACGCGATCCGCATCACCGGCTCGGAAGTCGGTGCACGGGTGATCGGCGAAGGCGCCAATCTCGGCGCGACCCAGCGCGGGCGCATCGAATATGCGCTGGCGGGCGGTCGTGGTAATACCGATGCCATCGACAATTCGGCAGGCGTCAACTGCTCGGACGTCGAGGTCAACATCAAGATCGCTCTGGCTGCTGCCATGCGTTCGGGTAATCTCAAGCGCCCGGCACGCAACAAGCTTCTGGTCAGCATGACCGACGATGTGTCTGAACTGGTTCTGCGCAACAACTATCTGCAGCCGCTGGCGCTTTCGCTCAGCGAAAGGCAAGGTCTGGCGGAGTTGCCCTATCAGGCACGGTTCATGGCGGAGCTGGAAAACCGCAAGCTTCTCGACCGCAAGGTCGAGTATCTGCCGTCCGATGCGCTGCTGGCCGAACGCCAGAAGGCAGGCCAGCCGCTGACGCGTCCGGAACTGGCGGTTCTGCTTGCTTATGCCAAGCTGTCGCTGTCGGATGATCTGGTGGCAAGCCAGCTTCCGGACGAACCTTACTTCCAGTCGCTGCTGTTCGGCTATTTCCCGAAGCGCATGACCAAGACTTATGCCGAGGAAATCTCCGGTCATCGTCTGCGCCGTGAAATCGTCGCTACTTTGCTGGCAAACGATGTCATCAACCGTGGCGGTATCACCTTCATCAGCCGTCTGGCCGATACGACGGGCAAGTCGCCTGCCGATATCGTGCGTGCCTATGTGGCGGTGCGCGACGGTTTCGAGATCGATGCGATCTATGACGCCATTGATGCGCTCGACAGCAAGGTGCCGGGCGATGTGCAGAACCAGTTCTACCATCTCGTCGGCGAAATGCTGCAGGCGACGACGGCCTGGGTGCTGCGCAACGATACGACACGCGCCAACCTGACGGAACTGGTGGATACGATCACCAGGGCACGTGCCGAACTGGAACCGCGTTTCGACGGCCTGATGCCGGAATATCTGAAGAGCACGCTTCAGGCCGACAAGGCCGCTTTCGTGGAAAAGGGTGCACCAGAAAAGCTGGCTCAGCGTCTTGCCAATCTGCAGCTTGCAGGCATCATGCCGGACATTGCCCTGATCGCGCATCTGGCCGGTGCCGACCGGGTGGTGACCGCCAAGACCTATTTCGGTGTTTCGGAAGCCTTCCGCATTGGTCGCATCGAGGAAGCCGCGCGTTCCATCCCCGTCACGGACTATTATGACGGGCTTGCTCTGTCACGAGCAAGCGATACGATCACGCAGGCCGCGCGCGGCATCACCATTGCGGCGCTCAAGCGTTTTGCCAAGGACAAGGACCCGGCAGCAGCCTGGTTCGCAGCCGATGGTGCGCGTATCGAGCAGGTGAAAAACCGTATGGTGGCGCTGACGGAAGGTGGTGACCTGACAGTCTCGCGACTGGCGGTTGCAGCGGGCCTGATGTCCGATCTGGCGCAATAGAAAACAACGACATAATCTTGCAAAAGGGCGGCTTCGGTCGCCCTTTTTGTTTCTTTTGAAACAGCATTTCGGGTTATATGGTACCGCTGATAAAAGCGAAGTATCCAACCGACTGGCCGGTCAATGGTTGGACCAACTTCTTGTCCGGGGGAAGGAACAAACAATTGAGCGATCAGGTTCTGCCTGCTCGGGGCTATGCCTCGCGGCGCGGCATATGGGGCTGGATATTCTTCGACTGGGCGGCACAGCCATTTTTCACGGTTATTGTCACCTTCATTTTCGGTCCATACTTCATCTCCCGCATGGCCGACACACCTGAAGCCGGGCAGATTGCCTGGGGCTATGGTATCGCTGCCGCAGGTTTTGTGATCGCTGTTCTTTCGCCTGTTCTGGGGTCGATTGCCGACAAGACAGGCTCCCGCAAACCATGGATCGGCTTTTTTGCTGTTCTCAAGATCGTTGGACTCATGACGCTCTGGTTTGCGGTGCCCGGTGCGAACCTGTTCTGGGTGCTTCTGGCTTTCAGTATCGCGATGGTCTCGGCGGAGTTTTCAATCGTTTTCAACGATTCCATGATGCCGCGGCTCGTCCCGCGCAGCGAGATCGGCAGGGTGTCCAATCTGGCCTGGGGGCTTGGCTATCTGGGTGGTGTTCTGGTGCTGATCTTCGTGGTGGTTTTTCTGGCTGCATCACCCGACACAGGCAAGACGCTGATTGGGCTTCCGCCACTCTTCGGCCTCGACCCCGTCAGCGGCGAAGATGCCCGCATCACCGGCCCCATAGCGGCACTCTGGTATCTTGTTTTCATCATGCCGATGTTTCTGTTTACACCCGATCAGGCGCGCGGGCAGCCGCTGCGTCAGGCAATCGGCAGCGGTCTGGCGGAACTCAAATCGACGCTGCGGGAAGTGCGCGAACATCCGGGGATCACGCGCTTTCTGGCCGCCCGCCTTTTCTATCAGGACGGGCTCAATGCCATTGTCGCGCTCGGCGCCGGTTATGCCGCTTCATTGTTTCAATGGAGCATCAACGAGATTGGCCTCTTCGGCATGATCACCAATGTGTCGGCGATCCTGAGCTGCCTTGTCGCGGCGCGCCTCGATATCAGGCTCGGCTCCAAGATCATCGTCATCGGATCGCTGGTGCTTTTGCTGCTGGCTTCGCTCGGTATCGTTTCCACCGGAACGCATTATCTGCTGTTCGGTCTGGTGCCTGTCAGCTATCCGGAGGCAAAAGGCTTGTTCTCGACAGCTTCGGAACAGGCTTTCCTCATCTACGGGCTGACGATCGGCGTCGCGCTTGGGCCTATACAGGCCTCGTCCCGGTCGTGGTTTGCGCGCAGCATCAAGCCGGAGGAATCGGGTCGATATTTCGGCATCTATGCGCTGGCGGGGCGTGCGACGAGTTTTCTCGGACCGTTTCTGGTTGCGACGATCACTGCGCTCAGCGGCTCGGCTGCACTTGGCATGTCGGTGCTGCTGCTGTTCTTCGCCGTCGGGCTCTATCTGGCGGCCATAACGCCTTACCCCGCCGACAAGCCGCTTGCATCCGGCCCGCTGTAACGGGCCGGAATCTGACTTTTATTCGATCCAGCCGAGTGAACGCTGAACCGCTTTTTCCCATGCGTTGAACAAGCGCGTGCGCTCGTCTACGGGCATTCGCGGATGCCAGCGATGGCCCACCTGCCAGTTTTCCACGATGTCGTGCGTGGATTTCCAGTAGCCGACGGCAAGCCCTGCCGCATAG
This sequence comes from Brucella sp. GW823-FHT04E01, assembly GCF_058796175.1. Taxonomy (NCBI): domain Bacteria; kingdom Pseudomonadati; phylum Pseudomonadota; class Alphaproteobacteria; order Hyphomicrobiales; family Brucellaceae; genus Brucella; species Brucella sp. GW823-FHT04E01. The sequence goes on along the minus strand of NZ_JBXAIK010000005.1, from coordinate 196,039 downwards.
GCAGCACCCAGCGCCGTCGTCTCGATAATTTTCGGGCGCACGACCGGCACATCCAGAATGTCGGACTGGAACTGCATGAGCAGTTCGTTGATGGTCATGCCGCCATCGGCGCGCAACTCCGTGATTTCGACGCCTGAATCCTTCACCATCGCATCGAGCACTTCGCGCACCTGATAGGCGCTCGCTTCCAGGGCCGCCCGGGCAACGTGCCCCTTGTTGGCGAAGCGGGTGAGGCCTGCAATAATGCCGCGCGCTGAATCCTGCCAATGCGGTGCAAAGAGGCCGGAAAAGGCGGGAACGAAATAGACGTCGCCATTGTCCTCGACGGTACGCGCCAGCGTTTCGATGTCGCTGCTGTTCTTGATGATGCCGAGATTGTCGCGCAGCCATTGCACCAGGGCGCCGGTAATGGCGATGGAGCCTTCCAGCGCATAAACCGGCTTGGCGCCGTCGAGCTTGTAGGCAACCGTGGTCAGCAGGCCGTAATTGGAGGGCACCAGTTTCTCGCCGGTGTTCATCAGCATGAAGCAGCCCGTGCCATAGGTGTTCTTGGCTTCGCCCGGTTCCAGACATGCCTGACCGAAGAGCGCTGCCTGCTGGTCGCCCAGAATGCCCGCAAGTTTTACACCGGAAAGGGAGGGCAGGGTGATCTCGCCATAGACTTCGCTTGAAGAGCGGATTTCCGGCAGGCAGGCTGACGGAATATCGAAAAGACGAAGTATGTCTTCATCCCATTGCAGCGTCGAAAGATCCATCAGCTGGGTGCGGGAAGCATTGGTCACATCGGTGATGTGGATGCCGCCATCGGTGCCGCCGGTCAGGTTCCAGACCAGCCATGTATCGATTGTGCCGAAAAGTGCGTCTCCGGCTGCGGCCTTTTCACGCGCACCCGGAACATTGTCGAGTATCCAGCGCAGCTTGAGCCCGGAGAAATAGGTCGAGATCGGCAGGCCGGTCTTGGCACGCAGCTGGTCTGCGCCGCCGTCCTTCGTGTACCGGGAAACAAGTTCGTCGGTGCGCGTATCCATCCAGACGATTGCATTATAGAGCGGCGCACCGGTTTTCCTGTCCCAAAGCAGTGTGGTCTCGCGCTGATTGGTGATGCCGACGGAAGCGATATCACTTGCCTTCAGTTTTGCTTTTTTGAGTGCGGCGGCAATGACGTGCTGTGTGTTGCGCCAGATTTCTATCGGATTGTGTTCGACCCAGCCCGCCTTTGGATAAATCTGCTCATGTTCGCGCTGGTCGCTCGCGACGATATCGCCCTGCCTGTCGAAAATGATGAAACGCGAACTCGTGGTTCCCTGGTCGATGGAACCGATAAACTGCGTCATGGGGCGGGCTCCTCCGTTGATCCGGTCTATGCTGAAAACGAATTTAAACGAAACAATATGAAACTCAATGAAAACGAGGCCCCGGAATGGTTGGTTCCGGGGCCTCGATATATACTTTTTATAAGGGGTTAGAGCATTTCCAGCAAAAGTGCGGAGCGGTTTTGCGCAGGATAATGCGTAAAAGCTCTAATGGCGGAAGTGACGCATCCCCGTCATGACCATGGCGATGCCGTGTTCGTCGGCAGCGGCGATCACTTCATCGTCCCGCATGGAACCTCCCGGCTGGATGACTGCGGTTGCACCGGCCTGAACGGCGGAAAGCAGACCGTCGGCAAACGGGAAGAACGCGTCGGAAGCGACCACGCAGCCCTTGGTGAGCGGTTCTGCAAGACCGGCGGCTTCTGCTGCGTCTTCAGCCTTGCGGGCTGCGATGCGGGCTGAATCCACGCGGCTCATCTGGCCTGCGCCGATGCCGACCGTTGCGCCGTCCTTCACATAGACGATGGCGTTCGACTTCACATGCTTGCCGACGCGGAAGGCGAATTTCATATCGTTGAGTTCGGCTTCGGTCGGCGCACGTTTGGTGACGACCTTGAGATCGAGATCGTCGACCACACCATTGTCGCGCGACTGGACCAGCAAACCACCGGCAACCGTCTTGGCGGCAATGCCCTTGGCGCGCGGGTCCGGCAGGCCGCCGGTGACGAGCAGACGGAGGTTCTTCTTGGCAGCAACAATGGCCTGTGCGCCTTCGGTGGCATCCGGAGCGATAATGACTTCGGTGAAGATCTTTACGATCTCTTCAGCGGCTTCCTCATCGAGCATCTTGTTAAGCGCGACGATGCCGCCGAACGCCGAAACCGGATCGCAGGCGAGTGCCTTCAAATAAGCTTCCTTGATGGTGGCTGCTTCTGCAACGCCGCAAGGATTGGCGTGCTTGATGATGGCGACGGCTGCGGTGCGGGCAGGGTCGAATTCTGCGACGAGTTCGAAAGCCGCATCGGTGTCGTTGATGTTGTTGTAGGAGAGCTGCTTGCCCTGAAGCTGGGTCGCGGTGGCAACACCGGGGCGCTTCTCGCCAGTGAGATAAAAGCCAGCCGTCTGGTGCGGGTTTTCTCCGTAGCGCATGACGGAATGCAGCTTGCCTGCGACCGAGCGATAGACCGGAGTTTCTTCGTTGATCGCTTCGGCAAACCAGTTGGAAATGGCTGCGTCATAGGCTGCTGTGCGCGAGAAGGCCTTGGCGGCAAGTTTCTTGCGGAAGGCAAGCGGCAGGGAGCCTGCATGCTTTTCCAGTTCAGCGACGACGTCGGCATAGTCGGCAGGATCGACGACCGTGGCGACATAGGCGTGGTTCTTGGCCGAAGCGCGGATCATCGCGGGGCCACCAATGTCGATGTTTTCGACGGTCGTGTCGTAGTCGCCGCCCTTGAAGCGGACTTCCTCGAACGGATAGAGATTGATGACGGCAAGATCGATGCCGCCGATGCCGTGTTCTTCCATGGCCGCGACGTGTTCCGGATCGTTGCGCACGGCGAGCAGGCCGCCATGGACCGCCGGATGCAGCGTCTTGACGCGTCCGTCCATGATTTCCGGGAAGCCGGTTACTTCGGATACATCCTTCACCGGAATGCCTTCAGCGGCAATCGACTTGGCGGTGCCGCCGGTCGAGAGGATTTCGACACCTTGCGCGTGAAGCGCTTTGGCGAAATCGATCAGGCCGGTTTTGTCGGAAACGGAAAGGAGGGCGCGGCGCACCCGATGAAGATCGGGAGCGGGAATATGCTTGGAGCTGACAGCCATAGGGAGTTGGTCTCTTCGTTGCTGAAACGGATGCGTTCAGGAAAGTGGACGGCTCGCCCTAACACAGGCGCGCCGAGAATCCTATCGCAAAAGGCCGGAAAAGAACGGTGAAGAGGTATTTCTTGCCCCGCATTCGATCCCATTGACCCTCGACCCTTCGAGACGGCGCTACCGCGCCTCCTCAGGATGAGGGGTTGAGAGCGAATTATACGTAACTGCCGAGTGCGACGCGGCTGAACTGCCAGTTCACTTCCGGCAATTCTGATGCCGGGAAGGAGAGCACGATCTGCTTCGATGTCACGGGGCCACGGAAGCCCGCAAAGAAGATCGAATCTTCCAGTTGCGGCGCAACTTCAAAACAGGAGAAGACCCAGGTATCGTCGCGATCCGCCGACAGAACGATCAATCCGTTCTCATCGAAGGAAATATCGACCGACGGATGCAGATGGAAACGCACCGCAATATTGTCGCGTCCGTTCGCCTTCAACGGACGGCCATCGCCGCGATAAAAGCGGTCTGCGCCCTGAATGACGCTGCCATTGTGCGACAGCACAAGACGACGTTCGTGATAGATGCCGAACAGGCGCGCATAGCCGTCATGGCTGGCAACAAAGCCCTGTCGTCCCATTTCCTCGATCCGGTCACGCTGCACGCGGGTCGGGCCTGCAATGATCGGCGTGCCGATCATGTTGGAGAGACCCGCATTGAGGCTGAAGCGGCACGAGGACGTGTCGTTGATGGTGGCCGTGGAGTGCGCAGCCGTGGAACGGCCTAATGGACGAAATTCCGGCGGACCGAAACGGTCGATACCGGAATTGACGATATAGCGCTGGCGCCCGGAGGACATTTCGAAGGCGAGGCAGCCGGCATGGGCATCCCGCGAAGCTGTGACCGGCGGCGGCAGTCCGGTATCGGCGATGATGGTGGTCGAACCCATCGAAAGCCGTTCATAGCCGGAATAGGGTGCATGGGTCAGCGGCGATCCAGCGGTCTCGTCATGCCGGAGAACCGAGATGATGCGTTCCGGCATGGTGGGGCCGACGCCGTTGAAAAGCGCAAGGCTACCATCCTGATGGCGGAAGAAGCGCAGGGCCGGCAACATGCGCTCGACGGCTTCGATCAGCGCCTTGGGCGGGGCTTCCGTGCCATTGGCATAGGTCTGGCGGAGCGGCAAAAGATCGGCCAGCAGTTCCAGAACCGTAACGGGGTTGCGCGAGATATGTCCGCCATCGGGCAGAATCTGGCGTTTCAGCTCATACTCCAGATTGCGCCGGGCGGCGCGTGCCGTCGGTGGCGAAACGGGCAGAGCCAGAGCGGCGAATGCCAACGCGATACGGGCGCGCAACCGTTCCTCGCCATCATCCATGGCGGCGGCGACGGTGCGCAGATAACGCACCTGCATGGCAAGCGAGCGCATGAAGCGGCGATAGGCGGGGAGTTCGGCGCCCGACAGAATAAGGTTTGAATGCTGAAGCCAGGCGATGATGCGCTGGGCAGTGACTTCCGGCGACCAGGCGATGCCGCCGATGCGCTTGCCGAACATGCGCATCCAGTCATCGACGAGCGCGCGCGCATTAGCGGTTGCCAGTTCGCTATTGGCGCTTTTCAAATGACGCAGCCAGCCGAAACTCTGAAGCGCTGCTTCCCATTCTGGCGTCGGCGGTTCGACGGCGAAAGGCGACAATCCGCCCGTTTCGACCAGACGACCGGCCAGCGCAAAACGGCCATGATAGAATTCCTGTGCCAATTGCGGGTCTGCTACGCGCAGATCAGGCGGTGCGATCAGGATACGGTCGGGGGTGAAGCCGGTGAAGCGCCAGCGATAAAGCGGCCCCATGCGCAGACGGCGGCTGAACTTGCGCCAAGCCTGTGCAACGGCCAGTCCCCAAAGATGTGGGGTTTCGCTGAGGGCGACTGCCACCCGGTCTTTCTCCGTATCGTTTGTCATTATTGTTTGGCCAGATCGAACAGCCAGTTCCTTTGATACAATTGTACAGAAATGGTGAATCGAGCGTTAACCATAACGGGTATCGCGACCCGTTATGGCAAATTATACGATTTGTTTGCTTATATCCGGTCTCAGGCCCGGCGCTTGAAGCGGGCCGCGAAGAAGCCGTCCATGCCAGCCATGTGCGGATTGCCTTCAAAACGATCCGGCGGCAAGTCTGCCGGGGTCGATCGCAGAAAGCCTTCTGCTGTGACCAGCCCATCCAGAAGCCCGTTCAGACTGGGGCAATCCTGCTCCGTGATCGGGAAAGGTTCCAGCAACGGATTTTCCGCTGCCTTGCGCGCCATTTCCTCACCTTCGAGCGGGTGCAGCGAACAATTGGAAAAGACGATTACGCCGCCGGGTTTGACCAGAGTGGCCGCGTGCGCCAAAAGTTTGCCCTGAAGTTCGGCAAGCTTTGCTATGTCCTGCGGCGTCTTGGTCCAAGGCACATCCGGATGACGGCGCACAGTGCCGGTGGAAGAGCAGGGCGCATCCAGAAGCACAGCATCGAACAGTTCGTCCGGCTGGAAATCCATCAGATTGGTGGCAACGGTCTTCGCCTCGAAGCCGAGACGTTCCAGATTGCCGCGCAGGCGCTTCAGCCGGTTTTCGGAAAGGTCGAGCGCGGTCACGTCTGCGCCCTGAAGTACGAGCTGCGCCGTCTTGCCGCCGGGGGCAGCGCACAGGTCGGCAACCCGTTTGCCCTTGATATCACCCATCAGGCGCGCAGGCAGGCTTGCCGCCACATCCTGCACCCACCAGTCGCCTTCGGCAAAGCCGGGCAGGTCGGTGAGATTGCCTTCGACCGTTTGCAGGCGCACCGAACCGTTGGGCAGCGCAACGCCACCGAGCTTTTCGGCCCATGCCTTTGCGTCACCCTTGACCGTGAAATCGATCGGCGGCTCATAGGCATGCATGGCAAGAATGGCTGCTGCTTTTTCCGCGCCATAGGCGTCGGTGATGCTTTTGGCAAACCACTCCGGCACATTGGTTTCCGGCTGCAATGTATGCGCCAGAGCGCGTTCCTTGTTACGCGAAAGGCGACGCAGCAGCGCATTGACGAGACCGGCATATTTGCGATTGCGCGGATCGTTGTTCGCCGCTTCCACCGCAAGATCGACCGCCGAGTGATCGGGCAGGTTCAGATAGAAAATCTGGGCGATGGCGACATGCAGAAGATGCTTCAGTGCTACTGCATTTTCCGGCAATGGCCGGTCGAGCCGCTTGTTGATGGCGCGTTCGATGCTGCCGCGATTGCGGAGCGCAGAGCCGAGAATGGCGCGAACCAGCGCGCGGTCGCGCGGCTCCAGCGCCAGATATTGCGGATGGCCGTGCGTATTGTCGGTCAGGCCGTCGAGCGAGGTGTTCTTTTCGATTACCGCGCCAAGAAGGCGTGCCGCACACAAACGCGCCGCCAGACCGGGGCGCAGGTCTGCAGCGCTGTTATTCGTTTGTGGCTTTTTATTTCCACGCTTTGGCGCGGGCTTTTTATCGTTCACACTGTTCAACTTTATTTATGACCACGGTCCGCGAAAACCCGAACCGCCATTGCTGTTACCGCCTGCATTACCCCATGGACCACTGCTTTGGGAAGGGGCAGCGGCACGCGGTGCCATTCCAGCGGAGCGGATGCCCATTTCGGCAGCCATCTGTTCAAGTGCGGCGATGCGGTTATCGGTATCAGGGTGTGTCGAGAAAAGATTGTCTGCGCCACGTCCGCTCAAGGGATTGATGATGAACATATGCGCGGTTGCCGGGTTGTGTTCGGCTTCCTCGTTCGGGATGGCCTTGGCGCCGCGCGCGATCTTGCCCAGCGCCGAGGACAGCCACAGCGGATTGCCGCAGATTTCCGCGCCGCGCTTGTCAGCGGCATATTCGCGGGTGCGGCTGACAGCCATCTGCACGATCATTGCGGCGAAGGGCGCGACGATCATGGCAAGAATGGTGCCGACCACGCCCATGATGCCGTTGCCGTTCTCGCGGTTGCCGCCCAGGAAGAAGGCGAAATTGCCGAGCATGGATATGGCACCGGCAAGTGTTGCGACGATGGTCATGGTCAGTGTGTCGCGGTTCTGGACGTGCGCCAGCTCGTGCGCCATCACGCCTGCGACTTCTTCCGGCGTCAGGCGGTTGAGGAGGCCAGTCGTGGCTGCAACGGCAGCATTTTCAGGATTGCGGCCCGTGGCAAAAGCGTTCGGCTGGTCTTCGTGGATAATGTAGACCTTCGGCATCGGAAGGCCCGCATTGGCGGCCAGCCCGCTCACCATGCGGTAATAGTCCGGTGCGCTGCGCTCATCCACTTCCTGCGCATTATACATGCGCAGCACCATCTTGTCGGAGTTCCAGTAGCCGAACAGGTTCATGGCGACTGCGATTACAAGCGCAATCATCATGCCGCCGCCGCCGCCCAGCAAATAGCCGATGCTCATGAACATGACCGTCATGAGGGCGATCAGCATGGCAGTTTTTGTCATATTCATCTGCGGCGGTCTCCAAATCTTAGGCTGCATGACCCGCAAGGGTTTTGCACGGCAAGCCTTTCTGCCTATATGATGGGTATGAACAGGCTTTGCTTCAATGTTCGAAGCAAAAACCGAGAACGGGATTGTGACCGATGAGCGAAAAAACCGAAAGCCCGCAAAACGTTGACAAGCGCACGTTCGAAGACCTTCCGCCTGCTGCCCAGCGCGCATTGAAGGAAGCTGAAGCGCGTCGCGCTGCCGAAAAGTCAAACGAAGCGCCCCGCGAAATCGGTGGTCGCGGCGGCAAGGACCCCGCCCGTTTCGGCGATTGGGAGATCAAGGGTCGGTCGATCGATTTCTAGTAAGTTTGGGATATTGTCGCCCTGCTTGCCTGCAAATCGCGCTCTTCTGCGCTTCCGGTGCTCATGTACTTTAAGTACACTCCGCTCCGGTTCTCGAAGATCACGATTTTCGTCTCAGCAGGACGACAATCTCATCAAACTTGGGCGCCTTCTCAGACCGCGTTGTTAAAAAAGCCCCGGTTTCCCGGGGCTTTTTACTATTTTTTGTTCTGGCGATTTTCGATCAGGTCGTCCACGACGCCCGGATCGGCCAGCGTCGAGGTATCGCCCAGTGCGCCGAACTCGTCTTCGGCGATCTTGCGCAGGATGCGGCGCATGATCTTGCCCGAGCGGGTTTTCGGCAGGCCCGGCGAGAACTGGATCTTGTCCGGCGTGGCAATAGGACCGATTTCCTTGCGCACGTGCTGGGTCAGCTCCTTGCGCAGGGCATCTTCGTCCTGAACTGCTTCGCCGGTCATCAGCGTGACATAGCAATAGATGCCCTGTCCCTTGATCGGATGCGGATAGCCCACAACGGCGGCTTCTGAAACCGAGTGATGCGATACGAGTGCCGATTCGATTTCCGCCGTGCCGAGGCGATGGCCGGAAATGTTGAGCACGTCATCGACGCGGCCCGTGATCCAGTAGTAACCGTCTTCATCGCGACGGCAGCCGTCGCCGGTGAAGTACTTGCCCTTATAGGTCGAGAAGTAGGCTTCGATGAAGCGCTTGTGATCGCCGTAAAGCGTGCGCATCTGGCCCGGCCAGCTGTCGATGATGCAGAGATTACCGTCCACCGCACCTTCAATGACAGCGCCTTCATTATCGACCAGTTCCGGCTTGATGCCGAAGAACGGCCGTGTTGCCGAACCCGGCTTGAGGTCGGTTGCGCCGGGCAGCGGGGTGATGAGAATGCCGCCGGTTTCCGTCTGCCACCACGTATCGACAATCGGCGACCGCTGGTCACCAACGACGTTGTAATACCATTCCCAGGCTTCCGGATTGATCGGCTCGCCAACCGAACCGAGCAGGCGCAGCGTCGAACGCGACGAGCGGGTGACGAATTCATCGCCGGCGCCCATCAGGGCGCGGATGGCCGTAGGCGCAGTGTAGAAGATGTTGACGTGATGCTTGTCGACGACTTCCCAGAAACGTCCCTGATCGGGGAAGTTGGGCACACCCTCGAACATCAATGTCGTCGCGCCGTTGGCGAGCGGGCCGTAGACGATATAGGAGTGACCTGTCACCCAGCCCACATCCGCCGTGCACCAGTAGATGTCGCCGTCATGATAGTCGAAGACATATTGATGCGTCATCGATGCATAGACGAGATAGCCGCCGGTTGTGTGCAGCACGCCCTTCGGCTTGCCGGTGGAGCCGGAGGTGTAGAGGATGAAGAGCGGGTCTTCCGCATTCATCGGTTCGGGATCGCAGGTCGGTTCGACGCTAGCAACTTCCTGATGGTACCAGAGATCGCGGCCCGGTCCCCAGCTCACCTTGCCGCCGGTGCGGCGCACGGTGAGAACCTTGTTGACCATGACATATTGCTTGGCTGCAATGTCGATGGCGGTATCGGTGTTTTCCTTCAGCGGAACCGGCTTGCCGCCGCGCACGCCTTCATCGGCCGTGATGACGAAAGTGGATTCGCAGTCGACGATGCGACCGGCAAGTGCTTCCGGTGAGAAACCGGCGAAGACGACGGAATGCACAGCGCCGATGCGCGCGCAGGCCAGCATCGCATAAGCCGCTTCCGGGATCATCGGCAGATAGATCGTGACGCGGTCGCCCTTCTTAACGCCGTGCTTCTTCAGCACATTTGCGAGGCGGCAGACATTCTCATGCAATTCGCGATAGGTGATCTTCTTGTCGATATAGGGATTGTCGCCTTCCCAGATGATCGCAACCTGATCACCACGGCTCTTCAGGTGGCGGTCGATACAGTTATAGGAAACGTTGGTAACGCCGTCCTCATACCATTTGATGGATACGTCGCCGTTGAAATCGGTGTTCTTGACCTTGGTGAAGGGCTTGAACCAGTCGATGCGCCGTCCGTGCTTTGCCCAAAAGCTGTCCGGGTCGCTCACGCTTTCCTGATACCATTCGAGATAGGTTGCGTTGTCGATGAGCGTGTTTCTCTTTGCCTCGGCAAGGACCGGGTAAAGCTTTTCCGACATGATTTCCTCCTTCAGCATTCCGCGAGCCGGACGATATCCCGCTCGTATAAATGCACCCAAAAACTGACCGGCACCTCCCGCCGGATGAGACGGTCCACCGTGAAAGGCGAGACCATCGGGTGCCCTGTCTACCTTCCATTGCGGGCAAGGTAAATTAGACAATCGGCGCGTCTATGATCCACAATGACGCATCGTCAGAAATAGCTACTGGCAGCACTCGCTGTCGAATGGTGCTAATATATTGTTTTTACAGTTTAAAAACCATTTTGAGTGATTATCTCCTATTCAGGAGCCTGACAATAAGGCTCTTCACAAAAAGGGGAAATCGCCATGACGACGTCCGCTTTGAACGCAAAGTCAGCCTTCGAACTGCAACTCGCCGGTTATGGTCTGACGACGGCGAAAGTTTTCTACCACTTGCCCGATCATCCGCATCTGCTGCAACTCTTCGTCTGGCAGGATTATGACCTCGCGCCCGATTTTCCGGTGCTCAATCATTTCATCGAATTCTGGAATCGGGAAATCGACGGGCCGTTGCATTCGGTCAGCTACACGCATTTCCGGCTGCTTGGCCCCTCGGACTGGAGGAATGTGCGGGGCGAGATCGTCCTGCACTGAAAGCGATCAGTTGGGCGACGGATAGGTCCTGCCGCCGAAGATGGCCGAGCCGACACGCACCGATGTCGCGCCGAAACCGATGGCGGTTTCATAATCGCCCGACATGCCCATGGAGAGTTTTTCGACCTGTGCCTCGCGGGCGAGCTTTTCCAGAAGCGCGAAATGCGGCCCCGGATTTTCATCCGCAGGCGGGATGCACATCAGCCCCTCGATGGCGAGGCCATGTTCCTTGCGGCAGCGCTCGACAAAGGCGACAGCTTCCTTCGGCGCAATGCCGGCCTTCTGTTCTTCAAGTCCGGTATTCACCTGCACGTAGAGCTTTGGGGCCTTGTTCTGCTTTTTGATCTCGACGGCCAAGGCGGCTGCGATCTTTTCACGGTCGACGGTTTCGATGACATCGAAGAGGGCGACGGCATCGGCGGCCTTGTTGGATTGCAGCGGGCCGATGAGATGCAGTTCGATGCCGGAATAATCGTCGCGCAGTCCCGGCCATTTGGCTTGTGCTTCCTGCACGCGGTTTTCACCGAAGACGCGCTGGCCTGCGTCGAGGACCGGGCGGATTTCCTCCGCATCGAAGGTTTTCGATACGGCGACAAGCGTAACGGAACCCCTGTCGCGCTGTGCTTCCTCTTCGGCATTGGCGATCGCGGCCTTGACCGTGTTCAGGTTCGCTACGATATCTGACATGAAACTCTCGCTTTCAGGCTTTTCATCCGCAAAAGGTTGACGCTTTCGCCAATACGTGGTGAAGGTCGCCATTAAACATCGACTCTCCTTATTGCATCACCTTCGTACGAGTAAATACGGTCATGGCAGCCGAACGTTATAATCCGCGCGTGGCGGAAGCTCATTGGCAGAAAGTCTGGGAAGAAGACCGGACCTTCGAAACCGACAATAGCGACAGCCGCGAGAAATATTATGTGCTCGAGATGTTCCCCTATCCATCGGGGCGCATCCATATGGGGCATGTGCGCAACTATGCGATGGGTGACGTTGTCGCCCGTTACAAGCGCGCCAAGGGTTTCAACGTGCTTCATCCGATGGGATGGGACGCGTTCGGCATGCCTGCGGAAAATGCAGCGATGCAGAACAAAGTTCATCCGAAGGAATGGACCTATCAGAACATCGCCACGATGCGCAGCCAGCTCAAATCGATGGGTCTTTCGCTCGACTGGGCGCGTGAATTCGCGACCTGCGATGTGGAATATTATCATCGCCAGCAGATGCTGTTCATCGACCTTTTTGAAAAGGGTCTGGTGACGCGCAAGACCTCCAAGGTCAACTGGGATCCGGTCGACAACACCGTGCTTGCCAACGAGCAGGTGGTGGATGGTCGCGGCTGGCGTTCGGGCGCACTGGTCGAACAGCGCGAGCTGACGCAGTGGTTCTTCAAGATCACCGATTTCAGCGAGGAATTGCTGGTCGGTCTCGATACGCTCGACCAGTGGCCGGAAAAGGTTCGCCTGATGCAGCGCAACTGGATCGGCAAGTCGGAAGGCCTGCAGGTCCGCTTCGCGCTGGACGGCAATACCGCGCCTGCCGGTTTCTCGGAAATCGAGGTCTATACGACCCGTCCGGACACGCTGTTCGGTGCGGCTTTCGTGGCGATCTCCGCAGATCATCCGCTGGCGAAGAAACTGGCCGAAGACAATGCTTCGCTTACCGGCTTCATCGAGGAATGCCATCAGCACGGCACGTCGCTGGCGGCGCTGGAAACGGCTGAGAAGAAGGGCTTCGACACGGGCGTGAAAGTCAGGCACCCGTTCGACGAGAACTGGGAACTGCCGGTCTATGTCGCCAATTTCGTCCTGATGGAATATGGCACGGGCGCGGTGTTCGGCTGTCCGGCGCATGATCAGCGCGACCTGGATTTCGCCAACAAGTACAAATTGAAGGTTACGCCTGTCGTTCTGCCGAAGGGCGAGGATGCGGCAGGCTTCAGCATCGGCGAAACGGCCTATACCGACGATGGCGTGATGATCAACTCACGCTTCCTCGACGGCATGACGCCGGAAGCGGCCTTCAATGAGGTGGCGAATCGTCTGGAACAGACCAGTCTCGGCAACAGCCCGCAGGCAAGCCGCAAGGTGCAGTTCCGTCTGCGTGACTGGGGCATCTCGCGCCAGCGCTATTGGGGTTGCCCGATCCCGATGATCCATTGCGAAAGCTGTGGCGTCAATCCGGTGCCGCGCGCCGATCTGCCGGTCAAGCTGCCGGACGATGTCGAGTTCGACCGTCCGGGCAATCCGCTCGACCGTCATGCAACATGGCGTCATGTAAAATGTCCGAAATGCGGTGCCGATGCGCGTCGTGAAACCGATACGATGGACACGTTCGTCGATTCGTCCTGGTACTATGCACGCTTTACGGCACCATGGGAAAACGAACCGACCGACCGCAAGGTCGCCGATCACTGGCTGCCGGTCGATCAGTATATCGGCGGTATCGAACACGCGATCCTGCATTTGCTCTATTCGCGTTTCTTCACCCGCGCGATGAAGGTGGCCGGTCACGTCGGCATCGACGAGCCGTTCAAGGGCCTGTTTACGCAGGGCATGGTGGTGCACGAAACCTACAAGGCCAACGGCCAGTGGGTGGCACCTGCCGACATTCGCATCGAGGAAACCGACGGCAAGCGCAGTGCGACCTTGCTCTCGTCCGGCGAGCCGGTGGAAATCGGTTCCATCGAGAAGATGTCGAAGTCGAAGAAGAATGTTGTCGATCCGGATGACATTATCGCTTCCTACGGTGCTGATACGGCGCGCTGGTTCATGCTGTCTGATTCGCCACCCGAGCGTGACGTGATCTGGACGGAAGCCGGTGCCGAAGGCGCCCATCGTTTTGTGCAGCGCGTCTGGCGTCTGGTGGCGGAAGCTGCCGAACATCTGAAGGACGTTGCGCCCAAGACCGGGACGCAGGGTGAAGCCCTTGTCGTTTCCAAGGCTGCGCACAAGGCGGTCAAGGCTGTCGGTGACGATATCGAGAAGCTCGCCTTCAACCGTGGCGTTGCCCGTCTTTATGAGCTGGTCAACACGGCTGCTGCATCCCTGCAGCAGGTGGCTTCGGGCAATGCGGATGACGAGTTGAAGAGTGCCGTCCGTGACGTCACTGAAAAGCTCATCCTGATGCTGGCGCCGATGATGCCGCATCTGGCTGAACAGTGCCTGGCCGTACTTGGCGGCAAGATTGCCGGTCGTGAAACGCTGGTTGCCCGCAGTGCCTGGCCGGAATTCGATCCGGCATTGGTGGTGGAAAACGAGATCGTTATGCCGGTGCAGATCAACGGCAAGAAGCGTGGGGATTTGACAATCGCCCGCGACGCTGATCAAGCTAGCATCCAGCAGGCGGTGCTCGAACTTGACTTCGTCAAGGCTGCGCTCAACGGGAGCTCGCCGAAGAAGGTTATCGTGGTGCCGCAAAGGATCGTCAATGTCGTTGCCTGACCGCTTTTTCTCCGCAATCAAAGCCTTCCGGGTTGCGTTTTTCGCACTCGGGGCCGCGGTTCTGATGGCTGGATGCACCGTGCAGCCGCTTTACTCCTCCGGCGCTGGTGCCGGTGGAACCATAGGCGGCAGCGTGACGCCGGACATGCGCACCAAGCTTGCTTCGGTGGCCATCGATCCGGCTGGCGATGTGTTTCAGCAGCAGGTCCGCAATCGCCTGATCTTCCTGCTTGGCGGTGGCGCCGGTGAACCGGCCAACCCGACCTATCGGCTTGGTCTTGGTCTGAGCAGCAATACGATCTCCGCGGTGAGTGTGGATATTGGCGATCAGACCGACCGTACAGGTCGTCCATCGGCTGGTATCGTCAAGGCAACGTCGAACTTCGTGTTGCGTGACAAGGACGGCAAGCCGCTTGCCGCTGGCACCCGCACGGTTGGCGCTTCCTTCGACCGTCCGCGTCAGGAGTTCGCAAACCTGCGTGCCGAACGCGATGCGCGCAAGCGCGCTGCCGAAGAACTTGCCGAACAGGTGTTCCTCGCTCTGGCGCAGAAATTGTCGAAGCTCTGATCGGGCTTCGACCTGACATCGAAAAGCGGTGCCGCAAGGTGCCGCTTTTTTTGTTTTAGAGGTTGGATAATTAGTAATGAATTCAGGAAGGTAACATTGCTGTGCCTACCCAACATTCATGTGTCTTCTTGTTTTTCCTGGAGTGATTAGCAACCTGAATGCTTCTGCGAGCGCATGATGCGTCCGCTGGTTCAAACCAGTTTTTACAGGAGTAGTTGGATGAAGCGGTTTTCCACGACGATGGGCAGTCTCGCGATTTTGGCCGGGCTGGCGGTTGCCGGTCCTGCGATGGCACAGGAAAAGGCGTCGCCGTTGCAATGGCAATATTTCCAGGCGGATGAGAATGGCTTCAATCGTACGCCTGTCCTTCTGACCGGAGACAAGGACGCGATCCTGCTTGATGGCGGCTTCACGCTTTCGGACGGCAAGGCGGTTGCCGAGAAGATCAAGGAAACGGGTAAGAAGCTGACCACGATCTATGTGAGCCAGAGCGATCCGGACTATTATTTCAGCCTTGGCCCGATCAAGGCCGCTTTTCCCGATGCGCGTATCATCGCGGCCCCTGAAACGGTCGATGCAATCAAGGGCAATATCGAGGCGAAACTGAAGGTCTGGGGTCCGCAGCTCAAGGACAATGGCCCGCAGAAACTGTCGGATGTCGTTATTCCCGAAGCTTCCGATGTGAAGGCGCTGGAGCTTGAGGGCAATGAGATTGAAATCGTTCCCGCCGAAGGCATGACGAACAGGCGTTATCTCTGGGTGCCTTCATTGAAGGCGGTGTTTGGCGGTGTCCTGATAACGGCAGGCGAGCATGTCTGGCTTGCCGATACGCCCGATCTTTCCCAGCGTGAGGCATGGATCAGAAATCTCGATACGATTGCTGCACGCAATCCTGAAGTGGTTGTTCCGGCGCATATGAAGCCCGGTTCGGCGACGGATGTTTCGGCAATCAAGTTCACGCGCGATTATATCGCGGCCTTCGACGAGGAAGCGGCGAAAGCCAAGGATAGCGGCGAATTGATCGCAGCAATGAAGAAGCGTTATCCTGATATTGGCGGTGAAAGTAGCCTGGAACTCGGTGCAAAGGTCATCAAGGGCGAGATGAAGTGGGAATAGGCCGGAGCATTTCCAGCAAAATTGCGAAGCGGTTTTGCGTAGGATAATGCGTAAAAACAAAAAGATAGAGTATTTCCGACGATTAAATTTAAACTGGAAATGCTCTAGTCTCAAATTGACAGGCGGCTATAAAGGCGGTGTGTGTTTCACACCGCCTTTTCATTTGCAGGGCCCGATCAAACCATGCGTCTCGTTTCGTTTTCCGCCAAAGGCTATCGCTCGCTGCGTTCCGTCCGGTTTGATCTCGGACAGGTGACGGTTTTCGTCGGAGAGAACGGTGCCGGAAAATCCAATCTCTATCGGGCGTTGCAACTGGTGAAGGCGGCGGCGGAGGGCAATCTCTCGACGGAAGTGGTGCGCGAAGGCGGGATGCAATCGGCCATGTGGAGCGGCAATCGCCGTAAGCACGAATCGGCACGCATCATTCTGGAAGCGGATTTTGAAGACGAGCGGCTCGCCTCGCGTCTTTCCTATCGTGTCGAGGCAGGTCTGCCGCCGCCGGTTTCCGGTGCCTTTCCCTTCGAGCCGCAGATCAAGGAAGAGCAGCTCAATCTCGATACCGGTCGCCGTCCTGTCGATCTGATGGATCGGCGCGGGCCTGCGGTTTTCGCGCGGGATGGGGAAGGGCGGCGCATGGAACATCCGGCACGCCTGCTGACTTCGGAAAGCGGGCTGGCGGTGCTTGGGCAATCCGGCCATTATCCGGAGATAGGCGATCTTTCCGCGCAGATACGTGGCTGGCGCTTTTACCATGGTTTTCGAAGTGACCGCGATGCGCCGGTGCGTCAGCCGTCCATAGCCGCAACTGCTGCGATGCTGGACGAGGACGGTGGCAATCTTGCCTCCGTCTTTGCCACGCTTGCCCATATCCGGCAGGATACGGTCGATCTGGATCGTCTGGTTGCCGACGCGCTGGAGGATGCCAAGCTGGTCATTCCCTATCCGGAAGAAACGGCGACTTTCGGCCTGAATTTCCCGGCTTTCCCGCCGCGAACATTTCGCCCCGGAGAATTGTCCGACGGACAGATTCGCCTGCTGGCTCTGGCGGGTGCGCTGCTCTCCTATCGCCTGCCGCCACTGATCGCGCTCAACGAGCCGGAGGCAAGCCTGCATCCCGATATGATCCCGTCACTTGCCCGCATGATCGCGCAGGCATCCGAACGCAGCCAGATATGGGTGGTGACTCATTCAGCCGCCCTCGCCAGCGCGATTGCCGAACATTGCGGCGCAAGACCGATCCGGGTGAGCAAGCAGGACGGGGAAACGGTACTGGAATAAAAAAGGCGAGCCGATGGCCCGCCTTTTCATTGTCTCTGAAAATCGTCGATCAGGCGATCTTCTGACCGGTCTTCGCCCAATCGGCGAGGAAGGTTTCGAGGCCCTTGTCGGTCAGCGGATGCTTGACCAGTGCCTTGAGCGTTGCCGGAGGCGCGGTCACGACATCGGCGCCGATGAGGGCTGCTTCCTTGACATGATTGACGGTGCGAACCGAAGCGGCAAGAATTTCGGTGCGGTAATCGTAATTGTCGTAAATTGTGCGGATTTCGGCAATCAGCTCCATGCCGTTGATGCCGGTATCGTCGAGACGGCCAATGAACGGCGAAATGAAGGTCGCGCCGGCCTTGGCTGCCAGAAGTGCCTGATTGGCCGAGAAGCAGAGCGTCATGTTGACCTTGTGACCATCAGAAGACAGAGCCTTACAGGCTTTCAATCCGTCGAGGGTTACAGGCAGCTTGATGCAGATATTGTCAGCGATCTTGGCGATGACGGCTGCTTCCTTCATCATCTGCTCATATTCTGTCGCGGCAACCTCGGCGGAAACCGGGCCCTTGACGATGTTGCAGATTTCCTTGGTCACTTCGATAATGTCACGACCCGACTTCAGGATGAGGGACGGGTTGGTGGTCACGCCATCGACCAGCCCAAGGTCGTTGAGCTCGCGGATTTCCTTGACGTCCGCAGTGTCCACGAAAAACTTCATAACAGCGTTCCTCCATAATGAGCGCGGGTGGATTTGAGGAATTTAAAACCATTTAATTCCCGGAAGGTGGCTTTTCTTTAGCGCAAAGCCGCGCCAAGGTCACGCGATCATGTCGAAAGATTCGCACGATATTTCCAGTCTGTTTCCGGAGCTCGCACCACGGGTCGTTCCCGTGCTCGTGCCTATGCCCGCGGAGCGGCCTTATTCATATATGGTTCCGGAAGGGATGAACGTCCAGCCCGGATCGATCGTGCGTGTGCCGCTCGGACCTCGTGAGGTGGCGGGGATCGTCTGTGAGGGGGAAACCGACGCTGTTGACGCCAGAAAGCTGCGGGCGATTTCCGAAGTTTTCGACTGCCCGCCGGTGGGAGCCGACATGCTGCGCTTCATGCGCTGGGCAGCTGACTACACGCTTTCGCCGCCAGGCATGGTGGCGCGCATGGTCCTGCGTGTGCCAGCTGCATTTGATCCCGAACCGTCAGTGCCGGGGCTTCGTTATTCAGGCGGTGAGCCTGAGCGTATGACCGAAGCGAGGTCGCGGGTGATGGAGCTTGCCCGTGACGGGCTTGCATGGACCAGATCCGGCCTTGCCCATGCGGCGGGTGTCTCCATGACGGTCGTGGACGGGTTGAAGACGCAAGGTATTTTCGAGGAAGTCATGCTGCCGCCGCCAGCCGTGGTGGCAAAGCCCGATATCGACTATGCACGGGCCACGCTTTCGGAAGACCAGCAGGCGGCGGCTGAAATGCTGTCGGAAGCTGTCGAAGCCGATTGTTTTTCGGTTTCACTGCTTGATGGCGTGACCGGATCGGGCAAGACCGAGGTTTATTTCGAAGCCGTTGCCAAGGCGATTGAGCAAGGCAAGCAGGTGCTGATTCTCTTGCCTGAGATCGCGCTGACACAACAGTTTCTCGACCGGTTCCACGATCGTTTTGGGGCAAAGCCTGCCGAATGGCATTCCGACCTTGCACCCCGCACCCGGGAGCGCGTCTGGCGGCAGATTGCCGAGGGTACGGTGCGGGTTGTGGCAGGGGCGCGGTCGGCGCTCTTTCTGCCCTTCAAGGAACTGGGGCTGATCGTTGTCGATGAAGAACATGATCCGGCTTACAAACAGGAAGACCGGGTCTTCTACAATGCGCGCGACATGGCGGTGGTGCGCGGCCATATCAGCGGCTTTCCGGTGGTGCTGGCATCGGCCACGCCATCCATCGAGAGTCAGGTCAATGCGGAGCAGGGGCGCTACAAGCGAATCAAGCTTTATGGTCGCTATGCGGAAGCCGCACTGCCCGATCTGAAGACCATCGACATGCGACGTTCTCCACCACCGCCGGGCCGGTTTTTGTCGCCCGCACTGACCGAAGCTGTTGGCAGGACGGTGGAACGCGGAGAGCAGGCGCTTTTGTTCCTCAACCGGCGCGGTTACGCGCCTTTGACCTTGTGCCGGGTCTGCGGCCACCGCTTTCAATGTCCGCAATGTTCAAGCTGGCTCGTGGAACATCGTTTTCGCGGGCAGCTGATGTGTCATCAGTGCGGCTATCATGAGCCGGTGCCGGAGGCTTGTCCCGAATGCGGCACCCTGGATCATCTGGTCGCCTGCGGTCCGGGCGTGGAGCGCATCGCGGAAGAAGTCGCGGCAACGTTCAGCGAAGCGCGAATCATAGTTCTTTCGTCTGATATGGCAGGCGGCGTGAAGCGGCTGCGGCTGGAACTCGATGCTATCGCAAAAGGCGAGGCGGATATCGTGATCGGCACGCAGCTTGTTGCCAAGGGGCATAACTTTCCCAACATGACATTGGTGGGTGTCGTGGATGCCGATCTGGGGCTTGCCAATGGCGATCCCCGCGCAGCTGAACGCACCTTCCAGCTTCTCAATCAGGTGACGGGACGCGCCGGTCGAACCGGTCGCAAGAGCCTCGGACTGATCCAGACCTACCAGCCGGATCATCCGGTGATGCGGGCAATCGTCAGCAGCGACGCAGCCGCATTCTACAACCGTGAAATCGAGGAGCGCGAACGCAGTACTTTGCCGCCTTTCGGGCGGCTCGCCGCGTTGATTATCTCCGCGGACAACCGGCCCGATGCCGAAAATCATGCGCGTGCGCTTCGCCGTGCGGCACCCTCATCCCCGGAGATTTCCGTGCTCGGGCCTGCCGAGGCACCGCTTGCGCTCGTGCGGGGAAGACACCGTTTCCGCATTCTGGTGCACGGGACCAAACGCGCCGACATTCAAGGATTTATCCGTGTCTTGCTCGCCGCCGGGCCGAAGGAAAAAGGCTCGATAAGGGTTCAGGTGGATATTGATCCGCAAAGCTTCTTGTAGGGCCGTATTGCTATCGAAGCAGGCGTAAAAAAAGATGGCTTGCTTCTCTAGTCGCTAGAGGATGCAGACTGGTCTCAAAGGTTCTATGAGGCTCGAAACCAATGAGATACACCCCTGCTCATCAAACGCGACCTTCAGCGAATAATGGCCCCGGTTTCTGGCTGGTCGCCCTTGTCGGACTGATAATCTGGACATTGTTGATGTGGTTTGCCTACTACATCTCGGATGTCGTGATTGTCTGGATCAGTGGCAATGGACCGGCTTTGGCCGAGACTGGAAAAAGCTTGATCGACAAAGAAGCGACTGCGCTGCTGGATGTGTTCAAGCTGGATCAGGTAGCAGGTTCCGGGATCGGATTGCTGCATAGTTTGCTTGTTCCGGCGTTTTGGATCATTTGGGCGATCGGTGCGATAGCCATCCTTTTCATCCGGTCGGTTCTGGCTCGGATCATTGCGATGCGCGGTTCTCCGCCGCGCTGATGGTTCGTTCCATGCCCTCGAATGGCTTGGTAATTTTGTTGGAATCGCTCGGATATGCCTGAATGCCGGTTGCGTTCAGATAGTGCGATCAGTTTTCGTTTACGCAAAACTGGTTTATAGCCGTGTTCTGTTCAGATTGAGGGCGATCGCGATGGAATTCTATCTTCCCACCACCACCGGAGAATGGCTTGCCTGGGGCTCTGCCGCCGTGACGGCACTTGCTGGTCTTGTCATGCTTTTTGCGCCCGGCATAACGATGAAGCTGTTGCGGCTCCAGCCGATCAATGGCCGTCCCGAAGGTTACGGTTCCATCCGTGCGACGCTCGCCGGACCCTATCTCGGCGTGGGGATCGGATGCCTCGTTTTCGCGCAGCCATTCCTCTGGGTCGTGCTGGGTTCCGTCTGGGGATTTGCACTGTTCGGACGCTTCATTTCGATGATGTCGGATGCGGGTGGGCGCAAGGGTGGACCGAGCGGCGGACGCTTCTATGGCAGTCTCGCAGCGCTGGTGGAGTTCGTGCTTGCAGCAGGTCCGCTGCTCTACGCTTTCGGCTTCATTTCCTGATCGGAAAGAGCTCTGTTCTGCACTTCTGACGTGCAGGCTGCGCAAGGGAAGATAGCGTCGCTGCGGTGGATGCGACTTTTTTGACCGCGAAAGGCGGTAAATCTTACACAAAAGTGCCGGATTCGCGTGTTGCGAGTCCTGTTCGTCTATGCTAGACGGCAATCACATTTCGGTGTTGACGTGCTCGCGCGTCAGTGGTTTTCCGGAAACATTCAATAAAATCATCGGTTTGGCGTCCTGAACAAGATTGGGCCCCAAAAGGATGGTTTCAACGTAGAGAGCAGGTTGTTCGTGGCTGAAACGTCTTCGCTCATTTCAGGTGTCGCACAGCGTTACGCCGGATCTCTTTTCGAGCTTGCGCTTGATGCGAAATCCGTTGCGGCTGTGGAAAAAGATCTTGACCGTTTCGAGGCGCTTCTGAGCGGAAGCGAAGACCTCAAGCGACTGATCTCCAGTCCGGTATTTTCCTCGGAAGATCAGCTTCACGCCATCGGCGCTCTCGCCGACAAGGCGGGCATCAAGGGGCTGGTCGGAAATTTCCTGCGCGTTGTCGCGCGGAACCGTCGTCTCTTCGCTCTGCCGGGCATCATCGCTGCTTTCCGCATTATTGCTGCTGAACATCGCGGTGAAATTTCCGCCGATGTCATCTCCGCGCACGAACTGAGCGCTGCGCAGCAGAACGAATTGAAGGCAACGCTGAAGGGCGTGGCCGGCAAGGACGTGACGATCAATGTCACCGTCGATCCGTCGATCCTCGGCGGTCTTATCGTCAAGATGGGTTCGCGTCAGATCGACACGTCCCTTCGCACTAAACTTTCTTCTCTCAAGCTTGCACTGAAAGAGGTCGGCTGATGGACATCCGCGCCGCGGAAATTTCCGCTATCCTGAAAGAGCAAATCAAGAACTTCGGCAAGGAGGCTGAGGTCTCCGAAGTCGGTCAGGTTCTTTCCGTTGGCGACGGTATCGCCCGCGTCTATGGTCTGGACAATGTTCAGGCCGGTGAAATGGTCGAATTCCCTGGTGGCATTCGCGGCATGGCGCTGAACCTTGAAAGCGACAATGTCGGCGTCGTTATCTTCGGTGCCGACCGCGACATCAAGGAAGGCGACATCGTCAAGCGTACCGGCGCAATCGTTGACGTTCCGGTTGGTCCGGAACTGCTCGGCCGCGTTGTCGACGCTCTCGGCAATCCGATCGACGGCAAGGGCCCGATCAAGGCCAAGGAACGTCGCCGCGTCGACGTCAAAGCGCCTGGCATCATCCCGCGCAAGTCGGTTCACGAGCCAATGTCGACGGGTCTCAAGGCCATCGACGCCCTGATCCCGGTTGGCCGCGGCCAGCGCGAGCTGGTCATCGGCGACCGTCAGACCGGCAAGACCGCCATCATTCTCGATACGATCCTGAACCAGAAGCCGATCCACGACAACGGCCCGGACAAGGACAAGCTGTACTGCGTCTACGTCGCCGTCGGCCAGAAGCGTTCGACCGTCGCCCAGTTCGTCAAGGTTCTCGAAGAACGCGGCGCTCTGGAATACTCGATCGTTGTCGCGGCTACCGCTTCCGATCCGGCTCCGATGCAGTATCTCGCACCGTTTGCGGGCTGCGCCATGGGCGAATATTTCCGCGACAACTCGATGCATGCGCTGATCGGCTATGACGATCTGTCCAAGCAGGCTGTTGCTTACCGTCAGATGTCGCTTCTGCTCCGTCGTCCTCCGGGCCGCGAAGCTTATCCGGGCGACGTTTTCTACCTGCACTCCCGTCTTCTCGAACGCGCTGCAAAGCTCAACGACGAAAACGGCGCCGGCTCGCTGACGGCTCTGCCGGTCATCGAAACGCAGGGCAACGACGTTTCGGCCTTTATTCCGACCAACGTGATCTCGATCACCGATGGCCAGATCTTCCTCGAAACCAACCTGTTCTATCAGGGTATCCGTCCGGCTGTTAACGTCGGTCTGTCGGTTTCGCGCGTTGGTTCTTCGGCCCAGATCAAGGCCATGAAGCAGGTTGCCGGTTCGATTAAGGGCGAGCTTGCCCAGTATCGTGAAATGGCTGCCTTCGCACAGTTCGGTTCCGACCTCGATGCTTCGACGCAGCGTCTTCTGAACCGTGGTGCACGCCTGACCGAACTCCTGAAGCAGCCGCAGTTCTCGCCGCTGAAGACGGAAGAGCAGGTTGCCGTGATTTACGCCGGTGTTAACGGTTATCTCGACAAGCTTGCTGTCAATCAGGTTGGCAAGTTCGAAGAAGGTCTTCTCGCTTCGTTGCGCACCGAGCACAAGGACGTGCTCGATGGCATTCGCAAGGAGAAAGCCATTACTGATGACCTCAAGGCCAAGCTCAAGGCAGCGATCGACGCTTTCGCCAAGTCCTTTGCCTGAATTATGTTAGCCGCATGATTTTATCCGAAAAGTCTCCAACTTTTCGGAATCATGCTCAGACGGGATGAACGGATGCCTTCACTAAAGGATCTGAGAAACCGTATCGCCTCGGTCAAGGCGACGCAGAAAATCACCAAGGCGATGCAGATGGTCGCCGCGGCGAAGCTGCGCCGTGCCCAGGAAGCTGCGGAAGCCGCAAGGCCTTATTCGCAGCGCATGGGTGTCGTTCTCGCAAACATCGCGCAGAACGTAACCGGCGAAGATGCGCCGGCCCTGATGGCCGGTACGGGCAAGGACGACGTGCATCTGCTCGTCGTCTGCACCGCAGAACGTGGCCTTTGCGGCGGTTTCAACTCGCAGATTGCGCGTCTGGCGCGCGATCATGCCCGCAAGCTCCTCGCTGAAGGCAAGACGGTCAAGATCATCACGGTCGGCAAGAAGGGCGCGGACATTCTGCGTCGCGAATTTGCCAGCCTGCTGATCGACCATATCGATCTGCGCGAAGTCAAGCAGCTCGCTTTTGTGCATGCCGACCAGATCGGCCACAAGATCATCAAGCTGTTTGAAGAAGGCGCTTTCGACGTCTGCACGCTGTTCTATTCCGAGTTCAAGTCGGTGATCTCGCAGATTCCGACCGCACAGCAGCTTATCCCTGCTTCGGCGGGCGACAGCGAGGATGCGGAGACCGCAGGCGACGCGATCTACGAATACGAACCTGATCCTGCGGCGATCCTGTCGACGCTGATCCCGCGCAATATCTCGGTCCAGATTTTCCGTGCCTTGCTGGAAAATGTCGCGGGCGAGATGGGCGCGAAGATGAGTGCGATGGATAACGCGACGCGCAATGCGGGCGACATGATCAACAAACTGTCGATCACGTATAACCGCCAGCGTCAGGCGCAGATCACCAAGGAACTGATCGAAATTATTTCGGGTGCGGAAGCGCTCTAGAGCATTTTGCAGCCAGATGGGAACATCTGGCGTCGCATAAATGCGGCGAAATAGAATTTGGTTTACCGCATGATTTCCCAGAAAGTCTGCAACTTTTCGGGATCATGCTAACGGAAGGTAAGGATCGATGGCAAAAGCAGCGACCCCGAAAACTACCGCCGCGGCCGAAGCAAAGCCAGCGGCGAAGGCGCCTGCCAAAAAAGCGGCACCTAAGACCACTGCAGCAGCCAAGTCTGTTGCTGAGAAGTCTGCCGCTCCCAAGGCAGCAGCATCCGGTGCGATCGGCCACGTTACGCAGGTCATCGGCGCTGTCGTCGACGTCAAGTTCCCGGAAGGCCAGCTGCCGCTGATCCTGAACGCGCTTGAAGTCGACAATCAGGGCAATCGCCTGGTTCTCGAAGTTGCCCAGCACCTCGGCGAAGACACCGTGCGCACCATCGCCATGGACGCGACCGAAGGTCTCGTTCGCGGTCAGGAAGCGCGCGACACCGGCGAACCGATCATGGTTCCGGTTGGCGTCGAAACGCTTGGCCGTATCATGAACGTCATCGGTGAGCCGGTTGACGAAGCTGGTCCGATCAAGACCAAGGCAACCCGCGCCATCCACCAGAACGCTCCGGAATATATCGAGCAGTCGACCGAAGCTGAAATCCTGGTAACGGGCATCAAGGTCGTCGACCTTCTCGCTCCTTACGCCAAGGGCGGCAAGATCGGTCTCTTCGGCGGTGCAGGCGTTGGCAAGACCGTTCTCATCATGGAACTCATCAACAACGTCGCCAAGGCGCACGGCGGTTACTCCGTGTTCGCAGGCGTCGGTGAGCGTACCCGTGAAGGCAACGACCTTTACCACGAAATGATCGAGTCGGGTGTTAACAAGCTCGGCGGCGGCGAAGGCTCCAAGGCAGCCCTCGTTTATGGCCAGATGAACGAACCCCCGGGTGCGCGCGCTCGTGTTGCCCTGTCGGGTCTGACGGTTGCTGAAAACTTCCGTGACCAGGGCCAGGACGTTCTGTTCTTCGTGGACAACATCTTCCGCTTCACGCAGGCAGGTTCGGAAGTGTCGGCTCTCCTCGGCCGTATTCCTTCCGCTGTGGGCTATCAGCCGACGCTGGCAACCGACATGGGCGCCATGCAGGAACGCATCACGACGACGACCAAGGGTTCGATCACCTCGGTTCAGGCGATTTACGTCCCTGCCGACGACTTGACCGACCCGGCACCGGCAACCTCGTTCGCCCACTTGGATGCAACGACCGTTCTGTCGCGCTCGATCGCTGAAAAGGGTATCTACCCGGCTGTTGACCCGCTCGACTCCACGTCGCGTATGCTTGACCCGAAGGTCGTTGGCGATGAGCATTACGCTGTCGCCCGTCAGGTTCAGTCGATCCTGCAGCGCTACAAGTCGCTTCAGGACATCATCGCGATCCTGGGCATGGACGAACTGTCTGAAGAAGACAAGCTCACCGTTGCCCGCGCTCGTAAGATCGAACGCTTCCTGTCGCAGCCGTTCTTCGTTGCTGAAGTCTTCACCGGTGCGCCGGGCAAGCTGGTCGATCTCGCCGACACCATCAAGGGCTTCAAGGGTCTTTGCGCTGGCGACTACGATCATCTTCCGGAAGCTGCCTTCTACATGGTCGGCAGCATCGAGGAAGCTCTCGAGAAGGCCAAGAAGCTGGCAGCTGAAGCTGCTTGATGAATTGAATTTCCCGGTGGGCCGCAAGGCCCGCCGTGAAAGCCAATCATTTTGTTTAAGCATGTTCTGAAAGTCGTTTTTTTTTTCGGGATTGTGCTTTTGAATTCAAGTGAGAACCATGGCTCAAGCTTTCCAATTCGAACTCGTGTCGCCTGAACGGCTCCTGCTTTCCGCGCAGGTGACGGAAGTCGTCATTCCGGGTAGCGAAGGCTATCTGACGGCTCTCGCCGGTCATTCGCCGTTGATGACGACGATCATGCCGGGTGTCGTTTCGGTGAAGCTTGCCGACGGCAAGTCCGACTCCTACGTGGTCTTCGGCGGTTTCGCCGATATCACCCCGCAGGGTTGCACCGTTCTGGCCGAATCGGCGACCCATGTGGACGATATCGACCCGGCAGATATTCAGCGCCGCATTGAACATGCCCGCAAGGCTCTGGACGATGCTTCGTCGAACGAACACCGCACCAAGGCGGAAATCTTCCTGCATCAGCTGATGACGCTGCAGGGAACGATCATGCCAGCCTGATCGGCAGCACTCTATCGTTTTTCGGGAAAGCGGGCTCTTGCCCGCTTTTTCTTTTTCAGATCACTGCTCTGCAGTGAATTTGTTCGCAGAACTGTCATATTGCCGCTAAATCCCATCACGCTTGCGTGAGTTCAGGAAGTTCGCTTGAAAATAGTTCGCCAGCGATTTATCCAAATCCGTAATCATTAGTTTACTAATATATAAGGCGGTTGGCATGGATACGGCAGATCTTAAAGCTGAAATGATTGATGCCATGGCGAAGGTTAATCGCAGGCTCCGCACCGTTTTCGACGCGCGTGTGAAGGAACGGGGCCTGACCCTGGCGCGGGCGCGCACCCTGCTTGCCTTGATGGAACAGGAAGGCCTTTACCAGAAAGAACTGGCAGAAGCGCTTGAGATCGAGAATGCGACTATGGTCCGCCTGCTCGATGGTCTGGAGCGCCAGTCATTCATCGAACGGCAAACCGTTCAGGGTGACCGCCGCGCCAAGCGCGTGGTGATGACGGCGGAAGGCAAGATTCTGGCTGAACAGGTCGTGAAGCTCGCCGGTGATGTCCGCGAGGATTTGCTGGAAGGTGTAAGCGACGAGGAGTTGAGCATCGCGCTCAACGTGCTTCGCAAAATGTCAGAATCGATGAACAAGACCCACTGATCGGGTTGTTTTGCCGTAAGTTTTCATCAGTATCAGCTACGTCGTTACAACCTGATACGATAAACGCGATGACAATTTCGGCGCATCTGTTCAATGCGCAGCAATTGACGTTTGGCTACGTTCCAGTGAGCCGGTCACCTAGTGCATGTCTCCCCAAAGCAGGAATCGGTTTTGGGAGACATGCGCAAGAACAAAGAGATAGAGCATTTCCAACGATTCAAACGAGACGGGAAATGCTCTGGCAATCACGATCTTGCGAGGACATGCCGTCCTTGTCGCAGATCAAAGATCGCAAGGTCGGTGAGGTCTTGAATACCTGAGTAACACCATTGCTCAGGAGTTCTCATGATACGCCTTTCCAGACCCTCGTACACAGCCGTGGCACTCGCATTTCTGGCGGTGACCGGGACATCAGCCCTCGCATCTGGTTCGCACGAGCATCCGGCGGAAAACGGCAGTGTCAAAGCTCCACTCAACATTGTCCGTCCGGCGAATGACCTGGCGCCGCCAATTAGAAGAAGCGAGCCAGCGACCATCAAGGTAAAGCTCGATACCGTCGAGGTGACGGGACAGCTCGCAGACGGCGCAGCCTACCACTACTGGACGTTCAACAAGAAGGTCCCCGGCCCGTTCGTGCGCGCCCGAGTAGGTGACACGATCCAGGTGGAGCTCTCCAACAAGGCCGACAGCAGCGAACGTCACAGCGTAGACTTCCACGCTGTGACCGGGCCAGGCGGCGGAGCGGCGGCGACCGATGCCGCACCGGGTGAAACCAAGGCCTTCTCGTTCAAGGCGCTGAAACCGGGGCTGTACGTCTATCACTGTGCTGTGCCAATGGCCGCACATCACATCGCCAACGGTATGTATGGCCTGATCCTCGTCGAGCCGGCAGACGACCTGCCGCCCGTTGACCGGGAGTTCTATGTAATGCAGGGCGAGCTCTACACGTCGCAGCCATACGGATCCAAGGGGAAGCTGACCGAGAGCGTCGAACGCCTGCTCAAGGAAGACCCGGAGTACTATGTCTTTAACGGGGCTGCCAATGCACTCACAGGCGACAATGCCCTGACGGCGAAGGTCGGCGAAACCGTACGCATCTACTTCGGTGTCGGCGGACCCAACAAGACGTCGAGCTTTCATGTGATCGGAGAAATCTTCGACAAGGTTTATCAGCTGGGCTCCTTGACGACGGAGCCGCTATCCGATGTCCAGACAATTTCGGTCCCACCGGGAGGCGCGGCGGCGGTCGACATCAAGCTGGAAGTTCCCGGCGAATACACCCTGGTGGATCACGCGCTGTCGCGAGCGGCACGCGGGTTGGTCGGAACGCTTGTCGTGAGCGGCGAGAACCGTGCCGAACTTTTCCAAAGTGCCATACCTGTCACGACCGAAGTGGAGCAGGGCGAACACAACGCTCATTGATTGGGATTGGTTCTTGTGGGATGGACGCCCTTCCGACGGCCTTAATGTGGCAGAATGGATTTGTTGAACACCATTGAGGAGAGGGCGTCCATCCCTACAAAGCCATATTGGTCGGACGCCGGGTGTCAGGGTGCAAGAGTGCGCAGATAGGCCATCAGTTCACTGGCCGTGTCGCTGGCCCGTTCCGGCTGACGGGAGACGATCGCCTCGATCAGTGTCGCATGGGCATTGGCAGAACCGGCTATGCCGGTCGATGGGCGAAGGCGGAACCAGAAGCGGCGGCTGTGGGTTTGCAGGGGGGCTGCAATACGCGCGGCATAGGGATTGCTCGCCGCCGCGCCCAGAACAATATCGAATGCCTTGTCGGCATCGAGAAACAGGGCCACATCCTCGTTGGGGATGGCCTGCCGCATGGCGGCTGCAGCGGCTTCAAGCCGTTCATAATCGCGAGGGCTGCCAAAGCGGGCAGCATCGCGCGCCAGAACGCGCTCGACACCTTCGCGGGCATCCAGCACCTTGATGAAATCCGTCGGATCGATGGCCGCGAT
The DNA here is from genome assembly GCF_058796175.1 of Brucella sp. GW823-FHT04E01. Taxonomy (NCBI): domain Bacteria; kingdom Pseudomonadati; phylum Pseudomonadota; class Alphaproteobacteria; order Hyphomicrobiales; family Brucellaceae; genus Brucella; species Brucella sp. GW823-FHT04E01. The sequence goes on along the minus strand of NZ_JBXAIK010000005.1, from coordinate 166,672 downwards.
GGCAATGCCTGAGCGCGGACGCACTTCCACGAGACCTTCCCAGGCGAGCCTCTGAATGGCTTCGCGCATCGGCGTGCGGCCCATGCCGGTCAGCTCGATCAGTGTGCGCTCGTTGACAACGGTGCCCGGTTCGAGTTCCAGTGTGACGATGGAGCGCTCCAGAATGCGATAGGCTTGCTCGGCGAGGCTTTCGCTACCCCAGCTATCCATGGTCGCCAACGGCATGTTTGCCGGGCTCCGCGTCAACCTGTCTCGAACGTTTGCTTCTTCCATGCCTGTCCATGCCCTGTGGTTACGACGATTGACATAGTGCAATCTTACAGATATATCTCTGATATATCAATATGAGGTGATTTGAGTTTGTCGATCCCTAACTTTGCCTTTGTGGCTTTTTCAAGCGATGGCGAACTTTCAGCACAGTGTCATTCCAAAAAATCGATGGACAGAGCCGAAAGGCTGGCATTGAACATACTGAACGCCAATTGCTCGAAGCGTCGACATTGTCCGGTTCTTTGGCAAGGCTATAGGCAAAAATGAATCCGGTGGGGAGCCGCACAAGATGAAATCTGATCCGCAGGGTCAGCAGGATATTCTCATTATCGGTGGCGGTATTGTCGGGGTTGCCACTGCCGCCTTGCTTGCCGAGGCTGGGCGCGAGGTTTTGGTCGTCGACAGAACCGGCATTTGCGAAGAGACCAGTTCTGGCAATGCTGCGGCGCTCGCTTTTTCGGACATTCTTCCGCTGGCCTCCAAGGGCGTCATGCGCAAGGTGCCAGGCTGGCTGATGGATCCGCTTGGTCCGTTTACGATCCGTCCTTCCTATTTTCCCAAAATGGTGCCGTGGCTCTACCGCTTCTGGCGCGCAAGCAGCGCGGATGCATTGGCGAAAACCGCGATTGCACAGGCCGACATCATGCGCCTTGCCGGCAGCGAGATGATGGCGTTAATCGACAGGGCAGGGCTGCGCGGGAGATTGCGCGAGAACGGCAATCTGGAGCTTTATGAAAGCGAAGCCGAGCTTGCTGCCTCCCAGCTGGGCTGGGATGTTCGCGAACAGGCTGGAATTGCCTATGAACACGTGCGCGGTGACCGGCTTGCCGAACTGCAGCCCGGCCTGAGCCCGCGTTTCGTTGCCGGAACTTTCGTTCCCGGCTGGAAGAATGTCAGCGATCCGAAACTGTTCGGCAAGGCCATCTGGGCCTATGCCCAGAGCAAGGGTGCGCGCTTCCTTCAGGCCAAAGTCACGAATGCGAAGCAGGGCCATGGCGGGGCGAGCGTTCATCTTGAGGATGGAACGAAAATCAAGACGACGCATCTTGTCCTTATGGCGGGCGCATGGTCTCGCGATCTTGCCAAGGGCTTTGGCGATGCGGTGCCGCTCGATACGGAACGCGGCTACAACACGACGCTGCCAGTGGGCAGTTTCGATGTGAAACGGCAATTGACCTTTCCGGGCCATGGCTTTGTCATCACGCCGATGGAAACCGGCCTGCGTGTGGGTGGTGCGGTGGAATTCGGCGGGCTCGACCTGCCACCAAATTTCGCGCGATCTGAAGCCATGCTTAAGAAGGCTTCCATGTTTCTGCCGGGCTTTCGGACAGAAGGCGGGCGACAGTGGATGGGCTATCGGCCATCCATGCCGGATTCCGTACCGGTCATCGGCCGGGCCTCGGCAGGCGGCAACATCTATTACGGCTTCGGCCATGGTCATCTCGGCCTCACGCAATCGGCGGCAACCGGGCGGCTTATCCGTGATCTCATCACGGGGGCCGCGCCTGCAATCGACATTGAACCTTTCAAGCCACAACGTTTTCGGAACTGACCATCATGGCAAGACATTCCTTCTTCTGCGTCGACGGACACACATGCGGTAACCCCGTGCGTCTCGTGGCTGGCGGCGGGCCGAACCTCGAAGGTTCGACCATGATGGAAAAGCGCGCGCATTTTCTGCGCGAGTATGACTGGATTCGTACTGGTCTTATGTTCGAGCCGCGCGGCCATGACATGATGTCCGGCTCCATTCTCTACCCGCCGACACGTCCTGATTGCGATGTCGCGGTGCTTTTTATTGAAACCTCGGGGTGTCTGCCGATGTGCGGTCACGGCACCATCGGAACCGTGACGATGGCGATAGAGCAGGGGCTGGTGACGCCGAAGACGCCGGGCAAGCTCAATCTGGACACGCCTGCCGGTCTGGTGGCGATCGAGTATGAGCAGAACGGCCAGTATGTCGAGCGCGTTCGTCTCACCAATGTTCCGGCTTTCCTTTATGCTGAAGGACTTGAGGTCGAATGCCCGGACCTTGGCAACCTCAGGGTTGATGTGGCTTATGGCGGCAATTTCTACGCTATCGTCGAGCCGCAAGAAAATTACACCGATATGGAAGATTATTCCGCGCTGCAGCTGATTGCCTGGAGTCCGATCCTGCGTGAGCGGTTAAATGAGAAGTACAAGTTCCAGCATCCGCTGCTGCCGGATATCAACCGTCTGAGCCATATTCTGTGGACTGGGAAGCCGAAACATCCGGAAGCGCATGCCCGCAATGCCGTCTTCTACGGCGACAAGGCAATCGACCGTTCGCCATGTGGAACCGGTACGTCTGCGCGCATGGCCCAACTGGCTGCCAAGGGCAAATTGAAGCCCGGCGACGAGTTTGTGCATGAATCCATCATCGGGTCGCTTTTTCATGGCCGTGTGGAACGTGCTACCGAAGTTGCAGGCCAGGACCGCACATTGCCGGCGATTATTCCTTCAATTGCGGGCTGGGCACGCATGACGGGATATAATACGATCTTCATCGACGACCGTGATCCCTTTGCACATGGGTTTACGGTCGCGTAAAGTGGGTACGGTCGGTAATTTTAATGCTGACCCCCAATTTTTTGGCTTTTCGGCCATGTAGAAAGTATGGAATAAGGCGTCCTGGGTAGGAGAAAAAAACATATACAGGACGTTTAGTAGGGGACATAACTAGTTTGTGGAGGGATGATGCCCTTAGTCTTTTGTCTGAGGCAAAAGGGGGTTGCATTCCTCTATACAGCCGTTAGGTGTAAAGAGCCGGGAATAAAATGAAGGCGCACGAAATAAAGATGCGTCAATAAAATCCCGGGCGGTAAAATGGGTGGCTTCTCGATGGAATATTTCTTCCAGCAGGTGATCAACGGGCTCGCGCTCGGCTCGATCTATGGCCTGATCGCCATCGGCTACACGATGGTCTATGGCATTATCGGCATGATCAACTTTGCTCATGGCGATGTCTTCATGCTCGGCGCCTTCATGGCGCTGATTGTTTTTCTCATGATCACAACCTTCATTGGAGCATTGCCGATTGCGCTGATGCTTCTTCTGATGATGATCGTCGCCATGTTGCTGACGGGTTTGTGGAGTTGGACGATCGAGCGCGTGGCCTACCGGCCGCTGCGTGGTTCGTTTCGCCTCGCACCGTTGATCACGGCTATCGGCATGTCGATTGCCTTGTCCAACTTCGTACAGGTAACGCAGGGTCCGCGTAACAAACCGGTGCCTCAGCTGCTGAACGGTTCCTACAATATCATGGGAACCAACGTGACGATCTCGCTGAAGCAGATTGTGGTCATTGTGGTGACAGCCGTGCTGCTGACGATTTTCTGGTATATCGTCAATCGCACCTCGCTTGGTCGCGCGCAGCGTGCCTGTGAGCAGGATCGCAAAATGGCAGCGCTTCTCGGCATCAATGTCGATCGGGTCATTTCGCTCACCTTCGTGATGGGTGCGATGCTCGCGGCTGTGGCCGGTACGCTCTACCTCTCCTTCTATGGCGTGATTTCCTTTGCCGACGGGTTCATCCCCGGCGTGAAGGCGTTCACGGCGGCAGTTCTGGGCGGTATCGGATCGCTTCCGGGTGCTGTGGTCGGTGGCTTGCTCATCGGTCTCATCGAGGCATTGTGGTCGGCGTATTTCTCGATCGACTACAAGGACGTTGCCGCGTTTTCGATCCTCGCCATCGTGCTGATCTTCATGCCGTCCGGCATTCTTGGCCGTCCTGAAGTCGAAAAGGTTTAATCATGGCTGCACAGTCGAGTTCACGCCCGGATTCCCTTTTTGGCCGGGCCATTCGTGAAGGGTTCTTCGCCGGTCTTCTGGCTCTGGGTCTCTTCTGCCTCATCATCGGTTTCAAGACCGATCAGAACATCAACAACGAACTGGTGCTCGTTCAGCGCTGGGGCGCACTGGCCGTCATGGTCGCGCTCGCTGCGGTTGGTCGTTTCCTGTTCGTTGCATTCCTTCAGCCAACGCTGGAGGCGCGCAAGCTTGCCAAGAGCAAACAGCCGACCGCTGCGGTCGACGAAAGCCCGTCTTTCGTGCGCCGCAACTTCTCGCGCCTCGGCGTTGCCTTCCTTTTTGTCTACCCGGTCCTGATCGTCACCTTTCTGGGCTGGCAGGGATCGCTCAAATGGGTCGATAATTTCGGCGTTCAGATCCTCATCTATGTGATGCTGGCCTGGGGCCTCAACATCGTGGTGGGCCTCGCCGGTCTTCTCGATCTGGGTTACGTCGCCTTCTATGCAGTCGGCGCCTATTCCTATGCACTGCTGTCGGCCTATTTCGGTCTGTCCTTCTGGATGCTGCTGCCGATTGCCGGTATTCTTGCTGCAACATGGGGCGTCATTCTGGGTTTTCCGGTCCTGCGTCTGCGCGGTGACTATCTTGCCATCGTGACGCTTGCATTCGGTGAAATCATCCGTCTGGTGCTCATCAACTGGACAGATGTCACCCGCGGCACCTTCGGCGTTTCCGGTATTGCCAAGGCAACCTTCTTCGGCCTGCCTTTCAATGCCAGCAAGGACGGTTTCGCCGCTCATTTCGGCCTCACCTTCTCGGCGGCGCATTACAAGTTCTTCCTCTATTACGTCATCCTTCTGCTGGCGCTGCTGACGGCCTGGGTCACCATCCGTCTGCGCCGCATGCCGGTTGGCCGTGCTTGGGAAGCACTGCGTGAAGATGAAATTGCCTGCCGTTCGCTTGGCATCAACACCACCACGACCAAGCTCACGGCCTTTGCCACGGGCGCGATGTTCGGTGGTTTTGCCGGTTCCTTCTTTGCAGCACGCCAGGGCTTCGTCAGCCCGGAATCCTTCGTGTTTCTCGAATCCGCCGTCATTCTTGCCATCGTCGTTCTGGGCGGCATGGGCTCCCTGGTCGGTATCGCCATTGCTGCGATCGTCATGATCGGCGGCACTGAAATCCTGCGTGAAATGAGCTTCCTGAAAGCAATTTTCGGCCCAGATTTCACGCCGGAACTCTATCGTATGCTCATCTTCGGCCTTGCCATGGTCGTGGTCATGGTCTGGAAACCGCGCGGTTTCGTCGGAAGTCGAGAACCCAGTGCCTTCCTGCATGAGAAGAAGATGGTGTCGGGTGCCTTTACCAAGGAAGGGCACGGCTGATGGCGGAGATAAGCACTATGTCTGGCACTGCGCCTGATAAAGCCGAATTGGGCAACACTGAAAAAGACACGATCCTGCAGGTCGAGCATCTTTCGATGCGCTTTGGCGGTCTCGTCGCCATCAACGATCTGAGCTTCAATGTGAAGCGTGGGGATATCACGGCGATCATCGGCCCGAACGGTGCAGGCAAGACCACGGTCTTCAACTGCATCACCGGCTTCTACAAGCCGACGGGTGGCATGCTGACGATGAACCGGAAGACGGGCGACAAGTTCCTGCTGGAACGCCTGCCCGACTTCCAGATCACCAAGCAGGCCAAGGTGGCGCGTACCTTCCAGAACATTCGCCTGTTCTCGGGTCTCACTGTTCTGGAGAACCTGCTGGTCGCGCAGCACAACACGCTGATGCGTTCGTCGGGCTTCACGATCCTCGGTCTTCTCGGTTTGCCCGGCTACAAGTCTGCGGCGAAGGATGCGGTTGAAAAAGCGCGTCACTGGCTGGAGAAAATCAACCTGATCGGTCGTGCGGACGATCCGGCAGGCGATCTGCCTTATGGCGATCAGCGCCGTTTGGAAATCGCCCGCGCCATGTGCACCGAGCCGGAAATTCTTTGCCTCGATGAACCGGCCGCCGGTCTCAATCCGCGTGAATCGGCAGAGCTCAACAAGCTCCTGCTCGATATCCGCAATGAAACCGGGACGTCAATCCTGCTGATCGAGCACGACATGTCGGTGGTCATGGAAATCTCCGATCATGTGATCGTGCTGGAATACGGCACCAAGATTTCTGACGGTGCTCCAGAAGCAGTCAAGAATGATCCGCGCGTTATTGCCGCCTATCTCGGCGTCGATGACGAAGAGATTGCCGAGCTTATCGAAGAGGCGGACAAGCCGGGCACCGGTGATGCGGCGGACTTCGTGGCGGCACAACTCGCTGAGGAAGCCATCGAGGAAGAAATTGCCGAAGAGACGGGCGAAGCACCGTCCGGACGCGTTTCTCTCGCCGGTGGTCTGGCGGAGGCACGTGGTGGCAAGGCCGATAATCTGACTCTCATCAAGGGCATCGGCGCGGTCAACGAAAAGAAGCTTCACGAACACGGGATCTATCATTTCGATCAGATTGCCGCCTGGACCGAAGCGGATATCGTGGAAGCTGAAACCTATCTGGAATTCGACGGGCGTATCGCGCGCGAAGACTGGGTCGGGCAGGCCAAACAACTTGCCGCCGGTCAGGCGACAGAGTTCTCCGAGCGCGTTGAACAGGGTGATGTTCCGACGAGCCATAAGACTGCTCCCGTAAAGGCTGCCAAAAGCGGTGGTGCGAAACGCGCTAAGGCGCCGACAAAAGCACCGACTAAAACCGCGGCCAAGCCCAAGAAGGGAGGCGAATGATGCAGGCTGAAACCATGCAGAAAAAGCAACCGCTTCTGGCCGTCGAGAAGGTCGAGACCTATTACGGCAATATTTGTGCCCTCAAGGGCATTGACCTTACCGTCGATGAGGGTGAGATCGTCGCGCTGATTGGCGCTAACGGTGCCGGCAAGTCGACGCTTATGATGACGATCTTCGGCTCGCCGAAGGCGCGTACCGGCCGCATTCTCTTCAACGGCAAGGATATTACATCCATGCCGCCGCATGAGATTGCCAAGCTGCGCATTGCGCAGTCTCCGGAAGGCCGTCGCATCTTCCCGCGCATGACGGTTCTGGAAAATCTCCAGATGGGCGCAAGTCTCGATCATCAGCAACACTTCGAAGAAGACGTGAAACTGATGTTCGACCTGTTCCCGCGCCTGAAGGAACGCATCAACCAGCGTGGCGGCACGCTTTCGGGCGGCGAACAGCAGATGCTGGCCATTGCCCGCGCGCTGATGGCGCGTCCGAAGCTCTTGCTTCTGGATGAACCGTCGCTCGGTCTGGCACCGCTGATCGTGAAGCAGATTTTCGAAGCGATCAAGGAACTGAACCGCACGCAGGGGCTGACGGTGTTCCTCGTTGAGCAGAACGCATTCGGTGCTCTCAAGCTCGCAGACCGTGGCTATGTGATGGTCAACGGCTCGATCACCATGAGCGGCGCTGGCCGCGAATTGCTGGCCGATCCGGAAGTCCGCGCCGCCTATCTCGAAGGCGGAAGGCACTAGGAGGATAAGATGCAGGGTATTCTCTACGAAGAATCGTCATTCTGGTTGTTTTTCCTCATCACCTGTCTGCTGGGCGGCTGGGCCGCCTGGATGACGGGGCGTGCCTGTGCTTCGACGTGGCGCACCTATCCGCAGCTTCTGCTCTATCTGATCCCGCTGGGAGCTGCGGTGCGCTTCATCCATTTCGCACTGTTTGAGGGAACGCTTCTTTCGTTCCACTATTATCTGGTGGATACGATCGTCCTGATGATCATAGGTACGGTCGGCTTTCGCTTCACCCGCACCAAGCAGATGGTGCGGCAATATAGCTGGCTTTATGAAAAAGCTTCGCCTCTCAGCTGGAAGGCAAAATAATTTTAAAGCTTCGCCGTCATGCGGCGAAGCTTTTTTGTAAGATCACGTTGACAGTAATAAGATTCAGCGTAGATATTGCTGAGTATTCAGCAAGAAAATAAGGCGATGCAAAACATCGTTTCGGGGTAAATACAATGATGGGAGTTTCAACAATGAAGAAGTCACTTTTCTCAGGCGTTGCTCTTGCAGCAGTTATGGCTTTCGGGGGCTCGGCTTGGGCTGATGTTCTTGTCGGTATTGGTGCGCCGCTGACGGGCCCAAATGCCGTTTACGGTGCGCAGATCCAGAAGGGCGCGGAAGCGGCCATCAAGGAAATCAACGATGCGGGCGGCATCAACGGCGAAAAAATCGCGATCACTCTCGGCGATGACGTATCGGATCCGAAGCAGGGTATCTCGGTTGCCAACAAGTTCGCAGCTGATGGCGTGAAATACGTTATCGGTCACTTCAATTCGGGCGTTTCGATCCCGGCTTCGGACGTTTATGCCGAAAACGGCATTCTCGAAATCTCGCCTGCTGCGACCAACCCGGTCTATACAGAGCGCCAGCTCTGGAACACGTTCCGTACCTGCGGTCGCGACGATCAGCAGGGCATCGTGGCCGGTCAGTATATTTTCGACAATTTCAAAGACGGGAAAATTGCCGTCATTCACGACAAGACCCCTTATGGTCAGGGCCTTGCCGATGAAACCAAGAAGAAGCTCAACGAGCTTGGCGTCAAGGAAGCCGTCTATGAAGGCGTGAATGTTGGCGAGAAGGATTTCTCGGCTCTGATCGCCAAGCTGAAGCAGCAGGGCGTTACGGTCCTTTATTGGGGTGGTCTGCACGCTGAAGCCGGTCTGATTATCCGTCAGCTTGCCGATCAGGGGCTGAAAGTCCAGTTCATCTCTGGCGACGGTATCGTTTCCAACGAGCTGGCCTCCATCGCAGGCGATGCGGTTGCCGGTACGCTGAATACGTTCGGCCCGGACCCGCGCAATAACCCGAACAATGCCGATCTGGTGAAGAAGTTCCGCGATGCTGGCTTCGAACCGGAAGCCTACACGCTTTACTCTTACGCTGCCGTTCAGTCTCTGGCTGGGGCTGCGAAGGCTGCCGGAAGTAACGACCCGCAGGAAGTTGCCAAGGCGCTTAAGGAAAAGGGTCCGTTCAAGACCGTGCTTGGCGACCTGTCCTATGACGAAAAGGGCGATCCGAAGCTTCCAGGCTATGTCATGTACAAGTGGGAAAAGGGCGCTGACGGGAAATATACTTACATTCAGCAGTAAGTTTCGCTTACATTCTTTCCCGATGAATGGAAATGCCCGGCTTCAAGCCGGGCATTTTCGTTTCGATGGCGTCGGTCCGCATAAAGTCATGCGGAAAAAGCAAGATATAGACTAAATCATTACTTTACTTCGGTATTGAACGTGATTGTATCTAGCTTGACGACTGAATATAGGGCGAATCTCTATATCCAGTCTCGCGTTCTGGTGGGAGGACCAGTTTCAGCGCGGGCAGTTTCAAGCCCGAATTGCGTTTCTGGCGCTGATGCAGTCTCCCATTCGAATATCAGGTTTATGCAACGCCTCTGGTGTTGCTGTTCATGCCTGCAAAAAATGGCGGTCATCTGATCCTGTCAGACTGCCGCTCTGAATGACTATTTTGACGTGTGTCTCGAAAATCGTTTCATACCTTTCGGGATGCGCTTAGTGGGAGCAACTGAAATGAAGAAATCCTTATTCTGCGGCGTCTGCCTTTCGGCACTGGTTGCGATGGGTGGCGTGTCCTTTGCCGACATCCAGCTCGGCGTCGGCGCACCGTTGACCGGCAGCCAGGCAGCTTTCGGCGAGCAGATCAAGCGCGGTGTCGAAGCGGCTGTCGCAGAAGCCAATGCCAAGGGCGGCATGAACGGCGAGCAGATCACCATCGTCTATGGCGACGACGCTGCCGATCCGAAGCAGGGCATTTCGGTTGCAAACAAGTTTGTGGGTGATGGTGTTCAGTTCGTTATCGGTCACTTCAATTCCGGCGTCAGCATTCCGACGTCGGACATCTATGCTGAAAACGGCGTGCTGATGATCGCGCCCGGCACCACCAACCCGACCTTCACCGAGCGCGAACTTTGGAACACGTTCCGCACCTGCCGTCGCGATGACCAGCAGGGCATCGTTGCCGGCAAATATATCGCCGACAATTACAAGGACGGCAAAGTCGCAGTCCTTCACGACAAGACCCCTTACGGTCAGGGCCTTGCCGACGAAACCAAGAAGTCGCTCAACGACAACGGCATGAAGGAAACGCTCTACGAAGGTGTAAACCAGGGCGACAAGGACTTCTCCGCGCTCATCTCCAAGATGAAGGCTGCTGGCATTACTGCTGTTTACTGGGGCGGCATGCATCCGGAAGCGGGTCTGCTCATCCGCCAGATGGATGATCAGGGCCTCAAGGCACAGTTCATTTCGGGCGATGGCATCGTGTCCAACGAACTTGCCTCGATTGCCGGTGATGCTGTTGGTGGTGTCATGAACACTTTCGGTCCCGATCCGCGCGACGACAAGTCGAATGCGGAACTCATCAAGGCTTTCCGTGACAAGGGTTTCGAGCCTGAAGCCTATACCTTCTATGCCTATGCCGGTGTGCAGTCGCTGGTCAATGCCGCCAATGCTGCCGCAAGCAACGACCCGCAGGAAGTTGCAACTGCGATGAAGGAAAAGGGTCCGTTCAAAACGGTGCTTGGCGACATCTCGTTCGACGCCAAGGGCGATCCGAGCCTTTCGCCTTACGTCATGTTCGAATGGCGCAAGGGTGAAGACGGCAAGTATAATTACTTCCAGAAGTAATGGAGCATTTCCAGCAAAAGTGCGAAGCGGTTTTGCGTTGGATAATGCGAGAACACAGATGCTTAGAGCGGTTCTGATGATTGCTTCATAATAGGAACCGCTCTTGTGCCTGATATATTAGCATAAAGTGCTACAAAATTCATCAATCTGCCCGGCATTTAGTCGGGCATTTTGTTTTTATCTCCCTGTTGCACAGTTTGTTTGCGCTTGTGTCTATTGCAGGTTAAGCAATGGCGCCTTTGTCATTGCAGTTAGGGAGATCTGCCTTGTCTTTCGCCCAAAAGCCTATCCGGAAAATTCTGGTCGCCAACCGATCTGAAATCGCAATCCGCGTATTCCGCGCCGCCAATGAGCTGGGGCTCAAAACGGTGGCCATATGGGCTGAGGAAGACAAACTTTCCCTGCATCGCTTCAAAGCCGATGAAAGTTATCAGGTCGGTCGCGGTCCGCATCTGGATCGAGATCTTGGTCCGATTGAAAGCTATCTTTCTATCGATGAGATTATCCGCGTCGCCAAGGTTTCGGGCGCCGATGCGATCCACCCCGGCTATGGCCTTTTGTCCGAAAGCCCGGAATTCGCCGAAGCCTGCGCAGAAAACGGCATCATCTTCATCGGCCCAAAGCCTGAGACCATGCGCCGCCTCGGCAACAAGGTTGCGGCCCGCAATCTCGCCATTGAAATCGGCGTGCCGGTGGTGCCTGCCACCGATCCGCTGCCGGACGATATAGAAGAAGTAAAGAAGCTGGCGGCAGAAATCGGCTATCCGCTGATGTTGAAGGCAAGCTGGGGCGGTGGCGGTCGCGGCATGCGCGCCATCCGCGCCGAAGCCGATCTTGCCCGCGAAGTCACGGAAGCCAAGCGCGAGGCCAAGGCTGCATTTGGCAAGGATGAGGTCTATCTCGAAAAGCTGATTGAACGCGCGCGCCATGTCGAAGTGCAGATATTGGGCGATACCCATGGCAATGCGGTTCATCTTTTCGAGCGTGACTGCTCGATCCAGCGCCGTAACCAGAAGGTGGTGGAGCGGGCGCCGGCACCTTATCTCGATGATGCGCAGCGTCAGGAACTGGCAAGCTATGGCCTGAAGATTGCCCATGCCACCGATTATATTGGCGCCGGTACAGTCGAATTCCTGATGGATGCCGATACGGGCAAGTTCTATTTCATCGAGGTCAATCCGCGTATTCAGGTCGAGCACACGGTTACCGAACAGGTTACCGGCATCGATATCGTCAAGGCGCAGATTCATATTCTCGAAGGCTTTGCCATCGGCACGCCGGAATCGGGTGTGCCGCGTCAGGAGGACATTCGCCTTAATGGCCATGCGCTCCAGTGTCGTATCACCACGGAAGACCCGGAACAGAACTTCATTCCTGATTACGGTCGCATTCAGGCCTATCGTTCGGCATCGGGTTTTGGCATTCGTCTCGATGGCGGCACGGCCTATTCGGGTGCGTTCATCACCCGCTACTACGATCCGCTGCTCGTCAAGGTGACCGCTTCAGGCTCTACGCCTCTGGAAGCCATCCGCCGTATGGATCGCGCCTTGCGCGAATTCCGTATCCGCGGTGTGGCGACGAATCTCACCTTCCTCGAAGCGATCATCAATCATCCGAAGTTTCAGGCAAACGACTACACGACGCGCTTCATCGACACGACGCCGGAACTGTTCGAGCAGGTCAAGCGGCAGGATCGTGCCACCAAACTTCTGACCTATATCGCCGACGTGACGGTCAATGGCCATCCAGAAACCAAGGGGCGCGCAAAGCCGGCTAAGGATGCCGCCAAGCCGCGCGTGCCGTGGTTCGGTGATAAGCCGGTCGTTGATGGCACCAAGCAACGTCTGGACCAGCTTGGACCGAAGAAGTTCGCGGAATGGGTGCGCAACGAAAAGCGTGCGCTGATTACCGATACGACCATGCGTGACGGCCATCAGTCGCTTCTGGCGACGCGCATGCGCACATACGACATTGCCCGCATCGCCAATTCCTATGCGCAGGCACTGCCGAATCTGTTTTCGCTGGAATGCTGGGGCGGTGCGACCTTCGACGTTTCGATGCGCTTCCTCACCGAAGACCCGTGGGAGCGTCTGGCGCTGGTGCGTGAAGCGGCGCCGAACCTTCTTCTGCAGATGCTTTTGCGCGGTGCAAACGGCGTCGGCTACAAATCTTATCCTGATAATATCGTAAAATATTTCGTGCGCGAGGCAGCACGCGGCGGCATCGATCTGTTCCGCGTTTTCGACAGTCTGAACTGGGTCGAAAACATGCGCGTATCGATGGATGCGGTGCTGGAGGAAAACAAGCTCTGCGAAGCAGCGATTTGTTACACAGGTGATATTCTCAATCCGGAACGCGCCAAGTATGACCTCAAATATTACGTCAATCTGGCGAAGGAAGTTGAAAAAGCTGGCGCGCATATCATTGCGGTGAAGGATATGGCGGGGCTTTTGAAGCCTGCCGCGGCCCGCGCCCTGTTCAAGGCGCTACGCGAGGAAACCGATCTGCCGATCCATTTCCATACGCATGATACGTCGGGCATTTCGGCGGCGACCGTACTTGCTGCGATCGATGCGGGTGTGGATGTGGTCGATGCGGCGATGGATGCGCTCTCCGGCAACACATCGCAGCCTTGCCTCGGTTCCATTGTCGAGGCACTGCACGGTTCCGAGCGCGATCCGGGCCTTGATCCGGATTCGATCCGCCGCATCTCTTTCTATTGGGAAGCCGTACGCAACCAGTATGCGGCTTTCGAAAGCGACCTCAAGGGACCAGCTTCAGAAGTTTATCTGCATGAAATGCCGGGTGGTCAGTTCACCAATCTGAAGGAGCAGGCCCGTTCGCTGGGACTTGAAACCCGCTGGCATGAGGTGGCGCAGGCCTATGCTGATGTGAACCGCATGTTCGGCGATATCGTCAAGGTCACGCCATCCTCCAAGGTTGTGGGCGACATGGCGTTGATGATGGTCAGTCAGGACTTGACCGTCGCTGATGTCGAAAACCCGGCAAAGGATATTGCTTTCCCGGATTCCGTAGTGTCGATGATGCGCGGTGATCTTGGTCAGCCGCCATCGGGATGGCCGAAGGCGTTGCAGAAGAAGATTCTGAAGGGCGATGAGCCGTTTACCGTGCGTCCCGGCGCTCTGCTGGAACCTGCCGATCTGAACGCCGAGCGTGAAGGGTTCGAGGAGACGGTCGATCGCAAGATTTCCGATCAGGAATTCGCTTCGGCGCTGATGTATCCGAAGGTCTTCACCGACTATGCATCCGCGCAGGAAACCTATGGCCCGACAAGTGTTTTGCCGACTCCGGTCTATTTCTACGGCTTGAAGCCGGAAGAAGAAGTCTTCGTCGATCTGGAACGCGGCAAGACGCTGGTGATCGTCAATCAGGCGATGAGCGAAACCGATGAGAAGGGCATGGTGACGGTGTTTTTCGAGCTGAATGGTCAGCCGCGCCGCATTAAGGTGCCGAACCGTGCCAAAGGCGCTTCCGGCGGTGTGCGTCGCAAGGTGGAAGCCGGGAACGACAGGCAGGTTGGTGCACCGATGCCAGGTGTCGTATCAACGGTTGCCGTGGCGACCGGCCAGACGGTTACGCAGGGTGATGTGCTGCTTTCCATAGAGGCGATGAAGATGGAAACCGCCATCCATGCCGAACGCGATGGCACCATCGCGGAAGTGCTGGTGCGTCCCGGCGAACAGATCGATGCCAAGGATTTGTTGGTGGTGTATTCCGAATAACGCCAACAAGCGTCTTCCCGGGTCAAAGTTCAATGCCGCGCCGGTAAAAACGGTGCGGTTTTGTTTGCGCTTGCAGAGTTCCCAAAATCTGGTATGCATGTTTATGCCGATTTATGCATGATTGTGCATGATGGGAGGGTGGTGGTGACAGAGCTTCTGCTTCACGAAAGACAGGCGCGCATTCAGGAACTGCTACAGCAGTCTGGTCGTGTACTGGCGGCTGAACTGGCTGAAAGTTTCGGCGTGTCCGAGGATACGATCCGGCGCGATCTGCGCGAGATGGCGGCGGCAGGGCTCTGCAAGCGTGTCTATGGCGGCGCGTTGCGTGCCGTGCCCGAGCCTTCTCCGCTCGCAGAACGGGATTCCGAGCGACCACAAGCGAAGGCCGCCCTGGCTGCGGTCCTGGCGGAACTGGTCGAACCCGGCATGACGGTGTTTCTCGATGCATCTTCGGTGAATACGGCTCTGGCGCGACTTTTGGTCGAACGCGGTGAAGCCATCACCGTCGTCACCAATACGCCGTCTATCGCTGTAATTCTTATGGGCTCGCCGGAGATTGAGCTGATCATGATTGGTGGTCCCATCGACCGGCGGGTGAGTGCCGCCGTCGGGGCGCGCGCCTTGCGTGATGCGGAACTGCTGCGGCCTGATCTTTGCGTTTTGGGCGCGTGCGGTATTGCCGCCGAAATCGGCGTAACGGCGCTGCATCTGGACGATGCGGAATTCAAGCGAGTTATAGCCGGACGCAGCCGGGTGGTGGCACTGGCCATTACGAGCGACAAGCTCGGTACGGTTGCCGCCCATGATGTCGTTCCCTTGGACGATGTCGGTGTCATGGCTGTCGAATATGATGCGGATGAAGCAGCGCTTGCGCCCTATGCGACATCGGATATGAAGATTTTACGTGCGGCAGCGGACCGCAACTGAGGGACAGATGGAACAGGTTTCCGGACGCGAAGATGCGGCGCCTGCGCGTGCGCCGATTGTAACCAGAGAGCGGATTGCCGTTGCGCTACTCTTTCTGATGAACGGCTATATTTTCGGCGGCTGGGCCCCGAAAATTCCGGAATTTGCCGAACGCCTCGGACTTGATAGTGCAGGCATGGGGTTGATGATCCTCGTCTTCGGCCTTGGTTCTCTGGCCATGATGCCGGTCGCAGGTGCGCTTTCAGCGCATCGCGGTTCGGGCATGGTGGTGCGCATTTTTGCACTCGCCTTTATCCCGGCGCTGCTCATCATCGCACTGGTGCCGAATGTGGTCACGGCTGTGATCGTGATGTTCTATTTCGGCGGAACCATGGCTGCGATGGATGTGTCGATGAATGCCAATGCGGTTGCGGTCGAGAAAAAAATGCGCCGGGCAATCATGTCGTCCTGCCATGCATTCTGGAGCCTCGGCGGCCTCATCGGTGCTGCGACAGGCGGCTTTCTTATCGCGCAATTCGGATCGACCGTTCATGCGCTGGTGACGACAATTGTCGCCGCAATCCTGATTGCTATCGCATGGCCTTCGATCATCCCGGACACGGAGCATCATCATCCAAGCGGCGAAAAGCAGAAGCTGACCTTGCCGCGTAATCCTCTGCCATGGCTTGTCGGTGTCATGGCGCTGTTTTCCATGGTGCCGGAAGGGGCGATTCTCGATTGGGGCGCCTATCATATGCGCCAGGATCTGGGTGCTTCCGTCACGGTGGCAGGCTTCGGCTTCGCAGCTTTCTCGGGCTCAATGGCCATCATGCGTTTCGCAGGCGATCTGGTCCGCGACCGGTTCGGTGCAGTCAAAACCCTTCGTGCCTGCACGATCATTGCAATCATCGGCATGCTGATCGTCGGTTTCGGAAACAGCTCAGCAACGGCGATTATCGGCTTCGCGATCTGCGGGATCGGTATTTCCAACATGGTGCCGATCGCCTTCTCGATGGCTGGTAACATGCCGGGCGTCAATCCGAGTGTCGGCCTGTCCATCGCAACGACGCTTGGTTATTCCGGCATGCTGGTGGCGCCGTCGCTGATCGGTTTTGTTGCCAAGCATAGCGGCTTTGGCGTGGTGTTTCTGGCGCTTCCGGTCTTGCTGCTGGTCGTGCTGGCCTTTTCAAGTCTGGCCCGATACGCGGATCATAAGCACTGAACTTTCTTAATGACGCGCATCTTATCCGAAAACCGGTTTCCACTTTTCGAGATGCGCTATTCGGCAGTCCACCCGCCGTCGACGGGAATGGCAGCGCCATTGATCTGCGCTGCCGCATCGCTTGCGAGGAAAGCGGCAAGGGCGCCGATCTGTGCGGTGGTGACGAATTCCTTCGTCGGCTGCTTATCTAGCATCACTTCGCGGATCACGGTTTCGCGGTCCATGTGGTAGGCCTTCATCTGGTCCGGTATCTGCGCTTCGACAAGCGGCGTCAGCACATAGCCGGGACAGATGGAATTGGCCGTGATCTTTGCGGTTGCAAGTTCCAGCGCCAGTGTTTTGGTAAAGCCGACAATGCCATGCTTGGCGGCAACATAAGCCGACTTGAACGGCGATGCCACGAGGCCGTGGGCTGAAGCGATATTGATAATGCGGCCCCAGCCAGTCTTGCGCATATGCGGGATCGCGGCAGCCGAGGTGTGAAAGGCCGATGTCAGGTTTATCGCGATGATGCGGTCCCATTGTTCGGCCGGAAACTCCTCGACGGGAGATACATGCTGGATACCGGCGTTGTTGACGAGAATGTCCACACTGCTGAATTGCTTTACCGTTTCTGCGATCAGTGCGCGGCATTGGTCGGCCTTCGACATGTCGGCCGCAATATAGACCACGCTGACGCCATGTTCCTCGCCGAGCTTGCGTGCGAGGGTATGATCCTCCTCACGGTCGGTGAATGAGTTGATCACGACGTTGTGTCCTGCCGCCGCCAGCGCATGGGCTATACCGAGGCCGATCCCGGAATTCGATCCGGTGACGATTGCGGTCTTGCAGGCAGATGCAGCATTCATGCGTGATTTCCTCCTTGTTCCCGGTGACATAATGAGAGGGCGACAAGGCAACGGCAAGCGATTATATAAAGCGAGAGCCGGATATACGCAGACCCAGATATATGCGGGCCTCAATATAGGCGGGCGTTGACATTCGCGTCGCGCTGCGCCACCTGAGAACAGGTACAGTTAAGAACAGAGCAAAATGTCTTCCGAGGCCGTCAGCTATTTTTCGCATCCATTTCCTCGTCGCCAGTCGGTTGGCGTCAGTGTCGGTGGCGTTATCGTCGGCGGCAGTGCGCCCGTCGTCGTGCAGTCAATGACCAACACGGACACAGCGGATGTGGACTCTACGGTCGCGCAGGTGGCTGCACTTCACCGTGCCGGTTCGGAAATCGTGCGCATCACGGTGGATCGCGATGAATCGGCTGCTGCCGTGCCTAAAATCCGCGAACGGCTGGAACGTCTGGGGCATGATGTGCCGCTGGTCGGTGACTTCCATTATATTGGTCACAAGCTGCTGGCCGATCATCCGGCCTGTGCGGAAGCACTTGCAAAATATCGCATCAATCCGGGCAATGTCGGTTTCAAGGACAAGAAGGACAAGCAGTTCGCCGATATCGTCGAAATGGCGATCCGCTATGACAAGCCGGTGCGCATCGGCGTGAACTGGGGTTCGCTCGATCAGGAACTCCTGACCACGCTGATGGATCGTAATCAGGATGCGGGCGCGCCATTGAGCGCGCAGGAAGTCATGCGCGAGGCCATTGTGCAGTCGGCTCTGATTTCCGCCAATCTTGCCGAAGAGATCGGTCTTGGCCGCGACAAGATCATCCTGTCGGCCAAGGTCAGTCAGGTGCAGGACCTGATTGCCGTCTATACGATGCTGGCGCAGCGTTCCAATCATGCGCTGCATCTGGGCCTCACTGAAGCCGGCATGGGCACCAAGGGCATTGTCGCCTCGTCGGCGGCCATGGGTATCCTGTTGCAGCAGGGCATCGGCGACACAATCCGCATTTCGCTTACCCCGGAACCCGGCGGCGACCGCACCCGTGAAGTGCAGGTGTCACAAGAGCTTCTGCAGACCATGGGTTTCCGGCAATTTATTCCGATCGTTGCGGCGTGTCCCGGTTGCGGTCGCACGACGTCGACCGTGTTCCAGGAACTGGCCCAGACCATTCAGGACGATATCCGCCGCAACATGCCGGTCTGGCGCGAGAAATATCCCGGCGTGGAAGCGCTGTCGGTCGCCGTGATGGGCTGCATTGTCAACGGGCCGGGTGAATCGAAGCACGCTGATATCGGCATCTCGCTTCCCGGCACGGGCGAAACGCCGTCCGCACCGGTCTTTGTCGATGGCAAGAAAGTCACGACGTTGCGCGGTCCTGCTATTGCCGAGGACTTCCAGAAAATGGTTGCCGATTACATCGAGAACCGCTTCGGACTTGATCAGAAAATCGCTGCTGGCCAGAACTAAGCGGTACAGGTGACCGCGCGCGTAGCGGTCTCTGGTGTAGCCTTTAATGTTGCTGCCCAGAAGATGAGCGTGACAAGGCTGATGCCTGCGCCAAGCAGGCAAACGCCATTCCAGCCTGCATAAGCATAGACCCAAGTTGAAACCGCCGAACCGCTTGCGCTGCCGATGGAATAGAAAACCATATAGGCGGCGGTGAGTCTGTTCTGCGCGTCTGGGCGTACACGGTAGATCATCGCCTGATTGGTGACGTGGACAGCCTGAAGGCCGAAGTCGATAATCAGCACACCTGCGATTAGCCAGAGCAGTGAATGTTCCAGCAAGGCTATCAGACCCCATGACACGAACATCAGCAGCAAAGCGATGCCTGTCATCCGCTGGGCATAACCCCGGTCGGCAACACCGCCAGCACGCGACGCGGCAAGCGCTCCGGCAGCACCTGCCAGTCCGAACAGACCGATCTCAGCATGGCTCAGTTCGAAGGGTGGTGCGCTGAGCGGCATGACCAGTGGTGCGAGCAAAGTGGTAATATTGGCGAAGATCAGCATGGCTATGATGGCGCGAATGCGCAGTACCGGCTCGGAGCGAAACAGCGTCACAAGCGACAGAATGAGTGCCGGATAGCTGACGCTGGTCGGCCGCCGCTTCTGGTCGGGCAGGCTGCGCCACAGCAGGAGCGCGATCAAAAGCGTGAGAATAGAGGAAACGAAGTAGACGCTGCGCCAGCCGCCAATGTCGGTGAGGGCGCCAGCTATCGCGCGCGCCAGCAATATGCCGAGCACGATGCCGCTGGTTACGATGCCAACCACATGGCCGCGTCGCGCCGGTGCTGCGAGGCTGGCCGCATAGGCGACAAGTGCCTGTGTGACGACGGCGAGCAGGCCCATAGTGGCCATGGCGACCAGAAGCACGGTGGCATTGGCCGCAAAGCCGATTGCGATCAGGGACAGGACCGACAGAAGGAAATGCGTGATGATCAGCTTTCGCCGGTTGAAGAGGTCGCCAAGCGGGACGAGAAAGATCAAGCCGATTGCATAGCCGAGCTGGCTGGCGGCGACGATGAGGCCTGCTGTTGAGCGTTTGAGGCCAAGGTCGTCAGCCATCACATCGAGCAGCGGGTGAGCAAAGTAGACATTGGCTACCGCCAGTCCGCTTGCAGCCGCAAACAGAAAAAGGGTAGTCGAGGAAAGCAAAGGGCGTGCATCAGGGTTCGCGGACAGCGTTGCGGCCGCGTGGGTTGAAGGTTGCATGACGGACTCCTGCAAAACGGTTTTAAAATGAAACCATTTTGCTTGTAGCTAAAAAGGTTTTATATTGCAACCAGATTGCAATCTGTGGAGTTAACATGGTTCGAAAGAAAAGCATGAAAGGCGATTATTGCCCGAGTGCACGCGCGCTTGATGTGATCGGCGACTGGTGGTCGCTGCTGATCGTCCGTGAAGCCTTCGACGGCGTGACACGTTTCAGCGCCTTTCAGAAGAATCTCGGAATCGCCCGCAATATTCTCTCGGAACGTCTGCGCAAGCTGACGGGAGAGAGAATCATGGAATCCGTGCCAGACCCTAATGGCGGCGCGCATCAGGAGTATCGCCTGACGGCAAAAGGGCGCGATCTGCTGCCTGTCATCGTGTCGCTCAGGCAATGGGGAGAAAAGCATCTCTTTGCGCCGGGTGAAACTCATTCGCGTCTTGTCGACAGCGTTTCAGGCGAGGACGTGGCCGCGCTTGATGTGCGTTCTCAGGACGGGCGCATGCTTTCCGCTGACGATGTGGTTATCGTCAAGGTACGTGAAGACGATCTTTAAATCGTTGTTTTTACGCATTATCCTGAGCAAAATCGGTTTCCGCTTGCGGGAGACATGGTCTAGCTCTGCCGTTCGGCGATGAAGCGGGCGGCCTGTTTCAGGATATCTGCGTCCTTGCCAAAGGGTGCCAGCAAGCTTTCCGCCTGGGTAACCAGTCCGGACAGTTGCTTGCGGGTCCAGTCGATGCCGTGGAGTGAAACCAGCGTGGCCTTTCCGGCGGCGGCATCTTTACCAGTGGCCTTGCCCATCGCCTCGGCGTCAGCGGTCACGTCCAGAAGATCGTCCGCCAGCTGGAAGGCAAGGCCAATAGCGGAGCCGAATTCGGCCATGCGCTCGCGGTCTTCGCTGGATGCATTGGCGATGATGGCTCCGGCCTCGCAGGCGAAACGGATCAATGCGCCAGTCTTCATTGCCTGCAACGTGATGATGCCGGCTTCGTCAGGCTTGCTGGTTTCGGCCATCAGATCGAGAGCCTGTCCGCCCACCATGCCGCCGAGACCGGATGCGCGGGCGAGCGCTGAAACCAGTTGCAGGCGAATTGCTGCATCGAGATCGGTTTCATCCGACGAGATGATGTCGAAAGCATAGGTCAGAAGGCCGTCACCGGCCAGAATGGCGGCAGCTTCATCAAATGCTTTGTGCACGGTCGGCTGGCCGCGCCGCAGGTCATCGTCATCCATGGCTGGCAAATCGTCATGGACAAGCGAATAGCAGTGAATGCATTCGAGCGCGGCAGCAACACGCAGAACGGCGTTGCCACCTTTGCCGAACAAAGCGGCACTTTCGACAACGAGAAAAGGCCGGAGGCGCTTGCCACCGTTCAGGACACCGTGCCGCATGGCGGCGAGCAGCCGTTCGGGGCGGGCGATTTCTCCCGTCTTGAGGCGCTGGTCCAGAAGGCCCGTCAGTGCCATTTCTACTTCCATGGCACGACGGTTGAGAATGGCGGTGAAATCGGTCGACAGCTTTTCCATGTCAAAGGGGATGGACGAAAGCGCTGATTTGGTCAACTGGCCACAACGATCAGCACAGGCTTTTTCATTTGAACGTCACGAAACGGCGTGTTTCGACTTGTTTCCCCGGTTGGATTATGGAATCCGGTTCAAACTTATTAAGGAATGGTTTATGTCGCTTGGGGGAAGGTAGCAGGCGGTGGCAGTGGCAAAAATCATCATCAAGAGCAAAGATGGACGCAATTATCTGGCGGATCCTGTTTGGGGTGCCCGGATTGCTCTCGCGCTCAAGATTCTGGTGATTCTGGCCGTGCTGCCGATTTTCCTGCTTTTCGTCTATTCCGTACCCTTTGTCCGCCCGATCTCGACCCTGATGGTCAAGGACTATGTTTTGTTTCAGGGCGTGGACCGTAGATGGGTCAGTATCGACGATATCGCGCCGGTTCTCGTCAATTCGGTAATGATGGCCGAGGACGGCCAGTTCTGCAGCCATGGCGGGGTGGACTGGCATCAG
Source organism: Brucella sp. GW823-FHT04E01 (assembly GCF_058796175.1). Classification (NCBI taxonomy): domain Bacteria; kingdom Pseudomonadati; phylum Pseudomonadota; class Alphaproteobacteria; order Hyphomicrobiales; family Brucellaceae; genus Brucella; species Brucella sp. GW823-FHT04E01. The sequence goes on along the minus strand of NZ_JBXAIK010000005.1, from coordinate 144,490 downwards.
CTGGGGCTGGTTCTGGACGATACGGGCGAGGGCGGTCCGAGCCGCGGCGCTTCCACGATCACGATGCAAACCGTGAAGAACCTCTTCCTGTGGAATGGGCGCTCCTATGTCCGCAAGGGGCTCGAATTTCCGCTGGCGCTGGCTGCCGACGGTATTCTGTCCAAAAAGCGCATTATGGAAATCTATCTCAATATCGCCGAGTGGGGACCGGGCATTTACGGAATCGAGGCCGCAGCCCAGCATCATTTCAAGCGCCCGGCAGCAAAACTCAATGCGCAGCAATCCGCACTGCTTGCCGTCACGTTGCCAAACCCGGCCTTGCGCAACCCCGCCAAGCCGACGCGCAACATGCAGCGCATTGCCCGGATCGTAGCCGGACGCGCCGCACGGTCCGGTCCCTATGTGGTTTGCGTGCAATAAATGCATGATACGAAAAAAAGATAAGACTCCCGCTGGTCAAATGCCGTTAGAGCGTGTATAGGCACGTGACTTTCCGGAATTTTGTCCGATGTGACAGGCTCTTCGGGGCCGTGCCGGACGTTTATTGACCGATCAGTGGAGCTGGATCCATGGCAGTACCAAAACGAAAAACGTCTCCGTCGAAGCGCGGCATGCGCCGTTCGGCTGACGCTCTCAAGGCCCCGACTTATGTCGAGGACAAGAACTCGGGCGAACTTCGTCGTCCGCATCATATCGATCTGAAGAGCGGTATGTATCGCGGCCGTCAGGTCCTCGAAGCCAAGGAATAAGTCTGACGCTGCATTGCAGCCGAAAGATGGTTTTCAAAAACGCCGTTTCCGGTTTCCGGAAGCGGCGTTTTCTTTTGTGCGGCCTTCTCTGCAAACTGCATGAAAAAGGCCGCATGAAGCGGCCTTGATCGAGAACAATTATTGAAAATCAGCCTGCGTCAGATGCAAAGCCTGCGCCTTCGATGCCGGAAATGGCTGCAATCTCGTCATTGTCCGATGTGTCGCCGGAAATACCGACTGCACCGAGGATTTCGCCGCCTGCATCCTTTATCAGAACGCCACCCGGCACCGGCACGACCTTGCCGCCCGACACGCCCGAGAGGCCTTCCAGGAAGTGTGGACGGTCCTTTGCCTGATTGTTCAGCCAGCGTGAGCCGGTGCCGACCGCAAGCGCGCCATAGGCCTTGCCCGAGCCGATCTCGAAGCGGAGCATGGACGCGCCGTCCTGACGTTGGAAAGCCTTCACATGGCCGCCCGCATCGAGAACGCAAACAGCCAGCGGCTTCAGTTTCAGCTCCGCCGCCTTGGCAAAGGCACCGGCAATAATCCCATTGGCTTGTTCGAGCGTCAGTGAAGGCATGGATAATCTCCTATTTATAGCTAAATGTAATTTAGCGATCATGACCGGCAATGCACACTCCAATGCTGCTCGCCATGGGAAAAACACTTTATCGATTTTCATGAAGACGGTTGCTGACGCACTGCAAAGCTTGCCAAGGCCGGAATTTTGGTCTTTGTGTTGCGCAACATTTCAAGGAGGAAAGAATGTCCGACCAGAAAGCCATCGTCATTGCCAGCGCTGCGCGTACCGCAGTGGGCGCTTTCAACGGTGCGTTTGCCAATATCCCCGCACATGAACTGGGTGCGACGGTCATCAAAGGCGCGCTGGAACGCGCCGGTGTGGCGGCGACTGATGTGGACGAGGTTATTCTCGGACAGGTGCTGACGGCAGGTGAAGGGCAGAACCCGGCGCGGCAGGCAGCCATGGACGCCGGTTGCCCAAAGGAGACAACGGCCTTCTCGATCAACCAGCTATGCGGTTCGGGTTTGCGGGCGGTCGCGCTCGGCATGCAGCAGATTCTTTCCGGCGACGCCAAGATCATCGTGGCAGGCGGCCAGGAATCCATGTCCATGGCGCCGCATTGCGCGCATTTGCGTTCGGGCGTGAAGATGGGCGACTTCAAGATGATCGACACCATGCTGAAGGACGGCCTGACCGATGCCTTCAATGGCTACCACATGGGGATCACGGCGGAAAATATCGCCCGCCAGTGGCAGTTGACCCGCGCCGATCAGGATGAGTTCGCACTGGCCTCCCAGCAGAAGGCGGAAGCTGCACAGACTGCCGGCAGGTTCGAGGATGAAATCGTTCCCTTCACCGTGAAAGGTCGCAAGGGGGATGTAGTTGTCTCAGTAGACGAATATATCCGTCCCGGTACGACGATGGAGGCTCTGACCAAGCTGAGACCGGCTTTCGACAAGGAAGGAACGGTTACAGCGGGTAACGCATCCGGGATTAACGATGGCGCTGCGGCTGTCGTTCTGATGGATGCGGATGAGGCTGCCAAACGTGGTGTGAAGCCGCTGGCTCGCATCGTTTCCTGGGCGACGGCTGGCGTTGATCCGTCGATCATGGGAACGGGGCCGATTCCGGCGACGAAGAAGGCATTGGAAAAGGCAGGCTGGAGCGTCGGTGATCTCGATCTGGTCGAAGCCAACGAAGCCTTTGCTGCGCAGTCCTGCGCCGTTGTCCGTGATCTTGGCCTCAACCCGGATATCGTCAATGTCAATGGCGGAGCAATTGCGATCGGACATCCGATAGGTGCCTCCGGCGCGCGCGTTCTGACAACGTTGCTTTACGAAATGCAGCGCCGTGATGCCAAGCGCGGTCTGGCGACACTTTGCATCGGCGGCGGCATGGGCGTTGCCTTGTGCGTCGAGCGCGACTGACCTTCGCCTTTATCAGAACAGAGGCGGGCGGAGAAATAGCTCCGTTCGCCTTTTTGTTTCCGCAATGAGACGTTTGAAATCGGCGGGGTCGGGCATACGGAATTGCCGGAAAAGTTAATGCGAAATCGAAGAAATGCTCATCAAGGTTCGTCTGGTTTCGATTTTCTATGGTGTGTCGGGCACTTTGAACACCAGATGTGGTGAGAACAAATGGAGAAACTTTGCGGATCAGCGATTCGTCGCCGATTCGTTCCGGCTTTGGCCTGAAGGTTAATGAAGATCGTGTTCGCAACCGTTCAGGGATTAACGAACTATCAGTAATCATTAAGATTTTCTGAAGAATCGCCTTGCTACCGGAACAGCCTGTTGACAGGTTTTGCCAAAAGTTAACGGCGGTGTCGTTTCGCGTCAGGAAAACACAGAAAAGCGGAACATCCGATTCATCATATTGTGGGGTTTTGTGTTAGGCTTACTATATGTTGCCGTGAACAAAAGGCGAAGCTATCCGAGTCAGCGATTCGTCGCCGATTCGTTCCAGAGTCGTTCCAATCGTTAATCGACAAGTTATTGACCGGATGCGTATCGGTCGCCGAAAGGCTGGCAACTCGTCCATATTGAAACTTAACAGGAGCGCTTCCGGTGCAGGTCGTATAGTGCTATCGCAAGAACCAGCATCCAGCCCGTGACGGGCGCTTGTACCGGGAACCCGATTATTGGCATGAACCAACTCCCTGCCCATGATTTGCCGCTGACCTTGAGTGGCCGCGATGTGACTGCGGTGCTTGGGCCGACCAATACCGGCAAAACGCATCTGGCCATCGAACGCATGCTGTCGCATGGAAGCGGGATGATCGGCCTGCCGCTGCGCCTTCTGGCGCGCGAGGTCTATAACCGCGTCGTGGAACGGGTTGGTGCGGCCAATGTCGCGCTGGTCACAGGTGAGGAAAAGATCGTGCCGCCCGGCGCGCGCTATTCCGTCTGCACGGTTGAGGCCATGCCGCGCCGCACCGATGTGGCTTTCGTGGCCATCGATGAAGTGCAGCTCGCCGGTGATCTGGAGCGGGGCCATATATTCACCGACCGCATCCTGCATCTGCGCGGACGGCAGGAGACGCTCCTGCTTGGTGCAGGAACCATGCGCGGCATTCTGGAAAAGCTTCTGCGTGGCATCAATGTGGTGACGCGTCCGCGCCTGTCGCATCTGGCCTATGCAGGGTCCAAGAAGATTACCCGCCTGCCGAACCGTTCCGCCATTGTCGCCTTTTCCGCCGACGAGGTTTATGCGATTGCCGAACTGATCCGCCGCCAGCGCGGCGGGGCGGCGGTGGTGATGGGCGCGCTCAGCCCGCGCACACGCAATGCACAGGTAGAGCTTTACCAGTCGGGCGATGTCGATTTTCTGGTGGCGACCGATGCTATCGGGATGGGGCTCAATCTGGATGTCGACCATGTTGCCTTTGCGCAGAATCGCAAATTCGACGGCTATCAGTTCCGCGATCTGACGCCCGCAGAAGTGGGACAGATCGCCGGGCGTGCGGGCCGACACCTGCGTGACGGCACCTTCGGCGTGACGGGGCAGGTGCATCCGTTTGACGAAGAACTGGTCGAGCGGGTGGAAGCGCATAATTTCGATCCGGTGAAGGTCCTGCAGTGGCGAACGGCCCGTTTCGACTTTTCAACACTCGATTCCCTGCGATTTTCTCTGGAAACGCCCGCGCCGATCGAAGGATTGGCCAAGGCTTTGCCAGCCGTCGATCAACAAGCGCTTGAAAATTTGTCGAAAGACGAAGAGATTGTGCGGCTTGCCAAGACACCGGCACGCATTGAGCTTTTGTGGGACGCCTGCGCGCTGCCCGATTATCGCAAGATCGCGCCGGCGCAGCATGCCGATATCATTGCAACCATCTATCAGGATCTTGTCCGCCGAGGGAGCGTCGATGAAGATTATATGAGCGAACAGGTGCGCCGCGCCGATAGCACAGAGGGGGAAATTGACACCCTGTCGCATCGTGTGGCGCAAATTCGAACCTGGACTTTTGTGTCGCACAGGCCGGGATGGCTTGCCGATCCGACACACTGGCAGGAAAAGACGCGCGAAATTGAGGACAGATTGTCCGACGCGCTGCATGAAAGGTTGACGAAACGCTTTGTAGACCGCAGGACAAGCGTGCTTATGAGGCGCCTGAGAGAGAATGCCATGCTTGAAGCAGAAATCAGCCCTGCCGGAGACGTGATTGTCGAAGGCCACAATGTCGGGCAACTGGAAGGATTCCGTTTTACCGCTGACGTTCAGGCCGAGGGGCCGGACGCAAAGGCGGTGAAGTCGGCTGCACAAAAGGCGCTGGCCGCCGAGTTCGAACGCCGCGCGGAGCGCTTTGCTGCTGCGCCGAACGGCGATTTCGCGCTCGGCTCGGATGGCGTTATGCGCTGGGTTGGTGCAACGGTCGCAACGCTGGTTGCAGGTGATGACCTGCTGAAGCCGCGCGCGGTGATCCTGGCCGACGAACAACTTACCGGAGCGGCGCGCGACAAGGTTGCCGCGCGTATCGAACGGTTCGTCGCCCATCATATCGAAACCGTTCTGAAGCCGCTCACCGATCTGGCTGCCGCTGATGCCCTGACCGGCATGACACGCGGCCTTGCTTTCCAGATCGTCGAGAACCTTGGCATTCTTCCGCGCCGCGATGTGGCAGAGGAAGTGCGTGGGCTCGATCAGGATTCGCGCGCGGCGCTACGCCGTCTCGGTGTGCGTTTCGGCGCCTATCACGTATTCATGCCCATGCTGCTGAAGCCCGCTCCGGCTGGCCTCATCACGCTGCTCTGGGCGCTCAAGAATGATGGCCGCGAACGGGCCGGTTATGGCGACGTCGTGAATGTGTTGGCGGCTGGCCGCACGTCGGTCGTGGTCGATCCGGCGTTCGATCCGATGTTCTACCGTCTGGCAGGCTATCGCGTGCTGGGCCGTCGTGCCGTGCGCATCGATATTCTGGAACGACTTGCTGATCTGATCCGTCCGGCGCTTGCCTGGCGTCCGGGGTCCGGTGCGCGTCCGGATGGCGCTTATGACGGCGGACGGTTCATCGTCACGCCTGCCATGATGTCCATTCTCGGTGCGACCACCGACGATATGGAAGAAATCCTGAAGAGCCTCGGCTATCGTCACGAGGCCATGGAAGCCGCTGCCGTCACGGCGAAGCTTGCTGAGCTGGATGCTTTCGCGGCTGAAGCTGCCGCCAAGGAAGCTGGCGTTTCGCCGGTCGCAGAGGCTGAGAACCCTGCTGTGCCAGCGGCTGAACCTGTGCCCGCACCGGCGGTTGTTGTCGCTGAGACGGAAACCGAAGCCAAAGCGGAAGAAGCTGCATCTGTAGCGGCAGAAACCGAACCGGCAGGTGAAATCGCAGAAGCGGTGGTTGAAGAACCGAAGCCTGTTCTTCTGTGGCGTCAGGGGCGTTTTGAAGGCCGCAACCGCAATCAGGATCAGAACCGTCAGCGTCAAAATCGCGGTAACCAGAATCGTGGTCATCAGAACCGCGATCAGGGCGGCGAAGCACGCAAGTCGGAAGGCGGAGCAGAGCAGCAGGCGCGCAATGATCGTGGCGGCAAGCGCTTCGACAAGCAAAAGCGTCATGACGGCGAAGGCAAGCGCGAAGGTTCCAAGGGTGACTTCCGTGGTGGCAATCAGCGTCAGCCGAAGCGCGATCATGGTCATCAGGGCGGCAAACGTGTGGAGCAGGAACGTCCTGCACGTATCGATCCCGATTCGCCTTTCGCCAAGCTTCTTGCTCTGAAAGAGCAGATGAAGAAGTAAGATGACTGCAGAAGCGGGCGCAAGACAGCGAATCGACAAGTGGCTGTTCTTCGCGCGCGTGGTCAAATCAAGATCGCTGGCGGCGAAACTCGCCGTCGGCGGCAAGGTCCGGGTCAACCGTGACAAGATTGAGCAGGCCGCTCATCAGGTGAAGGTTGGCGATGTGCTGACCATCACACTCGACCGTCGTATCCTCGTTTACAAGATCGTTGCTCCAGGTGAGCGCCGCGGTCCGGCGCCTGAAGCCCAGCTTCTTTATGAAGATCTTTCGCCGCCACCGGTATCTGCTACTGCGATGGCGGCGGAGGCGGTAACGCCGCAACGTGAGAGCGGAGCCGGGCGCCCGACCAAGAAAGAACGCCGTGAAACGGATCGTTTGCGCGGAAACTGATACGGACGCGTTGCCGCAGGCATCTTTTGGCGGTGATGGAAATTGCGTGTTGAACTGTCCCGGCGAAAGCCTTTTCCACGTAAAAGCCTTCAAACGAAATGCTGTTTCAGATGTGCGTGACTTCGTGACATTGCGGCGTTTGTACCCTTGTCACGGCAGGATAAAATCGCTACCTCACGCATTGTCATAAAAGGGCATGGGCTGAGACCCGCAACCATTTCCGTGCACAGTGACTTCGTGGCGAGATATTCCAAAGCCCCGAGCCGATTGTCGGCTTGCCGGAGTATCGGCGCAAAGCTGTAGGATAGATAAGCCGCCTGTTCTGGAATTCGGGCGGCAACAGGAGTTCGACGATGACGTATGTCGTGACCGATAATTGCATTCGCTGCAAATATACGGACTGCGTCGAGGTCTGTCCGGTCGATTGCTTCTACGAAGGCGAAAACATGCTCGTCATCAATCCCGACGAGTGCATCGACTGTGGCGTATGTGAACCGGAATGCCCTGCCGAGGCGATCAGCCCCGACACCGAGCCGGGCCTCGACAAGTGGTTGGAATTGAATACGGAATATGCGGCAAAATGGCCCAATATTACCGCGAAGAAAGATGCCCTGCCGGAGGCCAAGGAAATGGACGGTGTGGCTGGCAAACTGGAGAAGTATTTCTCCGCCGAGCCTGGTAGCGGTGACTAATACCCGGCCAGTATTGCAGGTACTGCTTGCAGGCTGTTGCGAGCTGGACGGTATTGTATAAGTATGTCTTCGTTCCGGAAGACTTTGCGCTCCAGGAACATGTAGGTTCAGCCTGGCAAGACTGCCAGGTTGTCCGACATTACAGGAATGCAGGATTTATCACTTGCTTTTTCTGCAATGCATCGGCAAAAGACGAATGAAATCACGGGAAAACGCCCATATTTTAGGCGTGTTGCATTGCCAGATACGACATATTTGGCAATTTGTTGATTCTTTCGCGAAATTGTGTTAGGTTGCTCCAATAATTTCGGTGACTGGACGTCAATTCGTGGCGCTATGCGTTAATCTCTGAAAGGGCTGATCTTTAGTACCGGGCTGATGGCACCGGGGAAGATGATTGCGATTTGGCGTCGTCCCCCTCACCGTACACCCGGTCGGCTAGATTTGCCGTCAGATACGGTTTCAGTTCCAAGCCGACAAACAACTTCCGTGCTTCATTTCTCCGGAGCGCGGTCGAACATCATGTGTCAACCGGCGGGTCGCGCCGGGCACAACAGGGAGTAATGAAGCGTATGTCATCCCAGCAGAAAAAGTCTCCAGTAGCGCGTGGCGGTTTCAAGGCCGGTGAGGCCATCGTGTATCCGGCTCATGGCGTTGGTCAGATCGTCACTATCGAAGAGCAGGAAGTGGCAGGCCACAAGCTCGAGCTTTTCGTAATCGATTTCGAAAAAGACAAGATGCGCCTGAAGGTGCCGGTTGCCAAAGCCGCTTCCATCGGTATGCGCAAGCTGTCGGAGACCGACTATGTTGAACGTGCACTCAAGGTCGTACAGGGCCGCGCACGTGTGAAGCGTACCATGTGGTCGCGCCGCGCCCAGGAATATGATGCAAAGATCAATTCCGGCGATCTGATCTCGATCTCGGAAGTCGTTCGCGATCTTTTCCGCGCTGAGAACCAGCCGGAACAGTCTTATTCGGAACGCCAGCTTTATGAAGCTGCCCTTGATCGTATGGCGCGCGAAATCGCTGCCGTGAACAAGCTTTCGGAAACCGAAGCTGTTCGTCTGATCGAAGCGAATCTCGCCAAGGGACCGAAGCGCGGCAAAGCCGACGCTGAAGCAGACCTCGATGACGATGAAGTTGAAGCGGCATAAGCAGCTTTACTTCTCTTTCTTTCAAAAAGGCCCGGCATTATAGCCGGGCTTTTTTTCTCCATTGAGAAGAGTTCGCCTGCGTCATTCTCCGTGTGATGGAAAGCAGATTGCTTCAAAATGCATTGCGTCGAGCGACTGACCGATTTGCTCGATCTGTTGGCTCAGCGCTCATGAGTTGTTTGCCCTTGTATGTCTGGGGGATGTCGGTGTCTGACCTGCTAAGATATCGCTTGGCCATTCAATAGACCCACAAATCCCTGTATTGCCCTTCGCACGTGATCGCATAGCAGGCGGACGCGCCTTGTTTGTCGGGTATCGCTATGGGTCAGCAGCCAGATATCGCCTACACAGGAACTGGCGGTTCCGGGTACGCGCATGAGTTTCGGTTCGCTATCGCCAAGAAAGCATGGGAGAAACGAGATGCCCATCCCAGCCCGCGTTGCTTGAAACTGTGATCCTATCTCCGCAAAGCGGACCGGATTGGCAGCCATTTTAATCCCGGTCGCTGCCTCCCAATCTGATGGAGCATTTTCGTTTGGTCCCAGCAACCAGGTTGCGGAAGCTGGTGAAGATTGTGTCATCAGATTTCGATGAATGTAGAATGCCATGTGGAATTGGCAGAGTCTTGTTCCGTATAAATTGTCGGGTGGCGTCTTTCCGCCAACGACTACACGCAAAGCGACATCAGCTTCGCGGTTGACGAGATTAATCATTGACGTCGAGCTCAGGATTTCCAGTGCAATGTCTGGATAGGCGGCCTTGAAATCTGCGAGGGATGGCATCAGCAGGTCAGTCGCCATTGAAATCGGGAGCGTGAACCTCAGAGGCCCGGAGACACGCTGATCGCGCCCAAAAATCCGAGCCTCGATCTGGGATGAGGCTGTCGCCATCTGTCCTGCGAGTTCAACAATGTCGCTTCCCGCATCCGTAAGCCGGTATCCGGACGCCAGCCTGTCGAACAGTTTTGTTTCCAGTGTTTCTTCCAGCCGACTGATACCACGTATGATCGTGGCATGATTGACGTCCAACGCATCTGCTGCAGCGCGAACCGTGCCGCCCTGAGCGACCGCGAGAAACATGCGAACCTCATTCCAGTGATCCATGGTGCGTTTTCTCACGAGGGTTGTGCGTTAATCTTCAGTTTAAACCTCCACGGGTTCGTCATATCTAGCTGTCAGGCAGGGTATGCGCAATATCGCTCATGGACCTGCGGCTCCCTGTCGTTCAACGAACCCAAGCGAGGATTTCATGGGTAAGCTCGTTTCCAAAGTCGCCGTTGTCACAGGTGGTTCCAGCGGTATTGGATTTGCCATCGCACAGCGCTTTATCAAGGAAGGTGCGACTGTCTATATTGCTGGTCGTCGCAAGGCGGAACTTGAAGCCGCCGTAAATAAGCTGGGACGAGGTGCGACGGCAATTCAGGCCGACATATCCGATCTGGGTAGCTTGGATCGGCTATTTGAAACAGTCCAGAACGAGGAGGGTGGTCTCGATATTCTCGTCGCCAATGCCGGCGTTGTGGAATTGAGTTCGATCCGCGATGCTTCGGAAGATCACTTCGACAAGATGTTCGATATCAATGTGAAAGGTACATACTTCACCGTCCAGGGAGCTCTTCCCGTGATGCGTGACGGTGGTTCGATCATTCTTCTTTCTACATGTATGACAAGCAAGGGAACGCCGGGCTACAGCGTCTATAATGCTACGAAGGCGGCGGTGCGATCTCTCGCGCGTTCGGCGGCGGCGGAACTACTTGCAAACAAGATAAGGGTGAACACGCTAAGCCCTGGGCCGATAGACACTCCCATTATTGAGTCGCAGGTCACAACACCGGAGGAAGCAGCGGCGTATCGCACGAACAGTGCCGCTTATGTGCCGCTGGGACGTCTGGGGCGTCCGGAAGAGCTGGCGTCTGCAGCCCTTTTCCTTGCATCGGACGAAAGCAGCTTCTCGACGGGAACAGACCTTGTCGTCGACGGAGGACTGACGCAGATCTAAACGCGCTCTGACAAGTGGCCCGCTTTTTGAGTGGGCCACTTGGTTAAAATTCTATTGAATTTTGCAGCCAGTCATTAACCTTCCTAGTCATCTTCCTGCATTGTCAGAGATTTATCCTTGCTTGATGGGAACCTGATCGCAGCTGACGCGTTCTCCCAGACACCAGTTCGTAAACGGGTTTGTTTTGCGGCGTAACTACTTTGGCCAAAGAATGGGCCTGGCGGGGAGTTTTGGGCGAATTCGCAAGTTCGTCCAATGAGTCTTTGTGGGACTGGCATATCCTTCCACTGAACGCCCGATGGGCGTGAGTTCAGAACAGGAGAACCAGATGAAGCAGTCATCCATGAGCAGTTCTTCCGCAGTTCCAGCCAATCGCATGCCTATGGTTGCGCGTAGCCTCCCAGCGACAGCAGCCTCTTCCCAATCCATGATCCGCAGCGCAATGTCGGCTCCCTATCTGGAGCGCGAAGAGGAGCGAGCCCTCGCTATTCGCTGGAAGGAACTGAAAGATCAGGAAGCACTTCACCGCATAACATCCGCACATATGCGACTGGTCATTTCTATGGCCGGGCGCTTCCGCAAATTCAAACTGCCGATGAACGATCTCATCCAGGAAGGCTATGTCGGCCTTCTTGAAGCCGCTGCCCGTTTTGACCCCGAACGGGAAGTGCGCTTCTCGACCTATGCATCGTGGTGGATTCGTGCGTCTATGCAGGATTATATCCTGCGCAACTGGTCCATCGTGCGCGGCGGAACAAGTTCGGCGCAAAAGGCGCTGTTCTTCAATCTGCGACGGCTTCGTTCAAAACTGGCTCAGTCCGACGACAATATGACCAAGGCCGAGATGTATCGCGAAATTTCCGATCAGCTGGGCGTTTCGACAAGCGATGTCGAGATCATGGACAGCCGTCTTTCGGGGCCGGATAGCTCCTTGTCGGCACCAGTGAACAACGAGGAATCGGGCGCAGCCCGCCGCATGGATTTTCTGGTTGACGACCATCCCTTGCAGGATGAGGTCGCTGAAAGCTCCATCGATATGGAACGTCGCAATCAATGGCTCAATGTAGCGCTCGATACGCTGAATGAGCGCGAGCTGCACATCATCCGCGAGCGTCGCCTTGATGATGACGGCGTGACGCTCGAAGCGCTGGGCGAAAAGCTTGGTATTTCCAAGGAGCGGGTGCGGCAGATCGAAAGCCGTGCGATGGAGAAGCTGAAGATTGCCTTGTTGAGCCAGCACGAACTGGCTGCCTATCAGGCATAAGCTGTTACAATCAGGGCAACACAAGTGAGGGGCCGAACGGCTCCTTACTTTTGTGGTTCGGTGGCCTTGCCTTCAAGCCGCGACGACCAGTCCTCGACCTTGCGATTTTCGAGGCGGCGCACGGCATAGCGTTTCCAGCTGTCGGCGAGGTGCGAAAGCTCCGCCATCACGGACAGTTCGTCATAGTTCAGCGTGTCGACATAAAGCAGGTGCCAGACACGATGCAGTGTCCAGTTTGGTGAAAGGCGGTCGACGAGGATCATCGAATCGCCAGCTTCAACATTGCCTTCTTCCAGAACACGATAATACCAGCCTGTCCGCCCCGTCTTCTGCACGCGCACGGCCATGTCGGCGGTTGCAAAGCATTCGTTTAGTTTCCAGCAGGGCTGGCGGCCCTGTGAAACCTCGACAAGTGCGCTGCCGAGCCGGAACCTGTCGCCCACGGCGACATTGTGCTCGTTCAGACCCGATGTGGAGATGTTTTCGCCGAAGGCGCCACGCGCGCTCAGACGCGGGTTTTCGCCGATTTCTTCGCGCCAGACCGCATAATGATCATGCGGATAATGATGGAGCGCTTTTTCCGGTCCACCATGCACTTTCCGGTCGCCCTGCGCATCGCAGTCCAGCCCCTCGAAAGTCACGCGGACTTTGCCAGTAACCGGCTGCTTGTCGATGCCGCTTGGAACGCTACGCGGTCCGAGAGGAGCGATTTTTCCGGCAAGGACAGAGTGGATGCGTGTTTCCGTCATCACGACCTACTCGCTGATCAGCTTCACGCGGTCGCCGACCGAAACCGTCGCCCCTGCCGACATGGCATTGAGAAGGCGGAACAGTTCCAGTTTGCGGGTGGTGCCCTGCATGCGTGCCGACAGGCTGGCCAGCGTGTCGCCCGGCTTCACCGTCACGACGCGGATGCGCAGCGGCTTGATGGCGTTCTGTTCGGCAGGCGACAGCAAGCGGAAGGACTGTGTGACCGTCTGCGAAGCAGGCAGAAGGGCGTTGCTGCCTTTCGGTGCTGCTGTCAGGAAGCGATAGACCTTGTTGTTTGCACCGATGACCACAATGTCGAACTGCCACCGGTCGGCGCTGGCGCGCGCAGTTGCGGCGGGCAAACCGTTGATGGTGGTGGTCTGGATCGAACTGTCGTCGAGACCGGTTACCCAGCCCGAGCGGATATAGTCGGCAAGGTTTGATCCCGCCGGAAGAGATGCGCCATCGAAACGAATGGCAACTTCGCCGGGGCCGCTTGCCATGACCGCATTGGCCGAATTGTCGATGGTGAAGCCATCTGGTGCGCGGAAAGTGACACCGAGCTTCGGATGGATGAAGGTCTGTTCGCGGACATAACCTTCATTGGGCGAGTCGCCGTAGAGAAGGCCATCAATTCCGTTGAGGAAGGAATCGCGATCAGTTGTGCCGACGCCGGGTGCGCCGATGCGGCGTGCATGACCAAGCGCAAGCTGGATGCGCTGCGGCGTTGCCGGATGGCTTGCGAGAAAGTCGAGGCTGGCATCGGTCGCGCCCGAAACCGAACGAAAGCCCTGATAGGCTTCCATCGATTGCAGGAAACGCGCCGAAGCGAACGGATCGTAACCGGCTTCGCCGATCATCTTGATACCGATGGCATCCGCCTGCAGTTCCTGATTACGCGAGAACTGGGCAAGCCGCAGCTTGCCGCGCAGCGCCTCCTCGCGGCTGGCAGATTCATTATGCAGGACTTCGCTGGCGACGCGCCCGGCGATGGCCGTCTCCGCCTCCTTCTCCTGCCGCAGAATGCCGTGATTGGCGATGACATGGCCCATTTCGTGGGCAATCACGGCTGCGACTTCGGAAGAGTCGTTGGCGAGTGCAAGCAGGCCGCGTGTAACGTAGAGATAGCCGCCCGGCAATGCGAAGGCATTGATATTGGGACTATCGAGAATGGTGATGCGATAGGTCTGGTCCGGCTTGTCGGTAACCGTCGTCAGCTTGCCGACGATCTTGGCCACCATACGTTCAAGCCTCTGGTCCTTGTACTCGCCGCCATAGGTCGCGAGAATGCGCGGATGTTGTTGCGCACCGAGCTGCGCCAGCCGGTCATTGCGCGTCACATTGTCGACCGTCACGGGATTGTCGGAAGGCTGCAGTCCAAGATCCTTGCTGGAATTGATCGACTGGCAACCGGAAATCAGGGCGACCGCAAGCAAGCCAAGACCGATGGCTGGTTTCCGCCAATTGTGCTGCGTCCATTCTGGCAGGGAGATGGGTAGACACAGGAAGGCCCGGGAACGGGTCGATTGACGGAACAGTATTTTATCCTCGCTTCTGAATCAGATTGCTTGATCCGGGGCCAAATCTAGCCACAGACCAGAAAGCGTACAAGCCGTACATGGGCACTATAAGAAAGCTGTAGCCGGTTCTTCCGGCAGATTGCGAACAAAATATGTCCGCAACCGTAACTCTATTTGAGGTTTAGCGTCGAATTCCGCTTTTCGCCGATATAGTGCCGCAATGCTTCCGGTCCAGTCGAAGAGAGTAGTTCAGTGGCGGGGCCTATTGCGGAAATCCGGCCATTGTCGAGAAAAAGCAACACCGCGTCGAGATAGAGCGCATCTTCAGGCGTATGGGTCACCATCAGCACCGTCATACGGGTTTCAAGTTGAAGCTCCCTGACCAGATCCAGCATCTGGTGTCGCAGCGCCGGGCCAAGCGAGGCAAAGGCTTCGTCGAGGAGCAGAACCGGGCGCTGGCGTATAAGAGCCCGGGCAATCGCCACGCGCTGGCGTTCGCCACCGGAAAGCGCTTCCGGCTTGCGCTGTTCTTTGCCTGCGAGCCCGACACGCGACAAAGCCTCCGCAATATCGGTGTGGTCTTGCGCGGAGAGCTTCAGGTTCGGTGAACGTCCGAGGCCGACATTCTGTTCGACGGTCAGATGGGCAAACAGGTTGTTTTCCTGAAACACCATTGAAACAGGTCGATCCGCTGGCGAAAGTTCACTGACGTCTTTATCGCCGATGAAGATGCGACCGGATTGCGGAAATTCGAAACCGGCAATGAGGTTGAGAAGTGTCGACTTGCCCGAACCGCTTGGTCCGACAATTGCAGCAATAACACCGCCCTCTATCGTCGCATCGAAATGCATGGCGGTTTCACCATAGCTGAAACGAACGTCATCAAGGCGAATTTCGGCAAGGGGGTTCATCGGGGCATCCATCCGGGCATTCATAGAGAAGGCGTTTCCTTTCGGGATGCGCGATCCGCGATCATCATCAATACGAGGCAAAGCAGCCCGAGAATAAGCGCCAGACCTGCCGCGTCGAATGTGCGATAGCTGCCCATGCGCTGCAAGAGGAGATAGGGCAGCGTCAAAAGCGCGTCACTGCCAAACAGGGCAATCGTGCCGAGATCGCCAAGGGAAAGTGCCATGGCAAAGGCGAAGGCCATGCCGAAAGGCTTGCGGATCGAAGGCCAGTCGATGAGCCGGAAACGGCTGATGCCGCGAATGCCCAACAGTGCGCAAAGCCGGTTGTGGCGGCTTGCTGCCGTATCCCATGCGGGGCGTAGAAGACGCACGGCAAAGGGCATGGCCATGGCCGCATTGACGGTGACGACCATAAACGGTGCCATCGCGAACGGATCGGTGAAATGACGAAGCAGGATGAACCAGCCGGCACCGATGACGATAGGCGGCATGACGAGGATCAGGCTGGCACCCGTATCGAAAGTACTGGCGACCTTGCTTTTTTTCATCGCTTCACGTGCCGACACAAGCGCAAGTGACAGGATGACCGAGAGCAATGCCGCAGAAAAACCGAGGGCCAGACTGGTGCCAATGGCGCGCCAGACTGTTCTCTCGGTCAGAAGTCGCGCAAGATCTGCGGCGAGGCCGGAGATGACAACGCCGGCAATCGGCAGTGCGACATAGAGGAAACCTATGCCAATGACGATGACGTTCGCAACACGTTCAGCCGTTGACGCCTTGCCGTAGCGTCGCGGTGTCGCCGCGTGGGTGAAGCCTTCTTCAGACGGACTACCGGTCATCCGCAGGGCCAGAAGGACCAGCAACGTCAATGCAAGCTGTGTGAAGGTGAGGGCGACCGCGCGACCCGGATCAAAATCGAAATGCAAGCTTTGATAGATTGCGACTTCCAGCGTGGTGGCACGCGGTCCGCCGCCCAGCGTCAGCACAGTTGTGAAACTCGTCACGCAGAGCATGAACAGGAGGCCGATCATGCCCGGCAGATTGCGCCGGATTACGGGCCATTCGATGAGCCGGAAGCGCGCTCCATTGCCCATGCCAAGCTGCGCGGATAGTTTCCAGTAATCGGTTGGTATCGAGTCGTAGCCTGCAAGAATGAGACGGACAGCGAGCGGCATGTTGAAGAAAACATGGGCGATCAATATGCCCGTAATACCGTAAATGTCCGGTTGGAACGGATGGCCTGCGGCTTCTGACAGATGCGCAATGAACCCGTTGCGACCATAGATGCTGGTGACGCCGAGCACTGCGACGAGTGCAGGCAGAGCAAGCGGCAGGGCAAACAGGCGCAGAATAAGCCCGCGCCCCGCAAAGCTCGCTTCGGCATAAAGTGCACGGGCAACCGGAACAGCAAACAGCACGGAAAGCAGGCTTGAAGCGATCGCCTGCAGGATCGTGAAGCGCGCAACCCGCCACAGATAGGTGTCGAAATTAACCGCGGCGTCAAAACCACCGCGGCCCGCTTCGAATGCCAGTGCGACAAGCGCACCACCGGCAAGCACGACCAGAAAGACAAGCGCCAGTACGCCCGCAGCCGGTCTGGCGGCGGGGGCGTCTTTCGAGCGGTGCTGTGCCGGGAATGTCGTCATTTACTGGTTGCCGCCAGCCATTCATCGACCCATGACTTCCGGTTCTTGGCTACTTCGTCGGAAGGCAGGAGAAGCGTCTTTTCCGGCTTCGGCATCGCGTAGAAAGCGGCTGGAAGCGGGGTGGATGTCTTGCCCGCTGGATACATCCAGTTGGTTTCAGGAATAACATCCTGGAAGCCGGGGCTGGTCATGAAAGCCAGGAACTTTTGCGCCAGTGGATTTTTCGCGCCAGTGGTGGTCTGGGCGGCCAGCTCGATCTGGAGATAATTACCTTCCGGATAGGCCAGAGCCTTATAGCGCTCCGTCTTTTCCGCAATCATGTGATAGGCGGGAGACGTTGTATAGGACAGCACCATCGGCGCTTCACCCTTGGTGAAAAGACCATAGGCTTCCGACCAGCCGGGTGTGACGGTGAGAATACGCTTCTGCAGTTTCTGCCAGGCCGCTTCCGCTTCGTCGCCATAAACCGATTTCATCCAGAGCAACATGCCCAGCCCTGGCGTCGACGTGCGCGGGTCTTGCAGCACGATCTTCTGGGAAGCATCGCCTTCCACCAGTTCTTTCAGGCTTTTGGGCGGATTGGGCAATTTTTCCGAATCGTAGACCACGGCGAAGTAGCCATAATCATAGGGAACGAAGATATCGTCCTTGAACCCGCCCGGAATGCTCACATTGCTTTGGTCGATGCCGCTTGGAGCAAAAAAGCCGGTGGCGCGTGCTTCGGTCGTCAGATTGGTATCGAGACCGAGGACGATATCGGCTTTGGTATTGCCACCTTCAAGCTTCAGGCGGTTGAGCAGCGCGACACCGTCGGCCGAAGCGATCCAGTCCACTTCGCAATCGCATTCCTTCTCGAAGTTTTCCTTGATCTTCGGGCCCGGACCCCATTCGGAAACGAAACTGTCATAGGTATAAACAGTGAGCTTGTCCTTCGCCTGCGCAGAAGGCGTGAAAGCGAGGGCTGTGGAGATTGAAAAGGCCAGCAAAGATAAAAGCCGCATCACGGCACTTCCTTTCTTTTACAGCAAGAGGATTGAGCGCCGTTTATGGAGCATCTAATCCCTCCGCCGGTGCAAACCGGATCAGGTTCAGCGGGTTGGCCGGGAATGCGACCTCTCAGCCATCCGCGAAAGCAGACGGCACCCCGTTAGAGCGGTTGCGACAATAATCTTTCGCAACGGGAAGGGCAAGGGAGCGCAATGGCGGCGAATGCAGGCTTCCGGCATGGATTTGCCCGTGTTATGAGCGGCTTATGAGCACATTCGTCATTCTCCTCGGCGGTGATCTGGTCGTGACCGATCGCCTGAAACGCCAAATTGCAGGTGCGCGTATTCTCGCTGCCGATAGCGGGATCAGGCACGCTGCTGCTCTTGGTGTCGAACCGGAACTTTGGCTTGGCGATTTCGATTCGGCTTCTGCTGAGCTTCGCGTGCAATATGGACACGTGCCGCAAAAGAGGTTCCCTGCTGCCAAGGACATGACGGACGGGGAACTGGCCTTCGAGGAGGCCTATATGCGGGGTGCGGATCGGGTGATCCTTTGCGGAGCCTTCGGCGGTCAGCGCACCGATCACACGCTTCTGCATCTGACCATGGCAACAGCGCAAGCTGCAAAAGGGCGAAACGTGCTGTTGTCCAGCGGTTCCGAGGAGGCCTGGCCTTTGCCGCCTGGAGATTATGTTTATGATTTTCCGGACGGGACGCCGTTCAGTGTGATCAATTTCAGCACTATCGAAGGCCTTTCGATCACGAATGCGGAGTGGCCGTTAGATAATGTGACACTGCCATTTGGCTCTTCATGGACAGTTTCCAATGTAGTTCGTGGAACACTTCGCGTTACTGCGAGTTCTGGATTAGCGATACTTATCGCCAACTTGGCGATGGAGGAAACACCGCTCCGGGGCCGATAACCTTATCAATCGAAAGAGCTTGACGCTGGCAGGCGAAACGTATTGTAAATGGGCCAAGCGGGTGTCATCTGCTTTACGCCGAAATTGGGGACGCAAAGTCGGTGATTAGTTCAACTCTTGTAGGAGATGTTTCAATGAAGTCACGTCTTACGATGATTGCTGTTGCTGGCGTGCTCGCGTTCTCGACGGCTGCATGCACGACGAATGAACAGCGCACGGCCGGGTACGGCGTTGGTGGCGCAGCACTCGGCGCACTCGCCGGTGGTGCAATTGGCGGCAATGGCCGTGGCGCTCTTGCCGGTGCTGCTATCGGCGGCGTTGCCGGTACGCTCCTTGGTGCAGCCCAGACGCGCAACGGAACGCAGTACTGCCGTTACCGCGATCCTTATGGCCGCGTCTACGAAGCGCCTTGCCAGTAACACTGGGCCAGTAACACTGGGCCAGCAATAGCTGGATAAATAAGTTTGCTGACAGGTCGGGGAAACCCGACCTGTTTGTTTTTCACGGGTCTTTTCGTGCCGTACCATTTGACAGAACGGCTTTTGTCGCGGACAAGCAGGGCGGAATTTTTAACCCTGTTTATCGAAGAGAACCATGGCACCACCGCTCCTTCGCCTCGACGAGATCAAGCTCACCTTCGGAGGCACGCCGCTTCTGGAAGATGCCAGCCTTTCGGTAAGCGAAGGCGATCGCATCGCGCTGGTCGGACGTAATGGTTCGGGTAAATCCACGCTGCTCAAGATCGCCGCCGGTATGGTGGAAGCAACGTCGGGTGAGGTTTTCAAACATCCGGGTGCAACTGTCCGCTATCTTCCGCAGGTGCCGGATATGGATGGCTTTGCCAATGTTCGCGCCTATGTGGAAGCGGGGCTTGGGCCAGCCGATGACCCGCATCGTGTCACTTATCTTCTCGAACATCTCGGACTGACCGGCGACGAAAAGCCGGATCATCTGTCCGGTGGCGAGGCACGCCGTGCCGCTCTGGCGCGAGTGATCGCGCCGCAGCCCGACGTTCTGCTGCTGGACGAGCCGACCAACCATCTGGATCTGACCACCATCGAATGGCTGGAAAGCGAACTGCGCCAGATTCGCTCCGCCATTGTTTTGATCTCGCATGACCGCCGCTTTCTGGAAAATGTCAGCCGGGCGACGGTCTGGCTGGATCGCGGTCTTACGCGTCGTCTTGAGCAGGGCTTTGGCCATTTCGAGGAATGGCGCGACAAGGTGCTGGAAGAGGAAGAGCGCGACCATCACAAGCTGGGGCGGCAGATTGCGCGCGAGGAGCATTGGCTGCGTTATGGCGTTACGGCGCGCCGCAAGCGCAATATGCGCCGTCTCGGCGAACTGCATTCCATGCGTGCCGATTTTCGCAATCATCGCAAGGCACAAGGGACGGCGGTACTGGCGGCAAGCGATACCAAGGAATCCGGCAAGCTGGTGATCGAAGCCAAGGGGTTGAGCAAGGCCTATGGCGAGCGTGTTCTGGTAAAGGATTTTTCGATCCGGGTGCAGCGCGGCGATCGTATCGGTCTCGTTGGACCCAATGGTGCCGGAAAGACCACGCTTCTGTCGCTTCTGACTGGCAAGCTTGCGCCGGATTCCGGAACGTTGCGGCTTGGCGTCAATCTCGAAATGGCCGAACTCGACCAGAAGCGCGAAAGTCTCAATCTGGATGAGACATTGGCGCATTATCTGACGGATGGGCGCGGCGAAAGCCTTGTCGTCAACGGCGAACAGCGGCATGTCGTGTCCTATATGAAGGACTTTCTGTTCCAGCCGGAACAGGCGCGTACCCCCAATCGGGAGCTTTCCGGTGGTGAACGTGCGCGGTTGATGCTGGCCCGTGTTTTGGCGCGGCCCGCCAACCTGCTTATCCTCGACGAGCCTACCAACGATCTTGATATGGAAACGCTCGATCTGCTGCAGGAGTTGGTTGCAGGTTTTCCCGGTACAGTCATTCTGGTCAGCCACGACCGTGATTTTCTGGATCGCACGGTTACGTCGGTGATTGCACCGGAAGGTGACGGGCGCTGGCTCGAATATGCAGGCGGCTATGCCGATATGATGGCGCAGCGCAAGGAGCAGGCCTTGAGCCGTCGCTCGGTCAAGGTCTCAGGCGTCCGCAGTGACGAGAAGTCGGAAGAGGATGCGCCGCAGCCCAAGCGTGAGGAAAAGCGCAAGCTTTCCTACAAGCAGAAATTCGCGCTCGAAACGCTGCCCGGCAAGATGGACGCTCTCTCGAAGGAAATCGTAGTGCTGGAAGGCAAGCTCGCCGATCCGCAGCTTTATGCCAAGGACCCGGCGCTTTTTGCCAAGACTGCCGATCTTCTTGAGAAGAAGCGCTCCGAAAATGCGGCCATGGAAGAAGAATGGCTGGAGCTGGAAATGCTGCGAGAGGAAATCGAAGGGTAGGGCTACCCTTCGACATAATCTTCGAACTTAACTGCTCGCCTTGTTCAGCAAGGCGATTTCATCGTCGCTGAGTTTCAGTTCGGCTGCGGTGATCAGCTCACCGAGCTGAGCCGAGCGTGTGGCGCTGGCAATAGGGGCTGTGACTGACGGCTGCGCGATGAGCCATGCGATTGCAACCTGCGCAAGCGTGACATCGAGATTTCGTGCTACGTCATCGAGTGCCGCTATGATCCGCGAACCACGATCCGTCAGATATTTTTCGACTGATTTGCCGCGGGCGCTTTGTCCAAGATCGTCAGCGGAACGGTATTTCCCGGTCAGGAACCCTGCTGCGAGCGAATAATAGGAAATAACGCCGAGTTCGTTTTCGTGGCAGATTTTCTCTAGCCCATTTTCGAAATCTGCTCGATCATAGAGATTATAAAGAGGCTGCAGGCTTTCATAGCGTGGCAGATTGTTGGTCCGGGCGACATCAAGCGCTTCAGTCAGTCGCTCAGGCGTGAGATTGGACGCACCGATGGCGCGCACCTTGCCTGCGTCGATCAGTTCCTTATAGGTACCGAGCACATCTTCGAACGGTGTTTCGGGATCGTCCCAGTGCGATTGATAGAGATCGATATAATCCGTCTGCAGCCGTTTGAGGGAGGCATCGACCGCTTTGCGGATATAGGCCGGGGAAAGACCTTTTTCGTCAGGCCCCATCTCGGACCCAACCTTGGTGGCAATGACGACTTTGTCGCGCAGGCCGCGAGATTTCAGCCAGTTGCCGATAATGGTTTCGGATTCGCCGCCCACATTTCCGGGTGCCCAGGCCGAATAAGCATCCGCTGTGTCGATGAAATTGAATCCGGCATCGACAAAACGGTCGAGAAGCGAAAAAGACGTCGCTTCATCGACCGTCCATCCAAATACATTGCCGCCGAAGCAAAGCGGCGAAACATTGAGTTCGGTACGTCCGAGCTTCCTGAACTCCATAGACCTTATCCCCTTCCTCTGAATACGAATCGCGGGCGATCCGTCGGGTTTCGATTTCGGGAAGAAGGAAGGCTCCGGGAAGAGCCGAAATCAGCTCATGCCAAGCGCATCCATATAAAGCTGCAGCATGGCTTCTTCTTCCTGACGTTCATGGTCTTCTTTTTTACGCAGACGAATAATGGTCCTCACGACCTTGCTGTCAAACCCCGAGCCCTTCAATTCCGCGTAAACTTCCTTGATATCGTCACCGATAGTCTTTTTTTCTTCTTCCAGGCGCTCGATGCGCTCGATGAAAGCACGCAACTGGCCGACAGCAATGGTTTGGGCTTCGCTGGTAATGTCGTCGCTCACGAGGAGTTCTCCAATTCAAAATCTGTGATGATGCGGACACGCATTGCGCGAAAACC
The DNA here is from genome assembly GCF_058796175.1 of Brucella sp. GW823-FHT04E01. NCBI lineage: Bacteria > Pseudomonadati > Pseudomonadota > Alphaproteobacteria > Hyphomicrobiales > Brucellaceae > Brucella > Brucella sp. GW823-FHT04E01. Next base: position 121,954 of record NZ_JBXAIK010000005.1, on the reverse strand, counting down.
GCTTATCGAAAGTCTGGACCGTTTTTCCCGCGAGTCGCAGGCAAAATTAAGAGCCTTTTTCGATGCACGACCCGATTTGGCGGGTCAAGCCCTGTGGATAGCGGGTAAAGCCTCTCCTGACAGGCCTGTTACTCACTGCGATCAGCACGCGAGCCGAAATGCTGGGCCGCATGAATGCCGGGCAAGGTGTTGATGTGCGCGATCATTGGCGCCAGCCTGTCAGCCCATTCAGCTGCTCCTTTGTCATCGGCAATCAGGTCCTGTCGTACCTCGATCAGGACATGGGCGAAGCCCTTTGCCGTCGCGTGGCGATACATGGCATCGTTCTTGAGGGCACCGTCATAAGGTTCGTTGTCGCCAACCGTCAGATCGACGTTTTCACGCAGCAGCGACAAAAGCGGCTTTACGGCGCGGTCGTCCTTGTCCCAGAGAAGGCCGATCTGCCAGGGGCGGGCCTTTTCCTTCCAGCGCGGCGTGAAGGAATGGATCGAGACGATGAAAGGCGCTGCCCCGCTTTCAGCCACCACGCGCTCGCTCGCTCGCGCGACCGTGTCGTGATAGGGACGATAGAAGCGTTCAAGCCGTTCCTCGCGTTCACCTGCCGACATTGGGTAATTGCCGGAAATGACCGCCCCATCGGACAATTGCATGATAAGCGTCGGGTCGTCTTCACCACGATTGGGATCGATCAAAAGGCGCGAAAAGCCGCCAAGGACGGCAGGCACGTTCAGGCAGGTTGCCAGTTTGCGGGTCAGATTCTCGACGCCAATGTCATAAGCGATATGCCGGTCGAATTCACTTGTCCGCAAACCAAGCGTGCCATATTCGGCTGGAACATCACGCCGTGCATGATCGGCGGTCAGGAGCAGGCCGAGACTAAAATCGCCGTCGACACTATGTGCTGGCGAGAACGGCGACGAAGCGGTTGATCCGGATTGAAGCGGCATGGAGCGAAATCCGAGGCTAAATAAGGGGATTATTTCTGTGTTGTGCGGGAAGCTGTTTCAGGTCTGTCATGAGAAAGCCCGGATTGCAACGATCATTCTTTGATGAAGAGTACCTGTTCTCAATGGGATTGCGTTGACATCAAAGGCGAAACTGCCGAAAAGAGAGCGACCCGAAATGGGATTTGCCCGAGATGGGATTTCCCTGTGCAATATAAATTGTTCGATAAAACCGATAGCGGGCTGAAGGGGTTCTGCGTATGCGACTTCCACTATCTCTAGTTTTGTTTGCCGGTGTGCTGATGACTGCGCTGGGCATGACATCCATAGAGGCTCGTGCGGATTTCCGCGTATGCAATGCAACCCAGAACCTGGTTGGTGTGTCCATCGGCTACAGAGCCAAAACCGGCTGGGTGACCGAAGGCTGGTGGCATATCGACGGATCAAGCTGCAAAACCCTCATCGAGGGGCCGCTGACATCGCGCTATTATTACCTCTATGCAGAAGACGCTCAGGGCGGCGGACGCTGGGAGGGCAAGGTCAATATGTGCGTGGCCGAGAAAGAATTCCGTATTACTGGCGTCCAGGATTGCTTCGCGCGCGGTTTCCAGCGCAACGGCTTCCAGGAATACGACACCGGGGAACAATCGAGCTGGATGGTTCAGCTCACCGATGAAACGCCGACAGCAAATCCCACCGTTACAGGAACGAATAGTCAATGAAGCGCAACCGCAAGGTCAAGATTCTCGCCACGCTAGGTCCGGCATCGGGTGAAGAAGCCGTCATCCGCAAGCTGTTTGAGGCAGGCGCGGATGTGTTCCGCATCAATATGAGTCATGCCGACCATGACCTGATGCGCACCCTCGTCAAGCGCATCCGTAATGTGGAAAAGGAACTGGGCCGTCCTATCGGCATTCTGGCCGACCTTCAGGGCCCGAAGCTGCGTGTTGGCAAGTTCAAGGACGGTAAAGCCGATCTCGTTCCCGGCCAGACCTTCACCCTCGACAACAACGAAGCGCCCGGCGATGAACATCGCGTCTATCTTCCGCATCCGGAAATTCTTGAAGCTGTCGAACCGGGTCATCGCCTGCTGATCGACGATGGCAAGCTGCATCTGGTCGCCGAGGCGAGCGACGGCAAGTCGATCCGCTGCAAGGTGATTTCCGGAACGCGTATTTCGGACCGCAAGGGCGTCAGCCTGCCGGACACGACGCTCGGCGTCGGTGCGCTGACGGAAAAGGACCGCAAGGATCTCGATGCCGTCCTGAAGGAAGAAATTGACTGGGTTGCGCTTTCCTTCATCCAGCGTCCGGAAGATCTGGCCGAGGTACGCAAGGTTTCGCGCGGCAAGGTCGGCCTCATGTCGAAGATCGAAAAGCCGCAAGCCGTGACGCGTCTCGATGAAATCATCGAGCTTTCGGACGCATTGATGGTTGCGCGCGGTGATCTTGGCGTTGAAGTGCCACTTGAAAGCGTTCCAGGCATTCAGAAGCAGATTACCCGCAAGGCGCGCCGCGCGGGCAAGCCGGTTGTTGTCGCGACGCAGATGCTGGAATCCATGATCACAGCTCCGGTTCCGACCCGCGCCGAAGTGTCCGACGTTGCAACCGCTGTGTTTGAAGGCGCCGATGCGATCATGCTTTCGGCGGAATCGGCTTCGGGCCAATATCCGGTCGAAGCCGTTGCCACCATGAACCGCATTGCCGAACAGGTTGAAAAGGAACCGACCTATTCGACCATCATCGATGCGCAGCGTGCTGCGCCAGAACCAACGGGTGCCGACGCGATTTCGCTTGCTGCACGCCAGATCGCAGAGACGTTGAAGCTTTCGGCCATCGTCACCTACACCGCTTCAGGCACGACCGGTCTGCGCGCCGCTCGCGAGCGTCCGCGCACGCCGATCATCGCCCTGTCGCCGGTCGTCGATACTGCACGCAAGCTGTCCCTCGTCTGGGGCCTGCATTGCGTGGTGACCGCCGATGCGCATGATTTGGAAGATATGGTCAACCATGCCTGCGAAATTGTCTTCCATGAAGAATTTGGCAAAGCTGGCGACCGCGTCATCATTACCGCAGGTGTCCCATTCGGCACGCCGGGCGCGACCAACATGCTGCGCATCGCCTATATTGGACCAGACGGAAAGTCAGGCATTTAAACTGAAGATATGCCAGCCGTGACGGCCGGCAAATGGCGTTGTTTTGCGCTGCCGGTGCTCATGTGTATTTCTTTGACGCATAGTCTAATCCGAAAATTCTGCGACTTCTCGGGACTATGCGTGGAAGTACATTCCGCTCGGGCTCTCAAACTCCACCAGTTTGGTCGCTAAAGCGCCCATCGTCGATTCCGGCTCGCCACAGCCGCAATCTCATCCAGTTATGGCAGATAGCATTTAAAGAAACGCGCTCCTTCGGAGTGCGTTTTGTTTTGGTCTTGATGAATTTTGAGAATGTTTTGGGGGTAAGCCGGAGCCGTTCTAAGAGCCTGAATCAAAAAGCGATACAGGCGACTTCTGGAACAGGCTCTAAGTCCGCGTATCCGTCAGTTCGTCGGCCAAATCGTTGAAGTTCTTCTGTGCGTCGCGCATCATCGGATAGACGATGAGAGCCTGCTCATAGGCTTTTAGTGCCTGTTCCTTGAGGCCGCGCAAGCGCAAGATGGCCGCCATGCCGGTCAGGGCGCCATAATGGCGCGGTTCCAGCTCCAGGGTACGATTGATATCGTACATGGCGTGGGCGTAGTCTTTTTGCAGAAAATAGACCGTAGCGCGGCGATTCCAGGCCTCCGCATATTCCGGGTCGAGCGCGATCGCTTCATTCAGGAAGTCGATTGCCGAGGGATAACGCCGCTCGAGCATCGCCGCATTAGCCCATTGCATCAGGAGATCGACTGTTGCGCTGCCTGACTGCGACCACAGCGTATTGATCTGTGAAGCAATGCGCCGCGCCTTGGCTTCGTCCGTTGTACGGCGAAGATCGGCAAAGAGCTTGTCGAGACGCTCTTCAGGCGTCTGGGCGGTCGCTGGTGCGGGCTTTTCGGGGGCAGGTTTCTGTTCGCTGTCGGGACCGGTTTGAACGGGTGTCAGAGGTGCGGTGAGCGGTATTTTGCCGGGTGCCACTTCGGCATAAGCAAGCGGCACCGTCGTACCAAGCGACGCGAGCACAGAAAAAGAAACCAGACATGCAAAAACGTTCCGCATGCGCATAGATTTTACCATGCGCAGCGAAACGTCAAATGCAAAATCAGAAATAAGATTAGCCCTGACGAGCCTTGTAGCGCGGGGCGGTCTTATTGATGATGTAAACGCGGCCCTTGCGGCGGACCAGCTGGCAGTCACGATGACGGCCCTTGAGCGCTTTAAGCGAGTTCTTGATCTTCATGTCAATCACCGGTCTTGTTGGCCCGTTGACGTGCAGATGCCGCGGGGCTTCATAAAAACAGGCGCTCGAGGCGCCAATTGATTACAGGCACTGTTAGATGCCCGAAGGGTTGGCCGAAATACACAAGGTTTCAGGCAAATGTCAACTCCTGAGCCGCAGATTCAGGGCACTGGAGCTGAAATTCTTGGCAGGTGGCAAAGATTCATCGGGAATCGACGGGATTCCCGATGAACATTATTTCCCGCAGGGGTGAATGCGCGTCACATGGCCCATTTTGCGGCCCGGACGTGCTTCCTTTTTACCGTAAAGATGCAGCACGGCATCCTTTTCAGAGAGAATCGCTGGCACCTTCTCGACATCGTCGCCGATCAGGTTTTCCATCACGCAATCCGAATGCCGGTCGGTGTTACCCAAAGGCAGACCGGCGATGGCGCGGATATGCTGTTCGAATTGCGAAATGGCGCAGGCCGCTTCCGTCCAGTGGCCCGAATTATGGACACGCGGGGCGAATTCGTTTGCCAGTAGCGTGCCATCCTTCAGGACGAAGAACTCAAGTCCGAGCACACCGACATAATCAAGCCCGTTCAGAAGCTTTGCAGCGGCCTTGCGGGCTGCTTCTGCCGTGTTTTTGGAAACGGCAGCCGGTACGGTCGAAGTCGCAAGGATGCCGTCCTTGTGAACGTTTTCGGCAATATCGAAGATTGCGACATTGCCGGAGCGGTCACGTGCTGCGATCACCGAAACTTCGCGCTCGAAATCGACGAAGCCTTCGAGGATGGCCGGGGCACGATTGATCGCGAGAATCGCCTTGTGAGCTTCGGACTCGTCGAGTGATGTCAGGCGGACCTGTCCCTTGCCGTCATAACCAAGACGCCGCGTTTTCAGGATGCCGCGCTCGCCAAGTGCGCCCAGAGCTGCAATCAGGGTCTCTTCATCGTCCACAAGACGCCAGGGTGCCGTCTCGATGTCGCTGGAGTTGAGGAACTGCTTTTCCGTAAAGCGATCCTGCGAGACTTCAAGCGCTGCCGGGGGAGGAAAGACCAGAGCGATTTCGGCCAGCCTGTCGGCAGCGCTGACCGGCACGTTCTCGAACTCGTAGGTAATGACGTCGGACGCTGCTGCAAGTTCTGCAAGCGCTTTCGGATCGTCATAGGCGGCAATGATCTGGCGATTGGCAACCTGTGCTGCCGGGCAATCGGCCTGTGGCTCCAGGATCACCGTTTCAAAACCGAGACGTGCTGCGGCCATGGCAAGCATTCTGCCGAGCTGACCGCCGCCGATGATGCCGATCGTTGCACCGGGCCGGAGTGCAGAATTGAGTGCGGAGTTGTTCATATCAGGCCTCGTTTGAAGGGCGCTCAGCCACGCTTTCCGTTTGCGCAGTGCGCCATTCATCGAGGCGGGCTGCAAGCGCCTCATCGTAAAGCGCCAGAACGGCGGCGGCGAGAAGGGCGGCGTTGACCGCACCGGCGCGACCGATGGCGAGCGTGCCGACGGGAATGCCAGCTGGCATCTGCACGATGGAGAGGAGCGAATCCTGACCCGAAAGGGCCTTGGACTGGACCGGAACGCCGAAGACAGGCAGCGGTGTCATGGCTGCAGCCATGCCGGGCAGGTGAGCCGCGCCGCCCGCACCTGCGATAACGACCTTGAACCCTTCCGCCTTGGCGCCTTTGGCAAAGGCAACGAGCCGGTCAGGCGTGCGATGCGCGGAAACGATCCGGGCATCGAAGGAAATGCCGAGTGCTTCCAGTGTGTCCGCTGCATGGCGCATGGTTTCCCAGTCGGACTGGCTTCCCATGATGATGGCGACATCGGCAGTAACGCTCATTGATCTTCCTGCTCCGCTTCTTTCGTGCATGTTTCGGGTGATATTAAAATGATAAAGCCGGGCGAACCCCGGCTCTGTCATCGATCATTATGGACATTCAGGCGATGATGTCGGGGATCACCCGATCTTCCATCTCCTGCAGCTTGTCCTTGATTGCGAGTTTTTTCTTCTTCATGCGCTGGACGCGCAATTGGTCGCAGCCAACCGCTATCATGGCGTTTATGGCAGCATCGAAATCCGCGTGTTCCTGTTTCAGTCGTGCGACGGCCAATCTGATTTCGGCCTGTTCCTGATCGGACATGCGGTGCCCCGTTCTGTTGAATAGTTTTACGGGCCGCGCCAAACCATAAAAGGTGCGGCGTCAGCCCGTTTCCGGCGAAGCCCTTATCACATTTTTCGCGTCAGGAAAATGCTACCACGACAAAATCGACTTTGCACCAAACTCATGCCAAACTGTCATGGTTCTGTCATGGACGGCGGCTGTCGAAGGCGACAAATATACCGTATCCCTGGCAGCCGGGACTGCGTGTTTGGCCCGGAATACAGGAGGTGTGCCGGGCGTTCATGCAGGTTGAATGACGGGATAGCGGGTAAACGGACAAACGAGGTCTGCGCTGTTCCGTAAATAAGGGAAATCAACCAAAGGAGATCTGATGATGGCTATCGAGTCCCATCTTGCCACGCTCGAAAAAAAGCACGGCGCTCTGGAGCAGGAAATTTCCGAAGCCATAGCGTCACCGGCAATGGACGACCTGCACGTTGCATCTCTCAAGCGCAAGAAGCTTATGCTCAAGGACCAGATTGAAAAACTGAGATCCCAGGTAACACGTCACTAACAGGGAAGCCGCGCTTAGATCGCGGTTTGATAAGGCGTCTCAAGCCATCGACATTGGAGACCGAACGGCTCTGGCGAGCTGGTATTTCTTTGTCGTGAATGCAGTTTGCATTCCAAAGCGAAGATGCCAAAATTCAGCATTGGCGGCTGTGACACAGCCGCCGAACATATTGATTCAACTATTTAACCGGCTCTATTTATCGACGGTCATTTTCAGCGCCCGTCACCCTTCTGTCTCAGCTCTTGGATCGAGGTTCAGCGCTTCCGGTGTTGCTCCACGTTCGGAAGGCATGCTCTTGAACTGGTCTTTCTCTTCTTTCGGGACGGATGCACGCTTGCGGGAACGGAACAACGCATAGCCGGTGATGGAAATATGCGCGAGCATGGTGATGGCGAAGAGGCCGGATGGCCAGAAAATATCCATGGCTGCTGCTGCCAGCAGTGGTCCGAGCATAGTGCCGAAGCCGTAAAGCAGCAAAAGCCCGCTCGATACTTTCACAAAGCTTTCCGATGTCGCATGATCGTTGGCGTGGGCGACGGCAACGGGATAGAGTGCATAGGCAAGTGCGCCATAGCATCCGGTCATCGTAATGATGACAGGGCCGCTGGATGGAGAGACGAGGAAGGCGATGAGGCCAACCAGTGCCGCCAGCGCCGCAACGCTTGCCAGAACGAAACGCCGGTCGACCAGATCGGAAATGCGTCCGATCGGAATCTGCATCAAGGCACCAGCTGCAATGGTGACACTGACCATCAAGGCGATTTCGGTGGTAGAAATGCCGGACTTCGCACCGAAGACAGCTCCGAGCGTACCCCAGGCGCCATTGGCGATGCCGATCAGGATGCAACCTACGAAAGCTGCAGGTGAGTTATTGTAGAGCGCCTTGAGATCAAGCTGCACTTCCGTCAGTGGCTTGGGGCTGACGGCTGTGGAGATCGCGGTCGGGATGAGAGCCAGGCAGAAGAATATGCCGCTTATCATGAACAGATGATCGGAGCGTACGTCGCCTGCTGCTACCAGCATCTGGCCGGACATGGTGGCTCCGTAGTTGACCATCATGTACATGCCGAAAATCTTGCCGCGCGATTCGTTGGTCGCACGCTCATTCAACCAGCTTTCAATGACCATGAAGGCGCCAGCCATCGAAAAGCCGGTGAAGGCGCGCAGGATCACCCAGATCGTGGCATCCACGAAGATGCCGGAAAGCAGGGCGATGACCGCAGCTGATGCGGCAAAGCAACCGAATGCCCGTACATGACCGACGCGGCGCACAAGACGCGGTGCGAACAGACAACCGGCAACGAAGCCGCCTGCCCAGGTCGTGCCGAGCATGCCGAGCGATGCCACTGAGAAACCTTCCACACCGCCGCGCAGCGGCAATAGAAGACCGTGAAGTCCCGAAGCTATGAGAAGGAAGGCTGTGCCGCAGAGGAGGGCCAGAACCTGAATGTAAATGCGCAAAACTCTATTCCCGAAGTCTGAAGCCGAATTGTCAGTGCTGAGGCTGATGAGTGATCGCTGAGATCAATGATTGTTGTTCCTAAAGCGCGTCGCCCGGAAATGGTTCCGGCTGCGTGCTCCGGTATCCATTTCCGTTGACGACCCCATTCCTATCGAAACAATGCTTCTGCCGCAGCGCGGCTATCGCCCTTCTTGAGGCGTTCTGTCTTCAATCGCTCTATTTCGGATTGCAGCAGGGCTATGCGCTGGTCGATCTCGATGACCGAAAGCAGCGATAGCTCCTCTTCGCTTAGCGCCACGCTGTTGCGGGGCTTTACCACATCCTCATCGAAACCGCTCATAGCCGTCCTCCGTGGTCAATGATGGCTCAGAAAAGATTTAACACCTTGAATCGTCGCATATATATTTGAGAAAATCGATGACGATTTCCCTAACGTGACGTCTTGCATCCGCCGTGCGGCATTTCTGCGACGATGCGTAGGGCCAGAAATCTGAATGGAGTTTTGAATATGATGGCCGACTTGCCTTCCCAGATGACTGCTATCGAAATCTCCGAACCGGGCGGAGCCCATATGCTTCGACCCGTTCAGCGCTCGGTGCCTGAACCCAAGGAAGGTGAAATTCTGGTGCGGGTACGCGCCGCCGGGGTTAACCGACCGGACGTCCTGCAGCGACAGGGACAATATGCGCCGCCACCCGGCGCATCGGATATTCCGGGACTGGAGATTGCCGGTGACATTGTTGCCATGGGCAGCGGGGTCAAGCGGTTCAAGACCGGCGATCAGGTGGTCGCACTGCTGGCGGGCGGCGGCTACGCTGAATATGCCGTCGCGCATGAAACCAACGCACTGCCCTTGCCTGCCGGCTATGGCTACATCGAAGCGGCGGCGATCCCTGAAACTTTCTTCACCGTCTGGCACAATGTGTTCGAGCGCGGCGGGCTGAGGAAGGGCGAGGTTTTTCTGGTTCACGGCGGCTCGTCCGGTATCGGCACGACGGCTATCCAGCTTGCAAAGGCATTTGGTGCGACCGTCATTGCAACGGCGGGCTCGAAAGAAAAATGCGAAGCCTGCCTGAAACTCGGAGCAGATCGCGCCATCAATTACGGGCAAGAGGATTTTGTCGAGGTCGTAAAGGAAGTGACCAGGGGCAAAGGCGCCAATGTGATTCTCGATATGGTCGGCGGCGATTATGTTGACCGCAATTACAAGGCTGCAGCCGAGGATGGCCGCATCGTGCAGATTGCTTTTCTCAACGGCGCGAAGGCCACGGCCAATTTCGCAATATTGATGACCAAGCGTCTGACCCATACCGGCTCCACGCTGCGTCCGCGACCGGTTGACTTCAAGGCTGGCATTGCGCGGGAACTGGAGACAAAAGTCTGGCCGCTTCTGGCGCAACGACGCGTCGCGCCGGTGATGGACATGATCTTTTCGCTGAAAGATGCCTGGCGTGCGCATGAACGCATGGAGGAGGGAAGGCATATTGGCAAGATTGTGCTCGATATCGCTTAAGCTTCAGAGCCATTCTTGCTCTGGCGACAAAAAAACGATATATAGGCCGTGATTTCCCGGAAATTGTGGTTTTGCCCACGTCCCGCGCCACCGGAGCGGACGAACAGAAGGATTATATCTAATGGCCACCCAGCTTCTTATGCCGAAGGCAACGGCCGTTTGGCTTGTCGATAATACGGCGCTGTCTTTTGACCAGATTGCCGCTTTCTGCAAGCTGCACCCGCTGGAAGTGAAGGCTATTGCCGACGGTGAAGCCTCTCAGGGCATCAAGGGTCTGGACCCGGTCATCACGGGTCAGATTTCGCGCGAAGAGATCGCGAAGGGTGAAAAAGATCCATATTATCGCCTGAAGCTTTCCGAACCGAAGGTTCGCGTGCCGGAAGCCAAGCGCAAGGGCCCGCGTTACACGCCGCTTTCCAAGCGTCAGGATCGCCCGAATGCGATTCTCTGGCTGGTGCGCAATCACCCCGAGCTGAAGGATGCCCAAGTTTCACGTCTGATCGGTACGACCAAGTCGACCATCGAACAGATTCGCAATCGTTCGCACTGGAACTCGGCAAATCTGACGGCGATGGACCCGGTAACGCTTGGCCTTTGCTCGCAGATCGATCTCGACATCGAAGTCGAACGCGCCTCCCGCAACCGTCCGGCAACACCGGAATCGGATAGCACTTTGCTGCCAGCCTCCGCGACCGAGAATTTCGACTATCGTGACGAACAGCCTGCAGAAGAAGAGCTCGACGCGGACAAGGTTTTCGCCAAGCTCTCTTCGCTCAAGAGCTCGACGCCGGACGAAGAAGAAGAAGAATAGTCGGGACGGGAAACCGTTTTACCGAGATGCAAAAAAGCCCGGCTTCATAGCCGGGCTTTTTTGTTGGCTCAAGCTGCGGCCTTGCTTCCGGCAATGGGTGTTGTGGCAATCGAGTTTTTCAAGGCATCAGCAGAGCGTCCTGCCACGCCTTGTTAAGAAAAGCGCCGATCTGATCCAGTCTGATCGAAACGCGCTCTAATCGGATCAAGATAAGAAATCAGCCTGTGGTTGATATACCGGTATGAGCACTTCGCATTTTCAGGCGCACGCACCCTGCCCCCCCCCCCCCCCCAACATCTGCGCAATATAAAAGAGAATTATAATATAAATAGATATTTTATAAGTATAAGTAAAATATAATAGAGCTTAAACGGCTTTTTAAGGCATTGACTGCTAGCATCCTTTGATGAAATAACAGGATTATTTTAAAAATAGTGACCATGATTCCGACTTTTATTATGAGCTGGAAAATGATGTTTCACTATATTGTTGATTAGAGATGTCTTTTTTGCGCGTTGCAACGCGCTTTGCCAAGGGGCCTTACGGCATGAACGATTGCTGCTTTGCTGGAAAATTCCGCGACGAGAACACCCGGACCCTCGTTTCTCGGGAAGCTCGGAACGAGATGTCGATGCGCGGAATTGAACTTACCCCTTGGAGGCGCGCTTTTGCCTTGGGGCAGACGGGCAGGGTAGCGGGAAGCGGGGTAGAGCGTGGCGGCAGTCTTTTGGCGCAGGTGGCGCTGGTCCTGGCGCTCTCCGTATCCGGTCTGGCGTTAAGCAGCCATCGGGCGGCAGCGACGGACTATACGACTGGGGTGAAGAATACGAACCTGAATGCCGGTGACACCATTACTACGACGGCTGACGGTGCCGATGGGTTTCGAGTTGATAATGGGACTACGATCACTGCTCCTGGCAATAACAAAATCACGACAGGCGGGGTGGACGCTTGGGGCTTGTATGCAAGGGGGGCCAATTCCGTTCTGAATGCCACTGACGTCACTGTAATAACGACGGGTTCATCAAGTACAGCTGCTGGCGCACGTAGTGGAGGCAAGACGATCGTTACTGGCGGTACATTTACTGTCTCTGGAGCGGATGCTTATGCTGGATTCGCAGACAACGGTACCCTAAATCTAACGAATGTTGTGATCAATTCTCAAAGTACTACGGGCGGTGGAGGGGTACTGTCTTCTCAGGCGGCGGGGGTGGCCAACTTAAATAAGGTTACCATCAGTACAACTGGCAATACAGCCTACGGTGTCCGTGTGAATAATGCCGGTAGCCTGACTTTATCCAATGGCAGCTCTATCACGACAGCAGGTGCCTATGGTGCTTATGGTGAAGAAGGGGTGCTGACAATTCAAGACAGCACTATCACCACAGGTGCTGCAACCGCAGTCTATTATACTGGCAAGAATGCGGGCTCCTCCCTTTCGATCACCGGTGCCACTACCAAGATTACGGCTACCGGGGCAGATGCTGTGGTTATTGCAGGTGGTAAAGCTGCAACAATCGGTGATGGTGTCACGATTACTGCTAAGTCCGATGGCAAGAGAGGTGTCACTGTAAGCGGCGGTGGGCAACTTACAATTGGTAGCGCGACCGTTTCGACGGAAGGCACGAGCGGCTTTGGCCTTTATGCGACCGGAGCAGGCAGTTCAATCACTGCCACCGGAACGCAGATTGAAACAAAGGCGACGGGGGCAGCTAGGGCACAAGCAGTCGTGGTTAACTCTGGGGCCAGCATTACTCTCAAAAACGTCACTATCTCGACTGTGTCCGGTAATGGACATGGTATCTGGATCAAGGATGCTGGCTCAAGCGTTACGATGGACGCGTCGACTTCGATATCCACGACGGGGGCGTCCGCTTATGGTGTTCTCGTGGAAAATGGTGCCACCGAAACATTCACGGGCGGAAGTACCACTACTGCCCTGCCGGGAACCATGTCAATTTTGGGTGATAACTCGGCTGCATTCGGGACATATGGCACTGACGCAAAAATTACATTCGACGGAATAAATTTCGCCACCGCGTCTGCCATCACGCTCGGAGCCAATGCATGGACGGTGATTGCAGGCAATAATGGGGCGGTCGAATTCAAAGGCACCACTGCGGCAACAGACACCAGGCTGCTTGCTCAAGCTTCAGGCACGCTTTCATTCACCGGGGCGGCTACGGCGGCCGGTGCACGGGTCAAGACTGACGGAGCGAACAGTGCGTTTGATATAAGCGGCAGTACGCGTACCACCGATTTTTCGATAGGCTCGCTGGAGGGAACAACCGGTAAAGTCGTTCTGGGCGCAAATATGCTCACGATCGACGGTTCTGCGTCGACAAGTTACGGCGGTATTATTTCCGGCACAGGTGGATTGACGCGCGCCGGCACTGGCACGATCACGCTGACGGGAGCAAATACCTATTCAGGCGGAACGACTTTAAAAGGTGGTGTTCTCTCCGTTGTTACCGACTCCGCCCTCGGGGCGACGACAGGTGGACTGACGTTCAATGGCGGTACGCTTCAGATTACCGGGACGACGTATACCTCAACGGCTCGCGGTATCACATGGGGTGCAGGCGGTGGTACGCTGGACATAAATGCAGCGGGCAATACTTTCACTGTTGCCCAGAATCTTGGCGCGGGCGGTGCTCTGACCAAGATTGGTGCTGGCACATTGGTTCTGTCTGGAACCAATCAATATACGGGTGGCACGAGTATCAATGGCGGCACGCTGGTTGCCGGTTCGAATGGTAATCTTGGCGCCGTCTCTGGCGGTCTGAACTTCAACGGCGGCACGCTGCGTCTTTCGTCCGCCTTCGACAATGCGCGCGCCGTGACGCTTGGCGCTGGCGGCGGCACGATCGAAACGGTCACTGGCAGCAGCACTTTTTCAGGCGTGATCAGTGGCGCTGGCAAGCTGACGAAGACGGGCGCGGGCACGATGATTCTGACCGGCGCTGACAGCGCGACGGGGCTGACGACAGTTACCGCAGGCGTGTTGCAGATCGGCGGTGGTGGCACAACGGGTTCGATAGCAAGCAATATAGCCAATAGCGGTTCGGTGGTTTTCAATCGCTCCAATGATTTGGCTTATGCTGGCGTGATCAGCGGCGGCGGCTCCCTCACCAAATCGGGTGCCGGAACGCTGACGCTTACGGGCGATAGCACCTATACGGGCGCAACAACGATTTCCGCGGGCACTCTGCAAGTCGGCAATGGCGGTACGACTGGCTGGCTTGCCAGCAACGCGGTCACGAACAACGGTGCATTGAACTTTAACCGCAGCGACAACAAGACCTATTCCGGCAGCATCAGTGGTACTGGCTCGGTGGTCAAGAGTGGAACCGGTACGCTCATTCTCGACGGTACGAACAGCTATTCCGGCGGGACGACCATCAGCGGTGGCACACTGCAGGTCGCCAGCGATGCCAAGCTTGGTGCGACAACCGGCAAGGTGACACTGGATGGCGGCACGCTCAGCCTTGCAGGTACGATTACATCCGCACGCGCATTCAGCATCACCAGCAACAACGGCACGATCGATACGGGTGCCGATGCGGATACGCTCAGCGGTGTTGTAAGCGGTGCAGGCAAGCTGACCAAAACGGGCAGCGGAACGCTGGTTCTGACGGGCGCCAATACTTACAGTGGTGGCACGACAATTTCCGCAGGTACATTGCAGCTCGGTAGCGGGGCGGCTGCTGGATCGATCACGGGAAATGTTGTCAACAACGCAACTCTGGCGTTCAACCGCAGCGACTCAAGCACATTCTCAGGAGTGATCAGCGGTTCCGGTACACTGAAACAAAGCGGCACTGGCACTACAATTCTGACTGGTGCAAACACCTATACCGGCAATACTGTGATTGAGCGTGGTGTGCTGCAGGTTGGCAACGGCACCGCAACCGGCGCCATATCCGATAATGTCACCAACAGCGGCACTCTGGCGTTCGATCGTTCCGATTCCTACACGTACTCTGGCACAATCACCGGCACAGGTTCGTTGAAGCAAAGCGGTGCTGGCACACTCATTCTGACGGGTGCAAACACCTTTACTGGTCTAACGACGATTGAAAGCGGTACGCTGCAGCTCGGTGCCGGTAGTACGGGCGGAAGTCTGAGTGGTGACATCCTGAACAAATCGGCGCTTGTCGTGGATCGTTCGGATGATTTTTCCTTTGGCAATAAGATCAGTGGTTCGGGTACGTTTGATAAACGCGGTGCGGGCAAGCTGACAGTCACCGGCGACAATGATTATTCGGGTAAGACGACCATTTCGGCGGGTACGCTTCAGATTGGCAATGGCGGTGGCACCGGCTCCATTAACGGTGATATTGTCAACAACAGTAAATTGATTGTCGACCGCAGCAATAATATTGATTTCACCCATGTCCTGAGCGGCACAGGTATTCTGGAAAAGAAGGGTACGGGTAACCTTACTGTTAGCGGAGACAATTCGGACTTCTCTGGCGCCACGACGGTGAGCGCCGGTGGGCTTGTCGTTGACGGGCAACTCGGTACGGGAACTGTTACGGTTGCGAGCGGTGCATCGCTTGGCGGTACGGGCACCATCGGCGGCGATACCACGATCAACAGTGGCGGCATACTTGTAGGGACGCAAGAATCACAGCTTACATTCCAAAAAAATCTCACGCTTGCTTCGGGAGGTGTGCTGAATGTGTCCTACGGCATAGCAGATACAAGTACGGCTGCACTGTTCACGGTTGGCGGCAATCTCACCTTGAACGACAATATCGTGAATATCAGCTCTCTCGGTGGTTTCGGTCCTGGCGAGTACAAGTTGTTCAGCGTAACCGGAACATATACCGGAACATTGCAAGTGGGTACTCTTC
The DNA here is from genome assembly GCF_058796175.1 of Brucella sp. GW823-FHT04E01. Classification (NCBI taxonomy): domain Bacteria; kingdom Pseudomonadati; phylum Pseudomonadota; class Alphaproteobacteria; order Hyphomicrobiales; family Brucellaceae; genus Brucella; species Brucella sp. GW823-FHT04E01. The sequence goes on along the minus strand of NZ_JBXAIK010000005.1, from coordinate 106,321 downwards.
CGCAAGATGTAGCGGCTGGAGATATTACATTCAATTACGATACCAATGATATCCATCTTACGAATTCTGCAGGAATGGACCTTGGTTACTGGGATGGTTCTGTCGTAAGCAGTGGCGCATCGCTGACCGGCGGCGATGGTACATGGGACGCGGCGACAACAAACTGGACAAATGAAAATGGCGGCCTGCATTCTGGGTGGAACGCTGCTCACTATGCTATCTTCTCCGGTCAAGCGGGCACGGTAACGGTCAGCGGCGCTGTTACAACGGCAGGTATGCAATTTGTAACCAGCCACTATACAGTCACGGGGGACGGGCTGACGCTTGATAGTGGCTCTACTGATGCGCCGATCATCCGCGTGGGCACTGGTGTCACGGGGAACACCGTCGCTACCATTGAATCTGTTCTTTCCGGCACAAATGGCATGGAAAAAACCGATCTGGGTACTCTGATACTCGCGGCAGATAATGATTACACGGGCCAGACGACCATTCAGGCTGGCACGCTTCAGCTTGGAAATGCGGGAACGACCGGCAGTGTCCTCGGAGACATCGAGATAGGAAAGTCGGACGAGGACGAGGATGCCATCCTCGCGATCAATCATACTAACAGTTTTACGCTCGGCAATACAATCTCTGGTCGCGGAAAGCTGGTGCAGCAAGGCAGTGGAGCAACCACACTCACCGGAACCAACACCTATAGCGGTGGGACGGATATTCTGGGCGGCAGTCTGATCGTTACTGCCGAGAATAATCTGGGTGATGTTGCAGGTGCCGTCAATATCAATGGCGGCACACTCGAGTTTGGCGCAAATCTGTCATCGACGCGAGGTTATACGATTGGCGCTTCTGGCGGCACTATCAATACAGGCACTTTTACCGACACGATCACAGGTGTCATTGGCGGCACCGGGCAATTCAACAAGTTGGGCACGGGAACACTTGTTCTAGGCGGTGACAATACGTTCACCGGCAATTTGCATGTGAATGCTGGCACCTTGCAGATCAGCGATAATAGCAATCTGGGAAATCCCGATAGTCATTTGTATGTCAAGGATGCGACGTTGCAGTTTGGTGATGCTTTCATCATGACGCACGACCTGACGCTTGACGGCACCGGGGCGACAATTGATACGAAAGGGAATGACAATTCGATTTCGGGCGTGATCGACGGAGGCAAGCTTACCAAGACCGGTTCCGGCACACTTACTCTAACCGGCACCAACACTTATACCGGCGATACCGAAATTGATGGCGGTACGCTGGCGGTTTTTGAAGATGCGAACTTTGGCCAGGATGTCAGCAACAGCATTATCATCGGTGATGCGACCCTGCGTCTGGATGAGAGCTTCGATACCGCGCGTGGCATCAAACTCACCAATGCCAACAGCACGATTGATGTTTTTGATGACGGCATCAATACGCTCACTGGAAAGCTGACCGGAACCGGCGCCTTGAACAAGGCTGGAACGGGTACTCTGGTTCTTGGCGGAACCAATGACTATCAAGGTGGAACCGACATCAAGGCGGGTATCCTGCAGATTTCGGATGATGCCAATCTTGGTCTAGCTACGGGAGCCGTCAAGATTGAAACTGAAGCCGAACTGCAGTTCAGCCAGGGCGTGACGAGCGCCAGAGGCATTACACTGGGAACAACGGGCTCCACCATTGATACTATGGCGGGTACCAGCACACTGAACGGTGTCGTCGGTGGTGGCGAATTGCACAAGTCCGGCGCCGGCACGCTCGTTCTTGCAGGGACCAATACCTATAAGGGTACGTTCCTTGACGGCGGTATCGTCCAGATCAGCAAAGATGCAAATCTTGGTGCAGTCAGTGGGACGGTCACTTTCAACGGTGGAACACTACAGTTGTCCGCTGACGTTGCGACTGCAAGAGCCATGACGATCAACGAAGCGGGAGGAGTGATCGACACCCAGGGCAATACCGGCACACTTGATGGTATCATCTCCGGCGCTGGCGAACTGATTAAAGATGGCTCTGGAACACTCGTTCTGACAAATGCCGGCAATTCCTACAGCGGCAACACCTTCATCAAGGCGGGTACGTTCCGTCTCAGCGGTGCTGGCTGGATAACGGGGGATGTCAAAAATGATGGCACTCTCGAATTTAGCAGCGGTGCAGATCAAGAGTTTGCGGGAGTCATTTCCGGAACGGGTTCGGTCGTTCAATCGGGAACGGGTACCACCATCACCCTTTCCGGTCAAAACGCCTATAGTGGCGGCACCTCGATCACAGCCGGCACGCTTGCCATCAGCGAAGATGACAATCTGGGCACCGGTGGGCTGACGATTGCCAATAATGCGACCCTCCAGTTAACGGATTCCTTCGCGTTCAGCCATGCTGTTACTCTCAATGCCGGTGGTACGATCGACACCGGAACAAACAGCAACACGCTTGCTGCTGTTGTCTCCGGTACCGGTGGTCTGACGAAGACAGGTAGCGGCACGCTTACGCTGTCCGGGACCAACACCTATGCTGGCGGCACGACGATCAACGACGGTATTCTGCAGATCAGTGCCGATGCCAATCTTGGTGCGGCGAGCGGTTCTGTCACCATGGCTGGCGGCACCACGCTTGATCTTGCGAACAGTGTTACAATGGACCGCGCTTTCACGCTGAACGGGGATGCGACGATCCAGGCCGATGAGGGAACATCGACGATCAGCAAGGTGATCAGCGGCGATGGCGGCCTCACGAAGACGGGTGAAGGCACGCTGGTACTTGACAGCGTCAACACCTATAAGGGCAATACATCTATAAATGACGGTGTGCTGCAGGTTGGCAGCGATGACAATCTGGGCGATGCATCGAGCAAACTCTCCTTCAATGGTGGCGAGCTTCAGATCACTGGCAGCGGTTTCAAGTCGGATCGCGATGTTACCCTCCAGGCCGGGGGTGGCACAATCGACACCTTGCTGACCAGTCCAGAGCTGTCGGGCAACATTACCGGTACGGGCGGACTGACCAAAATCGGCGCAGGCAAGCTTACGCTTTCGGGAACCAATACCTATAGTGGTGGAACATCCATTGCGCAGGGAACATTGCAGATCGGCAGCGATGACGGTCTGAGTGGTACTATTGCTGGCAATATCGAAAATAGCGGTACTCTGATCTTCAACCGCGATACACTGACCTATGGAGGTGATATCTCTGGAAGCGGGAAACTGGAGCAGGCTGGTGTAGGAACGACAGTTCTGACAGGTTCCGTAAACCTCGACGGCGGTACGACCATTGATAATGGCGGAACGTTGCAGATTGGCGACGGAACCACAAATGGTGCTCTCGCAGGTGATGTAACGAACAACGGCACGCTCGCTTTCGACGCCGCCGCCAATACCAATATTGATTTCAGCAATGTCTTAAGCGGTAACGGCGTGCTCGAGCAGAAAGGTGCGGGCTCATCGACGCTTACAGGTGACAGCAGTGGTTTCGAAGGGACAACGAATGTTACCGCTGGAAGTCTCTATGTGAACGGCACCCTTGGCAGCGCAGCATCGACAGTTACTGTCGCAACGGGTGGAACTCTTGCCGGCAGCGGCACGATCGGTGGCAATACCACAGTGGCGGGAACGCTGAAGGGGCAGGACGGTGCGACACTGACCTTCGGTGGTGGTCTGACCATGCAGGCAGGCAGCACGATAGCAGTTGCCTACGGAGCTCCCAACAGCAACAGCAACGGTCTGTTCAATGTTCAAGGTGCGCTTGCCTTGAACGGCAGTACCGTCGATATCGAGGATTTTGGCGGTTTCGGTCCTGGGTCTTATCGCCTGTTCGATTATCAGAATGGATATACCAAAACTGGCACAGGGCTGACGATAGGCACTGTTCCCGGTGGCCAGTCATCCGATGCCCATATTGTTTATGACGACGACAACAAGCAGATAAACATTATGAATGCAGCTGGTGCCGTGCTGAATACCTGGAAAGGTGGCAACGGAACATGGAACCAGACGGATATCAGTTGGCATGATGCAACCGATTCAGATATTACAGGCACCTGGAATAACTACGAGTTTGCCATTTTCGGTGACACGCCGGGAACAGTAGCTGTCGATGCAGGTATTCAGGCCTCCGGTATGCAGTTCCAGGTGGATGGGTATAGCCTTACCGGCACAAATCCTATCACACTTGCTCACGACCCGAACGCTCCGTCGCCTGACAAACCCATCATTCGTGTAGGGGATGCAACCGAAGCCGGCAAGACCATGACGGCCACGATTGCAGCGCCGATTGCTGGTACCGAAGGCTTGCAGAAAACCGACTATGGCACTCTGGTACTGACGGGTGCCAACACCTATAGCGGTGGAACAGATGTTTTACAGGGCTCGCTGGAGCTCGGCAACGGTGGCACTATAGACACGGTTGGGGGTGTTTCCGTCGATGCAAATGGACCGGACAAGGCAACATTTGCAGTCAACAAGACTGGAACATTCACCTTCGGTGGCGTGATCTCAGGCGCCGGTCAGTTTGCGCAAAAAGGCACGGGCGAAACTGTTCTTAACCAGGCTAATACCTACAGCGGCGGTACATCGATCACGGCGGGAACGCTTTCGGTTAGTGCTGAAAACAACCTCGGCGATGTCAGTGGTCAGGTTACTATTGATGGCGGGACGCTCAAGTACAGCCAGGGCTTTTCCAGTACCCGCGCCATTGCTCTCGGCGCAGGTAACGGTACGATCGAAACCGATGACACGGCCAATGACACGACTGTCAACAGTGCCGTTTCCGGTACTGGTGGTCTGACGAAGAGCGGGGCTGGAACACTGGTTCTGGCCAAGGACAACACTTATGCTGGCGGTACGACCATAGCCGGTGGTACGCTTCAGCTTGGCAATGGTGGGACAAGCGGCAAAATCCAGGGCAATGTCGATACCGGTGCGGATGCAAGCAACAAGGGCACGCTTGTCTTCAACATGTCGGATAATCCGATTTTTTCGGGAACGATTAGCGGTTTTGGTGATGTCGAACAGTCCGGCAGTGACACGCTGACATTGAAAGGCACCAACACCTATAGCGGTGGCACCACAATCAACAGCGGAACGCTGGCGGTTTCTGCTGACGCGAATATGGGTAATAAAAGCGGTTCTCTGACAATCAAGAATGGCACATTGCAGAATACCGCGCAGTTTACGATGAGCCGTGATGTGGTTCTGGATGACGCTGCAGCGACATTCCAGAATGATGCAGACCTGACATTGGCCGGTAAGATGACCGGAACTACGGATTGGACCAAGGACGGAAGCGGCAAGCTGATCATCAATGGTGACGCAAGTGCCGCTACCGGAATTGCGTCTGTCAACAACGGCTATCTGCAGGTCGACAGTGAACTGGGCGGCAATGTCAATCTCGTCAACAGCACAGCCGGAGTTGGCGGTGCTGGCAAGATCGATGGCAATGTCGATGTGGCAAGCGGAACGCTCTACGGTAAAGGCGGGCAGACACTGACTATCGGAGGTGACCTGACTCTCGCCGCCAATAGCACAACCAGCGTCCAGTGGGGCAGCGTGTCCCAGCAGGCTGCTTTCCATGTGGATGGCAATCTGACGATGGATGGCACCCTCGATGTGGTCAATACTGGTGGTTTCGGTCCAGGGACCTACAAACTGTTCACCTATGATGGCACCCTGACGGATGATGGCCTTTCGTTCGGTACCGTACCGGGTGGACAGGCGGCGAAGGACCGTATGTCGGTCGTGACCGCCTATACTGGCTCAGTCTATATCGTGAACACCTATGGCGCAAAGGTTCAGTACTGGAACGGGGAAGGGACTATCGCCGATATCGAAAGTGGTAACATTGTCGGAGGTGATGGTACCTGGAGCGCGACCAATAAAAACTGGTCCGACGATAAGGCCAGTGTGCTTGCGCCTTTCGATGATGGCTCATTCGCTTTCTTCGGTGGCAAAAAGGGTAATGTCACTGTCGATGACACTGCTGGACAGGTTAACACGGCCGGTATGCGCTTCGTTGTCGATGGTTATGTGATTAATGGCGGCTCTCTCAACCTGACGAGCACGACGGGAGCGCCGATCATTGCGGTTGGCGATGGAACCGTCGATGGTGTCGCGATGACTGCAACCATCGGCTCTGTGCTCACCGGCAACCAGGGTCTCGATAAAACCGAACTCGGCAAACTGATCCTTACCGGACAGAACACCTATACCGGCGGAACAACCGTCAGCAACGGTGTGCTCCAGCTTGGTGACGGAACCAATTCGGGTGACATAAAAGGTGACGTGACAGTTGCCAATGATGTTAACGGAGAGGGAACGTTGTCCTTCAAGCAGGGGAGTGACTACAATTTCGCCGGAAATATTGCCGGCGGCGGCAAGGTCACTCAGGACGGTGCGAATACAATTCTGACGTTGAGCGGAAACAACAGCTTCAGCGGCGGGCTGACGGTCAACAGCGGTACCGTAAAGGCGGGCAGTGACAATGCTTTCGGCACCGGGGTCCTGACTGTCGGGGATAATGGCAAAGTAGATCTCGGAAGTACCAGCAACACGGTTGGCGGTCTCAGTGGGGCCGGAGCGGTCAACATTGGCTCAGGAACCTTCACCGTCAATGAAGCTACGGACTCGACCTATAGCGGCGTATTGTCCGGCACTGGCAGCTTCACCAAATCCGGTGCGGCTGACCTGACGCTCACTGGTTCCAACCAGTATACCGGTGCAACGCTTGTCAAGCAGGGGACGCTGGCGCAGGGAAGCCAAGGTGCATTCAGTTCGGCATCGGCCTATACGACGACGCGCAACGGGACGCTGGATATTGGCGGGTACGATACGACTGTGGTCTCCCTCGACAATGGTGGCACTGTTACTCTGAGTGACATGACAGCCGGAACCACTTTGACGGTAGCTGGTAACTACACCGGCTCCAATGGCACCCTCGTCATCAACACGGTGCTTGGTGACGACAACTCCAAGACCGATAGATTGAAGGTTGCTGGTGACACCTCAGGCACTACCAATCTGCAAGTGGTCAATCGTGGTGGGCTTGGTGGCCAGACGGTTAACGGTATCGAAGTTGTCGATGTCGCCGGGCAGTCTAATGGTACCTTCTCGCTTGTCAGCGATTACACAACCAAGGATAACAAGAAGGCTATCTGGGCTGGCGCCTATGCCTATACGCTGCAGCAAGGATCGGGCAGCGGTAACAAGGATGGCAACTGGTATCTCGTGAGCCGTTATGGTGATACGGAACCAAACAACCCAGACAACAATGGTCCCCGTTATGGCGCTGGCGTGCCGGTCTATCAGGGGTACGGCCAGAACATGCAGGCCTTGAACAAGTTGCCGACCTTGCAGGAACGTGTGGGCAACCGGTACTGGACGGGCGAGAATGGCGACGGCCAGACGAACGGCGCCATGGTCGACGGAAATGGCATCTGGGCGCGTATCGAAGGAGCGCATAACCGGCTTGAACCGCAAAGCGTCACCGGCATGAAGCAGGACATCAATACCTTCATCATGCAGGCAGGCGTTGACGGTCAGTTCTACGAGGATGACAACGGAAAACTGGTTGCTGGCATCACCGGGCAGTACGGTACGGCCCATGGCAATACCAGCTCGTTCTTCGGTGACGGCTATACCGACACGCGGGCCTGGAGCCTTGGTGCAACAGCGACCTGGTATGGCAACAATGGCTTCTATGTAGACACGCAGGGCCAGCTTACCTGGTTCGATAATGACCTGTCTTCCGATGACATGAATTCGGCACTGGCTACCGGCGCGAAGGCTTTCGGTTATGCCATGAGTGTGGAAGCAGGCCAGCGTGTCGCCATTGATGATCATTGGTCGCTGACGCCGCAGGCGCAGCTGATGTGGTCGTCGCTGGATGCGGACGCTTTCCAGGACATTATGGGCAACCGGGTCGGCCTCGACAATTCAAACAGCCTGACGGCGCGTCTTGGCCTTGCTGCAAACTACCGCAACGACTGGACGGGTGAAGACGGCCTCATGGTCAACACCTCGGTCTATGGTGTCGCCAACCTTTACCAGTCCTTCCTTGGCGGAATGCGTATCAACGTGGCCGGTGTTGATATCGACACCGACAATGACAAGACCTGGGCAGGCATCGGCGCCGGTGGCACCTATGCATGGGCGGACCAGAAATACGCCGTCTATGGTGAGGGCTCGATCAACACCTCGCTCAATCACTTCGCTGACAGCTATGCTCTTAAGGCAACCGTCGGCTTCAAGTTGAAGTGGTAAGACCCAGGCTTGGGCTACGAGCTCTGCAATCTGAGGCTCCCGAAACTCCAATGGAGGACTGGGAGCCTCACTTTGAATGCCAGAAAGGAAAGACCGATGGCGACCTTTGTTGACGCGGGAGATGACCTTATCCGGTCCGAGCCGTTCGTCGATCTGAGGTGGCGGCCTGGCACGCGCCTGACCATATCCAAGATTTGTACTGCCGGCATTTGCCCCTCTGATCGAGGATATTTCTGGACAGTTGCCTACGCTGAAAGCTTTGCTGTAGTTCGCAGGCATCAGCACGGCCGGCATCGTTAGCATCGCGTAGTACGGGGTGCCCTGTATTGAGAGCGTGATCATCGCAACGGACAAGGTTGCGCGGGGCCGCGGATTGATTTCCATACTTGAATTCAACACCAGCCAGTCAGGATAAAACCATGACCGATATTGAACACCTTCATCAATTGATTCTGAACCTTGCAGCGCGTCTGCAAGCAACCGAGGCGATAGCCAATGCGGCGATCTCGATGGTTTGCGCCATAGATGAAAAGAAGGGTGGCGCCCGGGAAAAGTTCCTCAAGGAAACCTTTCCGCTTCTTCTGCTGAATGCCGCTAATGCGCCGTCTCAAGCGACCAAGCCGGAACTGGACCAATGGCTGCGCCAGCGTGAGCAGGACTTCCTCAACGAGGATTTGAGCAAGATCACAGCCCAGATTGAGCAACTGCGTGGGCAAACGAAAGCTACTGTCAATTAGAGCGTATCTCGAAAAGTGTGAAGCGGCTTTCGGACAAGATGCGCTTTAAAATAAACAAAGTGTCGATCTGAATCGATCAAATCGAAACGCGCCCTAACCCATTCGCCAGTCGCATGGAACTTCCACCATCGTCTGTATGCGATGAAAACAATCAAGTGTCCCTGGCATTCATTACAGGGGCGCATCAAAACAATATTTTCACAAAGGCATTTCTATGAACTATCGTTATTCGTTCTTCTCCGCCGCCGCATTCTTGGCTCTCACGGCAACAGCTTCCGCAGCGCCGTTACCCGGAGGCGCCAGCACCCTCACAGAAACCTATCAGGACTGGTCCATCTCCTGCCAGGCGCAGAAAGAGAGCACAAACTGCATCATGAACCAGATGCAGAACTCCTCCCAGACTGGCCAGCGTGTCCTGACGGTCGAACTGCGCAATGTCGCTGGCGGCAAGGTTGAAGGCGTGCTTTTGATGCCGTTTGGATTGAATCTGGCGAAGGGCGCCACATTGAAGATCGACGAGGGAGAAGCACCGGCGCTCACCTTCTCGACCTGCCTGCCGCAGGGTTGTCTGGCGCCACTTTCTTTCGATGCCAAGCAAGTCGGTAAGCTCAAGACGGCAGCTAATCTCAATATCACTGCCACCGCACTTGAACCCAGCCAGCCAGTCGCTTTCAAGGTCTCGCTCAAAGGTTTTGGAAGCGCTCTTGATCGCATTGCCGCTCTGACGAAATAAGCCGGGTTCAAAAATTCCTCTCTAGTTTCGCGCGTCGATCTGCTTCAAGCATATCGGCGTGCGAAGCAGAGCCGTTCCACATATTCTGAGTGTGACACCGGTAGAAACAGCAGCAAGGACGCGGGTTCAAAGATCAACCGAACGGGCATTTTGCCATATCTGTCGACCGTCAACGTTAGCCAGATCGCTTCAGAACCGAACTCATTTGAAAGTTCATACAATTCATTCTGCTCGGAAAGCGGTAGAAGAGCCAGTCCCAAAACGGCTTAGCGGTCATCTTGGGCTTGGAAGGCAATGATCAGTCTTTAAAAGCGTTATATTCGCTCAGTTCCATGAGGCGGTAGAAATCGCCCAGCGTTTTGCCGCGTTCGGCCCGGAAGAGGCGGCCTGCGTCGCTGGCCTCAACGATACGGTCGGTCCGGAATGTGCGGAAAGCATTGCGCAATTCGCACCAGCCGATAACCGTCCAGACCTTACCCCAGAACCACAGACCAAGCGGGCGAATATCACGCTCGCTTTCGCGCGATTCCAGATCTCGATAGCGGATATTGAGTACATTGCCCTGATCGACGGCGCGTTCCACCGCGTCGATGATGCGGCGTTCGTCCATGCTGATGCGGGCAGTTGGCGCATGTATCTGGGTGCTCGTGATGCGCGCGCGTTCTTCCTTGGGCAGAACAGCTTCGATCTTCACCAGAGCCTCTTCTGCACCACGCGCCATGGAAACGCCGCCCCAGGCGCGGATGAGGCGCGCCCCGGCAACCAGAGCGACGATTTCATCGCGCGTGAACATAAGCGGCGGGAGTTCGAAGCCCTGCCGCAGAATATAGCCGACACCGGCTTCGCCATCGATGGGGACGCCAGTCGACTGCAGATCGGAAATATCGCGATAGATGGTGCGTTCGGAGACTTCCAGCCGCTCGGCCAGCTGGCGCGCGGTGACGAGCCTGCCACCGCGCAGGTGCTGAACAATCTGGAAAAGGCGGTCTGCACGGCGCATTCCGTTCTATTCTCCGTTGCAGTATTTGGTGTTACGCTGTTCCAGATAGCGATCCGGCCAGCCCAGATCCTTGCGCAGGTCTTTCGGCAGTCCGTCGATCACACGCTCGGTGCGAATGAAACGACGGCGTTCATCATGCCTGCGCCTGTATTCCTTCAAAACTGCGATCAATGGTGCGATTGCGAGTGCCATGGTGAAATCTCCCTCATCCTTGGATACGCAGTATCGCACACCCCTCCTGACAGCTTTCTGTCAGGAGCAAATCCTTATTTCATTATCTTCCTAATATAGCGAAGCCGCAACATCATGCCTTATAGCGTGGTGCTGCTGTATAGCTGAGGGGCAGGCGTCCACCATCCGCATAGATGGTCTGGCCTGTTACATAGCTCGCATCCCGCGATGCCAGAAACGACGCTATCGAAGCAATTTCAGAGGCTTGGCCTATGCGACCGAGTGGTGTTCTTGATAAAATCCTGTTGCGGGCATCGGCGTCTGTGTTTACGGCGGAAAGCATGTCGGTCTCGATGGAGCCGGGGCCGATGGCATTGACGCGAATCCCCCAACGGGCGAGCGCTACTGCCATGGTACGTGTCAGCTGGTTCAATCCGCCCTTGGAAACGGAATAGGCAAGCTGTTCCGGTAGACCGAAGATTGCGTTGACAGATGACATGTTGATGATCGTGCCTGGATCACCGCCCGATTCGACTCGCTCCACCATGCGTTTTGCCACGGCCTGTCCGCACAGAAACGCGCCTTTGAGATTGACACGCATGACACGGTCAAAATCCTCTTCCTTGAGGTCAAGGAAATCCGCCTGATGCACGATACCCGCGTTGTTGACGAGAATATCAACCTCACCCAGATTGGTGATGGTGAAGGTCAGGAGATTGTGGACATCGAGCTTATCCCCCACATCCGCCGCCATATGGCGAACCGGGCCGAATTGCTCCAGATCCTTGGCTGCGCGCATGGCGGCGGCGTTGTCGATATCGGACAGGACTACGCTTGCGCCATCCATCAGGAAGCGCTTTGCTATGGCATAGCCAATACCGCGGGCAGCGCCGGTGACAATTGCCACCTTGCCTTCTAATTGCATGATCGATCTCCAATTTGCATGGAGAGTGGACCGGCGGAAACCGCCGGTCAATAGTCGGGACGGTTAAGATCAGGCGAAGGCGAGACCGGTGTGACGCTCGCGCAGAACGGTGCTGATTTCGTCCAGAATAGCCGGATCGTCAATTGTGGCCGGCATCTTCCATTCTTCGCCGTCGGCAATCTTCTGAATGGTTGACCGTAGAATCTTGCCGGACCGCGTCTTGGGCAGACGCTTTACGGTCAGCGCCAGCCGGAAGGCTGCAACGGGTCCGATGACGTCACGCACCATGCTGACGCATTCCTTCTCGACCTCTTGCGGATCGCGGTCGATGTTGGATTTCAGCACGAGGAAGCCGCAAGGCACCTGACCTTTAACCGGGTCGGAAATACCAAGCACCGCACATTCGGCAACATCGGGATGGCTGGAGAGTACCTCCTCCATCGCCCCGGTCGACAGGCGATGGCCAGCGACATTGATGATGTCGTCAGTGCGGCTCATGATGTAGAGATAGCCATCTACATCCATGTAGCCGGCATCGGCGGTTTTATAGTAGCCGGGGAACTCGTTCAGATAGGCTTTGCGGAAACGCTCATCGGCGTTCCAGAGTGTTGGCAGGCAACCGGGCGGCAGGGGCAGCTTGATGAGAACATTCCCGAGCTGGCCGCGCTCGACCTCGTGGCCTTCATCGTCCAGCACGCGGATATCGTAACCCGGAAGACAGACAGCGGGTGAGCCGTATTTGGTTTCGAGAAGACCGAGGCCGAGCGGATTGGCGACCATCGGCCAGCCGCTTTCCGTCTGCCACCAGTGATCGATCACCGGGCAGCCCAGCAGATTTTCTGCCCAGTGGATCGTGTCGGGATCGGCGCGTTCGCCAGCGAGATAAAGGGCGCGGAACTTTGAAAGGTCGTAGTGACGTACGAAATTGCCGTCCGCGTCGTCTTTCTTGATTGCACGCAGCGCCGTTGGTGCGGTGAACATCACTTCAACGCCATGTTCGGCGATGATGCGCCAGTAGGTGCCAGCATCGGGTGTGCCGATAGGCTTGCCTTCGAACAGGATGCTGGTCGCGCCATGGATCAACGGGGCATAAACGATGTAGGAATGGCCAACCACCCAACCCACATCGGATGCGGCCCACCATACTTGTCCCGGTTCCACGCCGAAGACATTCTTCATGGACCAGTCAAGCGCCACCATGTGTCCGCCATTGTCGCGCACGACGCCTTTCGGCTCGCCGGTCGTGCCGGATGTGTAGAGTACGTAAAGCGGGTCGGTAGCATCAACCGGCGTGCAGGGAACATGACGACCGCGCGCGGCATCAACGGCCTCGCGATAGTCGATGTCACGTCCTGCTACCGGTTCGTGCCGGTGCTGCTCGCGCTGCAATATGATGCAATGATCGACTTTGTGCTGCGCAAGTGAAATCGCCTTATCGAGCATGGCCTGATAGGGCACGATACGGGTAGGCTCGATACCGCAGGAACCGGCGATGATCATCACTGGCTTGGCGTCGTCAATACGGGTTGCGAGTTCAGTGGCGGCAAATCCGCCGAAGACGACGGAATGGACGGCACCGATACGGGCCGATGCCAGCATGGCGACAGCCGCTTCGGGAACCATCGGCATATAGATCAGAACGCGGTTGCCTTTCGATACACCATTGTCGAGCATGACGGCGGACAGCGCTTCCACTTCTTCCAGCAGTTCGCGATAAGTGAATTTGCGCACCTTGCCGGTGACAGGGCTTTCATAGATGAGCGCAACCTGTTCACCGCGCCCTTTGGCGACATGGCGGTCGAGCGCATTATAGCAGGTGTTGCACTGCGCACCCTTGAACCAACGTCCATAGACACCTTCGTCGCCCGCAAAAACCTGGTCCCATGGCTTGAACCAGTCGATTGCCTGCGCCGCTTCAGCCCAGAAGCGTTCAGGATCGGCCTGCCATGCGGCATAGGTTTCGGCATATTTTGAAGTCATGCTCTTCCTCCCAGAAGCACGCGCAACGCCACCCGTCGGGCGGTTGTCGCTTCCTGATTAGTCTGCTGATGAAAGCGCAAGATCGACCTGTTTTGGTCTATCTCCTCCATGCGCTTTTCATCACCTCCGCATGCAGTTTACGCCGCCCGGCGGCGGCTCGTCCATGAAACTTAAGATGAAGATGGAACCTTGTCGGTAAAAGGGTTGTGTCTGTTGCACGCATCTTGCAGCGACGGCCTGTCTGCGTCACAAGGAGGCAGAGAGGTGATTTGTGACCAAAATCCTACCTGTGCTGCTTGTTCTTCTGATGGGACTGCACATCATCAAACCGCTTGGCCTGCCGGGCCTGAAGCAGCGCGGCGATTTCTGGAAGATCGCAGCGTTCGCAATATTTGCCATGGCACTGGCAGTCGGATTCCATCTCCGTGATGTTTGATTAAATTTAATAGCTAATAATTTCGACCCGATTTTGGGGAATTGTTGCGCCCGCTTTTATTTGTCATAGCACCAGTTAGTGAGACTGCATTTAGAGCGGGGATTATGAAATGCGTTTTGTCGGCAACGTTATCTGGTTTGTATTCGGTGGCGCTATACTGGCGCTGGTCTGGCTTATGGGGGCGGTTGTTTTTGCAATCTCCATTGTCGGACTGCCACTTACACGTGCTGCGCTTGAGATGGCCAAGATGTCAGCTTTTCCATTTGGAAAGACCGTAGTTCATGTACGGGAGTTGGATGGTAAGGAACTTTCCGCCACGACTGCTGCAACAGGCACTATTGGCTTTATCTTTAATATTCTTTGGGCATTTACGTTCGGCATTACCCTTTTCTTTGGCTACATCATTGCGGGCATTTTCAATTGCCTGACGATCATTGGTATTCCATTCGGTCTTCAGGCATTTAAACTGGCTGCCATCTCTTTATGGCCAGTTGGTCGCCGCGTTGTCAGTCTCGAATTGGCGGATGCGGCGAGGAATCGTAATGCATTGAAACAGCTAGATGCAATTCGCGGAACTTGATTCCGACAACAAAGGCCCGGTTGTAAACCGGGCTCTTTGCTATTCAGTAGTAAATCAGGCTGCTTTCTCTAGATCTTTTTTCCAGCCGCCGGTGGCAGCCAGACCGTTCATCTTTGCTCGATGGGCAAAAGCCCGCTGACCGGCAGCGATGTTTTCATCCTTACCGCCCCAGGCGTCCAGCGCTGCCGCCTGCAGGGCACGGCCATAGGAGAAAGTCATTTTCCACGGCATGTCGAAGCTCGCATTCATCGCAGAAAGGTGGGCGGTCGCTTCCTCACCGGTCTGACCGCCGGAAAGGAAAGCAATACCGGGCACTGCTGCCGGAACCGTGTTGCGGAAACAGCGGACAGTTTTCTCCGCCACTTCCTCGACGGAAGCCTTGCGTGCCTTTTTGCCGTCGATGATCATATTCGGCTTCAGGATCATGCCTTCCAGCCGAACGCGAGCATCGTAAAGTTCCGTAAACACCGTCTTGAGAACCCATTCCGTCACGTCATAACAACGGTCGATGGTGTGATCGCCCGGCTGGCCGTCCATCAATACTTCCGGCTCAACGATAGGGACGATGTTTGCTTCCTGGCAAAGCGCTGCATAGCGGGCGAGCGCTCGTGCATTCTGTTTCACCGCCCCCCAGCTGGGCAGGCCATCGGAAATTGAGATCACTGCGCGCCATTTGGCGAAACGGGCGCCAAGTGCGTAATATTCATTGAGCCGTTCGCGCAGACCGTCCAGCCCCTCTGTGATCGTTTCACCTTCGAAGCCCGCTAGCGGCTTCGCACCCGCATCGACCTTGATGCCCGGAATCGACCCCGCCCTTCGGATGATTTCGACAAGCGGTGTACCGTCCTTGGCCTTCTGTCTTATGGTTTCGTCATAGAGAATGACGCCCGAAATATAGTTCTTCATCGCTTCGTCCGAGCGGAACAGCATCTCGCGATAGTCGCGGCGCGTGTCTTCCGTCGATGCGAGATGGATTGTGTCAAAGCGCTTCTTGATGGTGCCCGAACTTTCGTCGGCAGCGAGAATGCCTTTTCCTGCCGCCACCAGTGCAATCGCAATATCCTCAAGACGTTCAGTCATATGCAATGCTCCTTCTATCAAAGCGATGAGGGAGTGTTGGTTAAAACTATGAAGAGCGCAAGTCATTGAAACGTTTGAAAGATTTTTCAAACGGTTTAGATGAGACAAGTTATCTTACGAGCGGTCAGATTGGTTATCTCAGGTTTTTCCCGAAACTCGTTTTGATATCCGCCTCTCAACCCCCATGTAAGAAACCAGTGAGAAAAACCTCGCCTGTTTTCCATTGTCCAGATTTGAGGAGGAGATATGCGACGCGCCGTTTTGAGCCTGCCGTTTGTTCTGGCAGCATCAATGGTTGCCCTGCCGGTGCTGGATGTTTCGGCTGAGAGTATCAATGCCGGTGGCAGGAAGGCCGAAGCACGTGCTCCGTTTACTGCAACGTCGGTTGCCGAATTCGATACGCCCTGGGCTATCGCCTTTCTGCCCGATGGCAGACTTTTATTGACGGAGAAGGGCGGCAAGATTTTCATCGTCACGCAATCGGGTGACAAAACTGCTGTCGATGGTGTGCCGGAAGTGGCATTCAGTGGCCAGAACGGCCTGCTCGATATTGCGCCTGCCCCGGATTTCGAAAAGGGTAAGGCAGTCTACTTCTCCTATAACGAACCGGCGAAGAACGGCAGCAGTGTCGTTCTGGTGCGCGCTATGCTGGATGAAGGTGACGGCAAAGCAGCGCTACAGGACAAGACCACGATCTGGAAACAGGATGCGGCGGCTCGCGGCGGACAGCCGGGCGGCATTATTGCATTTGCGCCGGACGGCAAACATCTGTTCCTTTCCGTCGGCGACCGCATGTTGCCTGCAACCGCGCAGGACGATGAGGCTCCCATGGGGAAAATTCTCCGCATGAATCTCGATGGTTCCGTGCCGAAGGATAATCCGCACGCGGATGCGGGAGGTGTACGGGCATTGACCTGGTCAACCGGCCATCGCAACCCGTACGGACTGGCCTTCGGCCCCGATGGAAAGCTCTGGGAGCACGAGATGGGCCCGCGTGGCGGTGACGAGTTCAATCTCATCAAGCCCGGTCTTAATTATGGCTGGCCTGTTGTTTCCAATGGCGACAATTATAGCGGCAGACCGATCCCGCGCCATAGCACACGTCCGGAATTCGAGCCGCCATTGGTGTACTGGACGCCGGTTATCGCTCCGGCCGGGCTTGCCTTTTACGAGGGAGACATGTTCCCCGAATGGCGCGGTTCGGCTTTGATCGGAGGGCTTTCGGTCATGTCGCTGGTGCGTGTCGTGATCGACAAGGATGGCAAGGCGGACGAAGCCGAGCGCTTTGAAATGGAAAACCGTATCCGCGATGTGGCTGTCGGTCCCGACGGGGCCATCTGGCTGATCGAGGATGACAATCCGGGACGTCTCCTGAAGTTGACCCCCAAAGCATGAAGAAAAGCCCCGGATTTCCGGGGCTTTATTTGTTCTCATACATTCTTCCGTGCAAACCGCTTCACGCTTTTGCTGGAAATGCTCTACTTCTTCAGCACATCAACGCCGGGGAGGGGCTTGCCTTCCATCCATTCGAGGAAGGCGCCGCCTGCGGTCGAGATATAGGTGAAGTCGTCGGCCACGCCAGCATGATTGAGGGCTGCGACCGTATCGCCGCCGCCGCCGACCGAAACCAGCTTGCCAGCCTTGGTGCGGGCGGCGACGTGTTTTGCGGTCTTGACCGTCGCGGTGTCGAACGGACGCAGTTCGAACGCACCGAGCGGACCGTTCCAGACAAGCGTGGCCGCATCATCGATGGCCGAGGCGATCAGATCGGTCGAGAGTGCTCCGGCATCGAGAATCATGCCGTCGCTTGGAACTGCATCGACTCCATAGGTCTTGTTCGGCGTGTCGGCTGCAAAGTGCCAGCCCACGACAGCATCGACCGGAAGGATGATCGCGCATTTGGTGGTTTCGGCCTTGGCCATGATTTCGCGGGCGGTGTGGGCCAGCTCATGCTCGCAGAGCGATTTGCCGACATCGTGTCCCTGTGCTGCCAGGAAAGTATTGGCCATGCCGCCGCCGATAACGAGCGCATCAACCTTTTCGATCAGGTTGGACAAGAGGTCGAGCTTGGTCGAAACCTTTGCGCCACCGACGATGGCGACAACCGGACGAGCCGGATTGCCAAGGCCCTTTTCCAGCGCTTCAAGCTCGGCCTGCATGCCGCGACCCGCATAGGCGGGCAGGACGTGTGCGAGGCCTTCGGTCGAAGCATGGGCGCGGTGGGCAGCCGAAAACGCGTCGTTCACATAAAGATCGCCATTGGCTGCCAGAGCCGCGACGAATTCCGGATCGTTCTTTTCCTCGCCCTTGTGGAAACGGGTGTTTTCCAGAAGCAGGACATCGCCGTCCTTCAGTGCATCAACGGCGGCCTTGGCGTGCTCGCCGATGCAGTCTTCGGCAAAATGGACACCGTGTCCAAGCACCTTGGAGAGCGGCTTCACGACATGCTTCAGCGAATTTTCGTCCGAAGCAACGCCCTTGGGGCGACCGAAATGAGCGAGCAGAATTACCTTTGCGCCTTTCCTGGAAAGCTCGGCAATGGTTGGAACGATACGCTCGATACGGGTCAGGTCGGTGACTTCGCCATTTGCCATCGGCACGTTGAGGTCAACGCGGACCAGTACGCGCTTGGACTTGACGTCGGCATCGTCGAGAGTGCGGAAACTCATGATCTTTCTCCCAGAACTGTCTTTCGGGTGCCGGTGGAGCAGGAGAGCTCAAACAGGCAGGCGCCGGAAAAGGGTTGGATAATCGGTGACAAGCCCGTCCTCGTCGACGGGCAATTCGGCGGTGAAGGTGCGGTCGGCAGCCTCGTAGCGATAGCGCCGCCCTTCCTCAAGGCAGGTATAACGCTGCTGGTCGCGCAGCGGACGGAAACTGTCGAACGGCACGTAAAGCATGTCGAGCTGAACGGTGCCGCTTTCCGGTGTGAGGCCAAGGCGGCGGATGGGCAGCGTGTTGGTGAAGGGCGTTCCTGCCAGATCGATATCGATGCAGCCATCGAACTCGGGCAATGCATCGCCAGCCATCGTGCTCCAGCGACCGTCGCCGTCGGAAACAAGCTCCAGCCGGTGCCCGGCTGTAGTTTCGATCAGGAAATGGAGGACATGCCAGACGCTGTTGCAGTCGATGCTGTAGCGCACGCCGTAGGGATTGTCTCCGCGGTCGCCAATCACCACGCTTTCAGCACGGATCGTGCGGCCGGCGGGGCCGATATTGAGATGTTCGAGCCCTTCTCCTTCCAGCGGACGCCAGCGCGCAACGGTGGGGAGAAGGGCGCGAAACATGGTCGGAGGCTTAGATCAGCTTGCCAAAGGCGACAGCGGTATCGCCCATGCGGCTGGAGAAGCCCCACTCATTGTCGTACCACGACAGGATGCGCACCATGGTGCCTTCCATGACCTTGGTCTGGTCCGTGTGGAAGACCGAGGAATGGGAGTCGTGGTTGAAGTCGTGCGAGACGAGTGGCTCATCTGTGTAGCCGAGGATACCCTTGAGGCGGCCATTGGCGGCTTCACGGATCGCGTTGTTGACTTCATCGACGGTCGTTGCGCGCTTGGCGATGAAGGTCAGGTCGACGACCGAGACGTTCGGGGTCGGAACGCGGATGGCAACGCCGTCGAGCTTGCCCTTCAGTTCCGGCAGAACGAGGCCGACAGCCTTGGCTGCGCCCGTCGAGGTTGGGATCATCGAAAGAGCTGCTGCGCGCGCGCGGTAGAGATCCTTATGCATGGTGTCCAGCGTCGGCTGGTCGCCCGTGTAGGAGTGGATCGTGGTCATGAAGCCCTTTTCGATGCCGATAGCATCGTTGAGAACCTGAGCCACCGGTGCAAGGCAGTTGGTGGTGCACGAAGCGTTCGAAATGACCAGATGGTCCTTGGTCAGCTTGTCATGGTTGACGCCATAGACGACAGTCAGGTCCGCGCCGTCGGCAGGAGCCGAAACGATGACGCGCTTTGCACCAGCTTCAAGATGAAGTGCTGCCTTGTCGCGCGAGGTGAAGATGCCGGTGCATTCCAGAGCGATGTCGACGCCTTCTTCCTTCCACGGCAGTTCAGCCGGGTTGCGAACGGCATGAACCTTGATCGGGCCGTAGCCGACGTCGATGGTGTCGCCTGCAACCTTAACTTCCTTGGGGAAACGGCCATGAACGCTGTCATAACGCAGAAGATGTGCGTTGGTTTCGACCGGGCCGAGGTCGTTGATAGCCACGACCTGAATATCGGTGCGGCCCGACTCGACGATGGCGCGAAGGATGTTGCGGCCGATGCGGCCAAAACCGTTAATTGCGACGCGAACTGCCATTTTCTCTTAATCTCCCGATAGGGTACTGCACATGCAGTGCTTCAAAACTCCGTCGGAACGGACAAATCGAACAGGATTCGTCCGGCCGGACTGGAATGGAAACTCAAACGCCGGCGTTTTTACGACGCCGGCGTTCTTAAAATCATGCGGCGTTGAGCTTCTTCTCCGCAGCTTCGGCGGCATGTTCTGCCGTGATGCCGAAATGCTTGTAAAGATCGTTGATCTCGCCCGAAGCGCCGAAGCCCTTCATGCCGATGAATATGCCGTTCTCGCCGATGAAGCGTTCCCAGCCGAGTGAGATTGCCGCTTCGATCGCCACCTTGACCGGCGCATTGCCGATGGTCGCGGTCTTGTAGGCATCGCTCTGCTGTTCGAAAAGCTCGAAGCAAGGAACCGAAACGACACGGGTGGCAATGCCTTTGCTTTCCAGCAGGTCGCGGGCCTTGAGTGCGATTTCCACTTCCGAACCGGTCGCGAAGATCGTCACCTTGGCATCCTTGCTTGCCGCAGCAAGTTCATAGGCGCCGAAAGCCGAAAGGTTTTCGTCGCGATGCTCGGTACGAACCGTTGGCAGGTTCTGGCGAGTGAGAGCCATCGTCGATGGCGTCTTCTTCGATTGCAGGGCAATCTGCCAGCATTCAGCCGCTTCGACAGCGTCGGCAGGACGGAACACATTATGGTTCGGAATGGCGCGCAAGGCGGCAAGCTGTTCTACCGGCTGGTGGGTCGGGCCGTCTTCACCAAGACCGATGGAGTCATGCGTCATCACGTAAACGACGCGGATGCCCATCAGCGAGGAAAGGCGCATGGCCGGACGGCAATAATCCGAGAAGGTCAGGAAGGTGCCGCCGTAAGGGATCAGCCCGCCATGCAGCGTCATGCCGTTCATGGCTGCTGCCATGCCGTGCTCACGGATACCGTAATGGACGTAACGCTGGCCGTAGTCTTCCGGCGTTATGGCCTTGGTCTGGCTCGTCTTGGTGTTGTTCGAACCGGTGAGATCGGCGGAGCCGCCGATGGTTTCCGGCACGACACCATTGATGACTTCCAGTGCCATTTCCGAAGACTTGCGGGTTGCGACCTTCGGCTTGTCTGCGGACAGCTTCTTCTTGTATTCGATGATGGTTGCATCGAAGTTGGAAGGCAGGTCGCCACGCATCCGGCGCTCGAATTCAGCGCGGGTGTCCGCGTCGACGGCAGCAAAGCGCTTTTCCCATTCCTGACGCTTCCTGGCGGCATTCAGACCGGCAACGCGCCAGCCGTCCAGCACTTCTGCCGGAACGACGAAGGGTTCAGCACTCCAGCCGAGCGCCTTGCGGGTTGCAGCGATTTCTTCAGCACCGAGCGGCGAGCCATGCACCTTGTTGGTGCCAGCCTTGTTTGGTGCGCCGAAGCCGATGGTCGTCTTGCAGGCGATGAGCGTCGGCTTGTCGGAAACCTTGGCCAGTTCGATTGCCTTGGCAATCGCATCCTGATCGTGACCATCAACAGCCATGGTGTTCCAGCCGGAAGCGGCAAAACGGGCTGGCTGATTGGTATTGTCGGAAAGCGTGACCGGGCCGTCGATCGAGATGTTGTTGTCATCCCAGAACACGATCAGCTTGTTCAGCTTCAGATGACCGGCAAGCGCGATGGCTTCCTGGCTGATGCCTTCCATGAGGCAGCCGTCACCGGCAATCACATAGGTGTAATGGTTGACGAGGCTGTCGCCGAACTGTGCATTGAGGATACGTTCGGAAAGTGCCATGCCGACGGCATTGGCGATGCCCTGTCCGAGCGGGCCGGTCGTCGTCTCGATACCGGCGGCGTGACCATATTCCGGATGGCCTGCGGTGCGCGAACCGAGCTGACGGAAATTCTTGATCTCGTCGATGGTGATGTCTTCGTAGCCCGAAAGATAGAGCAGCGAATAGAGCAGCATCGAGCCGTGGCCTGCGGAGAGCACGAAACGGTCGCGATCCGGCCAGTGCGGGTTCTGCGGGTCGTGCGAGAGAAAACGGGTATAAAGCGTCGTCGCTATATCGGCTGCACCCATCGGCAGGCCGGGATGGCCCGAATTGGCTTTCTCTACCGCGTCCATAGAGAGGAAGCGGATCGCGTTGGCCATCTGGTTTTGTTTGTCGGAATTGGTCATGGTCTCAGCCGTCTTTCCTTGGGAGGGGTTAACGGGGTTGCGGCGATGCCTTTTGCCTGAGCACGATCCGTGTCCAAAACGGCTTCATGCGTTTCGGGATCACGCTCCAGAAGGCATCGGGACACATAGCACCTGCGTATAAGGAGTCAATAAACCGATGACTTTTGGGCAATAAACTGTCCGCGACTAATCGATTGAGTTGTGTGGAAAGCTGTAGAACAATCACCGAAAAGCCGTTTTTGCACCGATAACGGTGCATGAACGTTTAGATGTGCCCCTCATTTGTTGCTTATCGGGCGGGTGATTATTACAATCTTTTCAAAGATGCCCGTCCCGCAGGCGCGATTCGATCCCCATAAGTTGGCCCGCGAATTGGCATTGGAAAGGATATGGATGGCACCCGAAACGACCCTCAGGCAAGTCTTGGAACGGCTGGAAAAGGCACTCAATACGCTTGAACAAGCGGTCGATCTGCGGCTGGACAAAGAAGGCGACTTCGCCGAGGCCGAGGAGGAGGTGCAGCGTATGAATGCGGATCGCAGCCGTCTCGCCCAGGAA
The DNA here is from genome assembly GCF_058796175.1 of Brucella sp. GW823-FHT04E01. Taxonomy (NCBI): domain Bacteria; kingdom Pseudomonadati; phylum Pseudomonadota; class Alphaproteobacteria; order Hyphomicrobiales; family Brucellaceae; genus Brucella; species Brucella sp. GW823-FHT04E01. The sequence continues at coordinate 83,445 of NZ_JBXAIK010000005.1, read as the reverse complement.
CTCGATCAGTCGGAAGCGCGCGCCGAGCGGCTGGAAGCTGCTAATCGCGAGGTTTCACGCCGCCTTGTGACTGCGATGGAGACAATCCGCGCCGTTCTGGACCGATAGGAGGCTACCATAGCGACCGTAACCGTTACCATTGATGGCAAGGCCTACCGCATGGCCTGCGACGAAGGACAGGAAGAACATCTGTCCGGGCTTGCCGACCGTTTCGATCAATATGTCACGCATCTCAAAACGTCCTTCGGGGAGATAGGCGATCTGCGCCTGACCGTCATGGCCGGGATCATGGTGATGGACGAGATGGCCGAGATGCAGAAACGTATCAACGGTCTGGAAAGCGAAGTTGAAACGCTGCGCCGTGCACGTGATGAAGCGCTTGGTCGCGCTGATAGCAACGATGCTGCCTTGACAGGCATGCTGTCGGATGTGGCGTCGCGCATCGAGCAGGTGGCTTCGCGCATTGCGCCACGGAACAGCTGAACTTCGTCCAGATTTTTCTGAAAAGTTTTCCTGTTAAGCCGGTGTAAGCCACTGGCGTTCCCATCGGGCAGGTACTATATTGGGCCTTGGCGAACTGCGCTTCCCGACAGGTGTAACAGCATCCCCGGGGCCTTATTGATCTCTAAGGGAGCTGTCCCTGTGAAGGCTTGCGGGCTTTCGCATATGGCGCCCACCTACTTTGTAGGTTCCCGGGATCAATCACTACCATCGGTCGTCGTGGTCGCCGCTTTCTTTTCCTCTGGCTGTCGCAGGATAGCTATGAGCTTGATCTAACGGACAATTTGTTCGTAAACATGCGCAATGCTCCAACGATTTGCGCATCTTGATGAAATCTCCTGAAACAGCATCGCCCGATTCATCGGAAAGACTGGCCGTCGCGGTACCCATCGCATTCGTCTACGGCCTTCTGCTTTATGTCATGATCTGGTCGGGCCAATATGCGGATGCGATGCCCGTCATTGCGGGCCTGATGCTGTTACCGATGGCTGTTGCCAGCCTTGCTTCGAGCCTTTCCGACCCGCGTGCGCAAAAAAGCCTGTGGCGGCATGTCCGTATGGGATGGGCTATCATCGCCGGGCTTGTCGTTACCAGCATGGTCTTTTTCCATGAAGCAGGAATTTGCGTGGCCATGGCTGCTCCGTTTTTCATGGTGTTCTCGGCGCTCGGTTCGACGGTGACCTTGTGGATCATCCGGCAATTTCGTTCGCGTCGCACCACGACGCTGGTGATTGCGCTGCCGCTGCTCGTTCTGCCAGCCGAACTTCAGATGTCCTACACCCCGCATGATGGCGCTGTAACCACGGTGATCGAGATCGTAGCGCCTCCGGAAGTCGTCTGGCAGCAGACGGTTGAAATCCGCAATGTGCGCCCGGACGAACTGTCGTGGACATTCAGCCATGGCGTTCTTGGCGTGCCGCAGCCCGTGGGTGCAAGGCTGAACGGTACTGGTGTTGGAGCGGTACGCGACTTGCAGTGGACGCACGGCGTCAATTTTCAGGAAATCGTCACGCAATGGGAAGAAAATCGGCTTCTGGCGTGGGATTTCCGCTTCGGCCCTGGCTCCATACCGCCCGAGGTGGAAGCGCATATCAAGGTCGACAGCACCTATCTGAAGCTTGCGCAGGGTGATTATCGTCTTGAGCCTCTCACGAATGGTCACACACGTCTCACGCTGACGACCCATTATCAGATCGCCACGCCGATCGATTTTTACTGTGACCTGTGGGGCAAACTGTTCCTCAATGACTTCCACGGCGTTGTTTTGAAGGTCATTCGTGACCGCTCGGAGAAGATCGCGTATGGCGCGGGCGGGATCACTTGACGGATTGGCTCTTTGCGGTTCCACTGCATGGTGAAAGACGGCAGCAGGGAGTGGCTTGGAATGGCAGCAACGGAGCGCAGCCCCGGTCTGGAAAAGCAGGAGCTTAGACGCAAGGTTCTGGCGGTCCGTGATGCGCTTGATCCGCGTTTTCATTACGAGGCTTCGCTGGCGGCAGCCAAAAAAGGTGAAGCTGCAATTGACGTTCCCAAAGGCACCTTGATTGCTGGTTATTGGCCGATCCGTTCCGAAATCGACCCACGCCCATTATTATCGGCGCTTCGCGCCAAGGGTGCCCGGCTTTGCCTCCCCGTTGTTCTGGACAAGGAAACGATTGCCTTTCGTGAATATCTGCCTGATGCCAGATTGCGTCAGACTGGTTTCGGCACGATGGGGCCGGGAGCAGATGCGCCGATTGTCGATCCTGCGATCCTGTTGATGCCGCTTGCAGGCTTTGATCAACGTGGGCATCGACTTGGCTATGGTGCAGGACACTACGACCGCGCGCTGGCGCGGTTCACCGAACGCGGTCTGCAGCCGCTTTTGATCGGCATGGCTTTCGACTGCCAGGAAGTCGAGCATGTGCCAAATGAGCCGCATGATATCGCGCTCAACCAGATCCTGACCGAGAGCGGCTTGCGCCCGGTTGGAACCGAGCTGCCGCTCTAGATTTTGTTTTCATGTATGTCTCCCAAAACCGGTTCGCGCTTTTGGGAGACATACATTAGTTTTTTCTTCTGCATTTATGCGAGGTCAGGCAATTCCGCCTGACTGCAAAATGCCCTGATCTGCTTGCGTTCGCTTGGCGCAAGTTTATAAGGCATTCTCATGAGATTGCTTTTTCTTGGTGATATGGTGGGCCGGTCGGGCCGCACCGCAGTATATGAAAAACTGCCGGGGCTGATTTCCGATCTGAAGCTGGACTTCGTAATCGTCAACGGCGAGAACGCCGCAGGCGGTTTTGGCATTACGGAAGAGATTTTCCACGATACCATCCGTGCTGGCGCCGACGTTGTCACGACCGGCAACCACGTGTGGGATCAGCGCGAGGCGCTGGATTTTTCCAAGCGCGAAGACCGCTTTCTGCGCCCGGCAAACTTCCCGAAAGGCACAGCCGGAAAAGGTGAGGGGCTTTATATCGCCAAAAATGGCGCCCGCGTTCTCGTGTCAAACGTCATGGGCCGGGTGTTCATGCATCCCGATCTCGATGATCCGTTCATCGCCGCCGAGAAAATTCTGGAAGCCTGCCCGCTTGGCGAGCAGGCCGATGCCGTCTTCTTCGATTTCCATGCTGAAGCGACGAGCGAAAAGCAGTGTTTCGGTCATTTTGTCGATGGTCGCGCCAGCGCTGTTGTCGGGACTCACACGCATGTCCCGACCGCCGACTGCCAGATATTGCGCAATGGCACAGCCTATATGTCTGATGCAGGCATGTGCGGTGATTATGATTCCTCACTGGGCATGGATAAGGAGGAACCACTCAACCGCTTCCTGTCGAAAGTGCCCAAAGGACGGTTCGAAGCGGCGAATGGTCCGGCTACCGTCTGCGGTGTGGGCATAGAGATTTCGGATCGCACGGGGCTTGCAGAAAAGGCCGCTCCCTTGCGCATCGGTGCGCATCTGGAGGAAACCATTCCGGCATTCTGGCGATAACGTCTTATTTTAGCTTGAAGTATGATGTTATCTATAACTAGGCCGCTATTTTAATCTGGCAGCTTTCTGCCAGTTGAATGGATTTTCCAGACTACTATCTCCTTGCAACGAGTTTTTTTGCAAGGGGACGCAACTCAATGGATTTTTTTGCCGAGTATCTGGGATTTCTTTCGACCCCCGCCGGCTGGGCCGCGCTGGTTACGCTGGTGACGATGGAAGTCGTCCTCGGTATCGACAATCTGATCTTCATCTCGATCCTTACCAACAAGCTGCCCGCCTCGCAGCAGGCGCGCGCCCGCCGCATCGGCATTGGCGCGGCGCTCATCCTGCGCCTGGCGCTTCTTTTCACGATCTCGATCATCGTCCAGCTCAAGGATCCGATCTTCGAGGCGTTCGGCCATGGCTTCTCCTGGCGTGACATCATCCTGATTGCCGGTGGCCTGTTTCTTGTCTGGAAGGCGACCAAGGAAATTCACCACACGGTCGATCCCGATGATGGCAAGGAGAACATCGGCGGCAAGGTGGCCCAGCTCACCATGGGTGCCGCCATCGTGCAGATCCTGATCCTTGATCTGGTTTTCTCGGTCGATTCGATCATCACCGCCGTCGGCATGACCGACGAGATCGCCATTATGGTCATTGCCGTGGTCGCAGCCGTTACTGTCATGCTGCTTGCAGCCGATCCGCTTTCGCGGTTCATCGCGGCGAACCCAACCATCGTCATGCTGGCGCTGGGCTTCCTGCTGATGATCGGCATGACGCTGATTGCCGATGGTTTCGGCTTCCACGTGCCGAAGGGCTATATCTACGCTGCTATGGGCTTCTCAGCGCTGGTCGAAGCGCTCAACATGCTGGCGCGGCGAAAGCGCAAAAGCCAACAGTAAAAGCCAGATACAACAAGGCCACCCGTCTCATCCTGAGGCGGGTGGCCTTGTTATTTTAACGCCGTGAAACTGGTCTGTTGTGGCAATTCTCGTGCAGAGGTTCGACCATTCGCAACGCTCGCAGGCTTTGCGTAACGTGCCTTCTGCAAAAGCGCCGCGCATTACGGCAAGCCGCTCTGCGTCGAGCCCGAGACGGTTCTGCGTGGAAAGCGTCTGGCCGAGAAGTTCGCCTACGGCCTCCAATGCCAGCCGGTCGCGCTCGCGAACACTCGCTTCGTAACAATGGCAATCGCCCCCGCAGAGCAGGGGCGCACAAATGTCGTCAGGGCCATCGACCAGAAAAATCTCTTCACCTTTGCTGAGCCGCCCGGCAATCCTGTCGTAGTTTTCGACGAAAGCCGGGCTGTAGCCTTTGCCGACATAAGTCAGCATGCACAGGAGATGATGGCCGCGCAGGCGTACTGTCACCTGGCAGATCAGGCCTTGCCGTCGCGGGCGATGGCCTTGAGGATCGCAGCGCCGAGAGCCGACTTGATGAGGGCGCCGACGAGGAACGGCGTCACGCCGAAGGCAACGGCCTTTTCAACGCCAATGATGCTGGACAGCCAGGCTGCGCCAAGAGCAAGGCAGACCACATTGGCGGCAAGGAACGAAACGAAGGCGAGGCCGACGCGGTTACCGTTCCAGCCGCGTTCGGCCAGATAGCCGGTCAGCGCCGCGATGATCGGGAAGGAAACGAGATAGCCTGCGGTCGGGCCTGCGAAATGCGGAAGACCACCAGCGCCGCCTGCAAGGACCGGAAGTCCGAGCATGGCTTCGCCGAGCCAGGCCAGAACCGTGGCCATGCCAAGACGCCAGCCATAAAGCGCGCCGATCAGCGGAACGATCAGGGTCTGCAGTGTGATCGGGACCGGAATCATCGGAACTTCGATCTGCGACGAGACGGCGAGAACCAGCGTGCCAAGCGCAACGGCTGCAAGGCGCATTGCAGGGGAACGGGATTCCAGATTGAGCGGGCTGAAGGATGGGCGCGTCTGGGTGATGGTCGTCATGGCTTCCTCAAATTATAGATAAAATTGAGATTCGATCTATATCTTCTTAAAGCTCCTGACGATAAACGCAAGAGGCGGAACAGGCAGCATGGCGTGTTGCTGTGGGAGTCGCGCAGAGACCCGGTCGTGCAGATGAAAATCTGTGCGAATAATCCGTCACTACAGCCTGGAATGGGGACGCCGAAAATAAGATGCTTATCTGTGCAATCGCCTGATCAGCCGACAATCGCAAACGAATCGCGCGTCTTGCCCGATGCGGTCTTGACCGGACGGTGCCCGATCCATTGCACATGCCGGGCGAGGATAGTGACTGCGCTCTCGACATCGTTCTGGCGCAGCGCCCGCAATATGGCACGATGGTCGTGGTCGGTGCGGGTTTCCCACTCCGACCGCCAGGTGGCGAAGAGAAACCGGGCGCTGGCAGCGTGAAGATCATCGATAGCCGCAAGCAGGCGCGGCATCTTGCACGGTTCGAGGATGAGCCGGTGGAAACGGCGGTTGGCGTCTTCCCAGCTTCTGACATCGCGTGACTTGTCGCCTTCCAGCGTGGCCTGCTCTGCGGCATCGAGCGTTGCCTGCGTGATATGGGGCGCGGCATGGCGTAGCGCCAGGACTTCCAGAGCGGTCCGCATTTCCGCCACTTCCCTGATTTCGCCGATGTCGAACGATGCAACCCGAACGCCACGCCGAGGCTCGGAAACAGCAAGTCCCTGAGCCTCCAGTCGCCGGAATGCTTCGCGCACCGGCACATGGCTGGTTTCGAACTCTTCGGCAATGTGATCCTGTCGCAGTTTCGTGCCGGGCTCGATCTCACCGGCGATGATGCGGTCGGCGAGAATGCGGCTGATACGGGCTGCGATGGTTTCGCTGGGGGTGTTCTGGGCGGGCTGAATCATGAATTTATAGATAATCCGCTTTGCCTGACGGGTCGAGCAATATTGCTTTTGTTGACAGAGATTCGGGGGACAGCGGCGCTTTTGCTGGACGAATGGGCCTGAATTCCTTATAACGCCGCCATTCTGCACGGAAAGCACTGTGGCCCAACCTGCGGCCCTTCTCTGCTTGATCTCTGTTTCATGCGTGACGCTTTCTCCGTGCACAGCATTTTAAACAGAACAGGGGTGCCATGGCCGGCCATTCACAGTTTAAGAATATCATGCACCGCAAGGGTCGTCAGGATGCGGTGCGGTCGAAAATGTTTTCCAAGCTCGGACGCGAAATCACCGTCGCTGCCAAGCAGGGTCTGCCTGACCCGACGATGAACCCGCGCCTGCGTCTGGCGATCCAGAACGCCAAGGCGCAGTCCATGCCGAAGGACAATATCGAGCGCGCCATCAAGAAGGCTGCCGGTAATGACGGCGAGAATTATGATGAAGTGCGCTACGAGGGCCGTGGCCCCGGCGGCGTATCGGTTATCGTGGAAGCACTGACGGACAATCGTAACCGCACGGCATCGAATGTGCGTGCAGCCTTCACGAAGTCGGGCGGTGCGCTGGGCGAAACCGGTTCGGTGTCCTTCATGTTCGACCGTGTTGGCGAAATCGTCTACAAGTCCTCCGTCGGCGACGCCGACAAGGTTATGGAAGCGGCCATCGAAGCCGGTGCTGACGATGTGCAGTCCGGTGAAGAAGAACACGTCATCATCTGTGCGTTCGAAGATATCGGCGAAGTGTCGAAGGCTCTGGAAGCTGCTCTCGGTGAAGCCGAATCGATCAAGACGATCTGGAAGCCGCAGACCAATACCGAGCTGGACGAGGAAAAGGCGCGTTCGGTTCTCAAGCTTCTCAACGTGCTCGAAGACGATGACGACGTGCAGAACGTCTACACGAACTTCGAAGTCAGCGACGAAGTGATGGAAAAGCTGAGCGCCTGATTTCTCGTGCTCACAACAATGATGCAAAACTCCCGGTTATCCGGGAGTTTTTTTGTGCCCTGATGAATGAAATTCAGGCATAAAAAAACCCCGCCGAGGCGGGGCTTTTCAACCAGATGCAATATCGGATTAGATGCCGAGATTGCCGAAACGGTTCTTGAATTTCGTAACGCGACCACCGCGATCGAGCAGGGTCTGCGAACCGCCCGTCCAGGCTGGATGGGTGGTCGGGTCGATATCGAGGTTCATCGTATCGCCTTCTTTGCCCCAGGTCGAACGGGTCATGTATTCGGTGCCATCGGTCATCACGACCTTGATGGTGTGGTAGTCGGGATGGATATTGGCTTTCATCTTCTCAATCCTGAAAGTCTGGGGTGAAAAGCGCAGCCTTGACTATCGAAACTGCGGCACTTTCGCCCAATGGCAGATATGAAGACCCATTACCTACAGGCAACGGCTTCCAAAAGGGTTGGCGAGCCTATACATCAGGCGCACGGCAATAACAAGGGCGCAAACACAAGAATGGCCGACCGGGATACTGAAATTGATATGAATCACGAATTGACTGCAGAAGATGGCCGCAAACGCCGCACGCTGAAGCCGCTGAAGAGAGTTTTGCCGTTTCTGGCACCCTATAAGGTCCTGGTTGCAGGCGCGCTCTTTTCGCTGGTGCTGGCCGCTGTAACGACCCTTGCCGTGCCCGTCGCGCTGCGTCGTATGATCGACCATGGCTTTACGGGATCGAATGCGATCTTCGTTAATAATTACTTCGGCATGCTCGTGTTGCTGGCGCTCATTCTCGCGCTGGCATCGGGCCTGCGCTATTTCTTCGTGATCTCGCTCGGCGAGCGAGTGGTCGCGGATTTGCGCAATGCGGTCTTTTCGCATGTGACGGCGCTTTCGCCGGAATTCTTCGACCGGTCACAGTCGGGTGAAATCGTTTCGCGCCTGTCGTCCGACACGACGCAGATCAAGTCGGTGGTGGGCGCTACGGCCTCTGTCGCGCTGCGCAACATGATTCTGGGTGTCGGCGCGCTGGCGATGATGGTCGTGACCAGCCCGAAGCTTTCTGCGCTGGTCATTGCTGCCATCCCGATCATCGTTGTGCCCCTGATCGCCTTCGGACGCTCTGTGCGTCGCCGTTCCCGTATGACGCAGGACATGCTGGCGAAGGCCAATGCCTATGCCAGCGAACAGATCGGCGCGATGCGCACGCTGCAGGCCTTCACCAACGAGAATATGGTGGTCGGGCGTTTTGGCAGCGCGGTAGAAAAAGCCTTTCAGGCGGCGCGTTCCTCCATTCAGGCGCGTGCGATCCTGACGGCCTTTGCCATTTTCCTGATCTTCTCCAGCATTGTTGCGGTGCTCTGGTTCGGTTCGCGTGATGTGCTGGCCGGCACGATGTCTGCCGGTACGCTCGGTCAATTCGTGCTTTATGCCGTGTTCGCAGGCAGCTCCTTCGGGGCCTTGTCGGAAGTGGGTGGGGAACTGGCGCAGGCAGCAGGGGCTACGGAGCGGCTTGTCGAAATTCTGGACGAGCAGCCGGGTATTGCCGCGCCTTTGAAACCTGTTGCCATGCCGGTGCCGCCACGCGGTGAGGTCGTGTTCGATTCCGTGCATTTCTCCTATCCGACGCGTCCGGATGCACCGTCGCTCAATGGCGTCAGCTTCACCGTGAAGCCCGGCGAGACTGTTGCGATTGTCGGTCCCTCGGGTGCAGGCAAGAGCACGATCTTCGCGCTCGTCATGCGCTATTACGATCCGCAGTCAGGCAAGATCCTGATCGACGGCGTGGCTTTGCCTGATGCTGACCCGCAGGCCGTTCGGGCGCGCATCTCAACCGTGCCGCAGGATGTGGCGATTTTCGCCACCAGCGTGCGCGAAAACATCGCCTTCGGTAGACCCGGAGCGAGCGACGAGGAGATTGTGGCAGCGGCAAAGGCAGCCCTTGCGCATGATTTCATCATGGCGCTCGACAAGGGCTATGACACGGAAGTCGGCGAACGCGGTGTGACGCTTTCAGGGGGCCAGCGCCAGCGCATCGCCATTGCGCGGGCAATCTTGCGTGCTGCGCCCATCCTTCTTCTTGATGAAGCGACATCGGCGCTTGATGCTGAAAGCGAGATGCTTGTGCAAAAGGCCCTGGACAGTCTGATGGCTGATCGCACGACGCTTGTCGTCGCGCACCGGCTTGCGACCGTGCTCAAGGCCGACCGCATTCTGGTGCTCGACCATGGCCATATTGTCGAAGAAGGCACACATCAAAGCCTTGTCGAGAAGGGCGGCATCTATGCCCGTCTCGCCAAGCTGCAATTCGAGGCAGGTGCTGGAGCCTTCGCTGCGAAGTGAAACGGGGGGCGTTGCCCCCGTTATTTCTTCTTATCGTTCGGTCAGCTTCAGCTCGATGCGCCGGTTCTTGGATCGGGCATCGGCTGTGTCGGAGGCGTCGAGCGGTTGATATTCCCCGAAACCTGCTGCAACGAGCCTATTGGCGGGGACGCCATTGGCGATCAGGAATTTGACCACTGCGGTTGCGCGGGCTGACGAAAGCTCCCAGTTGTCGCGGAAGCGTCCCGTGCCAGTCAGAGGCACATTATCCGTGTGACCGTCGACACGGAGTACCCAGTTGATGTCATCCGGGATTTCCTGATTGAGCTGGATCACCGCGTCGGCAAGTTTCTTCATCTCGTCCTGACCGGCAGGATTAATGTCCGCCGAGCCTGTCGGAAAAAGAACTTCCGACTGGAAGACGAAACGGTCACCGACGATACGGATATTCTCCTTGTCCGACAGGATTTCACGCAGGCGTCCGAAGAAGTCGGAACGATAGCGGTTCAGCTCCTGCACACGCTGCGCCAATGCGACATTCAGGCGGCGACCGAGATCGGCGATCTTGGCGTTCGATTCGCGATCGCGGCTTTCTGAAGCGTTGAGCGCATCTTCAAGTGCTGCGATCTGGCGGCGAAGGGCTGAAATCTGCTGGTTCAGCAGTTCCACCTGACTGAGTGCGCGGGCGCTGACCTGCTTTTCGGCATCAAGGCTTTCGGACAGTTCGCCAGCGCGCTTTTCAGCGGCAGCACCTGCGCCGCTGCCTTCGTTCAAAAGGCTTTGCAGACGTGAACGCTCGCTTTCCGTGCTGGACAGCGAAGCCTGCAGATTGGCGATGGTGTCCTGCATGTCCTGCGAATTGCTGCGCTCCAGCGACAGAAGCTGTGTCAGTTCCTGTATCTGGCTATTGAGTCGTGCGAGAACGCTATCCTTGTTGTTCACCTCGCGGCTGAGCAGGAATTGCGCCAGCACGAAGACGGTAAGCAGGAACATGATTGCGAGCAGTAGTGTCGTCAGGGCATCGACGAAGCCCGGCCAGTAATCGACATGCCTCTGGGAGCGGCGGTTGCGGGCGAGGGACATGGCTGCTTACTCCGCCTTGTCCGTGCGATCGGATTTGCGGTCGTGCGAGCGCTCGCCGATGGCCTTGGTGAGACGATCAAGCGTCTGGCGGATAGCCTTCTGCTCGTCCGCCTGTTTTTCCACCCAGTCGCGCATGATCTGCTGCTCGTTGCGCATGTTCTTGACGAGGCCCTGTATGCCTTCGGCAAGATTGGCCAGCGCTGCCGTGGTGCGCTGCGTGGATGCGTCGCCGCCATGCAGGTTCTGCAACCGGTCGGCCAGAACGCGGATTTCTTCCGTGCCTCCGTTCTGGTCGGCACCGATATCGGAACCGAGATCGGTGACTGAAGAAAGCCAGTTTTCCAGTTCCGTATAGAAGCGGTTTTGCGCGCGGCCCGCCTGAAGGTCGAGGAAGCCGAGAATCAGCGAGCCGGAAAGACCGAACAGCGAAGACGAGAAGGCTGTGCCCATGCCGGAAAGCGGAGCTTGCAAGCCTGCCTTCAACGCATCCAGCACATCGCCGGTGCTTCCTGAATTCGGGTCGAGGGTCTGAATAGTGCGCCCGATGGAGCCGACCGTTTCGAGAAGGCCCCAGAATGTTCCGAGCAGACCAAGAAAGACCAGAAGTCCGATCAGATAGCGCGATATATCCCGGCTTTCATCAAGACGTGTCGCGATGGAATCGAGGATCGAACGCATGGAGGCAGTGGAAAGCGCCATCGACTGGCGGCGGCCGATCAAAGCCCGCATCGGTGCAAGCAGGACGGGCGGTCGCGTGGTGCCGTCGCGGTCACCGTCGCGGAATGAGTTGACCCAGCGAATCTCTGGCAGAAGTCGCAACACCTGTCCGAAGGCCAGCAGAATACCGACCAGAAGAACGCCGAGAATGAGCCCGTTAAGGCCGGGATTGGTGACGAAGAACGTATGGATCTGCCGCATCAGGATCGCGGCCAGAAAAGCCACGATAATAAGGAAGATCGCCATGGAGAGAATGACAATGCGCGGGCTCGACAGGCGGTAGGGGTCGTAATCGCGTCCCTCGTCCAGACGGTCCCGGGAAACTCTCAAATCGCTCATGCGTTCCGCTCCATGGTCGCGTGTTTGAAAAGAAGCCTACTTCATTAATTCGTGAAGCGGAATCATTGGAACAAGAAAATTACGCGGATTTGTGGAGTGTGCTGTCAGGCTCGCGGGATGGTCTGAATATCGTAGAGCAAAAATTTTATAATATTAAATCCCGTGATCTTAATATAATTTATTTCTTATATATACCTATATAATTGATGGTAATAAATAAATTATAAGTTGCTATTTTTAAGTTTTCTAATTTTGATAATTATTGCTTCGTACACTCAACTTTGTGAGAGGGACTAAGCATGAATTGGTGGAATATTCTTGGGAATATACTTGAGGCTCTGGGAAAGTTTCTCGGCCAACTGTAGCATAATTTTCTATAGATACGCTCTAAATTAATAAAAAGGCCGAGCCATTTAAGCGCTCGGCCTTGTTTTTAGATTGCTGGAGATGACCCAGGTGAAACAAACCATTGGATCGACAAAGCAGCAGGTCTTTTTTAGATCGGTTTGTTGATCGTTTTCAGCAATGCCTTCTGAATGATTTCATTGCCTGCAACGATGGTCTTGGTGCCGAAAATGTCCTGACCGCCATTCTTGTCCGAGACGAAACCACCGGCTTCGCGGATCATAAGAATGCCTGCGCCGAGATCCCACGGATGCATGCCATCTTCCCAGAAACCATCCAGACGGCCGCCTGCAACATAGGCGAGGTCGAGTGCAACAGCGCCCATGCGGCGAATGCCTGCGGTTTCGGCCATGACATTGCGCAGTTCGACCAGATAATGCCCGTGATGGCCGCGACCCAGATGCGGGATACCCGTGCCGATAACGGAATCGACCAGCTTGTTGCGTGATGCGACGCGCAGGCGACGGTCATTGAGGAATGCGCCACCGCCGCGCTCTGCGGTGTAAAGCTCATCCATGGCCGGATTGTAGATGACGCCGGCGACAATCTGCCCCTGACGCTCGAGAGCGATGGAGACTGCGAAAACTGGAATGCCGTGCAGGAAATTTGTGGTGCCGTCGAGAGGATCGATCAGCCAGCGGTGCTGTCCGTCCTTGGATTCAACCTCGCCGGATTCTTCCATCAAGAAGCCATAATCCGGGCGGGCGCGGCTCAATTCCGTATAGATGATCTGTTCGGCGCGGCGGTCTGCCTGGCTGACATAGTCGCCGGGGCCCTTGAGAGAAACCTGAAGATTCTGGACTTCACCAAAATCGCGAGCGAGGCTGCGGCCGGCCTTCATAGCGGCCTGTACCATAACGTTGAGAAGGGCTGAGCGGGCCATTTCATTGTCCTTGTAAGCACGATCCCGAAGCGTGGATTTTGAAAGGGATCAAGCAGTTAATCATAAACAGAATGTCGAACATCCGAACCGAAACACATTCGGTGGAGGTCGAGGAATTGAGCGATCTGAGAAAGAACGGTCGCAATCTTTGCGACATGGATAAAGTGGTGCCTGATCCAGGCACCACAAATCTCGTTTTTCGTATTAAGCGCGGCTGACGTAGGTCAGTTCGTTGGTATCAACGATCACGCGTTCGCCGGATGCGATGAACGGCGGAACGAGGATGCGGATACCGTTTTCAAGCACAGCCGGCTTGTAGGACGAAGCAGCGGTCTGGCCCTTGACGACCGGATCGGCTTCGGTGATGGCAAGCGTGACCTGATCCGGAAGGCGGATACCGATCGGCTTTTCTTCATAGAGTTCGACAGTAACCATCATGCCGTCCTGCAGGAAAGCGGCACGGTCACCGACGAAATCCTTGGCCAGCTCAAGCTGTTCGTAGGATTCAGTGTCCATGAAGATCAGCGCTTCGCCCTGTTCGTAGAGGAACGAGAAATCCTTCTGTTCCAGACGAACGCGCTCGACGGTTTCTGCAGCGCGGAAACGTTCGTTGAGCTTGGTGCCGTTGATGAGGTTCTTCAGTTCGACCTGATTATAAGCGCCGCCCTTGCCAGGCTTGACGGCGTTGGTCTTGACCGCAACCCACAAGCCGCCAGCATGTTCGATGACATTGCCGGGGCGGATTTCGTTACCATTGATCTTCATGAGCTTGATCCGGAATGAAAATGTGAAACCATGTGCGGTTCGACGCATGACGACGAAAAGGCAACCGTCCGGCATTATTCCGGAGATTGCGCACCTGCCTTATACTCGAACCACGATAATCGGCGTCTCAAGACCATAAAAAGGCGCTTGGCGCAAGCCTGAGCGCGAAAAGAGAGCCAATCCAGCCTCAAAATTCGCCCAAAAATCAGCGGACGCGCAGATTGTTGGCGGTTTCTATGGCCTGTTTAATCTGGTCATCAGCCAGTCCGTCCATCATGTCGTTGAGGTCTGGTGAGCGAAAACCGGCGCGCTGGGCAACAATATACCAGGCCGCTGCTTTGACGAGATCGCCTTCTGTGCCAATGCCATCGCGATAGAGGCGGGCGAGCCAGGCCTGTGCCATCACCATGCCGCGCTGTGCGCCAAGACGCATCCAGCCAAACCCCTGTTCGTAGTCGCGGTCGCCACCGCGGCCCTCAATCAGCCAGCGGCCCAGATCGAACTGCGCCGTATCATAACCCTGTGCGGCAGCAAGCAGGAGATAGACGCGCGCTTTCTTGTCGTCGCGGGGGATGGTCGGGGTACCGTTGGCATAAATCTGGCTGAGTGCATATTGTGCATCGGCCAGCGTGGCCCCGGCCGCCTTCTCGAACCACGGGAAGGCGAGATCGATGCCCGGCTTGCCCGGCGTTTTTTCCATCAGCATCTGGCCGTAGTTGAACTGCGCCATGGCATTGCCACCCTCGGCAGCCTTCTTCATCAGTTCCTCTGCCTTGACGGGGTCTTTCCTGGCGTAGGTGCCCTGAAGCAGAAGTGCGGCATAGCGGAACTGCGCTTCTACAACACCGTTATTGGCTGCTTTCTCGTACCATTCCGCCGCCAGTTTCTGGTTGGCGGGGATGCCAAGGCCGCGCGCATAAATTTCTGCAATGAGTGTCTGCGATGCCGGATCGCCCTTTTCAGCCTGTGGCTTGGCCAGATTGAAAGCGGTCAGATAAAGGCCACGCTGAAATGCACCGAAAGCCTCGTCTGCCGGTTTGTCGCCGAAACGGCTTGGGTCGATGTGGGGCATCGGTTCGGTCGTTGCCGGTTGCGGCAGCATCACCGGCTTGGCAGGCTTGTCGGCTTTCTTATCCTGATGATCGCCCTGATGGCTGTTCTTTTGACCGCGCACCGGCTCGCCCGCTGCCAGAGCAGGCAGGACCGGCAGCGCGATTGTCAAAATGGCAGCGAGAAGAAGTTTGTTCTTCATGGGCATCGGCAAGACCTTGATGAAGGGATCAGTTTTCAAAGCGTGGCGCGTTCTCATCGAGAAGCCGGTTGGCTTCCGCGACAGCTTTTGCAGGGTCTTCGGCGTCGAAGACCGCCCGACCGAGCGCAACGAAATCCGCGCCGGTTTCGGCTGCGGGGATGATGCTTTCCAGCGTGCTTCCGGCTTGCGCGATGCTGGGAATTTCCACCATCTGCGACCACCATTCGGCCAGCGACAGGTTGCGCGGATGGGCATCCGGCTTGTTATCCGCACCGATCTTGCCGAAGAAAACATAATCGGGCTGCAACTCGCCGATTTCCATTGCGCCATGGCGGTCGCGCAGATTGCCGGTGCCGACGATCATCTTCGGCGTATGTTTTTCGATCGCATCTGCCAGATCGGCAGCCTTGCCTTCGATATGAACGCCATCTGCACCGACGCGACCCGCGATGCGCGTATCGTTCAGGATAAGCGCGGCGGCGCCTTTTTCCTGAATGACGGGGATGACCTTTTCAGCCGTGGCCTGAAAAGTGGCTTCGTCGAGATCGCCGGTGTCGAGAATGACGCTTGCAACGTCACCGCCCGAGAGCGCAGCCGTCAAAAGCTTTGCGAGGGCCGCGCCGTCGGCAAGTGGAGGCGCAACCAGCACGATGCGGCAGCGTTCGGTTTCAGTCTGGTGAGCGGGCGTGTTCATGAGCCAAGCCTAACGGGAAAAACGTGATGGAATTCGGGCAATAGAGGCGTTCTGTTTACCGGAAACGGAAGCGGGGCTCTATCTATTTGTTTTGTCGCATTTATGCGACGCAACCGGGCTTCGGCAAGTATTCATTGGCGAAACCTTCTCGGGCCCGCGCCTGTCCGGGCTGGCATAATGTTATCCACTGGAACGAAAGTTGATCGGAACCAACCCGGTTCTGCCGGGATTAACGCGTATATAAGCCACACCAAGACCGGGCGCTGAATGCTCCGGCAGAACGTGTGAAACTGTTCCGGCACCCATCCGGAATGACACGAAGAAAAGTGGAAAGGCTCGCAATCCCAAGTGCAGGCACTTTCCTTCAAAGATAGGCAGGCTGGTAAATGAATATTGCGACCGCTAGAGAAGCGATGCCCGCACAACCGACGAAAATGCGCGACACGCGCATCGACGTGTTTCGTGCGCTCGCGCTGCTAACGATCTTCATCAACCATGTGCCCGGCACGATCTACGAGCATTTCACGCACAAGAATCTGGGCTTCTCCGATTCGGCTGAAGCTTTCGTGCTGATTTCCGGCATGGCCGTGGCGCTTGCCTATGGATCTAAATTCGCTCCCGGCAATCGCCTGCTTCTGTCGCTGAAAATGTGGCGCCGCGCTGGTGTGCTCTATACGACGCACATCATGACGACCATGGCGACCATCGCCATTTTCGCCGCTGCCGCTATCTTCCTGAAGCGTTCGGAGTTGCTTACGCAGATCAACATCGCGCCGCTGGTCAAGCACCCGGTCGAAGCGCTGTTCGGCATCGTCACGATGGGTCACCAGCTCGGCTATAACAACATTTTGTCGATGTATGCCGTGATGCTGGTTTTGACTCCGATCCTGCTTCTGCTGGCGCGCATCAGCCTGCCGCTCATGCTCGGTGTTTCCGGCACGGTCTGGTTCCTGTCAGGCCTCTATCACGTTGCGCCGGTAAATTATCCGACCGAAGGCGTCTGGTTCCTCAATCCGCTGTCGTGGCAGTTCCTGTTTGCAATCGGTATTGCAGGCGTGATTCATGTACGTCGCGGTGGCGAACTGCCGAAGCATCCGCTGCTGATCGGCCTTGCCGTTGGCTATCTGGTGCTGGCGCTGGCATGGGTGCGTATTCCGCTTTGGGGCATCGACGCGTCGATGGGCCTGCCCATGGTTCTTACCGGCTTCGACAAGACTTTCCTGTCGGGGCCGCGTCTGCTGCACGTGCTGGCGATTGCCTATCTCATCGCCGTCGTTCCGACGCTGAACAATATTGCCCGGACGGCGCCGGATAATCCTCTCGCCGTTCTCGGCAAGCATTCGCTGCCGGTCTTCATTGCCGGTACGCTGCTGGCAATGGTTGCGCAGGTGATGAAGCTCGTGAACCCGGGCGGCCTGCCTTATGACACTTTGCTGATCGCAACCGGCATCGTGATGCAGTTCGCACTGGCCTATTATCTGGAATGGCTGCCAACCATCGGTTGGGGCAAGAAGGGGGCTCCCGTTTCGGCAAAGCCCGCTGTTCCTGCTGCCGAACCCGTCAAGATGCAGGTTGCGTCAAACTCCAAACCCGCGATGCAGCGCTATTAAGCACCACTGATCAGCCGCCCATTTCGGGCGGCTTTTCTTTGAGTGAAAAGTGCCGGATTGCGTGAGATTATCCACAGCGCTACGCAGAAATTAACCATTCATTAATCTTAAGAATGTTAAATGGTTTACATCCAGTTCGGCTGGATTCTTACCGAGTGGTTTAGCCACTCTGTTTGACGCCTCCCTGTTAAACTCCTGAGAGCCGCCATTGCGGCTCTTTTTTTGTGCGCTTTTTGCTGCATATCGGGGGAATATCGCTTTCCACATGCAGGCGCGCGGAACGGAACAACTGCCCAATCCGTTCTATTTACAAGCTTTCGTCAAAAGCCTCTGAAAATGTTAACCGAATGTTAAACATAAACTTGCGCGACGGTGTATGAAGGTGCAGTTTATCGTGGACTTGTTTAGCACAGCTGTTCCGTCTCAGCCTCCCCCATGGTCGAACAGCGGTTCAATGGTTTCATTCGTATCCGTCTGGCATATCCCACTGGACGAATACGGCAACGGAATGGGCCGCCGATACAGGCGGTCATGCAAGGTGGCAGAGCAGTGATTAGCGAACAGAGCCAGATGCCGAGCAATATGATCAGCCTCGCAGAGCGCATGGTTTTCTCGGATTCGTTCAAGCCGATCTATGCAGAAGGCATGGATATGGTCGAGGAAGCGGCAAGCTATCTCGACGGCGAAGGCCGTGAGGATGCGCGCAATCTTTCGCGTGTGGCTGCGACGCTCTATGCCGCCGAATCGATGCGTCTGACCACGCGCCTGATGCAGGTTGCTTCGTGGTTGCTGCTCCAGCGCGCGGCGCGGAACGGTGAAATGACCCGTCAGCAGGTTGCAGCCGAGAAAGCCAAGGTGCGTCTTGATACGCCATCGGCGGGTGAAATCGCACAAGGCTGGTCCGAACTGCCTGCAGCATTCATGGAGCTGGTCGAACGTTCCATGCGCCTTCAGGCGCGTGTGCGCCGTATGGACCGCGAAGTTTACGGTGAAGTGGTCTCGCTGCAGGGCGTCCCACGTGGCAATCCGGTTTCCGAACAGATCGTATTGCTCAAAACTGCTTTTGGCGCTTCATAACGATCGATCATGTGCGCCCTTCGTGGCGCATGTTTCTCTTTTGTTCACTTTTCTGCTGTCAAGTGAATCCGTCTGAGGATAGGGTTCGCTTATGAAAGAAACGATTCGCATCATTGGTATCGATCCGGGCCTGCGCCGTACCGGCTGGGGCATTGTCGAATCGTTGGGCAATTCACTGCATTTCATCGGTTCGGGGACTGTGACCTCGAATGCCGAGATGGATCTTGCATCGCGCCTCTGCCAGCTGCATGAAGGTCTTTCCAAAGTCCTGCATGAATATATGCCGCATGAGGCGGCGGTTGAACACACCTTCGTCAACAAGGATGCAACGGCGACGCTCAAGCTTGGTCAGGCGCGCGGCATTGCCTTGTTGGCTCCCGCGCAGGCTGGACTGCCCGTTGCCGAATATGCGCCGAATGCCGTGAAGAAGGCTGTAATCGGCGTTGGACACGGTGAAAAACAGCAAATCCATATGATGGTGAAAGTGCTGATGCCGCGCGCATCGTTCGATACGAGCGATGCCGCCGATGCTTTGGCCATTGCCATTTGTCATGCGCATCACCGGCAAAGCATCGCAAGTGCGCGCCGGTTGCAACAACTTATCGCGTAGGTGGCCATGATCGGTAAGCTCAAGGGTGTGATCGATGAAATTGCCGAGGATCATGCTGTCATCGACGTGCATGGTGTCGGCTATGTTGCGTTTTGTTCGGCGCGCACGCTCGGCAATCTGGGCGGTGCGGGCGAGGCGGCCATCCTGTTTATCGAAACCTATGTTCGCGAAGACATGATCCGCCTTTATGGCTTTGCCAATCAGCTTGAGCGCGAATGGTTCCGCCTGTTGCAGAATGTGCAGGGCGTTGGCGCCAAGGTGGCTCTCGCCGTGCTCGGCACGTTGTCGCCGTCGGAACTCGCCAATGCAATTGCACTGCGCGACATCGCCATGGTTTCGCGCGCGCCGGGTGTCGGCAAGAAGGTTGCTGAGCGCATCGTGACCGAACTCAAGAACAAGGCGCCTGCCTTCGCCGGTGATGCGAGCGGCACGATCGGGCTCAAACAGGAACTTGGCGCGGGCGCTGCCCCGGCGCCGGTTGCCGATGCGGTGTCGGCGCTTTCCAATCTCGGCTACTCGCGTGATCAGGCCGCTAATGCTGTCGCCGCGGCCTTGAAGGAAGCGGGGGAGAATGCCGATTCGGCCAAGCTCATCCGCCTGGGTCTGAAGGAATTGTCGCGGTGATTTACTTGCCTGAGCGATATGTTCATGCGAGGAGGATGGCATGAGCGACCGCAACCCTCTCATTGATGCTGACAGACGCGTAGACGAAGACAATACGCTGCGCCCGCAGACGCTTGACGATTTTGTCGGGCAGGCGGCAGCGCGCGCCAATCTGAAAGTCTTTATCGAGGCCGCCAAAGTGCGTGGCGAGGCGCTTGACCACGTCCTGTTCGTTGGCCCTCCGGGTCTAGGCAAGACGACGCTGGCGCAGATCATGGCCAAGGAACTGGGCGTCAATTTCCGTTCCACATCCGGCCCGGTTATTGCCAAGGCGGGTGATCTTGCGGCTCTGCTGACCAATCTGGAAGAGCGCGACGTTCTGTTCATCGATGAAATTCATCGCCTGAGCCCGGCAGTGGAAGAAATCCTCTATCCAGCCATGGAGGATTTCCAGCTCGACTTGATTATCGGCGAGGGGCCTGCCGCGCGTTCGGTGAAGATCGATCTTGCGAAATTTACGCTGGTTGCGGCAACGACCCGTCTCGGGCTTCTGACCACGCCGTTACGGGATCGCTTCGGCATTCCGACACGGCTCAATTTCTATACGGTCGAGGAACTGGAATATATCGTGCGGCGTGGTGCGCGCATCATGCAGATGGGTATTTCGCCGGATGGTGCGCTGGAAGTCGCCCGCCGTTCACGCGGCACACCACGTATTGCCGGACGGTTGTTGCGTCGCGTGCGCGATTTCGCGCTGGTCGCCGGCGCCGATGTCATCGATCGCAAGATCGCTGATGAGGCGCTGTCACGCCTTGAAGTGGACAACCGCGGGCTGGATCAGCTCGACCGGCGTTACCTCAATATTATCGCACGCAATTTCGGGGGCGGTCCGGTGGGGATCGAAACCATTGCCGCCGGCCTGTCTGAGCCGCGTGACGCAATTGAAGACATTATCGAACCCTATCTGATCCAGCAGGGTTTCCTGCAGCGCACGCCACGCGGCCGCGTTTTGACGGCCATCGCATGGCAGCATCTCGGATTGCCCGCGCCTGCCGAAATCATCCAGCAGTCGCAATACGGCCTCTTCATGGAAGACGAATGACGGAACGACAGGAACAATCGGCGCAGGCTGCTGTGTCTGGCGAACTGAAAGACGGCGTGCATCTGCTCTATGCGCGCATCTATTATGCCGATACGGATTTTTCCGGCTTCGTCTATCACGGTCGCTATCTGGAATTCTACGAACGCGGACGCACGGATTTCCTGCGTTTGCAGGACGTTCATCATATCGAATTGGCTGAGGGCGCGCTTGGTGAAGAAATGGTCTGGGTCGTTCGCCGCATGGAGATCGATTACAAATCGCCCGCGAAGATGGATGATCTTATTCTGATTGAAACCCGCGTCAGCGAAATTCGCGGCGCGCGGGTCATCATGGCGCAGAAAATTACCTGCCGGGAGCGTCTGCTTTCGGAGGCGAAGGTAGAGGCCGTGATGATAACCAAAGAAGGCCATCCGCGCCGCATTCCCGACGAATGGCGGGAAGCTTTCACCAACAACCGCAAGAACTGAGTCCCAGGACCGCTCCAATGACTGTCTTCACTGGCATGTTCGTGCGGAATTCGATGCGCTAGCGGCAAATATACCTATTTGGGCGAATGCTAACGCATCTTTAACCATAATATTCCATTAATCACCCTGACGGAATCGGTGGAGAGGCAGGCTTGAAGCGCAGCGCCTTCCTTTCACCAAAATTAACCGTAACAAGCGCGTGATGGATTTAAAGTTGAAATCCGGAATGGCGGTTGCGGTGCGAAGTGTCGGCCGCTCGTCGGGCAGGTACGGCTTCAAGTTGAAAAGCTGCGCAGGTTTGGAGCGTCTGTTTTCAGACGTTGAGTAACGGATTTGCGATACCGCCCGGTCATGTGGCCGGGCGTTTGGATTCGAGGACGGTAGATCGATGGAAAATGTTGCGTTAGCGGCCCCCGCCGCCGATGTTACCCTCTGGGGCCTGTTCATGCAGGCGAACTGGGTCGTCAAGCTGGTTATGCTTGGCCTGCTGTTCGCCTCGATCTGGACTTGGGCTATCATCGTGGACAAGACGATTGCTTACGGACGGGCACGGCGCGCGATTGATCGCTTCGAGCAGACGTTCTGGTCCGGCCAGTCGCTGGAGGAGCTCTATCGCAATCTCGGCGAACGCCGTACCACCGGCATGGCGTCCATCTTCATGGCCGCGATGCGTGAGTGGAAGAAATCATTCGAGAAGGGCGCTCGCTCGCCCATTGGCCTGCAGATGCGTATCGACAAGGCCATGGATGTCGCGCTGGCGCGCGAAAGTGAAAAGCTCGACTCGCGTCTGGGCTTTCTGGCGACCATCGGCTCTGCAGCCCCCTTCATCGGTCTGTTCGGTACGGTTGTCGGTATCATGACCTCGTTCCAGGCAATCGCCGCTTCCAAGAACACCAGTCTTGCCGTTGTGGCGCCGGGTATCGCCGAAGCACTTCTGGCAACGGCAATCGGTCTTCTCGCCGCTATTCCTGCCGTTATTGCCTACAACAAGCTGTCGGCGGATGCGGGCAAGATCGGCGGACGGCTGGAAGGATTTGCGGATGAGTTTTCCGCCATACTGTCGCGCCAAATTGATGAGAAGCTGACGCCGCGTAATTAAGCGGCTTCAAGCATCGAGTGTAGTTTCAGCCTTCGGGAATCTTGCAATGGGCATGTCGGTAGGAAATCAGGGAATGCAGTCGGGCGGGCGCCGCAGGCGCGGCCGCAAGAAGGCATTGATGAGCGAAATCAACGTGACGCCGTTCGTCGACGTGATGCTCGTTCTCCTCATCATCTTTATGGTCTCCGCGCCGCTGCTGACGGTTGGCGTGCCGATTGACCTGCCCGATACGCAGGCCAAGGCGATGAATGCCGATACGCAGCCGATCACTGTTTCGGTCAACAGCGAAGGCAAGATCTTCCTGCAGGAAACCGAAATTCCGATCGATGAAGTGGTGCCGAAACTCCAGGCTATCGCCAAGACAGGCTATGAAGAGCGCATTTTCGTGCGTGGTGACAAGGCTGCCGATTACGGCACCGTCATGAAAGTCATGGCCCGCATTTCCGCCGCCGGTTTCAAGAATATCGGCCTTGTGACCCTCCAGGAGCAGGATAGCTGACGCCATCATGAAGGCTGGCCTGACATCTTCTGTTGCCTTGCATGCCGTTGCGGTCGCGCTGGCAGTGGTTTCGTTTTCCTCGCCGAAGGCTTTCGACGTGCAGGATTCGGAATCGTTCCCGGTTGATATCGTACCGATCGAGTCGATGACGCAAATCCAGCAGGGCGAAAAGACTGCGCCCATGAAGGAAAAGTCGGCTCCTGTGCCGACAACCAAACCGCAGACTGTTCCAAACGCCGAGAATTTTGGCGATCAGGATATCGATACCCAGACACCGCCAAAGCCCGATGCAAAGGCGAAGCCAATTGAGGCGGCGGAAGAACCCAAGGCGCAACCGGAACCGGTAAAAAAGCCGGAACCGAAGCCTGATCCGAAACCGGAACAGAAGCCCGAGACCAAGCCAACGCCGGTTCCGGCGACGGAAGTTCAGGCCAAGCCGGAAGAAAAGCAGGAAGTGAAGCCTGATCCGGTGGCTGAAGCCATCGAAAAACAGGCGGAAACCCCTGACGCTGAAACGCCGAAGCTGCCGGACAAGGTGCCAGCGCCCGACGCCAAGCCGAAGCCGCCGCAGGCGCAGACAGCAAAGACGCCGGACCGCAAACCGACGGAAGACAAGAAGCCGACGCAGAACGCCGCTCAGACTTCGAAATCGAAGAATGATGCGATTGCCGATGAGGTTGCTGCCCTTCTGAACAAGCAGAAGGCGGCAGGCGGCGGAGCCAAGCGTTCCACCGATCAGGCATCGCTGGGCGGCAAGAAGAATACTGGCGGCTCCAAGCTCAGCCAGAGCGAAATGGATGCGTTGCGCGGTGCGATTTCCAAATGCTGGAACGTGCCTGCCGGTGTGGCCGACGCGCCGGGACTGGTCGTGACCGTCAAGATGAAGCTGAATCAGGATGGCTCCATTCAGGGCTCTCCGGAAGTGACATCGGGTGGTGGCGGCGATGGTGTTGGTCGTGCAGCAGCCGAGAGCGCCAAGCGCGCTGTCGCACGCTGCGCGCCGTACAATCTGCCAGTCGACAAATATGATTCATGGTCGGAAGTGATCGTCAACTTCGACCCAAGCGAAATGTTCTGACCGGGTTTCCGGTCGCCAACCAACTTACTGCAAGGACAAAGAGGTCCCAGAAGACATGAAAATCGGCATCATCAATACAAAGATCCGGACGGTCTTTTCGGCTTTCGCGTGTATGATTGCCGCAAGCCTTGTCTGCACCATGCCGGCGCGCGCCGTCGTGGAAATCAACATCAACAAGGGGGTGATCGAGCCGTTGCCGATCGCCATCACCGATTTCCTTTCGGCTGATCAGCTCGGACCGAATATCACGTCGGTCATCGCGGCCGATCTTGAGCGGTCTGGTCTTTTTGCACCGATCGACAAAGGCGCCTTCATCGAGAAGATCTCCAATCCGGATGCGGCTCCGCGTTTCGAGGACTGGAAGGTCATCAATGCGCAGGCGCTTGTCACGGGCCGCATCACCAAACAGCCGGATGGCCGTCTCAAGGCTGAGTTCCGCCTGTGGGATACGTTCGGTGGCCAGCAGATGATCGGCCAGCAGTTCTTCACCACGCCGGACAACTGGCGCCGCGTCGCCCATATCATCGCTGACGCCATCTATGAACGCCTGACCGGTGAAAAGGGCTACTTCGATACGCGTGTTGTTTTCGTCGATGAATCCGGCCCGGCACAGAAGCGTGTGAAGCGTCTTGCCATCATGGATCAGGACGGCGCCAATGTGCGTTACATTTCCGACGGTCGCGCCATTTCGCTGACGCCGCGTTTCTCGCCGAACCGTCAGGAAGTCACCTATATGTCTTTCGAAGGCGGTTCGCCGAAGGTGTATCTGCTGCAGCTCGAAACCGGCCAGCGTGAACTCGTCGGCAATTTCCCCGGCATGACCATTGCTCCGCGTTTCTCGCCCGATGGCCAGAAGGTTGTGATGAGCCTGCTTCAGGACGACGGCAGCGCCAATATCTATACGATGGACCTGCGCAATCGTTCGACCACACGCCTGACCAACAGCCAGGCGATCGATACGAGCGCGTCCTATTCACCGGACGGATCGCAGATTGTTTTCTCCTCCGACCGTGGTGGACGTCCGCAGCTCTATGTCATGGGTGCTGATGGCTCCAATCCGCGCCGTATCTCGGCCGGTGACGGCAGCTATTCCACGCCGGTTTGGTCTCCGCGCGGTGATCTCATCGCCTTCACCAAGCAGTCGCAGGGCCAGTTCTCCATTGGTGTGATGAAAACTGACGGTTCGGGCGAACGCCTGCTGACCTCGGGCTTCCACAATGAAGGCCCGACCTGGGCTCCGAACGGTCGCGTGCTGATGTTCTTCCGCAAGGCGGCGGGTGCAGGCGGTCCGAAGCTCTTCACCATCGACCTGACTGGTCGCAACGAGCGCCAGATCCAGACGCCGAACTTCGCATCCGATCCGGCCTGGTCGCCGCTGCTCGAATAGCGGATTCGCGGATAGTTATGGAAAGTGAAGGCGCGAAACTCCAGTTTCGCGCCTTTTTCATGGATAGAACGGTTCCGGTTCAAGCGGAAACGGGAAACCGTTCTATCTCCTTGTTTTATCGCATTATCCTCACGCAAAACCGCTTCGCACTTTTGCAGGAAATGCTCAAATTGCCACAATCATTGCCAGGAAGCCGTGTTTCTGCCGTATTTTGCCCCCAAGGGCTAACACCAGAACTGCTGCCGGAAATCGCCGGTTGCATCTGGCCGCAAGAAAATATTAACCATACTTCTTGAGCCTGTCTTAACCTCAATATGATTATTGGATGGTTACGCAGGAACATCAAATCTTAAGGAGCTCCGGCCCATGCGCCGTATCCAGTCGATTGCACGTAGCCCGATCGCTATTGCCCTTTTCATGTCGCTCGCCGTTGCCGGTTGTGCGTCCAAGAAGAACCTTCCGAACAATGCCGGTGATCTGGGTCTCGGTGCAGGCGCTGCAACGCCGGGTTCCTCGCAGGACTTCACGGTCAATGTTGGCGACCGCATCTTCTTCGATCTCGATTCTTCGCTGATCCGCGCCGATGCACAGCAGACGCTTTCCAAGCAGGCCCAGTGGCTGCAGCGTTATCCGCAGTACTCGATCACGGTCGAAGGCCATGCCGACGAGCGCGGTACGCGTGAATATAACCTTGCTCTCGGCCAGCGCCGTGCAGCTGCCACCCGCGATTTCCTCGCTTCGCGTGGCGTCCCGACCAACCGTATGCGCACCATCTCCTACGGTAACGAACGTCCGGTCGCAGTTTGCGATGCCGACTCGTGCTGGTCGCAGAACCGTCGTGCCGTCACCGTTCTCAACGGTGCAGGCAGCTAATCTGCGGGCACCTGACAGTGTTACGGAAAAGCGGCTTTCGAGCCGCTTTTTTCGTTTTTGACCGCCTGTTTGGTCGTTTCGACAAACTTTGGCCGAAGTCGCACTTGTCATAGTGAGCGTCAAAAGGCCTTCGCTTTTCGCATTATCCGACGCAAAACCGCTTCGCACTTTTGCGGGAAATGCTCTAAAAGCGGAGCTGATCGTGCGGCAATCATGTTCAGCGTCTGTTCAGGCGCGGCACTCGATCATCGTGTTCGCCCCGAATTGGATGGGTGAATCGGATGGATGAATTAGCAGGGGCAAAAGGGAATGAGGAAACCAATGAGGAAAGTGACGCTGGCAATTGCCATGCTGCCGCTTTTGGTGAGTGCTCCGGTTCTGGCGGCATCTGTTTCTTCGCAAGGGGGGATTCAGCTCGCGCAGGCAGGTGCTCCCGGCGGCGATCAGTTTTCGCAGCAGGTCTGCAATCTGGCACATCAAAACGCCCAGTCCTATGCGCGCATCTTGCAGCTTCGCGACAAGATGCTGAAAATCCAGCGCGACAACGAAGCGCGTTTTCAGGCCTTGGAGAAGGGGCGTGGCGGCGCCCAGAATCCTGTCAGCATCGGTTCGACGGCAATTCTCGATGATGCCATGCGTGATAATGGCAGCGGCGGCGGTCAGGGCGGCGGCTATCAAAGCCCCGGCCTGCAGCAGGAACTGGTGCGCAACCTGACCGGAAAGGTCGAGGACGTGGACGCCCAGATTTCGTTCACCGATAATCAGTTGCAAAAGACGCAGGAAGACAATGAATTCCGGTTTGAAGAACTGGAAAAGAAGAACGGCGTAACCTCGCCTGCTTCCAGTGGTGCAGCTCAAGCGGCTCCCGCGGCAGCATCGCCGGGCGCCGATCTCTGCGCGCAGGGCATGGGCAACCCCGCTGCGATAGCAGATGCGCTGGGTGCGCGTGCGGAAGCCATGAACTTCCAGATCCTCGAAATGCAGGATCAGATGCAGAAGATGCAGGAAGCAAACGAAGGCCGCTTCCAGTTTCTGGAAACCGGCAAACGCGCCGATGCGGAAGTGCAGCAGGCTGGCGGCGACACGTCGCTCGCCGATGCCGGTTCCAGCCAAGGGACTAGTCAGGGCAATAACGGAAACCTCGATGGCGGGGTTTCCGGAAGCGCCCCCAAGAACGGTGGATACAACGCTTCTTCGCAGACTGCGGCCAACCAGTCTTCTGGCGCCGATTCCATGGCTATTGGTTCGAACGCACCCGCACAGGGTGGACCGGAACGTGGAGAGCCGCCGCAGTCGCTGGGTTCCATCCGGTTCGACGCCAATGGCAATGTAATCGGCGAAACGCTTGATGTCACACCGCGCACGGCACAGTCGGGTACGGCACCCGGCGCCACCTCGGGAGGAAATGCTGCAGGCGATACGGTCGCATCCCTTCCGACGGACGATAATCCCAGTTCGCTCTATCAGGCTTCCTATCAGTATCTGATGTCGGGCGATTACAAGGCAGCCGAAACCGGCTTCCGCGAGCATGTGAAGCGTTATCCGGCTGACCCCAATACGGCGGAAGCACGCTTCTGGCTCGGAGAATCGCTTTACGGTCAGGGCCGTTATCCGGAAGCGGCGACGGTATTCATTGATACGCAGCGCGATTATCCCGATTCGAAACGCGCGCCGGAAAACATGTTCAAGCTCGGCATGACGCTTGAAAAGATGGACAATCGCGATGTCGCCTGCGCCACCTTCGCGCAGATTCCAGAACGTTACCCCAAGGCAGCGCCCGCGATATTGAAGCGCGTTGCCGATGAGCGCAGCCGCGCAAAGTGCTGATTGCGGAGTTATTTCGTGGGGCTTAGCCCAAGCAATATTTCCAAATTATTCGAGCCATTCGGATTTGAGCAGGCCAAGGCCGTCATAGCCGCCGTTTCGGGCGGCAGCGATTCTCTCGGCCTGCTTTTCCTCCTCCGGGATTATATGGCCATGCTCCAGAACCCACCCCGGCTGATTGCTGTGACGGTGGATCATCAACTGCGCGCCGAATCGAAGGCCGAAGCCGAAAATGTCGGGCTGCTTTGCCGGCAATACGGGATTGAACACCGCATTCTCGTCTGGGACGAGGCCAAGCCTACAAGCGGGCTTGCCGCTGCTGCGCGGACGGCGCGCTATCGGCTGCTGGTGCAGGCCGCGCGGGATGTTGGCGGAGCCTTCATTGTCACCGGCCATACGCAGGACGACCAGATCGAGACCTTTCTGATGCGCAAGGAGCGTAGCGCCCATGCTGAGGCTCGCGGGCTTGCGGCCATGTCGTCGCGCTCGTTGCTGGACGGTCTTGGGCTCGAAGGCTCGGTTGAACTTGATCGTCCTCTGCTTTCTGTTTCCCGGCAGACACTGCGCGATGAATTGCGGGGCAGGGGTATCAATTGGGTGGATGATCCCAGCAATGCGAACACTGAATATGAACGACCGAGAATTCGTCTGGGCATTGCCGCCGAGGCTGACAGACAGGTGGTTCTCGATCAGATTGCCGAGGCTGGAGCGGCGCGTGAGCGGGACAATGCTGCCTTGATTGCTGCGCTGGGCGACCCGGCGAGCTTGCGTGTAGATGCTACCGGGGCCTTGCTTATCGATCCGCAGCTCTACGCCGTGCTTCCTGACAATGTGAGACGTCTCTTCGCAGGATTGCTTGCGGCCATCGCTGGCGGACGCCGTTTCCTGCCGGGTGATAGCGAGCGGTCGCGCATTGAACGGGTTCTGTCCGGAGATGATGACACGCATCGCTTGACTGTATTTGGCGCCCTCATCGAGCGGGGCGACAGCGGCTCACCGCATCGGTTTCTTCGTGAAAAACGCAATCTGCCAAAGCTCCATCTGGAGCCGGACAAGCCAATTGTCTGGGACGGTCGATTCCGTTTCTTGAACGAAGGCATGATGGATTTTGAGCTCGCTGCACCGGGACGGCAGGAACTTGCCGACTTCCTGAAGTCGCAGAATATCGAAATCGAATCTCGAAAACGTGAGGCCTTGCTGGTTTCGCCGGCTCTTTACAGAGATGGCAGGCTTTTCGCTCTACCTTTCCTATCCGACGGAAACTTTCTGCAAGACATTCATATCGAACGGCATTTTGCGATCTTCGATCACGTGTTGCCGGGGCATGATTTCGACCTTGCAAGGGCCATGGAAGCCCGCATCGGACGTATCTGCGCGGAAATGTCCTAATTTTTGTAAACCAGAGTGAGAAGAATCGAGGATGTGGGGTCGAACGCGCCTTGGCAAGGCCATCCTTCGATCCTATGTTAGACCGAAACATCGTTCCGTGCCCGCGGAATGGCCGTGGTATCGATTGGACCCGATATGAATCCGAACTATCGCAACTTCGCCCTTTGGGCGATCATTGCTCTTCTTTTGATCGCGCTGTTCAACCTGTTCCAAAGCCCAGGTCAGCGCTCCAATTCCCGTGAAGTTTCCTATTCGCAGTTTATTGACGACGTTTCCAACGGTCGCGTGAAATCGGTCACGATTACCGGCCAGCGGATCAGCGGTACGTTTGCTGATAATGGCTCGACCTTCCAGACCTATTCGCCGGGCGATACGGGTCTTGTTTCGCGCCTTGAAAGCAAGGATGTCGCGATTACTGCGCGCCCTGAAACCGACGGTTCCAGCTCGCTGATCGGCATTCTCCTGTCGTGGCTTCCGATGATCCTGATCCTCGGCGTATGGATTTTCTTCATGCGCCAGATGCAGGGTGGCTCGCGCGGTGCGATGGGCTTCGGCAAGTCCAAGGCCAAGCTTCTGACGGAAGCACATGGCCGCGTGACTTTCCAGGACGTCGCCGGTGTTGACGAAGCCAAGCAGGATCTTGAGGAAATCGTCGAATTCCTGCGCGATCCGCAGAAGTTCCAGCGCCTGGGCGGCAAGATTCCGCGTGGCGTGCTGCTCGTGGGCCCTCCCGGCACCGGTAAGACGCTTCTGGCGCGCTCCGTAGCAGGCGAAGCCAATGTGCCATTCTTCACCATTTCCGGTTCGGACTTCGTTGAAATGTTCGTCGGTGTTGGTGCAAGCCGTGTCCGCGACATGTTCGAACAGGCCAAGAAGAATGCGCCTTGCATCATCTTCATCGACGAAATCGATGCCGTCGGTCGTCATCGCGGCGCTGGTCTCGGCGGCGGTAATGATGAACGCGAACAGACGCTCAATCAGCTTCTGGTCGAGATGGACGGCTTTGAAGCCAACGAATCGATCATCCTGATCGCGGCGACCAACCGCCCCGACGTTCTCGATCCCGCGCTCTTGCGTCCGGGCCGTTTCGACCGTCAGGTTGTGGTTCCGAATCCGGATATTGTCGGTCGCGAACAGATTCTCAAAGTGCATGTGCGCAATGTGCCGCTTGCACCCAATGTCGATCTCAGGGTTGTCGCACGTGGCACGCCGGGCTTCTCCGGTGCCGATCTCGCCAACCTCGTCAACGAAGCTGCCCTCATGGCCGCGCGCCGCAACAAGCGCCTTGTGACCATGCAGGAATTCGAAGACGCCAAGGACAAGATCATGATGGGTGCGGAACGCCGCTCCGCCATGACGCAGGAAGAAAAGGCCAATACGGCCTATCATGAAGCCGGTCATGCCATCGTTGCGATCAACGTGCCGAAGGCTGATCCGGTCCACAAGGCAACGATCATTCCGCGCGGTCGTGCGCTCGGCATGGTGATGCAGCTTCCGGAAGGCGACCGTTATTCGGCGACCTATACCTGGATGGTATCGCGTCTTGCCATCATGATGGGCGGTCGTGTGGCCGAAGAGCTGAAGTTCGGCAAGGAAAACATCACTTCCGGTGCTTCCTCCGATATTCAGCAGGCCACCAAGCTTGCCCGCTCGATGGTGACCCAGTGGGGCTATTCCGACAAGCTTGGCCGTGTGGCCTATGGCGACAATCAGGAAGAAGTCTTCCTTGGCCATTCGGTGTCCCGCACGCAGAATATTTCGGAAGAAACCGCGCAGATCATCGACGCCGAAGTGCGTCGCCTGATCGACGAGGCCTATGCCGAGGCGACCCGCATCCTGACCAAGAAGAAGAAGGACTGGATCGCGCTTGCCGAGGGTCTGCTCGAATATGAAACGCTCTCCGGCGACGAGATCAAGGAACTGATTGCGGGCAACAAGCCGTCGCGCGATCAGGGCAACGATACGCCGTCGCGTGGTTCGGGTGTGCCGAAGGCTGGAAGCCCGCGCAAGCGCAAGGGCAGCGAGCCTGGCAACGAACCGGGTATGGAGCCGCAGCCGCAATAAGCTGCCTGAAAGCGAAACCAAGAAAGCCGGGCTTGTCCCGGCTTTCTTGTTATCTGGCTTTGTTTGGGCTTACCGCAAAGGCTCATTAAGGATTTCGGCGCATCATATTGCGTCAGATTACGACTTAGGACGTGGGAACGTTAAACCTGCCGCAAAAGGCGAAATTGCATTTGTGGGTGTTTTCGCGTTAAGAACAGCGAAAATCTGCTGTCCGGCAACCGGCAGCCATTGCTCGCCGATCAATTCAGGCGGCATATATTTGAAGACATAGAGAGCGGTTCATGGCTCAGCGCAAGGCGAAACAGATGACACGGAAATATTTTGGAACCGATGGCATTCGCGGACAGGCAAACAGCTTCCCGATGACACCGGAAGTTGCCATGAAAGTCGGTATGGCTGTCGGTCACATCTTCCGCCGCAAGGGCCAGACTTCGCGCGTTGTGATCGGCAAGGATACGCGCCGTTCGGGCTATATGCTTGAAAACGCGCTGGTGGCCGGTTTTACCGCTGCCGGTATGGATGTTTTCCTGCTTGGCCCGATCCCGACGCCTGCCGTTGCAATGCTCTGCCGCTCGCTGCGTGCCGATATCGGCGTCATGATTTCCGCATCGCACAATCCATTCTATGACAATGGCATCAAGCTTTTTGGTCCGGATGGTTTCAAGCTTTCTGACGAGATCGAGCTGAAGATCGAGGCGATGATCGATGGTGATCTGACCCCTTATCTGGCCAGCCACGGTGATGTCGGCCGCGCCAAGCGCGTCGACGGCGATATCTATCGCTATATCGAATTCGCGAAGCGTACACTGCCGCGCAATATCGACCTGAACGGCCTGCGCATTGTTGTCGATTGTGCCAATGGTGCGGGTTACAAGGTTGCCCCTGCCGCCCTGTGGGAGCTGGGTGCGGAAGTCATCACCATCAACAACGAGCCAAACGGCATCAACATCAACGAGGATTGCGGTTCGACGCATCCGATCGGCCTGATGAAGAAGGTTCACGAAGTGCGCGCCGATGTCGGCATCGCGCTGGATGGCGATGCGGACCGTGTGCTGTTGGTCGATGAAAACGGTACCGTCATCGATGGCGACCAGCTGATGGCCGTGATCGCTGAAAGCTGGGCTGCAAGTGATCGTCTCGAAGGCGGCGGCATCGTGGCAACCGTCATGTCCAACCTTGGACTGGAGCGCTTCCTTGCCGACCGTCATCTGACGCTGGCCCGCACCAAGGTGGGCGACCGCTATGTGGTCGAACATATGCGCGAACATGGCTTCAATGTCGGTGGCGAGCAGTCCGGCCATATCGTTCTGTCCGATTATGCGACGACTGGCGATGGTCTCATTTCGGCATTGCAGATCCTTGCTGTCGCGCAGGAGCAGGGCAAGCCAATCAGCGAAATCTGCCGCAAGTTTGATCCGGTGCCGCAGCTTTTGAAGAACGTTCGTACCTCGGGCGGCAAGCCGCTGGAGAACAAGCGCGTGAAGAGCGCAATTGACGAAGCTACCGAGCGTCTTGGCGTTCAGGGCCGTCTGGTTATCCGCCCATCCGGCACGGAGCCACTTATCCGCGTCATGGCAGAAGGTGATGATCGTGGTCTGGTGGAAAAGGTCGTCAACGATATCATCGACGTGATCTCGTCCGAGGGCAGCGCTGCGGCCTGATGCCTTTAAAGATAATGCGAGCAAAGGCGCGGGTTTTGTCCCGCGCCTTTTGCGTTTGGAATGCATTTTGTACATTAGCGAGTGTTAATGAACTTGGTAAAAAAACAAGGTTAAGTTGTATTTAACTTTTGCCGAATAGTCTCCCCTCAAACATCCGTACCCGTCGCTTTCAGCGGCGCGATTCTCCGATGGGGCAGACATATGAAAAGTTTTACGAAAGCTCTTTTTGCCGGTGTGGCGGCATCGGTTGCCCTGATGGCTGCAGCGCCCGTCGCTTCTGCGGCCGACATACTGGAGCCAGTTCCAGAAGTTCCGGAAGTCGTTGTCGCTCCGCCCGCCGTTGGTGGCTGGTATTTGCGCGGCGATATCGGTTACTCCAAGGCCAAGTTCAAGGACGCTGATTACGCGACCATCGATAATTGCGCGACCTGCGGCGGCGGCTCGCCGACCTTCGGCAGCAACACGCTTTATGGCGATCTCAAGGGGTCGTTCCTCGTGGGCGGCGGTGTCGGTTATCAGGTGACGGATTATTTCCGTACCGATCTGACGGTAGACTACATGACCCGCGCCAAGTTTGATGGCCACACTTATGGTTCGGCCTGTAACGGTGACATCAACTGCGCTTCCGACGAGCGCGGTCGCTTCTCGGCTCTCTCCATTCTGGCCAATGCCTATGTTGATCTCGGCAATTTTGCCGGCTTCACGCCTTATGTCGGCGCTGGCATTGGTGGAACGCGGGTGAAGTGGGGCGATCTGGACGATGTTCGCTATGGTGGTACGCAGGAAGGCGCTGCCAACTGGCGCTTTACCTACGCGCTCATGGCCGGTGCGTCGGTCGATCTCACACAGAACCTCAAGCTCGATGCGGGCTATCGCTATCGCCATATCAATGGCGGCAAGATGTTTGAAGGCAATCAGTGGATCGGTGACGGATACGACAACGGCATGAACGTGCATGATGTGCGCGTCGGCCTGCGCTATATGTTCGGCGGTGCAGGCCCGGCCTATGCTCCGCAGCAGGTTTCGACCATCGTAGACGGTCCCGTTTACAAGTAATTGCAAATCGCGCGATGAAAATAAGGCCCGGTCATCCGGGCCTTATTTGTTTAGAAGTACAGTAAACATATCCCTATATTTATGCGATCTTAACCATGTTCATTCATACATGATGATACATTCATAAGCGGGGATATCATCATGTCTATGCAATGGCGTGCTTTCTGTTCGTCGGCTGCTTTGCTGGCCGGATTATGCGTCGCATCGCAGTCTTTTGCCGCCGATCTCGATATGATCAGCTACGAACCGGGCGCTCCGGTGCAGCAGCCGGTCGAGGTCGGGTCCGGTTGGTATCTGCGCGGCGATATCGGCTACAATCTCTCCTCCAAGGTCAAGGTTCAGACAGAGACATCTTTCTGGAGCGCATCGCAAAGCTATGATCTGGACAAGAATGTCGTGCCGTCCGTCGGTGTCGGTTATCAGTTCACGGATAATCTGCGCGGCGACGTGACGCTCGGCTATTCCAAGCAGAGCTTCGACGACTTGGACGTCGATGTTCGTAGCTGGGACATGATGGCCAACGCCTATGTCGATCTCGGCAATTATTACGGCTTCACACCTTATCTCGGTGCAGGCCTTGGCTTCGCCAATGTGCGCTATTCCATTGATACGGCCTATGGTAACTACAAGACCGACGATGAATATCGTCTCGCCTGGGCGCTGATGGCGGGTGTGGGCATCGACGTGGCATCCAACATCAAGCTTGATATCGGCTATCGTTATGGGGTCATCGAGGGTGCTGATATTGCAAGTGCTGCAGGCCTCACGCTCAGCGACAAGGATATTCAGTCCCATCAGCTGCGCGCCGGTGTGCGCTTCACGACATGGTAATACCAAGTCTCATTGAGTTTGACTCATCGAGACCTGGTTAAGCCCGTGCGGTAATTGAGCATTTTCAGGGTGTGATGCGTTAGCATCTTAGCGCCCTGCTATAATTGCAGCGGGTCTTTCGGCCCGCTTTGCAGTTTATTGTTTTAGTTGTGTCGAATTTTTCGTTTTCATATGCGACCCGAATCCTTACAGGTGAAAGAACGCGTCGAGCGCGTTTCCTGAAAAGGGGAGGGTTATGAAAGCAATTGCAGCATTTTCAGATTTCGTAGGCCGGACTTTTGCCATCTGGGTCATTGTCTTTGCCATTCTCGGCTTTGTTCTGCCGTCTACGTTCAGCGTATTTGCGCCATGGATCGTGGTTCTGCTCGGCATCATCATGTTCGGGATGGGCCTGACCATTTCCGGCAAGGATTTTGCGGAAGTCGCCAAACGACCTTTCGAGGTCGCCATCGGTGTGCTGGCCCAGTTCATCATCATGCCGCTTCTCGCCGTGTTGCTGACGCGTATCATCCCGATGTCACCGGAAGTGGCTGCGGGCGTTATTCTGGTCGGTTGCTGCCCCGGTGGAACGGCCAGCAACGTCATGACCTATCTGTCGAAGGGCGACGTGGCACTAAGCGTGGCCTGCACGAGCGTCACGACCTTGCTGGCGCCTCTCGTGACGCCTTTCCTGGTCTGGTTCTTCGCCAGCCAATATCTGCCGGTCGATGCGATGAGCATGTTCATCAGCATCGTGAAGGTGATTCTCCTGCCTCTGGCGCTGGGTTTCATCCTGCAAAAGCTGGTGCCGGGTTTGGTCAAGGCGGCTGTGCCCATGTTGCCGCTCGTGTCAGTCATCGGCATTGTGCTCATCGTTTCCGCCGTCGTGGCTGTCAACAAGGCCGCTATCGCCCAGTCTGGCCTGCTGATCTTCGCGGTTGTCGTTCTGCATAACAGCTTCGGTCTGGTTCTAGGCTACTTCGCAGCGCGCTTCGCGGGTCTGTCGCTTGCCAAGCGCAAGGCGATCAGCATCGAGGTCGGGATGCAGAACAGCGGCCTTGGCGCGGCGCTCGCCAATGCGCATTTCTCGCCGCTGGCGGCTGTGCCGAGCGCCGTTTTCAGTGTCTGGCACAATATCTCCGGTGCGCTGATTGCGAGCTATTATGCGCGCATGGAAGAAGAGCTGTCTGAAACGAAGACAGCGACCCGATAACGAAATTCTACCCGCCCGAAGCAATTCGGGCGGGTTGGGTAAAAATATTCCCAGAAAGGCGTATTGATGAAAAATGCGCTTTCAGCTATCCCAGTAAGTGGGCCACGTCTCCCCAACGAGACGCGTGCTATCTGAGAGGATAGAAACAACATGACGACGATTGCGAAGCCGGCAGTTCGCCCGGCTAATCCTAATTTTTCATCCGGTCCCTGTGCAAAACGTCCCGGCTGGTCGCTGAATGCGCTGGTCGATGCGGCGCTTGGCCGTTCGCACCGTGCGAAAATCGGCAAGACAAAGCTCAAAGAGGCCATTGATCTTACCCGCGAAGTGCTGCAGGTGCCTGCCGATTACCGTATCGGTATCGTGCCTGCTTCCGACACCGGCGCTGTCGAGATGGCGCTGTGGTCCATGCTCGGCGCACGCGGCGTCGATATGGTCGCGTGGGAAAGCTTCGGTTCGGGCTGGGTCACGGATGTGACCAAACAGCTCAAGCTCGAAGATGTTCGCACCTTCGACGCGCCTTATGGTGAGATTGTCGATTTTTCGCAGGTCGATTTCGACCGCGATGTGGTCTTCACCTGGAACGGCACCACG
This sequence comes from Brucella sp. GW823-FHT04E01, assembly GCF_058796175.1. Lineage (NCBI taxonomy): Bacteria > Pseudomonadati > Pseudomonadota > Alphaproteobacteria > Hyphomicrobiales > Brucellaceae > Brucella > Brucella sp. GW823-FHT04E01. Next base: position 46,679 of record NZ_JBXAIK010000005.1, on the reverse strand, counting down.
TCCGGTGCGCGCGTCCCGAATGGCGATTTCATTCCGGCAGACCGCAAGGGCCTGACCTTCTGCGATGCAACATCTGCCGCTTTCGCGCAACGCCTCGATTTTCCGAAACTCGACGTCGTAACCTTCTCCTGGCAGAAGGTTCTGGGCGGTGAGGGTGCACACGGCATCCTGATCCTCAGCCCGCGTGCTGTCGAACGTCTGGAAAGCTACAAGCCTGCTTGGCCGTTGCCGAAGATTTTCCGCATGACCAAGGGCGGCAAGCTGATCGAAGGCATCTTCGTCGGCGAAACCATCAACACGCCGTCCATGCTCTGTGTGGAAGACTATCTCGATGCGCTGAAATGGGCGAAATCGCTCGGCGGTCTCGATGCGCTGGTTGCGCGTGCCGATGCGAATTTTGCAGTTCTCGACGGCTTTGTCGCAAAGACGCCGTGGATTGCCAATCTGGCGGTGAAGCCGGAAACGCGCTCGAACACCTCCGTCTGCCTTACGATTGTCGATCCGGAAGTGACGGCCTTGTCTGCCGACGAGCAGGCCGCTTTCGCCAAGGGCATTGTCACTGCGCTCGACAAGGAGGGCGTTGCCTATGACATCGGCGCTTATCGCGATGCACCTTCGGGTCTGCGCATCTGGGCCGGTGCCACGGTGGAAACTTCCGATCTGGAAGCGCTGACGCATTGGCTGGATTGGGCTTTTGCAACGCAAAAGGCTGCGCTGAAAGCTGCTGCCTGAGCATTTCGTGCATGACGCCGTGGTCCGCGTTGGGGCGGCCACGGTCCGCATCCCCCATTATTCATAGCATTTCCTGAAGCAGATCGGTCTGTGTTTACGGGAAATGTTTGGTCTGAAAATGTTTGAAGGAGGCCTCCATGGCACCTCGCGTTCTCGTATCCGATAAGCTTTCGCCCACTGCCGTCCAGATTTTCAAGGATCGCGGCGTGGAAGTCGATTACCTGCCTGATCTCGGCAAGGACAAGGAAAAGCTTCTCGAAGTCATCGGCGATTATGATGGTCTGGCGATCCGTTCGGCCACCAAGGTCACGGAAAAGCTGATTGCAGCTGCCAAGAAGCTCAAGGTCGTTGGTCGCGCCGGTATCGGCGTGGACAATGTCGATATTCCGGCGGCTTCGCGCCGCGGTATCATTGTCATGAATACGCCGTTCGGCAACTCGATCACCACTGCCGAACATGCCATTGCGCTGATGTTCGCCGTGGCGCGGCAATTGCCGGAGGCAGACACCTCCACCCGCGCAGGCAAGTGGGAAAAGAACCGCTTCATGGGCGTGGAAATCACCGGCAAGACGCTGGGTGTCGTCGGTTGCGGCAATATCGGTTCGATTGTCGCGACCCGGGCCATCGGCCTGAAGATGCATGTGGTGGCTTTCGATCCGTTCCTGTCCGAATCTCGTGCGCAGGAACTGGGCGTTGAAAAGGTTGAGCTTGACGAACTGCTTGCCCGCGCCGATTTCATCACGCTGCACACGCCATTGACCGACAAGACCCGCAATATCATCAATGCGGAAAACCTTGCCAAGACAAAGCCGGGTGTGCGTATCGTCAATTGCGCCCGCGGTGGCCTGATCGTGGAAAAGGATCTGGTGGCAGCGCTGAAATCCGGCCATGTGGCCGGTGCCGGTATAGACGTTTACGAAACGGAACCGGCGACGGAAAACGAACTTTTTTCGCTGCCCAATGTCGTCTGCACGCCGCATCTCGGTGCATCGACCTCGGAAGCGCAGGAAAATGTTGCGCTTCAGGTGGCCGAACAGATGTCGGACTATCTCGTGAAGGGCGCCGTTTCCAACGCGATCAACATGCCGTCGATCACGGCGGAAGAAGCGCCGCGCCTCAAGCCGTTCGTAAAACTTGCCGATGTGCTTGGCGCTTTCGTCGGTCAGGTCACGGATGAGCCGATCCAGGAAGTGGAAGTGCTGTTCGACGGTTCCACCGCCACGATGAACACGCGCGCATTGTTGAGTGCGGCTCTGGCCGGTCTCATCCGTCCGCAGGTCGCCGACGTCAACATGGTTTCCGCACCGATCATGGTGAAGGAACGCGGCATCATCGTTTCGGAAGTCAAGCGCGACAAGTCCGGTATCTTCGACGGTTATATCAAGCTGACGGTGAAGACCACCTTGCGTGAACGCTCCATCGCCGGAACCTGCTTCTCGGACGGCAAGGCGCGTTTCATCCAGATCAAGGGAATCAATCTCGATGCCGAGGTCGGCCCGCACATGCTTTACGTCACCAACAAGGACGTTCCGGGCATGATCGGCCTGCTTGGCACGATCTGCGGCAAGCACAATATCAACATCGCAAACTTCTCGCTCGGACGTGACCATCCGGGTGGCGATGCGATCGCCATGCTCTATGTGGATGAACAGATTCCACAGGCAGCACTTGACGAACTGACGGCTCAAGAGGCAATCAAGGCGGCAACACCGCTTGAGTTCAACGTCGGAGAAGTTTGAGAAAATGGTTGAAGAGATGGTACAGCCGGAATGGCGGCGCATGCACGAGCAGGATATTGCGGGCGTGACTGCGGTTGCTAATGTTGTCCATCTCGACTTCTTTGAAGATGAGGCGGTCTTCCGGGACCGCTTCAAACTCTATCCGGCGGGCTGCTTCGTGCTCGCCCGTGATACTGAAATCCTTGGTTATGGCATCAGCCATCCGTGGAAGCTCGATACGGTTCCGGCTCTCAACGCCGTTCTGGGCGAACTGCCGGATGATACCAACACCTACTATATCCACGATATCGCGCTTCTGCCTGATGCCCGTTCCAGCGGTGCTGCCACACGTGTCGTGGAACTGATGGCCACGCAAGCCGAACGCGACGGCTTCGTTACCATGTCTCTCGTTGCAGTCAACGGCTCGCAAGGCTTCTGGGAAAAGAAGGGCTTTGTCGTCCGCGATCTTCCGGCGCTTGAGGAAAAGCTCAAGAGCTATTCGGATGATGCACTCTATATGGTCCGCGCCGGCTAGGTCGCGGATATTCCGTTTCTGACGGTCTGCAAATGGCGTGATTTTTCGCTTCCGGTGCTCATGTACATCTCCTGGACGCATAGTCTTGTCCGAAAAATCTGCAACTTTTCGGGACTATGCTTGAATGTACATTCCGCTCCGGGTCTCAAATCCCACCATTTTCGCCACGCAATAAACGGAATCTCAAGCGACCTAAGCGCCCTCCGTTTCCGACGGCTGTTCAAAAATAGCAAATTCTTGCACGAAAGAGTCGCGCAATCCCGTTTCAATCTGTATAGAGACGAGGGATCAGCACCCTGTAGCCTCAACTGGCGATGACCGGGCCGCTTCGATCCTTGGATTTTCAAATAGAAGCCAAGGAGTTTCTTCAATGGCAAATGTGGTTGTCGTCGGATCGCAATGGGGCGATGAGGGCAAGGGTAAGATCGTTGACTGGCTGTCCGAACGCGCCGATGTCATCGTGCGCTACCAGGGTGGTCATAACGCAGGTCATACGCTTGTTATCGACGGCGTCAGCTACAAGCTTTCGCTGCTGCCATCCGGCCTCGTGCGCGGCAAGCTGAGCGTCATTGGCAACGGTGTCGTTGTCGATCCGCATCATTTCGTTGCTGAAACCGAGAAGCTGCGCGCACAAGGTATCGACATCAACCCGGATGTGCTGCGTATTGCTGAAAACGCTCCGCTCATCCTTTCCATCCATCGCGATCTCGACGCCATGCGCGAAGGCTCCAATTCGGGTCTCAAGATCGGCACGACCAAGCGCGGCATTGGCCCAGCCTACGAAGACAAGGTCGGCCGTCGCGCCATCCGCGTGATCGATCTGGCCGAGCCGGAAACGCTGCAGCCAAAGGTCGAACGTCTGCTGGCGCACCACAATCTGCTGCGTCGCGGCATGGGGCTTGAGGAAATTGCGGTCGAAACCATTTTGACCGAACTGACCTCGGTTGCCGATCAGATTCTGCCCTATATCGATCAGGTCTGGCGCGTTCTCGACGAACGTCGCAAGGCGGGCGACCGTATCCTGTTCGAAGGCGCGCAGGGCGCACTGCTCGACAACGACCACGGCACGTATCCGTTCGTGACGTCCTCCAACACGGTTGCCGGTCAGGCTGCCGCCGGTTCGGGCCTCGGCCCGACGGCCATCGGTTATGTGCTTGGCATCACCAAGGCCTATACGACCCGCGTTGGCGAAGGTCCGTTCCCGACCGAGCTGAACGACGAGATCGGCGAATTCCTCGGCACCAAGGGCCATGAATTCGGCGTGGTAACGGGTCGCAAGCGCCGCTGCGGCTGGTTCGATGCCGTCATTGTGCGCCAGACGGTTCGTACTTCCGGTATCACCGGCATTGCGCTCACCAAGCTCGATGTTCTCGATGGTCTGGACGAAATCAAGATCTGCGTCGCCTATGAACTCGACGGCAAGCGCATCGACTATCTGCCGTCCTCCATGGGCGCGCAGGCACGCGTCAAGCCGATCTATGAAACGCTGCCGGGCTGGTCCGAAACGACCGCCGGTGCGCGTTCGTGGAATGATCTTCCGGCGCAGGCTGTCAAATACGTCCGTCACATCGAAGAACTGATCGGTGCGCCGGTGGCGATGCTCTCCACCAGCCCGGAACGCGAGGACACGATCCTCGTCACTGATCCGTTCCACGACTGATTGTTTGCAGTCAATGAGCGATATGTTCGGAGCAGCTTTTCCGGAAGCTGCTCCGATTTTGTTTCGACCGTTGTACAAAGAACGCAATGGGCCGTACAAAGCTTCGCATCAGGGTGAATTTTGCCACTATTTCACCGCATCATTTTGAAAGTCTTCGCTAAATCGTAGCCAGAGACTTTGCTTTCCCTTGATTATTGTGATTATTGGGACATTTATTGCATCCTGTGCTTATTGTTCATCTGGACGGGCGGAAACCGGGTAAGACGGAATGGCGGATTTTGTAGCGGTACTGAAAAAGACGATCGATGCGCAGGCGGACAAATCGCCCGAATTGCGCCAGCGCGTTTACGCGAAAGCGCGCGCAACGATCGAGCAAAAGCTTGTTACGGCAAATGCCTCGCAGGCTGTAGCTGTCCGCCAGCGCAATATTCTCGAAGATGCCATTGCCGAGGTTGAAGCCTTTTATGCGCCGCCAGCCGCCGTACCGGAAGAGCCGGTTGAGGATGCGCTGGAAGATTTCCTGCAGGAGGCGAATCAGGACGCAGCAGAGCGCGCGCAGGCGCATGAAGATGATGACGAACCCGCATTCTCCAGTGCACCGCGCGACGAGCGTCGCGACAATTTCTCCAGTGAAGATGATGACGCACCGGCCTTTGCAGCCGAGCGCAGCGACGACTGGAAACTGGACCGCGCCAAGGAAAAGGCGCAGGCCCGCCGCAGCGAATATATCGAACGCACCTCCAAGAAGGAGCAGCGTTCCTATAAGGGGCTGATTGCAGCTCTGGTCGCCGTTCTGGTTCTCGGCGGTGCTGGCTATGCGGTCTGGGCCAACAAGGACAAGATTCAGGAACTGGCGTCGAGCCTTGGACGCAGCGATGCGCCTGTGACCGGTTCCGATACCGGGACGCATCCCGAAGATTCGACGACTCCGCCAGCCGACACCAACACGGCGACAACGGGTGGCGAGCAGACACCGGAACAGCCGCAGCAGCCTGCAGGCGAACCGAAAATGACGCAGCGGCTGATGCCGGATGGCAGCGAAACCGATAGTGGATCTGCCGGTGCTGCAAACGGAATCGGCGAGGGTACGTCGACCGCTGCTTCCACGCCTGCGCCCGCTGAAACGAATACGCAGAACGGAGCGCAGCCCGGACAGAACCAGACCGTTGCCGTCGGCCAGCAGGCGCTTCTTTATGAAGAACGCGGTGGCGCCGGTTCGGATTCGGTCGAGCGTGGCAATGTGGTCTGGTCGACGATCGAGGAAAGCCCGGAAGACGGCAAGCCTGCTGAACCGGCAGTCCGCGCGACCGTTACAATGCCGACCAGCAAGGTCGAGCTGAAGATGACCATCCGCAAGAATACGGATCAGTCCATCCCGGCGAGCCATCTGATCGAGCTGGTCTTCACCGTGCCAGAAGGGTTTACCGGTGGCGTCGTGGACAATGTACAGCGCATTACCTTCAAGGACACGGAACAGGCGGCAGGCAATCCGCTGATCGCCGTGCCGTCGAAGATCGGCGACAACTTCTTTATCGTGTGGCTGAACGACGCCCGCACGGCGCAGGACACCAATCTTTCACTGATGCGCCGCCTGCAGTGGATCGATATTCCGATCTCCTACCGCAACGGTCGCCGCGCCCTTATCAGCCTTGAAAAGGGCGTGCCGGGCGAGAAGGCGTTCAACGACGTGCTCGGCACGAACTAGTCTTACATATCAAAACAGAAAAAGGCCGCTTTGAGCGGCCTTTTTTATTTTGACGCGAGCCGAGATAGTGCCGGTTACTTCTTTTCAGCGAAAGCCTTGATGGCCTTGGCGATTTCGTTTCGGGCTGCTTCGGCGCTGTCGAAACCGCCCAGTTCAACGACCTTACGGCCTTCCGGCAACTGCTTGTAGACGCGGAAGAAAGCTTCGAGACGCTGCTGTTCGATCTTCGGCAGATCGGTGATTTCCTTGATGTTGTCATAGGTCGGATCGATGTCCGTGGTCGGGACGGCGACGATCTTGTCGTCCTGGTCGCCACCATCGATCATCTTCAGGACGCCGATGGGACGAACCTTGATAATCGCACCCGGAACAATCGGCTCACGCGTATAGATGAGCGCGTCGAGCGGATCGCCGTCGCCAGCAAGCGTGCTGGTGATCGAGCCGTAATTGGCCGGATAGATCACAGGCATGGACTGGTAGCGATCGACGACGATGTGACCGGTCTTGTCATCGATTTCGTATTTGGTGAAGCTGCCTTGCGGGATTTCGATGGCTGTGAAGAACTCCGTCCCGTCCTGTTCCTTCTGCGGATAATCGAGGAAGGAGACATATTCGGAAGCAGATGCGGCGGTGGCAGCGGTAAGCGCAAGAGCTGCGGCGAGCAGGAGCTTTTTCATGGGATGACCTTCGGGCTGGAGCATGTCTCCCGAAAGTGGGAACCGGTTTCGGGACAAGACATGCGTAAAAACAAAAGGCTGGAGCGGTTCCGACGAATCCGTTTCAACTGGCCCGCTCCAGGGTGAAACACACCCTCGTCCCTAAAGCCAATCCATTACAGTTGTTTGACGGTTTTATATTGCTTGGATGACAGTTTCCGTGAGGAACCGCCTGCGATATTCCGCCGGACTGATCCCGATCTTCTGACGGAAATGATGGCGAAGCGTGTGCGCGCTTCCAAAGCCGACTGAAGCAGCAACATCGTCAATACTTGCCTGTCCCTGAGAGAGCAATTCCCTGGCAGCCGCGATACGCTCCATGGTGAGCCAGTCGCCGGGCGTGGCGCCGGTTGCCTCAGTAAAGCGCCGCAGGAATGTGCGTGGGCTCATCCGGCACGCAGCCGCCATGCGCTCGATTGTCCATTCCGCGGCAAGATCGGCACGCATCCTGTCCAGAACCGGGCTGATTGTGGTGCCTTCGCGCCTTGTGACCGGACGTTCGAGAAACTGTGCCTGTCCACCCGTGCGGTGAGCGGGCATGACCAGCCGCCGGGCAACGGAATTTGCGGCGGCGGCTCCGAAATCCTGTCGAACGATTTCGATGAGGAGGTCTATTCCGGCTGCGCTGCCGGCCGAAGTGAAGATGCGATCATGTTCGCGATAGAGCGACGCATCATCGACATCTATTGCGGGATGTTTGTTACGCAGCGCGTCGGCATAGCGCCAGTGCGTGGTGGCGGTGCCACCGTCGAGCAGTCCCGTCGCAGCCAGGACGAAAGCCCCTGAACAGATGGAGGCGAGGCGCGCTCCGCGCTGGTGCGCGTGTCGCAGCCTTTCGCTGATGGCTTCCGGCACCGGAACGTCTGCACCTTTCCAGCCCGGAATAATGATGATGTCGGCCTCGTCAATGAGATCGGGACCGCCATCGGGCGTGATGACGAACCCGCCATGTGCACGCAACGGGCCGTCTTCAATCGGGCAACTGGCGAAGCGATACCATCCCGGTCCCATTTCCGGGCGGGGCAGGCCAAAGATTTCGGCGACTATGCCGAATTCAAAGGTGCAAAGCCGGTCATAGAGAAGCGCTACGACGAGTGGGCCTTTAAGGTCTGGTATCTGGTTTGTCATTATCTTTACGTATATTGTCAATCACGCCAATTGCAAGTGAATTGGAAAATGGGCGACAATCTTTCCGAAGACAAAGGAGATCGCCCATGGATAGTGTGACAAAGACCGACAGGAAATCAGCCGTAACTGCCATCCCGCCAGCGCCTAGCGCATTGGCGTGGGATCATTTCGCAGCCGAATTCACATTCGAGACGGATTGCTGGGACGTGCACGATGCCTTGTCCAAAGGAGCCGATTTCGTGCTTCTCGACGTGCGTAGCCCTGTGCATTTTGCAGAGGCGCATATTCCGGGCGCAATCAATCTGCCGCACGGCAAGATTATCGCGTCCAAGATGGCGGAATGGTCGCAGGAAACGATTTTCGTCACTTATTGTGCAGGACCGCATTGCAATGGCGCGGCGCGTGGCGCCTTGCGGCTCGCCAATCTCGACCGGCCGGTCAAGATCATGGCGGGCGGGCTGACAGGCTGGATAGATGAAGGATTTGAACTCGCCAAAGGCGAGGGGGCTCAGTAACGCCCAAATAATTCTGCCGCAGAACGGTTGTCCGTCTGCGGCAGAAAGAACTTGTCAGCGTCGGTTTGGTGCCTTGTGACTTTAGGCGTGCGCTTCCTCGACATGGTTCAGCGCCTTCTGCTGCTTGTAGGCAGCGGCCTTCACCGCAGCCTGCACCTTTTCAAACGCACGCACTTCGATCTGGCGCACGCGTTCGCGGCTGATACCGAACTCGCTGGAAAGGTCTTCCAGCGTCATCGGGTCGTCCGAGAGGCGGCGCGCCTCGAAAATGCGGCGTTCACGGTCATTCAGCGTATCCATCGCCTGTTCGAGCATGGAGCGGCGGTTTTCCAGCTCGTCCTGCTCGATCAGAACCTGCTCCTGGCTGCTGCTGTCATCGACCAGCCAGTCCTGCCATTCGCCGGATTCGCCTTCCGAAGCGCGTAGGGGCGCATTCAGCGACGCGTCACCGGACAGACGGCGGTTCATGGAAACCACTTCGTCTTCGCTGACCTTGAGCTTGGTCGCGATCTGCTTGACCTGATCCGGGTTAAGATCGCCATCATCGAGCGCCTGAATCTTGCTCTTCATCTTGCGCAGATTGAAGAACAGGCGCTTCTGATTGGCGGTCGTGCCCATCTTCACAAGGCTCCACGAGCGCAGGATATATTCCTGGATCGAGGCCTTGATCCACCACATGGCATAGGTGGCAAGACGGAAACCGCGTTCAGGTTCGAAACGCTTCACGGCCTGCATGAGGCCGACATTGCCTTCGGAAATTACTTCACCAATCGGCAGGCCGTAGCCGCGATAGCCCATGGCGATCTTGGCCACGAGACGCAGGTGGCTTGTCACCAGCCTGTGGGCGGCCTTGGGATCGGTATGTTCGTGGTAGCGCTTGGCCAGCATGTATTCTTCCTGCGGCTCAAGCATGGGAAAGCGACGAATTTCTTCCAGATAACGGGTAAGGCCACCGTCACCGGACGTGATGCTTGGGAGATTCATCTGGGCCATAGAGCACCCTCCTTTATAATTTCAGGTTCCCGTTTGGCGAACCTGTCGCGGGGGCTGCCTCCTGCACTTCCCTCTCGCGAGCCCTCATATATAGGCATGATTTTGGCGAAAACACGATCCTTTAACTCATGAAACAATCTGTCACTACAATGTGAACGCTGCTCGGGGCCAAAGGTTGCGTGGCTGGAGTATCTTCTGCATTTCCCGAAACACAGAAAATACCCTGTCTTTTTATTTTGCGCGCATCTTGTCCCGAAAACCGGTTCCCACTTTTCGGGATGCGCTTTGGTCTGAAATGAATTGTTTTTTGCGGCAAGAGAGCGGCTTTCACTGCAGCCGCGCCCCCGATCTTGATGATGGAAACAGCCTGTTGTTTATCAGCTATCCATCCTTTCGGCCAACCACGATAGTTGCCAGTATTATATAGAATGCTTCCGGAAATTTTCCAGAAGGTGCTCCATATCTTCCGGTACCGGCGCTTCGAAACGCATCAGTTCCTCCGTGGCCGGATGGGTGAAGGCGAGCAGCCAGGCATGCAGTGCCTGCCGGTGGAAACCGCGCACGGCCTCTTTCAACGGTTCCGGCAGCTTGTTGGCCTTGGTCTTGTAGGCGCTGCCATAGTCCATGTCGCCGACAAGCGGATGGCCGATATGCGCCATGTGCACGCGGATCTGGTGGGTGCGACCGGTCTCAAGGCGGCATTCGACGAGCGAGGCCAGTGCGGTTGCATCTTCAAGGGGGGCGAATTTTTCGACCGTCACATAATGGGTGATGGCGTGTCGGGCATCCTCGCGCTCTTCATTGACCACGGCCTGCTTGGTGCGGTCGCGATGCGAGCGTCCAAGATGTGCATCGATGAAGCCCTGCGGGCGCTCTGTCATGCCCCAGACGAGTGCGAGATAGGCGCGTTCCAGATCGCCGGTGCGGCCATGGTCGGCAAATTGTTCGCTCAAATGCCGATGCGAACGGTCATTCTTGGCCACGACCATGACGCCGCTCGTATCCTTGTCGAGACGATGAACGATGCCGGGGCGGCGAATTCCACCGATGCCCGACAAGCTATCGCCACAATGATATATAAGGGCATTGACGAGTGTTCCCGTCCAGTTGCCGTTGCCTGGGTGAACGACAAGCCCGGCGGGTTTGTTGATCACGATGAGATCATCATCCTCGTAAAGAATATCGAGCGGTATGTTCTCGGCGATCGGTTCGGCTGGTTCCGGCTCAGGCAGTACGATGGCGATTGTCATGCCTTCGCGCAGCTTCTGCTTGGTTTCACGGGCGGGCGCGCCGTCGATGGTCACATGGCCATCGGCAATAAGGGATTGAACGCGGCTGCGCGAGAGTTCCGGCCCCAATGCTGCGGCCAGCCACTGGTCGAGACGCTTGCCTGTGGCGTCGGAGTCGGTCGTAAGCTCTTTCAATCGTGTCTTTCCTTTAAGAGAATGGGCCTCTATGAGAGCGAGCCTGTTTTAACGAAATCGTCAGAACTGCTCTATCTCTTGGTTTTACCGCATTATGCGACGTCAAATGTTTCCATTTGGCTGCAAAATGCTCTATCACGCGCCACACGCCATAACATGGCGAAGTTCGAACCGGAGTCGTTGAATGCAGGATCCACACTATCCGAGATACCAGAATCATCAGGATTCAGGCTATCAGGACTATCAGCAGGGCTATTACCCGGATGAACAGGCTGAGCCCGCGCTTGATCCAGCCATGGAACGTGTGCGCCGCAAAATGATCCGGCTTCTGGCCGTCTCCATCGGTGTCATGCTGATCGGTCTTATGGCCGTGCTTGTCGCCGTTGTCTACAAGATCAATCGCGCGCCGGAAACCCCGCCAGCGGAAGAAGCCCGTTCCGATATTCCCGGACAGGCCGCTTCCGCTCCGGTAAAGCCGGAACCGCCGAAGCTGATCGAATCGCAGATCAACCTGACGCCGGGCACCCGTCTTCTCTCGCAAAGCCTTTCCGGCAATGAACTTTCGCTGGAAACCCTGCTGCCGGATGGCGGTACGGAACTCATCATCTATGACTATCGCGAGTCGCGCATCATCGGGCGCATCAAGCTCGGCAATGTCGAATAATACCAAGTCGCGTTGAGTTTGACTCACCGAGACTTGGTTAAGCCCGTGCGGCGATTGAGCATTTTCAGGGCGTGGATAGCGTTAGCATCTTAGCGCCCTGCTATGAAGCGGATAGAGGCTGATCAGGGCGGCATGATTGCCGCCTTGTTTGTTTCTCCCTTCGAGGATTGCACTTTTTCTCTTTGGCGATTATATCAGCGACATGGCTTAAGCGCCCATCGTCTAGCGGTCAGGACGGCGCCCTCTCACGGCGCAAACAGGGGTTCGATTCCCCTTGGGCGTACCATCACTTCTTCCGGAGACAGTATTTTACACTTTCGCGGATGCGCGTTAGGGTCGATCCCGACAAGAGATCAATCAGGCGCGGAGGAACGATGAGCGTTTCAATCAAGACCGGATCGGCGAACCTCATCTGTGATGGTATCGATAAAGGTGCGGTGGAATATAGCGTCGCTATTCCCGATGACGGCGTGGACCTCACAAAGCGCGGCAAGTTCTGGGGCAGCAAGGATGCAATATCCGATGCGATGGGGGCATCGACGGTCGGCCTCCAATCACATGAAGGCGACATCTATCCGGTAGCAGTCGAAGAGCTGGATCGCGACGGAGCAGCGCTCTTTACCGTGCTTGCTCCAGCCGACTGACAATCACTGGCAATGGCTCTGAATAAAGCGGGTACGCACCGATTAGTGCGCAAGCGGGACTGGTGTTTTTCTGCTGTGGTGTCGCTGGCTTTTGGTGCTGCGACGGCACTCATATTCTTCTATATCGTGCTTTTCGGCGTCGGCGATGATGGATATCTTGTCATATTCAGCATCTATACTGCGCCTGTGGCGATAGTCTTCGGCCTTTGGGGTCTGTTTTATCGGCGCAGTTTTGTTGCGTTCATCGCCCTCTTCCTCTGTCTGTCCCCGCTCATCTATCTGAGCATTTTCTGATTTTTCCATGCCCTTCATTCGTGGATTTGGGAGAAGAGTTCCGCAATGGCGGAACTCTAAACAGGGGATCACTTCTTGCGGGGAGGCGGATCAAATTTAGTACATGCGTAATAGCCATTCTTGCATTTCACACACATGCCCATGTCACATTGCTTTGTGCAGTCAGAACCGCTGGTATAATAGCATTGGCCGGACTGCCCGGGTGCTATCAGCAGACTTGCGGTCTTGTATGGTGTCGGCAATTTCGTTTGGTTTTGAGTGATACTGTCGTTGGATTGGGCCATCGCACCGAAAGACGTGAGAGCTGCAATTGCCATTCCAAAGAATAAGATTTTTGCTTTCATGAATTTCTCCATAGTTACCGGATAAGCGTATTTCACAATCCGAAACAGCGCATTCGCAATAGAACGGGAGACAAAAAGTAGCGCTAGATCACAGATGATTACATGAGCGTTTTGGCGGCGAAGTCTGGACGTTACATTCGAAAAATCTGCAATTATCCCGTGTTCGCGGGATATGAATGTTGCGTGTGCTGGTGATAAAGTTAATGCATGTGGAAAAATGGATCGAATATTTATCCTCAAATCCATAATGCTGTCCGGGTGAAAGGTATTCTTTCCGAACCTTTCTCGCCTAGAGATGTGCGCCGGGTTGCTCCAGGCTGGCCTTATTCCAGATACTTCTCGTTCCTTGCCGAAAACTGCACAGACAACCAACCGGAAGGCAACGCGCTTTTCGTGCGGGTGGGCAGGGGACAATACCATCTGAACGACAAGGCTGTCGGGTTCGATTTCGAACGGTTAGTGGATCTTAGTCACTAAAGTACATTCACAGGAATGGGTTGGGGAGATCGCGGTCGGTCCAGTTGCAAAAATTTGCAACTGGCGGTGCGACGGTGCATAATCGGGGCATGAGTGAATCATACAAGAAACCCGATTATGAACAGGAACTGCGCCAGGCAGGTGTCCGCATCACGCGACCACGCCGGATCATCCTGAACATATTGACCGAGACGGAAGATCATCCCGACGCGCTGGAGATTTTTCGCCGCGCGGTCGAGATCGACAGCAGCATCTCGCTTTCGACTGTCTATCGCACGATGAAGCTTCTCGAAGAGCGCGGTGCCATCCACCGGCACGCCTTCGCCGGAGGGCCTTCGCGTTTCGAACAGGCGAGTGGCGCGCATCATGATCACATCATCGATATGGATTCCGGCGATGTGGTGGAATTCCGCTCCGACAAGATCGAAAAACTGCAGGAAGAGATCGCCCGATCGCTCGGTTACGAGATTGTGCATCACCGGCTGGAACTTTATTGCAAAAAAATACGAAACTGACGGAACCAAGTTTCTTCTGCGGCGTTAAGCGCGCATGAAGGTCGTGACCCCGCCCCCACAACGCGGCCTTCAGAGTTCGCCTCAACCTCCCCGCACGAGGCGAGCGGCGAGAATGCCGCGCTAACCGTCAAACGTTATGCAGCTGGCGTTCCGCAAATTCAGAGCAAGCCGCCGTGGTTCAGGCTCAGGTCTGACCATGGCGGCTTTTTTTGTGGCTGTTGAGGAGCTACCGCCTGATCAGGCGTCGAACTGTTCGGTCGGGATGACGAGCGAATAAACGGCCCCGGTTCCGTCGATACGATAATCGGCGTGACCATTGACGGAGGCGGGGACGATGCGTTGCAGCACCGCGCTGCCGAAGCGCGGATCGTGCTCGAAAACCTCGGGCATCGCCGGATTGGTTTCTTCCCAGCGGAATTCCAGCCTGTCATCGCCGCTGGCGACATGGATGACCTTCGCCGAAATCTTTACCCGGCCATAAGGGATCGAAAGACCGCCGAAGGAGGTCGCATTGACCACCAGCTCATGCAGCGCAAGGCCGACATGCAGTGCGGCACCGGGGAAAAGATAGGGATTGTCGCCATCGATGCTCAGGCGTTCGTCGCTGACGTCGATATATTTTTCGACCTGTGAATGCACGAGATCGCGAAACAGTGCGCCGCGCCAGTTCGAATCGGTCACCAGATCCTGTGAATAGGATAGGGACTGGATGCGTCCGCGGAACTTCAACAGAAAGTCGTCGATGGAATCGGTGAAGCGTGCCGTCTGGCTGGCAATGCTTTGCACGATGGCCAGAAGGTTCTTGGAGCGATGACTGACTTCACGCAAGAGGGTTTTCAGCACCTGCTCGCGTCGCTTCAGTTCGCTGATTTCAATAGCCGTGGTGACAAGGCCCAGTATATTGCCGTTATCGTCACGATCGCAGTCGATGTGAAATTCGATCCAGCGCAGCTTGTCGCCATCATTGATGGCGATCTCCACATTCTGCGCTTCGCCGGTATCCAGCGCCGCGCGCTTCGCGCCGTCGAGTTTGTGCAAGGTGACGGAGAAAATGAAATCGCAGTCACTTCCACCGATTTTCCACTTTTCCTGCCAGTAGAGCGGAATGTTCTCCCCCCAGGAATAGATCAGATCGGGTGTCTGGTAGAGAACGCAGACATTGCTGTTGCGCACGGCCCTCAGCAAGGCTCGCAGCCGGGCTGCGTCAGGTTCCGTTTCTTGCAGGGTAACTTTTGCGCCAGCGGTCATGTCTGCCCCGATTATCCCGCAACCGAATTCAGAGCATTTCCAGCAAAAGTGCGAAGCGGTTTTGCGTAGGAGAATGCGACGAAACAAATATTTGGGTCGCGCATTGGCAAAGCGGCAAAAGCTCCGGAAAAGTTATGCGGAAATTTGCGTGCCATGGCATCCATTTCATCGACTGGTCGGCGGGTCTCGATCGAGTGATCGTCTTGTGATCCTTGAACTGGCCCGAATTCTGGAACCGATAAACCGCCGCATGACGTGATGCGGCGGCGAATTTCATTAAGAAGCAATATAGGCTGGTGAGTCAGAAGGTCAAAAACAGCCTTTGATTTTATATCTGTTACGCCTTGCGGATCGCCGAAGCGATGAGCGAAATAACGAGCAGAGCAAGGAACACGAAGAACAGAATCTGCGCTATACCGGCTGACGCACCAGCGATGCCGCCGAAACCGAGCGCACCTGCTACGAGTGCCACCACAAGAAATACGAGCGCATAATAAAGCATGTCCGGTCTCCTTTTTATTGTGTGAAGGAGAAACGACATCCAGGCCAGGTTGGTTCCGTGCTTCCGGGGAAATTAAGGCGCTCACAACTCTAAATACTCATGTCAGGACCTAAGGCGGTGTGATTTGGCGGTGTATTGAAGCGCCAACATTAAACTCCCGAAAGCTGTCGCTTTTCGGGAGTTTATGACCTTTGGATTTAAGCTGCGACCTGCGAGGCTTCTTCGAAGAAGAGTGCCTGGCTGATCAGCGCCTTCACCATATCCGGATTGAACGGCTTGGTGACGAGGAAGGTCGGTTCCGGGCGCTCGCCCGTCAGCAGACGTTCCGGGAAAGCGGTGATGAAAATGACCGGGATCGTGTCGTTCTGCAGGATTTCATTCACTGCATCGATGCCCGAGCTTCCATCGGCCAGCTGGATATCAGCCAGAACCATACGCGGCTTTTCCTGTTTGTAGAGCGCCAGGGCCTCATCCTTGGTGCGCGCAATGCCGACGACTTCATGGCCGAGACTTTCTACCATCTGCTCGATATCCATCGCGATCAGCGGTTCGTCCTCGATAATCATGATGCGCGTTGCCACCTGACGCGAAATCTCGGTCGATGCAGCCGAGAGAACACGGCTCAGTTCAACATCGTCCAGTTCGAGAATTTCGGCGGCTTCCTTGTCGGAAAAACCTTCCACCGCCACAAGCAGGAATGCCTGTCGCGGAAGGGGCGCGATATGCGAAAGATTTCTTGCAGCCTGCTGTTCCCATGCAAATTCCGATGCTGGTTCCGGTACGCGAACCGAGGCCGTCTTATAAAGATCGCAGAAAAGGCGATAGAGGCCGATCCGGTCGGACGAGGCGTCCGGAAAAATGCTCACATCGGCAATCAGGGCTTCAAGGGCAGCCGCAACATAAGCGTCGCCGGAAGCCTGGGAGCCGGTAAGAGCACGAGAAAAACGACGGAGATAGGGAAGATGCGGCGCGATACGCGTCGATAACGTCATGGTATTGGAACTCCTCAACTGCCGCTTTCGTTCATTGAATGCACATTGGCGGACACGGTTCTAGAACCCTCCCGCCCATGCTTTGAGCGCAGCATTATGGTACTCTAAACGGGGCGTTTTGAAAAAAGTTCCGAGATTGGGAGATATATTAGGGAACTTTTTGGTAAGCCGCGCATTTCCCGGACAAGCAGGGGCTTAGATTAATAGGGTAGGGCATTTAGCCCGGAACGATCAAGATATGGCAGAAAAAGAGAACCTTCACATGAACGGAGCCGGGGTCAGGTCGTCTCGTCGCGTTCAGAAGGATATACTAGGACCAAATTGTGAAGTCGGATTGAAACTAAAGGCACTGTACACCTCGATACAGGATGAGACGATCCCGGATCGCTTCCTCGATCTTCTCCAAAAACTCGATCAGGCTGAACAGGAGAGTATGCGTGAACACAGCACCCGGTCCGTCGGTTGAGAGTAATGCACAGTTCAAGCGAGAGCTTCTGTCATCGCTGCCGAGCCTGCGCGCCTTTGCGGTGTCGCTGATTGGACAGCACGACAAGGCGGATGATCTCGTACAAGATACGATCATGAAAGCATGGGCCAAGCAGGAGTCCTTTGAAATGGGGACCAATATGAAGGCTTGGCTTTTCACCATCCTGCGCAATGAATTCTACACGCAGATGCGCAAGCGTGGCCGCGAAGTGCAGGACACGGATGGCGTGTTCAGCGAACAGCTCGCCGTGCATCCTTCGCAATATGGCACGCTTGATCTGCAGGATTTCCGCGCAGCATTAGAGCAATTGCCCGACGATCAGCGCGAAGCGATCATTCTGATCGGCGCTTCGGGCTTTGCCTATGAGGAAGCTGCGGAAATCTGCGGCTGTGCTGTCGGCACGATCAAGAGCCGTGTCAGCCGTGCTCGCACGCGCTTGCAGGAAATCCTCAAGATCGAAGGCGAAGGCGACTACGGTCCGGATGCCGATTCATCGCGGGCGACCTTGAGAAGCTTTGCATAACACTTGATCAATTGCCCCTCTTTCCCATGAAAGGGGGGCTTATCACGCTAAAACCTCAAACCTTCGCCTGTTTTCGCCCACAACGATTGCTTTTTATCCTGCCACTTGTAGGTTAGCAGCTGCTGATATTTCCTGTCGGCAAAGTGATCGTTTGTTTGTGGGTTGCGTTCTTGCCATCAGCCTTGTTGCAAAAACTGCTTCAATCGTCATCGAAGCCGGTTGCGGTTATCGTTTCGCTCGGCCTTGTGCTGCTGTCGGCCATCATGACGTTGTTTCTGTCGTCCGGGGTCAATCATCAGGTCGTCGATATTTCCCGCAATTATGCCTTGCGCCAGCAGGTCGACAAGGTTGCGCGCCTTGCCAGCAATATCGAGATGAGCCGTCGCGGCTATCTTCTGACGCTGGATGAGACTTATCTTGATCTGTATCGCAACACGATTCTGAGCGTCGACAAGACGCTTGCCGACCTCGAAGCCCTGACAGACCAGAGCCCGCTGCAGGATGCGCGGGTTCAGCAGATCCGCGCGCTGGTCGAACGCGAACAGGAAGATGTGCGCGAGACGGTCAATCTTGCCCAGTCGGGTGATGTGGCGGCGGCGGTTGAAAAAGTGCGCGGCGATGAGGGCAAGGTGCTGATGGATCAGCTTGCCAATACAGTCACGCAATTCATCGATGCGGAAGAACAACAGCTTCTTGAACGCAACAAGCGGATCAACCGCATGCGCTACTGGATGACGGCGACGTCTATCGTGGCGCTGGCTTCCGCTGCCATGCTGGCGCTTCTGCTGTTCAGCCGGGTTCAGCGTTATGCGCGGTCGATGTTCGAGGGGCAAACGGCGCTGCGTTCGGAAAAGCAATTGCTGGAACAGCGTGTGCAGGAACGGACCGCCGAGCTTGAGCACGAGCGCCGCATCGCCGAGCGGGAGCGCCAGCGGGTCGAGCTTCTGCTGCAGGACACCAATCATCGCATCGGCAATTCATTGGCCACCGTTTCATCCCTGCTTGGCCTTCAGATGCGGCAGACGCGCAGCGAGGATGCTCGCGCGGCTCTCGCCGCCGCTCGCGATCGCGTCCAGACGGTATCGACAGCGCACCGGCGCTTGCGTCTCGGCGAGGATATGGAATCGGCCCGCGTCGACGATTTTCTCGGAACCGTCATCAACGATATCCGAACCGCTATCGGTCAGGATCGCAAGATCGAATTTTCGACCGATTTCGCGCCGCTTGATCTGAAGGCGCGCGATGTGACGACAATTGGCATCATTCTGGGCGAGCTTGTCACCAACGCGATCAAGCATGCTTTCAAGGGACGTCCGGAAGGGCATATCCGGATCAGCCTGAAGCCGGGTGAAGATGCTATCCCGGTGCTGGTCGTGGAAGATGACGGTGTGGGCTTCGACAAGGACCAGCAGAAATCCGGCGAGAAGAACGGTCTCGGTACGCTGGTGATCGAACAGCTTTGTATGCAGTTCGGCGAAAAGCCCGTCTACTGCAAGACCGATGATGGTGTCGGAACCAGAGTGATTGTCCGCTTGTCGTCGCTAGTGGATTGAATTTGACGTTTGATACCCGTCCGATACGAATCTCGTTTCAAACGTCAAATTCGAAAAATCCACCAGAATCATAAGATTACTAGTGGTCTTTTTGATTCCGACATTTGCTCAGCGCTCATATCCGAGGAATTCAAATGTCGGAATCAGACCACTAGCCGAAGAAGGCGAAATGCCGGTTGGCAAATAAAGCTGGCGGTGAAGGGGAAAACAAAACGCCGGCTTGAAAGCCGGCGTGTTTGCGTTTGCGTGAAGCTATCAGCTCTGCGGCGGGCGCTTTTTCTTGTCAGAAAGCAGCGAGACCAGAGCAATGCCTGCAAGCGGCAGGGCGGCGGCGAGTATGGGCCGTTTGAGGATGGCAGGCACGGTCGCGATTGCTGCCGCTGCTACCATCGCTGATTTGTCCGCCTCCATTTTCTGCTTGCGCTTTTTGGCCTCGGACGCAGCCTGAATTTTCAGGACTGCGAGAATGAGAAGCGCCGCGATCAGCGACAATGCAGCCAGAATGAGAGCCGCCAGCGGCCCGCCATAGTTCTGCGCCAGTGCCAGAAAGGCGGCGACGCAGAAAAAGGTGATCGCGATGATTGCGAAGACGGCGATGGCCGCACCGAAAATCGCTGCACGTTTCGTTTGACCCGCGACGAATTTCAGTTCTTCGCCTGCCATCGCAGACAATAGGGGCATGAGAGCTTTCAGCATGATCCGCCTCAGCGGCGCGAGAGCAGGGCCAGCAAATAGCCGACGCCGAGTGCAGTGGCGAGTGCGGCAATCGGGCGTTCGCGCACCGTTGCCGTCAGCTGGGCTTCAACATCCTGCGCCTTGTTGCGCAAATCGTCGATGGCGTCCTCGCCCTGAATATAAGCGCTCTTGTAGGTTTCCTTCGCGCTGCGTTTTGCGTCGCGGACGGTCTGCGAACCGAGATTGGCAAGTGTTGCCGCAATGGCAGCGATATCTTCCTTCAGCTGCTCGACCTGGGCCTGCAGGTCTTCCGTGCTGGCATCGGTCAGCGCTTCCTCGATCTTTTCTTCGATCTTGCTCGTTTTCGCAGATGCACGCGCCATATCAGCTCTCCTGTTCAGTCTCTGGTTATCGTTTGGATAACGTGCGGCTGGCTTAATGGTTGCATGCCAAGCCATCAGCGGCAACAAGACCGGCCGGTTGTTGCAAGTCATGGTAAATGGCGGGGTAAATGGCGGGAAAGTGCGGAAGCACTACAGATAATGCCTCCGCAAATATCGTGAAGCCTTACTCCGCTTCGCCATGAAGGATCGTGCCTTCCGGGTCCTTCTTGTAGGCTTCGTCCGAATAGGCGGACTGTGCCTGCAGCTGTTCCTTGGTGAACTGCGTGAAGACGTTCAGCTTGTCGTCCTTGCCGGTCGCAACGTCGAGATTGGCGATGGAAACGGCCACCGGCTTGGAATTGATGCCAAGGAAACCGCCCACGTCGACAACGAATGCCTCTGTCTGCCCGTCGGCGGTCATCAGGACATCGCCGACCGTTCCGATCTTCGTTTCATCCGCACCGAAAACCGTGGCTCCGATGAGCTTGTCCGCACTTAGTCCCTCGGAGGGAACCGGCTTCATGCCATCAGGCATGATCCTGTCCGCCTTCTGCGTGGTAATGGTCTTTTCGGCGGCTGGCGGTTCGGCGCGCGGTACGCCATCTGCTTCGAAAGCTGCGCTGCGGTCGAATGCCGGTGCCTTTTCGAGCTGCTCCTTGGTGGCATCCACGATCAGCCAGCGCTTGCCGTCTTCGCGAACCACCCATGACACGTGATCGAAGCCGATTGCGACGTTCTTCTCCCCGACACCGAGAAAGCCGCCGACCCCGATCACCACCGCTTGCGGACTGCCATCGGCACCGAGGATCATGTCATTGACCGTCCCGATATTCGCGGCATCGTTGGATGGGCCGTTATAAACCGCCTGTCCGATGAAGCCCGACACCAGAAGCTGGCCGGGGGATGCCACGAAATATCCGTTCTCGCTGGCAATCGGCTTTTCCTGTTTCTCGTCGGAGAAGATCGGTGAACCACCCTGCGCGAAGGCGGGCAAGGCAATCAGCGCGGCAAGAGCCGTCGAGGCGAGAAGTCTTTTCATGGAAACTCCTGTCGGTAATTAAGGCAAACCGAAGGCGAGAGGCAATCTCACCGTCTACAGGAGAAAAAACGAGGGGAAACGGTTTCCGTTCCGCTCAAAATCTGTGTTATTCAAACGTCAAAATTGTGAAACCCGCGTCTTTTCAGTGGCAAAAATGGGGCAAACAACGCTTTTGAGTTGAAAATTTCTGGCTCAAGCAAGCATCAGGCCAGCATCAGGTAAGCAGCACCGGCCAGCATGATAAAGGCCAGTCCCACATGTGATGGCTTCAGCGAACGCTGTTGTACCGGCAGCGGATCATCATTTCCTGCCATGGCAGTACGGGCCGCATGTTCAAGTGTCTGGATATCCTTGAGCATCATAGGCATGTCCTCCGGATTCCGGCTTGGCCGGAATTGCATTTCCTCCCGAGCACCGGGAATTTGTTCTTAAATCCAATCCTCAAGCGCTGCGGTTAACCATATCAGGTCTGATTTGGCACGAATGTGCAACTGGCAAAAAGCCGAGAGACGAAAAATGTTCGCTAATCCTTGGATTGCAAGACGAAAATGCCCTTAAATTGAAAACATGACTTGCGCCATCATGTTATTGGGAGTTAAGAAGAGGCCCAACAAGCGGCGCGACGGCCTGCATGAGGGTTTAGTCATGTGCTCGCGGATTTGAACAATCAAAAGGCGATCAAAATGACTGGTTTCTGGCGAAAAGGCTTCATGGCTGCGGCGATGGGCATCGGCTTGCTGGGTGCGGCTTCTGCATTGGCCCAGGACGTAACCCCATCGACGAATGCCCCGGCCGCCCCCGCCGCAGAGGCGCCTTCCAGTTCTGCACCAGCCAATACAGCGCCTGTCGCTGCTCCGGCGCCTGCGAACGAACCGGGAGCGTCTGCCCCGGCCGCAACCACACCGGCTACGGCACCTTCGCCTGAATTGATCCAGTCCCAGACAGCTGCGCCTGCTGCTGCACCTGTCGAAAGCGAGAACGGTTTGATCCTCCCGCACGATCTTTCGCCATGGGGCATGTTCATGGCTGCCGACTGGGTCGTGAAGGCCGTGATGATTGGTCTCGCGATCGCTTCGCTTGCCACATGGACGGTCTGGGTCGCCAAGACGCTTGAACTGGCCGGTGCGCGCCGCCGTGCTACCAAGGCATTGAAAGTTATCGGTCATTCGGCAACGCTTGCCGAAGCAGTCCATGCGTTGGACGGTGCAAAGGGACCGGGTGCAGTTTTGGTCCGTGCTGCAGAAGATGAGGTGCGCTTGTCGGGTCCTGCGCTGGCGCGCGCCGGTGGCGAAGGCCTCAAGGAGCGTGTTTCCTCGCGCCTGTCGCGTATCGAGGCCAAGGCCGGACGCCGTCTTTCCAAGGGTACTGGCATTCTTGCGACCATCGGTTCGGTTGCGCCGTTTGTCGGTCTGTTCGGCACGGTCTGGGGCATCATGAATTCGTTCATCAATATCAGCCAGGCGCAGACGACGAACCTCGCCGTCGTGGCGCCGGGTATTGCCGAAGCCTTGCTTGCAACCGCCATCGGTCTCGTCGCAGCTATCCCTGCTGTGGTTATCTACAATGTGTTCGCCCGTTCCATCACCGGCTACCGGTCGCTGCTGGCCGATGCTTCGGCAGGGGTCGAGCGCCTTGTCAGCCGCGATCTCGATTTCAGAACGGCCGGTGTGCGTGAAGGCACGCTGCACGCAGCGGAGTAGGCACCATGGCTGGTAAAGTTCGCGAAGGCGGCGGTGACGATCTCGAGCTGAACCACGAGATCAATGTGACGCCATTCATCGACGTCATGTTGGTTCTGCTCATCATTTTCATGGTGGCAGCGCCTCTGGCGACTGTGGATGTGAAGGTGGATCTGCCTGCCTCGACGGCAGCGCCTGCACCCCGTCCCGACAAGCCGCTTTATGTGACCCTGAAGGACGATCTCAGCATCAGTGTCGGCAATGACACCGTTGCCCGCGAGCGCCTTGGTGTGGCGCTGGACGGTCTGTCCGAAAAAAACAAGGAAGCGCGTATCTTCCTGCGCGCCGACAAGAATGTCGGCTATGGCGAATTGATGCGTGTGATGAATCTTCTGCGGGAAGCCGGTTATCTGAAGATTGCACTGGTCGGTCTTGAAACCGTCGGTGCGGATCAGAGCGGAGCCGCACCTGCCAGTGTGCCTGCGCAACCGGCCCCCACCTCGCAAACTCCCGCAGCGCAGGGAGCAGCGCAATGAACGCACTTCCGCCCGACCATCCTCCTGTAAAGGTGGCTTCGGCTGACACTCATCATCATTCCTTTTGGCATGATGCGGGGCGCTGGCTCGGTGCGGGTATTCTCGTTCTGACCGTTCATGCTGCCGGTGCCTATGCCATCCATATGGCGCAGGAGCAGGATCAGCCTGACGGTTCGCAGGTTGCCGCCATGGTGGTGGAACTTGCGCCGGAGCCGGAAGCGCCGATGGAAGAACAGGTTGCGGAAGAAGCCCAGCCGGAAACGGCTGAAGCACCGCAGGAACAGGCAGAGCCGGAACCGGCCCCGCAGCCAGAACCGGTGCAGGAAGAACCGACACCACCTGAACCGGAAGAGGTGAAACCGCCCGAGCCTGAGCCGGAACCACAGGCCGTTCAGGAACCGGAAGAAGTCATTCCGGATGTGGTCGAGGCAGAAAAGCCCGAAGTGGCTGTTCCGTTGCCGGTCGAAAAGCCGGAAGTGAAACCGGAACCCAAGCCGGAGCCGAAGCCAGAACCGAAAAAGGTTGAGAAGCCGAAACCGGAAAAGCCGAAGCAACCCAAGGTCGAGAAGCCCAAGCCCAAGAAGGCCGAGAAGGCGCCAGAAACCCGTCAGGCTGCTGCGCCGCGCATGGATGCAGATGCGGGCGAGAAGGCTGCTGCGAATCGTCGTGGCGAGAATTCTGCGTCGGCGGGCGTCGCCTCCAACAAATGGCAGGCAAAGATGAATGCGCATATGGCGCGTAACACGCGTTTCATGCAGCGCAAGGCACGCAACGCCAAAGGACGCGTGGTCATCAACTTTGTGATTGATCCGTCTGGCAACGTGCTTTCGGTCAAGCTGGCCGGTTCGTCCGGTAATTCGGAGGTTGATCAGCTTGCACTTGAAGCAGCGCGTCGAGCTTCGCCTGTGCCTGCCCCGCCGGCAGCCATTGCCAAGGCGCGTATGCCAATCACCTTGCCGCTGCTGTTCAAGTAAGCAATGCAGAATGTGTTATCTGAAAGGCCGGTCTGAAAATCAGATCGGCCTTTGTTTTGTCCATGGCAAACTATGGATCGCATTGCCTTTGCCGCCCCACGGTCCTATCGATGGGACATGATGCATCCAGACCAACTTCATATTGATGCCGACCTCGTGCGTGTGCTGATCGCCGACCAGTTCCCACAATATGGTCGCGAGAAGGTGGAGAAGCTGGAGACGACGGGTACGGTCAACGCAATTTTCCGCGTCGGATCGAATATCGCTGCAAGATTTCCCCTACAGGCAACGAACCCGGCTGAATATGCAAAGATATTGCGGAACGAAGCTGCTGCCATGGCGGAATTTGCACAACATTCGCCCGTACCGGCGCCTCAGCCAATGGGCATCGGCCACCCCGCTCGCAACTATCCCATGCCCTGGATGATGCAGAGCTGGATTGAAGGGGATGTTGCCACGCCTGATGGGCTTTCCACTTCCAACAATTTTGCGCTGGATACTGCAAATCTCATTGCTTCACTTCGTCTGACTGATACCAAAGGCCGTTCTTTTTCAGGAACTGGCAGAGGCGGCTATCTGACGGATCATGATGAGTGGATCGAGACCTGTTTCAGGAACAGCGAAGACCTGCTGGATGTAGCGCGCCTTCGCTGGAAATGGGAGCAACTGCGCGCATTGCCATCCAGTGGTGCTGACGTAATGAGCCATTGCGATCTCATTCCGGGAAACCTCCTTGCGCGCGACGGACATTTGGTCGGTGTGCTCGATAACGGTGGCTTCGGACCCGCCGATCCGGCGCTGGACCTTGTCGCAGCCTGGCATCTTTTCGATAGGGAGCGACGCAATATTCTGCGCAGGCATCTTCAATCTGGTGATTTCGAATGGAAACGCGGCGCGGCCTGGGCGTTTCAACAGGCGATGGGGCTGGTCTGGTATTATCGTGTCAGCAATCCGGCCATGAGCATGCTCGGACGAAGCACGCTCTCCCGCATTCTTGATGATTCGGAAATTTGACCGCCCTCATTGAATCAACCCGAAGATCGGGCCGTAACCGCCGTGCCACGAGACATCATTCCGTCCCAGCGCTGGAACGTAGATGCCTGCACCGCCGCCGCCATCCAGAAACAGGGCATTGGGGCATTGGAGATGGTCTCGAAACAATTTTGCGAAATCGTGGAAATTGACCGCGTCTTCGCTGACCGCGAATCGGATCGCGCCGCCACTGCAAATGCCGACACCGCTGCGCCGGGTCTTGTCGGTTGAGCCGACGATGAAAATCGGATTGATCCGGTTGCGGATAACCAGCATCGGCCCGGACTGGGTGGCCAGTTGCGGCTTGATCTTTTGTTTCAGAAAACGGCCTGTCGGCAGGATTTCGGCACCCTTGTCGCCGAGGTAGAAGATGCCGTTCGGCTTCTTGTAAAAGTTCGGTACGGGCCCGGACCCACGAACAGGTGTCGTCTTGCTTGCCGGGCGAAGCTCACGGCCATTTTCGACGTAGAGACCCATCGGCGAAAAATCAGGCTGATACATTCCGGCATTGAGCGCGAAAACCAGTGTCTCACCGCGGCTTGCGGCAGCGTCGGCTATTTTCGAAAAATTGCGATAGGGCTCATCGTCGGAATTTTTCCAGAACAGATGCAAGCCTGTGCCGTCCGCCTTTGCATCGCAGATGATGTAGTTTGTACTTTCAAAGGTTTGGCGGTTGCAGGTCTCCGTGCGGCTGGGCTGCGTCAGTGCAGCTATAGCAGCAAGCGCTATGGCTGCGACGGAGAGGCCTCGCTTCAGGAGAATCATCGCTGCACTGCCTCCCAATCAGTGTTTTTCTATTCAGAAGACAGTGCCACAGCCGGGAGCAGGCGGGAAGCCTTGCGCGCAGGCAGGAAACCGAAGATCAGGCCAGTGGCGAAAGCACAGGCGAAGGCCAGCAGGACGGGTCCCAAGCTGTAGCCGACTGAGAGCCCGGCCCAGCCTGCGACGGCAGCAGCGCCCAGTCCGATCACGACGCCAAATGCACCGCCAATTGCCGAGACGGTCAGCGCTTCGGTAATGAACTGCAGCAGAATATCGCGCCGTCTTGCGCCGGTCGCCATCCGCACGCCGATCTCGCGGGTGCGCTCCGTCACGCTTACCAGCATGATGTTCATGACGCCGATGCCGCCGACCAGAAGCGAGATTGCTGCGACCGATCCCAGAAACAGCGTCATCGTATTGCCCATCGCCGTCGCATCCTCGCGGATGGAGGACATGTTGGTTATCATCGTGTCCTGCTTCTTGTGGCGCTGGTCGAGCAGGTCCTGAATCTGTTCCTGCGTCGTGTTGATGAGGTCGGAATCCTTCACCTGCACTGTGATGGTGCGCACGTATTTCTGGCCGAACAGCCGCAGATTGCCGGTGGAAAGCGGCGCGATCACCACGTCGTCCTGATCCGAGCCGCCAAAGCCTGCACCCTTTGGCTCCAGGGTTCCGATCACCTGAAATGGAATTTTCTGGATCAGGATATACTGCCCGATGGGATTACTGCCGTCGGGGAACAGGGTGTTGACGACCGTTTTACCCAGCACTGCGACCGGCGCATAGTTGTCCAGATCGCTCTGGCTGATGAAGTCGCCGGTGGCAACCTTCCACGATTTGGCTTCGGAAAAGGCAGGGACAGTGCCGTTTGCCTGTGACTGATAGTCGACATTGCCACGCCGCAGCGTCACGGTGCCGGTGACTTCGGGGACCGCGGTTCTGATGTTCGGCAGTTCCAGAATGGCAGTGGCATCTTCGGGAACCAGTGTCGCTATCGAGCCTGTTCCCCGGAAGCCCGCCATGGACGGACGTACCAGAATGAGATCGGTGCCCATCGCATTGATGCGGTCGAGAATCGAGTTTTGCGCACCGGTGCCGATGGCGAGCATCGTCACCACGGAACTGACGCCGATGATAATGCCGAGGAGGGTAAGGATCGTCCGGAAGATGTTGGCCCGCAAGGCGCGCATCGCCATCTTCACCGCTTCCGAAATATCGGCGATGCGGGCGGAACTGCCTTCAAGGCTCTCCCGCAACCGGAACGGCGCCTGCGTATCGGGAATAGCTCGTTTTACCGTATCCGAAAGGATCTGGCCGTCGCGGATTTCGATCAGCCGGTCGGCGCGTTCGGCCACTTCGCGGGCATGTGTGATGACGATGACGGTATGACCCTGCGCGTGCATGGAGCGCAGCAGTTCCATCACATCTTCGCCGCTCTGGCTGTCGAGTGCGCCTGTCGGCTCGTCGGCAAGAATGATGCGCCCGCCATTCATGAGTGCACGGGCGATGGAAACGCGCTGCTGCTGGCCGCCGGAAAGCTGGTTCGGGCGATGATCGAGGCGGTCACCGAGTTTCAGCGAGTTGAGCAGTTCGGCGGCACGCGCATGGCGCTCCGATGCGGGCAGGCCTGCATAGATCGCGGGCACTTCGACGTTTTCCTGCGCGGTCGAGGTCGAGATGAGGTTGTAGCTCTGGAAGACGAAGCCAAAGGTTCGGCGACGCAATGCTGCCAGCGCATCGGCATCCAGTGTCGAGACGTCTTCGCCGTCGAGCAGATATTGTCCGCCGCTCGGGCTGTCGAGACAGCCCAGAATGTTCATCAGCGTCGATTTACCGGAGCCCGACGCGCCCATGATCGCGACGAACTCTCCAGCCTGAATATCGAGCGTGATGCCGTGCAACACCTCAACAGCAAGGTCGCCATTGTGATAGGTCTTGCGGATATCATCCAGTCTGATGAGGGGCGTGTCAGTTACGGGATTTTCGTTCATGAGACGGCTCATCAGAACAGGCGCATGCCGGGCCTGCGACCACGCTGTCCTGCGGCGGCTTCAGCTCCGCTGGACGCGCTGGTGACGACGACCTTGTCACCTTCCTCGAGGCCGCTCTTGATCTCGGTCTGCACGCGATTGCGTACGCCGATCTGAACCTGACGTTCGGTGATCGAGCCGTTGTCGCTCACGACCTTGACCGAAATCTGCGGCTTGCCTCTCTGGTTCTGGGGGCCTTCGCGCTTGTAGTTCAGCGCCGACGAGGGGACGATCAACACGTCCTTCGCCTCATCGAGAATGAAATAGACCTGTGTGCTCATGTTGATCATCAGCTCGCCGGTCGGGTTCGGAACGTCGAACAGTGCATAATAGAGCACGACATTGTTCTCGGTCGCAGGCGTCGGCTTGATCTGGCGCAGCGTGCCGGTAAAGCGCTTCTCCGGCTGGCCAAGCAGGGTGAAATAGACCGGCATTCCGGGTTTCAGCCTGCCGATATCGGCTTCCGAAACCTGCGCTTCCACCGTCATGACCTTGAGATCGGCCACGGTAACAATGGTCGGCGCGCTCTGCACGGCATTCAGCGTTTCGCCTTCCTTGGCGGCCTGATCGACGACCGTGCCTTCCATGGGGCTGTAAATCTTGGTGTAGCCGAGATCGACCTTGTCGCTGGCAAGTTGGGCTTCCTGCTGGCGGATTTGCGCGCCGAGCGCCTTCACATCCGCATCGGCCATGGCGAGGTCGGCATCAGCCTGATCGACGGTGGATTGCGATACGCCGCGTGTGGCCAGAAGCGAGCGCTGGCGTGCCGCATTGGCCTTTTTCAGGGTAAGCTGAGCTTGCTTGCTGAGAAGCTGTGCCTTGAGATTGTCGAGCTGGGCGCTTGATATCTCCACCTTCTTCTCAAAGGGCGATGGATCGATTTCGGCGATAAGCTCGCCCTGCTTGACCTGATCGCCGACTTCGACTTTCACGCTTTTGAGCTGGCCCGAAACCTGCGCACCGACATTGATGCTGCGCAGCGCGCTGAGTGTGCCGACAGCGGTAATCGCGTTTTCGATATCGCCGCGCGTGACCGTTTCGGCGAGATAGCTCGTTTTCTGGCCTCCAGCTTCACCAGAGCCGTAAAAATACCAGCCCGCGCCGGCCACGATTGCCGCGACGGGAAGCCAGAGCCACCAGCGGCGCGCCTTGCTGCGCGCGCGCTTCTGCGAAGGTGCTGTTCGCTGCCCGGTTTTGGAAGAATCGGAAGATGTAAGCACCGTCAAACCCTCTAACTTTCAGAACCTCCGATCTCCGGAGATTTATCAATATGTCCCGCCAATTCTCTGTCGCATACAACCAAAGCGAGACAATACTTGCCCACTATGGATTGCTAACGGGATATCTATGCTTCTCCGCTCAGGATTTCATCTTAATTATTTGTCATGCAATAATTGTTGGTGACACAAAGGGATGGATGCCTCTGGTTCCTTCCGGTCATGGTGCGAAAGCAAGCGATGAAGAGAACCAAGTTGGCACCAATATACAACTTGCAGTTATTCTTTTGGAAGTCGCAAAATAAAACAGGATTCTTAAAGTAATTAAGTGTTCTTAAATTATCTCCTGATTAAATAAGATCGGGAAATCACATCTGAAAGTAGATGGAAGAATTTAAAACGTGACCTGTCCGCAAAGGCGGATGGTCGGCGCATGCATGATGCATGTTGCTTCGAATTGACATGGGAATAAGGTTTCAATGCTCTTTGACGGGAGGGCAAATGGCTTACCTTATTATGGGGCGAAAAAGGTTTTTATTCATATCGGACAGGTTTTCAAACCTGCATCGAAGAATACCTTCATTGTTATTTTTCAAGCGAAATAAAAGCGGCACGGCAGCGGTCGAATTCGCAATATTGGCGCCGGTTTTTCTTCTGATCCTGATGGGTATGATCGCCTTCGGCCTTTATCTGGGCGTGGCGAATGCCGTCCAGCAGCTTGCGGCAGATGCCACGCGGACGGCGCTGGCGGGTATCGATCCCCCGGAGCGGTTGACGCTGGCGACAACCTACATCCAGAAAAACGCGGCAAAATATTCACTGATCGATCCAGCCAAGATGCAGGTGAGTGTCGACAATGCCCAGTCCGATCCGAACCAGTTCACGGTGACGATCCGCTACAATGCGCAAAACCTGCCGATCTGGAACCTGATGACGGGGCTGCCGCTTCCAGACACGACCATTACAAGGGCATCGACGATAAGGCTTGGCGGAATCTGACACAGGGTGGGGGTATTCGATATGCGGGGTCTGGTATCGCGTTTCCTGCGTGCGCGGGGCGGCAATCTGGCGACAATGGCGGCGCTGGTATCCCCCATATTTCTGGCGGTGGCGGCTTTCAGCGTGGACACAAGTTCGCTGTTTCTGGAGCGGCGCCAGCTGCAGAGCATGGCGGATTTTGCCGCCGTTGCCGGTGCGGCTTCCCTTTCGCAAGCTAATGATGCGGTACTGCGGCAATTACGGGCGAACGGTCTTGATCCGGTGCTGATGACCGGCGCTTACGATCCGTCCGTCGTCAACGGAAAGACCGACAACAAGACGCGTGTCTGGGTGGAGAAGGGCAATTATTTCCCCGATAAAAGTCGTGCGGTTGAGAAGCGTTTTGTCGCCGGCGGCACCAGTCCCGATGCGGTTCGCGTCCGGCTGGCGCGTCCGGGCAATCTCTATTTCGGACAGGCATTCATCAATCGGCCCGCACTTGGCGCGACCGGCATGGCGGCGACAAAGGCGGAGGCGGCATTTTCGATCGGTTCGCGACTGTTGAGCCTGAATACCGATCAGAGTGTGTTGAACGGACTTCTCGGTGGCTTGTTGGGGACCACCCTCAATCTGAAGCTTGTTGATTACAATGCACTCGCGGCAACCGATATCAATCTGCTCGGCTTTCTGGACAAGCTGGCTCCAAAGGTGGGATTGACGGCCGGGACCTATAACCAGCTGCTAAACACGGATGTTTCAGTCGGGATGCTGGCAAGCGTTATGGCGGAGGTCACAACGAGTAATCCAGCAGCAAAGGCTGCTCTGACCCTTCTCGGGAAGAACGCCGGTGCGCTTAACACGAAGCTACCGGTTGGAAAATTGCTAGGCCTTGGATCAATAGCCGACGCATCGCTCGGATCATCTAATAACTACAATATCACCGCTAACGTGCTGCAGATGATAACCGCAGCGGCAATGTTGGGGGGAAACAATCAAATCAAGCTTGGTCCTGGGCTAAGCTTGCCTGGTGTGCTTACGCTTAAACTGGACATTGCCGTTGGAGAGCCAGCACAAAAGACCCCGTTCTTCACTGTTGGAGGGGTAGGTGCTTTGGTCCGCACTGCACAGATACGCCTGCTTCTGGAACTTGAGGTCGGCAATAACGGTATTGTTTCCTATCTGGCCAATGTTCACGTGCCGATCTTTATTGACGTGGCGAGCGGTGAAGCCGAACTCAAAAGTATAAGCTGCCCGCAGGGACCCGGAAGTGCCACGGTAAAACTTGGTGTTAAACCGGGCGTGGCCGGTGTCTATCTTGGCGATACCGATATCGATTTGATGAAGAATTTCAGCAAAACGCCGACCGTCAAGAAGACGGCGATCGCCGTAGTGAAATTGGGACCTCTGGACATAGCCGAGCTTCGCGGACGTGTTGAATTGCCGCTTGGCAATCCTAAGCAGGAAATTGTGACCTTTACTCCTGCCGATATTGCCGCCAAACGGATCAAAACCGTGGGGACCAACCAGCTCGTGGGGTCGCTTTTTGTCGGGCTGGTAAAGGGGCTTGATCTCGAGGTCGTTTTGATAGGATTGCTGCCTTTGCCTCTGCCCTTGAGTGGGCTTACCCAGCTCCTAGGCACCTTGCTAACGCCTTTGGGCCCGGTGGTGGATGGCCTGCTTTTCGGGGTGCTGGATATGCTCGGGGTCAAGATTGGACAAGCCGACGTTCAGGTTACTGGCGTACTTTGCCAGCGCGCGGCTCTGACGCAATAAGAAATCGGCAATAAAAAAGCCCGGCTGAGCCGGGCTTTTTCGTGCGATTTGTCCGTTTATGCCGTGCCGGTCGAACCGAAGCCGCCAGCGCCGCGCGCCGTCTCGGTTACTTGGGCGCGCTCTTCAATCTTCGGCTGGACGACTGGTGCGAAAACAGCCTGTGCAATACGCATACCGCGTTCGATGCGGAAATCGTCATCGCCCAGATTGATGAGAAGAACCTTCACCTCGCCACGATAATCGGAATCGATGGTGCCGGGCGTATTGAGGCAGGTGATGCCGTTCTTGAAGGCAAGGCCCGAGCGCGGACGAATCTGCACTTCAAAACCTTCGGGAATTTCGAAGATCAGCCCTGTCGGCACCAGCGTGCGACGTCCCGGCAGGAGAACGATCTGGCGATCTTCGGCAACGGCTGCCCGCAGGTCCATGCCAGCCGAACCCGTTGTCTCATAGGCCGGGAGTTCGAGGCCTTTCGCATGTTCGAGGCGGATGATGCCGAGCGTTGGCGCTTGTGCGGATGCTACGGTCATGAGGGGGCCTTTCTTGCGGAACATTGTTTCATCGCGCATCTTGTCTGAAACCGTTTCACACTTTTCAGGATGCGCTCTAAATTGGCGACGCTCATACGTGAAAACCAATGAAAGGTGTACCGTCTATTTGCTGTTTTGCAATGATAGTGCGGCACAGGATCATGCTTTTACACGATGAGTTGCCCTCCGCGAGGGATTTAATCCCGCTCCAACGGCACGGCGGTCGTTTCCTTGATCTCTTCCATGACGAATGAAGCCGAAACATCTGACAGGGGAACGCTGGCAATCAGTCGCTGATAAAGCCGGTCATAGGCCTTGACGTCGGAAACACGCGCCTTCAGCACGTAGTCCAGATCGCCGGTCATGCGATAAACTCCGACGATCTCCGGAAAGCGCCCCATGGCACCGCGAAATTTCGTCAGCCAGTCGGGATCGTGGCTCGACGTGCGTACGAGAATGAAGACGGACAGGCCGCAACCGGCCATCTCGGCATCGACCAAAGCGACGCGCGCCTTGATGATCCCCTCATCCTCCATGCGCTTGACCCGGCGCCAGCAGGCATTGCGCGATAAGTGTACCCGCTCGGAGAGAGAATCAACGGACAGGGTGCCATCGATTTGCAGCTGATCCAGGATTCTTCGATCAATTTCGTCCAGTGATGGTTTCATGATGGGATGATTGTCCCAATAGATAGTAATTATCAAGGATATTTTGAGATTTCATCTCAGATGCATTTGCTAGAATGATTTTCCAGAAAGGCGCGATATGCGCCGTATAACGGGAACAACTTACTCATTGACGGGAGTATTTCCAATGACCACTCGCATCACGCGCCTCTTCACCGAACACCCTCAGTCGGTTGACGAGACCTATTTCGAACATATGGCCTTTGCCGGACGTTTTTCGTTCAAGCTTTTTTGTGCGGCCTTTGCGGCACTGATCCATGCAATTTTGCCATTTTTGTTCGAGAAGACGGCGAGCACAATCGTTCGCCAGCTTTATGAGCGGACGCATAACCGGGGCCGGTAAGTACCGGATCGCAAATGTGTCGTTGGGCCGCCTATCTCGGACCTGAAACCTATCTGGAAGACATCATATCGTCTCCCTGCCATTCGCTCGTGGCGCAAAGCCACGATGCGCATGAAGCCAAAACACGTACCAATGGCGACGGCTTCGGCGTTGCCTGGTATGGCAATCGCGATGAACCGGGCCTTTATCGGGATATTCTGCCCGCATGGTCCGACCAGAATCTTCGCAGCCTTGCGCGGCAAATTCAGTCGCGCCTTTTCCTTGCGCATGTGCGGGCCTCGACCGGCGGGCTGACCAGCCGTTCCAACTGCCATCCCTTCGTTTCCGGACGCTGGAGCTTCATGCATAACGGCCAGATCGGTCATTTCGACCGGCTGCGTCGCAGGCTGGAAAGCCATCTGAGCGACGACGTCTATGGCCAGAAGCATGGCGCAACCGATTCGGAACTGATCTTCCTGCTGATGCTGGAATTCGGCCTCGACACTGATCCAGTGCTGGCCATGAAGCGCATGGTGGCAACGGTTGTCGAGGAAGCAGTTCGCGGCGGTGTGCCGCCATTTCTGCGGCTGACTGCGGCGTTTTCCGACGGGAATCAGCTTTACGCGATCCGCTATGCCACCGATGCTTTCGCGCCGACGCTTTATACCGCGACACTTGGCGGATCGTCCGGCATATGCGTGGTGTCGGAGCCGCTGGACGGTGAAGCCGCCAACTGGATGGCGGTGCCGGCAAACAGTTTTGTCACCGTTTCCCGGCAAGGCCGCATTGCGATCGAGACTTTCGAAGAACCGATTTCCCGACCGCAGGATGCTGTGACGGTTTAGGCGTTCCCGATCAATATACCTGCCGCCAGCACGAGGCCACCGCCCAGAACCACTTGAAGCACAGAGCGGAGGAACGGTGTTTCCATATAGCGGTTCTGGATGAAGGCGATGGCCCAGAGTTCGAAGAAGACCAGAATCGCTGCGATGCTTGTGGCGGTCCAGAAATCCTTGATCAGATAGGGCAGGGTATGGCCAAGGCCGCCCAGCGTCGTCATGATGCCGCAGGACAGGCCGCGCTTGATCGGCGAGCCTCGGCCCGAGAGCTTGCCGTCATCGTGGATGGCTTCGGTGAAGCCCATCGAAATACCGGCACCGACCGAGGCGGACAGGCCGACCAGAAAGGTCTGCCAGGTATCCTGGGTCGCAAAGGCGGCGGCGAAGATCGGGGCAAGCGTTGAAACCGATCCGTCCATCAGGCCAGCAAGCCCGGGTTGGACATAGGTGAGGATGAACTGCTTGCGCTCGGCGGCGCGCTCCTCATCCTGCACATCGTCCGGCGTCAGTGTGTGTTCCAGTGACTCGGCCTTGGCTTCATGCTGCTTTTCCTGCTGGGCAAGGTCGCCCAGCAATTTGCGGGTGTCTGCATCGCTGACGCGCTTGGCCGCCTCGACATAGAATCGATAGGCCTGTTCCTCCATTTCCGATGCAGCTTCACGCACCTTGTCGATGCCAAGCGGACGCACCAGCCAGTCCGGCTTGCGATCGTAATAGCCGCTGACATGCTCGCGGCGGATCAGCGGAATCCGGTCGCCAAAGCGGGCTTTGTGGCGTTCGATCAGCGCATCGCGATGTCCGTGTTCTTCTGCCGCCATCTGTTCGAAGATTTTCGCCGATTGCGGAAACTCGTCACGCAAGCCGTCGGCATAGGCGAGATAGATGCGTGCATCGTCCTCTTCGGAAGATATGGCAAGCGCCAGAATTTCCTGTTCGGAAAGCGAATCGAAAGGGCGACGGTCGTTGCGGAAGAATCGGCTGAGCATTTCGGGAATCCAAAGTTTAGAATAGTTCTAAAATAGGCTTCGACATCTGGAAGTCAAGCCTTGCAGTGCATGCACAATTGGCGCATTAAAACCCACCCGAAAAGATCGGCCCCACTGCGTAAACCACCAGAAAAGAATCGAATCGATGGCATCGACGAATCTCCACGCAAGCAACAGTCCCCGTCCGCTTAACCGGCAGGATTTCCGCACGCTCGGCCTTTCGGCCCTTGGCGGTGCGCTGGAGTTTTATGATTTCATCATTTTCGTGTTCTTTGCGAGCGTCATCGGCCATCTGTTTTTTCCACCTGATATGCCCGACTGGCTGGTGCTGATCCAGACGTTCGGTATTTTCGCAGCCGGTTATCTGGTGCGGCCCATCGGTGGCATTGTACTGGCGCATTTCGGTGACAAGTTCGGCCGCAAGCGCGTCTTCGCCTTCTCGGTGTTTCTGATGTCGATCTCGACACTGGCCATGGCCTGCCTGCCGACCTATGCAACGCTGGGCGTTGGCGCGCCGATCCTGCTGATCGTCTTCCGCATGTTGCAGGGTGCCGCCATTGGCGGTGAAGTTCCGGGCGCATGGACCTTCGTGGCCGAGCATGTGCCTGCCAATCGTGTCGGCATGGCGTGCGGTTTCCTGTGCTCTGGCCTCACGCTTGGCATCATGATCGGCTCGCTTATTGCGACCGCCATCAACTGGATTTTCACGCCGGAAGAACTGGCGGCTTATGCATGGCGCATTCCGTTTTTCATTGGCGGTATCTTCGGCCTGTTTGCCGTTTATCTGCGCCGCTGGCTGGCTGAAACGCCGATCTTCACCGAGATGAAGAACAGCCATCTGCTCAAGGATAAGCTGCCGCTCGGCACTGTTCTGCGCAACCACATGCATGGCGTTATCATTTCGGTGCTGCTGACATGGATATTGTCGGCAGGCATCGTGGTCACCACGCTGATGACCGCAACTTTCCTGCAGAAACTTTATGGCTACACGCCTTTGCAGTCGCTTGCTGCCACAAGCTTCGGCACACTGTTCCTGATGTTTGGAACTGTGAGCGCAGGTGCGATTGTCGATCGCATTGGCAGCGGGCGCTTCTTTGCTGTTGCAGGCATTTTCTTCGGTGTTGCGACTTTCGTGTTCTACACCTATGCGGCGGTTTCCCTGCCGGTCCTGTTTGCACTTTACGCGGTGATGGGGCTTTCGGTCGGCATGGTTGGTGCAGTGCCTTATGTGATGGTACGCGCATTCCCGGCGCCGGTTCGCTTCTCGGGTCTGTCGTTTTCCTACAATGTTTCCTATGCGGTCTTTGGTGGTCTGACGCCGGTGATCGTGACGTCGCTTCTGGCGGTCAATCCGATGGCACACGCCTGGTATCTGGTGTTCATCGCTGCCCTGACCTGTGGCCTTGGTCTTTACCTGATGGCTCGCAGCGATCAGGTCGAAGGCGAAATCGGTCTGACGGAGCTGTCAGTCGGAAATGCCGTTCCACAGCCGAACTGATAAAAATGGCCGCGAAAGCGGCCCTTTTTCAATCAGAGTATCTTCTGCATGAAGGTAAGATCGAGCCAGCGTCCGAATTTCTGGCCGACCTGTTTCAGCGTGCCGCAATCCTCAAAGCCCTGCGATTTATGCAGCGCGATGGAAGCGGCATTGCCCGCTTCGATACCGGCAATCAGTACATGCACCTTTCGCTCGCGTGCTTCTTCCACAAGCTCGGTCAGGAGGGCGCGTCCGATGCCGCCGCCGCGTGCATCGCTTGCCACATAGATCGAAAGTTCGGAGGAATGGCGGAAACCCTCGAACGGGCGAAACGGGCCATAGCTCGCATAGCCGACGACCTGTCCCTCACGCTCGGCAACCAGCACCGGAAAGCCATCGCGATTACGGGCTTTGAGCCATTCACGACGGTTTTCCAGATCGACGAGCGTTTCATTCCAGATGGCGAGCGTGTTCTCTACCGCATCATTATAGATGGCGAGCAGGGCAGGGAGATCGGTTTCCGTCGCATGGCGGATGAGGAGGGTCATTTCAGAACCTTATTGAACAAGAAAACGGCGGGATTTCTCCCGCCGTCTTCGATCATTTGCAAGTGAAAAGAATCACCCTTGAGCTTTCAGTTCCAAACGGCGGCGATGCAGGACTGGTTCGGTGTAGCCGTTCGGCTGCTCGCGGCCCTTGAAGACCAGATCGCATGCGGCCTGGAAGGCAATCGACTTGTCGAAGTCAGCGGCCATCGGGCGATAGAGGGCATCGCCTTCGTTCTGCTTGTCGACGACGGCTGCCATGCGCTTCATGGTTTCCATCACTTGGGCTTCCGAAACGACGCCATGATAGAGCCAGTTGGCGATGTGCTGTGCGGAGATGCGCAGCGTTGCGCGGTCTTCCATCAGGCCGACATTGTTGATGTCCGGAACCTTCGAGCAGCCAACGCCCTGATCGACCCAGCGTACGACGTAACCCAGAATGCCCTGCGCGTTATTGTCGATTTCGTGCTGGATGTCTTCCGGCGTCCAGTTCGGGCGGGTTGCAACCGGCACCGACAGAATGTCGTCGAGCTTGGCGCGCGGACGGCTCTTCAGCTTTGCCTGAACGGCAGCAACATCCACCTGATGATAGTGGGTCGCGTGGAGGGTGGCAGCCGTCGGCGACGGCACCCATGCGGTATTCGCTCCGGCCTTCGGATGGGCGATTTTCTGTTCCAGCATGGCTGCCATCAGGTCCGGCATGGCCCACATGCCCTTGCCAATCTGCGCATGGCCGGAAAGGCCGCATTCGAGACCGATATCGACATTCCACTGTTCATAAGCGCCGATCCAGGCAGCCTGCTTCATATCGCCCTTGCGGATCATCGGGCCAGCTTCCATCGAGGTATGGATTTCGTCGCCGGTGCGATCAAGGAAGCCGGTATTGATGAAGACGACGCGTTCCTTGGCGGCGCGGATCGCTTCCTTGAGGTTAACCGTGGTGCGGCGTTCCTCATCCATGATGCCGATTTTGAGCGTGTTCGGCTTCATGCCAAGAAGCTCTTCGGTGCGGGTGAAGATTTCATTGGCGAATGCCACTTCTTCCGGCCCGTGCATCTTTGGCTTGACGATATAGACCGAACCTTCGCGCGAATTCATGTGGCGACCATTGGGGCCGATATCGTGCAGCGCGATCAGGCTGGTGAAGGCTGCATCCATGATACCTTCCGGCACTTCATGGCCGTCGGCATCAATGATCGCCGGGTTGGTCATGAGATGGCCGACATTGCGCACCAGCATCAGGGAGCGGCCCTTGAGCGACAGCGTGGAACCGTCCGCAGCCTTGTAGCTGCGGTCGCCATTGAGGCGGCGGGTCATCTGCTTGCCGTTCTTCTCGAACGTGTCTTCCAGCTTGCCGTTCATCAGGCCGAGCCAGTTGCGATAAACCGCAACCTTGTCTTCGGCATCGACGGCAGCAATCGAATCTTCGCAATCCTGAATCGTGCTGACGGCAGATTCCAGAACCACATCGGCAATATGGGCCGGATCGGTCTTGCCGATCGGATGGTCCGCATTGACGACGATGTCGACATGCATGTTGTTCTTGGCCAGCAGTACATTGGTCGGGGCGGCTGCGTCGCCATTATAACCCTTGAACTGGTTGGCATCCTTCAGCGCCGTTGCCGAACCGTCGGTCAGCTTGATTTCAAGTTTGCCGTCCTTGACGGCGAGACCGGCGACATTGGCCCAGTTGCCGGTGGCAAGCGGTGCGCTTTCATCGAGGAAGTTTTTCGCCCAGGCGATGACCTTTTCGCCACGCTTCGGATTGTAGCCCTTGCCCTTTTCCGCGCCGTCGGCATCGGAAATCGCGTCGGTGCCGTAGAGCGCATCATAGAGCGAACCCCAGCGCGCATTAGCGGCGTTGAGCGCGTAGCGGGCATTCATCACCGGAACGACAAGCTGCGGGCCAGCGATATGGGTGATTTCCGGATCGACATTGGTGGTCGAAACCGAGAACTCTCCGCCTTCCGGCAGGAGATAGTCAATATCCTTCAGGAACTGCTGGTAATCGGCCTGGCTGTAGCCCTTGTCGCGGTTCTGCTTGTACCAGGCATCGATCTTGGCCTGCAGGTCGTCACGCTTGGCAAGGAGGGCGCGGTTCTTCGGTGCGAGATCGCGGATGATGGCGGCAAAGCCCTTCCAGAACTTTTCCGGCTCCACACCGGTTCCGGGAGCAGCTTCCTTGGCCAGAAATTCCACCAGTTCAGGGGCAACGCGCAAGCCTTCTATCTCAACGTAATTACCGGCTTTCTGAGAAACCATGGCTATGCCTCCTTCAAAATAAACAAATCTACCGCCGGCACTCTTCAGTGCCAGCTATCATGTTGCCTTTGAACCGCTTTGGTGTGCTTTCGTCAATCGGTGCGTGGGCACATCATCTGTGACGCTGCGGCGAAAATAGCTTTTATAGGGACAACTTGGCGCGAATATCGTCGGGCGTAAAGCCTTGTTCGCGCAATGATGCGAGCGCTGTATCCTGGCGGCTTTTCGACAGTTTCATCCCGTCGTCGCCCAGCACCAGATCGTGATGGTGATAAAGAGGCTCGGGCAGGCCGAGCAGCTTCTGCAGCAGCCGGTGCACGGATGTCGCGTGAAACAGATCGTGCCCGCGCACAACGTGGGTGATGCCCTGCAAGGCATCGTCCACGACAACGGAGAGGTGATAGCTGGTTGGCGTGTCCTTGCGGGCAATCACCACGTCGCCCCATTGCGCTGGATCGGCGTTCACGCGTCCGGTCTCGCCATCCGGCCCCGCGCCGCTTTCGTTCCAGAACAATGATTCACCTGCGGCGACAAGCGCCCCAAGCGCTTTCTCCATATTGAGCCGCCAGGCATAGGACATGCCCGAGGCGATACGCTCCATTTGTTCCTTTTCGGTCAGATCGCGCTCGCTTTGCGGATAGAGCGGTGTTCCATCCGGGTCGGAAGGCCAGTCCTTGCCCTTGGCGAAAGCTTCGCCGATCCGCTCGCGAACTTCGCCCCGGCTGAGGAAGGCCGGATAGACAAGGCCCTTGTCGGCAAGTTTGGTCAGGGCGTTGCGATATTCGCCGAAATGTTCCGACTGGCGGCGCACAGGGGTTTCCCATGTCAGGCCAAGCCAGCGGAGATCGTCGTAAATGCCTTGTTCCAGCGCAGGCGTACAGCGTGCTGTGTCGATATCTTCCATGCGCAGCAGGAAGCGCCCGTTGCTCTTTTTGGCCATATCTGCGTTCAGAAGAGCGGAATAGGCATGGCCAAGGTGAAGCTGGCCATTGGGACTCGGAGCAAAGCGGAACACAGGTGCGGTCATGGTGTTTTCAATGTCAGTTGCCGGTGTCAGTTGAATGTCATCTGATTCCATTGGTACGTTGTGCGCCGAGAGAATGAAAGGCTGTGCGATGCGGCGGATCGATACATTGAGCGATATTGAGGCGGGGCTGGAGGCTCTGGTTCTCGCTGATATTCGGCTGGCCGATATTCGCAGCCGGTCCCATGCGGTGCCGCTGCGCCGGTCCGAACCCGGATTTGAAAGCCTGGCATCCATCATTGTCGCACAACAGGTTTCGACGGCCAGTGCCGCCGCGATCTGGGCCCGGCTGAAACAGGCCATCGATCCGCTGACGCCCGAAACCTACATTGCGGGCGGAGAGGAGGCTTGGCGTTTTGCTGGTCTCTCGCGTCCCAAGCAGAGAACGCTGTTTGCCTTGAGTGAAGCTTTGGCAGAAGGGGCAATCGACCTGCATGGGCTTTGCGATCTGCCTGCCGAAGAGGCGATCGCGGCACTGACGGCCATCAAGGGCATCGGCCCGTGGACGGCGGAGGTCTATCTTCTGTTTGCTGCCGGTCATCCAGACGTGTTTCCGGCGGGTGATGTGGCGTTGCAGACGGCTGTTGGCCACGCCTTTGCCCATGAGATCCGGCCCGATGCTGTTGCCCTTCGCAAGCTGGCGGAAGACTGGGCGCCATGGCGCGGCGTGGCAGCGCGATTGTTCTGGGCTTATTATGCGGCGATCAAGGGACGTGAAGCGGCGCCACTTTTATAGATGCTGCTGTAAAACTTGCGTGTTTCCCGAAGCATAAATGCGTTTCCGCTTCACAATCCTGTCACGTCGGGCTTACATTATCCGCATCGGCTGATGACGGAATTTCGATTCGCGGAAGCTTGATTTTCTGCTGATTGCAGTCCCGTCCTTAGAGCGCCGTGCGCCCTATGGGGCGCACAAAGGTGCTCTAATTATTTGAGAATACGCATCGGGCTTTTCAAAAATCGATTTCGATTTTTGGACCGATGCGTGGAAGGTTGGAGCGTCGTTGTTGCGCCCAAATGGACGCGCGGCGCTTCGATGAAAGCGCAATTCCGCATGGAGAGCCATTTCGCCCTTTTTCGGAGTTGCTCTGAAGGAGGTGCGCCCTTGACTGTTGCCGTCTCGCCCAGAACCGTCTCGACCAGTGGCTTGCCCGCGCTGGTTCTGAACGCTGATTACCGTCCGCTCAGCTATTATCCCCTGTCGCTCTGGTCTTGGCAGGATGCGATCAAGGCGGTGTTTCTCGAACGCGTGAACATTGTGGCGGAATACGATCACATCGTTTCCTCACCATCGTTCTCCATGCGCGTTCCGAGCGTGATTTGCCTGAAGGATTATGTGAAGCCGCCGCGCTATCCTGCGTTCACGCGCTTCAACGTCTTTTTGCGTGATCGTTTCGAGTGCCAGTATTGCGGCTCGCCGCATGACCTGACTTTCGATCACGTTACCCCGCGTTGCCATGGCGGCGAGACGACGTGGGAAAATGTGGTCGCCGCCTGTTCACCATGCAATCTGCGCAAGGGCGGCATGATGCCTGCCGTCGCGCATATGTGGCCGCGCCAGAAGCCAGCCATGCCGACTGTGCAGGACCTGCACAATAACGGCCGCCTTTTCCCACCCAACCATCTGCACGATAGCTGGCTCGATTTT
Organism: Brucella sp. GW823-FHT04E01; assembly: GCF_058796175.1. Taxonomy (NCBI): domain Bacteria; kingdom Pseudomonadati; phylum Pseudomonadota; class Alphaproteobacteria; order Hyphomicrobiales; family Brucellaceae; genus Brucella; species Brucella sp. GW823-FHT04E01. Next base: position 3,913 of record NZ_JBXAIK010000005.1, on the reverse strand, counting down.
CTGTACTGGGATGTCGAACTGGAGCCCTAATCCCTATAGTTTCCCGCTTTTACTTCCCACTTTTCGCAAAAGCGCCGTAGTAGCCGATAGCTGCAAAGAGCAGGCTTGCGACGACGTTCCATCCGGCAAAGGACAGGCCGAGGAAGTGGCCCGGCGCGCTGTCGCATGCGGGCGGACGCGTCGAATTGAGGTCGCTCAGGAGATTGCCTGCATCCAGCGTGACTTTCATTGTCGCGGCACTGCAATCAATCGGTCCCGGCCAGTATTTCAGTTCAACGCCGGTATGATAGATGGCAAGCGCCAGCCCGAAGGTCATCAAGAGTGCGCTGATCAGGATAAGACCGCGCGTCAGGATCGGGGGCCATTTCAGGCCGTAGGAGACCCAAGCTGCAGCCAGAACCGGAACGCCGATATAGTAAGGCGTGCGCTGTTCGAGACAGAGCTTGCAGGGCATGAAGCCAGCCAGATGCTCGAAGCCCAGTGCCGTGCCGACAGTAGCGGCAAGACCGATGGTCATGATGCCTGCGGTCCATGCCTGTGTTTTGCCGACCGGATTATTGAGTGCAAACGCCATATGGGATTCCCTGAAAAGGCTCTCTTATTCTTAAGGCAAACTGCTTGCTTGTCTCCAAGCAATTTATTTTGACCGAGTTTGGGCGAACCGCTCAGGCGTGAAGATATTTCACAGCAAAAAAGAGCGCGATCAGGACGACAGCCACGAGACTTGCGATCAGGCCAAGGCGCTTTTCGATGAAATCGCGGATTGGTTCGCCATAACGGCGCAGCAGCCAGGCGAGGAAATAGAAACGCGCACCGCGCGCAACGATGGCCGATGCGATGAAGAGCCAGATATTGATGCCAGCTGCACCGGACAGGATCGTCACCACCTTGATCGGCGGCAGATGTGCAAGGCCGGAGGTGATCAGCATCAATAGAATGGTGTCGGCGCTGGTTGTACCGCGCAATTGCTCGAATGTGTCGAGCTTGCCGTACATCTCGAGTACCGGTTTGGCGATCTGCTCATAGGCATGATAGCCGAGATACCAGCCCGCAATGCCGCCAAGGACGGAAGCCACTGTTGCGATGAAGGCATAACGCCAGGCGCGTTCGGGGCGGGCAAGCGCCATGGGCAGAAACAGGACGTCGGCGGGGACAAGAAAGACCGAGCTTTCTACAAAGGCGATGATGGCGAGCCACCATTCGGCGGATTTTCTTGCGGCAAGCGAAATCGTCCAGTCGTAAAGGCGGCGCAGCATATATTTTCCGGATTATCTTTGGCGGAAGCCATATTAGTAGTTGCACCGTCTATAAATAAAAAAGATGGCGCGAACAATGCGCGCCATCTTTTTTGACACTGCTTTCCAGGGAACGGTATGGAAAACAGCGGTTTTTAACGCTTGTAGGCGCTGCAGATATATTTGGTCTCGAGATATTCCTCGATGCCGTATTTGGAGCCTTCACGACCGAGGCCTGACTGCTTCACGCCGCCAAAGGGCGCGACTTCGTTGGAAATGAGCCCGGTATTGTGACCAACCATGCCGTATTCCAGTCCTTCGCTGACGCGGATCGCGCGGCTGAAATTCTCCGTATAGAAATAAGCCGCCAGACCGAAGATCGTATCATTGGCCATGGCGATGACTTCTTCTTCCGTGTCGAAGGCGAAGAGGGGGGCCAGCGGGCCGAAAGTTTCTTCCTTGGCTACGATCATGTCAGGCGTTACGCCCGTCAGCACGCCTGGTTCGAAGAACAGGCCGCCCAGTTCTTTACCGCCGGTGATGAGCTTCGCGCCCTTGGATACGGCATCGTCAATATGTGCCTTGACCTTGGTGATGGCCTTCGGTTCGATCATTGGGCCGATGACGACGCCTGGTTCTGTGCCATTGCCGACCTTGAGTTCCTTGACCTTGGCCGCGAGCTTCTCAGCGAACTTGTCGTAGATCCCGCGCTGCACATAGATGCGGTTGGCGCAGACACAGGTCTGGCCCGCATTGCGGTATTTGGAAATCATGGCACCGTCGACGGCGGCGTCCAGATCAGCATCGTCGAACACGATGAACGGCGCATTGCCGCCAAGTTCCAGCGAGATGCGCTTGATGGTCGGGGCGCATTGCGCCATCAGCAGGCGTCCGACTTCCGTCGAGCCGGTGAAGGAGAGCTTGCGCACAATATCATTGCTTGTCAGTTCGGCACCAATTTCACGCGCCTTGCCGGTAACGATCTGGAGAACGCCAGCCGGAATGCCTGCCTTTTCGGCAAGAACGCCAAGCGCCAGTGCCGTCAGCGGCGTGAGGTCGGCGGGGCGCACGATCATGGTGCAACCGGCCGCAAGGGCAGGGGCTGCCTTGCGGGTAATCATCGCTGCCGGGAAGTTCCATGGCGTGATTGCAGCGGTGACGCCGACCGGCTGGCGGATGACCGTCAGGCGCTGTCCCGCCTGCGGGGCAGGGATAGTGTCTCCATAGACGCGCTTTGCCTCTTCGGCGAACCATTCGATGAATGATGCCGCATAGAGAACTTCGCCGCGTGCCTCAGCAAGCGGCTTGCCCTGTTCCGACGTCATGATAAGAGCGATATCGTCGGCATTGGCAACGATGAGATCGAACCATTTACGCAGGATCGCTGTGCGCTCCTTGGCGGTCTTGGCGGCCCATGCCGGGAAAGCCTTTGCGGAAGCGTCGATAGCTTCCTTGATGGTCGCGACAGAAAGAGAGGGAACTGTGCCGATGACCGAACCGTCTGCCGGATTGGTCACGTCGATCTTGGTGCCGTCCGTGGCGTCTATCCAGCGCCCGTCAACAAGGCATTGCGATTTGAGCAGCGAGGGGTCTTTCAAAGCGAGCATATTGATGTTCCATCCCAGTCTTGCAGAGAAAGCTCGTTCAGTATATTGAACGGCTTACGATATTTTGAATTAAACAGCCCGTAATAACCAAAGTCAAACGGTTAATCAGGCGTCGATCAGGTGAACGCAAAGCTATGACGAAAACGGTGAGCGACGAAGAGAGTTCCCAGAAACTGGTGCCGGCAGTTATGCGTGCGGCACAAATTCTGGATCAGATCGCGAAATCCACGCAGGAAGGCGGCAAGGGGTCTGCGGACGGGCTCAAGCTTTCCGATCTGGCCCGTCGGACTGGCTTGCCGAAGAGCAGTGTGCACGGGCTTTGCCAGACACTGGTTCATCTCAAGCTGCTGAAGCTCAACAGTGACGGAAGCTTCACAATGGGATCGCAATCGGTACGCTGGGCCAATGTGTTCATGGCTGGCAGCGACATTGTCGATGCATTTCATGAGGCGGTTGCGGATGCCGATGGGCTTGGCGCGCATACATTGACGCTTTCGCATCTGGAAGGACCAGATGTCATTTATCTTTCGTGCCGCAACTCGACCGCGCCATTGGGAATCACATTCCGCATCGGTATGCGCGTTCCCGCTGTCTTTACCGCGACTGGCAAGGCCATGCTGGCAGCGATGTCGCCGCAGGAGTTGGTCCGTCACCTGCCGCCCGAATGGCCCGAGCTGATCACGCCGACCAGCGCGCCTTCGCTCAAGGCGTTGGAGGCCGAGATGGCAGAGGCGAAAGCAAGAGGCTATTCGCTGGATAACGGCCAGTTGCGCGAAGGCATGTTCTGCATCGGCGCTGCGATCTGTGACCGGCCTTTCCACCCAACGGCCGGTATCGCTCTGTCCATGATGGCGGCTGAGGCTCGTCCTGACATTATAGAAGATATGGGCAAGCGTGTGCGCGCCCTTGCGAATGATGTGGCGGATCGCATGGGATGGCTCTCTGCCTAGGGCGGAATAGTCCTTTATATAAAGGGCCGCTTTGAGCGGGCTTATTTTCAAGTTGGCCTGTGGAAAGAAAATTCCTTCTTTTTTACGAAACTGCGTTGACAGTTTGGAATGATGGGGTCTA
>NZ_JBXAIK010000004.1:789276-969030 GCF_058796175.1 Brucella sp. GW823-FHT04E01 | reverse complement strand
ATTAACAGAATTCTCATCCCGCTAACATCGCCGATCTACTCACACCCAACGTCGCCGTCAAACACTTTCAACCAACCAAAGGGACGAACCAACCTGCCGCTAGCAGCGTCGCCGCCCTCGTTGTGGAGGCGTATATAGGGGTGACACCTCATATCTGTCAACAGCGACAATGAAGTTTTTTGATGTTTTTTTGACAACTTTCCACAAGCCGTCGGATTTCCACGTATTTGCCTTATATTATAGTGCACTCATTGCACCAACCGCACTTGGGAGGGCCTTAAACCGGCCTTATTGCCCAAATAATTTCCGCGAAACTTTAGAAACCGACAATGACCCATACTTTGCAAGCGATTGTGGAAATCGTTGTCTGGCAGGCTTGTCGTTGACTTACGTTTCTTCGGCAGGCAAAACTCACATGCCCGTTTGGGAGCCTTCCGACAGAATGGAAGACACCTTAATACCGGATTGGCGGTTTGTCCGCTTTTCCGACAAACGATTTCAAGCACGTTTTGTGCGGTCAGTTATAAAGAAGGACCGGCTACAGCAGTATGAAAGAGATGGGGCCGAACAATCTCGATCCGGGTGACGAGCCCCCGCTCAGTGTAGGCGGACGGCGGCGGCCACCAGATCGTCGTGAAGTTTCTGCCCGCTGGCTCGCTGGAACCTTCCTGACCGGCGTTACGTCCTGCATGCTGATCGGCGTTGCATTGTTTGCCGCTCTGGACGGGCGCGAACAGCTGGCGACCCCGCCTGAAATCCTTGCCCGTAACGACATGCCCGGTGCGACCGACGAAGCCGCTGTTACCAAGGGCGGACGTCTTGTCAGCACCGTCTCTCAGCAAAAGGCGCGCGACCGGCGCCGTTTCGATCTTTCGACGATGCAGAAAGTGGGTGAACGCGAAGTTATTCGCACGCGACCATTCGAATTTGTCCGCATGGCTCTCGCCGTCGATCACCCGACCAGCCGCAAATATCCTGCTTTCAACGCCCTGACCGTGTTTTCGGAAGGACCTGCGGCACCGCAGCCTGCCGATGCCGGTCAGATTTACGGCGCCAAGGTCGAAAGCGAAGTCAGTCTGCGTGTTGTCGATTTTCCGATGAACAGTACGACATTCGATGCATCCAGCGACCTGACAGTGGATGAGGTCGAGAAGGTTGTGCGGGATACCGGTGGTCTTCTGACCGACGGCGACGTGCAGGTTGCATCGCTCCACTATGTCGATCCCGCTCGTTTCGGCGGCACGGACTCGCCTTTCGCGCTTGGTCCCGCGCTTGGCGTGAAGATTACACAGGAGAATGTCAGTGTCGCACAGCGCGGCGATGACGAGACGGTTGGCGAAGGCTTTTCGGAAGAACTGATTCCTTTCCGCCAGACAGCCGATATCAAGCAGGCGCTTGAGGACGCCGGTTATACCGGCGACGATGCCGAGAACATGGCCCACTCGCTTGCCAAGCTGATGAACTCGCCGCGCCTCAAGGAAGGCAGCGTTTTGCGTGTCGGCACCGAGACACAGGATGGCACGGACCGCATCGTGCGCGCCAGCATCTATAATCGCACCACGCATCTGGTGACGGTCGCCCTCAACGACAGGGGACAATATATTCCGTCCGACGAACCGGAACAGACCCCGCTTCTGCAGACGGCTTTCGATGGCAATGCCCTGCCTACGGCCATTCGGGGTAATCTACCCAGTGTCTATGACGGGATCAGCCGGGCCGCGCTCGCCTATGGCATGTCGGAGACGATGCGCGAACAGCTCGTCAAGATGCTCGCAAGCGATGTTGACCTGCAGTCACGGCTTGCACCGAGTGACCAGATCGACGCATTCTTCTCGCTGCCGGACGATCCCGACAAACCGGAAGCCGATTCGCAGCTTCTTTATGTTTCGGCCAATTTCGGCGGCACGACCCGCAAATTCTATCGCTATCAGGCTCCGGACGGTAGCGTCGACTACTTCAACGGCGACGGCAAGAGCGCGAAACAGTTCCTGCTCCGCAATCCGGTTCCCAATGGTGTCTTCCGCTCACCGTTCGGCATGCGCCGCCACCCGATCCTTGGCTATAGCCGCATGCATACCGGCGTGGACTGGGCCGCACCGCGCGGCACGCCGATCATCGCCTCCGGTAATGGCGTGGTGGAAAAGGCAGGCTGGACCAATGGCTATGGCAACCAGACCCTGATTCGTCATGCCAATGGTTATGTGAGCAGTTATAGCCACCAGAACGCCATCGCCCGCGGCGTTACCGCCGGTGCGCGTGTGCGGCAGGGACAAGTGATCGGCTATGTGGGGTCGACGGGTCTTTCGACCGGTCCTCACCTTCACTACGAAATGATCGTGAACGGCACCAAGGTCGATCCGCTGCGCATTCGTCTACCGGATAACAAGGCGCTTTCGGGCAAGGAGCTCGAAGCCTTCAAGCAGGAACGGGATCGCATCGACACTCTGTTGAACAGTGATGACAACGGCACCAAGCTTGCCTCGAACGGATCGACGAAGAGCTGATAAAGAGAAAGGCCGGAGATACGCCCCGGCCTTTCTCTTTGAATTCACTGGAATGCTTACTCGGTAAACTCGACCGTTACGCCAGCTTTCACCAGCTTTGCCAGCTCTTCCGCATCCCAATTGGTCAATCGCACACAGCCATGGCTTGACGTCTTGCCGATTCTCGATGGCTCGGGCGTACCGTGAATGCCGTAGGTCGGCTTGGAAAGCGCGATCCAGACTGTTCCCACCGGCCCGTTTGGCCCAGGCGGAATGGTCAGCACCTTATCATTATTGCCCTGCTTGAAGTTGATCTTCGGATTGTAGGTGTAGTTCGGGTTGATCGCGATACGCTCGACCTGAACAACGCCGGAAGGTGACGGATTGTCCGACGAGCCAATGGTCGAGGGATAGGCAACGACCAGCTTGCCCGATTCATCGTAACCGCGAACCTGCTTGCGTCCTTTGTCGGCGATGATGCGGGCAACCTTGGTCCTGACAGGTTTGCCGAGGTTCGGAATCTTTACGATCGAGCCCGGCTGGTTGAAGTTCACCCCAGGATTGATCTCTTTCAGATAGGCTTCGTCTATATGAAACTTTTCACCGAGCATTTCGGTGACCGAGGTATACGCCATCGCCGGAAGCTGCGCCTTGTGGGCATAATCTTCCGGGATAGAAGCAACGTATTGCCGTCCCACGTCTTCGTTGGTGATGGTGTATTCGGTGAAGGCTGGGCCACCTGTGGCTTCAAGTTCCGCATTGACCGCCGCTTCGTCTGTCGGATTGATCGACTTTCCGGTCAGCTCGCCATAGGCGGCAGCCGCCTTGTCGACATTGCTGCCCGAACGACCGTCGATGACGCCGGGCGATGCACCGGCGCGGTCGAGCAGAATCTGATAGGCTGCGATCTTTTCCTTTGCACCCTGCCCTTTCGGCATTTCGATTGCCGGAGCCATGTCACTCGGATTGGGAACACCCCTTGGTTGTTCATAACCCGGCTGGCCATAATCCTGCTGGCCATCATAACCGGGATTGGCACTGGCTGAATTGGTGTTTGTATTATCAGGATATTGATCGCCTGCCGGAGGCAGTTCCGACCGTTGCACCTGTCCATCACGGTTGCCGCCATATTGCGGTGCCGCCGGAGCGTCCGGGTAATAGTTCGGATCTTCGGGCACGTTGCCGAAACCGTCATAGGGAGCGCCACCGTCGACTGGACCATCGAGTGTCCAGTTGTCGTCTGGCTGCGGTGCGCGGCGAACCCGACGGTCATAAGCGTTCGGGTCATAATTATTGGCGTCCTCGACACTGAGAATACGCCCGCGACGATCCATGGTAACGCGGCGGCCATACTGGTCGATAAAGACCCGTACCCGGCGATCATGATAGATTTCTTCACCCGGATCATAAAGCTGTGCAAGCTGTACCGGGCGTTCGGTAGCCACTGCAGAACTGCCCTCCTCCGCGCGCGCAGTACCGTTGACGGCAGTTACCGCGACGGAAGCAAACAAAGCGAAACGAAGCATGCGTGTGTAATGCGCCATGAAGAATGCCCTGGGTGATCGAGAGACCATGGATGCCGCGAATATGGTTAACAACCGATTAGCTGATAAAGCAGATGCCAGATGAACTGGACATGAAAATGGCCAACATCGAAGGAAAGCTGGAAAACTTGTCAGGCCAAATATGAAAATGGCGCCGCAACCTATCCGGTTGCGGCGCCCAATGATCTCAACTCTTGAACGTTCAGGCGCTCTCGTCGATCTTCTGGCCTTCATCCTCAAGCGCACCGCGAATCGGATGGAAATTGAGCCTGTCCGAACCGGCGGTAATCTTGACGATGGAACCATCCAGAATGTCGCCCAGTAGGATGCGCTCGGCGAGCGGATCCTGAACTTCTTTCTGAATGACGCGCTTCAATGGACGCGCGCCATAAGCCGGGTCATAGCCCTTGTTGGCCAGCCATTCGCGTGCATCGTCTTCCAGCTGCAGCACGATCTTGCGATCGGTCAGAAGCATCTGGAGACGCTGCATCTGAATATCGACAATCGCACCCATGTCTTCACGGCGCAGCCGGTGGAACAGGATGATTTCATCGACACGGTTCAGAAATTCCGGACGGAAGGCAGCCCGCACCACGCCCATTACTTCCTCACGAACCGACTCGACATCGTCCTTCTCGCCAAGATTGACGAGATATTCGGCACCGAGGTTCGAGGTCATGATGATGACCGTATTGCGGAAATCGACCGTGCGACCCTGTCCGTCGGTCAGGCGTCCGTCGTCCAGCACCTGCAACAGCACGTTGAACACATCCGGATGTGCCTTTTCGATCTCGTCGAACAGGATCACCTGATAGGGTCTGCGCCGAACGGCTTCCGTCAGAACGCCGCCTTCTTCATAGCCGACATAGCCGGGAGGCGCGCCGATCAACCGGCTCACGGAATGCTTTTCCATGAATTCCGACATGTCGATACGAACCATGGCCGTGTCGTCCTGGAAGAGGAACGCGGCGAGCGCCTTGGTCAGCTCCGTCTTGCCGACACCAGTTGGGCCGAGGAAGATGAACGAGCCGATAGGCCGGTTAGGGTCCTGAAGCCCGGCGCGCGCACGGCGAACCGCCTTCGAGATGGCCTGGACAGCTTCGCCCTGCCCGATGACCCGCTTCGCAAGTTCGTCTTCCATGCGCAACAGCTTCTCACGCTCGCCTTCCAGCATCCGGTCAACCGGAATACCGGTCCAGCGTGAGATGATCTGTGCCACGTGGTCGGGCGTAACCGTCTCTTCAAGCAGAGAGCCCTTGTTTTCATGGCTTTCGGCTTCGACAAGTTGCTTCTCCAGCTGCGGAATCTTGCCATAGGCCAGTTCGCCCGCTTTCTGGAATTCACCGCTTCGCTGTGCAATGGCGAGAGCATTACGTGCCTCTTCAAGCTGGCGCTTGAGATCAGCAGCAAGTCCGAGCTTCTGCTTTTCAGACTGCCATTTCGACGTCAGTTCCGCCGATTCTTCTTCCAGATCAGTCAGCTCCTTTTCGAGGCGCTGGAAACGATCCTTGGAAGCAGCATCGGTTTCAACCTTCAGCGCTTCGCGCTCGATCTTCAGCTGCATGATGCGACGGTCGATTTCATCCAGCTCTTCTGGCTTGGAATCAACCTGCATGCGCAGGCGCGATGCCGCCTCATCGACGAGATCAATGGCCTTATCGGGCAGGAAACGGTCGGTGATATAACGGTTCGACAAGGTTGCCGCAGCAACCAGAGCCGAATCCGAAACACGCACCTTGTGATGCTGCTCGTATTTTTCCTTCAGGCCACGCAGGATCGAAATCGTGTCCTCGACGGTCGGTTCATCAACGAATACCGGCTGAAAACGACGGGCAAGCGCTGCGTCCTTCTCGACATATTTGCGGTATTCTTCCAGCGTCGTCGCGCCAACGCAGTGCAATTCACCGCGTGCAAGAGCAGGCTTCAAAAGGTTCGATGCATCCATCGCGCCATCAGACTTGCCTGCACCGACAAGCGTGTGCATTTCATCGATGAAGAGAATGATCTGGCCGGCAGCCGTCTGCACTTCCGAAAGTACTGCTTTCAGACGCTCTTCGAACTCACCGCGATATTTGGCACCGGCAATCAGCGCGCCCATATCGAGCGCCATCAACCGCTTGTCCTTCAAGGATTCGGGCACATCGCCATTCACGATGCGAAGCGCCAGACCTTCCGCGATTGCGGTCTTGCCGACGCCCGGCTCGCCGATCAGAACCGGATTGTTCTTGGTGCGGCGCGACAGAACCTGAATCGTGCGGCGGATTTCCTCGTCGCGACCGATCACCGGATCAAGCTTGCCTGCGCGCGCATCCTCGGTCAGATCGCGGGCATATTTCTTCAACGCATCATAATTGCTTTCAGCGGACGCCGAATCGGCGGTGCGGCCTTTGCGCATATCGTTTATGACCTTGTTGAGCGCCGTCGGGGTCACACCGGCAGCGGAAAGAATTTCAGACGTCTTTGCGGATTTTTCCATCGCCAGCGCCATCAGAAGGCGCTCGACGGTGACGAAGCTGTCACCGGCCTTGCTGGCAAGCTCCTCGGCAAGCGAGAAGACCTTGGCAAGCGGCTGCGATAAATAAAGCTGATCGTTGCCACCCGACACTTTGGGCAGCTTTTCGAGCGCATTCTGCAAGCCGATACGCACATCGGCAATGCGCCCGCCCGCGCGTTCGATCAGGGACGAGGCAAGTCCTTCGTCATCATCGACGAGAACCTTCAACACATGTTCGGGTGTGAATTGCTGGTTGCCGGACGACAGCGCGAAAGTCTGTGCAGACTGGATAAAGCCCCGGACGCGTTCCGTATATTTTTCGATATTCATGATGTCTCCTTTGCCTTCCGGCCCATCAAGCGGCACCAGAAGATGTATGGTGACGAAGCCCCCACACTGGGCGGACTTCTTTCCAAGACAGCATATGGGACGATGGCCGGGTTTCGGCAAGGGTTACAGACACTTGAAGAACCAAATAAAAATGGCGCGGAAACCGCGCCATTTTTAACTTGATACACAGGGACGATCAGGCGTCGGAATCCGCAGATTCCGTTACCGGCGTCTCATCACCGCTATCCTTGGCGGCGCGGCGCGGACGACCAGGACGGCGCGTGGCGCGACGCGGCGCGGCCTCATCCGCAGAAGATGCATCGGCAACAGGAGCGGCCTCGGCGGCCACTGGTGCTGCCTGCTCGACCACGGCTGCAGCCGGAGCCTCTTCAGCCACCGGCTGAGCCTGTTTTTCCTGCGGCTGTTCGTCAGAACGCTCGTCAGCGTTGAAGCGCTCACGCTGCGGACGGCGACCACGACCCAGACGACGATCGCGGTTGTCGCGCTCGCGCGGCTGCTGGCGACCTTCACCGGACTTTACCGGCTCGCCACCATCTTCGCCATAAACGACCTCGGCAGGCGTGCCCTCGATAACCGGCTGCGGGCCGGAACCGTTGACGGGCTGTGGCTGTGCTGCGACAGGCGTGAAACCTGCTTCCTCATCATCCGCACCGTCATCGTCGAAAGTTTCCTCGCGCTGGAACGGCACCGGATTCTGCGCCATGGCCGCCATGATGATGCGGTTGTAATGTTCAGCGTGCTGAAGATAATTTTCTGCCATCACGCGATCGCCAGATGCCTGTGCGTCCCGCGCAAGTGCCGAGTATTTTTCTGCAATATGTTGCGCATTGCCGCGGATCTTCACATCCGGGCCATTGCTTTCGTAATTGCGCGACAGAGGATTGGGGCCCTTGCGGTTGTTGTTGTTATTATTGTTATTCCCCCGTCCGCGCATGCGCCTGTTCTGCTGTGCTGGCCTCATATTCATCTCTTTTCAGATTAAAGGGCGTAGAAACTCCACAGCCAAAAAGCTGCCGGTTTCACGCTATCGAGCCATGGAGGAAGTACGCCCTAAAAACTTCCCACAAATCGACTGCTCCTGAGTTAGGTACCTCTATGGGTCACCGAAACTCCGCGGTTGCATTAATGCATAACCATTCCGAAAAGCTCCGCTCTTCGAGATTATGCTTGAAAGTCGTGTACTTCCGCACAAGCCATCCCCAAAGAACCTTCGGGGAGCATGACCAAAAATCGTCATGGAGCATTTCCGCCACCGCCCATCAGCGGGCAAAACCATTCTGGCTGTATACGGTGGCCGGAAACTAAACGGCTTCGCCGCAAATTCCAAGTGTTTTTTAGCGGTTCGCCGCATCAAAATTACGTATTTGATTTGTACGCGAAAAGCATGGCCCTTCTGTGGCCGCCAAGGTCACTCGCATGTCCTGCGAGGGAAAAACCTGCGCTTTCGAACAGCGCTTCAACATCCTGGAATTGTCCGGCGCCGATCTCTACGGCAACCATTCCTTGTTTATATAGGTGATCTGCTGCCTTCTGTGCAAGGGCTCTGTAGAAATTCAGTCCATCAGACCCGCCATCGAGCGCAGCCAAAGGGTCATGTTCGCGCACTTCGCGCGACAGTCCCGCAATGTCTTCATGCGGAATATAGGGCGGGTTTGAGACGATAAGATGAAATCGCCCGCTCACATTTTCAAACCAGTCGCTTTTGAGCGCTGCGAACCGGTCACCCACACCATTGGCGACAGCATTGATTCGCGCCATTGCAAGTGCGCCTTCAGCCATGTCGAGACCAATGCCGTGTGCGCGCTCGAAGCGATGCAGAAGCGAGATGATGATCGCGCCCGTTCCCGTTCCCATATCGAGGAGTTCAAGCGTGTTTTTCTGCACCGCAAGCGCTTCCAGCGCCGGAATGACCAGCTCCACCAGCACTTCCGTATCGGGACGCGGTTCAAGCGTAGCAGCGGAGAGCCGGAAAGGCAGACCGAAGAACTCGCGAACACCCATGATCCGGTGAACCGGCTCGCCCTTTTCACGGCGGTCCAGCGCATCGGAAAGCGTCTCGATTACCGCAGAATCAACCAATTGCTCAGGTGCGGATATCAGATCGAGCCGCGTCTTGCCGGTTGCCCATTCGACCAGAAGCCGTGCATCGAGGTCTGGCGTATCCAGTTCTGCCGCACGAAGCCTCGTCCGTGCATCAGCCATCAGGCGGTCGAGACGCATTTCGCTCACCCTTAGAGCGCATCCCGAAAAGTGTGAAACGGTTTTCGGAGAAGATGCGCGGTTCAAAACAAATAACTAGAGCGCCGATCTGGCCAATCTGCTTGAATCAGATCGAAACGCGCTCTAATGCCCCAGTTCCGTCAGAAGTGCGGTCTGGTGATCGGAAATCAGCGCATCGACCAGTTCGTCCAGATCACCTTCCATAACCCGGTCGAGCTTGTAGAGCGTCAGATTGATGCGATGATCGGTGACGCGTCCCTGCGGGAAATTATAGGTGCGGATACGCTCGGAGCGATCGCCCGAACCGACCTGGCTGCGACGTGATTCAGAACGTTCAGTTTCTGCCTTCTGGCGCTCCATATCGTAAAGGCGTGCACGGAGAATCTGCATCGCGCGTGCGCGGTTCTGGTGCTGGGATTTTTCAGCCTGAACGACCATGATACCGGTCGGGATGTGCGTAATGCGAACCGCGGAGTCGGTCGTGTTCACGTGCTGGCCACCTGCACCGGACGCCCGCATCGTATCGATGCGAATATCTTCGTTGCGGATTTCGATATCGATATCCTCGGCTTCAGGCAAAACCGCAACGGTTGCAGCCGAGGTATGAATACGCCCGCCAGCTTCCGTTTCAGGCACACGCTGCACACGGTGCACGCCCGATTCGAACTTGAGCTTGGAGAACACACCCTTGCCGGAAACGGTGGCGATGATTTCCTTGTAACCACCGGCATCGCCCTCGCTGGCCGAAACCAGCTCGACCCGCCAGCCTTTTTCGGCAGCATAGCGCTCATACATGCGGAACAGGTCACCGGCGAACAGTGCTGCCTCCAGACCGCCCGTACCGGCACGAATTTCGAGAATGGCGTTCTTCTCGTCGGCAGCGTCCTTCGGCAGTAACAGAATCTGGACTTCCTGCTCCAGTCCTTCAATCCGCTTTTCCACGCCCGGCAGCTCTTCCAGCGCCAGTGCACGCATCTCTGCATCCGTGGAGGCATCGTCACGCATGGCCGCCAGATCGACAGCTTCCTTGCGGGCGTCGGTCAGTTCGCGAATCTTGCCAACCACCTCCTGCAGCTCGGAATATTCCGATGCGAGCTTCACATAGGTTTCCGAATCCGGATTGTTGGCCATCTGGCTTTCGATCATTGAGAACCGCTTCAAAAGCTGGTCCATCCGGTCCTGCGGCAATGCGATCATGTCATGTCCTAAAAATTATCAGCGGCGTGCAAGAATGCAAAACGGGACGCCGCGCAATCCTGCACCGCGACCGTTCAGTCAGTTAGAGCATTTCCTATTTTTTTTGAACCGTTGGAAATGCTCCAACTATTTGTTTTGTCGCATTATCCGACGCAAAACCGCTTCGCACCTTTGCTGGAAATGCTCTAGATCTGCTTCGCTATAACGGAATATCGTTGTCTTCCGCAAATCTCATCAGCATTTCGCGCAGCGAATGCGCGCTGTTCGGCTTATCCAGCTCTTCCGCCAGCAAGGCTGTAAGCTTGCTTGCGTCCAGCGCATCAAGCATGGCCTTGACCGGGCCGATTGCCGCCGCCGACATGGAGATCGACCTAAAACCGATGCCGACCAGCGCCATGGCTGGAAGCGGCCTGCTGGCCATTTCACCGCACAGGGTAACCGATTTACCGTGGCGATTGCCGGTTTCCACGATGAAGCGCAACGCCCGCAGAAATGCAGGCGAAAGCTGATCGAAGCGACCCGACATCAGCGAGTTGCCGCGATCCGTCGCCATCAGGAACTGGAACAGATCGTTTGAACCGACGGAGATGAAATCGACAAGCGACATCAGCTCCTCAAGCTGCCACAGCAGCGACGGTACCTCGATCATCGCTCCCAGTTTCAGCCCCATGGGCAACTGATGAGCGAACCGCGACAGATGACGGACTTCACGATCGATGATCTCGCGTGCGGCCTTCACTTCGCTGACTTCCGTGATCATCGGCAGCAGGACTTTCAACTCGCGTCCGCCCGCCGCCTTCAAAAGTGCTCGCAACTGCGTGCGCAACAATCCCGGACGGTCGAGCGTCAGGCGGATCGCGCGCCAGCCGAGCGCCGGATTTTCTTCCTGCACGGTCGAACTGAAGTAAGGGAGAACCTTGTCTCCACCGATATCAAGCGTCCGGAAAGTCACCGGCTTGTCGCCTGCCGCCTCGATGACCGAGCGATAAAGACGTTCCTGCTGTTCGGCACGCGGGAATGTCGAGGCCACCATAAACTGAAGTTCGGTGCGAAACAGACCGATCCCCGCCGCACCCGAAGCCGACAATTGCGGCAGATCGACGAGAAGCCCGGCATTCATCAGAAGCGAGATATCGACGCCGTCCTTCGTGACGGATGGCTTGTCCCGCAATTCCCGATAATGGGCCTGACGCCGCGCCCGGAACCGAACCTTTTCGGCATAAGCCGTTTCCAGATCGGACTGCGGGCGCAGATGCATGATGCCTTCATCGCCGTCGACGATTGCCGCATCGTTGTTTTCGGCCATGGATACAATGCCCTTGGCCTGGCCGACCACCGGGATACCCATTGCACGGGCGACAATCACGACGTGGCTCGTGGCGGCGCCGTCTTCCAGAACAACACCGCGCAAGCGCTCGCGAGGATAATCCAGAAGTTCGGCAGCCCCCATGGAACGCGCGACAATGATGGCATCCTTGACCAGCGATTCGGCGATGGTCTTAATGTCGCGTCCCATGAGCTGGCGCAGCAAACGGTTCGCGAGATCGTCAAAATCCGACAGGCGCTCGCGCATATAGGGGTCGGTCAGATGCACCATGCGCGCACGCGTGTCGCTCTGCACCTTTTCGACTGCCGCCTCGGCAGTCAGACCGTTGTGAATGGCTTCTTCCAGACGCCGCACCCAGCCGCGATCATGCGCAAACATGCGATAGGCTTCGAGCACTTCGCGATGCTCGCCCTCCACCGCCACATCGCGGCGCGAAAGCATGTCGTCGATGGATATGCGCAGGCTGCCAAGCGCTTCATCCAGCCGGTTCAGCTCGGCTTGGCTATCCTCGTTGAAAAGATTGGTGACGACGATGCGCGGCTCATGCAGCACCACATGGCCAAGGCCGATACCGTCGTTGAAAGCCTGTCCTGTCACACTCATCGGGCGACCGAGATCAAGCTCTATGCCCGGACGGGCCAGACGCAGACCGTCGCCGGTCGCGATGATTTCGGCAAGGACCATAGCGGTGGTTTCAAGTGCTTCGACCTCGTCTTCCCGATATGCCCGCTTGGTCTTGTTCTGGACGACAAGAACGCCCAAAGTGCGGCCAGCGCGTAGAACGGGAACGCCGAGGAAGGAATTATAGGCTTCTTCGCCCGTTTCCGGCAGATAGGCGAAAGCCGGATGGCTTTGCGCATCGGTCAGATTGAGGGGACGGGCGCTTGCGGCAATCGTGCCGACCAGACCCTGACCGAGGCGAAGCTGGGCAAGGTGGACTGCCTGCGGATTGAGACCTTCGGTAGCGTAAAGCTCAAGGACGCCGTCAGCGCGCAATATATAGAAGGAGCAGACTTCCGCGACCATATTCTGGGCGATTTCACGAACGATCCGGTCGAGGCGCGCCTGCGGTTCCAGCGGCTCTGCCATCAATTCGCGCAACCGCTTTAGCAGTACGCGGGGACCGGTTGTCAGCTCACGCATGATCGTCGGGGGCTCCTTCAAAATTGCTGACGTGCGTTCCGCCAGCCGATTCCCAATACCCGCCCGCGAAGCGTTACGCCAATCCCTTTGTGAGCATTTTTGACACCCGCGTCCAGAACAAATAGTCGCTGCTCGCAAAATGTTGCAGGGCCGCGCACCCTTTCGGCTGCGCGGCCCTGCATACAATTATGTTTCAAAATGGAATCTGAGCTGGCTGCTTACTTGTCGAGGCCATAGACCGCGTGCAGCGTACGCACGGCCAGTTCCGCATAAGGGCCGTCAATCAGGATCGAAATCTTGATTTCAGACGTTGTGATGGCGCGGATATTGATGCCCTTTTCGGCCAGTGCCTTGAAGGCTGTGGCGGCAACGCCTGCATGGCTGCGCATACCGATGCCGATCACCGAAATCTTGGCAAGGCCGGTTTCAGACTGGATATTGTCGAAGCCGATCTCGCCCTTGACCTTGTCCAGCACCTTCAGCGCCTTATCGACATCACCCGTCGGAATGGTGAAGGTCATGTCGGTCTTGGAGCCGTCTTCCGACACGTTCTGCACGATCATGTCGACATTGATGTGCTCTTCGGCGAGCGGCCCGAAAATGGCTGCCGAAACGCCCGGCCGGTCGGCCACGCGCCGCAGCGAAATCTGAGCTTCATCCTTCGCAAAGGCGATACCTGTGACGACCTGCTGTTCCACGATTTCATCCTCGTCGCAAATAAGGGTTCCGGGCGGGTTGATCGGATCACCCATGCCCGGCGCATCTGGGTCCGTAAAGCTCGAGCGCACGAAAGTGCGCACCTTGTGCACCATGGCAAGTTCGACCGAGCGCACCTGCAGAACCTTGGCACCAAGCGATGCCATTTCCAGCATTTCCTCGAAGGAAATCTTCGAAAGACGCTTCGCCTTCGGCTCTACGCGGGGGTCGGTGGTGTAGACGCCATCGACATCTGTATAAATATCGCAGCGATCGGCCTTCACACCGGCAGCGATGGCGACAGCAGAGGTGTCTGAACCGCCACGCCCAAGCGTTGCCACACGGTTGTCAGGGCCGATGCCCTGGAACCCGGCAACGACGGCAACCTGACCCATTTCCATACGGCGGATGATTTCCGAACCGTCGATGTCCTGAATACGGGCCGCGCCATGGGCGTTGTCGGTCTTGATCGGAATCTGCCAGCCCTGCCACGAACGCGCATCAACGCCTATGGATTGAAGCGCAATCGCCAGAAGGCCGCTCGTCACCTGCTCGCCGGAAGCGACGATGGTGTCATACTCGCGGGCATCATAGAAAGGCGAGCTTGCGCCGCATACTTTCGGCATGTTCTGCACCCAGCCGACCAGCTCGTTGGTCTTGCCGGACATGGCCGAAACGACAACAGCAACCTGATTGCCTGCCTCGACCTCGCGTTTGACGTGGCGCGCCACATTATAGATGCGTTCCAGATCAGCTACCGAAGTGCCGCCGAATTTCATCACGATGCGCGCCATTTAAGGTTACGTCCCGCTGTTTAGAAAAATTACACTCTCACCCGCCCAAACCTTATATTGTTGCGACAGGCAAACCCGGGGTCACATAGCTAAAATGCCGCGCTTCCGCAAGGCCGCGATTCGTATCGGGCCGCTTGAGAGCGAAATTGATTTGTTCCTTGACTTTGGAGTACTACCTTGAGAGCAGAACTGTACGCTTCCGCCGCTGGAGAATGAAATGACCGAGACCGCCCGCACCACTATCGACGCTTCGGAAATCGAGCATTTTTCGCGCATCGCCGCGGAATGGTGGAATCCTCAGGGCAAGTTCCGTCCCTTGCACAAGTTCAATCCGACGCGGCTTGCCTATATCAAGGAAAAGATCTGCGCCAAATTCAACCGTGATCCCAATGCGCCACGCCCCTTCGAGGGCCTGCGCCTGCTCGATATCGGCTGCGGCGGCGGGCTTCTCTGCGAGCCGATGGCGCGCCTCGGCGCGACCGTCATCGGGGCGGATGCTTCCACCACAAATATCGAAGTAGCGAAAATCCATGCTGCGCAAAGCGGCGTCGAGGTCGACTACCGCGCCACGACCGCAGAAGCGCTGGCTGAAGCTGGCGAGAAATTCGACGTGGTTTTGAATATGGAAGTGGTCGAGCATGTTTCAGACGTCGACCTGTTCATGTCCGCCACCAGCGAAATGGTAAAGCCCGACGGGCTGATGTTCGTCGCCACGATCAATCGCACGCTGAAAGCCTATGGTCTGGCGATCATCGGCGCGGAATATGTCCTGCGCTGGCTGCCGCGCGGCACGCATCAGTATGAAAAACTGGTTCGCCCGGAAGAACTGGAAGCTGCACTTGCGAAAGGCGGCCTGCGCCTCATCGACAAGCTTGGTGTGACCTATAATCCGCTGGCCGACAGCTGGAGCCGCTCCCGCGACACCGATGTGAACTATATGGTGCTTGCCGAACGGCCTGCCTGATCAAAGCACATCCTGAAAAGTGTGAAACGGTTTTCGGGATGTGCGTAAAATAGACAGTTAGAACGCCGATCTGATTCAATCCGATCGAAACGGTCAACCTCTTTGCGCGCGTGTTGTCATGACAACGCCTGCGCAGATGACCAGCGCGCCGATCCAGGTCAGCGGTGGATAATGTTCGCCGAGAAATAACGTCCCAGAAATAAGCCCCAGCGCCGCTGCGACATAACCGATCTGGCTGAGATAGACCGGCCCGCCAACCGCCTGTAGCCGGAAGAACAGGGCAAACATGCCCGCCGATGCAATCGACTGGGCCAATGCAGCCCATGGGGCGAATGCAAGTGTCTCGATCGGAAACTGACCGGTGAATATGAGTATCCCCGCAGAAAGCATCAGCGCCGATGCGAGGTGGCTTCCGGCAGCAAGTTCGGTCGGATCGGAGTTCTTCGGCCAGTCGAGCGTGCGATAGACATTGCCGATGGCGAGAAACACCGGAATGAGCAATGCCGCGGCGATCCACAATGGATCAGCAGGTTTTCCCACTTCGCCGCGCGTCATTGCCACCATCACTGCACCGATAAACCCGGCAGCGATACCGCCGATCCCCAGCGCATTGGGACGCCGCAACCCGAACCCCATAGACAGAACGAGCGTGATGACCGGCGACAGCGTGTACATGATGCCGGTAAACCCCGCGCCGAGGCGCGGAATGGCGGAAAGAATGAGGAGATTGGGCACGGCATAGGAGATAAGCGCGGTACAGATATAGTAACGCAGTCTTCCGCCTGAAAAGCCGATCTTCTTTCCCTGCAGAAGAAGAACGGCGAACAGAATGATTCCGGCACTCGCCGAGAACAAAAAGGTCCAGATGGCAGGCGGAATACCAGCCTGCGCAGCGATCTTGCCGAGTGGCAGGATGAGGCCCAGCAAGGTGCCGGTTGCGATCAGCAAAAAAGGCGCAGAATCCGTCAGTTTCATGCGCCTTGTCTCCTGTACGGCAATCAGTTCTTGTCTTCTGGAAATACCGGCAACGGCAGAACGTCGACACCGTCTTCGAGCAGCGAATGCACATCCTCGCGCGACGCTTCGCCGTAGATACCACGTGTTTCGGTCTCGCCGAAATGGATCTTCCGGGCTTCCTCGGCAAATTTGTCGCCGACATAATCCGCATTCTCGCGAACCTTGCGGCTCAATTCCCGCATTTCGTCCAATATCTGCTTTTGCGTATCGCCCAGCGCCATGGCAATCTTTTCCTTGCCACGGCTTGTCGAGACCGCCGGCGCCATCAGCGACTTCTGAACGACTTGCGAATTGCACACGGGGCAAGCGACAAGCTGCATTTCCGACTGACGGTCGAAATCAGCATTGTCGCGAAACCAGCCCTCGAATTCATGGCCCTGATCGCAATGAAGCGAAAAGCGGATCATGGAATTTACGCGTCCTCTTTCTGCTTCGCGGAAAAAGTCCGGACATCGAACTCCCGCGCATTCTTCAGGTTCGGTATCTTGCCGCGTGCAGCAGCACTTTCCGCCACGTCGATATCAGCCAGGATGATGCCCGGCTCGTCGTGATCGGCTTCGGCGAGAATCTTGCCCCATGGTGAGACGATGATCGAATGACCGTAGGTTTCGCGCCCGTCCTCATGCAGACCGCCCTGTGCGGCAGAGATCAGGAATGCACCATTTTCGATAGCACGCGCACGCTGCAAGATGTGCCAGTGGGCCTCTCCGGTCTGTTTCGTGAAGGCGGCCGGACCGGTAATCACATTGGCACCGGCGAGAGCCTGAGCGCGGAACAATTGCGGAAAGCGGATGTCGTAACAGACAGCCATGCCGAACTTTGCGAAAGGCAGGTCGACAACGACAGTTTCCTTGCCCGGAATACAGGCATCCGATTCGCGCCAGCTCTCACCATTGTCGAGATCGACATCGAACATATGGATTTTATCGTAGGTCGAGACCTTCTCGCCCGACGGTGCAAAGATCGCGCCGCGATTATAGGATCTTCCGTCATCGCCCTTGATCAGGGTCGAACCTATATGAAGGAATATACCGTGTTTCGAGGCGAGCTTCGCCGCAGCAGCCATGACAGGATCGTTGGCCTCATCGCGCAATGACTGTGCGAGCAATGGCCGGTCACGCTGCATGATCCCGGTCACTTCCGGCGTCTGCACATATTTCGCACCTTTGACCGCCGCTTCCGCGACCAGTTTTTCCATGGCTTCAATATTGCGGGCCACGTCTGTGCCAGACCGCATCTGGACGGCTGCTGCGCGGAACATGCTCATCGACCTCTCCCTGTCCGATCGAATTCTAAACCAGTGCGCCAGTCTTGAGCAGGCCATCCAGCTTGCCCTGATCTTCCAGCTCGAAAAGATCATCACATCCACCGACATGAACGGAGCCGACGAATATCTGCGGGAAGGTGTTACGGCCCGAACGCTGCTGCATTTCGGCGCGCAGTTCCGGCGATGCGCCTGCATCGATTTCATTATACGCAACGCCCTTGCGGGTCAGAAGATCCTTGGCCCGGGTGCAATAAGGGCAACCGACACGCGTGTAGATCGTTACATCAACCATCATAAACTCCAATCGTTTTGGCCACTATATAAGCGGCAAAGACGTTATCTGGAAGCCCCGACGCTTTTCACGAGCCTGTGTAGCCGGTTATCCGGCTCAATCCGGTAGAACGCGGCTGAACGTCAGTACATCCACGCTTTTCGCGCCACCACGCAGCAATGCCCGCGTTACCGCCTTGACCGTAGCGCCGGTCGTATAGACGTCATCGATGAGCAGAACCCGTCGCCCGCGCACATGAATCTCGTGTTCCTGCGGCACGCGGAACGCACCGTCCACATTGCGCTTTCGCTCCTTGATACCAAGGCCGATCTGCTGTTCGGTCCGACGCACACGCTTCACGCCTTGCGGCGCAAAGGGTTTCGATTCCAGTTTCGCCAGGGCACGGGCAAGTTCCGCCGACTGGTTGAAACGCCGCTGCCAGAACCGCCAGCGATGCAGAGGCACCGGAAGAATGACCTCGCATTCATCCAGTAATTCGCGACCCGCGCGTTGCATCCAGCGCGCCATCCACGGGGCCAGATCGGTCCGGTCGTGAAACTTGAGCGAAACCGCCATGCGCTGCGCTGCGCCCCGATGCAGGACGGCGGACCGGAGACGCCGGAAAGGTGGCGGATCGGCAATCGCCTCAGCACTCGTGAAGTTGTCGCCGAAATCATGGCTGAAAGGAATGCCCAGCACGGGGCAATAAGGCTTTTCTATAAAGCGTAGCTCCGGCCAGCATTTCGGACACAGCGTCCCCGGTTCGGATACATGCGCCCGGCAGCCGATACATGTCGGCGGAAACAACATGTCCGCAGAGGAGCGAAAAGCCCTGCCGGCAAACCGCCGAAGCCCTTCGCCCGCGCTGCGCAAAAAGGTTTGATGCGTTCTATCGTCATCCGCCATTGCATTCGCCCCCATTCGAATGCATCTATCCCCGCAACGATTGTACTGAACCTTGCTCGAAAGAGAAGACGGATTCCATGCCTGCGCCGACCGATGATAGCGCGATTTTCGATCGCGATCTCCTGCTCTCGTTTCGCCGTCGCGCCTTTGCGCGCGCCGAACCCGGCGCAGATTTCCTGTTGCAGCGCATTGCCGACGATCTCGCCGACCGCCTTGACGCTGTGGAGCGGCGTTTTCCCGTCGCCGTCGATCTCGCTGGCCATACCGGCGTAGCTGCAGCAGCCATCGCGCAGTCTGGCAAAGCCGACCTGATTGTCCGCATCGAACGCGACAGTGATTTCCTGCGAGGTCCTTTCCCGGCTATTGCCGGTGACGAGGAAATGCTGCCGCTGAAAGCTGGCAGCACCGATCTGATCGTGTCGCTAATGGCTCTTCACGCGACCAATGATACACCGGGTACGATGGTGCAGATCGCTCGCGCCCTAAAGCCGGACGGACTTTTTCTGGCGGCCCTTAGCGGCAGTGGAACACTCGGTGAATTGCGCGAAAGTCTTCTTCAGGCGGAAATCGAACTGACAGGCGGCGCCTCGCCGCGCATTTTCCCGTTCCCGGACGTGCGCGATGTGGGCGGCCTTCTGCAACGTGCAGGTTTCGCCCTGCCCGTAACCGACGTCGACAACATCACGGTGCGCTACGATTCGCTGTTCAATCTGATGGCCGATCTGCGCGCCATGGGCATGCAGAACATCCTGCGTGACCGTTCCCGCAAGCCGGTTTCGAAACGCCTTTTCCTGCGGGCCGCTGAAATCTATGCCGAGCGGTTCTCCGATCCGGATGGACGCATCCGCGCCACTTTCTCGGTCATCTGGCTATCAGGCTGGGCGCCGCATGAATCGCAGCAAAAACCATTGAAACCGGGCTCTGCAAAAGCATCGCTGGCAGAAGCGCTAAAAAAGGCTGCGAAAGACAGCTAACAGTCGCCGTGGTGGCTGCCGTTTGTCTCGATGATGCAGACGGAATTGGGGCTCGGCTGAAGCACGCTCTTGCGCACTGTATACGTCTGGCCTGTTGCATGCGGCTGGGCGCTGGCATCGCGCTTGATCGAGCCGGTCATGGTGCGGTCTATCCCGACCGGGAGCACTGACTGGGCTGCAACCTTGTTTGCCTGATCGTTGAGAACCGGCACAATGATGAGAGCCAGAGCGACAACGGCAGAGCCGAACAACAGCACAACGCGCAGGATTCCGCGACCAGCCTTCGTTAGCGGCTTGGCCGTATATTCGTTGTGATCAGCGCTAAAATAATTGTTGTCGAAACTCATGCTTCAAGACTCCGGGGCAGCTCCCAAACGAGAATGCCTCAACGGAGTGAATCATAGATTAACCAGCCAGTGGAATCGTAAGAAATTGCCAACCTTTTTCCACGGTTGTGGACAGGGGGCCGGTCTACAGCAGATCAAGCAGAAACGGGATCAGCGGTTCGTCGGCTGGCGGCATCGGATAGTCGCGCATATCCTTCGGACGAACCCATTTCAGCGCCTGCCCTTCGAGCCCCCGCGCGATACCTTCATAACGGCGGCAGACATAGAGCGGCATCAGCAGGTGGAAGTCATCATAGGTATGGCTCGCAAAAGTCAGCGGTGCAAGGCAGGCCGCTTTCGTCGTGATGCCGACTTCTTCCTGCAATTCGCGGATCAGCGTTTCTTCCGGCGTTTCGCCCGGTTCCACTTTGCCACCGGGAAACTCCCACAGCCCGGCCAGCTGCTTGCCTTCCGGGCGCTGCGTCAGCAGAACCCGGCCATCCGAATCCACCAGTGCGCAAGCAGCTACCAGAAGAATGCGGCGTCCCTTTACCTCGGTCATTTCTCGTTGCTCTCCCGATAGGCATAGCGATAGGCTTCCCGAAAGCCGAAGCTCTCGTAAAGAGCAAGTCCAGCAACGTTGTCCGCCTCGATCTGCAGCCATGCCGTCTTTGCACCGAGCTTTACGGCCCATTTGAGTGCAGAACCGACAATCGCATGTCCATGCCCCTTGCGCCTTGCGTCACGCAGGGTTCCGACATCGAATAGACCCGCCATCACGCCATCCTGTACGCAAAGCAGGTTGGATACGGCGCGTCCGCCCTCCTCCAGCACGAACATGCCCTTGTTCGGGCGAACGCTATTAAGAAGTTCGGAAAATCCGGGCCGCATATCTTCCGGTCTTTCATGGATGGAAAGCGAAGCATCCACGAAGCGCCCAATATCCTTCAGGGGTATCTGGTCGATGGCGTCCGACAAATCGAGTTCCTCGAGATTCGCCGTCATCACGATGGTTTCGTCCCGGCGCTTCCAGCCAAGCCCTTCGAGATAATCCTCAAGCTCGCGCGGTGCGAGCGGCGAAAGCCTGAAACAGGGAACACGGCCATAGGCACGAAAACGCTGCGCCGCCAGTTCCACACGTGTTGGAATATCGCGCGTGTCGCCGGGATCGAGCGGATTGATCGAGTTGAGACGCCGGGATGGATGCGCTGCAGTCATGCGTATCGCCCATGTGCCGTCATAGTGAACCGACGTGGCAGGCCAGGCACGGAAGCCGACGGCTTCAAGCTGGCGAACGATGGCAAGACTTGGGGTGCTGGGCTTTTCCATTACTTCGATCAACTTCTGTAATCGCCATTGATGGCGACATATTCCTTTGTGAGGTCGCAGGTCCAGACAGTTGCCTTGCCCTTGCCTAACCCCAGATCGACGCGAATGCGAATATCCTCGCCCTGCATATAGGTGGACGTCGCTGCTTCCGAATAGGCCGGATCGCGCTCGCCTTGATGCGCAACACGAATATCGCCGAACCAGATCGCGAGCAGGTCACGATCGGCAGGTTCACCAGCCTTGCCGACGGCCATGACCACGCGGCCCCAATTGGCATCTTCACCGGCAACAGCCGTCTTGACCAGCGGCGAATTGGCGATGGAAAGCGCGATCTTCTTGGCAGAAGCTGCAGATTTTGCACCCGTCACTTCCACTTCCACCATCTTGCGTGCGCCCTCACCGTCGCGCACGACCTGCAGCGCCAGCGATTTCAGGAGGCGGCCGAGCGCCTTCTTGAATTCGCCAAGGCGCTTGTCGGCAGGATCAGTGATTTCAGGTGCACCGCGCTCTGCCGCCGCACCAGTGGCGAACAGCATTAGCGTGTCCGATGTAGAAGTGTCGCTGTCTACCGTCACAGCATTGAAGGTCGAGCCAACGCCCTTGGAGAGCAGGCTCTGCAACACGTCAGCCTTGATCGGTGCATCAGTGACGACGAAGGAAAGCATTGTCGCCATATCCGGCGCGATCATGCCAGCACCCTTGGCGATACCGTTGATCGTGACCGGTACCTGACCGAGCAGCACCGTTTCGGTCGCAACCTTCGGATAGGTATCCGTGGTCATGATCGCCTTGGCGGCTTCGGTCCAGAAATCCTCGACCGCATCCTTGTTCATGTCGCCAAGCAGATGCGCGAACTTGCTTGCATCGAGCGGTTCGCCGATCACGCCCGTTGACGCCAGAAAGACATCCGTTGTGGCGCACCCGACCGCCTTGGCGGCAGCTTCAGCCGTTGCTTCCGTCGCTTCACGCCCCTTGACGCCGGTAAAGGCATTGGCGTTGCCGGAATTGACGACGACCGCGCGGGCCTTTCCGTACACGAGATTGCGGCGGCAAAAATCGACTGGCGCCGATGGACAGAGCGAACGTGTAAAGACACCTGCGGCTTCAGCCGGTCGGTCGAACACCATCAACATCACATCCGTTCGCCCCTTATACTTGATCCCGGCAGCAGCGGTGGCGATGCGCACGCCATGGACGACCGGCATTGTGGGGTAGTGTTTGGGAGCGAGCGGAGAAACAGACGCGGACATATGTGCCTCGATGGATGCGGTTTCGTAGAAACCCGAAAATCGTGATGCCCAGCAAACGGCGTTACGCGAATTTCGGATTCAAAATATGACGCGCGCATTGGAAAGGTTTGCGGTTTAAAATCAAGCGGGAAACGCAAGATCGGAATAAAAAACGCCCCGGCAAGCCGGGGCGTTGATATTTGAAACCAGTTTTTACTGCTGTGGAGCAGCTTCTTCCGGCGCGTCATCCTTGTCCGCACCTTCCTGCGCTGCGGCTGCATCCTTCATGGCTTTCTCGACAGCCGGATCCTTGTAGTCAATCTTCATGCCGTCACGCAGCTTCTTGACGGTTTCGACATAACGCTCGCGCATGATGATCGAACGGATCTGGTCCTTGACCTGATCGAATGCCGGTGGCTGCTTGGTGCGACGATCTTCGAGCTGGATCACATGGAAGCCAAACTGGGTCTGGACCGGCTCCTTGGTGTATTCACCCGGCTTGAGCGCAAAGGCGGCTTTTTCGAACTCCGGCACCATCTGGCCTTCGGCGAAGTAGCCGAGATCGCCACCATTGGCTGCAGTGCCGTCAGTTGAGCTCTCCTTGGCGAGGTCCTCGAACTTGGCGCCGCCTTCAAGCTTTTTGATGATGGCTTCGGCTTCTTCCTTGGTCTTCACGAGGATGTGACGAGCGCGCACTTCCACCTGCGGCGGCATGGCTGCGATTTCCTTGTCGTAGCGCGCACGTACATCATCATCGCTGATCTTATCGACAACGGCGTCCTTGAAATATTCGTTATGGAGCGCGCGTTCACGCAGGAATTCCATGCGATCCTTGAATTCCTGGGACTGATCGAGCTTTTCCTTTTCCGCTTCACCAGCCATTGCCTTGATGTCGATCAGGGCGGCAAGCGCAGCCAGACGGCGCTGCTCTGCAGGAAGGCGCGAGAACTGCGGATCGAGATCGCCTGCAGCCTGATCGACTTCACCGACTGTGATGTCGTTGCCGTTGACGGTCGCCAGAACCTTGGACGGATCTTCCTTTTCTGCAGGGGCTGCAGCCGGTGCGGCAGCAGGCTTTCCAGCATCCTGTGCGAATGCGGCGCCTGAGTAGCTTGCCAGCGCCACCGAGGCCGCCAGAGACATGCCGACGACAGCGAGAGCCTTGCGATAAGGGGCTTTCAGAATGGCTTTCATATGGAATTCTCTCCTTCGTGGCCGCTTACCGGCCCGATGAATGCGGCGGAATTTGGCCCGGATCTCCCCAATATTGCAACAAAGGAAAGGTTTTCCAGCCCACGATGTGGCGAATCCGAAATTCGCATCACTTTGGAACAGTGTTGCTAACGAATTTCGGATTCAAAGCCACACCAGCAATATATAGAATCGAGTGCGGTTTACAGATTTGAAGTTCATGAACGCAGATGCCATGCAAATGACAGGAACTTCAAATCCACCACACTGGAGCAACGTTGACATCGCCCGAAGCCCCTCTTATCTGTCCTTCGGCTTTACGTCCAGTAAGGGGCGGGGGAATTGCGCCGGAAATGCGCCGTAACGGGCAGCTTTCGCAGCGCAGTTTTCTTGCAATTGTTTCAATACGCGTGAATAAAGCATTCGACATTGCCGGAAGCGCTTCCGGCTGAACGGACAGGAAAGGACCAGTGATGGTCAGCTTTGGCGGTTTCGCCCGCAAGATATTCGGTTCATCCAATGACCGCCGCGTTAAAACCCTGCGCCAGCGGGCAAATCAAATTACTGCTATCGAGAAGAATTACGAAAATCTTACCGATGAGCAATTGCAGGCCAAGACCGCCGAATTTCGTGCGGCGCTGGCTGAAGGCAAGACGCTCGACTCTCTTCTGCCCGACGCTTTCGCTACGGCACGTGAAGCTGCGAAGCGCGTACTCGGTATGCGCCCGTTCGACGTGCAGCTGATCGGCGGCATGGTTCTGCACGAACGCGGCATCGCGGAAATGCGCACCGGTGAAGGCAAGACGCTGATGGCGACCCTACCGGTCTACCTCAATGCGCTTGAGGGCAAGGGCGTACACGTGGTGACGGTCAACGACTACCTCGCCACCCGCGACGCCGAAACCATGGGCAAGCTCTATAACTTCCTCGGCCTGACCGTCGGTGTCATCAAGCACGGTCTCGACGACGATGAGCGCCGTGCGGCCTATGCCTGCGACATCACCTACGGCACCAACAACGAGCTGGGCTTCGACTATCTGCGCGACAACATGAAATATGAGCGCGCCCAGATGGTGCAGCGCCCGCACAATTACGCCATCGTCGATGAAGTGGACTCGATCCTCATCGACGAAGCGCGCACGCCGCTCATCATTTCCGGCCCGCTGGAAGACCGTTCGGACTTCTACAATCTCATCGACACCTTCATTCCAGCCCTTGAGCCGGAAGATTTTGAAATCGACGAGAAACAGAAGACGGCAATCTTCACCGAAGTCGGCACAGAGAAGGTTGAGCAGCTTCTGGAAGCCGCAGGCCATCTCAAGGGTGAAAGCCTCTACGACATCGAGAATGTTGCGGTCGTGCACCACCTGAACAATGCGCTTCGCGCGCACAAGCTCTTTCAGCGCGACAAGGATTATATCGTCCGCAATGACGAAATCGTCATCATCGACGAATTCACCGGCCGCATGATGCCAGGCCGCCGTTATTCGGAAGGCCTGCACCAGGCGCTGGAAGCCAAGGAACATGTGACCATCCAGCCGGAAAATCAGACGCTGGCTTCGATCACCTTCCAGAACTACTTCCGCATGTACAACAAGCTGTCGGGCATGACCGGTACGGCTGCGACGGAAGCGGAAGAATTCGGCAATATTTATGGCCTCGAAGTGCTCGAGATTCCGACCAATCTGCCGGTCCAGCGCATCGACGAAGACGACGAAGTCTATCGTTCCGTCGAGGAAAAATACCGCGCCATCGTGCGCGATATCCGCGCCTCGCACGAGAAGGGCCAGCCGATCCTCGTCGGCACGACCTCGATCGAAAAATCAGAACAGCTGGCCGAACGCCTTCGCAAGGAAGGTATCAAGGAATTCCAGGTTCTGAACGCTCGCTACCACGAGCAGGAAGCCTATATCATCGCACAGGCCGGTGTGCCCGGAACCGTCACCATCGCCACCAACATGGCTGGTCGTGGTACCGACATTCAGCTTGGCGGCAACCTGGAAATGCGCGTTCGTCAGGAACTTTCCGATATACCGGAAGGTCCCGAGCGCGATGCCAAGATCGCGGAAATCAAGGCTGACATTGCACAGCTGAAGGAAAAGGCTCTGGCCGCAGGCGGACTTTACGTTCTCGCCACCGAGCGCCACGAAAGCCGTCGCATCGACAACCAGCTGCGCGGTCGTTCGGGCCGTCAGGGCGATCCGGGCCGTTCGAAGTTCTTCCTGTCGTTGCAGGACGATCTGATGCGCATTTTCGGTTCCGACCGCATGGACAGCATGCTGCAGAAGCTCGGCCTCAAGGAAGACGAAGCCATCGTCCATCCGTGGATCAACAAGGCGCTTGAAAAGGCGCAGAAGAAGGTCGAAGCCCGCAACTTCGAAATCCGCAAGAACCTTCTGAAATACGACGATGTCATGAACGATCAACGCAAGGTGATCTTCGAACAGCGTCTGGAAATGATGGACGAAGAGGACCTGACCGAGACCGTTGGCGAAATGCGCCATGAGGTCATCGAGGACATGGTCGCACTGCGCATCCCCAAGGACGCCTATGCGGAAAAGTGGGATATTGCCGGCCTCAAGGAAGACATCATCTCCAAGCTCAATCTCGACCTGCCGGTCGAGGATTGGGCCAAGGAAGAAGGCATCGCGGAAGAAGAGTTCGAGAACCGCATCAAGGAAGCCGCGGACAAGGCTGCTGCCGAGAAGGCCGAACGCTTCGGCCCGCAGATCATGACTTACGTTGAAAAGTCCGTGATCATGCAGTCGCTGGACAATCTCTGGCGTGAGCATCTGGTCAATCTCGACCATCTGCGTTCGGTCGTCGGTTTCCGCGGTTACGCTCAGCGCGATCCGCTGAACGAATACAAGACCGAAGCGTTCGAACTGTTCCAGTCGATGCTTGCCAACCTGCGCGAAGTCGTTATCTCGCAGCTGATGCGCGTCGAGATCGTTCGCGAAGCACCGCCGGAACCGGAACTGCCGCCGATGACCGGCCGTCATATCGACAGCACCACCGGCGAAAACGATTTCGACGAAGCGAGCTGGTCCGACCATCAGCATGACGAACGCAATGTGCCTGCTGCCGAACGCGATCCGGCCGACCCGCGCACATGGGGTAAGGTCAGCCGCAACGAGGCTTGCCCATGCGGCTCCGGCAAGAAGTACAAGCACTGCCACGGCGCTTTCGAGTGATGTGAGCCGAGCTCATCATCGCATCTATCGAACAAACCCCGGCAAGCCATTTGCCGGGGTTTGTGTTTTCTAGCACACGATGGACGTCGATATGCACCGCGAGCAGTTGTATGACTTGCTTTATTTTAGATACTTCAAATATAGATGCCGTTTAGAAAATACTCACCATTCCTTGAAGTCTTGCGACCTTCGGCAGATTAGACTTTTTCTTTTTCTCTTTATAAAGAACTCCTGTCTAAGGTTTTCATGCGCCTCATGACCAACAAAGCATAGGCGTGAAAGCCGGGTTATCCGGTGCTAAACAAGCAGGTCCCAAGAGGCGTGCAAAGACAGGGTTGGCAAACAGTGCGGTTTTCGGCAGCTGAAACGGCGAGCCGGTTTCTACCCGGCAGGATCGCAGCCACGCTTCGTCCCGTGACGGAGCGGCTGGATGCCGTGCTTACGGATAGCGGACCGCAGGCAAGCGCACAGCGCTCTTCCCTCGTCGCCTTTTCCGTGCGCGTTGCGAGCGCTGCTATTGCTCTCCTGTCTCAGGTTATTCTCGCCCGTTGGATGGGGGAATTCGAGTACGGCATCTTCGTCCTCGTCTGGCTGACCATGATAATTATCGGCGATCTGGCCTGTTTCGGACTGCACACCACGATTATCCGCTTCGTACCGGAATATATGCAGCGTCAGATGTTCGGCCTCGTGCGCGGGATCATCCGGACCGGACGCGTCTTCGCTTTTGCAGCCGCTACATTCATCGCGCTTCTGGGTGCGGGCCTGCTGCTCCTGCTCAAAGACCATGTCACAAGCTATTATCTCGTGCCGTTCATCCTCGGCTTCATCTGCCTGCCAATGATTACGCTCGGCAATATGCTGGATGGCATTGCGCGCTCGCGCACCTGGGTGATGATGGCACTGACGCCAAGCTATATCGTCCGCCCACTTCTGGTTCTCCTGTTCATGATCATCGCACATGAAGCGGGACTACCTTCCAGTGCAACTATCGCGCTGGCAGTATCGATTGCCGCAACGTGGCTGACCACCGTCGGACAATTTCTGACCGTCGACCGCTCACTGGAAAAAGATATTCCCGCCGCAACGCGTGACCAGCGTCTTGGCGAATGGATGAAAGTTGCCCTGCCGATTTTCCTCGTGGAAGGCTTTTTCTTCCTACTCATCAATGTCGATGTTCTGATGGTTGGCCACGCGCTCGACCCCGAGCATGTCGCGATCTATTTTGCGGCAACGAAGATCATGGCGCTCGCGCATTTCGTCTATTTCGCCGTGAAAGCCAGTGTCGCGCAGCGCTACTCGGACCTGCTGCACAGCGGTGATCGCGCCGAATTTGCAAGCTTCGCCGAAGCGTCCGTCCGCTGGACATTCTGGCCGACGCTGTTCCTCGGCGCAGTCATTCTGCTCACCGGCTATCCGCTCCTGCGGCTTTTCGGTCCGGCCTTCACAGCGGGCTATCCGCTTCTGTTCATCCTGATCATCGGGGTGATCGCACGTGCAAGCGTCGGCCCGGCGGAAAGCCTTCTCAACATGTCGGGAAAGCAGAATATCTGCGCGCTCCTTTATGCCGTGACACTTGCTGTCAACGTTATTCTCAATCTGGTCCTGATACCACGCTTCGGCCTGACAGGCGCCGCCATTTCGACAGCTATTGCCATGCTGATGGAAGCGGCACTTCTTTCGGCAGCCGTATCACGCACCTTGCACATAACCATGTTCATTCTCATTCCACGAGACCGTACCAAGACCTCGGAGGGGACTTTGTAATGGCCGCGAAACCTTTGCTTGAAGAATCGGCGGGCGGAAATGCAGCTCACATCGTTTCGGAACTCTCCGAGAGCGGTATGGCGCACGAAGCTGTCAAAAAGCTGGAGGAAAGCCTTCACAGCCGCGATATACCGCGCAAGCTGGCCATCTATGGCGCTGCCGCAGGCTTCGAACTGCGCGACGAACTCGATCACTTGAGCAACCGGACCGTCGAACCGAATGTGTTCTTCAATGCACGGTTTCTGGCGCCAGCCATGCCGCGCCTTGAGGATCGCGAAGTTCGCTTCATGGTCATGCGCGACGAAAACGAAATCCGTAGCCGCCTGCGCTTTGTCATGCCCTATACGATCGAACGTCCCGGCTTGCCGCTATCGACGCCTGTGATCCGTGCATGGTCGACACCATTCGGACCGCAGGGCACGCCACTGATCGATCACGATGACCCTGTCGGCGTGCTGGAAGACCTGTTCGACATTCTGGCGCGCAGGCATCTCAAATTGCCTGATGTGCTTGTGCTGCCGGAAATGCGGGCTAACGGCCCGGCGGCAAAACTGATCCGTTCTGTGGCGGTGGGCCGTCAATTGCCTTTGGTCGCCATAGAGCAGAAGGAGCGCCCCTTTCTCGAGAGCGATCTGGACGGCGACGCCTATATCAAGCAAGCAATCGGTGCACACCATCGCCGGGATTACAATCGCCTGTGGCGCAGGCTGGCCGAAAAGGGCGAGCTTGCCTATCGCGTCGCCCGCACGCCCGACGATGTGCGTCACGCGTTCGAACATTTCCTGACGCTGGAAGCGAGTGGCTGGAAAGGCAAACGCGGCACCGCCATGGCCGTCGACCGGTTTCGCGCGGCTTTCGCCCGCGAGGCAGTCAACAATCTTGCTGAACGCGACTGCGTGCGCGTGCACACGCTTGAGCTCGACGGACGGGTTATCGCCATTTTGATCGTATTTACGGTTTCAGGAGAAGCCTGGACCTGGAAAACAGCTTATGACGAAAGCCTGAACGCCTGGTCGCCCGGCGTACTTCTCATGATCGAAGTCGTGAAGAACCATCTGAACGATCCGAACATCAACCGCACAGATTCCTGCGCCGTCCCCGATCATCCGGTCATGATGCGGCTGTTCGACAAGCGCGAGACAATCGAAACGCTGGTGATTGGCCTCAACCCGTCCACGGATAAGCTCGTCCGTCAGGCTGCCTCGCAGATTCATCTTTATCAGCGAACCCGCAATCTGGCCCGCATTGTGCGCAATCGCATCCGCAGCTTCACTGAGAGGAAATAGGGGCGAGTTTAAGCGACCTTAAAAAAGCCCAGAAATCGCTGTCCTGAATCTCCGATGCTGGATTATCCGGCAAGAATGTTGCGATTGCAGTTTTGCGGAAGCCCTGCGAAGCTCCATCCTCAACAGCCACTTCGGAATTTTGAAGGTTCAGGAATGCGGTTTCCACGCCCGACTATCGCCAGCGGCACGCTTTGCGTCCTGACCGCATTTTATCTCCTCGCTTTCACCAATAGCTCCTTCTGGCAGCGGCTGATCGCCTACTTTTCCGACCATCCGCAAAAGCTGGTTGTTGGGGCAGCGGCCATCCTTCTCATCCATATCGCCGTGCTGATGGCCTTCTCGGCAAAATATGTCATCAAGCCTGTTCTCATTTTCGCAATATGGGTCGCCGCAGGTGGGTCCTATTTTACGGATACTTTCGGCACGATCATCGATCGCAATGTGGTCGAGGCGACGCTCACAACGACAAAGGCAGAGTCGGGTCATCTGATAACGACGGGCTTTCTGCTGCATATCCTGCTTTATGCCGTCGTTCCCACGCTTTTCATCCTCTGGGTCCGTGTGAAACACCGGCCTTTGCTGCAAAAGCTTCTGGTCAATACTGTCTCGATCATCGTCTGCCTGGCTGTCGCAATCGCACTTATCGGCTCCGATTACGGCAGCTTCTCCTCGATGTACCGCGAACACCGCTCCGACATCATGGAACGGCTGATGCCCGGCACACCACTCAAGAGCACCGTGCAATATATCGTGCGTGACCTGAATGACAGGCAGATCGTCATGCAGCCGCTCGGCCTCGATGCAAAACAAGTGCTGCCGCCGATTGCGTCGGGCAAGAAGCTCCTGACCGTCATCGTGGTGGGCGAAACGGCACGCGCCCAGAATTTCAGCCTTTACGGCTACCCGCGTGAGACCAATCCCGAACTGAAGCAGCAGGATATCGTTACCTTTCCAAACACAACAAGCTGCGGCACGGACACCTCCGTTTCCGTGCCATGTATGTTCTCGCCCTTTCCGCGCGAGGAATATTCGAGCTCCAAGTTCCATAGCTCGGAAAATCTGATGGACCTCCTTAATCATGCCGGCGTGCAGGTTGCGTGGTACGAGAATAATACCGGCAGCAAGAGCGTTTCGGACCGCATACCGACGGTCGACCTGCAGAATTCAAACGATGCGCAATATTGCGAAGGCGGCGAATGTCTCGACCAGATTCTGGTCGACCAGCTCCGTGACCACCTGAAGAACGTAAACGGCAACGCCACCATTGTCCTGCATATGACCGGCAGTCACGGACCGTCCTATTATCGGCGTTATCCGCCAGAATTCGCCAAGTTCAAGCCTGAGTGCCGCACGAGCGAATTTTCCGATTGCACGACGGACCAGATCGTCAATGCATACGACAATTCGATCCTCTATACCGATCACATATTGTCGGAGATCATCAACGTCCTGAAGGCAAGCGAAGACCGTTTTGCCCCCGCCATGATCTATATGTCCGACCATGGCGAATCGCTGGGCGAAGATGGTCTTTATCTGCATGCAGCACCCTATTTCATCGCGCCTGACGTCCAGACACACATCCCATTCGTCGCGTGGTTCTCGCCGGACTATGCGAACGCCACCAGGCTCGACACGGCTTGCGTCAAACAGGATGCTGCCGCCCCTTCTTCGCACGACAATCTGTTCCACACGGTCATCGGCATGATGGGCGTGAAAACGTCAGCCTATGATCAGGCGCTCGACCGCTTTGCCAACTGCCGGAAAGCCAATGTCGCAACGTCGAACTAGGACATTTGGCATCGCGCGCAGATAGCTGATTATATTAGCCAAACCAATAATTTGAGCCATCCGACAAAGCGTGGTACACTTTGCCTTGGGAGAGCGCATGGACAGGCGGAAGAGGAGGTCCGCACCGGTGCAATCCGGCACTTTGAACAAGTGTCCGAAGCCCGGATAATTATAAAAGCTTCCGTCTGGCTCAAACGCTATCGCGCCCTCCCGGGGAAGGAGATGCGCTATGGAATATTTTCACTATGTCAGCACGCTGGATTACGTCCTGCTGGGCTTCATCGCCTTGCTGGTTTTCTGGAATCTGGTTGAAGCGAACTTGCGCAGATAGATGACGGCGGCTTATCTCAAAGCCGCGCAACCACATAAAGCCTGCTGCGCCTGACACGATCAGGAACGGGCTTGTTGACTGGAACGCTGCCGTGACGATGAGCGGTTGATTGAATCACACGCCATTACTTCTTACCCTTTCAGCCGTCTGTCTGAAGAGGAGTGAAAGCTGCACTTTTGAGCAATTGACCTCGTTTCGTTTAGCCGGTATATCCCAACCCGCTGTCCCTTTGAACCATATCGAACTGCTTCGGCAGAAATGTGCGGGTGTGGTGGAACTGGTAGACGCGCCGGACTCAAAATCCGGTTCCGAAAGGAGTGTCGGTTCGATTCCGACCACCCGCACCATATTTTTTCAAAGAATCATTATTTTACAGCATTTTAAGTAGATAGTTATTTTCTCAGTCCCTACCTCAGCCCCTACTTTTTTACTCGGTTGAGTGGCGGCTTTTTACGGCTTCCGAAAATTCCGCTGTGCTGCTTCGCAGTTTCCTCGCGCGAATTGACTTCGGATAAATCGGGTGCGCTAGTCGTTCTCGGCCCTAATTGACATTACCTAAATAGGTTTTCGCTTGCGTATTGATAGGGGATTGATCGGTGAAGCCTCGCGTGCGCGCGCGTACTGGTCCGAGAAGACGACCAAGCGGAAAATGCTGCGAAGACCTAGATGAGGTTTTCTCGCACGAGAAATGACCCCACTTAAATCGGGGTTGCTTTTCCCGCAGTGACGCAGAAACAGCCCTGACCCTCAATGACAAAACCGACTTAACTGACAAAACCCTCTTGTCTGCGGTTTCGTCGGTTTTGTCAGCAAATTGATATTGCCTGCAAGCAAATGGCCGGGAAAGCCTCGACCAAATGATTAGCGTTCGGAAGTCGAGCGGACGGTGGGTGATAATCGTTCATCGGCCCATTTGTCCAAGTCGTCTTTGTGGTAGAGCGGGAACCGGCCTTGATATTGCATCGCGGGACCGCCGCCGACGCTTGCGAGCTTCTCCAATGTGGCATAGGCGATATCGATACCGTGTTTCGTGCGCAGATACTCCGGCACGTCTTTTCTGCGAAGGCGGGGGCGGTCAAACATATTCAGCAAATCCTAATGACTATCGATGCGAGAGGATTACCGAATTTATTTCGCGGTATGGCTCTTGCCTGTGAATGATCCACACCAATCGTCATGAACGCGAACGATTGGAAAGCTGCGTTCATCGGACTGATATTCGCCAAACCGCGCCACTGGCGGCTTCAGGCGGCATTCCCCGTATTCAACGTTTGATGATCCGATGAAATCGGAAGACGTGATGCTGCGATAGCAATAGCGGCAATCTTTGCAAGCGATGGTCATACCTGAGCGCTCCCGTCGAATGAAGTGGCTACGGCGGCGATATCGGCTATGTCTTCGCGGCCATCTACCACCTGCTGAAGCAAGATCAACGCTCGCGCCTTCTCACTTTGCGCATCGACAGGAGCGGTCTGCTTTGCAGCCTGCGCGATCCGACTTTCCAGATCAGAAAGCACCTCTGCAAGGCCATCAATAATCCGGCCCGCCGCATTAAGCTCGTCCTGTCCGGGCATTGAGTAGCGAGGCTGATTGATTAGCGCGGCAACGTAATCGCCCAATGAGACGACGCCTTGGTAAAGGTCCAGCATTTCCACCATGGACAAGCGCTTAATGTCCGTCCGAGAAGGAGAATAAGGAATGCGTTCGGTCGCTGGCGCTGAGATATTACGATATGCGACCGGAGAACCCATCACTGAGCGGCGTGGCTGGACGCAGGCCATATACTGACCGTCCATCCATTCATTGAGCGCGTCGGCCAATTCCGACGCCAAGCGGTTGACCTTCTCCACCGGCAATTCTTTCACGGTCATAGAAACGTTCTGTGTGTTCATGGCGGTTACCCTTGTCTGGCGACTGCGCAAAGGCTGGCTATCTTAGCCTCAAGCTCACGGCGACGGCATTCAATGTTGATCCGCCACGGCTTGTAGGAGAGCATTTCAATCTGCTCGCGAAGGGCTTCAATTTTGGCGAGGGCAGGATTGCTGGCGCGCATTGCTGCATCCTTAGCCCGCTTCCAAGCCAACATCAGGAGCCAATTGAAAGTGCTGCGCTGGAAGGTCGGGCGCTTGTTGTACGAGCGGCGGTAGCTGCCCCACGCTTCATTCATGATTGACGACAGATTGAACATTCGCTTGCCCTCTTTAATGTGTGCTGTTAGCATATAATTAATGCTTATTGCATATGCAGTCAACACATCATTAGTGCTATTAGCACACATTGAGGCAAGGCATGACACCGGAACAATTTCGAATGGCTAAGGCCGCATTAGGATTGAGCAACCCGGAATTGGCTGAGAAGACGGGATTGCATCGCAACACACTGAATAAACTCGACCAAGGCTCTGGAAAAGCGTCAACCATTCAACACGTAAAACTTGCCCTTGAAGCCGAAGGTGTTCAATTTCTGGATAGTGGGCAGGTAGCAAGTGGGGTGGGAGTAGCGTTGAAAAAATGAGCACAGAAACGGGCGGCGGCAACCCCACATCATTATCCAGTGAAGCTCGCTTTGCATTTTACAAAGAAGCGTACTTTGCAACAGCGGAACGACAGTTTCAGTATGGAAAATGGGTTCTTGCATCATTGCTTACCGTTCATGCCGGTTCGCTTTTGGCAATCTCTCAAGCAGGATCGAAGACTGGCGCTCTATATGCCGCTTGCGGACCATTGTTAATCTACGGAGTGGGTATATCACTAATCGCTGGTGGGATGGCTTGGTTTAACTTTACGGTTGCGATGAATGTCTATGCTTCGATCCTTGTTCACATAAGGGAGAACAAAGAATACAAGGTTTCTCGAAAGGTGCGCGTTACGATGGGTATAACGGTATGGGGAACGCCATTAATTGCGGCAATCGCACTAGGGCTTTTCTTTTTGGCTGCCGCCCGTGCAACTAATATTCTTCACCCTTAAGAGCAGAGTTAACACTTAAGGATATCGGAATGGAGGAAAGCTTTCTGGAGCATCTCATTGGAATGCCTGTAGCGACAAAAACGTTCGGTATTCAAACGCCTTCGGGATTATTGCTGAAGCTGCGCCACGACATGACGCGTCTTCATAATGCTCGGTCAAGCACTGGAAGCAGATATGCCGCCATAGATTGCGCTATTAGCGCGGTTCATTTGATCGACTGGCTTTTGCAAGCCGTCACTCAGAAACGGCACGTTGAACTGACCGGGAAGAACAAGAACGAGCACGGCGCTATTTCAGGATTTATCGAGAAACAAGCTGTCAAGCTGCATGGATTGGAGACTTGCAGATTACTGGCCAACACAATCAAGCATCGGGTATTGAATAAGGGGGATGACGAGTCATTCAAAACGTCACACTCCATTATCTTTGAGCCTCCCTTTCACGCAGACGCACCTGAAACATGGAATGGTGAAATTTCGCCACGATCATTCATCGTCCATATTGACGGTCGAAACGAGGATATTCACGCGCTACTTGACCAGCTTGAAAGAGAATGGCGAGTATTTTTGGCTGGAGAAGGATTTCTCGATGCTGAACTTTCGAAACAAGAAATTGATTACGAGCGCTTTGTAGAGTGACCATGCCTACTCACAACACGGTCATCACGCATCAATATGAAACCCCGCCGAAGCGGGGCTTCTTGGCTGAACTGGTTAGTGGGAAAGCCCGCTAATAAGAGCGTCAGCCTTAGCTTTTGCTCCATAATGCTTTTCACCACGGAAAACTTCACCCAAACGATGGGTGTTGGTTCCAAGATGTTGAGCAATGATGTTGTATTTCACACCTTGCATTTTCATGACGAATGCAGTGACGGCATCATCGAACGAAAGAGCCTTGCGTTCGATGACAACTGGATTGATTTTCACCCCAGTAATCGGGTGCAGTTCAAAGTCAGCCATGGTGCTGTCCTATTGTAAGGACTGCTTGACATATGGCTCTTTCGGCGTATTTTCCGAAGTGTTTAGGAGCATGTATCAAGCAATCGTTGGTTGAACATGATCGAATTGAAGGCCGGGAGTACCAATCCCGGTCTTTCAATCCAGTTGCAACGAATCATCATTACAACCCACTAACTATTTGTTAGGACTCGCATATCAGAGTCAATAGATAGAACGATGTCGTATGTTCTCTATTTGATCCTCTCTGCATTTTGCGCATCTTTCGCACGGATTAATAACCAAGCCCGAACCACTTTTTCCGGGAAATCTGCCGACTCACGCACCATGCAAATCTGTGGAAAACGTAAGCACTCAATCCAATTGATATGGACTGACATAGAAACTATATTGACAAGTGTGATTCTGACGCTAACGGCGAATCATCTGTTCGCGCAATGCTGATGAGTGGGGCATATTACAGAATATGAGGGCAAACATGTCGGCGGATTATGTCAGTCCAAAACCAAGCGGCCTTTCCAAACCAACAGTTGAGCGTATTGCTGAAGCAATTGCTGAAACGCTGGGATTTCGCCCAGGTGATAGTATGGAAGCAGTCGTAAGTAGGTTTGGCGGCAGGATTGTCGTTGGCACTAACGGCGACGATGACTTTGAGAGTGGTTCAATCGTTGCTCGCAGTATGAGCGATTTCACGATTTATATCTCTCAGTTCACGTCGCTCGTGCGCGATAGATTTACCATTGCTCACGAGTTAGGGCATCTTTTATTACACCTAGAGGAAGTACAGAAGAACGCTCCTAACGCTGTCATGCGCGCTACTCGCTGGGTCGATGAAAATAATCAAGAGCAGAAGCGAGCAGAGTGGGAAGCAAATTGGTTTGCGGCAGCTTTTCTGATGCCCGCTAAAGTCTTTTCTGAAATCTATCAGAAAGACGGCCCATCGACAGCCCAGAGAATTTTTGGCGTCTCCGAAAAAGCTGCTGAAATTCGCGCTAAGTCCATAGGTCTTTGATTTTCCATTGTTGGTGTAAATGCTTGAAGTCGAAGCGCCTGCCTACCGCATACGATTATTTCTTTCTGTAGACTTAACAGGTTCAACTGACTTCAAGTCCAAGAACAAGTCGACAGCTTGGCTCAAAGAATTTCAGAAATTTTACGGTGACTTTCCTAAAACATTCATCTCGATATACACGGAGGTATGCGAGAGCATTCCTCAGTTATCTCAGGAAGAAAAGGGATGTATGCCAAAGGTTTGGAAGACGATTGGCGACGAGATTCTTTTTGTCAATCGAATACACAGCCTCTGCCATGTCGGAGCGTGCGTTACAGCATTTGTAGAGGCGCTGAAACAATTTGGCGAGAAGCTACAGCAAACCTCTGAATTTAAGCTCAACACCAAGGGCAACGCATGGGTCGCGGCATTTCCGTCGCCAAATTGTAGCATCCGCTTGAGCATAGACGGTGGAATTGATCCAATTAACGGTGACGGCGAGATACCATCTGAATCGAGTGAGTGCGCTGTTGATGAGGACCCAAAGTCTTTCGACTTTCTTGGGAAGGGCATTGACGGCGGCTTCAGAATTGCTCGCAACTCGACAGTAAATGCTTTGACCGTTTCTCCGGGGCTGGCATATCTATTGTGCAAAGCTCACAGAAATGAAGATACAACTAGGTTTCAAACAAATCTTCATTTTGAAGAAATGCAGAGTTTTAAGGGAGTCGCGAATGGCGAACCCTACCCTATTATCATAATTGACACGACGCGTGATGCGAAGCGGAAAAGCCTCGTCGCCCAGCAACGCAAGCTGCTTAAATCGGCTTCAGACTTCAATAATGATGAGCTTATGCAGTACATTGAGGATTTTCTCGATTTCCATAAGATCGAAAAGCCGGTTTTGAAAATCCAATTCAGCCACAACGCTGAACCGCTTCCCAGCCACTACGAAGAATATTTGAATGAGTGGAATGCGCTAAAGGAACAAATAACCAAAACTCAAGACATGGAAGTAGCTTCAGCGGAGGCCAATGACATTGATAAGGTTATTGACGCCAACGAGCAGGAAGCCGCAGGAGATATAGTGACACGAGTTTCTGGTGTCGTTCGCACCGATCCTCAGTAGGGAAGGCAATGATGGCTTCATTGCGCGCGTTCCCGATCTGCCGGGCTGCATGAGCGACGGCGATACGCCTGAAGAAGCTGTGCGTAATGCCTATGACGCTATCGAAGCTTGGATTGAAGCTGCCGAAGACCATGGGCGCAAGGTTCCGCCTCCGGCAAGAAGCATCGAAAAAAGATGAAAAATAGTCGCGAAAAATAGGGGGACTTGTATATCCCCTCAAAAAAATTCCTCAAATTTCCGGCCTGTCATGCTCTCCAAAATGCCTACCGCCTTGTGAACACAACGAAAAATAGGATCGATAAAGCCGCCTTCTTTTTCAAGGTCCATTTGGTTGACCATCGTGGCAAGAAAGAACTGCGCATAAGTCAGTATGGCTAGGGCATCCTCTGGTGTTTCCCCATCGGCTTGAAATAAGCGGTCTATCGCTGCTTTTAGATCGGCGCTGGTCGTGCCCCCAGCTTCACGAGCAGCACGGGCGTAGTCCGCCAATTCCAATGCGACATCTGTAATATTTTCCTGCATCGTGTATCCTTGATTCAATTGAAAGTTATGACCATCTGGGCAAAGGGCAGTTCATGCGTAGAAACAAACACGGCGCTACGTTCAGTTCAGGGGAAAAAATCTGGGTAGCGGCAACTGTCGCAACCCTTGTTGTGTTTTGGTTTGTAGCTCTCAGTTAGATTGAGCCGCACTTTGAGAGCCAATAAGAGCCTCGATAACCCGCCTCCGAAGCTCGGAATTATTCGAAGGGTTTATAGGGACACCGTTGCGAACCAGAATTTCAGCAAGATCGGCAAAACGGTTAGTTTGCCGGGTGGCCGCTGCTCTGGCTCCATAGCCCGCCATTGCCGATCCGGTGGCAAGGGTGGCACCTAACATCGGCCCACCAGCCATAGTGCCGAGTATGCCGGGAGCGCCGACCGTTGACATGTACGAAACTGGCCCGGTCGGAGCCATGCGTCCGACATTGCGCAAAGCATTCGAAGTGGCGGTGCCTTGCGCGACCCGGCTGATTGCGGCCTGCTGATCCGGCGTCCAGCCGCGTTCCTGCCCTTTGATAATCCGCCGCTCAAGGTTTCGATATTCTGTGCGAAGTGCATTTTCATAACCGGATCCTGTGAACTGACCAGCGCGCGAACCGGCCAACTCCCGCAAGGTTTCAAGTTCTTCGCCGCGCATGGCACGTGCATATAGGGAACGGCCTTCAGCCAGTTGTGGAGCAAGCGGCGATGTGAAGTCATCGAACTGCTTGAGCATCAATGTGGAAATTCGACGCTCTGCATCATCCGAGCTTTTTGCAGCATCCGCGAGTACCTTGCGGGCAGTCTGCATCTGGGGGACGGACATATCGCCCTGCGCATAGTCCTCGACCATCCTGAGTGCTTCACGTGCTTTCGGGTAAGCCTCGGACACTCTGCCTGTTGGTGATATTAGCCCTTCACGTTCGGCAATGCCCTTCATGTCCGCCGCAAGTTGCTGCGTCTGGGCCTGATTTGCCATAACGCCCGAAGAATGGGCATCTTGGAATTTATCTGCGGCCTGCTGCTTAAGCTGTTCAACGGTCGGTACTGCCGCTTCAGCCGCCTTTCGTGCCTGACGGTTTGCAATTCCAGTAATAGCCGCACCTGTCCCGATCCCGCCGAGAAGCTCACCGGCGATTTCAGCGCCAGCATTGTTGGGGAAAAGCTGTTGAGCGGTCGCGCCGCCCATACCGCCACCCGCTGCGGTCGCCAGCCCTGCGGCTGCTTGTCCAGCAGTTTGAGCCGTAACAGCCAAGGGAACAGCGGCACCGCCGACAG
Organism: Brucella sp. GW823-FHT04E01; assembly: GCF_058796175.1. Classification (NCBI taxonomy): domain Bacteria; kingdom Pseudomonadati; phylum Pseudomonadota; class Alphaproteobacteria; order Hyphomicrobiales; family Brucellaceae; genus Brucella; species Brucella sp. GW823-FHT04E01. Next base: position 929,097 of record NZ_JBXAIK010000004.1, on the reverse strand, counting down.
ATTGAGCCACACGGCGCGCAAACTGCTCTCCATGGTTCTGACTCTCTGGCGAAATCGCCAACCCCTGACGAAGCCCTGCCGATCCACCGAGCGGAGTTTCTGAGGCCTTCAAGTCGGTGCCGAAAACCGCATTCACGCCGCTGACGGCTGGTTTTACGAGAAAGTTGTTGACCAGATCGACCGGAGCGCCGAGCGCACCTGTTGCACCCTCGAGAAGACCAGAGAATACCTGAGAACCATAACCACCGCTTTCAGGGTTTTCCTGCTGTTGACGGCGAAGGCGTGCGGACGCAAGTGCTACGGCCTTCTTCTGGTCAAGTGTCATGCCATCCTGCGGAGCCACACCGATCTGAGACGCGATTTCATCAACCGTGGCGTTTTGTTTTTCGGGCGAAAGCTCCATGAAGTTGCGGTCCACTTTCACACGCTTACCGCCAATATTTAGCGTCATCCCGTCCTGTTGCTGGTATTTCTCCAAAGGATCGCGCTGACCGAGGCTTCCCTGTGTCGCTCCACCTTGATCAACGAGCGGCGCAATTTCCCACCAATTTTGACCTTGTTGCGCTGGTGTAGACCGTTGTTGCCGCTGTGTATCCAGGTGCTGCTGTAAAAATTTGATAGCGCCCTGCTCATCATTCGGGCCTTCGATAGAGTACACCTTGCCGTCAGGAGCTTGGATTTTGAATTTTGCCATTAGTAAAGCCCTCCGGTCTTGGAAACCCCGCCCATGAACAAGCGGCCAAGGTTCATCAAAGGATTGCTCCCCGGAGCGCTTGGATATTGGCTATTTTGCTGAACCCTTTGGGCAACGGCCTGCCCGAACTGTGCAATACCTTCGCCTAAATTTGTGGGCGGCGTGTATGGGGTAAAAGACCCTTGGAACGAGCCATTTTGCTGCGGGGCAAACGAAGACTGTGCAGGAGCGCTGTTGAACGATCCACTGCCAAGTGAACCAATATCGCGTCCGGCGCTAGCAATCCCGGCCTGTTCTGCTGAATTTGCGCGCCGGTTCATGACGTTCGCAACGATACCGTCACCAAGCGCACTGATGCCCTCGCCAATAGTGCGCGGCGCGCGAGACTGGCCAAGCATCGCCATAGCAACATCGCGCTTGCGTTTGACACTTTCGGGCGTGTCGGCAGTACCACCGCCGAAGATAAATGATTGCATCATCGAGCCTTCCTGTTTTCGCCTTCGCGATCCGACAGGACCGAAGTGCGGATTAAGTTCGACAGCGTTGTTCCGCTCTTGCGAGCAATTTCCTTCATGGCCTGCTTTTCGTCAGGCAAAACCCGAACACGGATAATGTTTGGCATCGCTATGTCTGCACGCATGGTAAACCTCATTTTGTGTCCACAAAATTAGCAACAGCTACGCGAAAAGCTGCGGGACTTGGCGGGCGGATCGAGAAGGCAAGGCGACAAAGCCGCCTCTCGCCTAGTCAATGCGCTCTATGTGGATTTTGCCGCCGTGGAGCCGGTAATACCGCATGCCCTCGGAAAATGCGGTTTCGTAGTCTCCGACATAATGGCTGCATCTGCCGCCGCCATGGGTCGCATAGGCGTGCCACAATGCCGGATCGGTATGAAGCTGCATTGCGGTCGAAGTGATAAACTGCTCAAGGGGCTGCGTTCGAACGTAGGAAGGCTTAACTTCCGCCATCGCTGCCCCCTTCCTTCAAAACCGCCCTTCCAAGATTATTGAAGGAAATGCGGCCAGCTTGTAGCAAGGCGTCTTCAGCCTGACCGGCGCGCGTTCCGCCCCATCCAAGAACCCGCATAGCCATTCCGTAGGACATTGGACCGTGAAGACGTAAGGCCTCGGCGTATAACTCCGCGTCTTCGGGCGTAGGTTTCGTGTCTGGTTTCCAGTCTGACAATTGTTCAGGCTGACGACGAAAGGGAATAACGGCAGCGCTGATCAAGACGGAAGGCGCTTTCTGCGAACCCGTTTTGTCAGTTAAGTCAGTTTTGTCATTGTGCGCAGGGGCAGAGCGAATAGGATCAAGCCATCTGGACATGAGCACACCCCACCCTTTCTTTGAACGAGCAAAAGCTATTCATTTTCTGCCTCTTGCCGCCGTTTGCGCACCATGGCTTCGATCGCTTCCTTGGCGCTCATGTTTCCCTGAAAAACTGCGGGCGCTTTAACGAGTGCTTTTTCATCCCTGAGAACCGCCGTTGGCGTTTTGTCGGTTAAGTCAGTTTTGTCGGCGGGGGTGTAAGTGGATTTCCGGCTATGAGGCACTTGATAAATTGCGGGGTTAACCGTGAATAACCGTGCTGGTCGCCCACCCTGTGGAGCGACAGGGCCGACGACAGGTCGCACAATGTCGGCTTCCTCCAAGACGCGTAGAGCCGGGTTCAAATCGTCAGCCGAGGAAATACCCTCACGGCCAGTTCTTATGACTTCACGGGTAGTAAACTGCGACCAGTCGTTTTCAATGATGAGGGCCACAAGACGGCGTGCCGAGCGTTCAGCCTTCGGCATAGAAGCATCCGCATAGGTGCGGCGCGCCATCGGTAGAAGGTATTCTTCAGCAAAATGAGCGGCCTTACGAAACGTTGCATCGGTAATCTGGGTTGGCTCGTCTGCCTCACCTGATGCCCATTCCATCATAGAGAACACGAGAGACAATCGCACTGTCAGACCCGGCAGCTTGCCGATGAAGGAGAGCAAAAGCCCTTCGGTGCCCTTTTCCCACTCACGCACAGCCTTCTGAAATTCTTCGAGCGTGCAACGCGCATCTTCACAGAAATGAACGAACCAAGGTCGGAGGCTTCCATCATCATCACGTGGCATCTTCAGTGAAAGAAGACGCTCTACAACATTCTCAATAAAGCTCTCGTCAAAAAGCACACTTGGCCGTTTCACAGGTGCGGGATTGGGCCAAACAGGCAGGAAGCGAGCTAGCAACCCATCGTCGTCAGTTTTTATGAGCAAGGATTGCAATCTGTCTGGCTGAATACCGCCGAGAACACCAATAGAAAGCCGGTCGATATAAACAGGTTCGCGCCCCATTCTTTCTACGGCATATCCTCGACCGCCGTAGGCTTCCAACCAGAACGGACGATCAGAACCGCCGCCTGAATAGCGGGACATGCCTTGAAGCCACCCAGCTAGTTCATCGCGCGCCAACAGCGTACCGCGAGGCTGAACGGAAACGATAACGCCGAGCTTTTCAACCGTGGTATCGTTTACGGACAGTCTGGGCATTACAGGCTGTGGGCCGGGATCGGCGCTATTCGGACGGGCCGGGGGTTCTTCGTTGTCCTTCACCGCCTTTTTTACGGTTTCTTTCCAAGCGGCCTCAGCGACCTTGGCAATCTCGGCCTTGCCCTGCCACTCGTCCATATCCATTCTTACGGTCGCCATCAATGTGCGCTCGACCTTCTTAAGAGGTGAGAGAACCGCATCTAGTCCGGGTGATTTATTCATGGACGGATTGCCAATAGCGACGGCCCATAAAATCGGAGGCTCCGCCCATCCAGACCACGGAGAAACCCAACGGTTGTTTCCAATGGTCGCCGCGCACACGGACAATGCTGCTGCCATAACGAAATCAGGCGGAGAAGCCTTCGCTTCGGCGGCTGTTTTAACCCATGATGACCAGCGTGCCGAAAACACATCATCCAGCGGTAGAACTGGCGGCTCTGGCCTTTCTACGCGAAGGAACCGGTAATCTGGTTCCGGCCATTCAGCCTTGAAGGGAATAGGTTCGGGCGCACTCATGCTGCTGCCCCTTTCATCATAAGAACATCATTCCAGTCCTGAGCGTCAGGGGCGGCGAGAAGGGAAACACGCCAGCCCAAAGCATCAGCGCGGGCAGCAAGCATGTGTCCAGCCTCGCGGCCCGCTGTATCGCCGTCAGTAGCAATAACCAGCGCGCCCGGATCATTCGGCAGACATAAGTTTTTCATGCCGCTGGTCGATAAAGCCGCCCAGACTGCCACAGAACCACGCACAAGGCCTGAGAGAAGCGACAGTCCCGTTTCTATGCCTTCACAAACAAACAGCGTTTCTGAGCCGCCAGAAAGGCGTACAGCCCCACCCGATACCGAACCGAGCATAGCCTTCGCCGGTTCAATCACGGCTTTCCCCTGACCGTCTGGGCGCAGATACGTTCGGTGAATGGCGACGCGTGGCGATCCCTCGACCAGCGCAACCAAAGCCGGAAAGCGCTGGTTGCCGGGATGATGGCATGCCGGATGGAAGCGAAGGGTTTCTGGAAGGGGGCATGTGATGGCACGAGAGCAAAGATAAGTTTCAGCTATCGTGCCGTGAATGGGAAAGGTTTCCTGCCAGCACGCCACGGCTTTGGCCTCTTTACGTTTCGCGGCTTCTTCCTCGGCCTGCCTGATCGCCTCATAGTCTTCAGCCGTAGGAGGGGAATAATCGCTGGCTCCATCGACAATGCCCAATCCTTTCAGGGCGTCCAGAATATCACTGAACCGGCAACCGGCATGGCAGCGCAAAAGAAGCTTGCCGTTTCTGCTGTCTGACACGCTGAGCGCCGGGGTATGGCTGTTTGCATGGGCAGGACAGAAGCACAGGCCATAATGACCATGCCAGTGGCCGCGAAGGCCAAGGGTGATGCGTTTTGCATCTCGCATGAAGAATTTCCTCTGGATTGCACCAAAGGACAGGAGGGGCTATTGTGAAAATGACATATCAAAAGCCCTTCGGCCCCGTCCTTTTCGGCGGGGTCGTTTTTATGCAGCGTGCCGCTTAGCTTTTGCGTTTTCGATTGCTGCGAGTATTTCCGACTGCGACCAGCGAGACAAACTTCCCATTTTGATCGGCTTTGGCAAGGTGCCGTCAGCAATCCGACGATAGAAGGTAGGAAGGCTCACTTGAAGGATTTTTGCACCTTCACGGGCAGTCAGGAGAGGATCATTGATTTGCATGTTTCAGCCTCGTTATTGATTGATATGGGCTGAAATTGCTAGACATGGCGGACCTATGAAACCGCGCCTAAATAAATAATTAAACGGGGGTTTATCGCCTGCCTCTACGCAGAATGCCCGCAACGGTTTCTACGCTGGCTCCATATTGAGTAGCCTTTTCCTCTATAATCTGGGCCTGCATTCCTCGTATCCGTAACCCTTTTTCTCGGCGCTCAAGCATTTCCGCCCGAACATCAGCAGCAGCCATCTGCGCAGGCGTTGGGGTGTCATCAAGATACGGTATACGATATTCCCTCGGCTTTCTTCCGGGGGGATTGATATAATCACCGTCTAGGAACTGGGCTAATAAAACCCGGTCCTTATATGAAATTTCGCAGTTTGGGTCTCGCAGGATCGCGGTTAAATAAGGAATACCCACACTGCCCCGGTTGACTGTCAACCAGAGAGCCTTTTCAAAATCGTCATCGCCTTGGGCCGCTGCCCATACCAGATCGGCCATGATTATGCTTTCGCCAGCTTCAATATCTGCCCACCTTGACCAGTGGCATGTTGCGACCAGCTTTCCAAAAGAACGCGCCGCTGCTCTAAGAAGTCAGTTCTGCGATAGGAGCGCTCGACCTTACTGCCGACCGTATGAGAGAGGACAGTTTCAGCAATGTCATGCGGCGTTGCCGTTGTTTCCGCAATCCAATCACGCAAGCTGGATCGAAACCCGTGAGGGCGATATTCCATTTCGGCCCGCTCCATGAATGCGGCCATCGTCATATCGCTGATGACGCCCTTGCGAATACTCGGAAAAAGATATCCGTCACGTGCATGGCGGCGCGCTTCTTCGATAACCTTCAAGGCTTCCTTCGAAAGTGGAACGCGGAAATCTGGCGTTTTTCCTTCCTCGCCCTTCATGGCTTCACCGGGGATAGTCCAGATATCACCCTCGATCTGGCTTTCATGAATGAAGCGTAAGGGCCTTGAGCGAACGCCTGTCAGGATAAGTAGGCGCATGGCAAGGTGTGTGACACTGCCGTCCTTCAATGATGCGTAGAAGGCTGGAACCTCCTGCCATGGCATAGCCGGGATATGCTTGACCGTGTGGCGCTGTTTACCGAGAAGTGCACGGGCTTTTTCCGTGGCCTGCAAATCTACGTCCAGACCGAGCGCAGCCGCGTGCCTCATGCAGATTGCGAGCCGACCGAGCGCCTTTTCTGCTGTCGAAGCTTTGGCGTGCCAGATCGGCGCTAGCGTGTCCCGAATATCATTCTGATGGATTTCTGCTACTGGCACCTTACCCAATTTCGGCAACACATGAAGTTCAAGCGGGCTGAACCAGCGCCCGTTTTCGCCGTCGCCCTTCAATTCTGCCTTCCGGCTTTCAAAAGCTGACTTCGCAATATCTTCCAACAAATGGAGATTGCGGGCAGCTTCACGTTTCAGGCGTTCGCGCTCATTGATAGGGTCGATATTCTGTCGAACCATACCGCGCCACTTCTCGGCATCTTCACGCGCTGCCTTCAATGAAACGATAGGATAGGAACCGAGGCCCATTTCTCGCTTGCGGCCATGAAGGGTGAATATAAAAATCCACTTTCCGGCGCTATCTGACTTCTTTTGCAGATAAAGCCCGGCCCCGTCGCAATATTTGCCCGGCCCCATCTTCGATACTGCTAATGCGCTCAATCGGTTCACGGCACCCATGCTTTTCACCCCTACCGCCGGATAAGGTAATAATGCCTATTATCAGCCCCTACCTCAGCCCCTATCGCGTGCTGCGCTTTGTTGACACTTAACGATATGGCTTGATATCGAACGTAACAAGAACAAGCTTGTCGTTCAATAGGTCTGATATACGGTGATATAAGTTGATTTACAATGTAATTTCAATTAGTTGCAGACCACCCGCACCATTCATCCCACCACAAATTTTCTTGTCACGCCGCTTCGAGCGCTTGCGCCAGATCGGCAATCAGATCGTCGGGATGCTCGATGCCGATGGAAAGTCGGATCGTTGATTCCAGCACACCGATACGCTCTCTTACATCGACGGGAACGCCCGAATGGGTCATCGCGGCGGGATGGCTTGCAAGCGATTCCGTACCGCCGAGACTGACAGCAAGCTTCAATATCTGAAGCGCATTCAGGAAGCGGAATGCCGCCGCCTGCCCGCCTTTGATATCGAAGGAGAAAGTCGACCCCGCACCACTGCACTGGCGTTTGAACAAAGCACCAACGTCCGAATTCTCATCCTCAAATGGGAGATAATGCAGTTTCTCCACTTTCGGATGATCGCGCAGGAATTCCGCAATTGCCTGCGCGTTGTTGTTGGCGCGTTCCATGCGAAGTCCGAGCGTTTCAAGCGAGCGACCCAGCATCCAGCATGAATGCGGGTCAAGCTGCGTACCGATCGCACCACGCAATGCCTTGACCTGCTTTACAACAGCCTTGGCACCCAGCACAGCCCCGGCAATCAGATCCGAGTGCCCGCCAACATATTTGGTCAGCGAATAGACCGAAAGATCAGCACCGTGGTCGAGAGGCTTCTGATAGATCGGCCCAAGCAGGGTATTATCGCAAGCAATGATCGGACGATGCCCCTGCTTTTGTTCAATCTTTTCCGCGACACGCCGGATGGCGGCAATATCGACAATGCTGTTGGTCGGGTTGGCAGGCGTCTCGATCAGAATCACCGAAACACGTCCCTTGCGAACAGCCTCGTCGGCTGCCTGTTCTATCGAGGCTTCGTGCACGCCATCGGCGAAAGCAACGGCTTCAACGCCGAAATTGAGAAACGTCTTTGCAAGGAGCGTTTCCGTGCCGCCATAGAGCGGTTGCGAATGCAAAATGACATCGCCCGGGCGTGCAAAAGCAAACAGCGTCGTGGCAATGGCCGACATGCCGGAAGAAAACAGCGCACAGCTCTCGGTGCCTTCATAGACCGCGAGGCGATCTTCAACGATCTCGCTGTTGGGATGGTTGAAACGGGAATAGACGAGACCAGCACCGACACCGGCAGGCGGTTCCTTGCGACCGGAAACGAAATCGAAGAAATCGCGTCCGTCTTCGGCAGTCTTGAAAACGAAAGTCGACGTCAGGAATACCGGTGGCTTGACCGCTCCTTCGGAAAGCTCCGGATCGTAGCCATAATTGAGCATCTGCGTTTCGGGATGAAGCGGATGATTGCCCAACATGGTCTTTGAAGGCCGTGGCGCAGTCATGAATACCTCCTTGAGAAAATCCTCCCGTCCGTATTCGGACAGGAGGAGCTTAACAGAGGTATTCAGGAATCTTCTTGCGTTGTTATGCCTTTTAGAGAAATCGCTGCGATGCCGGAAGAGGCGCGCATAGCCGTCGATTACTTGATGACCAGCACCGGCACGGTACTGAGCGACAACACCTCAGCTGCCTGACTTCCCAGCAATAATTTGTTCACGCCGCGACGGCCATGTGATGCGATGACGATCAGATCGGCATTCTTGGCATTCGCAGCCTCGACAATGCCCTGCGCCGGAGATTGATTTTCGACATGCACGGCCTCAGCACTGACGCCGATCTCCATTGCCTTGGCTTTGGCCTTCGACAGAATTTCGGTGGCCGCTTTGGTGATAGCCTCGCGATATTCCTGAAATGCCGCCGGGCTCGACGCCCATTCAGCCGCAACCACAATGCCATAGGATGGCAGAAGCTCGGTCACGGACACGAAAATAACCTTTGCGCCTGTTTCCTTGGCCAGCGCAACGCCTTGGTCGACGCCTTTCTCAGCGAGTTCCGATCCATCGGTTGCGATCAATATGTTCTTGTACATTCATGTTCTCCTGGCTGCCTGATACCCGATGATGCGCGCCTCCCCGTCGCAACGCATTGACGCGGATCAATCAAGCTTTACCCCAAGCTAATACGCTCCCTCCCAATTATGATGGAATTTACTTCCAATTTATTCAATTATAAAGAATAAATTTCTAAACTTGATGTGCCGGGCGCACGTACCCAACTATGCTTTTGCGCAGTTTCCTCTTAAACTTTGCGCGACAAATAGGGAGATCACGCCATGAACAAGCCCCTGAACGAACCACAAGCTGGTAAGACCGCAGGCCGTGGCCGCGTTTACGATTCCATCCTCGACACAATCGGCAATACACCGCTTGTGCGCATTGACAAGTTCGCCAAGGAAAAGGGCGTGGAAGCCAATCTTCTGGCCAAGCTGGAGTTCTTCAACCCTCTGGCCAGTGTGAAGGACCGTATCGGTCTGGCGCTGATCGAAGCTCTGGAACGCGACGGTCGCGCCGTGCCGGGCAAGACAGTCTTCGTCGAGCCGACTTCCGGCAATACCGGCATTGCCCTTGCCTTTGCCGCTGCGGCCAAGGGTTATCGCCTCGTTCTCACCATGCCGGAAACCATGTCGGTGGAACGCCGCAAGCTTTTGAAGCTTCTCGGTGCCGAACTGGTTCTGACCGAAGGCGCAAAAGGCATGAAGGGTGCTATTGCGGAAGCGGAAGCCATTGCGGAAGGCAACCCGAACGCAATCATTCCGCAGCAGTTCGAAAATCCGGCCAACCCGGAAATCCATCGCCTCACGACGGCTGAGGAAATCTGGAACGACACCAATGGGGAAGCAGATATCCTGATCTCCGGCATCGGCACCGGCGGCACGATTACCGGTGTCGGTCAGGTCATCAAGGGGCGCAAGCCGTCCTTCAAGGTGATCGCCGTGGAACCGAAGGATTCACCGGTACTTTCCGGTGGCGCACCCGGCCCGCACAAAATTCAGGGCATCGGCGCAGGCTTCGCCCCGAAGACGCTCGATACCAGCATCTATGATGAGGTCGTTCAGGTCTCCAACGAAGACGCTTTTGCCAATGCGCGCCTATTGGCCCGTCTCGAAGGCATTCCCGTCGGCATTTCTTCCGGCGCGGCTCTGACCGCCGCTGTTGAAATCGGCAAGCGCCCGGAAAACGCTGGCAAGAACATCGTCATCATCATTCCGTCCTTTGCCGAACGCTATCTTTCGACGGCTTTGTTTGAAGGTCTGGAATAATCCGCACTCACACGCGGTGGCCAAAAACAAAAGCCAGAGCGGTGAACCGTTCTGGCTTTACTTTTTTAAATGCCGGTCCGTTCGCCAAGCAAACGGAGGCTTTAAGCGCTCATATCAATGGTGCGTGCGTGCGGCGCAAGCCGGGCCTGGCCCGCGCATATAATGGCGCTCGGGCCTGTAGCTCGGTGCAACGAACTCGCGGATGACATTAACGCTGTCACGCAGCTGAACAAGAATGCTCATCGTCTTCACCTTCGTCAAAAAACATGCTGTTCGGAATGGATGCCCGTCCTGTCCCGACTAACCGGGCTCTGAAACGTTGTTCATTTCCGAACATCTTAATGAAAACTTTAACAATCAAAGATGAATAAGCTCTGAACCCTTATGGTTAAGGGTAAGTTAATGGTAAGGATGTTCAAGCTTTTCCACAGGCCGCGAATTGTCGCCACAATTAGAAAAGGCCGGTTTTAACCGGCCTTTCATGTTCAAAAGTTCAAGCGCCTTACCGCGTCGGAACCGGATGCTCACCACGATAATCGTAAAAGCCGCGACCCGTCTTGCGTCCCAGCCAGCCTGCTTCGACATATTTGACCAGAAGCGGGCACGGGCGATACTTGGAATCCGCCAGCCCGTCGTGCAGAACCTGCATGATGGAGAGGCAGGTATCGAGGCCAATGAAATCGGCGAGCTGTAGCGGCCCCATCGGGTGGTTGGCGCCTAGCTTCATGGCTGTATCGATAGCTTCGACGCTGCCGACCCCTTCATAAAGCGTGTAGATGGCCTCGTTGATCATCGGCAACAGAATGCGATTGACAATAAAGGCCGGAAAATCCTCGGCAACGGTTACCGTCTTGCCAAGCGCGGTCACGAAATCGTTCGACTTGCGGAAGGTTTCCTCATCCGTTGCGATGCCGCGCACCAGTTCGACAAGCTTCATCACAGGAACGGGATTCATGAAATGAATGCCGATAAAACGCTCTGGACGGTCGGTCGTGGATGCGAGACGTGTGATCGAGATCGACGACGTGTTGGTTGCGAGAATCGCTTCGGGGTTCAGAACCGTGCAAAGCTGCGCAAAAATCTTGCGCTTGACGGTTTCGTCTTCCGTTGCCGCTTCGATGGCTAGATCGACACCCGCCAGATCCTCCATGGAATTTGCCGGACGGATAAGCTTCATCGCCGCTGCGCGTTGGTCTTCCAGCAGTTTGCCTGAGGCAACCTGACGCGCCATGTTGCCATTGATGGTGGCGATGCCCTTTTCCAGCCGGTCCGCTGCCGCATCGTGAAGAAGCACATCGAACCCGGCCAGCGCGCATACATGAGCAATACCGCTGCCCATCTGTCCTGCGCCGACCACCCCTACCGTCTTGATTGCCACAGTCATAACTCCTTCATTCAGCCGCCCCACAACAGAGCCGAGGCCGAGAGCATATGCTCTAACTTTTGTTCTTACATATTACCCCCAGCAAAACCGCTTCGCACTTTTGCTGGAAATGCTCTGTCTTTGTCTTTTCGCATTGTCCAACGCAAAACCGCTTCGCACTTTTGCTGGAAATGCTTCACTATACCAATTCTGCCCGAGACGGATACAGCCCTCATTCAGAGAAAAGCAAAACAGCGCTTTCGTATCAGAAGGCTTTCCAAATGAAAAAGCGGCGGGACTAGCCCGCCGCTTTCTGATCGATTAAAGCGCTTTTTGCAGTTCCGGCAGGATCGTAAAGAGATCGCCGACGAGGCCGTAATCGGCCACCTGGAAGATCGGCGCTTCCTCGTCCTTGTTGATCGCCACGATCACGCGACTGTCCTTCATACCGGCCAGATGCTGGATCGCACCAGAGATTCCGACGGCGATGTAGAGATCCGGGGCAACCACCTTGCCGGTCTGGCCAACCTGCCAGTCGTTCGGCGCGTAGCCCGCATCGACTGCAGCACGGCTTGCGCCGACCGCTGCACCGAGCTTGTCGGCAACCGGCAGGATCACTTCCTGGAACTTTTCGGCAGAACCGAGCGCACGACCGCCGGAGATGATGATCTTGGCAGAGGTCAGTTCCGGACGGTCCGAATCCGACAATGCATTGCCGACGAAGCTCGACAGCGCCGGATCGGCTGCTGCATTGACGCTTTCAACTGCAGCCGAACCACCCTCAGCAGTCGCCTGGAACGAAGCCGTACGAACGGTGATGACCTTCTTGGCGTCTGTCGACTGCACCGTCTGGATCGCATTGCCCGCATAGATCGGACGCTTGAACGTATCAGCCGACACGACTTCCATGATTTCGGACAACTGCATCACATCGAGAAGCGCTGCAACGCGCGGCAGGATGTTCTTGGCCGAGGTCGTTGCCGGAGCAATGATCGTGTCGTAATTGCCTGCCAGTTCCACGATGAGAGCGGCCGTTGGCTCGGCCAGACGGTTTTCCAGTCCATCACTTTCAGCGAGCAGAACCTTACGCACACCCTTGAGCTTGGCGGCGGCATCGGCTGCAGCCTTCGCGCCCTTGCCTGCAACCAGAACATCCACGTCGCCGCCGATCTGGGCAGCTGCCGTCAGCGCCTTCGCCGTCTGGTCGGAAAGGGTTGCATTGTCATGTTCGGCAATAAGAAGAATAGCCATTTATATCGTCCCTTCCGATTTCTTTAGAGTACGCCGTCGGCCTTGAGCTTCTCGACCAGTTCAGAAACTGAACCGACCTTCACGCCAGCCTTGCGGCCACCCGGCTCTTCAGTCTTCAGGACCTTGAGACGCGGCGCAATGTCGGCGCCGAAATCGGCAGGCGACTTCTCGTCAAGCGGCTTCTTCTTGGCCTTCATGATGTTCGGCAGCGACGCATAGCGCGGCTGGTTCAAACGAAGATCGACCGTAACGATAGCCGGAAGCTTCACGTCGATGGTCTGGAGACCACCATCAACTTCGCGCGTTACCTTGGCCGAACCGTCGCCCAGTTCCACCTTCGAGGCGAACGTCGCCTGGCTCCAGTTGAGAAGGGCCGAAAGCATCTGGCCAGTCTGGTTGGAATCATCGTCGATTGCCTGCTTGCCGAGGAAGACGAGATCCGGCTTTTCCGCATCGACCACGCCCTTGAGAACCTTGGCAACGCCAAGCGGCTCAACCGTTTCGTCCGACTTCACCAGGATCGCACGATCGGCGCCCATGGCAAGTGCGGTACGCAGCGTTTCCTGTGCCTGTGCCGGGCCGACCGAAACCGCGACGATTTCCGTCACCTTGCCCGCTTCCTTCAGACGGATCGCTTCTTCAACCGCGATCTCATCGAAAGGGTTCATCGACATCTTGACGTTCGCAAGCTCAACGCCCGAACCGTCTCCCTTTACACGGATCTTTACGTTGTAATCGACAACCCGTTTCACTGCGACAAGGACTTTCATCCGCGATTACCTCTTCAATGACTCTTGCAGCACGACTATGCCGCCGTGAACTCCCACCCGCATGTCAAAATCCGACATGAAAGCGGCACCAGCGTAACTTGGGTTATGACGCAAATGCGCTGCCTATCCGCCGGGAACCGGCACGAAACCTAAAGACGGTTGACGTGCACGTCAATCAGGCACAGGCCGCTATATCGATTAAAATCAATTTATTCTGACAAGAGGTCATTCCAAAACCGAGCAACCCGACACCTCCCGTTTTCATGTCGTTTACAAGCGATGCGCCATGCTTTAGGTAACGCCTCGCAATCCGGTCGCAGCCTACCCGGTCAAAACAAGGAACCCTGACTTATGAAAACGCTCGTCGTCTGCTCCGGCGGACTCGATTCCGTTTCGCTTGCTTACAGAATAGCAACCGAACACCAACTCACCGCCCTCCTCTCCTTCGACTATGGCCAGCGTCACAAAAAGGAACTGGATTCGGCCAAAGCCTGCGCCGAAAGGCTCGGCGTTCCCCACCAGATCATCGATATCACCAACATCGGTGCCAGCCTGACCGGCTCCGCCCTCACTGACAATATCGATGTGCCGGACGGACACTATGCCGAAGAAACGATGAAGATCACCGTCGTTCCGAACCGCAATGCGATCATGCTGGCAATAGCATTCGGCGTAGCCGCTGCCCAAAAAGCCGAGGCGATAGCCCTTGCCGTCCATGGCGGCGATCACTTCATTTATCCCGACTGCCGCCCCGGTTTTATCGATGCTTTCCAGACGATGCAGAACCATGCATTGGACGGTTATGCAGACATAAAACTGCTCGCGCCTTATGTGCACGCATCCAAAGCCGACATCGTTATCGACGGCGCAAAATACGGTACGCCTTTTGCAGCGACCTGGTCCTGCTACAAGGGCGGTGAACATCACTGCGGACGCTGCGGCACCTGCGTCGAGCGACGCGAAGCCTTCCATCTCGCCGGCATCCAAGACCCGACCCTCTATGAAGATGCGGATTTCTGGCGCTCGGCAATCGAGAAGAGGAACGCCTGATGTTTCGCATTACCAAGGAATTTCATTTCTCCGCATCGCATCAACTGACTGGCCTCCCGGACGATCATCAATGCGCCCGCCTGCACGGCCACAATTATATTGTTGAGGTCGAGCTCTCGGCTGACGATCTTAACCAGCACGGCTTTGTCCGTGATTATCATGAGCTGGCACCGTTCAAGCGCTACATCGATGATTGTTTTGACCACCGCCATCTCAACGATGTTCTGGGCCACGACCAGAGCACGGCTGAAACCCTTGCCCGGCATTTTTTCGAATGGTGTTATGCGCGCTGGCCGGAAATTTCCGCCGTGCGGGTCAGTGAAACGCCCAAGACATGGGCCGAGTACAGACCGTGAAGCAAATACGCATCGCAGAGATTTTCGGCCCTACGATACAGGGCGAAGGTGTGCTGATCGGTGAGCCGACCGTCTTCGTGCGAGCCGGTGGCTGCGATTATCGCTGCGTCTGGTGCGACAGCCTGCACGCCGTCGAAAGCCGCTTTCGCCACGAGTGGAAGGCGATGAGTGTTGAAGCGATTTGGGGTGAAGTGACGACACTTTCCCGAAATAAGCCACTAACAGTGTCACTTTCGGGCGGCAATCCGGCCATTCAACCGCTGGGGCCCTTGATCGAGCACGGCAAGACCGAAGGCTATCGCTTTGCACTGGAAACCCAAGGATCGGTCGCGCAAGACTGGTTTTCCGCGCTCGACGCACTGGTACTGAGCCCAAAACCACCTTCAAGCGGCATGAGCTCCGATTTCGACGCGCTGGCGGCCTGTGTCGAGGCTGCAGGCACAACGCCGCGAACGGTGCTGAAATTCGTCATCTTTAACGATGCCGATTATGCCTTCGCGAAAGATGTAGCCAGTCAATATTCCGGTCTACCGGTCTATCTCCAGCCCGGCAATCACACACCGCCGCCGCCCGAAGCACATGATGCCGCAATCGATATCGACGGCATCATGCGGCGAATGGAATGGCTGGTCGAAAAGGTAATTGCGGATGGCTGGTACGAAGCGCACGTCCTGCCCCAGCTTCACGTGCTGATCTGGGGCAACAGACGTGGCGTCTGATTAGCGGTTGGCGCCGGGCACCCAGAGAACGTCCTGCGCGCCGTTATCGTTGACGGTTCGCGACGCCACGAACAGGAAATCGGAGAGGCGGTTCATATATTGCAAAGCCTCCGCCGAAACGACCTCTCCTTCGACGCGGGCAAGCGCAACCATCAGGCGCTCGGCCCGGCGTGAAACCGTGCGAGCGAGATGCAATGCAGCCGATGCCGCCGAACCGCCCGGAAGAATGAACGAACGCAGCGGCTGCAAATCGGTATTGAGGAGATCAATATCGGCTTCCACACGCGAAACCTGCGATGCGACGATGCGCAGCGGTTCATAGGCGAGCGGCTTGCCGTCATCCGGGGTTGAAAGATCCGCACCAAGGTCGAAAAGATCATTTTGGATACGACCCAGCATGGCATCGATTTGCGCATGAGGATTATCTTCGCCGCCGGTGTGAAGGCGCGCCATGCCAATGCAGGCATTGGTTTCATCCACCGTGCCATAGGCTTCGACGCGCAGGTCCGACTTCAGCCGCCGTGGTCCGCTGGCAAGTCCGGTCGTGCCCTTGTCGCCCGTGCGGGTATAGATCTTGTTGAGCTTGACCATATTTACTGGCCAGTTTTCTGGCGGGCAAAATAGATCGCACCAACGATCAGAACGATGGCAATGAACTGCAGGAAAACACGCAGCTGCATCATCTTGTTCGAGAAATTGCCGTCACCGCCGCGCATCATGTTGCGCAGACCGATGATCAGAACGACGGCCACAGCAAACATGGCCACCATTGCCGCGCCCTTGAACAGAACGTCCATTTTATTTCCTTCCCATGCGCACCGTCCCTGACCTCATGACTGGTCGGACAGCATCCGGTAGAGCCAGCGGGCAGGCATCAGACGTCGTGCCAGTGACCCAAGTTTCGCCGGTCTCGTCACCACATAATGCGGGCGGGGACGCGGCGCCTCCAATGCATGAAGCAGTACAGCATAGACGGCTTCCGGTCCAAGCTTGTTCTTGGATTTTGTACCGCCACCTTCCAGTTTCGCCATCTGGCGCTGGTAAAGCTCGCGATGCACCGAAGCTTCCATGTCGATATTGGCTCTAGCATGGCTGGCGGCGTTGTAAGTGAAGCGCGAAGCAATCGGGCCGGGTTCAATCAGCGACACATCGATACCGGAACCTTCCAGCTCCATGCGCTGCGCAAGCATCAGCCCTTCAAGCGCAAACTTTGACGCCACATAAGCACCGCGCCATTTCATCGGCACGAGACCGAGGATCGACGAGCAATGCACGATGCGCCCATGCCCTTGCCTGCGCATGACCGGAACCAAGCGTCGGGTAAGGTCGTGCCAACCGAAGAAATTGGCTTCGAACTGCTGGCGTAAGGCTTCGACCGGCAAGTCCTCTATCGCGCCGGGTTGAGCATAAGCACCATTATTGAACAGGGCATCGAGCTTGCCGTCCGTCTGGCGCAGCACCTCATCGGCTAAGACCGCGATCGACTGCGGCTCCGTATAGTCGAGATAATGGGCTTCCATTCCCTTTGCCTTGAGTGCCGCAATATCCGCATCCTTGCGGGCGGTCGCAAAGACGCGCCAGCCTTGACTGTGCAGTGCTTCGGCACAATAGGCACCGATACCGGAGGAACAGCCGGTGATAATGATATTACGCTGTCGGTTCTGACCGGTTTGTGCCGGAGCCATATGTTCGTTTCCCGCTGCCGTTTCGCCAAGCTTGCTTGATTCGGCTCCGGTTTAAAACGGGTCCCGCCCTTGCAATCCGCAGACCAATGCTAGATTTAAGGCCTTGAAACACCGGCTGAACACTATCGAATACCGACCAAGGCTTTGAGGGACAAATCTGCGGATGCGAAAAATCAGACGTTTTCTCCGTCAGATCACCTATGATGTCATCGGTCATTTCAGTTCGGACGATGGCTGGGCCTTCGCCAGCCATATTGCCCTTTCCGGCCTGATGGCATTGTTTCCGTTCCTCATCTTTGCCACCACGCTTGCAAGCTTTCTCGGCACCAAGGAATTCGCCGATACGGCGGTGCATGTCATCTTCGATATGTGGCCGTCGAACATCGCTGCCCCAATTGCCAACGAAGTGATGAACGTGCTGACCGTGCAGCGCAGCGGACTGCTAACGCTCAGTGTCATCGCAGCCGCCTATTTTGCCTCCAATGGCGTGGAGGCGCTGCGCATCGCGCTCAACCGAGCCTATCGCGTCAGCGACCAGCGCTCGATCATTTTCTGCCGCTTGCAAAGTCTGGGCTTCGTTCTCGTCGGCACTCTGAGCCTGATGGCAATCAGCTTTCTGCTGGTTCTGGCCCCGCTTGCCGTGCGTCTTGCCGAACAATGGTTTCCCGATATAGCGCCGTTCACAGGCACGATTGCCTTCTGGCGCTATACTGTGGCAGTGGGGGTTCTGGTTCTGGCACTGTTCATGGTGCATATCTGGCTTCCAGCCGGACGGCGCAGCCTCGGCGATATCCTGCCCGGCATATTGATCACGCTCATCGCCTGGCTTGCCGCCGCAATGGCCTTTGCAAAATATCTGGAAACTTTCGCCACCTATGTAACGACCTATGCGGGCCTCGCCTCCATCATGGTGGCGATCGTCTTTCTCTATATGCTGTCAGCAATTTTCATCATCGGTGCGGAAATAAACGCCGCGATCATGATTTTTCGCAAGCGCGAACAACAACCCGAGCTCATCGACGTAAAGTAGTCAGTGCAACGCCAAGCGTCGTCACCACCATACCTGCAATCTGGATTGCCGATAGCGTTTCACCAAAAATCAGATAGGCCATGATCGCGGCGGTGCCGGGCACCAGATAAAACAACGATGCGACTTTCGACATGGCGCCTTCGCGGATCATGACGAGAAGCGCCAGAATGGCACCGATAGAAATGGCGAGCGTCAGCCAGACCAGCGCAAAAATCAGCGATGGCGACCAGATCATGACGCGTGTTTCGAAAGCAAAGGCACAGATAGCAGTCAAAATGGCCGCAGCGATATATTGCACCGCCGTCCCGGCCTTGAGATCACCAGCCGTGCCGAACCGCTTCTGCCAGACTGTGCCAGTGCTGATCGCCACCACAGCCAAAAATGCCGCCGCCAGGCTTTTCGGATCGACACCGCTGCCAGCCGAAAACTTCGGCCATACCACCATGGCGACGCCGCAGAAACCGATCAGAAGCCCTGTCCATTGCCGCCCGCTCGCTCGTTCTCCCAGAAGAATGGCCGCAATCAGCGTGGTCAACATCGGCTGAAGGCCCGCCACCAGACCGGACATTCCCGCAGGCAGGCCGTGGTGAACGGCCCAGAACAAGGCGGAAAGATAAACGCCGTGGATGAGACAACCGGCAATCGCCGCATGAAGAAGCACATCGCCTTTCGGCCAGATACTCCGGCTCGCTAGCGCCCAAAGTGTCATGATGACAGCCGCGATGGAAAAACGCACCGCCATGAAAGTAAATGGTTCGGCATAAGGCATGGAAAGCCCGGCTCCGATAAAACCGGTGGCCCAAAGCAGGACAAACATGACGGGGAACAAACGGGCGGCCATGGCAGAACTCTCACTTTCGCGGCCCGCCTTATACCGCTTTGCGGCAAACGCCTATCGCATAAAACTGATCGCAGCGTTGAATTTGCCAAACAGCCGCCCGCATTTTATGAAGCGGCATGAACATTGAACCTGAAACCATCCGCATTCTCGTCGATGCTGACGCCTGCCCGGTGAAAGCTGAAATCTATCGCGTGGCGGAACGGCACAATCTGCCGGTCATGCTGGTGGCCAACAGTTTCATTGCCATTCCCCGCGATGCGGAGCGTGTCGAACGGGTTATCGTATCGGACAAGCTCGACGCCGCTGACGACTGGATTGCCGAGAATTCGCGACCGGGTGCAATCGTGATTACCGCCGACATTCCTTTGGCCAGCCGCTCGCTCGAAAAAGGCGCTTCGGTGATCGCACCGAACGGACGCGTTCACACCCAAAACACCATCGGCAACACGCTGGCGACGCGCAATCTGATGGATAGTTTGCGTTCCGCAGGCGAAGTTACAGGCGGACCCGCTCCATTTTCGCCCAAGGACCGCTCTGCATTCCTTTCCGCACTTGATCTTGCCATCGTCCGGCTAAAACGTGCGGGTTTCGTCTCAGGTTGATCGCATTGAGGCGGTCGCGACGCCAGCACCGATCAGCAATGTTCCGCCAGCCCGATTGAAAATGCGCAGCGCGCGTTCGCTTGAGAAGAAGCGGCGTGCGCGGGTTGCCAGAAGTGCATAGGCAAAGGCATTGAGAAAAGCGAGCACGAGGAACGTGCTTTCGAAAACCAGCATCTGGGTGAGGAAATCCCGGTGCGGGCTAAGAAACTGCGGAAGAAAAGCAACGAAAAAGGTGATGCTCTTCGGATTGAGCGCTGTCACGAGCCACGCATGAACCAGCATCCGCGCCGGATGCACCTTGTCGTGTCGGGCACTGGCATGAAGTGTTCCACCAGCGCGAAACAGTTTTATGCCGAGCCAGATCAGATAAGCGGCACCTGCCCATTTAACGGTGGTGAACACGGTTGCCGACGCTGCCAGCAGCGCACCCACGCCAAGCATGGAAAGCGTCATCGCGGTAAAGTCGCCAAGGGCGACACCGACAGCCATCGGGAAAGCCGCTTTCCAACCTTGACCCAAGGCATAGGAGACGACGAGCAAGACGGTCGGCCCCGGGATGACCAGAAGCACGATGGACGCGGCGGAAAATGCAAGCCAGACTTCAAGGCTCATGGGCGGCTCCCTCTCTTGAAAAGGGAGCAAGCCACTGATTTCGTCGTTTGTCGAGGCTAAAGATTCTTTGCCGCTTCGATGAGTTTAGCCGCTTCCGGGCTATCCCAAGGTGCTGGACCGTTCATGGATGCAATCTGGCAGCCGTCCTTGTCGACCAGCAGCGTCACCGGAAGGCCGAAGGCCAGATTCTTGCGCTTCAGTTCGTTGAAGCTCGACATGGAAGCGTCCCGGTGTAGCGTCAGATTCTTGATACCAATTTCGTTCAGAAAGCCCTTGGGCTTGTCATCCGAGCCGGTGTCGATGTTGATTGCGACGACCTCGAAATCGGCCCCGCCTTTTTCGGCCTCGAGCTTGTCGAGAGCGGGCATTTCCTCGCGGCATGGCGCGCACCACGTCGCCCAGAGATTGACCAGCAGTGTCTTGCCCTTAAAATCGCCGAGAGTCATCTGCTTGCCGTCCGGGCCTGTGAAAGCAATATGCGAGACGGAAATCGGCTTTTCAGCGGCACGCATCGCCGCCACGCCCCCGGTCGCAGCTGTATCAAGTGCCTTAAGCTTATCCGCTTTCAACACGCATTGCGCCGAAGCTTCATCGCTTTCCGCTGAAACATTCGTCGAAACATTCTGGGCAACCACATTGCCAGAAGGGCGCTCCATCACGTATACCGCCCCGATACCGGCAATGACACCGGCAAGGGCGGCAAGAAGGACGATCTTGCGATTTCCCGATTTCGCCTGCTGTTCGGAATTCGCCTTTTCGTTGTCTTCTGCCATGTCGCGTTACTTCTTTCCAATATTCCGCCAAACCGTCACTCGGGGCATATGAGCATGAGCGAACAAAAATCAAGCAACCAGATGTGGGGCGGCCGTTTTGCCTCAGGGCCCGATGCGATCATGGAAGAGATCAATGCATCGATCGGCTTCGACCGCAAGCTCTATGCGCAGGATATTCAAGGCTCGCTCGCCCATGCAGCCATGCTGGCAAAGACAGGCATTATTGCGGCAGAAGACCATCGACAAATCGAAGATGGTCTGAAAACCATCCTCAAGGAAATCGAGGACGGCAAGTTCACCTTCTCGCGCAAGCTCGAAGACATTCATATGAACATCGAGGCGCGGCTTGCCGATCTGATCGGCCCGTCCGCCGGACGGCTCCACACCGCCCGTTCGCGTAACGATCAGGTGGCCGTCGACTTTCGCCTCTGGGTGAAGCAGGAACTGGAAAAGACCGCCGCCGCCCTCAAGAATCTGATCGAAGCTTTTCTGGAACGCGCCGAAGAACATGCGGCGACGGTCATGCCGGGTTTCACCCATCTCCAGACCGCGCAGCCTGTCACTTTTGGTCATCATTGCATGGCCTATGTCGAAATGTTCGGTCGCGACCTGTCGCGCGTGCGTGACGCAATCGAACGTATGGACGAATCGCCTTTGGGTGCTGCAGCCCTTGCAGGCACCGGCTTCCCGATCGACCGCCACATGACCGCCAAAACGCTTGGCTTCCGCGAACCGACCCGCAATTCTCTCGATAGCGTTTCCGACCGCGACTATGCGCTGGAGTTTCTGTCGCTTGGCGCCATCTGCGCCGGTCATCTTTCGCGCCTTGCGGAAGAAATCGTCATCTGGTCGACGCCGCAATTCAATTTCGTGCGGCTGTCCGATGCCTTTTCCACCGGCTCGTCGATCATGCCGCAGAAGAAAAACCCGGACGCTGCGGAACTGGTCCGCGCCAAGACAGGCCGTATCAACGGTTCGCTGGTCGCGCTTCTGACCATCATGAAGGGCCTGCCGCTCGCCTATTCCAAGGACATGCAGGAAGACAAGGAACAGGTCTTCGATGCAGCTGAAAACCTGGAACTCGCCATCGCCGCCATGGCCGGCATGGTGCGCGACCTGACGATCAATGTAGCGTCAATGAAAAAGGCGGCCGGTTCAGGCTATTCCACTGCGACCGATCTCGCCGACTGGCTGGTGCGTGAACTGGGGCTGCCCTTCCGTGAGGCACATCACGTCACCGGTCGCGCAGTCGCTCTGGCTGAAAGCCGCAAGGTCGATCTGGCGAAGCTTTCACTTGAGGAACTGCAGTCGATTCATCCGGGCATCACGGATGCGATTTTCGGCTATCTGACGGTCGAGAAATCAGTGAAAAGCCGTCAGTCCTTCGGTGGCACGGCCCCGCAGGAGGTGCGTCGCCAGATTCGTTACTGGAAGAAGCGCATCACCAAGGCCTGATAATCGATCAACATGACGTCATGTGGAATCATCTGTCGAACTGATGATTCCACTTTCGGGCATTATGAGTTAGACCTAGAGCATGTCTTCCAAAAGTGGGAACCGGTTTTGGAAGACATGCGTAAAGACAAAACTTAGAGCAAGATCATATATTTCGGGAACCAAAGCTGATGACAGGCCGCTCCGCCATTTCTTCCGTGCTTCTGATCGCCGCGCTTGCGGCAACGCTCGCCGCTTGCGGTCGCAAGGGCCCGCTGGAGCCGCCGCCATCCGCCGTCGTGACGGACGAACAGGGCCACACCAAGCCGAAACCGAAGGAAGACAAGCCGATCATCCTCGACAAGCTGTTGTAAGTTTCTGCTGCAGGGCATTCCCGTGAACCATTTCGAACATCGCAACGGCGTTCTTCACGCCGAAAATGTCAGCCTGCCTGAAATCGCACAGGCCGTTGGCACCCCTTTTTACGTTTATTCCCGCGCGACCATCGAGCGTCATTTCCGCGTGTTCAGCGAAGCCTTCGCCGGCATGGAAACGCTCGTGACCTACGCGCTGAAGGCCAATTCGAACCTGGCCGTGCTGAAAACTCTGGCGAAGCTTGGTGCCGGCGCGGACACCGTTTCGGAAGGCGAAATCCGCCGGGCGCTTGCTGCAGGCATCCCGGCCAACAAGATCGTCTTTTCAGGCGTTGGCAAGACTCCACACGAAATGGACTTCGCGCTTGAAGCGGGCATCTATTGCTTCAATGTTGAATCCGAACCAGAGCTGGAAATTCTTTCCGCTCGCGCCGTCAAGGCAGGCAAGGTCGCATCCGTATCGCTGCGCATCAATCCCGATGTAGATGCGAAGACCCACGCCAAGATTTCAACTGGCAAATCTGAAAACAAGTTCGGCATTCCGCGCGTCAAGGCGCGTGAGGCCTATGCGCGCGCAGCGAGCCTGCCCGGTCTCGACGTGGTCGGCATCGATATGCATATCGGTAGCCAGATCATCGACCTCGAACCCTTCGACAATGCATTCGCCCTGATGGCGCAACTGGTCAAGGAACTGCAGGCCGACGGTCACAACATCCGCCACGTCGATGTTGGCGGGGGACTCGGCATTCCCTACCGCACAGACAATACACCTCCGCCGCTACCCGTCGCCTATGCAGAAATCGTCGCCAAGCACATCAAGCCGCTGGGCCTGAAAACGGTGTTCGAACCGGGCCGCCTGATCGTCGGCAATGCCGGGCTTCTGGTAACGGAAGTGATCTTCGTCAAGGAAGGCGACGCCAAGAACTTCGTCATCGTGGATGCGGCAATGAACGATTTGATTCGTCCGACGCTTTATGATGCGTTCCACGACATCAAGCCTGTCACTTTGCCGAAGGATGATGCGCCGCGTATTCGTGCCGATTTTGTCGGTCCGGTCTGCGAAACAGGCGACTATCTCGGCCTCGACCGGGAAGTGGCAAAGCCTGCTCCAGGCGATCTGATTGCCGTCTGCACGACGGGTGCATATGGCGCGGTGCTTTCCAGCACCTACAACAGCCGTCTGCTCATCCCCGAAGTGCTGGTCGACGGCGACCGTTATCATGTCGTGCGTGCGCGCCGTACCTATGAAGAACTGCTCGCGCTCGATTCCGTACCGGAATGGTTATAGGTCTCGCGACCATAATTATTCATGGCCCACATTTATCATGGCCCATAAATCTCGGGGCAAAGCCTCGCCTTTGCCATGATGCATGTTATCCTGTCAGCCGAACCGAAATCGGCTGACGCGAAAGACGAGACCTATGACTGCCCCTAAGGCGGCCCCGCAGACAGATAGCAGCAACGACAGGAAAAACCCGCCGCGTCATGCGCGGGATGTTTTTCTGCGGCTGTTTTCAGGCGATGGCGCCAGCCTGCGCCGTCTGCGTCTGCGTGCCTTTCTTTCGATCAGCTTCGAGCGGTTCTGGCCGCTGATCCTGCCGCTGATTCTTCTCGTCGGTCTGTTTGCCAGCCTGAGCTGGTTCGGCCTGTTCGGCATGATGCCCCGTTGGCTGCATATCGGCGTGCTGACGCTATTCGGTATTGCCACCCTCATTGCGCTTTATCTGCCGTTCCGGTTTCGCACCCCAGCAGAAAGCGACGTCACAAGTCGTATCGAGGCGATCAACGGTCTCGTTCACGAACCGCTTTCCGTCCAGACAGGCCATATGGCAACAGGCGAACACGATCCATTCGCTGTCGCCCTGTGGCGGGAACACCAGCGCCGCATGGCGGACCGGCTCAAGAACCTGCAATCCGGCCTGCCTTATACGCGTGTTCCCGAACACGATCCCTTCGGCATTCGTGCGGTGGTCGCCCTGCTCTTCATGACCGCCTTCGCCTACAGCCTCAGCCCAAACAGCGGGCGCATTGCCGATGCCTTTCATATCCGTCCAAGCAATGGAACCGCCGTTGCCCGCATCGATGCATGGGTAACGCCGCCGCGCTATACCGGCCGTGCTCCGGTCTTCCTGACCACGACGAACGACAGCGAACAGGCCGCAATCAATGTACCGCAAGGCAGCATTCTGTCGGTCCGCGTGATCGGTGGCGGTTCCGAACGCCTGACTGCGACCGATGCGAAGGGCGAGCGCCGCGACGTACAGCCGGTAAACGCGAAGGAAGACCAGAAGGAGCCTGCAGAACAGGCCGTCGTCGATGGAAGCCGCAACTTCCGCTACGATTTGCAGCAGGATGAAACCATAGCGCTTTCCGGCACCGATGCCCGCTGGAAATTTGTCGTCACGCCGGATAATCCGCCAACGATCCGCTTCACGAAAGAGCCGGGACACGCGCTGAATGGCACATTGCAACTTTCCTATCAGATCGAGGACGACTACGCGCCGGTAAAGGCCGAAGGTGAGATCATCCCGCTCAACAATGATGAGGATGAGGAAGCCGCACCACTCTACGATGCACCGGAACTGCCGCTTGCACTGCCGCGCCGCGGTGTGAAGGACGCCACGACGTCGAAAGACCTGACCGAGCATCCTTGGGCAGGTGAAAAAGTTGCGCTCACGCTGGTCGTAACCGACGCCGCCGGACAAACGGGCCGCAGCGAAACCAAGATCATCACTTTGCCCGAGCGCCCTTTCAGCAATCCACTTGCCCGCGCCGTTGCGGAACAGCGCCGTATCCTCGCGCTCGATGCGACGCAACGCGATCATGTGCTCGACATGCTGTCGGCAATCACGCTTCGCCCGGACGAAACCATCAAGAATGCAGCCCATTATCTGGGTCTGGTCACGATTGGTACACGTCTTCGTCTCGCCAGGAGCGATGACGCCTTGCGCGATGCAGCGGATTATATGTGGCAGGTGGCCCTTGGCATCGAAGATGGAAATCTGTCCGCCGCCGAAAAGCGCCTGCGGCAAGCACAGGAGGCCCTGAAAAACGCTCTCCAGAACGGCGCCTCACAAGAGGAGATCGAAAAGCTTTCGGCAGAGCTACGCAAGGCGATGCAGGATTTCCTGCGGGAATTCGCCCAGCGCCAGCAACAGAATCCCAATGCGCGCCAAGCCGCTCCCGATCCCAATGCGCGAATGCTGACGGAAAAAGACCTCCAGCGCATGATGGACCAGATCGAAAATCTCGCGCGTCAGGGCTCACGCGATCAGGCGGAAGAACTGCTGTCGCAATTGCAGAACCTGATGAACAATCTGCAGATGGGACAGATGCAACAGGGCCAGCAAGGTCAGGGGCAAGGTCAGCAGGGCCAACAAGGCCAGATGCAGCAGCGGATGAACAAGCTCGGCGAACTGATGCAACGCCAGCAAAAGACGATGAACGAAACCTTCGATCTCGATCAGAAGATGCAACGCCAATTCGGTGGCAGCGATGGTGAGGGCGAATTCGGCGACAACATGTTCCCGGGTGATGACGGTTCCATGGGCGGCGGACAGCCGGGCGGTGAAACCGAAAACGGCCAGAGCGAGAACGGTCAGGGCGGGAAAGGCGATGTGCCACCCGATATGGCGGAAACCATGCGCAAGCTGCAGCAGCAGCAAAAGGACCTTCAATCCGATCTGCAAAAACTGATGGACGATTTGAAAGGCATGGGTATTGAACCCGGCAAGGATTTTTCGGATGCCGGAAAATCAATGGGCAACGCCACTGATGCGTTGGGCCGCAGCGAAGGTGCCGAAGCAAGCGACCAGCAGGGCAGCGCACTCGATGCACTGCGTCGCGGCGGGCGCGACATGATGCAGAAAATGCAGCAAGCCATGGGCCAGCAAGGTCAGGGGCAAAGTGGCGCCAATGGCAGTCGGGGAAGGGACCCGCTTGGGCGCCAGCAAGGTACCGGCGACAGCGGCCTCAACGATGACGTCAAGATTCCAGGTGAAATCGATATTCAGCGCGCGCGTGAAATTCTCGATGAAATCCGCCGCAAACTTGGTAATGCGCTGACGCCGCAGATGGAAAAGGAATATCTGCAGCGCCTGCTGAAGTTCGATTGAGAAGCAGGCCGGAGCCTTAATCCATCACACGACCGACAAAGGGCAACTGGCGGAAGGCGTGCCCAACGTCCATGCCATAACCGACGACAAAATAGTCGGGGCATTCGAAAGCCACGAAATCGGCATCAAGATCGACTTTGCGGCGCACGCTCTTGTCGAGAAGAACAGCAATGCTGACGCTCCGCGCTCCGCGTTCCAGCATAAGTTCGCGAACGAATTTCAGTGTCTTTCCAGACTCCAGAATATCATCGATCAGCAGTACATCGCGGTCGCGAACATCGCTGTCGATATCGCGCAGAAGACGAACTTCGGCGCTTGTCGTGCCCTTGCCGTAGCTTGAAACCGTGATGAATTCGACATCGGGCTCCACGCCCGCATCATGCATTGCGCGGATGAGGTCGGCTGCAAAGATGAAGGAGCCCTTCAGGATCGAAATCGTCAGCAGGTTGTGGAACTTGCGTTCAGCAATGGCCTTGGCGAGCTCGAGATTGCGACCGGCAATCTCGTCCGGGCTAAAGAGAACTTCGATTGTCTTGCCACCGACTTCGGGCATCTGCTGCTTCTCCTGATCGTTCGCTTTCGCGCAGACTTTGGCGCGATCAAAGGCGCCGGAAAGGCACGCTCTATAGCATGGTTTGAGGAAATTGCACCCCACCAGATGAAGATGCTCCGGCTTCTCCATTTCCCAGCGTTAAGATTTCATATAGCGTGACATTCATGCATCCAGACATCATCGAACTGCGATCATTTTACGACACCACGCTGGGCCATCTCGCGGAACGCGCCATTCGCATGGCGCTTGCCGGCCTATGGGGTCACGTGCCGGGAGAGCGGCTTGTCGGCATGGGCTACAGCCTGCCCTATCTCGACCGCTTCAGCGCCGATACGGAGCGGACATTCGCCTTCATGCCTGCCGGTCAGGGAGCCGTCGCCTGGCCCTCAGTAGAGAAAACGGCAACAGCGCTTGTTTTCGATGAGGAACTGCCGCTACCCGATTCCTCGATCGATCGGGTGCTTATGGTGCATGCGCTGGAGTATGCGGAAAATCCGACAGAAACGCTGAAAGAGATGTGGCGCGTCCTCGCCCCCAATGGGCGGCTCGTCATCGTGGTGCCGAACCGGCGCGGTGTCTGGGCCCGCTTCGAGCATACACCCTTCGGCAGCGGGCGACCTTATAGCCGCACACAGCTGACGACCCTGCTGCGTGAAGCGAATTTCACCGTCAGTACGGTCAGCGACGCCTTGCATTTCCCACCCGCTACGCGCCGATGGATGATGCGGCCCTGTCTGGCGCTGGAAGGCATGGGGCGGAGGCTGTGGCCGGTCTTTTCAGGCGTTCTGGTGGTGGAAGCGCAGAAGCGTCTTTATCAGGGACTGCCTGTCGCACAGCGCTCCTCGCGCCGTGTCTTCGTTCCGGTTCTCGCACCTCAGGGAACGCCTGTCGGCGGATTGCGGAAAACACCGGCACGGACCAGCAAGACAGATCGAAAGAGTTAGGGCATTTGCGCATCATCGCCCGGGAAAACGTACAGTTGCTGCGGTCTGCAAGTATTACCGAACAAGGTTTTTCTCGACTTAGACGCAATGGCGGGATATGCCGCCATCGTAACTTTAACCCATCGTAACTTTAACATTGACCTTTTGGCGGAGCCAAAATCATGACCGATACGCAGAACCTTACCCGTCCCCAGCCCAAGGCAGGCCTGCTCGATATCGCAGCCTACGTACCCGGTAAGGAACATGTGGAAGGCGTTGCCAAGGTCTATAAGCTCTCCTCCAACGAAACGCCGATCGGGCCAAGCCCGCATGCGGTCGAAGCCTATCGACACGCAGGCGAGAAGCTGGAGCTTTATCCCGATGGGCAGGCCCTGGCGCTGCGTGAGGCAATTGCCGAAACGCAGGGGCTCAACATGGCCAACATCCTGTGCGGCAATGGTTCCGACGAACTGCTTGGCCTGATCTGCCAGACCTATCTTGCTCCGGGCGACGAAGCCATCATCACGGAGCACGGTTTTGCCGTCTACAAGATCCAGACGCTGGGTGCCGGCGCGACGCCGATCACGGTGAAGGAGAAGAACGAGCGTATCGACGTGGATGCCATTCTGGCTGGCCTGTCGCCGCGCACGAAGATCGTCTTCATCGCCAATCCGGCCAATCCAACCGGAACCTATCTGCCTTTCGAGGAAGTCCGCCGCCTTCATGCCGGATTGCCGAAGTATGTGCTTCTGGTTCTCGATGCGGCCTATGCAGAATATGTTCGTCGCAATGACTATGAATCGGGCCTCGAACTCGTTTCATCCAACGAGAATGTTGTCATGACGCGCACTTTTTCGAAAATCCACGGGCTTCCGGGTCTGCGTATTGGCTGGATGTATGCGCCTCTGCATGTGGTCGATGCCGTCAATCGCATCCGCGGGCCATTCAATATGAATTCAGCCGCCATTGCCGCCGGTGCTGCGGCCATCCGCGACCGCGCCCACGTCGAAAAATCGATCACCTACAACGACAAATGGCTTGGCTGGCTGACCGAAGAGTTCACCAGACTTGGTCTTCGGGTTACGCCGTCAGTCACGAACTTCCTGCTGATCCATTTTTCGGACAATGGCGCGCATTCCGCCGACAAGGCCGACGAGTGGCTCTCCAAGCGTGGCTATATACTGCGTCGCGTCGGCGGTTACGGGTTCCCCAATGCCTTGCGCATGACGGTCGGACCGGAGGAAGCCAATCGTGGCGTCGTCGCCGCCCTGACCGAATTTTTGAAGTAGAACAATGTCCACGATCCATTTCAACAAGATCGCCCTGATCGGCATCGGCCTTATCGGCTCATCGCTGGCGCGTGTCATTCGACGCGAAAAGCTCGCCGATCATATCGCCATCGCCACACGCAGCAGTGAAACACTGAAGCGGGCCGAGGAACTGGGTCTCGGTGACAGCTACACCACCGACAGTGCGGAGGCCGTCAAGGATGCCGATCTGATCATTGTATCTGTGCCGGTTGGCTCGTCAGGAACGGTTGCACGCCAGATCGCGGCAAACCTCAAGCCCGGTGCCATCGTCACCGATGTTGGCTCCACCAAGGCTTCCGTGATTGCGCAGATGCAACCGGAACTGCCGGACAATGTGCATTTCATTCCCGGTCATCCGCTGGCGGGTACAGAGTATTCCGGCCCCGATGCAGGCTTTGCAGAGCTTTTCACCAATCGCTGGTGCATTCTGACGCCCCTGCCCGACACGAGTGAAGCAGCTCTCGAAAAGCTGAGCGAGTTCTGGGTCGCCTGCGGCTCACGGCTTGATCGCATGGACCCGCAGCACCACGATCTGGTGCTGGCCATTGTCTCGCATCTGCCGCACATCATCGCCTACAATATCGTTGGCACAGCCAGTGATCTGGAACAGGTGACCAAGTCGGAAGTCATCAAATACTCGGCTTCCGGTTTCCGCGATTTCACACGACTGGCCGCATCCGATCCGACGATGTGGCGCGATGTATGCCTGCACAACAAGGATGCCATCCTCGAAATGCTCGGGCGTTTTTCGGAAGATCTCGCCTCGCTTCAGCGCTCGATCCGCTGGGGGGATGGTGAAGCGCTGTTCGACCTTTTCACGCGCACGCGCGCTGTCCGGCGCGGCATCATCGATGCAGGTCAGGAAGTGGATGCGCCTGATTTCGGCCGTCAGGCTGCAACGCGTACCAGCGAGCAAAAATAGGGCGCATATTGCGCTACAGCGCAGGCAACCGCCCGAGCGGAATAAATCCAGCGCTGACCTTACCCTTGCGAACGGCAATCTCCATCACGGGATTGCCGTTTTCATCTTTCGGCATGGCCGAGAGAGCAAACAAAACGGTAGCGATATTGCCACCCTGCTCGGGAAACACTGTCTGACCAGCCTGCGCCAGCGATTGCGGGTTGACCAGTGTCAGCTTCACATCGGCATTAATCAGCCCGTCAGCATCGACCGAAAACGGCCCGGCTACCGAAACCATCGCTCCATTGGGCATGGACAGGAAAGCCTGATTGACGGTACCGGAATGCCCGCGCAACCGTTCATGAAAAGGAGCATCGCCCTTTGCGAGCAACGTCGCGGCATCGGACACATCGATATCCGCCACACCGTCGATTTCAGGGCTGGTGGCTGTACCAATCGCTGCCTTGGCAAGTTTCAGACCGGCAAAGCGACCATTGACCTTCAATGTGTCACCCGAGGCGCTCATGCGGAAATCCATCTGCTCAAGCGTGCTGAGCGGCACTGTCGTGGTGGCTTCGGTGCGAAGACCGACAGCCACTTCACGCGCGGCGAGCTCAATCTCTGTCGGGAACGGACGTGCCAGCCGGGTGTTGGAGGTAAACTTGCTCCAGTTGACTTCCAGCGGTTCCAGCCCCGGAAATTCGATGAAGGCGGGTCCTGTCAGATCGTTCGAGAGGGAACGTGGCGCATAGACCGGGGAACCCGAGGTGAAGCGCCCTGCGCGGAACGCCATGCCTTCAGAAGGACGCTGCCAGGAAATGCTGTCGCAGACGACATTGACGCGCAACGGATAGCCGCCCATGCGCAAGTCTTCGCATTTCACGCCGACGCCCTGAGAGGCAAGCTTGGCCATGTCGGCCTTGGCTCGTGCCTCTAGCCTGTTTGCGATATAGAACCAGCCCGCTGTATAGCCAGCGATCAAGACAAGCAGAATGACAATGAGCGCGATGGGACGCTTTCTGGACTTCGATGCGTTCATTCCAGTATGCGCCATTTCAAAAAGCCTTACATTAATCAGACGGTTGTTTCGAAGAGCCTCGCTCCGGGGTCAGACTGAACATTCCAAACCCCGATATGTTTTGCTCCTCCCGACTGTTGGCCATATTATGGCAGGAATGTGCCTTGTGAAGCGATTGAGAAGAAAAATCGAGGGATATCCGTTGATTACCGGTGGAAATCGGCGTCCACTGATCCATTATGGACACCCTTCATGACCACAGCTCTCAATGACAGGCGAATGAACGATTTCTGGGTTTTCGGCTATGGCTCGCTGATGTGGCGACCGGGCTTTGCACATGTGGAGACCGTCCGGGCGCGTCTTTACGGCTACAGGCGCAGCCTGTGCATCTATTCGCATGTCCATCGCGGAACGCCGGACCAACCGGGTCTGGTCCTGGGCCTGGACACCGGTGGCTCATGTCTCGGCATCGCTTTTCGCGTGCCTGGTGACATGACTGGCGAAGTGATGACCTATCTGCGCGAACGTGAAATGTCGAACCAAGTCTATCACGAAAAGCATCTGCGCCTGCGCCTCGCTGACGGTCGCAATGTCGATGCGGTCACCTATGTCGCAGACCGGCACCACATTCAATATGCCGGATCGCTTTCACCTGAGAGTGCCGCAGCGATCGTCGCATCTGCTCACGGCGATTCCGGGGCCAATGTGGATTATGTCGCCAATACGCTCCAGCATCTGCGCAACATGCGGGTACGCGATCATTGGCTGGAACATGTCAACGATCTCATTCACCACACTATCCAACATCAAACGGGCGGTTCCAGCGCCTAGAAACACACACCGCGCGCCTCAAAAATACCGGCGTTCAATCGCTCGGCCCTTGTTCTTGCCCGATGCAACCGCTACATCTCGGCCAATTGCCAAGGAGGCCTCCATGATCGCATTGTTCCGCACCATTGATTTGGCGCTCGATATCTACACCTATATCATTATAGCGAGTGCCATCTTCTCGTGGCTCTATGCGTTCAATGTCGTCAATTCCGGCAACCGTTTCGTGGCTTCGATCGGTGAGTTTCTCTACAAGGTGACGGAACCCGTTCTGCGGCCGATCCGCAATATCTTACCCAATCTCGGCGGCATCGATATTTCACCGATCGTCCTGCTGCTGATCATCTTCTTCATCCGCCAGTTCATGTGGACGACGCTGCTGCCGCTTTTCCTGTAAGCGCATCACTCGCAAGCCTAAAAACAAAAGCGCCCGGACATTGCCGGGCGCTGTTGTTCTAGAGCATAATCCGACCGGAGTGAAACGAGGATCGATAAGATTAAGCTTAAGATAGAAAAAGTTAGAGCGCCGATCTGATCCAATCAGATCGGCGCTCTAAACGGATCGGGAAGCTGTTGCTTACTTGCCCTTGGCGCGTTCGATAGCTTCGACGATGAACTTGCGTGCGTAATCTTCGTCACCCCAGTCACCGATCTTGACCCACTTGCCGGGTTCCAGATCCTTGTAGTGTTCGAAGAAGTGCGCGATCTGCTTCAGAGTGATCTCCGGCATATCGGTATAGTCGTGAATCTTCTCATAGCGGCGCGTCAGGTGCGGCGACGGTACTGCAATGATCTTCTCGTCCTTGCCGGAATTGTCTTCCATGACCAGAACGCCGATCGGGCGAACATTGATCACGCAGCCGGGAACCAGCGGACGGGTGTTGCAGACGAGAACGTCAATCGGGTCACCGTCTTCCGAAAGCGTATGTGGCACGAAGCCGTAATTGCCCGGATAGGTCATTGGCGTATAGAGGAAGCGGTCGACGATGAGGGCGCCGGCCTTCTTGTCCATCTCGTACTTGATCGGCTGGCCGCCGACAGGCACTTCAATGATGACGTTGACGTCTTCAGGAGGATTGGAGCCGATGGAGATGGCATCAATATTCATGATGTGTCCTTTCGTGTCGGGCTCTGATAACGGGTTTCAAGGTTGCGCGCAAGAAAAACGAAAGTTCTAGAAAACGCGGCGAATTGTCGTTCCCGCAACGCAATTGAACGTGATCAGGCCGTTAACATGCTGTGAGGGTTAGGCGCCGAGTTCGTTCAGTCTTTGAACGGCAGTCGGTGGCATGGGTGGTGGATTGGGATCGCGGCTGGCGGCGACCAGAAATTCGTCGCAGGCCGTCTCGGTCGTTTCAATCAATCTTTTGAGAAATTCATCCTTCGGAAGACCTGCCGGAATTGGCGGCAGAATACGGGCGCGAATGGTTCCCGGATAACGCAGAAACTTGCGGCGTGGCCAGTAGAGGCCTGCATTGTGCGCAATAGGCAAAACCGGCAGATTGAGCGCTTCGTAAAGATGGACGATGCCATATTTATAGTGCGGTGGAGCACCTGGCGCCCGACGCGTACCTTCTGGATAGATAAGAATCTGGCGGCCTTCCGCAATCGCCTTTTCCGCGCCCTTGGTGATGGAATGCAGTGCCTTGACGCGAGAACCGCGATCGACCGGGATCATCTGCATTTTCGCGATATACCAGCCAAAAAGCGGAATGCGCATCAATTCCCGCTTCAGGATCAGCACGGGATCGTCAAGATAGGGCAGGAAAGCATAGGTATCCCAGGCAGACTGGTGCTTTGGCGCACAGATATAAGCGCCCTCAGGAATGTTCTCCAATCCTTCAACCACATAGTCGGTGCCGACAATATGCTTCTGGAGCCAGAGATTGACCCGTGCCCACAGCTTCGGCACAATCCAGGCCTTCTTGCGGGGCAGAAGAAAATAGAAAGGCGTATAGACGATCATCTGAACCAGTGTGCAGATATAAAACGCCGCATTGAACAAGATTGAGCGCAGATAGAGAAGCATCAGTCGGTGGAGACCCTGGCTAAAGCATTTTCGTTCCCGACTTCCGGTAAACGATCACGCACGAATTCTGGACTTTCTGCAGAAAGTGACGGCATCGATATATCAGGAAGAACGGCCATTTCCATCAGGAAATCGTAATCCGGCAGCAAGATCAATTCTCGGTCGTTACACCCTGATTGGTCTGCGTTCCGAACAGTTCGGTCGTACCCACACGGACAGCGGCGCCAAGATATTTCACATATTCGATAAAGAGCACGCGCAATGTGTCGCCTTCGGAAACCCAGCTATGTTCGCGGCGGTCCCCGTTCACGACCGGATAGGGAATGAATTCCACATCCTTCATGCGATAGGACATTTCCAGCGTGCTGCGCGGAATATGGTAGTTGTTGGTGACCAGGATCACGCGACGATAGTTGTTGGTACGAATCCAGCGTTCGCTTTCGGTCGCGTTGCCAATGGTGTTGAGTGCCGACCGGTCGAGATCGACACAGCAATCGAAGAGACTCTGGTCGGCATGGGTCGCACGCTGCAGTGCCTTTTCATTGGTCGCCGGATGAACACCACTGATCAGAAGCCGCTTTCCTCGCTTGTCCTTCAGAAGATCAACCGCAGCCTGAATTCTGGACTGGCCACCGGTGAGAACGATGATGGCATCGGCAGGCTCATCGATAGCCGGCGGCTGCATGCTGGTGACCTTTTCACCGAACGCGACGAAGCCGACGAGAAACGCCAGAAGAATAACAAACAAAACGATGGAAACGGGCTGGAGACGTCTGAACATGCGCATCATGACAGACCATAGGAAATTGCCGGAGGCAAGTGCAAGAGATTGCAGGTGAGCGCCATTCCGGCTGCGGCGCCAGACCACATCTCCTGAAGAAAACCCGTTTGCTGTCTGCCTCTGTGCCACTGCATCGTCACTCGACCGGTGCCCGCCCGATAGCGCTTGCGGGATTCGCGTACCATCTCTTCTTCCATCATAGCCAGCATTGCGGCGAGAAGTCGGAGAAGCAGACGAAAATCTTGTCTTGAAAGCGTCTGTATCGGAAAAGGTCTTCATTCGGAGCGCACTCCCGGACCGTCCATGGTTGCAAGCTGGCGGATCACCGTCAGGCGGCTGGTCAGCATGGTCAGGAAACTGACCAGAATAATGATGACGGCAGCGCCGATATAGCCATCGCGCCCGATGGCGAAATTACCGAACATGGCGGCAGCCTGATCGCCTTCAGGTGTCGCCATATGGCTCGACGCCCACCAGGAAAACATCAGGAAGACCAGCATTGCCGCCGCGCCACCGCACAGCGCGCCTTTCAGTGCTGTGCGGAAGAAGTGCCATTCAAACTCGCGCGCCACGAATTTCGATTCCGCGCCGATGAAATGCAGAACCTCGATAATATGGCCATTGCCGGACATCGCACCGCGCGTGGCAAAGATAACAGTTAGAACGGTCGCAGCGATCACAAGCGAGAGAACGCCTGTGCCGACGAACACCGTCGTATGCGCCATGGAGACGAGACGGTCGACCCAGGTGCGGTGATCATCGAAAGTCGCAGCCGGAATGGCGCGGGTGATTTCAGTCCGCATGGTTTCGAAATCAGGTGGCGCATTTTCATCGATCGTAACGACGACAAGACGCGGCACAGGCAATTCATCGATGTTAAGGCCACTGCCGAGCCATGGTTCGAGCAACCGGGCGGTCGCATCCTTGTCGATGATGCTGGTGCCTTTCACACCGGCAAAACCACGCGCGATTTCGCTGGCCTGAGCCAACGCCTTTTCCATATCCTGCCCGTCGACAGGCCGGATCTGGATCGTGGCTTCGCGAGCTATCTGGCTCTGCCAGGCAGCGGCCGAGGCGCGAACGAGCGTCACGCCGCCCATCGTCAGGCATGCCAGAAAGGTCATGATCGCGATCACGATGACAAGTGCGGTTCCCGTTACGCTGCCATCAGGAACGATGGGACTCGGTCCCTGACGCTTCCGGCGTTTGCCGATACGAACGAGCAGCATGTCCTTGAGGTCTTCGAAACGGGCCCGGATGTCATCCAGTATACGTCGCCAGGCGTTCTTTGCATCAATCATAGATGTCGAGCCGCCCATGTTCGAGGATCATGCGTCGCGCATCCACCTGCTCCATCAGGGAAAGGTCGTGGGTCGCGATAATCACAGCCGTGCCCGAACGGTTCAGCTCGGTGAAAAGGCGCAGCAGACGCTTCGCAAGCGGCGGGTCGACATTGCCGGTCGGTTCGTCGGCCAGAAGAAGTTCCGGCTGATCAATGAGCGCGCGCGCAATCGCTGCGCGCTGCTTCTCACCGCCTGAAAGAACCGGCGGCAGCACATTCATGCGGTCGCCGAGCCCGACCCAATGGAGAAGTTCCTCCACCTCATGACGATAGGTTGCCTCTTCCTTTCCGCGCACGCGCAGTGGAAGTGCCACATTCTCATAGGTGGTCATATGGTCGAGCAGGCGGAAATCCTGGAACACGATGCCGATACGACGGCGCAGAAGCGGAATTTCCGCATGATTGAGCCGCGCAACATCCTTGCCGAAAATATTGATAAGACCGCGCGTCGGCTTCAGGGCCATGAAAAGAAGGCGCATGAGCGACGTCTTTCCTGCCCCGGAAGGGCCGGTCAAAAACTGGAATGAACGCGGCGGAATATGGAAACTGACATCGCGCAGGATCTCAGGACCCATTCCATATCGCAGGCCGACATTCTCGAAACGTATCACCGGGCTGTTTCTCTTCAATTGTCCGCACGCTGAACGACGCACGGATGACATCGATATCAAATCGACCTTTATCCTCTATGGTTAATGTTGCGTTAATTCCGCTCGAACGAGCCTTAAAAAATGCGTGACCGAGGCTGCGGCCATGAAGCATTAACCATTATGAGCCAGTGTGTGGCACCGGTCGAAGGGGCGAAAAACGCAAAGGAAGATGACGGCATGATGGCGAAACAACCATCGACAGCGCAGATGTCGCGCGCGCCTTCGTGCGAAAACCATCGCACGACACGGTTTGCTTCCGATGCCGGACTGATTGAAGACGCCGAATTCGAAACCATCGTTCCGGGGTCATCACCCCGGAAATTCCTCTCGTACGGCATTCCGCAGAAGCCGCTCGCCCCACGCAAGCTGATGTCCGAAACAAGTCTTCCCAGCGGATGGCCGGGATTCGGATATTGGGTTTTCGTCGCTCTTTGCGCGACAACCGCTTTCTGGATGGCGGGCGGATATACACTGCTTGCCGGCAAACCTCTTTCCGGCGGGCAGCCAACCTTGCCGCTCATTTCGGCACTTCAGCTTACTGATCTCAAAACCAGCGTCGGAATGCATGACAAGGGCAAGATTCTGAGTGTCGGCGGCCGCATCCGGAACACCACATCCGAAGAACGCGCCACGCCGCCGCTGATCGTCATGATCACCTATAGCGACGGCAGCAAACGCGAACGCCGTCTGGCTCCTGGTGAAGCAATGCTGAAACCGGGTGCATATATCGACTTCGAAACGATGCTTCCGGCGCTGCGCGGCACCATCGAGAAAGTCGATGTGCGATTGGCCACCCCGGCCTAGCAAGGCCGATCCAAAAAACGAGCCTGGCGCCTCCGGCTACTGCCAGCAACCGAGATTACGCCCTTTGAGATTATGCGCATCGATATCGACCACAAGGCGCGGGTCTTCGCGTAAAAGAACCAGCGTCGTGCGCTGTTTGAGATCGATCTTCTGCCAGCCCGCGCATTCGGTTGGCATTGGCGTGCTGTCGATCTTCACCTTTTCCGTCCACGCAGTTGCCGTGCAGCCGGATAGCGCCGCAACAATCGGAACGACCCTAACGGCATTTAGAACAAGCCTTTGTGTTTTCGTCCCACGATGAGTGTTCAAGGCTGACAACTCCAATCTGCCCCGCGAAATCCCTGCCAATCGATCTTGCATTGGCCGGCGTCGCCCGTTCGACATCTGCGCTTATAACGTGCCGCCGCCCTTCTCCGCAATATAGCTGAGCGGGATCGACAGCTTTTAAAAAAGCCCAGCCGACCAACTCTTACTATCCATCAAAACCCAATTTAGAAGAGATATAAAAGCAAACACGAATATACGAAGAATAGCTTTTTCGTTTACTGAAATGACGGGAAAAATCCACAGAGAACAAAAGCCTCCAATCAAGTTAAACATGATTGTCCGAAGAAAAAGACGATTATATGCTTCTTGCTAAATGATTCGCATATGGCATTTTTCACTACACCAACCCTGGGGATTTCCATGCTGAACAAATTGTCGGCTGAATTTTTCGGAACATTCTGGCTTGTTTTCGGGGGCTGCGGCAGCGCAATCCTCGCCGCAGCCTTCCCTGAACTGGGCATCGGCTTTCTCGGCGTTGCTCTCGCCTTCGGTTTGACTGTCCTGACCATGGCTTATGCTGTGGGCGGCATTTCCGGCGGCCATTTCAACCCGGCTGTCTCCTTGGGCCTCATGGTGGCTGGTCGTCTTCCAGCCAAGGACCTGATCCCTTACTGGGTTGCACAGGTTCTGGGCGCCATTGCCGCCGCCGCAGTTCTCTTCCTTATCGCCTCGGGCAAAGAAGGCTTCTCCGCCGGTGGCCTCGCTTCCAACGGCTATGGTGAACTTTCACCGGGCGGCTACAGCATGATGGCGGGCCTGCTCATCGAGGTTATCCTGACGGCCTTCTTCCTTATCATCATTCTGGGCTCCACCTCGTCGCTGGCTCCAGCTGGTTTTGCCCCGATTGCCATCGGTCTCGGTCTCACCCTGATCCATTTGATTTCGATCCCGGTCACCAATACGTCGGTAAATCCGGCCCGCTCGACCGGTGTTGCTCTCTTCGCCGATACGGCAGCACTCAGCCAGCTCTGGCTGTTCTGGGTTGCGCCACTCGTCGGCGCGGCTATCGGCGCGATCATCTGGAAAGGCCTGCTCGGCAAGGATTGATCCAGAACGACAACAATGAAAGGCCGGTTCATTCCGGCCTTTCTTGCTTTCAGGGCTCTTTTGCAATCGTCTCGAACAGAGCCGCACAAAAAATGGTTCCGATCATGGGAAGGATGCTGTAAGTAACATCTATCTTCTTGTTGTAACGCATTATCCGACGCAAAGCTGCTACGCACTTTTGCTGGAAATGCTCCAGATGTTATGAGCAATGTCCCCCTCTACCGATGCTTCTTCTGCGGATCGTTACGCAGCTTTCCGGCACTCTGCCTTCAAAAAATACTGGGGCGCCCGTTTCCTGAGCGCATTTGCGGTGCAAATCGTGAGTGTGTCAGTGGGCTGGCAGATTTATGACCTCACCCGCGACGCCTTCAATCTGGGCATGGTCGGACTGGTGCAATTTCTACCGGCCCTGTTGCTGGTTCTGGTAACCGGTGCTGCTGCCGACCGCTTCGGCAGACGCTTCATCATGGGCTTGTCACTTATCCTGGAAAGCGTGGTGACCGCACTGCTGCTCGGTCTGACGCTCGCCGGTCTGTTCGAGCCCCTGACGGTCTTTGCCTCACTCACACTTTTCGGCGTTGCGCGCGCATTTCTCGGACCCTCCTCAGCATCGCTGGTCGTCAATCTCGTGCCGACCGAGGATTTCGCCAACGCCGTTTCGTGGAATTCATCTGCATGGCAGGTGGCAACAATCGTGGGACCTGTCGCAGGTGGTCTGCTCTATGGCATTTCGCCGGTTGCAGCCTATTCCGTCGCCACGCTGTTCCTGCTGATCGGCTCCGTGCTGATCTTTTCCATTCCAAAGCCCAAACAGCACACGCTTGCCGAGCAGCGCTCGCTGACAAGCATGCTCGCTGGCTTCCGCTACATCTGGAAGGAAAAGATCGTCCTTGGCGCCATCTCGCTCGACCTCTTTGCCGTTCTCCTTGGTGGAACGGTGGCGCTGCTGCCGATTTACGCACGCGACATCCTCGATCTCGGTCCGTGGGGTCTCGGCCTGCTGCGATCCGCTCCCGGTATCGGCGCCGTTCTTACCGCCGTCTGGCTGGCCGGACACCCGATCCGCGACCATGCAGGTCGCGTGATGTTCGTCTTCGTCGGCCTGTTCGGTCTGTTCAATATTATCTTCGGGGTCTCGACCCTGACATGGCTGTCGGTCATTGCTCTGGCACTTGCAGGTGCGGCTGACATGATCAGCGTCTATATCCGTGAAACGCTTATGCAGCTTTGGACACCCGATCACGTGCGCGGTCGTGTCAATGCCGTCAACATGGTCTTTGTCGGTGCATCGAATGAACTGGGCGAGTTTCGCGCCGGCCTGATGGCTGCGGCCATCGGCGCTGTTCCCGCTGTCGTCATCGGTGGATTGGGATCAATCGCC
The DNA here is from genome assembly GCF_058796175.1 of Brucella sp. GW823-FHT04E01. Classification (NCBI taxonomy): domain Bacteria; kingdom Pseudomonadati; phylum Pseudomonadota; class Alphaproteobacteria; order Hyphomicrobiales; family Brucellaceae; genus Brucella; species Brucella sp. GW823-FHT04E01. The sequence continues at coordinate 888,295 of NZ_JBXAIK010000004.1, read as the reverse complement.
GTTGCTGTTGCCTGGGCGGCAATGTTCCCGCAATTGCGCAAGGCCCGTCACCTGCAGGGACGGACTTGATCTCTCAAATCAGAGATGATCAGGAGGCGGACGTGCTACGATTCGCCTTGTCCATGCGATCCTGAATGGCATTCCTGTCGTCCTGCCGGATGCCGACGAGTTCGGCCACGCGCCACATTACGTCGGCCTCGACTTCGCTCACCTTGCCGTCGGCGTAGACCATTTCCCACATCAGTCCGATCAGGTCTAGGCGAGCCTGATAATCGAGCTGCCGCTTCAGAACCGAAGTGAAATCCGAAAGGTCAATCGCTTCCTGATCGGCTTTTTCCGCTGCCTGGATGAGTTGTTTCAGACTGTCGCCTTTAAGGCCATATTTCTGTGACAGCATCGAAGAAAGCTTCTTACGCTCGCTTTCCCGCGTTTCGCCGTCGGCATCCATGATGTGATAAAGCAAAGCGGCGGCGGCCAGTCGTGGATCATCATTGGAAAATTTTTCGCTCCGGTCACGAAAACCGCCGGCCGGGAGTTCTTTTAAAAAATCCAGAAGACGATCGAACATTCACCCTCGCTGCCATGTTTGCGACTTGCCAGCCGTTACGGCGATTCCGGCATCTTTGTTAGCAACATCGAAGGTAACGAGCTGAATGCGCCACGCAAGACGGTAAACAGTCTTGCGCAACCGTTTACCGTCCAAGAGATGGGCTGCGTTGTTTTTCGGCAACGATTTCTCGGAAGCCTGATCAGAAAAGCCTCAATCCACTCTGGGCTTTTTGTGAAGATTTGTTTTCGTCAACACCCGGATCGTCCACCACCAGATGCGCGCGACGCGGCTCGTCTTCCCTATCGTCATCAGTCGCGACCACATTTGGGACAGGCGACTTCACCTCCTCGACCTTCTTTACCGAAGGGGCTGGCGATACCTTGACCGGCTCGGCGGCGGGCACGATGACTTCAGCTTCCTCAACATCGCGAACAGGCGACTTTCTCTCCACGACGGCTGATGCATCCACTACGCCAGCCTTGTCTTTCGGCTCTGCAAGAACCAGCGGATTGCCCGACTTTGCTTCCACCGGGCCTTTGATTTCAGGTTTTTCCGCTTCAATGGCTGGAGCAAGTTCCACGACGGGAACCTTCCACTCGAAGCTGTTGAGGCGTCCCGTAACCGGCGATACAGGCGACCATTGTTCTGAAACATAACCGTCGGCGGTCCAAGCGGGATCACGCGGCGCTTTGACGGCTCGCGCCAGCCATTCACGAACCTTACCCTGATCGCCCGTTTCAGCTTCTTCAATATCGGCCAGCAACAGATAGGCGCTTTCGCGCGGCGAAGCACGCAGAACCTGCTCGGCACTGTCACGGGCAAGGCGATAATCACCCGCCTCATAGGCAGCGCGCGCCAGCGCAAGACTGCCCTCGGCATTGTTGGATCGCAGCGATACGAGATGCTTTGCACGCTTCAATCGATCCTGTGCCGTATCGCCGGATCGTGCATAGACATAGGTTGAGGCAATGTCAGGATGCGGAAACCGCTTCCAGGCCGCTTCCAGAATTTTCGAACCTTTTCGCATATCGCCATCGGAAAAAAGCGCACGCGCGGCAACCACGGCAGCAGGCACCAGATCGGGTGTCAGCTTGTTTGCCTCCAGCGCCAGCGCCTTTGCCTGCGCATGATCAACATCGGCGACTGCCATCGCCTTGGCGGTCAAAAGTGCGGCGCGTTCTTTCTTCACCACATCCTTGCTATGGGCGAGTGCCTGTTTGCGTGCATCGACAAGCTTCAGCGCCGCATCCCAGTCGCCCTCGGCACAAAGCTGGCCCATCATGGCTGACGAGGCCCATTCAAGCTGCGGCGCTTGGCTCGCGGCTTCGGCGGCATAATGGCGTGCGGCATCGAGAGCGCCAACGCGCTGGGCTTCGATGTAAAGCCCGCGCAAACCGAGCAACCGTGTCTCGGGATCATCCACCATCGCTTCGAAGCCTTTGCGGGCATCTTCCGTGCGCCCTTCCAGCATAGCGGTCTGCGCTTCGAGAAGCTTTATCAGCGGCTCCTGATCGGAACTCAGCAATTTGCCGGCCTGCTTGGTCATGCGGCGCGCTGCTTCCGCATCGCCGGCCCCGGCTGCAATCAATCCGGTTGAAAGCGACTGATAACCACGATCACGCTTGCGCGCACGAAAATGCCTGCGCAGCGTGTAAGGTGACTGGATGATGCTCTTGACCAGCCACCACAGGATCAGGATGGCCGCGACGATGGCAACGATCCCCGCAACAGCGGTTATCAGCGGTACATTGTAATGATTGCCCGCAAAAGTGACATCAAGTTCACCCGGACGGTCCGCAAGCCAGGCAAAGCCGAAACCAAGCGCGGCAACGACGACGAAATAGAACAGGACACGCAGCATCGGCCCGCCTCCTACTGACCGGAAGAGGCCGGAGCCTCGCCGGTTTCACCCATAGACGACTTGGGTTTCAAGCTGTCGGCAACGAGGCGCTGCACCAGTGCATCAGCGTCACGCCGCGCCCGAATCTGATCAGCGAATTCCTGCGAGGTAGCCTTGGCATCAGCAGGCAACTGTTCCCATTCGCTGAGAGCACGCTCCAGATCACCCGCCTGCAAGGCGGCCTCCATTCGGGCCGTGATCGGTCCGGCACCAGTGCCGGTGACATTGCCCGCAACCGGGCGCACGCTTACCAGTCCTCTGGCGCTGGCGACAAGCTGATCCCAAATTCCGGCATCGGCAGGCAGCTTGTTTTCCGTCGCGACGATCCGGTTCGCAACAGCACCGAACCACGCATTCAGGTCGGCAACGGTCGGAACGCCCTTGTCAGCGTGGGCGCGCAGCTGTTCGATGGATGCCTCGTCCGGTGCAACCGAAGCGTAAGTGTCCAGTTCCGCCTTGAAAGAACCACCACGATCAATCGCCGTTTTCAGCGCATTGGCCGCTATAAGCGCCGTCGCATCGGGCTGGCGTGAAGCCTGGGTGACCTTCTCCTGCAAGGAGGTCAGTTTCGATTCGAGCGATGAAATCGTGCCGCTGTTTCCCGAAACTCCGGCTGTCGCCTCATCCGCCCGGCTCTGTGTCGCTGAAAGCTTGCTTTCCAGCGCGTCCAACCGCTCGGTCAGAGCAGTGGTATCGACTGCCGCGTCCTGCTCAGCCTCTTTCGGCAAGGCGGCAAATTGCTGCTGAAGATCGGCGAAGGAACCTGCCACCGCCTCTGCCTTGATCTCGGCTGCCTGAACATTCTTTTCCAGAGCCGCAAGCTGCGCGCGGCTTGTATCGTCAAGCGGCGCCGGCGTCGGATTGGTCCGCAAGTCGGCGATCTGCTGTTCCATATGCGCAAGCTGTTCCGCTGTCACTCTCGCGCCCGGAGAGGGGATAACATTGCCCCATTGCAGCGCCAGCAAACCGCCAAGCCCGATTACACCACCAGCAATACCGGCCAGAAGATGCGACGCGCCCGCACCGCTCTTTTGAGCAGTCTGCTGGGTTTCCGGTTTCACGCCCGAGGTAAAAGGTGGTTTGGTATAAGTCGAACTTTCCGGCGTTTCCGTCTTCACGGTCTTTTCGGCAGTCGTCGCTTCGGGTTTGGGTGATACAGGCTTCGGGGTTTCAGATTTTGAGAAATTTCCCACCGGCTCCGCATCTGGCGTCGCCTTCGCCGGTTCGTCAACCCGCTTCACATCCGATGGATCAAGATTGATTGTCACAGGATTACGGGCCGATTTGGAGTGTCGCGGAGTGCCGGGTTTCGCCATGGATCCTCTCGTAAATGCCGATTGGTTGCCTCAAACTCTAACAGATAAAATCGCCAGATGAAGGAAGGTTGCGCCGAAATGAGTCAAAGTTTGGCAAACAGCCGGAAAAGTCCGCCTTCATCCGGATGGTCTGCGACAAGCGCATTTGCCCGCCAGAGCGACGGCAACCGGTCGGCCACACGGGCAGAAATGCATAAAAACCGCGTTTTCTCGTCAAAAGGCGGCGCGATTTCATGCATCGCTTCGACGAAGCTCGTCGCGGCAACGCCGGAATAGAGCATGACCGCGACAAAAGGCGCGCCGTCAAGCACATTCCGAAGTGCTGACGCAGAATAAGGAATTGTCTCCGTGTCATAGACATCGGCAACATGCATATCGAGTTTGGCGGCCTGTATCTCGTCCTCGAACACCGGTTGGCGCACCCGTCCGGCGAGATAAAGAACACGGGATTGTTCGGGAAGATCGCGCCGCATCGTCGCTGCAAGACGAACCGCATCACCGCCCCCGTCGATCACATGACCGAACCCGGCCTTCTGCGCTGCCTGCGCTGTTCCCTGTCCCACAGCAAAGAGCGGCAGGCCAAGAAACGGCTTCAGCCGTTCCGTGTCGATATGGTGAAAGGCATTGGCGCTCGTCACTGTCAAAGCCGCAAACGGGCCATCGGGCAGAGCAAAGGAAAGCGCAACGGTTCGGCTCAGTGGAAGGAGAACCGGCTCATAGCCTCTCGACGCCAGTTTGGCGGCAGTCTCGGAGCCAGCCGGCTGTGGCCGCATCACCAGAACGCGACCAAGAGATGCGATTTGTGCTGGCCCCGCCAAATCTACTCCCAGCCCTCGAAGAATTGGGGACCAGCCTTCGCGCGCAGATGCTCCGCGGCTTCTTTGCCAAGAACGGCGGCATTTGATGCCGGACCTTCCGTCCTTATCTCGTGCGCTTCAGACCCGTCCGGCTTCAAAATCATGCCGTGAAAGGAAACCGTATCGCCGTTCACGGTTGCAAGACCGGCAATCGGCGTGCGGCAGGAACCGTCAAGGGCAGCCAGAAATGCCCGTTCGCAGGCAAGTGCAATACCAGTCTCGCGATGCGCAAGGGGCGCCAGCAGCGTGTCGATACGCGTATCGCCGATACGGGTCTCGATGCCGATGGCACCTTGTCCCGGCGCAGGCGGGAAGCTTTCCGGATCGGCCAGGTCTGTAATGACATCGCCTAGCCCCAGACGCCGCAACCCCGCACAGGCGAGAAACGTCCCGTCGACTTCTCCGGCTTCCAGTTTGCGAAGGCGAGTATCGACATTGCCGCGGAAAATCACCACTTGAATGTCGGGACGAAGACGGCGGATCAAAGCCTGACGACGCAATGATGACGATCCAACAGTTGCACCCTGCGGCAGATCGATAAGGCGGGAGGCCGTACGACCGATAAAGGCATCGCGCGGATCTTCGCGCTCAAGGAAAACAGAAAGATGCAGACCATCGGGCAGAACCGTCGGCATATCCTTGGTCGAATGGACCGCAAGATCGATTCGACCATCCGTCAGCGCCTGCTCGATCTCTTCGGTAAAAAGCCCCTTGCCGCCGATCTCGGAAAGCGCGCGATCCTGAATACGGTCGCCCGCCGTCGACATGGGAATGATTTCAATGGCTTCTTCCGGCAGACCATGTGCCTCCATAAGGCGGCGACGCGTCTCGTAAGCCTGGGCGAGAGCAAGCTTGCTGCCCCGCGTGCCTATCTTCAACGTGCCATTCTTTAAGGATGCTGTTTGCATATTGCGTCGTCCATGGTACCGGATTTTTTCAATGAATTATGAGACAGGCAGGGTCTAACCGCAAATGCGCATTCTTGGAATAGAAACAAGTTGCGACGAAACAGCCGCCGCAATCGTCGAACGTGACGATCAAGGTGAAGGACGGATTCTGTCCAATGTGGTTTTGAGCCAGATCGCCGAGCACGAACCCTATGGCGGTGTGGTGCCGGAGATTGCCGCACGCGCCCATGTCGAAGCGCTGGACCGGCTGGTTGCGCGCGCGCTCGAAGATGCCGACATGAAGCTTGCCGATGTCGATGCGGTGGCCGCCACGGCAGGACCGGGGCTGATCGGCGGACTGATCGTCGGGCTGATGACCGCCAAGGCACTGGCCATGGCGGCACAGAAGCCGTTTTATGCCGTCAACCATCTGGAAGGCCATGCATTGACGGCGCGTCTGACCGACAGCCTGCCGTTTCCTTATCTGTTGCTGCTCGTTTCCGGCGGTCATACGCAGATGGTGCTGATACGCGGTATTGGCGACTACGAACGCCTCGGCACCACTATTGACGACGCGCTGGGCGAAGCCTTCGACAAAACGGCAAAGCTTTTGGGTCTGCCTTATCCGGGCGGTCCGGCAGTCGAACGTATGGCGCTTCAGGGCAATCCGAAGCGATTCGCCCTGCCGCGACCGCTGAAGGGCGAAGCACGGCTCGATTTTTCCTTTTCCGGTCTCAAGACGGCAGTGCGCCAGACGGCAACAGAACTGGTTCCATTGTCGGTGCAGGACGTGGCCGATATTTGCGCCTCTTTCCAGACTGCAGTCGCCGACACGCTGTCCGACCGGGTGGGCCGGTCACTTGAACGTTTCAGAAACGAATTTCCCGATTGCGAAACACCGGCGCTTGTCGTTGCGGGCGGGGTCGCGGCCAACAAGACCTTGCGCGCCGCGCTCGAAACTCTTTGCGCCCGGCACGGTTTCAGCTTCATCGCTCCGCCGCTCGATCTATGCACCGACAATGCTGCAATGATTGCCTGGGCCGGTGCCGAACGGGCCGCAACGGAAGCTCCTGATTCGCTCGATCTTGCACCGCGCTCGCGCTGGCCGCTTGACGAGAAGTCGGCTCCGCTGATCGGAACCGGACGACGTGGAGCCAAGGCATGAGCGAAAAGACTAGCAAGATTGCTATTCTGGGTGGTGGTGCCTGGGGCACGGCCCTTGCGGCTATGGCATGCAGCCGCGGCCATGATACATGGCTTTATGCCCGCGACGAGGCGATGGTCGAAGCCATCAACCGGACACACCGCAATCCGCGCTATCTGGGCGAGATCGACCTTCCCGGCGCTATAAATGCAAGCACGGACGTGGCTGCTGCCGCCGAACATGCGGATGCCGTTCTGGCCGTCATTCCCGCGCAGGCCATGCGCGCCGGGCTTTCGCAGTTGAGCAGTCTTATTCCGCAAACCGCACCCGTCGTGCTCTGCGCGAAAGGGATCGAACGCAGCACCGGACGGCTGATGTCGGAAATCGTAGCCGAAGTTCTGCCGAACCATCGGATCGCAGCGCTATCCGGTCCGAGTTTTGCAACAGACGTCGCCAGAGGGCTTCCGACCGCTGTGACGGTTGCCTGCGAGGAAGCAGCAATTGCCGATCGGCTCGCAGCACTTCTGTCCGGTCCAGCCTTCCGATGCTATTCGACAACCGATCTAAAAGGGGTCGAAATCGGCGGTGCCCTGAAGAATGTCCTCGCTATTGCCGCCGGTGCTGCCGTCGGGCGCGGGTTCGGCGCAAGCGCACAGGCTGCTCTCGTCACGCGCGGGTTTGCGGAACTCCGCCGCATCGGTCAGGCCATGGGTGCCAGACCCGAAACCATCATGGGGCTTTCCGGTCTCGGCGATCTGATGCTGACCTGCTCTTCGTCACAGTCACGCAATTACTCCTACGGGCTGGCACTCGGACGCGGCGAGGATCTGACCAATCGCCCGCTTGCCGAAGGCGTAGCGACCGCACCGATTGCCGCCGAACTATGCCGCAAACATGCTATCTCCGCACCCATCATCGATGCGACGGGAGCACTGCTTGACGGCACCATCACCATTGACGAAGCCGTGACGGCTCTGCTCAACCGACCACTCAAAACCGAGGACTAGAGCGTGATCCCGAAGGTGGGAACCGGTTTTCGGACAAGATCATGCTCGAACGGAAAGGATAATTGACAATGCTTTTTGCTCTTCTGTGCAACGACAAGCCGGACCATCTGCAAGTGCGCCTCGATACGCGCCCTGCACATCTCGACTATCTCAAGGGTCTTGGTGACGGGCTGAAGTTCGCAGGCCCCTTCCTCGGTGAAGACGGCAAGCCAAACGGCAGTCTGGTCGTTGTCGAAGCTGCCGACAAGGCCGCAGCAGAAAAGATCGCTGCCAACGATCCTTACGCACTGGCAGGCCTGTTTCAGAACGTAACCGTGCGTCCGTGGAATTGGGCGATCAACAATCCCGCCAACGCTTGAGGCTCATGACTGATGGCTTACTGGCTGTTCAAATCCGAACCGTTCAAATGGTCATGGGAAATGCAGAAAGCCCGTGGCGAAAAAGGCGAGCAATGGGACGGTGTGCGCAATTATCTGGCGCGCAACAACATGCGTGCCATGAAACTGGGCGACAAAGGCTTCTTCTATCATTCCAACGAAGGGCTGGAAGTCGTCGGCATCGTCGAGGTCTGTGCGCTGGCGCATCATGACAGTACGACGGACGATCCGCGCTGGGAATGCGTGGATATCAGAGCTGTGCGCGACATGCCGAAGCCGGTAACGCTGAAAGATGTGAAAGCCAATCCGAAGCTAGAGAAGATGGCGCTCGTCACCTCGATGCGTCTTTCGGTGCAGCCAGTGACGGAAGATGAATGGATCGAAGTCTGCCGCATGGGCGGACTGGACGCAAAGAGCGCTTTGGCATGAGCATGTCTGCATCCCCAAACCGGTTCCCGCTTTAGGGAGACATGCTCTGATGCTCGATCCGGCACATAAAAGCGCGCGTGATTTCATTCTGGCCAATACCAGCCTGCAAGCGCCGCCGCACGTGCCGGAAATTCGTCTGCATCTGGCCGATGAAGCGCACGACCTCTGGCACAAGACCGAGGAAGAGCTTGCTACAATCGGCCTGCCACCGCCCTTCTGGGCTTTCGCCTGGGCTGGTGGTCAGGGTGTGGCACGCTATATCCTTGATCATCCAGAAACGGTGAAAGACAAGACGGTACTCGATTTTGCATCCGGTTCCGGCCTTGTCGCCATTGCCGCCATGCAGGCAGGGGCATCAAGCGTGCTGGCATCGGACATCGATCCCTTCGCGCTTCCCGCCATCGAGATCAATGCATCGGCCAATGGAGTGTCGGTTGCTCCCTCTCTGGATGACCTCATCGGCAATGACGGTGGTTGGGATGTGATCCTGGCAGGCGATGTCTTTTATGAAAAGCCGCTCGCCGAGCGGCTCATTCCCTGGTTTGCAAAACTTGCCGAACGTGGCGCCCGTATCGTCGTCGGCGATCCGGGACGCGCCTATCTCCCGAAAGACCGGCTGCAACAACTTGCCGTCTATACCGTGCCTGTTACCCGCGCCCTTGAAGACGCTGAAGTGAAGCGAACGACCGTCTGGGCGTTTATTTAAGCAAATTTCTTCGCACCCGCCACACACACGACGACCACCGCTGCCGTCGCAACCATACCCATACTGACGGGTTCCCCCGCAATACCGGCAGCCAGCATAAGGCCAAAGAAAGGCTGGAGAAGCTGTAACTGGCCGACAGTGGCGGCACCGCCCTGCGCAAGGCCGCGATACCAGAAGAAGAAGCCGATCAGCATCGAAAACAGCGAGACATAGCCGAGGCTTATCCAGGCTGGCGTGCCGATGCCTGCCCATGTCTCCGGACGCGTCAAGACACTCAGCGGCAGCATGACCGGCAGCGAGAACACCAGCGCCCAGCAGATAACCTGCCAGCCGCCGAGCCTGCGCGAAAGCTGCGCGCCTTCGGCATAGCCCAGACCGCAGACGATAACGGCAGCGAGCATCAGCACGTCACCCAGAAGCGTGGACTGGCTTCCCTGCCCATAGGCATAGGAAGCGACAATGAGGCTTCCAACCACTGAAAACAGCCAGAACATCGGGCGCGGATGCTCACCACCGCGCAGGACAGCGAAGATTGCCGTGGCGAGCGGCAGCAGTCCGATAAAGACAATCGCATGGGCAGATGTCATGTGCTGAAGGGCAAGCCCCGTCAGAAGCGGGAAACCGACGACCACGCCAAGCGCCACCACAATCAACGAGATGGCATCGTTCCGGCGGGGAAAAGGTTCCCGAAACGCCAGCAGAAGCGCCATGCCAAGCAGTCCAGCGATAGACGCTCGCGCCATTGTCAGAAACGTCGGATCGATATCGATCACCGCCAGCCGCGTTGCCGGCAGCGAGCCGGAAAAAATCAATACGCCCCAAAACCCGTTGACCCATCCGGCGGTCTTATTCCCAACATTCTCACGCATAGTGTCTTTTCGACTTTCTCTAAAATCGTATAAGGATTCGTGAGACAATGCCGTGGAACTGCCCGAATAATCAGAGACAGTTTCGGGACAATTCTGGCAAACTGTACTGGTACAAGGGATAGTACAGATGATTTCGACGGGCCTTCTGCGCAGCCTCGAAGCTGTAGAAGCCGCTTACGCAAGCGGAGAAATCGAGCGTGGCGATGAAAACGCCACCGCCGACAGGACCCCGCTCGTTGAAAAGGTGATGGGCATTATTCGCGGACGCATTACGGCGATGAGCCTTGCGCCGGGTGCACGACTACCTTCCATCCGTCGCCTCGCCGAAGCGATGAATGTCTCGAAATCCACTGTCGTCGAAGCCTATGACAGGCTGGTGGCGGAAGGCATAATCCAGTCGCGCCGCGGTGCCGGTTTCTATGTTTCGGAGCGCGCTCGCCAGCCATTTTCGCTGGCCACCAACACACCGCACAAGGAACGCCAGATCGATCCTTTCTGGGTCATGCGACAGTCACTTGAGGCAGACGACACTGCACTTAAACCGGGGTGCGGATGGCTACCCGACACGTGGCTTCCACAGGAAGCGATCCGCCGGGCGATGCGCGCGGTTGCTCGCGACGAGGGGAGCGATATTGCCACCTATGGCGAACCGCTCGGGTTCCGCCCCCTGCGCCAGCACCTTGCTCACCGACTCGGTGAACAAGGCATCGACGTTTCGAGCGGAGAAATATTGCTGGCCGATTCCGGCACGCAGGCCATCGACCTGATCTGCCGTTATCTGTTGCAACCGGGCGATACGGTTCTGGTCGATGATCCCTGCTACTTCAACTTTCAGGCCGTGCTTCTGACACACCGTGTAAAACTGGTCGGGGTGCCCTATACCCATACCGGCCCGGACCTCGAAGCCTTTGCGAGAGCAGCCAGCGAACACGCTCCGAAACTCTATATATCCAATGCCGGATTGCATAACCCGACCGGCGGTTCGATGACGCCAGCCACGGCCCACCGGCTGCTGAAGCTCGCCGAAGCGCATGGCGTCACGCTGGTCGAAGACAATATCTTCGGCGACTTCCACCCCTCGCCTACCCCGCTTCTTGCCGAACTGGACGGGTTCGACCGCGTCCTGCATGTTGGCAGTTTCTCCAAGACGCTGTCCGCCGCAGCCCGCGTCGGCTATATCGCCGGACGTCGCGACTGGATCGACGGGCTGACCGACCTGAAGCTCGCCACCAGCTTCGGGGGCAATGTGTTGTCGCAACAGATTGTGCATGCGCTCTTGACCGATGGTGCCTATCGCCGCCACGTGGACAGCCTGCGCGCCAAACTGGCCGATGCGATGACACTCATCGCCAGCCGCCTGAAGGCAGAGGGCCTCACGCTGTGGACCGAGCCGCAAGGCGGCATGTTTCTATGGGCCGAATTGCCCGCTGGGCTGGACTCCGGCCAGATTGCGCGGCATGCTCTGGACAAAGGCGTCGTGCTTGCGCCCGGCAACGTCTTCAGTCCGTCACATACGGCCAGCCGTTTCCTGCGCTTCAACGTTGCGCAATCGCTGGAGCCATACGTTTTCGCTGTGCTGCGCGATGCGATGAGAGACGCGCGCACCAAAACCGACAGCTGAAAAACTCCCTCAACATTAGCACTCCCGTATCGAAAACAATTTCAAGCAAAAGAGACACAGTCATCCGGACGGCTGCGGTTATACTCCTGCGACATGTCTTTGGAGGAGACATCGCGCATTTCTTCGTCAGTTCGGTGTCGAAAGACATGCCGTCATGACGATCCAGCGCAGGGAGAACGGAGAGAGCAGGCTGGCGATATATTCGCGCCTGCTGGGAGGGAGTAGCATTGAATACGCACCAGTCCGGGGCGGATACGCTTTCGCGTCCCGAAGATGAAAAACTATCTGTCGCTGCCAATCTGGCATATGGTTTTCAGCATGTGCTGACCATGTATGGGGGCATCGTGGCAGTTCCGCTGATCATCGGTCAGGCGGCTGGTCTCAGCCCAACCGAAATCGGCCTCTTGATCACCGCATCGCTTTTTGCCGGTGGCGTTGCCACCGTCCTGCAAACCGTCGGCATACCTTTTTTCGGCTGCCAGCTGCCTCTGGTCCAGGGCGTCTCTTTTTCGGGCGTCGCCACCATGGTAGCCATCGTCACATCGAGCCAGACCGGTGAAGCCGGCTTGCAGGTCGTGCTGGGGGCCGTCATTGCGGCAGCCGTCATCGGCCTTATCATCACGCCAATATTCTCACGCATCACGCGTTTCTTTCCGCCGCTCGTCACCGGTATCGTCATCACCACCATCGGCCTGACGCTGATGCCTGTTGCGGCGCGCTGGGCAATGGGCGGAGACAGCAACAGCCCCGAATTCGGCAGCATGGCCAATATCGGGCTTGCAGGCCTCACACTGGTCATCGTGCTCATTCTCAGCAAGATGGGCAATGCCACGATTTCGCGACTTTCGATCCTGCTCGCGATGGTCATCGGAACCTTTATCGCCTGGGCGCTCGGCATGACCGATTTTTCGCGGGTGAGCGAAGGTTCAATGGTGGCGCTGCCGGAAATCTTCCACTTCGGCATGCCGGTATTCAGCCTCGCCGCAACGCTCTCTATGTTCATTGTGATCATGGTCACGCTCGTCGAGACTTCTGCCGATATTCTGGCGGTCGGTGAAATCCTCGGTACGAAAGTGGATTCGCGACGTCTCGCCAACGGCCTGCGCGCGGATATGCTTTCAAGCATCCTGTCGCCGGTTGTCGGTTCCTTTACGCAAAGCGCCTTCGCACAGAATGTCGGCCTTGTCGCTGTGACAGGCGTGAAGAGCCGTTATGTCGTGGCAACTGGCGGGCTGATCCTTATCACCCTCGGCCTCCTGCCGGTGATGGGTCGGGTGATCGCCTGCGTTCCTCCGGCAGTTCTGGGTGGAGCGGGTATCGTCCTGTTCGGCACGGTGGCTGCAAGCGGCATCCGCACACTCGCCAAAGTGGACTACGAGAACAATATCAATCTCATCATCGTGGCAACCTCGATCGGCTTCGGTATGATCCCGATCGCCGCACCCCAGTTCTATCATAACTTTCCAACCTGGTTCGAAACCATCTTCCACTCCGGCATCAGCTCGGCAGCGTTGATGGCCATTGCGCTCAACCTGATGTTCAATGAAATCAAATTGGGCAACAGCAACCAGATGTCAGTTTTCGCGGAAGGTACGGAACGCATCATCCGCCATCACAACATCTCGGAGCTGCATGACGGAGATTATTTCCTGAACGGCAAGCTCTACGATGCCAAAGGCAATGAAGTCAGGGTCGTCGCTGCTGCCGCCGCACACTGAGACGATTATCTCAGGACACGGATCATGGTTCGGTCCGTCAGATGAGGCAGGAGGCGCGCCATGTCGGCGCGCCTCAATGCTATGCAGCCTTCTGTGGGCGTATAGCCGGGTCGGGCAAGGTGAAAGAAGATTGCACTGCCGCATCCGCGACGGCGTGGCGCAATATTCCAGTCCATGACAATGCAGACATCATAAAGATCATCACGCCGCCACATATCCTCGTGGCTTGCCGCATAAGGCAGCCTTACCGGGCGGTTGTAATTGGCGTCAGACGATGCATCGCACCAGCCATCCAGACGGCGGATGCGCCCGAGCGGCAACCGCGATGACGGCAGCACACCCTTGTCGCCGCGGCGGTATCCATAGAGCAGCCGCATGGTCGCCAGAGGCGTTGCTCCGTCACCTTCGCGCTTGAAAGCGCTGATTCCCCCCTTGCCAAGAGCGCATTCCAGCACCAGATTGCCGGCAACAAGCAAACCGCGAGTCTTGTGGCCCGGTTTGGCCCGCACATCGATAATGCCAATTCCTCGGCTAATTTCGTATCTGGCCAAGCCCCCGCCTCCGTGTCATGCATGTTTCAAACCGTTGTCGGCGAGAGCAAAAATCTCTTTCGCGTTTCGCCGCTTCAACTTGTCTCCATTAAATGTCATAAAACACCAAGAGCCATTTAAATCAAAGAGTAACGAGGACAGGCATGACAGGCCGTACGATACTGATTGTGGACGATGACGAAGATCTCCGTTCTATCCTCGTCGAACAGCTGGAGCTGTGCGAAGAATTCCAGATTTTGCAGGAAGACAATGCCACCAAGGGCATCCAGACTGCACGAAACGGCATTGTAGACCTCCTGATCATGGATGTCGGGCTGCCGGATATGGATGGACGTGAAGCCGTAAAATTGCTGCGCAAGGGCGGTTTCAAGGCGCCGATCATCATGCTCACCGGCCACGATACGGAATCGGATACGATTCTCGGCCTCGAATCGGGCGCCAATGATTACGTCACCAAGCCGTTCAAATTCGCGGTGCTTCTGGCGCGCGTGCGCGCGCAGCTGCGTCAGCACGAGCAGAGCGAGGACGCGACCTTCATCGTCGGCCCTTATACGTTCAAGCCCGGCCAGAAACTCCTCATCGACGAGAAGGGCAGCAAGATTCGCCTCACCGAAAAGGAAGCGGCGATCATCAAGTATCTCTATCGTGCCGGCGACAAGGTTATCGGCCGCGATGTGCTTCTTGAAGAAGTATGGGGTTATAATTCAGGTGTGACCACGCATACGCTGGAAACCCACGTCTATCGTCTGCGCCAGAAAATCGAAAAAGATCCGTCCAATGCGGCGCTTCTGGTCACAGAAAGCGGGGGATACAAGCTTGTCCCATGATGGACAGCGCCCGATGCAGGTGTATTGACGACCCATGGCGCTTGATGACGATATTCGCATTCTCGGCACGGTAGGCCTGTTCGAGTCTTTTACGCCCGAACAGTTGCGGTTGCTTGCCTTCGGTGCGGAACGTCTCGTTCTCAGGGCCGGGCGTGAGCTTTTCCGTGAAGGGCAAAGTGCCGACTGCGCCTATATCGTCGTATCGGGCAATATCACCCTGTTTCATGAACAAGACGAAGGGCGGATTGCGATCCGCCCTGTCGGCCCTGGCGCCATGATTGGCGAAATGGCGTTGATCGCGCAGACCTCGCGTCTTACCGGTGCCGTCGCCGAAGCGGAAACCGAGGTTATCCGCATCAGCCGCGCAATCTTCCGCCGCATTCTGGAAGAATATCCCGAAGTGGCGGCGGCACTCCATGCGCATGTCAGTCGCAATCTGCTGGAACTGATCGGCGAAATCGAAAAAGTCGCACCGCGCCTGAATGGCGATTGACCCTTTTCAGAGTTCAATCACCCTTTCCATTCCGATGGCATTGAGAAAAGCCTGATCGTGGCTCACGATGATCAATGCTCCCTCATAGGCATTGAGAGCGGTTTCCAGTGCCTCGATGGAATCCAGGTCGAGATGATTGGTCGGTTCATCAAGGATCAAAAGTTCGGGAAGCTCTGTTCCACCCAGAACGCAGGCAAGTGCCGCCCGCAACAATTCGCCTCCACTGAGACTGCTGGCAAGCCGTGAAGCCCCCTCGCCGCGAAACGAAAAACGCGCCAGTGCTGCACGGGCATCATTGTCGTTCGACCCCGGATTGAGATGCCGATAATTTTCATAAAGGGTCTGGCCGCGATCCATCAGGCTCATCTGCTGGTCAAACATCACCATGCGCTCCGGGCGCATGACGGTTCCGGCCAAAGGTTGAAGCTCCCCCGTAATCAGCCGCAACAGGCTGGTCTTGCCTGCGCCATTCGGCCCTGCGACAACCACACGCTCGGCTCCCACGATCTTCAATGACAGGTCGCGGATCACCGGGTAGTCGGCTTGCGGCCCGCCCGAGACACTTTGCATATCGAGCATGACGCGACCGGAAGGCGGAACCGCACCAGCCACATTGAAATGCATCGGCCTTACTCGCTCGACTTTTGCTTCCGCCTCCTGCAACTGCTCGTTGGCCCGGCTAGACTGGCGTTCCGCCAGTGCATCGCCCCGGCCTTTCGATTGCTGCGCACGGTCCTCCCGGGCATCGAGCAGCATTTTGCTCATCCCTGCATCGGCGCGTGATTTGCGACCGCGCGCATCGCTGCGCGCCTGTCTTTCGGCTGCAGCCTGTGCCTTGCGCTCCACCTGCTTGACTTCACGCCGTGCCGTTACGAGATCGCGCACCGCCGTCGCGCGCTCTTCGGTCTTTTTTGCGTGATAGAAGTCCCAGTTGCCGCCATAGAGCCGAAGCCCGTCCGGAGATAATTCTGCTATCGCATCCATGGACTGCAACAGTTCGCGGTCATGGCTGACTACCACGGCTGCGCCGCGCCAGGCGGTCAGCAAATCGACAACTGCCAAACGACCGGCACGATCAAGATTATTTGTCGGCTCGTCCAAGAGAATGAGATCAGGCTGGCGAAATATGAGGGCTGCAAGCGCCGCGCGCGTCTGCTGACCTCCACTCAAGGTCGACAGGAGTATCTCGGAAGCCATATCAGGCAATCCAAGCCGCTGCAGCGCGTCGGTAAAGCGCTGCGGCAGAAGCCAGTCGGCCTCACTAAGATCGCTGTCACTGGCCAAGCCCTGTTCGACACGGGCCAAAATGTCGAAGTCTGTGCGCGCATCGAAAAGATCAGCCAGCGTCTCGGAACCATCGCCGCCGACGTTCTGCCGCAAAACACCGATGGTCCCGTTCACCGTCACATTTCCGCTTGTCGGAAGCAGCGCGCCATTCATCACATGCAACAGCGTCGATTTACCCACACCATTGCGCCCGACCAGACCGATGCGGCCCTCGGCTATGCTGAAATTAATGGATTCGAAGAGAGTACGGCCATCAGCCGTAACGCAGGAAACATCCTGAAGTGTAAGAAGAGCAGACATCGCGAACCATGGAAACGTTGAAAACACTGGTCATTTGAAACAGTGCAATCCGATCCATCGTTCTTCTCTCCTCTTCTAAACCGGCTCTTATATAGGCCTTACGATCCGATCAATCCAGATCGAATGTCGCAATGACTGGCACATGGTCCGATGGGCGGTCCCAACCGCGCGCATCGCGAAGGATTTGCAGACCCTGCATATGCCCTTCAAGATCGGCAGAACCCCAGACGTGATCCAGCCTGCGGCCACGATCCGATTCGGCCCAATCCTTGGCGCGATAGCTCCACCAGGTGAAGATTTTCTGGTCCGCCGGAATAAGCTGTCGCATCAGGTCGCTCCAGCCACCCTTCACACGCAAATCTTCCAGCGTTTCGGTTTCTATCGGCGTATGGCTGACGATCTTGAGCAACTGCTTGTGCGACCAGACGTCGTTTTCGAGCGGAGCAATGTTGAGATCACCAACGAGAACGGAAGAATGTCCGTCTTTCCGGTCGGCGACGATAGCGCGCATTTCTTCCAGAAAAGCCAGCTTATGCGCGAATTTCGGATTGATTACCGGGTCCGGCTCATCACCGCCCGCAGGAACGTAAAAGTTATGAATACGGAGCTTCTTACCGCCCGCCTCGACGACAGCGCTCAAATGGCGGCAATCGCCCATGTCGCAGAAACCGATCTTTTCCACGCCCGTCAGAGGACGCCGCGATATCGTAGCAACGCCGTGGTAGCCCTTCTGACCGCTGATCGCGATGTGCTCATAGCCAAGAGCCCGGAACCCTTTCGACGGAAACAGATTATCGGGGCACTTCGTTTCCTGAAGGCACAGAACATCCGGCTGATAATCGCGCAGAAACTGTTCGACCAGCGGCATACGCAGACGAACGGAATTGATGTTCCAAGTAGCAACGGAAAAGGCCATGAAGATAGGACTCGCAGCAACGAAAAAGATGCTGCGAACCTAATCATTTATCCGGCAAATGCAAACGGCTTGCCTATCACAAACTGACGATTACTGACCTTTGCGCTTCATTGCGATGCGCTGATAGTCGATCTTGAACATATCGTCGGTGAAACGCACGCCGCTGCGCACGTTGAAGATCATGACAGTGGTATCAAGCTTCTGGGCATCGGTGATGGTCCACTGCTTCAGCTCGTAGGATTTAGGGTCGAACATCATGGTGATTTTCGAATCGCCAAAGATCGACTTGTCGCCCAGGACCAGCGTGGTCATGTCCGGCTCCTGCTTCACATTCTGAAGACGGCCACCACCCAGATCAATCCGATCTGCCAGCAGAAGCTTCAAGGGCGTCTTCGAAAGCGGATAGAGATCCCAGGTATCGAGCTTGCGATTATTGATGACAACCGATTCGCCATCCGAAATCACCCGGATTGGAGAATTATTGTAGTTGAAGCGAATCTTGCCCGGACGCTCGATATAGAAAGTGCCGCCCGTCTGTTCGCCCTTCGGGCCGAACTGTACGAACTCGCCGGTCATTGTACGTACCGATGAAAAATGATCGGCGATCTGCTGTGCCGCCGCACCGCCGCCTGCCCCCTGCGCCATCGCGGCGACGGGAGCGAGAACCAGCGACGTCATGCCAAGCCCAAGCGCTCCCATTCCCAGCACGGCGGCAAGGCGACCAGCTTTCGCGAAGGCGGAGAAACGGGAGAACATCATCGACAAACTTTCTCTTTTCATCATTCTGTTTAACTACACCGCCAGTTGGGCGCGAGTATGGCCATCAGAAATCATCGTCGCCAGTGGGAACCAAAATTTCACGCTTGCCCGCATGGTTGGCCGGACCGACAATGCCCTCCTCTTCCATGCGTTCGATGATTGAGGCAGCCCGATTATAACCAATACCGAGACGGCGCTGGATGTAGGAAGTCGAAGCCTTCTTGTCACGCAGCACCACGGCCACGGCCTGATCGTAAGGATCGTCGGAATCCTCCAGATTGCCGGTTCCAGCCGGACCGCTGCCACCTTCGTCGTCTTCGTCATCCTCGGTGATGGCATCGAGATATTCCGGCACGCCCTGAAGCTTCAGATGCTGCACGATGCGCTCCACCTCGTCGTCACCGACGAAAGGCCCGTGCACGCGCTGGATGCGGCCACCGCCAGCCATGAAGAGCATATCACCCTGACCGAGAAGCTGCTCGGCGCCCTGCTCGCCCAGAATGGTTCGGCTATCGATCTTCGACGTCACCTGGAATGAAATGCGGGTCGGGAAGTTGGCCTTGATCGTTCCGGTGATGACATCCACTGACGGGCGCTGGGTGGCCATGATGACATGAATACCCGCCGCACGCGCCATCTGCGCCAGACGCTGCACTGCACCTTCGATATCCTTGCCGGCAACCATCATCAGGTCGGCCATTTCGTCGATAATCACGACGATATATGGCATCGGCTCCAGATCGAGCTCCTCCGTCTCGTAAATCGCCTCGCCGGTATTGCGGTCAAAGCCGGTCTGGACCGTACGTGCAATCGGCTCACCCTTTTTCTGCGCAAGGCCGACGCGCTGATTAAAGCCGTCAATATTGCGCACGCCGACCTTCGACATCTTGCGATAACGGTCTTCCATTTCGCGCACGGTCCATTTGAGCGCGACCACGGCTTTCTTGGGATCGGTTACGACAGGCGTCAGCAGATGCGGAATGCCGTCATAGACCGAGAGTTCCAGCATCTTCGGATCGATCATGATCAGGCGGCATTCCTGCGGTGTCATGCGATAAAGCAAGGACAGGATCATGGTGTTGATCGCCACCGACTTACCCGAACCGGTCGTACCGGCGACGAGAACGTGCGGCATCTTCGCGATATCGGCGATCACCGGCTCGCCATTGATGGTCTTGCCGAGCGCAAGCGCGAGTTTCGCCTTCGACTGTTCGAAGTCGCGACTTGCCAGCATCTCGCGCAGATAAACCATCTCGCGCTTCGGGTTCGGCAGTTCGATGCCAATGGCGTTACGGCCGGGAATGACGGCCACGCGTGCTGCAATCGCGCTCATCGAGCGGGCGATATCGTCGGCAAGACCGATGACGCGCGAGGACTTGATTCCCGGTGCGGGCTCCAGTTCGTAAAGTGTCACCACCGGACCAGGCTTCACATTGATGATTTCACCACGCACGCCGAAATCTTCCAGCACACCTTCCAACAGACGGGCGTTCTGTTCCAGCGCATCCTTGGAAAGCGCGGGATCGCGCTGGACGAGCTTCGGTTCGGCAAGGAAATGCAGCGATGGCATTTCAAACACGCCGTTGTCCTTGAGGAAGGACGGCTGCGCCTCGCGCTGGGCGCGGGCACCGGGTTTCGGCGACGGAGCGGCCTGTTCCACGCGAGCCTTTCGGCTACGCGGCGGCGGCGCATCGTGCCATTCCTGACCGGCGAGCGGCGCATCATCATCCATATCGTCCATATCGAAAGGCGGTTCGTCATCGGCAGCCGCTGGCGCCCCGAATCCGGGTTCGCGGCGCGGCGCATTGCGTGTTTCGGCGTTGCGGCGCACAACGCGCATATCGTCGAAATCTTCCGCGCGCGGGCGACGACGGCCAAGCCCCGTCAGGCGCTTGAAGTTCGCGGTCGTGGTCAGTACCAGATGGGTGAGCGCGCCCATAAGCTGGAAACCACCACCGGCTGATGTTTCATCGTCCTCGTCATCTGCTGCGAAATCATCCTCCTCCGCGCCACGGCGGCCCGAGGGCTGTGCAGGATTGACGATCCCCACACCGCGCCCAATGATACCGCTGGCGAAAAGGCAGAGCCAGAAGGCCGGTACGGCGAGGATAAGCGCAATGCCTGAAGCGATCGCGCCTTGCGGGAAACTGCCAAGGAAAAGACCCGGGAACTTCAGGATCATGTCGCCGAAGACGCCACCGAGACCAATCGGCATCGGCCAGCTTTCCGGCACGGCGAAGCAGCTGGCGATGGCTGCAAACAGGAGTGCAGCGCCGAGCCACGCGAAACTGCGCTTGGCTACGCGGCCAATGCCGCCGCGTGTCATCATCAGCAGCGACCAGACGGCGAGCGGAAGCAGAGCGGGAACACTCGCCAGACCGAAAAACTGCATGGCAATATCGGAGAACACTGCGCCCGGATAACCCAGCGCATTCGTTACCGGATTGTCGGTCGCATGGCTGAAGCTCGGATCGGCAACATTCCATGTCGCCAATGCGCCGACCGCCATGCCGGTGAGCGCCAGAAGCCCCAATCCGAACAGGATATAGAACTGCCTGCGGAAGAGATTGGCCAGTTTCAGCCTGTCTTCCGTAATCCGCTCGTCACGCAGCGGGTATGAGGGCGAATATCCTTGCCGCATATAGCCTGTCCCGAACCGAAAATATTTGCTGGCCCCTGAGCGGAAATGCTCCGGGCACATTGAATCGGTCCGATCCTAGTCGCGAGATGGTTAATTCCTCATTAACCATGCATCAGGCCGCAGATAAATCCTGTCGACAAAATGAAAAAGGCGCAGTTTTCCGCGCCTTTTTCCTCTTGAGACAATCCCGCTCTATTGAACGGATTCGCCGTGCAAAGCGATGTCGAGGCCTTCGATCTCGGCCTGTTTGCTGGGGCGCAGACCCATGACAGCCTTGACCACGTAAAGAATGATCGCGGTGGCGATCGCCGTATAGACAATCGTGATGGCAGCACCGAAGAACTGCTTGCCGATGGTTGCACCTTCGCTGGCCGGGTTGATCGCCGCATCGGCGAAGAGACCGGTCAGCACCGCACCGACGAAGCCGCCGACACCATGGACGCCGAACGCATCGAGCGAATCGTCATAACCGAGAGCATGCTTGATCTTTACGGCCGCCACATAGCAGACCGCACCAGCCACGATGCCGATGATGAGCGCACCCATGGGGTTGACGAAACCGGCGGCAGGCGTAACGGCAACAAGGCCGGCAACGGCGCCTGAAATGATACCGAGCACGCTCGGCTTGCCTGCAATCGCCCATTCCACAAACATCCAGGCCAGAGCTGCACCAGCAGTCGCAACCTGCGTATTGAGCATGGCGACGCCAGCAAGTGCATTGGCACCGACAGCGGACCCGGCATTGAAGCCGAACCAGCCAACCCACAGAAGGGCAGCACCAATGACCGACAGCACGAGATTGTGCGGCGCCATATTGGTGTGGCCGTAACCATCGCGCTTGCCGATGATGAGAGCCGCAACCAGACCGGCCACACCGGCATTGATATGGACGACCGTGCCGCCAGCAAAATCAAGCACGCCATCCGACGCCATGAAGCCGCCGCCCCAGACCCAATGCGCGACCGGGATATAGACGATGAACAGCCAGAGGGTCAGGAAGACAAGCATGGAGGAAAACTTCATGCGTTCGGCAAACGAACCGGCGATAAGTGCGGGCGTGATCACCGCAAAAGTCATCTGGAAGGTGATGAACACATATTCGGGGATCGTTCCCGTCAGCGATTCCATCGTGACGCCGGAGAAAAAGGCCTTGGAAAGACCGCCAATATAAGAGTTGAGCGATCCACCATCGGTAAAGGCCAGCGAATAGCCTGCAACCATCCACAGAATGGACATGAGACAAGTAATGGCGAAGCTCTGCATCACCGTGGAGAGCACGTTCTTCTTGCGCACCATGCCGCCATAGAACAGAGCGAGACCCGGTATAGTCATCATCAACACAAGCGCGGTTGAAGTCAGCATCCACGCCGTATCGCCCGTATCGAGGGTTGGTGTCGGTGCGGCGTCCTGTGCCAATGCCGTCCCGGCCATGGCGACGAGCGCAGGCAGGGTAGCCAGAAGGGCCGTTTGCTTGTTTCTTCCTGTTATGAGCATCGAATTTCTCCGTCGAAGGGCGGCTTCAAACGCGGCTGCGCTGGAAAGACCGGTTCAAACAGAGAGAAACAAAAATCGTGCCAGTTGGCCCTGGCTGGCAAATTAACTGCAAATTTTCTGATATTCGGTGCGCCGGATGCGGAAATTCCGGGCCATGGAAGAGGTGGTGCCGCTACGATTTCGAATCGAATGACGCCGTAAGTGATTCATTCGATTCGGTTTTTGCACCACGAGCATTCTACTAATCAGCAGCGAAATGCCTTATTTTTAATCGACTGATTGATGTGCGATTAAAAAATAATCAATTCTTTTTGTCATGGACGCGGATCAACCCTTCCTGCGCGACCGATGCGATCAGCACGCCATCGCGTGTATAAAGCGCACCCCGGTTGAAACCGCGCGCGCCGGAGGCGCTGGGGGTGTCCTGCGTATAGAGCAACCAGTCATCCAGCCTGCATGGACGATGAAACCACATGGCATGATCGAGGCTTGCAACCTGCAGATCACGGTCGAAAATGGTGCGGCCATGCGGATGCAGGGACGTATCGAGCAGCGTCATATCGGAGAGATAGGCGAGAATGGCGGCCTGCAATGCCCGGTCATCCGGCACGATACCGCGCGCTCTGACCCAGACATGCTGGACAGGCTCAAGCTTCTCGCGCGAGAAATAATGGGTCAGCGAGACAGGCTTGATTTCGATAGGTCGCTCCCGCTCCCAGTATTTGCGCACATTGGGCGGCGCCATATGGAGATATTGCTCCTTGATGTCGCGATCGCCGACAAGCTGCTCAGGCATCGGTAGTCCTTCCGGCATGGGAAGCTGGTGATCGAGCCCACCCTCATCCACCTGAAACGAAGCCGAAAGGGAAAAAATGGCCTTGCCATGCTGCTTTGCCAGAACGCGCCGTGTGCTGAAGCTCGATCCGTCGCGGATGCGGTCCACCTCATAGACAATCGGGATCGCTGGATCGCCGGGCCGCACGAAATAGGCATGCAGGGAGTGGACATGTCGCTCGGGCTCAACCGTGCGCTGCGCTGCGATCAGCGCCTGCCCGATCACCTGCCCGCCGAAAACCCGCTGCCAGCCGACCTGTGGACTGTTGCCGCGGAACAGATCCACCTCAAGAGTTTCCAGATCGAGGATGGAAAGAAGCTCACGCATTGCGTCAGTTTGAGCCTCAGCGGACTTTTCTTGATCGGTCATGGACAGCCTGTCTCCTGCAACCATATATATGCTTTGGGTTCTTGTTTGAGCCGGAGCATTGGAACCTGTCAAGAACCGTGCGGGAGAAGCTGTATCGGCAGAGGCCCGGATACCTCGCTTCGGCAGTTCGCGTTCCGACATGCACCGCGGCAAAATATCGGGTTTCTTGGACAACGATATATGCCAAAACACCGCTAGAGCGGTTCCAGTCAAACCAGAATCGTGGAACCGCACTATCTCTTTGTTTCTAAGCATTTGCCTGGCGCAAAACCGCTTCGCACTTTTGCTGGAAATGCTATCGTGAGATAGATTCTCGAAAGGAAATGACTATGGCCGCCCGGAAGAAGCAGGAAGCAGCACGCAGTAACGATGTGGTGATTGCAGGCGGCGGCTATGTCGGGCTCGTCACGGCAGTTGCGATCAAATCGGCGGCACCGCATCTTTCTGTCACCGTGATCGACGGTGCACCGGCTGGTGCCTGGAAGAACGACCCGCGCGCTTCCTCGATTGCCGCGGCTGC
The DNA here is from genome assembly GCF_058796175.1 of Brucella sp. GW823-FHT04E01. Classification (NCBI taxonomy): domain Bacteria; kingdom Pseudomonadati; phylum Pseudomonadota; class Alphaproteobacteria; order Hyphomicrobiales; family Brucellaceae; genus Brucella; species Brucella sp. GW823-FHT04E01. The sequence continues at coordinate 863,922 of NZ_JBXAIK010000004.1, read as the reverse complement.
ATCACGTATGCTTGACCAGCTCGGCTGCTGGCAGGAAATCCTTCCCGAAGCCCAGCCCATCACGGAAATGGTCATCACCGATTCGCGCACTTCCGATCCGGTGCGCCCGGTTTTTCTCACTTTCGAAGGTGAAGTCGAACCCGGCGAACCTTTTGCCCATATGGTGGAAAACCGTGTCCTTAACACCGCCCTCCATAATAAGGCCGAAGCGCTCGGAATTGTCTTCCTTGAAGCCACCAGTGTTGAGAATTTCAACACTCTCCCTGAAGGAGTAACCGTCACCCTCTCCAATGGGGATACGCTTGAAACGCGCCTGCTGATCGCCGCAGATGGTGCGCGCTCCCGCCTGCGTGATCTTGCTGGCATCAAGACCGTCAACTGGGATTACGGCCAGTCCGGCATCGTGTGCAATGTCGCCCATGAACTGCCGCATGGCGGCCGGGCTGATGAGCATTTTCTTCCAGCCGGTCCATTTGCGATCCTTCCGTTGAAGGGTAATCGCAGCTCACTGGTCTGGACCGAGCGCACATCGGATGCCGAACGCCTCATTCGCGAAGACGACTTCGTATTCGAGGCTGAACTGGAACAGCGCTTCGGGCATCGTCTCGGCGTCCTGCATGTCGAAGGCCCGCGCCGCGCCTTCCCGCTCGGCCTGACGCTGGCACGTGAATTCGTGAAGCCACGTTTGGTGCTGGTGGGCGATGCGGCGCACCGTATCCATCCCATTGCCGGTCAGGGCCTCAATCTTGGCTTCCGGGATGCCGCCGCAATTGCCGAAGTCGTGGTCGAAACGGATCGCCTCGGCCTCGACATCGGTTCATTTGCCGCTCTGGAGCGTTATCAGTCCTGGCGTCGCTTCGATACCGTGCAGATGGGTGTGACGACGGACATCCTGACCAAGCTTTTCTCCAACGACAACCCGGCCATCCGCTCTATCCGCGATATTGGTCTGGGGCTCGTAGACCGGGTACCGGCGTTGAAATCCTTCTTCATCAAGCAGGCCGCCGGTCTTTCAGGCGATACGCCGCGCTTGCTGAAGGGACAGGCTATCTGAATTCTCGCCAAGTTCTGGTTGATTGCTGGAAGCCGTGGTCAAGCGCCCTATATCGGTAGCGGAAATCCCAACTGAGAGGAGAGCTTCCCATGGACAGAAAAGCAACCGCCGTCTGGCAAGGCACGCTGAAGGAAGGCAAAGGCACCCTCAACACGCAAAGCGGTGCACTGAAAGACCTGCCTTACGATTTCAAAGCTCGTTTTCAGGACGAAAGCGGTCGCTCCGGCACCAATCCGGAAGAACTTCTGGGTGCTGCTCACGCAGGCTGCTTTGCCATGCAGCTTTCCGCACTCCTGACGGAACACGGAACACCACCGGAAAAGCTGGAAGCAACTGCGGCAGTCACTGTCGGCCCCGCAGCTGGCGGTGGCTTTGAGATCAGCCGCAGCGCGCTCACGCTCAATGCCTCTATTCCCGGCATTTCGGTCGAGGATTTCGAAGCGCTCGCCAACAAGGCCAAGCAGTCCTGCCCTCTCTCGAAAGCACTGGGCGCCATTGAAGTTACGCTGGACGCAAAGCTGGTCTGAAAAATTCCAAGACGCGGAAATGATGAGCGGGCGCAAGCCCGCTTTTCTATTCGGGCAGGTGGCAAACAGCCTCGATATTATGCCCATCCGGGTCCGTCACGAAAGCAGCGTAGTAATCAGGATGGTAATCGGCACGCAAGCCGGGTTTGCCGTTGTCGGCCCCCCCGGCAGCAATTGCCGCTTCATAAAAGCGGTCAACCTCGGAGCGGGTTCCAGCCGAAAAAGCCACATGAAGCACGCCATCGAGCTTCGCGCCCTTCTGCTTGCCGATCCAGAATTCCGGCTTGCCATTGCGGCCATACCCTACCCAGTCGCCGAACTCCATGGCGCGGCTTATGCCAAGGGGGGCGAGTGCCGCATCATAGAATGCTCGCGACTTGGACATGCTGGAAATGTTGAAACCAATATGATCGAGCATGATTGCCCTGTCTCCGATGGATCTATTCTCCAATGAGATATCGGCGCAGCTACAAAGATCAAGCCTTCTGCGATGGCAACCAGAGCTCTGATCAAGAAAAAGGGGAAGGTTTGCACCTTCCCCCTTCTCAAATTCCAGATCAGTCACGCTACTAGACGCGGCGTTCGACCATCATCTTCTTGATATCGGCACAAGAGACGTGGAGGCCACAGGCCGACAGGGACTGCGGATAAAAGCGATTGCCGCGATTACACGCGGCGCTCGACCATCATCTTCTTGATTTCGGCAATCGCCTTGGCAGGGTTCAAGCCCTTCGGGCAGGTCTGCGCACAATTCATGATCGTGTGGCAGCGATAGAGCCGGAACGGGTCTTCGAGATTGTCGAGGCGTTCGCCCTTGGCTTCGTCGCGGCTATCGATCAGCCAGCGATAAGCTTGCAGCAGCACGGCAGGACCGAGATATCGGTCGCCGTTCCACCAGTAGCTCGGGCACGAGGTCGAGCAGCAGGCGCACAGAATGCACTCGTAGAGACCGTCGAGCTTCTGACGGTCCTCATGGCTCTGCAGCCATTCCTTCTGCGGCTCCGGCGAAACCGTCTTGAGCCATGGCTCGATGGAACGATGCTGGGCGTAGAAATTGGTGAGGTCCGGCACAAGATCCTTCACCACCGGCATATGCGGCAGCGGGTAAACCTTGATGGCACCCTTGATGTCGTCCATGCCCTTGGTGCAGGCAAGCGTGTTTGCGCCGTCGATATTCATGGCGCAGGAACCGCAAATGCCTTCACGGCACGAACGGCGCAGCGTCAGGGTCGGGTCGATCTTGTTCTTGATATAGAGCAGACCGTCCAGAACCATCGGACCGCAATCGTCGCGATCGACATAATAGGTGTCGATGCTCGGATTGGCGTCGTCGTCCGGCGACCAGCGATAGATACGGAATTCGGTAACCCGCTTCGCACCGTCGGGGCGCGGCCAGGTCTTGCCCTCTTGCGGGCGCGAATTCTTGGGAAGTGCGAGTTCAACCATTGCTCTTTCCCTTGATTAGTAAACGCGCTTCTTCGGCGCAATCTTGGCGAGGCTGATGCCGCCTTCCTCTTCCGTCGTCAACGGATCGAGGTGGACAGGACGGTAGTCAAGCTTGACCTTGCCATCCGGCGACAGCCAGGACAGGGTGTGCTTGCGCCACACGGCATCGTTGCGATCCGGGAAATCCTCATGCGCATGGGCACCGCGGCTTTCCTGGCGCGCTTCGGCGGAAACAACCGTCGTCAGCGCATTCGCCATCAGGTTTTCCAGCTCAAGCGTTTCGACGAGATCGGAGTTCCAGATCATCGAACGGTCGGTAACCTTGATGTCCGGCAGTTCATGCCAGAGCTTTTCCATGCGCTCGACGCCTTGCTTGAGCGATTCCGACGTACGGAATACGGCGGCATCTTCCTGCATGGTACGCTGCATCTTCTCGCGCAGTTCTGCGGTCGGCTGGGAGCCGTTGGCAAAACGCAGACGATCGAAGCGCTCCATGATCTTGTCGCAGGCGGTAACGTCGAGGTCCGGAATCTTCGACTTGCGATCGATGACCTGCCCGGCGCGGATTGCAGCCGCACGGCCAAACACGACCAGATCGATCAGCGAGTTGGAGCCGAGACGGTTTGCGCCGTGCACCGAAGCGCAGCCCGCTTCGCCGACAGCCATCAGGCCCGGCTGTACGCGGTCTGGATCAGCCTCGGTCGGGTTCAACACTTCGCCCCAGTAATTGGTCGGAATGCCACCCATATTGTAGTGAACCGTCGGGAGAACCGGGATCGGTTCCTTGGTCACATCGACGCCTGCGAAAATCTTGGCCGATTCCGAAATACCCGGCAGGCGTTCATGCAGAACAGCCGGATCGAGATGGTCAAGATGCAGGAAGATGTGATCCTTGGCCTTGCCGACGCCACGGCCAGCACGGATTTCCATGGTCATGCAGCGCGAGACAACATCACGCGAGGCAAGATCCTTGGCCGATGGCGCATAACGCTCCATGAAGCGCTCGCCTTCGGAATTGACCAGATAACCGCCTTCACCGCGCGCGCCTTCAGTAATCAGGCAGCCAGCGCCATAGATGCCAGTTGGATGGAACTGTACGAATTCCATGTCCTGCAGTGGCAGGCCGGCACGTGCAACCATGCCGCCACCATCGCCGGTGCAGGTATGAGCAGAGGTTGCCGAGAAATAGGCACGGCCATAACCGCCCGTCGCCAGAACCACCATCTTGGCCGAGAAGCGATGGATCGTGCCGTCATCAAGGTTCCACGCCACGACGCCGGTGCAGACACCGTCGGTCATGATGAGATCGAGCGCGAAATATTCGATGAAGAACTGCGCGTTGTTCTTGAGCGACTGGCCGTAGAGCGTATGCAGGATCGCGTGGCCGGTACGGTCGGCAGCAGCACAGGTGCGCTGGACCGGAGGGCCGTCGCCGAAATTCTGCATGTGACCGCCGAACGGGCGCTGATAGATCTTGCCTTCTTCCGTACGCGAGAAAGGCACACCGTAGTGTTCCAGTTCGTAGACGGCGGCAGGCGCTTCACGCGCCAGATATTCCATCGCATCGGTGTCGCCGAGCCAGTCCGATCCCTTGACGGTATCGTACATGTGCCACTGCCAGCTGTCCGGGCCCATATTCTTGAGCGAAGCGGCGATGCCACCCTGCGCTGCGACCGTATGCGAACGGGTCGGGAAAACCTTGGTGATGCAAGCCGTCTTCAGGCCTTGCTCGGCCATGCCGAGCGTTGCGCGTAAGCCCGCGCCGCCAGCTCCGACCACCACCACGTCGAACTTGTGATCGACATAGGTATATTTGCTTGCCACGGCAGCATCGGCCGCGTTGTTTACTGCACTAGCCATCGGGCTATCAACCTCCGAAGCTCAGCTTGAGAATCGCAAAAATGCAGGCAAAGCCGACCACCGCTGTAAAGAAGGTGTTCAACATCACCAGCACGACCTTCATGCCTTCGCCATGCACATAATCTTCGATAATGACCTGCATACCCAGGCGCATGTGATAAACGCCAGTCAGAACGAACAGCGCCATCACGATTGCCGTGAAGGGATGCGACAGGGCAGCCCGGACTTCCGCATAGCTTGCGCCATTGAGCGAAATGACCAGACCGATGAAAAACATGACCAGCGGCACAAGAGCGGCGGCGCTCAAGCGCTGATACCAGAAATGACCGGTGCCTTCCTTGGCTGATCCCAGACCCCGAACCTTGCCGAGCGGGGTGCGCATATCATTGTTCATACCGTTCATGAAACCAGCTCTCCCTAGCGCACCGAATAGGCAACGACCCAGACGAGGATCGTGGCGATGACGGAGAAAACGACGGTCGCCCAGGCGATCTTCGAAGCTGTGTGCTTTTCAAGACCAGCGCCCGTATCCCAGATCAGGTGACGAACGCCACCGGCCAGATGGTGCAGAAGCGCCCAGGTATAGCCGAACAGGATCAGGCGACCGATCCAGGACGAGAACAATGCGTTGACGAAATTGAAGCACTCTTCGCTGACCGCAGCCGAAATCAGCCAGGCTGCCAGCAACAGGGTGCCGAAGTAAAGTGCGCCGCCCGTGATGCGATGGACGATGGACATCGTCATCGTAATGACCGGCTTGTAGATGGACAGGTGCGGCGACAAAGGACGCTGGCGCGTTACAGTCGGTTGTGTCATGGCTCTGTAGGCTTCCCTGACGTTTCTCTCCGGCCACACCCCGCTGACGAAGATCAGCGAAGCAGCCAGGTTGCGGGTTCTCCCGAACCCCAGTTCGACGTCGTCCAAAGCACAGGGAACCGGACTTTACGATCCCGCGCCGGTACGACCCAATAAAATATGGCTGGACCGTGGCGTACGGCCCTATGTGGCGCTTTCTACTGCGCTTTTACCATCACGTCAAAGAAGCTTTTTCACGAAAAGACTAACAATTGGTCGCACCTGGGCGACACATTCGCGTGATTGCGGCATTCAAACGATTGAAGACCGCAATCGGCAAAAACATGTGTAATTTCATCAACTTTTGGGAAATCGATCAACTGCCGAATCGAATCACATAGCTCGACCAGTCCGCAGCCGTAGCAATCTGTTCATAGAGCTTGCGCCCGTCTTCCGGCACGCGCGGCGCATTAAGCACCAGCTTGGACCAGCTGCGCTCTTCCGCCTTGTCGGCAAGCACGTCGATCAGCGCCTTGGCTATGCCCTTTCCGCGATGATCGTGATGCACATAAATATGGTCCACCTGCCCTGCACGCAGACCCGTCACGGGTTCGGGCAAATCGTAGAAGATCACGAAGCCGACCAGATTTCCGTCGACCCTGGCCCCCAGAGTTTCAGCGGCGCGATCCTGAAGCAGGTGTTCGGCATAAAAATCATCGGGGCGGCGTGGCGCGCCGCGCTTCAGCGCCTGCGCATAGCTTGCCAGCAGCGGCGCGAATTCATGGGCATCACGCAGATGGAGGAGCGCAATATCGACGGCATGATCTTTGGTCATTGGACGTTCCTTGGCGTTTCCAGCTCTTCCGCCTGCGACCTGCGAAGCAGTAGCGCACGAGAAGACCGGTTCGATTTTAGCCAGCACGGATGACAAAGGTAAAGAAAGAGTTAAGATAGTCCTCATTCTCTTTGGGATCATGCACGATGAGGCTCGATCAACGATGGCAAACTGCAAACGGCTGATACTTGGTCTGGTTGTCGTCGGCGCCCTTGCGCTGACCGGTCCCGCGCTTGCCGAAGAAGCGATGCGCTCCGTCGATGCGTCGGGAAATCTTGTCGTCCAGATGCCGGATAATGGCGCCAAGATCATCCGGGTCGGCGCGGCGCAGAAGCCAGTTTTGCCTTCGCCGCAACGCATGAAGGTGATTACCGCGTCGCGGGATCGCACGGTTGCCTATATCGTCGCCAAGCCCAACAGCAATTGCGAGAGCGCAGTCGTGCTGCACGGACGCTCTTTCATGTATGGGATCGACCGCGGGGAAACGCCGGTCCTCGACCATGCAGGCTGCGGCTATCAATAGGATTCGTTCAACGCCCGGCCTTTGAGCGGAATTCCACCACGTTTTCGTCCACCAATATCGGCAGAGCGCTGCGGACGCAGTTGCGCCCGCCCTTCTTCGCTTCATAAAGCGCCCCGTCGGCCCGCTTGTAGAGATCGGAAAACACATCGTCGAATTCCATTTCCGCGATACCGAAGCTCACGGTGAATTCAATCCCGCCGTTCCTGCCCGGAATATGGATATCGCGACAGACAAGCCGGGTCTTGTCCGCAAATCTCCATGCGGACTGGATCGTATTGCCCGGCAGAATGATCGCGAATTCCTCGCCGCCAATACGCGCGGCAATCCCACCCTTGGCATTGGCTGCCTTGCGCAATTCGGCGGAGAAAGCGGCGATGACGCGATCTCCCAGCGCATGACCATGTGTATCGTTGATTGCCTTGAAGTGGTCGATGTCGCACAGAACAAGCGACAGAGCCTGCCGCATGCGTTTCGACTTTTCAATTGCAGCCTCGGCGCGAAACTCAAAACCGCGCCGATTGAGCAACGTCGATAGCTGGTCCGTTTCCGAGCGGATCAGCATATTGGCGATCAGCTCCCGCATCAGGCTCAAGAGCAGAAGCAGCCCGCCTGCGACGGAAAGAGCAGCACCGATTGACTGCGAGAACATTGCATAGGTCGTATCGATATAATCAGCCGGTTCAGCACCCGCGCCTCCCGACAGCACGGCGATGACCGGCTTGAACAGGAAGTGGACGGCACTGATACCAAACAGCATCGCCATCAAGGTATCGATACCGTTGCGTTCCACCCGCAGGATCAGCCACACTGCCAGAAGGAGTACGAGGAAATAGGGCGCCTGATAAAGCAGCATGCCGATCATCTGGCTGCGGGCAATGTCATATATGCTGTAGACCGCGGCGAGAGATGCAATGGTCAGCAGACCGAGCGCAATCCACGGCACCGGTCGGGCATACATCCGCGCCAGACCGACGACCAGACAGGACAATGTCAGGTAATAGGTCGAAAAGGCGAGCATATAGCCGAGGCGGGGATTGGGAATGGAAGGCATGGCAAGCTCTGTCAGGAAATAGAGCATTGCGAAAATAAAGCCGAAGGCGAAGACAGGCGCGGCCGCATTATCCCGCGCATAAACGGCAATGCCGAGAAATGCGAAAGCAAACAGACCGGAAACGGTCATGTTGATCAGGAGGATAAAGTCGGCTCCATTCATCGATGCTCTTCCCCGTGCTGGCTGTCAAAGGCTCCCAGACGCCAGCCACCCCATTCCTCCTTACAATCAAAGCGTGAAAAAGCTGCTAATATACAGCCAAAGAAAAACCGCCGGGATGAACCGGCGGTTTGATCTTTCCAGAAGCGCTTCAAAAACGCTTCGTCAGGTGTGAAACCTCAGTTCCACTCGCGAATGTCGACGAAATGTCCGGCAATTGCCGCAGCGGCAGCCATGGCTGGTGACACGAGATGCGTGCGGCCCTTAAAGCCCTGACGTCCTTCGAAGTTACGGTTCGAGGTCGAAGCGCAACGTTCGCCCGGCTTCAGGCGGTCGTCGTTCATGGCCAGGCACATGGAGCAACCCGGCTCGCGCCAGTCAAAACCGGCTTCGATGAAGATCTTGTCCAGACCTTCAGCTTCCGCCTGTTCCTTCACGAGACCCGAGCCCGGCACGATCATGGCATTGACGCCAGCCGCAACCTTCTTGCCAGCGGCCATGCGTGCCGCATCGCGCAGATCTTCGATACGACCATTGGTGCAGGAACCAATGAAGACGCGATCGATCTTGATGTCGGTCATCTTGGTGCCCGGCTTCAGGCCCATATAGTCCAGAGCACGCCACTTGGATGCACGCTTGGTTTCGTCCTTGATCTCGTCCGGGTTCGGAACGATGTCGGTGACGAAGACCACGTCTTCCGGTGAGGAACCCCAGGAAACGACCGGCGAAATCTTAGCGGCATCCAGTTCGACGATCTTGTCGAAATGTGCACCCTCATCCGAATGCAGCGTCTTCCAGTACGAAATCGCCTGTTCCAGCGCTTCGCCCTTCGGCGCGCGCGGCTTGTCCTGCACATAGGCAAAGGTCGTTTCGTCCGGTGCGATCAGACCAGCGCGTGCGCCGCCTTCAATCGACATGTTGCAGACGGTCATGCGACCTTCCATTGACAGCGAGCGAATGGCGCTGCCTGCATATTCGATCACATAACCGGTGCCGCCCGCCGTGCCGATTTCGCCGATGATGGCAAGCGTGATGTCCTTGGCGGTGACGCCGGGAGCCAGTTCGCCCTCGACACGCACCAGCATGTTCTTGGCTTTCTTCTGGATCAGCGTCTGGGTAGCCAGAACGTGTTCCACCTCGGAGGTGCCAATACCATGCGCCAGCGAACCGAAAGCGCCATGCGTGGAGGTGTGGCTATCGCCGCAGACGATGGTCATGCCCGGCAGGGTGAAGCCCTGTTCCGGTCCGACGATGTGCACGACACCCTGACGGCGATCACGCTCGGAATAATATTCAACGTTGAAATCCGCAGCATTCTTGGCCAGAGCTTCGACCTGAATGCGGCTTTCCTCGTTCTTGATACCGTTGATGCGGTCCGGTGAGGTCGGAACATTGTGATCGACCACGGCCAGCGTCTTTTCAGGATGACGCACCTTGCGGCCAGCCATGCGCAGGCCTTCAAAAGCCTGCGGACTCGTCACTTCGTGCACAAGATGGCGATCAATATAAAGGAGGCAGGTTCCGTCTTCCTGCTGATCCACTACATGGTCGTCCCAGATCTTGTCGTAAAGTGTACGCGGCGCGCTCATTGCGAGAGGTCCTTTGAATAGTTCTTAACTTTGGCTGTCATATGCACCCGCCATCACGGTTCGTCAAGAAACTGAAACCGCAACAGGGTGTCGCAGTAACAATCTTGCGAGATATGGGCGGAATTATGCAATATGTTACGCAGCCCGTCGCATTTGGCAAATAAAAAAGGCGACCCGAGGCCGCCTTTTTCAAACAGATTGCTGTGAAACTTATTCAGCAGCAGCCTTGGCGGCTTCGGCCTTGGCAGCGGCAGCCTTGTCGGCTTCGCGCTCGGCCTTGGTACGGTTGTCTTTCTTTTCAGCAATACGGGCAGCCTTACCGGTAAGGCCACGCAGGTAGTAAAGCTTCGCGCGACGAACCTTGCCGCGGCGAACGAGTTCAACGCCTTCGACGATCGGCGAGTAAACCGGGAATACGCGCTCTACGCCTTCGCCGTAAGAAATCTTGCGAACGGTGAAGTTTTCGTTGAGGCCAGCGCCGGAACGGGCAATGCAAACGCCTTCATAGGCCTGCACGCGGGTACGCGTACCTTCGGTAACGCGAACCTGAACGCGAACCGTGTCGCCCGGCTGGAAATCTGGAAGCTTGCGCTTTTCTTCGATCTTTGCTGCCTGTTCGGCTTCAAGCTGACGAATGATATCGGTCATCGTCTCTCTCCTTCTTGAATTCTTCTCAAACAGTCAGAGCGCTCTGCACTTGCCGCCAAGCAATCCTTGGCCCTGCGACTATGCCCTCAATTTCAGGCAGGAGCGGTACACCATTTATTGGTTTAGGACGTTTCGGGCTTTGCCCGAACGAGATATTACAATGTCGGTACTAGCCCGAACTCGCGCGGCAATACACCATTGCCGCCAATGAATCAATATCAGGACAAGAAAATCGCCTCAGATACGACCCAGATGCGTGTCCTTGAAACCGGTTCCATATTTGAGACCGAAGCCAAGCGCGCGGTCGACGCCGATATGCACGGCCCAGATCAGTGCCATAGCGATGCAGATCTGCCAGTTCATCGCCCAGCCCAGAACTGCGAGAAGCACAATGCCGATCCAGCTATGGGCGATATTATAGACCACGGCGCCGGTGCGCGGCCCCTTCATATAGCCGAAGAAAGACAGATCGGGCGCCAGAATGAGCAGGGCGAAAAGCCACCAGCTTGCACCGCTGACCCAATAGGCTCCCAGCGCCAGCAGCGCGAGGGAAAGACTTTCGAGCCGCTGGATCAGGTTCATTTGCGTTTGCCCTCGCTATAGGCTTCCCAAAGATCGGGACGCCGTTCCTTCGTGATCCGTTCGGCCTGCTCATGCCGCCATTTATCGATTGCGCCATGATTGCCGGAGGTCAGGATTTCGGGAATGGGCCTATCTTCCCAAACCTGCGGACGGGTATAATGCGGATGTTCGAGCAGCCCGGTTTCAAAACTTTCCGTCTCTCCGGATTCGCGATTGCCCATCACACCCGGCAAAAGCCGCACGATTGCATCAAGCAAAACGATTGCCGCGGTTTCTCCACCCGACAGGATGTAATCGCCGATCGATACTTCCTCGAGATTGCGCGCCTCGATGACGCGCTCGTCCACACCCTCGAAGCGGCCACAAAGAATGATCGCGCCCGGTCCGTCGGCCAGTTCGCGCACGCGCTTCTGCGTTAGCGGCTTTCCGCGCGGGCTCATCAGCAGCGTCGGACGGCGACCGTCGGCAACCGAATCCAGCGCGCGGGCGATCACATCCGGCTTCATCACCATGCCAGCGCCACCACCGGATGGCGTGTCATCGACCATACGATGCTTGCCTTCCGCAAAATCGCGAATCTGCACCGCATCAAGCTGCCATTTGGCCTCGCTGAGTGCCTTACCTGCAAGCGAAGTGCCAAGGGGACCGGGAAACATTTCCGGATAAAGCGTCAGCACCGATGCATGAAAGAAGCCCGGCTCATCATCGACCCTTGAAACGTCGGTCATGACTTCTTCGGCTTTTTCTTTTCGTTCTGCGGGCGTTCATCCTCATCGTCGGCGATCAGTCCAGCGGCATAGGGCTCGACCAGCAGCGTGCCCTTGTCCAGATCGATTTCCGGTACGGCTGCCTCCGTGAAAGGAATAAGCATCGGGCGCTTGCCCTTTTCGCTGAGCTCGATGAGGTCGCCGCCACCGAAATCGAACAGGGCGCTCACCACGCCATAGGTCTTGCCTTCGGCATCCACCGCCAGCAAGCCGATCAGGTCGGTCTGGAAGAACTCATCTTCGTCCAGTTCGTCGTCCGGCAGCTGCGAACGATCAATGAAAAGTTCGGTCCCGTTCAGCGCTTCGGCGGCATTACGATCATTGATGCCCTTGAAGCGCACGACCACAACCGTCTTTGCAGGACGAGCTTCCAGAACCTCGTAACTCTTGCCCTGTTCGTCATAGAGCAGGCCGTATTCGGCAATTGCCAGCGGGTCGCCGGTAAAGGTCTTTACTCTCACTTCGCCACGCGTGCCATGGGCGGCACCAATGACGGCAAGCTGGATCGGGTTTTCTGGACGTGGCATTGCCAACCTTGTTTCTGCTGCTCGAATAGAACTATTTTTCGTTCAATAACCCTTTCGTCAGCGCAATTCACCTCAATTCGTAAGAATAGTGCTTTTCGTCCCACGAACAACCAGCCGGTAACCTATCGCTGGCAGACTGTCCGTCCATCCAGAATGAACGACCGGCTTGATTATGACAACGAACAGCGAATTTCTGATCCCTGCCCGCGCCGACCTCGCAGCGGCGCGTGAAGAATGGTTGAAGACGCTGAAGGATGCGCGCCGCCTGTCGGAAAACACACTCGAAGCCTATGAGCGCGACACGCGGCAGTTCCTCAATTTTCTGACTGGGCATCTGGGCGAACCGCCATCGCTGAAAGATGTTGGCAATCTACGGATCGCCGACCTGCGTTCGTTTCTGGCCAGCCGTCGCAATGAAGGCGTCGGTGCCCGCACGCTGGGCCGCGGGCTTGCCGGTGTGCGCTCGCTTTTACGCCATCTGGAAAAACGCGGCCTGGCCAATGCGGCAGGCGCAAGCGCCATGCGTGCGCCGCGCCAGCCGAAATCACTGCCGAAACCATTGACCGCCGAAGACGCCCGGCGCGTGGTTGCAGCCGATGGGCAAATGGCGGAGGAGCCATGGATTGCCGCGCGCAACGCAGCCGTCCTGACCTTGCTCTACGGTTGCGGCCTGCGCATTTCGGAAGCGCTCGGCCTGATGGGTGATGCGCTGTCTGACAGCACTGCCCGTTCGATCACCATTACGGGCAAGGGCAGCAAAGCGCGCCTCGTCCCGCTTCTGCCCATCGTGCATCGCGCCATTGCACAATATCGAACGCTTTGTCCGTTCGACCTTTCCGCCGACAAACCGCTTTTTCGAGGCGCCAAGGGCGGCGTGCTGCATGCTGCGATCATCCAGCGTGAAATGCAGAAACTGCGTGCTGGTCTCGGCCTGCCCGACAGCGCGACGCCGCATGCGCTGCGCCATTCCTTCGCCACCCACCTTCTGGGGCGAGGCGGTGATCTCAGGACCATCCAGGAGCTGCTTGGCCACGCAAGCCTCTCGACCACACAGGTCTATACCGGCGTGGATACCGAGCGACTGCTGGAAGTCTATGACAAGGCGCATCCGCGCGCTTGAGAAGTCGCTGGCATCGGCAAAAACCGCCCCTATATTACTCTCATGAAAAAGCTGCTTCTCGTTCTCCTCTATGCCTGTCTGGCAGGCACTGTCTCGGCCCGCGCCGACGATGCACCTGCTGCTTGCGCCGTGCACGGCATCAATCTCATTGACGGGTTGGAGGCAAAAGACCCGGCAAGTTGGCAGGAAATACAGCGCGAAGCCGATGCTGTACCCAATCGCAAAGGGCTTCTCTGGAAAATCGATAAAGACGGCGTCGAACCGTCCTATCTCTTTGGCACGATCCATCTTTCCGATCCGCGTGTTTTGACATTGCCGAAAGCTGCCGACGAGGCCTATCGGTCAGCAAGCACTGTCGTCATCGAAACGACGGATATTCTGGACCCGAAGGCTTTCCTGCGTCTCAAGCTCGAACAGCCCGACCTGCTGCTCTTCACTGATGGCAGCACCTTGAAGTCGCATATTCCGCCCGAGCGGCGGGAGGAGATCGAACAGAAGCTTGCAGAACGCGGTATCGTTCTCGACGCGGTTGCAAAAATGAAGCCGTGGGTGCTGACCAGCCTGCTCGCACTTCCAAAATGCGAGAGGGAGCGCAAAAACGATGGCGAGAAATCGCTTGATGAAAGGCTGGCTCTCGACGCACAGGCCGAGGGCCGCAGTGTTTTGGGCCTGGAAAGTGCAGCAGAACAACTGGTCGCGATGAACCGGATGCCGCTCGACTTCCATCTCCGCAATCTGGTGGCTACCGTCGACTATGGCGACAAGGTCGAGGATGCCATGGAGACCACGACCGCGCTCTACCTCAAGGGCGAGATTGGCATGATCATGCCGTCGCTCCGAAAGATCGTTCCCGACAGTCTTTCCGAAGCAGACTATGAACTATTTCTAAAATATCTCATTTCCGACCGTAATCAGGTCATGACGGATCGTGCCGTTCCGATCATCGACAAGGGAAATGCCTTTATTGCCGTCGGCGCCCTGCATCTGCCGGGCAAGGACGGAATAATTGAACTGTTACGCGCAAAAGGCTATCGGGTGAGCTCACTATAAAACCTCTAAGCTAGAATATCGCTAGTCGGCTTTCAGATCGGTGATGCTGTTTTCAATGGCCGTTATATTGAGCTCGAGTTCGGCAATCTGTCTCAGTATCGATTTTCCCGGAAGCGCCTCTTCCCGTGCCGCTTCGTCGAGAAGCTTGAACTGTTCATCGCGCAGAAGCGAAGAGAGCTTTTCGAAGCGCTCAATGGTTTTCAGGTTCTCTTTCGACGGCATTATGTCATTCCTCAAATTTCGGCGTGGTTTACGATCGCTCTCAACGACCCGACCTCATCAATGATTTACAGTGATAAAGCCAAGATGGCCAGTTGATCGACCATAGTCCCTATTACCGGATCGCTTCCGTGATTGAATATACATATCAATGTGCAGTTTCGCTTGGGTTAATAGAATCCTCGCCGAATTGCATTGTATAGCTATTAATTCATAGCTCTTCTTATATTAGATTTCTTGGAACTAAGCGCTCTTTCTCGCATTGATATACACCGGGTTTGTTATCGCAACGCATGACAACACACATTTGAGGCGGTCGGAGCACAGATTGGCTCATGTATGACCGCAAATGCCCGGCCAACCGTCATTTCCCAAACGTCGCTTCGATGACGAAAGGGACCATTGGAGGAGCCCGTTATGGTTGATCCCCTTGATCCACGAAATAGCGACCCGCGCACAACTTCCGATCCGCGCCTGTCAGACCCTTCCGGAATGCCGCCACCTCCGCCCCCGCGCGGCGGAAGTGGCTATCTGCTTGGTGCGGTGCTTCTGGCAGCGATCATTATCCTCGCTTACTTCTTCTACCGGAATGGCAGTGGAACGGATACTGCGGCTCCACCTCCTCCGCCGCCGACGACACAGAGTGAGCCTGCCACACCGGCTCCAGCCCCACCGGCACAAAATTAAGCATTAACGAAAAAGGCCCGCATCAGCGGGCCTTTTTATAATCATATGGTTGCAGCCAATTACATATGGATCGGCTTGGCAAAGGTCGCCAATGCGGATTCGCGCACAGCTTCCGACATGGTCGGGTGGGCATGGCAGGTGCGTGCCAGATCTTCCGACGAGCCGCCAAACTCCATCAGAACAGCCAGTTCGTGGATCATTTCACCGGCATTATAGCCGAGGATATGAGCGCCCAGAACGCGATCCGTTGCCTTGTCAGCAAGGATTTTCACGAAGCCGTCTGTGTGCAGCATGGCGCGTGCACGACCATTGGCCGTGAACGGGAACTTGCCCACCTTGTAGTCGATACCGGCGGCCTTCAGTTCTTCTTCGGTCTTGCCGACCGAAGCGACTTCCGGCTGCGTATAAACCACACTCGGAATGACATCGAAATTCACGTGACCGGCCTGACCGGCAATGATTTCGGCAACCGCAATGCCTTCGTCTTCGGCCTTGTGCGCCAGCATCGGACCCTGCACCACGTCGCCGATGGCATAGATGCCTTCGACATTGGTGCGCCAATGGTCGTCGATTGCAACACGGCCACGATCATCGATATTCACGCCCGCTTCCTGAAGGCCAAGACCGTCCGTGTAAGGACGACGGCCGGTCGCGATCAGAACCGCATCTGCTTCAAGTGTCTCTGCATTACCGCCCTTCACCGGTTCGAAGGTCACTTTCGCTCCCCCGGAACCTGATTTGCCGGCTTTCTCTACGCCCGTCACCTTCGCGCCGAGCTTGAAGGCAATGCCCTGCTTTTCGAGCAGGCGCTGGAACTGCTTCGACACTTCGCCATCCATGGGCCCGAGCACCTTGTCGAGATATTCGACGACCGTGACCTTCGCACCAAGACGCGCCCAGACGGAACCAAGTTCCAGACCGATCACGCCGCCGCCGACAACGATCAGGCTGCCCGGAACCTTGTCGAAGGAAAGCGCGCCAGTCGAGGAAACGATGACTTTCTCATCAATATCGACCTTGACGCCCGGAATGCCCGCAACATCGGAACCGGTAGCAATGATGATGTTCTTTGCTTCGATTTCCTCGACCTTGCCGTCTTCGGCGGTCACAGAAACCTTGCCCTTGCCAACGATCTTGCCAGTGCCGATGAAGGCCGTGATCTTGTTCTTCTTGAACAGGAATTCAACGCCCGTGACATTGGCCTTTACGGTCGTGTCCTTGTGCGCCAGCATCTTTCCCAGATTGAGCTTCGGCGTCACTTCCACGCCGAGCGTGTCGAAGGAGTGACCGGCTTCAGCAAAAACTTCCGACGCATGCAGAAGTGCCTTGGAGGGAATGCAGCCGATATTCAGGCAGGTGCCACCGAAGGTCTTGCGCTTCTCCACAACAGCAACGGAAAGACCAAGCTGTGCAGCCTTGATCGCGGCGACATAACCGCCAGGGCCCGTACCGATGACAACCACATCGTATGACATTGAACTATCCTTCTTCAGTCTGTCCTGAACTTTTTTCGAACGCCCCGTTCATCCGGGCCCGTTCTCTCATTCGAAATTATTCACATGCAACCGGTGCCTACAGGGTGCCGGCTATTCCTCGTCTGGTGAACATCCCTGAAAACGGAATGCTTCCCACTGAAGCGGCTTTTCAGGTTTCGCCGCTCCAAAATCATAACCATCAAGCGCCGTCACCAGATCAGGCAGCAGGATTGCCTGCGCCGCCGGTTCTTCCGCCTTGGGCAGGACATCGGCTTCCGCGCCTTCCTTCAGCGCATAGATGACGCTCTGCCAGATACTGCAATCGTCGAGATCTTCCGGATTGGAACCATCGCCCTTGCAGTTGAAGGTCAGCAACGCATAAGGACGCGCCACGCCTTCTTCCGGCCAGATCACCATGCCGCTCAGCTTGAACTCGGGCTTGTCATTGGCCGTAATGGTGAACTCGTTCGTCGGCGCCGGTGACATTTTCAGGTCGTTCGGCTGCTCCGGGCGGAAGGTTAGCGTATAAGCATCGTCGCGATCGCGATAAATCGCCCGATTCTGGGTGCAGGCCGCCTGAACCGCAGTTGAGAACACGGTGAGCGCAAGCACCGAAGCGGCGGCGGTCCTGAAAAGCTTGTTTGCAGCGTGCATCTGTCGGTTCTCCCTGAATGTTCCGGTTGAGCGTTTCCGGCAGCGAATCGAGGTTCAGCAAAACTGAACCTGTTGCTTCTTACATAGCCTTTTCGGTGGCAAGTTTAAGCCCCAGCGCGATGAAGACAACACCACTGGCCCGATCAATCCATTTCGAGGCGCGCGAGAAAGCCGCCCGCATCTTCGGCGTCGTCATGAAAAGGCTGACGCCAACAAACCAGGAAATGAGCGCCGTCGCCATCACGACACCGTAACCGAGCTTCACCTCAGTCGGCGTATGGGCATGAACGACCGTCGAGAAAATCGACAGAAAGAAGAACACGGCCTTTGGGTTCAGCGCATTGGCGGCAAAGCCGAGGCCGAATGCCTTGGCAAAGCTCTGCTGCTTGCGCGGTTCCTTCGGCGTTGCGTCCACGTCGATCTTTGTGGTTCCAGCCCGCAGCGCCTTGATGCCGATATAGAACAGATAGGCCACACCGCACCATTTGACGATATTGAACAGATAGATCGACTTGGAAATGATGAGCCCGAGGCCCAAAACCGTGTAAGTCACATGCATCATCAGGGCGGCGCCGATGCCGAAGCTCGTGATGATCGCCTCGCGGCGGCCATGCAGCAGCGATTGCCGGATGACCATGGCGAGATCGGCGCCGGGGGAAACAATGGCAAAGACGAAAATCGCCATCAGGGATGCAAGTTCGAACAGATAGGGATGCATCGTGTTTCCTTCATTGCGCGTGTTTCACGCGCAGGCTGTCATCACAGAACCAAAGCCAGAAGCATGATACCGAGCCCCACCAGACTAATGAGCCAGACGAAGGAACGGAAATAGGGAATGCCCGCCAGATAAAGCGGGATATAGACGATGCGACCGAAAAACCAGAGCCACGCCCCGAGAATACCCCAGCCGGACGGATCGCCTTTCAGCACGAGCGCCAGCGCCAGACCGATGAAAGCCGGATAGGTCTCGCGAAAATTGGCGGAGGCCCGTTCCGCGCGCCCGGCAAATTTGCCGGAGGGTTTCAAACCCTCGTCGCGCGGACCGGCATTCCATCGAGAGCCAAGTTCCTTCGTCGCCGCAAAGCCCTGCAGGAGGATATGAACCACCAGCAGGACAACGCTCAAGCCGACCAACGGCAGAAACGGGGATGCGGAGAAGACGCCCTGCTCCATCGTTCGTCCTTAGAGATCGAGAACCAGACGTTCCGGATCTTCCAGGCTTTCCTTGACGCGCACGAGGAATGTCACCGCTTCCTTGCCGTCCACAATGCGGTGATCGTAGGAAAGCGCCAGATACATCATCGGACGGATGACAATCTGACCGCCCACGACAACCGGACGTTCCTGAATCTTGTGCATGCCGAGGATACCCGACTGCGGAGCGTTCAGGATCGGTGAGGACATCAGCGAACCGTACACACCGCCATTGGTGATGGTGAACGTGCCGCCCTGCATGTCAGCGACCGAAAGCGTGCCGTCGCGTGCTGCCTTGGCAAGACGTCCCAGTTCCTTTTCAACGCCTGCAATCGAAAGCTGGTCGGCGTCACGGATGACCGGAACCACAAGGCCCTTGTCCGTGCCGACGGCCATGCCGACATGGGCGAAGTTCTTGTAGATGATGTCTGTACCGTCGATCTCGGCATTAACAGCCGGGATTTCCTTCAGCGCATGGGTTACGGCCTTGGTGAAAAAGCCCATGAAGCCGAGCTTCACGCCATGCTTCTTTTCGAAGACGTCCTTGTACTTGGTGCGCAGTTCCATCACCGCAGACATGTCGACTTCGTTATAAGTCGTCAGCATGGCGGCGGTGTTCTGGGCATCCTTCAGACGCTTGGCGATGGTCTGGCGCAAACGGGTCATCTTCACGCGTTCTTCGCGCGATACGTCGCCAGCCGACGATGCCGGACGGGCAGCGGCCGGTGCGGCCGGAGCCGGAGCAGCGGAAACACCCTTGGCGATAGCGTCGAGCACGTCGCCCTTCAGCACCTGACCGCGCTTGCCGGAACCGTCCACCTGATCGGCGGAGAGGTTATTTTCAGCAAGCAGCTTGGAGGCAGCCGGGGCAGGCTGCATAGCCGGGCCCGACGAAGCCGAAGCGACAGGTGCTGCTGCCGGTGCGGCAGCAGGCTTGGCTTCTTCCTTCTTCGCAGCAGGAGCCGCAGCGACGGCAGCGCCATCGGTGGAAATCTGGCCGAGAAGCGCATTGACCTCGACAGTGTCGCCTTCCTTGGCCGTGATTTCAGCCAATACGCCAGCAGCAGCAGCCGGAACTTCCACTGTCACCTTGTCGGTTTCCAGTTCCACCAGCGGTTCATCGATGGCGATGGCGTCGCCGACCTTCTTGAACCATTTTCCGATGGTTGCCTCAGTAACGGACTCCCCAAGCGTGGGAACGCGAATTTCGGTGGCCATGGTTTCTTCTTCCGTTGATCTTCAAACTTTAGATTTTGTGTTCAATTCAGGTTGGAGCAGTTCCGAAAAACTGCTCCAGAACTCTAACCCGGATCAGTTACCGAGCGCATCCTCAAGGAAAGCGGCGAGCTGCGCAAGATGCTTCGACATCAGACCCGTTGCAGGCGATGCTGCCGCCGGACGGCCTGCATAGCGCACGCGCTGATGCTTGGCGTCGATATGAGCCAGCACCCATTCCAGATACGGGTCGATGAACGACCATGCGCCCATGTTCTTCGGCTCTTCCTGACACCAGACCATTTCCGCATGGCGGAAGCGTGACAGCTCATTGATGAGTGCCTTGGCCGGAAACGGATAAAGCTGTTCGACACGCAGCAGGTAGACGTCATCGATGCCACGCTTTTCACGCTCTTCGTAAAGATCGTAATAGACCTTGCCCGAGCAGAGAACGACGCGACGGATCTTTGCATCCTTCTGGAGCTTGATGCCTTCGTCCTTGTTGTACTGCGCATCGTCCCACAGCAGACGGTGGAACGAGGATTCGCCCGACAGTTCGTTGAGGGTCGAAACGGCACGCTTGTGACGCAGCAGCGACTTCGGCGTCATCATGATGAGCGGCTTGCGGAAGTCGCGCTTCATCTGGCGGCGCAGAATATGGAAGTAGTTAGCCGGCGTCGTAACGTTGGCCACCTGCATGTTGTCTTCCGCACACATCTGCAACCAGCGTTCCAGACGAGCCGAGGAGTGTTCCGGACCCTGACCTTCATAGCCGTGCGGCAGAAGGCAGACGAGACCGGACATGCGCAGCCACTTGCGTTCGCCCGACGAGATGAACTGGTCGAACACGACCTGTGCACCATTGGCGAAATCGCCGAACTGGGCTTCCCACAGAACCAGAGCGCGCGGGTCGGACAGCGAATAGCCGTATTCGTAGCCCAGCACTGCTTCTTCCGAGAGCATCGAGTTGATGGCCTCGTAGATCGCCTGACCCTTCTGGATATTGTTGAGCGGAATGTAGCGGTTCTGGGTTTCCTGATCGTAGAGAACCGTGTGACGCTGCGAGAAGGTGCCGCGTTCGACGTCCTGACCGGACAGGCGGATCGGGCTGCCTTCAGCAACCAGCGAACCGAATGCCAGCGATTCAGCCGTCGCCCAATCGATCCCTTCGCCCGTTTCCATCATCTTGGCACGGTTGTCGAGGAAGCGCTGGATCGTGCGATGGACGTGGAAGTCCTTCGGTACTTCAACCAGCTTCTTGCCGATTTCCTTGAGCGTCTTCATCGGTACGGCAGTCTTGCCGCGACGCTGTTCGTCGGCATTGTCCGCGGTGCGCAGGCCAGCCCAAGCGCCGTCCAGCCAGTCGGCCTTGTTTGGCTTGTAGCTCTGTCCGGCGTCGAATTCGGTTTCCAGATTTTCGCGCCACTGCGCTTTCATCTGGTCGATTTCTTCCTGCTTGATCAGGCCTTCAGCAATCAGCTTGTCGCTGTAGAGCTGAACCGTGGTCTTGTGTGCACGGATCGCCTTGTACATCAACGGCTGGGTGAAGGACGGCTCGTCGCCTTCGTTGTGACCGAAGCGGCGATAGCAGAACATGTCGATGACCACCGGCTTGTGGAAGGTCATGCGGAATTCGGTCGCAACCTTGGCAGCGAACACCACGGCTTCCGGATCGTCGCCATTGACGTGGAAGATCGGCGCTTCGATCATCTTCGCAACATCCGACGGATAAGGCGACGAACGCGAGAAGGCCGGATTGGTGGTGAAACCGATCTGGTTGTTGATGATGAAATGCAGCGTACCGGCGACGCGGTGCCCCTTCAGGCCCGAAAGGCCAAGGCACTCGGCCACAACACCCTGACCGGCAAAGGCAGCATCGCCATGCAGGAGCAGCGGCAAAACCTTGGCGCGCGTTGCAAGCGGAACCATGTCGTCACGGGTGCGACCAGCCAGCAGGTCCTGCTTGGCACGGGCCTTGCCCATCACGACGGGGTTGACGATTTCGAGGTGCGACGGGTTGGCGGTCAGCGACAGGTGGACCTTGTTGCCGTCGAATTCACGGTCCGACGAAGCGCCCAGATGATACTTCACGTCGCCCGAGCCTTCCACGTCGTCCGGTGCATAGGAGCCGCCCTTGAATTCGTGGAAGATGGCGCGGTGCGGCTTGCCCATGACCTGGCTAAGCACGTTCAGACGGCCACGATGGGCCATGCCGAAGATGATTTCCTTGACGCCCATGGCGCCGCCGCGCTTGACGATCTGCTCAAGGGCCGGGATCAGCGATTCACCGCCATCGAGGCCGAAACGCTTGGTGCCCTTGTATTTGACGTCGATGAACTGCTCGAAGCCTTCCGCTTCGATCAGCTTCGACAGGA
This sequence comes from Brucella sp. GW823-FHT04E01, assembly GCF_058796175.1. NCBI lineage: Bacteria > Pseudomonadati > Pseudomonadota > Alphaproteobacteria > Hyphomicrobiales > Brucellaceae > Brucella > Brucella sp. GW823-FHT04E01. The sequence goes on along the minus strand of NZ_JBXAIK010000004.1, from coordinate 841,570 downwards.
TGGCCTTCTTGCCTTCCGGCGTGAAAGCAACCTTTTTATCCGGACCTTCGATGCGTTCCTGAATCCAGGCTTTTTCAGCCGGATCGGAGATATGCATGAATTCGACGCCGATCGTGCCACAGTAGGTACGCTTCAGAATGTCGAGCATTTCCGGCACGGTCGCATATTCGAGGCCGAGCACGTTGTCGATAAAGATCTTGCGGTTGTAGTCGGCAGGCGTGAAACCGTAGTTTTCCGGCTCCAGCTCATTATAGTCGTTCGGCTTTTCGGAGAGACCGAGCGGATCGAGATTGGCGTGCAGATGGCCACGCATGCGGTAGGCGCGGATCATCATGATGGCGCGAACGCTGTCGCGTGCAGCCTGCGTAATCTCTTCGCTGGTAAGAGCCGCGCCGGTAGCACCCTTCGCTTCGCCCTTTGCAGCCTTACCTTTCAGCTTGTCGGTGACGTGCTTTTCAACTTCAGCCCAGTTGCCATCGAGCGCGGAAATCAGTTCGCCATTGGCTGCAATCGGCCAGTTTTTCCTGGTCCAGGACGCGCCTTCAGCGTTTTTCTTCACATCGTCGGCATTGTCGCCCAGCTTCGCGAAGAAATCGCGCCACTGCGGATCGACCGAATTCGGATCGTCCTCATACTTGGCGTACAGCTCCTCAATATAGTCGGCATTGCCGCCATAGAGGAATGAGGTAAGGGCGAAAACGTCGTTGGCTTGTTCTTGCCTTGCCATAGCCTATCCGGAGCAGCGCTCCGTCTCCTTGTCAGTGGCTCATCTTGCGCGGGCCGGAAGTTCGAAACTTCATCCCTCACGCCGCCGGGGAGGAACCGCTACAGACCCCGGCATGACTAAACTCTACGCGTCGGAACGGATATCCGTCCCTCTAAGCCGGATCACATGACCCGTTGTTATGCTAAACCCGGCAGCGGCTTTCGCCGCCGCCGGGATATTCAGACCGATACGCGATCTCAGCCCTTGAGGACTTCGACCAGCGTCTTGCCGAGCTGCGCCGGCGACGGCGACACGCGAATGCCGGCCGATTCCATGGCAGCAATCTTGTCTTCCGCGCCGCCCTTGCCGCCGGAGATCACGGCGCCAGCATGGCCCATGGTGCGTCCGGCAGGAGCTGTACGGCCAGCGATGAAGCCGACCATCGGCTTCTTGCGACCGCGCTTGGCTTCGTCCTTGAGGAACTGGGCCGCATCTTCTTCAGCCGAACCACCGATTTCACCGATCATGACGATCGACTTGGTTTCGTCGTCAGCCAGGAACATTTCCAGCACGTCGATGAACTCGGTGCCCTTCACCGGATCACCGCCGATACCGACAGCAGTGGTCTGGCCGAGGCCTTCGTTCGAGGTCTGGAACACTGCTTCATAGGTAAGCGTGCCGGAGCGGGAAACAACACCCACCGAACCCTTCTTGAAGATATTGCCCGGCATGATGCCGATCTTGCATTCTTCAGGGGTCAGGATGCCCGGGCAGTTCGGTCCGAGCAGGCGCGACTTCGAGCGTTCCAGACGCTCCTTGACGCGAACCATGTCCATGACCGGAATGCCTTCGGTGATGCAGACGATGAACGGGATTTCAGCTTCGATGGCTTCGATGATCGCATCGGCAGCACCTGCTGGCGGAACGTAGATCACCGATGCGTCTGCACCTGTGCGTTCCTTGGCTTCGGCAACGGTTGCGAAGATCGGAAGCTTTTCGCCCTTCTGGCCTTCCCAGGTTTCGCCACCCTTCTTCGGATGGATACCGCCGACCATCTGCGTGCCGTAGTAGGCAAGCGCCTGTTCGGTGTGGAAGGTGCCGGTCTTGCCGGTCAGGCCCTGTACGAGAACCTTGGTGTCCTTGTTGACGAGAATGGACATGCCTTAATTCCCCTTCACTGCAGCGACGATCTTCTGCGCCGCATCGTCGAGATCGTCGGCCGAAATGACGTTCAGGCCGCTCTCGTTGATGATCTTCTTGCCGAGTTCGACATTGGTGCCTTCGAGACGGACAACCAGAGGAACCTTGAGGCCGACTTCCTTGACCGCAGCGATCACGCCTTCGGCAATGACGTCGCACTTCATGATGCCACCGAAGATGTTGACCAGAATGCCCTGGACAGCCGGATCAGCGGTGATGATCTTGAACGCAGCCGTCACCTTCTCCTTGGAAGCGCCGCCACCAACGTCGAGGAAGTTGGCAGGTTCTGCACCGTAGAGCTTGATGATGTCCATCGTTGCCATGGCAAGGCCTGCGCCGTTGACCATGCAGCCGATATTGCCGTCGAGAGCCACGTAAGCGAGATCGTACTTGGAAGCTTCGATCTCTTTTTCGTCTTCTTCCGACAGATCGCGCAGTTCCTGAATGTCAGGATGACGGAACAGCGCATTGCCGTCGAACGATACCTTGGCGTCGAGAACGCGCACGCGGCCATCGGTCATGACGATCAGCGGGTTGATCTCGAGAAGGCTCATGTCCTTTTCGGTGAACGCCTTGTAGAGGATCGGGAACAGCTTGACGCCGTCTTCGCGAGCCTGACCTTCAAGCTTCAGCGCGTCGGCGAGCTTGCTGGCGTCTTCGTCCGTTACGCCCTTGGCCGGATCGATGGCGACAGTCACGATCTTTTCAGGGGTTTCTTCGGCAACGGCTTCGATGTCCATGCCGCCTTCGGTCGAAACGACGAAAGCCGGACGACCAACGGTGCGGTCGATCAGGATCGAGAGATAGAGTTCGCGATCGATGTCGGCGCCGTCCTCGATGTAAAGACGGTTGACCTGCTTGCCGGCAGGGCCGGTCTGCTTGGTGACGAGCGTGTTGCCGAGCATTTCCTTCGCATTGGCAACCACTTCCTCAACCGACTTGGCGAGGCGCACGCCGCCCTTTGCATCGGCTGGCAGTTCCTTGAACTTGCCCTTGCCGCGTCCACCAGCATGGATCTGGCTCTTGACGACATAAAGCGGTCCGGGAAGCGTCTTTGCCCATTCTTCCGCCTGTTCGACGGAATAGACAGCCACACCATTGGCGATCGGTGCGCCGTAGGTGTGAAGCAGGCGCTTGGCCTGGTATTCGTGAATATTCATCTGGTTGTCCTCTACGGATTCCCGACCGATTCAGCGAGCCGGTACGACCCGAATCTTCGACCGATAATTGACAGCCGGAAAAGGCCGGAGCCGCACAAATGCGACAATCCGGCCTTGCCTGGAATTTTACTTCAGCGACGGAGCGATGCCGATGCAGGCTTCGCAAAGACCGGCGACCGAAGCCACCGACTTGTCGAATTCAGCCTTTTCGTTCTTGTCGAGATCAATTTCAATGATGCGCTCGACGCCATTGGCACCGATCACGGTCGGCACGCCGACATACATGTCCTTGACGCCGTACTGGCCCGTAAGCTGGGCAGCAACCGGCAGGACGCGCTTCTTGTCCTTGAGGTAGGATTCAGCCATCTGGATGGCCGATGCAGCCGGAGCGTAGAAAGCCGAGCCGGTCTTGAGCAGGCCGACGATTTCCGCGCCGCCGTCACGGGTGCGCTGGATGATCTTGTCGAGCTTGTCCTGGCTGGTCCAGCCCATCTTGACGAGATCCGGCAGCGGGATACCGGCAACGGTCGAGTAACGGGCCAGCGGAACCATGCTGTCGCCGTGGCCGCCCAGCACGAATGCCGTGACGTCTTCAACCGAAACGTTGAACTCTTCCGAGAGGAAATAACGGAAGCGGGCGCTGTCGAGAACGCCAGCCATGCCGACAACCTTGTGCGCCGGAAGACCGGAGAACTTCTGCAGCGCCCAGACCATGGCGTCCAGCGGGTTGGTGATGCAGATGACGAAAGCTTCAGGGGCGTATTTCTTGATACCTGCGCCAACCTGTTCCATCACCTTGAGGTTGATGCCCAGAAGGTCGTCGCGGCTCATGCCCGGCTTGCGCGGCACGCCTGCGGTCACGATGACAACGTCTGCGCCTTCAATTGCTGCGTAGTCGTTGGCGCCGGTGTATTTCGCATCAAAACCGTCAACCGGAGAAGATTCGGCGATATCCAGTCCCTTACCCTGCGGGATGCCTTCCGCAATGTCGAAAAGGACGACGTCGCCGAGTTCCTTCAGACCAGCCAGATGGGCGAGCGTGCCGCCGATCATGCCGGAGCCGATGAGGGCAATCTTGTTGCGTGCCATGATTGTTTCTTTCCTCACTTTTGATCCAGAGACGCATCAAGCCATCCGGAATCCTCGCCGGAAACGCTCAAGCGTTGGAACTGCGAGATAGGACTCTTTGGCGATAAACTCAACTCATTATTTTGCGACTAATGTTTTCAATCGGTTAGAATTAATAGTTCTTACGTAAACGTAAGATAATTTGTCAATATCAAGGCAAAACCACCCTCTCCTACCGCCGCGAACCATCCCCGGCGAAGCGGTGAAGGAGCGACTGGCAAGCTGCCAATTCCAACAACGTTGTGCACCTGTTCAAAACCGGCCCCGATTTAAAACTGATGCCGTATCAGAAGTCCGGCACGAACGCGCCACCGCCTTCCGCATGAATTGCGTGAGCAACATAGCCCACCGGGCTTATAAGTCCAGTCTGTGGCAGTCTGATGATGGGGCAGTCTGATGATGATAGCGGGAAGGGTCGACTTCAACCGGCCTTGCCGGGTGGCTCCGCCAGATAGTCCGCGCTCTGCATCTCGAAAAGACGGGAAGCGGTACGATCGAACTCGAAGGCCTCCGTGCCCTTGCTGGCGAGATAGAGCTTTTCCGGTTGGGCTTCAGCCGAAATGAACACCCGCGCGTGGTGATCGTAGAGTACGTCGACCAGCAGAATGAAGCGCTTGGCCTCGTTGCGGCGTGAATAGTCCAACACCGGAACATCATCGATGAACAAGGTCGGATAGTGCTTCACGATGGCGATATAGTCCGAGGCACCAAGCGGCTTCGAACAGAGCGCATCGAAAGTGAAGCGCGCCGCACCATGCACGGCACGGGCGACCTCGATGTCGCGTCCCTTGATGCGGATGACATCCGGCTTTTCATGCGCACCGTCCTTTTGCGCCACCCAAGCCGCCTCCATGCGCTTGGTCGTCTCAGAACCCAGCGGTGACAGATAGACCGGCTGGCGGTCGAGCTTTTCGAGGCGGTAATCGGTGCGCGAATCGAGATTGATCACATCGACATGCTGCTTGAGAATATCGATGAAGGGCAGGAAAAGCTGCCGGTTCAGTCCGTCGCGATAAAGATTGTCCGGCGCAACGTTGGACGTCGCCACCAACACCACTCCACGCGCGAACAAGGCACTGAACAGGCGCGACAGGATCATCGCATCGGCAATATCCGTCACGGTGAATTCGTCGAAACACAGCACCCACGCCTGTTGGCTCAAGGCATCGGCGACCGGCGGGATCGGATCGTCATGCTTGGTCTCGCCACGCTTCAACGCCTGACGATGCGCATAGATGCGCTCGTGCACATCGGCCATAAAATCATTGAAATGTGCACGGCGTTTGCGTTCCACCGGAAGAAGCGAAAAGAACATGTCCATCAGCATGGTCTTGCCGCGCCCGACCTCGCCGTGCACGTAAAGCCCCTTGATGACGCTCGTTGCCTCCTTGCGCTTGCCAAACAGCCAGCCGAGCGCGCTCGACTTGCGTGACAGGCGTTTGGTGCAGATTTCCTCGATCAGCCGGTCATAACGGACGGTGAGTTCGAGTTGAGCAGGATCGGCTTCCACATCACCCGCCACGACCATCGCATCGTAATGTTCGCGGACGGAGGGGAAGGCTTTCAGATTACCGTCGAAAGACATGATTGCTTCCGTTCAACCTTTCAATTGCAAAAACGGCGGACCATCTCGCGATGATCCGCCTGTCTTTAAGCGAAAGAATGTCTTAGCGCGAAAGCGACACGGCCTGCCCGCCTGAAGTCTGTCCGTCGAAGCGGCTCTGTCCCGAAGAATAGAGCGACGCGACGGTGCCGCCATTCGCATCATAGAGAACGAGTTGCTTGCCGTTGACGGCCCAGGAAGCGAGATTGCCGAGTTCGCCCGGGCAACGCAGCGGACCAGCGCGATAGCCCTGACCATACTTGGTCTGCGGCGTCGCGATCTTGCAGCTCTGGCCGCCAAGCGATGCGTTCCAGACACCGGCGACGGAGCCTGGCGTCAGATCAGGCGCGGATGCCGGCGGCAGGCTTGCAACCTGTGTGCCGGGCTGTGCATTCGGGTCCGTGGTCGGAGCCGTCGGGAACTGCGAAGCATTAGGAGAATTAAGGTTGCCCTTCTGCACCGAGCCTGCCGGAGCCGCATTCACGGGCGGCGGTGGCGGTGGTGGCGAAACCGTATCGAGATTGCCGAACCGGGAGCTCTGGCACCCGGCCAGGACAATGCCAGCCGCCGCGAGGCTGAGCAGACTTGCTTTCGAAATTCCCATCTGGTTCTCCATTTCCGCATTTCTCATCAGGGGTGGGGATGCCCCGGACTTCCTACCGAAGCCCTGCAATGTGACAATATTGGACCGATAAAATGGCTATATGGTTAAAAAAGCAACACCGGCACCTGTCATTTTTGCCCCCCAAACCCTTCAAGAATGCTTGAAACCGCTTAATAATCTTGAAACTGGGACAGGAAGGCCACAGTTTCTCCGATATTGGCGCCTGTCCTGCACGAACATCCGAGCCGCAACTTTTCGCAATCTGTCGCGGGTACTGGCAATTTGCGGGCTTTTCCGCCATATAGACGCTAATTGTCCCATAGGCTTTATCGACCAAAGCCACAGGAAAACGGAACCACGATAGTTATGGCCACCAAGGCAGCCTTCGCCAAGATGAACGGGCTCGGCAATCAGATCATCGTTGCCGACATGCGCGGTCGCGCGGACCGGATAACGCCTGAAGCTGCGATCCGTCTTGCAGGCGACAGCGAAACCGCCTTCGATCAGATCATGGCGATCCACGATCCGCGCACGGCGGGAACCGACAACTATATTGCGATCATCAATTGCGACGGCACGGAAGCGCAGGCTTGCGGCAACGGCACACGCTGCGTCGTTCAGGCGCTGGCGGCCGAGACCGGTCGGCAGGCCTTTACTTTTGAGACCCGCGCCGGAATTCTGACCGCGACCGAACACGAAGACGGCCTGATTTCAGTCGATATGGGCAAGCCGCGCTTCGATTGGCAGGACATTCCGCTTGCCGAGGAATTTCGCGATACGCGCATGATCGAACTGCAGGTCGGCCCCATCGACGCGCCGGTTCTGCATTCGCCGTCGGTTGCATCCATGGGCAACCCGCATGCAATCTTCTGGGTCGACCGTGATGTCTGGTCCTATGAGCTGGAAAAATTCGGACCGCTTCTGGAACATCATCCGATCTTTCCGGAGCGCGCCAATATCTCCATAGCCCATGTCACCTCGCCCGAGACAATCGATCTGCGCACATGGGAGCGCGGTGCAGGTCTGACCCGCGCCTGTGGTTCCGCCGCCTGCGCCGCCGCCGTATCGGCAGTGCGCACGCGCCGCACCGGGCGCACAGTCACCGTCAATGTTCCCGGTGGCCCGCTCAGGATCGAATGGCGCGACGACGATCATGTCATGATGACCGGCCCCGCCGAATGGGAATTTTCAGGCACTTTCGATCCTGCGTCCGGCGAATGGAGCCGCGACGCCCAGAATGACAAGCCAACTGACAGGGGTGCAGCCTGATGTCGGTGGAAGTCGTAACATTCGGATGCCGTCTCAACACCTATGAATCAGAGGTGATGAAACGCGAAGCCGATGCCGCCGGACTTGGCGAATTGAAGGATGGCGCGATCATCTTCAACACCTGCGCCGTGACGGCAGAAGCCGTGCGACAGGCGCGTCAGGCGATCCGCAAGGCCCGCCGTGAAAACCCGGAAGCCCGCATCATCGTCACCGGATGCGCAGCACAGACCGAAGCGGACAATTTTGCCGCCATGGACGAAGTCGACCTCATTCTTGGCAATGAGGAAAAACTGAAATCCAATTCCTACCGGATGCTGCCGGATTTCGGCGTCAACCAGTTCGAGAAAGTGCGTGTCAACGACATTATGGAAGTGCGCGAAACCGCAAGCCATATGGTCGATGCCATCGAAGGTCGCGCGCGCGCTTTCGTGCAGGTGCAGAATGGCTGCGATCATCGCTGCACCTTCTGCATTATTCCCTATGGTCGTGGTAATTCCCGCTCCGTTCCGATGGGCGCGGTGGTGGATCAAGTCAAGCGCCTTGTCGGCAACGGTTATGCCGAAGTGGTGCTGACCGGCGTGGACATGACCTCCTACGGTCCCGATCTTCCGGGAAGCCTGCGTCTCGGCAAGCTGGTGAAGACTGTTCTCAACCAAGTGCCGGATTTGCGGCGCCTGCGTCTTTCCTCCATCGATTCCATCGAAGCCGATGACGATCTGATGGATGCGATTGCCAATGAAAAGCGCCTGATGCCGCATCTGCACCTGTCGCTGCAGGCGGGCGACGACATGATCCTGAAGCGCATGAAGCGTCGCCACTTACGCGACGATTCGATCCGCTTCTGCGAAACAGTACGTGGGCTTCGTCCTGACATCGTCTTCGGCGCGGACATCATCGCCGGTTTCCCCACCGAAACCGAAGACATGTTCCGGAATTCGCTGAAGATCGTCGAGGAATGCGGACTGTCCCACCTGCACGTCTTCCCCTACAGCGCACGCGAAGGCACCCCCGCCGCCCGTATGCCGCAGGTGCGGCGCGAAATCGTCAAGGAACGTGCGGCACGCCTGCGCGCGGAAGGCGACCGCGCTTATGAAAAACACCTCGGCGCGCTGAATGGCACCTTGCAGCGCCTTCTCGTCGAGAAGGAAGGTATTGCGCGCACCGAAGGCTTTACACTGGCATCGGTGGACAGCGGTGCACCGGGCGAAATCATCGAACGTATCGTGACAGGGCATGACGGTGAAAAACTCCTCACCCGTCAGGCAGAGCCGCAAGCGGCTTAAAGCTTAAGGGCATCAGATTTCATGGCAATGGGTTTCATCAAGAAAATGTTCTCCTTCGGCAAGAAGGAGGTCGAAGAAAAACCAGTCGAACAACCGGCTCCCGATGCCGTGGAAACGGCTTTAGAAACGCAACTTCCTGAAACCGTCGAAGCGCCCAAAGAAATCGAAACAGCCGTCGTTGAAGTGGTCGTTTCCGAACCGGAAGTGCCAGTGATCGCCAGCGAGCCTGAGCCGATTGAAGCGCCTGCGTCTGAAACGGTTGAGGAAGAAAAGACTGAACCGGAGCATCCGGTTGCCGAGATCGAAATCCCGATTGAACAGCCTCCGGTGATGGAACCAATCGCGGTCGAAGCACCTGCGCCAGAGCCTGTTATTGAACCCGTTGTCGAGCCTGTTGTCGAGCCCGAGGCGGAACCCGCTGTCGAACTCGAACAGCCCGAAGTCGCAAAAGCTCCTGACGCACCTGTAGTAGAGGAAGCGGTCGAACCAACACCTCAGCCGGAGCCGGTGAAGCCCAAGAAGGTGAAAGTCGCCAAGGCCGTCGAGGAACATAAGGAAGAAGCGCCGGTTGAGGCAGCGCCTGAGCCAAAGCTGTCCTGGTTCGAGCGTCTGCGTCGCGGCCTGCTCCGTTCATCGAATTCATTGAGCGAATCCATCGGCGGCATTTTCACCAAGCGCAAGCTCGATGATGACACGCTGCAGGATCTCGAAGACGTGCTGATCCAGGCTGATCTCGGTCTTGAAACCGCCATGCGCGTGACCGATGCACTTGCCTCGGGTCGCTACGGCAAGGACGTGACGGGCGAGGAAGTGCGCACCATCATGGGCGCGGAAATCGAAAAGGTTCTAGGCCCGGTGGCAAAGCCGCTGGAGCTTGACCTGTCACACAAGCCGCATGTCATCCTCGTGGTCGGCGTCAACGGCACCGGCAAGACCACCACCATCGGCAAGCTTGCCGCAAAGCTTACCGCAGGTGGCCTCAAGGTCATGCTGGCGGCAGGCGACACATTCCGCGCAGCAGCCATCGAGCAGTTGCACATCTGGGGCGAACGCACCGGTTCGCCGGTCGTGTCCTCCAAGCTCGGCGCCGATGCGGCAGGGCTTGCCTATGATGCATGGGAAAAGGCCAAGGAAGCCGGCAGCGACGTTCTCATCATCGATACGGCAGGGCGGTTGCAGAACAAGGCCGAACTGATGGACGAGCTTGCAAAAATCGTGCGCGTGCTGGGCAAGCATGATCCGGAAGCGCCGCATACGGTGCTGCAGACACTTGATGCCACCACCGGCCAGAATGCCCTTAATCAGGTCGAAATCTTCAAGAATATTGCCGGTGTCAACGGTCTGGTCATGACCAAGCTTGACGGCACGGCACGGGGCGGCATTCTTGTCGCCATCTCGGCCAAGCATAAACTGCCGATCTATTTCATCGGTGTCGGCGAAGGTGTCGACGATCTGGAACCCTTTGCGGCCAAGGATTTTGCCCGCGCCATCGCAGGAGTTGCCTGATGGAGCATCCCGTTTTCGAACGCGATCCGTCACAGAAAAGCGAAGCCGAACGCCGGGAAGTCCCGCCGCTGCTCAAGCTGGCGCTGGAACTGGGACCGCTTCTGGTGTTCTTCTTTGCCAATGCGCGTGGCGAAATGCTGATCGAGCGTTTTCCGGTGCTGGCGTCCATCGGCGCACCGATCTTTCTGGCAACGGCACTATTCATGGGCGCGACCGTAATCGCGCTCGCCATTTCATGGACAATGACGCGCACCCTGCCCATCATGCCGCTTGTCTCCGGCATCGTCGTGCTGGTGTTCGGAGCGCTGACGCTCTGGCTGCACAACGACACCTTCATCAAGATGAAGCCCACCATCGTCAACACGCTGTTTGGTGCGATCCTGCTCGGCGGGCTCTTCTTCGGCAAGTCCCTGCTCGGCTATGTGTTTGATTCGGCCTTCCGTCTCGATGCCGAAGGCTGGCGAAAACTGACGCTGCGCTGGGGGCTGTTCTTCATCTTCCTCGCCGTGGTCAACGAGGTTGTCTGGCGGAATTTCACGACCGATGCCTGGGTATCGTTCAAGGTGTGGGGCATTATGCCCATCACCATTGTCTTCACGCTTTTACAAATGCCGCTTATCCAGAAGCATTCACTGACGGAAGACAACAAGACCGCATCATAACGGGAGGACGGACACCATGAACGGGATCGCAGCACGGCTTGAAATCGAACAGTTCATCTGCCGCAGCGACAATTACGGCGTCCTCATCCACGATCCCCAAAGTGCACTGACAGCATCCATCGATGCGCCCGATGCAGCGGCGATCGAGGCCGCGCTGAAACGGCGCGGCTGGACGCTCGATTTCATCTTCACAACGCATCACCATCTCGATCACGTCGAGGGCAATGATGCGCTGAAGGCGAAATACGGCGTCAGCATCATCGGCCCCAAGGCCGAAGAAACAAAGATTCCCGGCATCGACCGCACGGTGAAGGACGGCGACGAATTCACCTTCGGGCTCTTCCGCGTCAAGACCATCGCGACGCCCGGCCATACGGCGGGCGAAGTGTCCTATTACCTTCCCGATGCGAAAGCCGTCTTCACGGGCGATACGCTGTTCGCGCTTGGTTGCGGGCGGCTTTTCGAGGGAACGCCGCTCACCATGTTCCAGTCGTTGCAGAAGCTGGTTGCGCTTCCCGGCGACACGGCGGTTTATTGCGGTCATGAATATACCGAAAGCAATGCCCGATTTGCGCTGACCATCGACCCCGCCAATTCCGCCCTCAAGGAGCGTGCCGCCGAGATTGCGCGGCTTCGCGCCGCCGATCGCATGACATTGCCATCAAGCATTGCGCTTGAAATGGCGACCAATCCCTTCCTGCGCTGGCATGATGCAGGCATTCGCAGCCGCCTCGGCCTGCAGGATGCACCCGACGAAGCCGTGTTTGCCGAAATCCGCAAGCGCAAGGATATGTTCTGACATATGCTATTGCTATTTGAGAGCGCGAATCGTTCCACAGTTCGAGGATAGAAGAATGACGGTGTTTTCCCGTTTCCAGATTGCAGGCTGCGCCGTTTTCCTCGGCCTTTTCCCCATTGGCCTTTCTCTTGTCGCCCTGCCCGTTTCCACAAGCGTCGCGTTTGCCGACGACCTGCTTGATGTCGCACCGAAGCAGACGCCTGCCGAAATCAACAATTTCAAGCTGAGCGAAGATTTCCTGTCGCGCATGGAAAAAGTGCAGGAACAGCTGGGTGGCATGGAACTTTCAGCGACCGAAGAGGAAGGACAGGATGCCACGCCTTCCTTCGACAAGATGGTGAAGAGCGTCGAATCCCGTCCGCAGGTCGTGGAAGTACTCAAGGCCCAGAACATCACGCCGTCCGATTATATTCTCGGCTATTTCGCCCTGATGAGCAGCCTTGCAGCAGCTGATGCCGAAAGCGAGCCGCAGTTGGTGGATGAGTTGAAGGACATCAATCCCGAACATCTTGCTTTCGGCAAGCAATATAGTGAACGCATCCGCGTTCTGATCGGCGAGTAACACGGCTCGAAGGAAGAGACGCGAACCGGCGGTTTCGCCGGTTCTTTTGTTTTATCGCACCGGTTGTCTAAGAAGCCGTAACGCATTGATCGTCACGAGAACGGTGGCACCTGTATCGGCCAGAATTGCGGGCCAGAGGCCTGTAATACCCAGCACGGTGGTCACCAGAAAGACAGCCTTCAATCCGAGCGCTATGGCAATATTCTGATGGATATTGCGCATGGTTCGCTTGGAAAGGTCCACCATCGCTGCCACATCGCCAACCCGGCCATGCAGAACCGCAGCGTCGGCCGTTTCCAGCGCCACATCCGTGCCGCCACCCATGGCGATGCCGACATCGGCTGCAGCAAGGGCTGGCGCATCGTTGATGCCGTCACCAACCTTGGCGACGATCAGACCTTCTTTACGCAACTCGCCGACAATACGCTGCTTGTCTTCCGGCAGAAGCTCAGCCCGCACTTCGATCCCGAGATCGCGTCCGATTGCTTCCGCCGTGCGGCGATTGTCACCGGTCAGCATGACGGTGCGAATATTGGCCGCTTTCAATTCCTGCAAACCGGCAATGGCATCAGCGCGCGGTTCATCACGCATGGCGATTGCACCGGCAATCTTGCCATTGGCGACAAGGACAGAAACGGTCTTGCCTTCGTCGTTGCAGGCAGCGATGCGGCTCGCCAGTGCATCCGGAATGGCCGCAATATCATTGGCGGCGCGGCGCGACCCCAGAAACAGGTCCATTTCGCCAACCGCCCCAGACACACCCTTGCCGCCATGGGCCTTGCCCTGCGTGATGGCAGACAGTTTCAGGCTGCGCTGTTCTGCAGCACCGACAATCGCCAGCGCCAGCGGATGGCTTGAGCCCGCATCCAGGGACGCGGCAAGACGCAGCACTTCATCCTCGGACAAGTCGCCTGCAAGAACATCTGTCACCTTCGGCTTGCCTTCGGTCAGCGTGCCGGTCTTGTCGAAACAGGCCGCCGTGATCTTGCCGATGGTTTCCAGCACAGCGCCGCCCTTCATGAGAAGGCCGCGCCGGGCACCCGACGACAGAGCCGCTGCAATTGCAGCAGGCGTGGAAATGACCAGCGCACAGGGGCAACCGATCAGAAGGATCGCAAGACCCTTGTAAACCCATTCATTCCAGTCACCACCCGCAACAAGCGGCGGCAGAATGGCGACGAGCGCCGCCACAACCACAACGCCCGGCGTGTAATAGGTCGAGAAACGATTGATGAAACGTTCGGTCGGCGCCTTGGCTTCCTGCGCTTCCTCGACCAGCCGCACAACCCGGGCGATGGTGTTGTCCTGCGCGGCAGCCGTGACCCGGACCCGCAACACACCATCACCATTGATCGTGCCAGCAAAAACCGTGTCGCCTTCGGCCTTCCCGACCGGGGTGCTTTCACCGGTGACCGGCGCTTCATCGACAGCGCTCTCGCCCGTCAGGATTTCACCATCCGCAGGCATACGGTCGCCGGGGCGCACGGAAATCACATCGCCGACCGCCAGACTGTCGGCGGCAACTTCCGTGGTCGCACCATTTCTCTCAAGGAAGGCAGTCTTCGGCACCAGCGCAGTCAGGGATTGAATGCTGGCACGCGCCTTACCTGCAGCAACGCCTTCCAGAAGCTCACCGACCAGAAACAGAAAAACGACGGCTGCAGCTTCCTCGGTTGCGCCGATAAACATTGCGCCGATGGCGGCAATCGTCATCAGCATCTCGATGGAGAATGGCGTGCCGTTGATGGCCGCCATATAGGCACGCTTGGCAATCGGCACGAGACCGATCAGCATCGCAGCCGTGAAGGCCCAAAGCGCGATGGACGGATAAAGATGTCCGACAATATAGGCCGCGACCAGCCCGCCGCCACAGGCCAGCATCATCTGGCCCTTTTTCGAACGCCACCACGGCTGTGGCTTTGTCAGCCCGGTCGCCTTTGGTGCAGAACCGGCACCGGGGACAACGGTTTTGGCAAGGGCAGTCTTGTAGCCCAGTGCCGTCACTTTGCCGGCGATTTCGTCGCTCTTCGCCGTTCCATCATGATTGACGGTCATTGCGCCATTGGTCACGGAAACGGACACATCCGTCACGCCGGACAGGCGCCGTACGGCAGTATCGATCTTGGCCGCACAGGATGCACAATCCATGCCATCGACCTGAAAGCGGAAACTGTTGGAGGTTACGGCAATAACCTCGTCGTGGGCTTCATGATTGTGTTCATGGGCGTGATCGTGATGATCATGATGGCCGCCGCACGCACTGTGGTCGTGGTCGTGGTCGTGGTCGTGGTCGTGGTCGTGGTCGTGGTCGTGGTCGTGGTCGTGGTCGTGGTCGTGGTGAGAATGATCGTGCGAATGCTCATGCTTCGCCAGTGCTTTTTCCTTGACGGTTTTTTCGGGAGCCATCGGCTCCACACTATAGCCGAGGCTACGCACCTTGCTTGCGATCTTGTCAAGATCGCCTGTTCCATCATGGCTGACGGTCATCGTGCCTGCCGTGACAGAGACGGACACATCCTCGATACCGCGCACGCGCCGCACGGCAGTATCGATCTTGGCTGCGCAGGATGCGCAATCCATACCGTCGATGCGAAAGCGAATCTGGTTCAATGTTTCACTCATGATCTGCTCTTTTCAGCACTGCTCTTGAATTGTGTTGAGCAAGGTCTACATCCTCTAGTGACTAGAGGAGCAAGCGGAAAATGATCATGAATGTATCGATCGGAGAAGCATCGAAAGCGAGCGGCGTCAAAGTGCCGACGATTCGTTATTACGAGCAGATCGGCCTGCTACCCTCACCGCCGCGCACTGATGGCAATCGCCGCCTCTATGACCGGCAGGATGTCCAGCGGCTGCTTTTCATTCGCCACGCACGCGATCTGGGTTTCGAGGTGGATGCGATCCGCACGCTTCTTGATCTTCAGGATAATCCCGACCAGTCATGTTCGGCGGCCGATGCCATTGCACGCGCACGCTTGAGCGATGTCGAACACCGCATCGCAAAACTGCTATCGCTTAAAACCGAACTGCAGCGCATGCTGGAATGCACTGCACATGGCCGCATCGACCAGTGCCGCGTGATCGAAATCCTCGGCAACCATGAGGAATGCGTGCACCCGAAACATTAACTGGGACCGGCTGCCGGTCAGTTCACCTTGGAAAAACGGGTGGCTTCGATCTTGAGCGTGCCGATCTGCGTGCCGATTCGCGCCACGACGGGCGCATAGATGCCCGAATTGCCGAGCGATGCGAAGGAAATCGTGATCCGGCTGCGATTGCTCAGATAATCGATAGCCTTCTTGCCCTTCTGATATCCGGAAATCGGAACGAACTTTGCCGAGCAGACGACCGATTCGCCGGTAAAGCCGTCGGTCGTGAACGATTCGGTGCCATTGAAGGAAAGCTTGATCTCCGCGCGGGTCTGACCGTCGAAAACGCTCAGCGACCGGTCACAGACCGCCCGACCGCTCTTTGCAGGTATCATGAGCGCGCTCAGCGGATCGCTCACATTGAGAAGGTCCTGCGGTGATGTTTCCACCCACGGGTCGCGCTTTTTCACCGGAGGCTGGTTTTCCGCCGCGACGACATCGCCATTGGCGAAGCGGATCGTCGTGCTCTTGTTCTTGCGGCCATGCTTATAGGCGAGATCGAAGCTCTTCGGCACGACCTTGCCCCCAACGGCGCTCCCGGTAACGTGCACGGTGCCGTCCGTATCGTCGAACACACGCGCCAGACCGGAAGTCAGAAAACGGCCATTGAGATTGTAATTGGCGCCATTGACCGTGGTTTCTATGGCAGACCGCGCAATCGAAAGTCCGAAAATGGAAATATCGTATTCGGTCCGATAAAGATCGTTGGCCCTGGCCGGCCCGCTAGCAATCGTTAATCCCGCAAGGATCAGGCCCGCAAAGGTCAACACACCATAATGCGCCAGCCGCTGCCAGACGGGCTTCAACTCATGCGACGGTTCGATCATGCGCGCATTCCTTTCGCTAAAGCACGTCGTGGAAGAGAGAGACCGTTTTCCATAAAGACATGCGTAAAGACAAAAACTCAAAGCAAATTCGCTTTATCCTATCTTGCGACCTGTTTTTCGCCTGGTCGTCTCCTGATGGTTTTCAACCACATTGAAACGCCCAAAAGTTGCGTGGGATTCTTCGATACAGTATCTGTGTAAGCCAAGCAAAACTGGCGAAGTTATGATCGCAAGCTTTCGTGAAGACCGTGCGAAAGCCGGAAAACCGCGTCTTTGCGCGATGGATACGGAATCTCACTTGACTGCAACGGCTGCTGTCACTATAGAAACGCGACTTTCCCAATAGGCCGCCTGTCCGAGATCGCGCGCCAGCAGCATCAAACTGCGTTGATTGCTTGAATTCGGACATTCGGGTCGGGGCCTGAAGAACGTAATTGAAGGTGAGACCAAAATGTCCCGCGCTTGTGAATTGACCGGCAAGTCGGTCCAGTACGGCAACAATGTCAGCCACGCGAACAACAAGACGCGTCGCCGCTTTCTGCCGAACCTCTGCAATGTTACGCTGATGTCCGAAACGCTCGGCCAGAGCTATCGCCTGCGCGTTTCCGCCAACGCTCTGCGTTCGGTTGAACATCGCGGCGGTCTCGATGCGTTCCTCGTCAAGTCTGACGACAAGGAACTTTCGCAGCGCGCTCGCCTGCTGAAGCGTCAGATCGCAAAGAAGCAGGCTGAAGCAGCAGTCGCTGCCTAAGCTTCCGGCCAAAAATTTCGACAAAAAAGGCCGGCTTTTGTCGGCCTTTTTTGCTGGTTCCATCACCCAGGATAAAAAAATGTCAATCAAGACACCTTCTTATTCCCGGCTTATGCCTGCGATACTGGCAATGTGCGTGGCGGTTGCCGCGTCGAACATACTTGTCCAATATCCATTCCAGCATTTTGGCCTCGGTGAAGTGCTGACCTACGGCGCCTTCACCTACCCCATCGCCTTTCTGGTCAATGACCTGACGAATCGCCGCTTCGGCCCCGCTGCCGCGCGCAAGGTCGTCTATGCCGGTTTCGTGCTTGGCGTCATCATGTCGGTCTGGCTCGCCACGCCGCGTATCGCGATTGCCTCCGGCTCCGCTTTCCTTCTCGCACAGCTGATGGACATCACAGTCTTCGACCGCCTGCGTCGCAAGACCTGGTGGAAGGCTCCCTTTGCTGCCGCCATGTTCGGTTCGGTGCTCGATACAATCCTGTTCTTCTCGATTGCCTTCGCAGCCGGCTTCGCCTGGATCGACAAGCTGACCGGAATGCCCGATTCGTCGCTTGCCGAACCAGCATCCTTCCTCGGCCTTGGCGTGCCGCTCTGGGCCTCGCTTGCTTTCGGCGACTTCTTCGTGAAAGTCATTATGGGAACGCTGATGCTGATCCCCTATGGCGCAATCCTCGCCGTCTTTGCCCCGACGCTTTACGCGCCAAACCGGACAAACGCTGGCTGATATTCTCGAGGATTCACGATCCGTTGAACGCAACGAAAACCGGTTTTCCTCAATAAATATCCCCTGTATGAACCGCTCTCCGACAGACCGCAGGTTTTTCCTGCGGTCTTTCTTTATCGGAACGGATTTCTATATTACGTATAGAAAGCAAAAGACGCCTGAAATTATTCAAGCGTCGGCTTTCCTCTTTCGGTTTGACTATATTTATATTTAGGTAAGGATTGATTAGATGTCCTTGAATAAGGAAAAACTTCCACTCGTCATTATTACCGGCGCAAGCTCGGGCATTGGCCTTGCCACTGCAAAAATGTTTGCCCATCGCGGTCATCCATTGTTGCTTCTGGCGCGCCGCCTGGACGCGATGGAAAAGCTCAACCTGCCAGACACGCTCTGCAAATCCGTCGACGTCACTGACCGGAAGGCGCTTGTGGCAGCCGTCCGGGAAGCCGAAGCCAAGTTCGGTCCTGCCGATGCTATCATCAATAATGCCGGTGTGATGTTGCTGGGTGAAGTGAACAAGCAGAACCCGGATGAATGGGACCGGATGCTGGAGGTCAATGTCAAAGGCCTTCTCAACGGCATTCATGCTGTCTCGGCTGGCATGGCTGCGCGCAAGCACGGCACAATCATCAACATCAGCTCGGTGGCTGGCCGCAAGACCTTCGCCAATCATGTCGCCTATGTTGGCACGAAGTTCGCCGTGCACGGCATGTCGGAAAACCTGCGCGAAGAACTTTCGCCACATAATGTCCGTGTCGTGACGATCGCGCCGGGTGCCGTGGAAACGGAACTTCTGAGCCATACCAGCGACGCCGGTATCAAGGCCGGTTACGAAGCATGGAAGAAAGAAATGGGCGCGCCTGTGCTTTCAGCCGACGATGTGGCTCGCGCCATTCTCTATGCCTATGAACAGCCCCAGGGCGTGTGCATACGCGAAATCGTTCTGGCTGCAACCAAACAGCAGGCATGAAAAAGGGCGCTTCAAGCGCCCTTTTTCATGCCTGATTTTTATCGTCCGCCAGCGCGGCGCTGTCGCCCGCCCGAGGCTACAGCACCCTGCTCCTCGAACAGCGAGGCGAGCTGCTCCGTCATCGCGCCTGCCAGTTCTTCCGCATCAACGATGGTGACAGCACGCTGATAATAGCGCGTGACATCATGGCCGATACCGATTGCAATCAACTCCACCGGAGAGCGTGTTTCGATCTCTTCAATCACGGCGCGCAGATGGCGTTCGAGATAGTTGCCCGGATTGACGGAAAGTGTCGAATCGTCGACGGGGGCGCCGTCCGAGATCATCATCAGGATCTTGCGTTGCTCGGGACGCGCCAGCAGCCGCTGATGCGCCCAGATCAGCGCCTCACCGTCGATATTTTCCTTGAGCAGGCCTTCGCGCATCATCAGGCCGAGATTGCGCCGTGCCCGCCGCCAGGGCGCATCGGCGCTCTTGTAGACGATATGGCGCAGATCATTGAGGCGACCCGGATTGGCAGGCTTGCCGCGTCCAAGCCACGCTTCGCGTGACTGGCCACCCTTCCACGCCTTGGTGGTGAAACCGAGAATCTCCACCTTCACACCGCAACGCTCCAGCGTGCGGGCCAGAATGTCCGCACAGGTCGCGGCGACCGTGATCGGACGACCACGCATGGAGCCGGAATTGTCCAGAACCAGCGTCACGACCGTATCGCGAAAATCCGTATCGCGCTCCTGCTTGTAGGAAAGCGGCTGCGTCGGATCAATGACGATGCGCACCAGACGGGCCGAATCGAGATAGCCCTCTTCCAGATCGAAATCCCAGGAGCGATTCTGCTGCGCCATCAGGCGGCGCTGCAAGCGGTTGGCCAGACGCCCCACCACACCTTGCAGATTGGCAAGCTGCTTGTCGAGGAAGCTGCGAAGGCGGTCTAGTTCCGCCTCGTCGCAAAGATCAACCGCTTCAACCTCTTCATCGAACTCTCGCGTGAAGACCTTGTAGTCGACATGTTCGGCAAAATTGGCGAAAGGCTGGTTCGGACGGCGTGTATCGCCCGGCGTTTCCGCGTCGATATCGTCGCTGTCATCCATGTCGTCGGCAGAAGCATCGGCGGCGTCCATTTCGCCCTGCTCGCCTTCATCGCTCGAACTGTCGGATTCTTCGCTTTCAGCGGAATCGGAACCTTCCTGGCTCTCGTCGCCACCTTCCTCGTTCTCGTCGGAATCCGGCGTCTGCTCGTCGTTCTGCTCTTCTTCGTCGCTCGGTTCTTCCTGCGACAGCTCCTCCGCCATATCCATGGAGGCGAGCATGTCACGCACCGTGCGCGCAAAGGCCTGCTGGTCTTCGAGATTGTCGCCAAGCCGCGCAATGTCGGCTGCGGCCTTCTGCTCGATCCACTCCCGCCACAGCTCGAGCACCTGTCCGGCTTCCGCAGGTGCGGACCGTCCGGTCAGCTTTTCACGCAGCAGAAGCGATACGGCTTCCTCAAGCGGCGCATCTTCCTTGGCGGTAACTGCGGAGAAATTGGCTTTCGAATATTTGTCCGCAAGCATGGTGGTGAGATTATCCGCCATGCCTGCCATGGCGCGGGCGCCGATGGCTTCCACACGCGCCTGCTCGACAGCGTCGTAAATCGCGCGCGCCTGCTTTCCTTCCGGGGCAAGGGCCGCGTGAATGCGCGGATTGTGACGTGCCTGACGCAGCGCCATGGAATCGCCGAGGCCACGGGTGACGGCGATATCGTGCGCAGTCGGGCGCTTCGGCAGATCGGGAAGACGGGCGCGATTTGCGCTCAACGCCGGGCGGTCGTTGGTGAACGCCACTTCCAGCTCATGCTCACCGGAAATGGCACGGACGCAAGCCGTTAGAGCGCGCTTGAATGGTTCGGAATCCACCGGCCCCGGTTTACGCTCGCGCGAATTATCGCCTATTCCTGACTTCTGGCCCGACATATGCCTATCCTGACTTCGCTTTCAAGCAAGGGCGAAGCTCATCGCCCCCGCATCAGACAGTGCGCTGCCGCCGGACACGCTCAGGCGGCAGGCTTCTTCCGCATCAAGCGAGAACGATATTCGCTGCCGATTCGGGCAGCTCAACGCCGAAAGCGCGCTGATAGAACTCGGCCACAATCGGGCGTTCCAGTTCGTCGCACTTGTTGAGGAAGGTCAGGCGGAAGGCAAAGCCGACATCGTTGAAGATCGCGGCATTTTCGGACCATGTGATGACCGTACGCGGGCTCATGACGGTCGAGAGATCGCCATTGATGAAGGCCTGACGGGTCATGTCGGCCACGCGCACCATCTTGTTCACGATCTCGCGGCCTTCGGCATTCTGGTAATGCTTGGCCTTGGCGAGAACGATGTTCACTTCATTGTCGTGCGGCAGATAGTTCAGCGTCGTCACGATGGACCAGCGGTCCATCTGCGCCTGGTTGATCTGCTGGGTGCCGTGATAGAGGCCGGTCGTGTCACCGAGGCCAACGGTGTTGGCGGTGGCGAACAGACGGAAAGCCGGATGCGGATGGATAACGCGGCTCTGGTCGAGCAGGGTCAGACGGCCCGAAGTTTCCAGAATGCGCTGGATCACGAACATCACGTCCGGACGACCCGCATCATATTCGTCGAAAACGAGAGCCACATTGTGCTGATAGGCCCAGGGCAGGATGCCGTCCTTGAATTCGGTGACCTGCATGCCGTCTTTCACGACGATGGCATCCTTGCCGACGAGATCGATACGGCTGACATGGCTGTCGAGGTTGACGCGCACGCAAGGCCAGTTGAGGCGGGCTGCGACCTGTTCAATATGGGTCGACTTACCGGTGCCGTGATAACCGGAAACCATCACGCGGCGGTTATAGGCAAAGCCTGCAAGGATCGCGAGCGTCGTCTGACGGTCGAAAAGATAATCCGGATCAAGCTCCGGCACATAGGAATCGCCTGCCGCATAGGCTGGCACCGTCATGTCGGAATCGATCCCGAACACTTCGCGCACCGAAACCGTTGTATCCGGCAAATTGGCTATATCCCGCTCAACCTTGTTCATCATGCCTCCAGAGCGGCAGGCAGCGACCGGCCGCGAATTAATACCGGCAAGCTACCGACCGGCAACTTTCACCCGTGGGCATGTTTTTCCGGCGAGCCGGACGGTATGCCCCTTCCGTAATTCGTTGCGGGCATCCGTGCTTGCGTCCACGCAATCGCGCGGCAGAAGAATGTCCGTCGGAGCTGTCGGCGACAGCCCCATAGTCGGCCTTTCAGACCCAAACAGGCTTTAGCAAAAACCTGCCTGCTTGAGCAATTGATAAGCCTGAATAACATCGCGAAATCTTTCTTCCGATCCGCGATCACCACCATTCGCATCGGGATGGTGCTGTTTTACCAGCTCTTTATAGCGCGCCTTGATCTTATCGCCAGTCGAATTTGGTTCAAGACCGAGTGTCGCCAGCGCCTTTATCTCGAGCGTACGCGGCTTGCGCTGCGCTTTCTGGCCCGGCGCATGTCCCTTGGCTTCCTTGAAAAGGTTGAAGGGATCGCGGATGCGGTTGTGATAGGAAGCCGAACCGGAACGTACCTTCGCCATGTCCGGCGACGTGCGCGGCTTGGCGGTGGAGTTCGCCGTCGTCGACCATGTCGGCCTATGACCCGTGATCGCATCCTTCTGGAATTTCGCGATGTCGCCATCCGAAAGACCAGAGAAGTAATTGAAATTCTTGTTATATTCCCGCACGTGATCAACACAGAAGCGGAAATATTCACCTTCGCGCATGCGTCCGACAGGCGCGCGATGCGTGCCTGGCTTGTCGCACCCGTCCCACTGGCAGCAAGGCCCCGAAGCCTTCGCTTCCGCGGTCTTCTTGGGCTTGATGCGGATACTGTCGAAAAATTTTGAGTTCGTTGTCATCGAATCGAATTATGCGGATTATGAGTTGCTGAACAAGAATTGACATTTCGTCCGGTCTGGCTTTTGGCCATTTCAACTGGGCGAAATTTTGAAGCAGGTTGCTTTCCTGTGCGGATTTGCCCCACCTTTTGCTGCCGAAGCAACGTTATATGAGGCACAGCGTCTATATGGGGAGAAGTGGTCCAAATGTCCATTCACAATAGCAAACAAAGCGCGATGGAAGCGAAACTGACCACGGCTTTCGCTCCCGAACGGCTTGAAGTCATTAATGAAAGCCATCTCCACGCCGGACATCATCACGAAGAGCGCGGCCATCATGAAGTCTATGACGGCACCGGCGAAACACACTTTCGCATCCGTATCGTTGCCCAAGCTTTTGCCGGAATGAGTCGCATTCAGCGCCACCGCGCCATTAACGAACTTTTGAAGGAAGAACTGGATAGCGGCGTCCATGCACTTGCACTGGAGCCTTCCGCTCCTGGCGAAGCAACGCGGCGCTGAGCAGCTTCACGACTACCCATCACTTGGCATCCGAACTCGACATGCCGTCCCAGACGGGAACGTCTCTTCCCCTGATCAGATCCGGCGTAAACCCTGGTCTATATTACAAAGGCGCCCTTTCGGGCGCCTTTGTAATATAGACCAGATAGATCGAACTTTGCGGAGAAAAGAAATTCCAGGATAGTATCTAGTGCAAGTACCAATAGACCAAGACTGTATTTCTCTAATTATAAAGTAGGTCGTAGGCGATTTTCTCCGTAGTTTTCGTATCCAAACATAAGTCATATATAATGTATGCTACCGGATTATTAGTAGCCTTATTGTTGCGAAAAACAATGTTATAGAAGCGTATATTCTCAATAATTTCAAATGAATTTTTTTCTATTACTAGTAGTTGCATCCGAGATATATTAGACTAGAATAATATCATAATATTATGTCGTTTTATTATTACTTATATTTAATACTGAAACGCGCACAAGAAACCGGAAAAGACAACGCCAGCCCGGCCAGATTTTCCGGCCGAAAACTGGCTTTAGTCTGGGATTAAAATATTCAGAAACAAAGTGTTAGGTGGAAACTGCTCCCGCGATAGCTTTCAGCGCGGCAGCGCGGCAACTATGGGCGCAGGCTTTCCATCGGCATCAAGTGGCACGATGCGCAGCCGTGTCAGGCGATTCTTTTCCTTCTTCAGGACGGAAAAGCGCTTCCCGTAAAAGGTGAAAGCCTGTTTCACTTCGGGAATGGTCTGGGTCTCATGAATGACCAGACCGGCAATCGTTGTCGCTTCCTCATCCGGCAAAGACCAGTCAAGCGCGCGGTTAATATCGCGAATCGGCAGCGATCCGTCGACAATCACCGAACCATCCGGCTGCAGGCGGACACCCTGGATTTCGATGTCGTGTTCGTCGGCAATATCGCCGACGATTTCTTCCAGAATATCCTCAAGCGTCACCAGCCCCTGCACGTCACCATACTCGTCGACGACGATGGCAATATGCGCCTTCCGGCGGAGAAACGCGTCGAGCTGGTCCTGCAACGTGGTCGTGTCGGGCACGAACCACGGCTTGCGCGCAACCTTCATGATGTCGATGCGCTTGAAATCATTGTCGACGTCGTAAAGCGCGCGCAGCAGGTCCTTGGTGTGGATAATGCCGACAATATTATCGATATCGTCGCGCCAGAGCGGCATACGTGTATGCGGGCTGGCCAGAATATCGCGCACGATCTCATCCGCCGGAGCATCGGCATTGACGGTGCCCATCGAGGTCCGGTGCACCATGACGTCGCTGACTTCCAGCTCCTTGAGGTCGAGCAGGCCGCCCAGCTGGTCACGATCTTCCTTGATGAGCGACTTGTCGCGATGCAGCACCTCGACCGCACCGCGCAATTCCTCCTGCGGGCTCAACATGGACCGACCGGCGGCAAGATTGATGCCGCAAAGCTTCAGGATCGCGCGCACAATGCGGTTCACCGCACTGGAAATCGGGCCGAGGATCAGGACGACCAGCGACACGCCGCGTGCAACGGCAAGCGAAAACCGGTCTGGACCGGAAATCGCCCAGGATTTCGGCAGCACTTCCGCGAAGATGACCAGAATGACCGTCATTGCCAGCGTGGCATAAGCAACGCCCGCATCGCCGAACAGGTTCAAAAAGATGCTGGTGGCAATGGAGGACGCCAGAATATTGGCGAGGTTGTTGCCGATCAGAAGCGCACCGATCAGCCGGTCGCGGCGACTGATGAGGCGCTGGACCAGCCCTGCGCGCTCATCGCCATTATGTTCGAGCGTGTGCATCCGGGCTCGAGACGCCGCCGTCAGCGCCGTTTCGGATCCGGAAAAGAATGCTGAGAGAATGACGCAGAGCAGGATGATGCCGCACATAACCCAGAGCTCGAAAGCCATCCGCCTTATCCTCTTATTTCGTTTCCAGACGTTCTTTCAAAAATTCCAGCACGGCGGCCGGTGGCACGTCCTTGGCAATAAAGGACTGGCCGATGCCGCGCGTCAGGATGAAGGTGAGCGCACCACGCGCCACTTTCTTGTCCTGCGCAATATAATCCATCAGCTTTTCCGCCGGTGGCAACCCGCCCGGAACATCCGACAGCCTGTATGGCAGCCCGACGGCTTTCAGATGCGCCTCAACGCGCTCCGCATCCTCAATGCCGCACAGGTTCATCTTGACCGAGAAGCGATGGGCCAGCGCCATACCGATAGCGACACCTTCACCATGCACAAGACGGGTCGAATCGTAGCCCGTTGCCGTTTCCAGCGCGTGGCCGAAAGTATGGCCGAGATTGAGAAGCGCCCGGTCACCGGTTTCGCGCTCGTCGCGCGCAACAACGGCTGCCTTGCAGCGGCAGGATTCAGCGATGGCTTGCGTCCGTGCCGCCCCGCCGGAGAAGACCTCCTGCCAGTTCTGTTCCAGCCATTCAAAAAAGTCCGGACGGTCGATCAGACCATATTTTGCAACTTCGGCATAACCGGCGCGGAATTCACGCGGGCTCAGCGTGTCGAGAACCTCCGTATCGGCCAGAACCAGCTGCGGCTGATAAAAGACACCGACGAGATTTTTACCGTGTGCCGTGTTGATCCCGGTCTTGCCACCGACCGAGGAATCCACCTGCGACAGGAGCGAGGTCGGCATCTGAACGAAATTCATACCACGCCGCACGATACCGGCGACGAAGCCCGAAAGATCGCCAACCACACCGCCGCCAAATGCCACGACCGCGTCGCCGCGCTCCAGCCGCGCCGCCAGTACGGCATTGGTGACGGTTTCCAGCGTACCGAAGGATTTGGACTTTTCGCCCGGCGCAACAATCACCGGCGTCACATCGATACTGGCCTTGGCGAAGCTTGCTGTCAGGCGCTCCAGATGAGCCTTGGCAACATTTTCGTCCGTCACCACCGCCACGCGCACGCCTTTCAGACGCTTCGCCAACTCCTCGCCTGCACGATCCACCAGCCCCTTGCCGATCAGAATATCGTAGGAGCGGTCGCCAAGCGACACGGGAACAGTCGTAACATCCTGGGCGATGGAAGGCGCGTTCATGCGTAGTCTCCAATACATGCGGCGAAGACATCGGCGGCTTGTTCTACCGGACCGATTATGCCTCTAATCTTTCAAGATGATCCGCCAGAACATCGAGCAGTTCCGCAGCGATCACTTCCTTCTTGTCATCCCGCGTCATCAGCTGAAGGTCGGCCAGTGCATAGACAGGATAACGTTCATTCATCAGCCGCAGCATGACGCCGCGCGGATCGCTGTTTTTCAGCAGCGGGCGGTTCTGGCGGCGCGATACGCGCTCCATCAGAATATCGATTTCCGCATTGAGCCAGACGGAAACACCTGCACGACCGATTGCCGCGCGTGTTTCGGCATTCATATAGGCCCCGCCGCCGGTGGCCAGAACCATCGGTCCGTCTTCGAGCAGGCGCATGATGACCCGACGTTCGAGATCGCGGAACTCGACCTCGCCATATGCTTCAAACAATTCAGGAATGGTCATGCGGGAAACCGCTTCGATCTCCGTATCGGCATCGCGAAACGGCAGGCCGAGCAAGGCTGCAGCCTTGCGTCCGACGGTGGATTTGCCTGCACCCATCAGCCCCACGAGTACCACGACTTTCGAACCGAGAAGATCGCGGATCAGCTCCGCTTTCTCATGTAGATTGTTTTGTTTTGTCGTGCTGCTCATTGACCTCGTCCATTTGTTCCGGTTCCACATGAAAAACAGGACGACGTCAATTGCTTTGATTGGTTTTCAGGGCGTGCATGGCCGCAAGCAAGGCTTTTTTGCATGATTGGGCTCTTGTCTCCTCTTTCATTCCTTCTCCTTGCTTTCATTCCTCCTCCTTGCTTTCGTCCCCCCTCCTTGCTTTCGTCCCAATGCCACAGCATAAAAGATGGATGCCTACGCTAACGCGCCTCGTTCTCTTTCTCGCCCTTGTCGCCGCCGTCGTTTATGGCGCGATGTATACACTTGCCAATTTCGTTGAGCCGGACACACGCGAGATCACCGTCGAAATACCGGCTTCGAAGCTGAAACCGGTCACGATTGCGCCTCCGCCAGCTCCCGCAGCCGAGCTTGCCCCTGCGGAGACCGCCGATACGGCGCCCCAATCGCCGCAGACACCGCAGGAATGACAATGCGCGCATCGCTGGCGATCGAGAACTTTCTGGAAATGATGAGTGCCGAACGCGGCGCGGCGGAAAACACGCTTGAATCCTACCGGCGCGATCTTGAGGCGGTGGCAGAGGCGCTGTCGGCCCGAGGCGTCAATCTTGCCGAAGCGGGTGCGGACCATATTCGCAGCGCCATCGATGCCATGGCAACGGAAGGTTTTGCCGCGACATCGCAAGCCCGGCGTCTGTCGGCGCTACGCCAGTTCTTCCGCTTTCTCTATTCGGAAGGTTATCGGCAGGACGATCCAACCGGTACGGTCGATGCGCCGAAAAAGCAGAAGCCTTTGCCGAAAATCATGAGCGTTGAGAACGTCACAAAACTGCTCGACCGCGCAGCACTTGAAACCAGCGAAGAAGCGGAACCGGCCGAGCGCTTCAAGGCGCTGCGTCTTCACGCTCTCATTGAAACACTTTATGCCACCGGCATGCGCGTTTCCGAACTTGTCGGTCTGCCGGTCGGCGTCGCGCGCACCGACCACCGCTTCCTACTGGTTCGCGGCAAGGGCTCCAAGGAACGCATGGTCCCGCTTTCGCCCAAGGCCCGTGAGGCGTTGCAGCGCTTTCTCGCCTTGCGGGATTCCCTGCCTGGCAGCGATGACAATCCGTGGCTTTTTCCGGCTTTTTCGGAAAGCGGCCACCTGGCGCGCCAGGTTTTTGCACGCGAACTGAAAGGGCTTGCCGCGCGGGCGGGATTGTCGGCGGCAGCCGTTTCACCGCACGTGCTCCGCCATGCCTTTGCCAGCCATCTGCTGCAGAACGGTGCCGATCTGCGTACCGTGCAGCAATTGCTCGGCCACGCCGACATTTCAACGACGCAAATCTATACGCATGTGCTGGAGGAAAGACTGCATAAGCTTGTCAGCGAGCATCATCCGCTTGCCGATTAGCCTCTGTCCGGTTATGAGAAAGTCGAAAATTTGCAAGATGAGCCAGTAGTGAATATGTAAAGCGCCGTAAAACAGCCTTTTTCAGGCTCGCAATAGCGCTAATCCCTTTGGAAAAAGCACGAACAGTCAGGCCCGATGTACAACTATCTCGACTTTGAAAAACCCGTCGCCGACCTTGAAGGCCAGATTCTTGAGCTCAAGAAGCTCGCGCAGGAACAAGGCAGCGTCGAGATGAGCGACGAGATTCGTCGCCTCGAGAAGCGTTCGGCCGATGCGCTGAAGGACATCTATCGCAAGCTGACCCCGTGGCAGAAGACGCAGATCGCCCGCCATCCGGACCGTCCGCATTGCCTGGAATATATTGACCGGCTGTTCACCGAATTCACTCCGCTCGCCGGTGACCGCAAGTTTGCCAATGACGAAGCTCTCCAGACTGGTTTTGGCCGCTTCAACGGTCAGGCCGTTGCGATCATCGGGCAGGAAAAAGGCTCTGACACCAAGACGCGCCTGAAGCACAATTTCGGCTCGGCCCGTCCGGAAGGCTATCGCAAGGCCGTCCGCATCATGGAAATGGCAGACCGTTTCCAACTGCCGCTCATCACTTTCGTCGACACGGCAGGCGCCTATCCGGGTGTCAGCGCCGAAGAACGCGGCCAGGCTGAAGCCATTGCGCGCTCGACGGCAGAATGCCTCCGGCTGCGCGTCCCGGTCATCTCGATCATCATCGGTGAAGGCGGTTCGGGTGGCGCAATCGCCATCGCCGTTGCAAACCGCGTCTATATGCTTGAGCATTCAATCTATTCGGTGATCTCGCCCGAAGGTGCTGCGTCGATCCTCTGGCACGATTCCACCCGCGCCAAGGATGCCGCCTCAAGCATGCGTATCACCGCACAGGACCTGTTTGACCTGAAGGTCATTGACGGTGTCATTCCTGAACCTATGGGTGGTGCGCATCGCGGCAAGGAAGCCGTCATCGATGCAGCTGGCGATATCATCACAGCATCGCTGCGCTCGATGAAGGATATCGACGGCGAAACGCTGAAGCAGGAACGCCGCCAGAAATTCCTCGAAATCGGCCGCAACATCTGATTTTCACCGCAAATTGGAGCGCATCCCGAAAAGTGTAATACGGTTTTCGGAATAAGATGCGCGGTTCAGAACAAAGAAGAAGACCCGTCCGGGAGGCCTCGCGCCTCCCGGATTTGCATCATGCTGCAAATTCGGCCATATTGCCGACGCGCTGGATTTTAGCTATCTGAGCAAGGATTTATAAACGATACCGTAAGGTTTCAGTTTTAAAATTCGACGTTCAGGAAATTGGCTTTTGCTCATAAAGTCTCTGGCGTAGCTCTAACAGACTCGATGCGACATGAAGATCAGAACCGCAATTCTAGGCTCCGTAATGGCAACCGCGCTCCTCGCCGGCTGTCAGGGTTCGTCCGTATCCGATCTAAGCCTCCGGGCCGAGAAGCCGCTTCCCGAGAAAGTCGTTGCCAAGATGAAGGCGAAGGGCATGACCCGCACCTCGCCAATCATGGTACGCATTTTCAAGGAAGAAGGCACACTCGAGGTCTGGAAGCAGAAGAACAACGGCAAGTACGACCAGATCGCGTCCTACGACATCTGCAAATGGTCGGGCAAGCTCGGGCCGAAATATATCGAGGGTGACCGTCAGGCGCCGGAAGGTTTCTACAACGTCCGCCCCGCCCAGATGAACCCGAATTCGAGCTATTATCTCTCGTTCAACATCGGTTTCCCCAACGCCTATGACCGCGCCAATGGCCGCACGGGCCAGCACCTGATGGTGCATGGCGCATGCTCGTCGTCGGGCTGTTACTCGATGACCGACGAACAGGTTGCCGAGATTTACGCCTTCGGTCGCGACGCCTTCAAGGGCGGCCAGCGCGACTTCCAGATTCAGGCATTTCCGTTCCGTATGACGGCTGCCAACATGGCGCGATACAAGAGCGACCCGAACTATTCCTTCTGGAAGATGCTGAAGCAGGGCTACGACTCTTTCGAGGTCACCAAGGTGCCACCAAAGGTCGATGTTTGCGAAAAGCGCTATGTGTTCAACGTCGCGACACCCGACGGCCAGCCTCTGTCCGCAACGGACGCCTGCCCGCCTTCGGCTGGCGGCGAGGCCATGTCCTATGCGTCTTACGAAAAGACCTATCAGTCGGCATTCAGCGCCAGCCAGAAGGCACCGGCACCGTCTATTCAGGGCATCGCCGAAGCCAAGCTCGTCTCCGCCTGGAGCGCTGCGCGTGCACGCGGTGAAAAGGTAACGCGGGAACCGCCGTCACTCACCGCTTCTTCCGCTGAAAAGGCGGGCGCACCGGACATTCGCCCGGCAACGCCAGCCGCACAGCCGACAGCCATTGCTGCAACGCCGCAACCGGCTGCTGTTCCGGCTCAGCCGACGACACAGACCGCAGCTGTGCCCGCACCACAGCCAAACCCGGCTGCAGCGCAGGCTGCTCAGTCTGTTTCACCCCAGGTCTCTCCAATGACGACCGCCAGCACGGTGGCGCAGAATGTCGAACAGCCGGCAGCTGTCGCAGCCCCCGAGCCGAAGAAGCCATGGTGGAAGATCATCGGGAACTGATGGCCTGGCAGGATGACATTCCTGTTTACGACCTGAGGGGGCTTAAATGCCCCCTTCCGGTTTTGAAAACCCGCAATCGTCTGGAAAAAATGCCGAGCGAAGCGCTTCTCTGGGTGGAAGCGACCGATCCGCTGTCCGGCATCGACATCCCGCATTTCTGCACGCAGGAAGGCCACGCCCTGGTCGCGCAGGAGCACCAAGGGACGTTGCATCGCTTCCTTATTCGCAAGAAATAAGTATCAGCTCCGGGGCGAAAAACCCGGAATAGCCAGCGGATTTTCCATCAGCGCGGCACGGTCTGGCCTATCGAGCGCAGGGCGCCCCAAAAACGCATCGAACAGCTCACGCACATAGGTTTCCGGCAGATCCTTCACGATCATCACCAGAAGCGTTTCCCGCTTATCCTGCGGCCATTGCGGCAGGCGCGCTGGCGGATGGAAAATCTTCTGCACCCCGTGAATGACAACCGGACGATCCGGGTCTTCGGCAATCTGCACGATCCCTTTCACACGCAGAAGCTTCTCCCCATGCGTTGAACGCAGAAGATCCAGGAACATGTCGAAGGTCGATAGCGGGATCGGCGCATCGTGACGAAGCGAAAAGGACCGGATCGCATCGTCGTGGTGATGATGATGCGCATGGCCATGATCGTGATGGTGTTCGTGGTGATGATGATGGTCGTGATCGCAATTCGGCCCGCAAGCATGGTCAGGCCCATGAGAACGCCCATGATGGGAGTGGTCATGATGACCGTCCTCATAGGCTTCCGCCTTGAGCCAGCGCTGCACGTCCGCCGATTTCGTTTCCGGATTATAGAGACCGCATTCAAAAAGCGCCGCATAACCCGTGCGCTGTTCACCGGCTTCCAGAATGTCTGCGCCGGGATGGAGCGCATGAAGACGCGCCTTCAATGCTGCCAGTCCTGACTGCGCTTCCGGCAGATCGGTTTTGGTCAGCACGATGCGGTCGGCCATTGCCGCCTGCTTGACGGCTTCCTCGTGATTGTCGAGCGTCGCCATGCCGTTAACGGCATCCACGGTCGCCAGAACACCGTCCAGCCTGAAAGCCTGCATGAGCACCGGATGCCCCATGATCGAATGCAGCACCGGCGCCGGATCGGCGAGCCCGGTGGTTTCGATGATGACGCGCTTCAACGCCTTGATGCGCCCGGTCTGGAGCCGGTCGATCAGGTCGGCCAGCGTATCCACCAGCTCGCCGCGCACCGTGCAGCACAGGCAGCCGTCGGAAAGCTCGATCACGCCCTCGCTCGCCTGCTCAACCAGCAGATGATCAATGCTGATCTCGCCGAACTCGTTGATGATAACCGCCGTATCGCTCAGCGCCGGATCTTTCAGAAGCCGGTTGAGAAGCGTCGTCTTGCCTGAACCAAGAAAACCGGTCAGCACGGAAACGGGAATGGGATTCGGCATATCAGTTGATCGCGGTGGTATTGGCACCGGCGGAACGCTGCGGACGCGGCATTGGCACCGGAATCTGCGAAATGTCGAGCTGGCTCGGGCGGGTCGTCGGACCCGGTTCGGAAACCAGACCGACGCGAACCGGAACCGGATCGCGATCCATCGCATGGATATAAGGCGAATTGATTTTCAACTTGCCCTCGACATCGCGACCGTCCCAGCGATCGGCCATGGCCTGCTGGCTGCAGATAGCCTTGCGCATATCGACGGCCTGATTGAGATTTCCGCCGGCTGCGGGGCGCAAGGTCGCCAATGTAGCACCACCGCTCGCATTTGCCCTGAAAGCGTCAGTCATCAGCTGTGCTGCCTGAACCGCGCGCGCTTCCTGCCGGTCCGCACCGAGAACAATCGCCAGCACCGTCCGACCGTTGCGCGTGGCCGAACTTGCAAGATTGAAGCCGGATGCACAGACGAAGCCGGTCTTCATCCCGTCCGCCCCGTCATAGCGGCCAAGCAGGATGTTGTAATTGGCCTGAACTTTCTTGCCCGCGCCCGGATCGATCGCCTCGGTCGCAAAATAATGCGCATATTGCGGAAATTCGCGGCGCAGCTGCACGGCCAGAACCGCCAGATCGCGTGCCGTTGTGTAGTTATTGGGATTATGCAAGCCGTTCGGATTGGCGAAATGCGAGCCGACCATACCGATACGCTGCGCTTCCGCATTCATGCGCTGCACGAAACCGGATTCCGTTCCGCCCACGGCCTCGGCAACGGCCACAGCAACATCATTGGCCGACTTAACCAGCATGATCTTCAACGCCGTATCGAGCGTCATGACCGATCCCGGCTTGTAACCCATCTTGCTCGGCGGTTCCTTGGCGGCGTTCAC
The DNA here is from genome assembly GCF_058796175.1 of Brucella sp. GW823-FHT04E01. NCBI lineage: Bacteria > Pseudomonadati > Pseudomonadota > Alphaproteobacteria > Hyphomicrobiales > Brucellaceae > Brucella > Brucella sp. GW823-FHT04E01. The sequence goes on along the minus strand of NZ_JBXAIK010000004.1, from coordinate 808,268 downwards.
CGTCATGCGCACCGGCGAATCCAGCGTCATCTGGCCCGACTGAAGCGCACGGAATGCCACATAGGCCGTCATCATCTTGGTCAGGGAAGCGGGATACCAGCGCTGAAAAGCTTCCTGCTGCTGGTAGACCTTGCCGGTTGCCACATCCACTGCGATCGAGGGATTAGCGGCGGCGGACGCCAGTGCGGTCGCGGACAAGCCAACAGCTGCAAACCAGATTTTCAATGATTTCGACATCATTCCGTAGTTCCAATCGAAATAGCCTGCAACTTCTGCGGGTTCGAATTGCTCTATAATGGGAGATTAACGCTTTCTTTATCTATGCCATGTGGCGATGAAAAGGCAAACAGGGATTGCCCGCTTTCACCGAAACGTCATATCCTGTTTCCTTCAAATCACGCCCAATCCGGGGAGCCATCAGAAAATGCCAGTGTTGAATCGTGCCGTTGAAACGCAAGCGAAAATTGCCGCATGGCGCCGAAAACTGCACCAGAATCCTGAACTTCTCTATGACGTGCACGAAACTGCACAATTTGTCGAAGACAAGCTGAAATCCTTCGGTTGCGATCTTGTGGAAACAGGCGTCGGACGCACAGGCGTGGTCGGCATCATCAAGGGTCGCCATGGTGATGGGCCGGCAATTGGCCTGCGCGCCGACATGGATGCCCTGCCCATCACCGAAACGAGCGGTGTCGAATGGGTCTCGCAAAATCCCGGCAAGGCGCATTCCTGCGGCCATGACGGACACACCTCAATGCTACTGGGCGCAGCGCAATACCTCGCGGAGACCCGCAATTTCCGCGGCTCGGTCGCGCTTCTGTTCCAGCCTGCCGAAGAAGGCGGCGCCGGTGGCCTCGCCATGGTCGAGGACGGCGTGATGGACCGTTTCAACATTTCGGAAGTCTACGGCATCCACAATATGCCGGGCCTGCCGGTCGGACAGTTCGCGATGCGAAAAGGCCCGATCATGGCAGCGACGGATGAATTCGATCTCTTCATCACAGGTCGCGGCGGCCACGCAGCGCAGCCGCATCGCACCATCGATCCGATTCTGGCAGGTTCCCAGCTGATGATCGCCCTTCAGGGCATTGTTTCGCGCAATGTCGATCCGCTCGATTCACTTGTGATCTCGGTGACGAAGTTCATTGCAGGCGAGGCTTATAATGTAATCCCGGAAAAGGCGACGCTGTCGGGCACTGTCCGCACGCTCAAGAAGGAAACCCGCGCCTTTGCCGAACGCCGTATCCGTGAAGCTGCCGCCGGTATCGCAGCCGCCACCGGTGCGGAAATCACCGTGCGCTACAAGAACAATTATCCGGTCACCTTCAACCACGATGCACAGACGGAGTTTGCCGCCCGCGTCGCCAGCGCTGTGGCGGGCGAAGGCAAAGTGGATGAGAGTGTCGAGCCGATGATGGCGGCGGAAGATTTTTCCTACATGCTGGAAGCGCGTCCCGGCGCCTATATCTTCCTCGGCAATGGCGATACGCCCGGCCTTCACCATCCGGCCTATGACTTCAATGACGATGCCATTCCCTATGGCGTCAGCTATTTTGTAGCGGTAGCGGAAACGGCGCTTGCCGCCTGATAGCTGAATAAATCCGCCTGCCCCGCTTTTTGCGGGGTTGGCGACAGCTATGAAAACCAGTATGTGTCTGAAAGCATTCGCAATGCCGGAATCACCGGCGAATGCTCATCGGTTGGTCCCGTAGCTCAGTAGGATAGAGCGACAGATTCCTAATCTGTAGGTCACAGGTTCGATTCCTGTCGGGATCACCACCGCATTTCACCCCTCATACGGCCAGTTGGCCTGCGAGAAGACACCACCATCGACCCAGATCGTCTGGCCGGTAACAAAACGCGCCGCATCGGAAGCAAAGAACAGGACCGGGCCGGAAATGTCCTCCGCTGTTCCCACCCTGCGCAGCGGCGTGATGCGTGCCCAGGTGTCGGCATAGTCGGGCTGTTCTTCTGCCGTGCGTTCATTGAGGATCGCGCCGGGGGCCACGCAATTCACCCGGATGCCGTGCGGCCCAAGCTCCACCGCCGAAGCCTTGGTGAACTGCTCTATGCCGCCCTTCGATGCTGTGTAGGAAACCAGTTTCGGAAAGGCGAGCTTGTTGCAGCCTGATCCGATATTGACGATGGCGCCGCCCTTGTCGGCCTCCACCATGCGCTTCGCGGCAGCCTGCGTATTGAGGAAGCAGCCTTTCAGATTGGTGCGGATGACATCGTCCCAACCATCCTCGGAAAGTTCCAGCAAGGGTGCCCAGGTCTGGATGCCTGCATTGTTGACCAGCACATCGGGCGCATCACCGAACCAGTCGCAGACCTCATCGAAGAAGGCTTCGACCTCGACACGTCTCCCGACATCGCAGCCAAGCCCCAGCGCCTGACCGCCCGCCTCTTCGATGGCTTCGACGAGCGATTGTGCAGCTTCGTCATCGTGCTTGTAGCTGAAGGCCACCGTGTAGCCCGCATCGGCAAAAGCACAAACGAGATGCCTTCCGATGCCGGTACTCCCGCCCGTGACGACTGCAAACTCACCCATGCCAAATCCCTCCCGGAAGTATTCCCGGTCACGAATTTAATAGGTTTTCAGCGATGGTAAACCGGCAAAAAACAAAATAGCTTCCGTATAAATGCGAGGAGAGAAAATGAACCCTGACATCAAGGAAGCCAATGGCGCGTGCCACTGCGGAACGGTGCGCTTTCGTGTTAAACTTTCGGATGGCCTTAACACTGCGCGGCGCTGCACCTGCTCCTATTGCCGGATGCGCGGGGCCGTCGCCGTTTCTGCAGAACTGGACGGACTGGAAGTGCTTGAAGGTGAAGATGCGCTGACGCTCTACCAATTCAATACCGGCGTGGCGAAACATTATTTCTGCTCGAAATGCGGAATTTACACCTTCCACCAGCGCCGTTCCAATCCGCGCCAGTTCGGCGTGAATGCGGCTTGTCTGGAGGGCGTATCACCATTCGATTTTGCGGTCGTCGAGGTGAATGACGGCGTGAACCACCCCTCCGACAATCCGAGGCGAAAAGGCTCGGATGTCGTGGGCTATCTGCGTTTTGAACCGGTCGTTGACGGGGACTAAATCCGCGCGCGCTGCTTGTGCTCGTTCTTCTCCCATGAAAACAGAACTGGCGGCAGCGGATCAAGGCCACGAATAATATCCGCACCCTTTTCGCCGATCATGATGGTCGGCGCATTGGTGTTGCAGGACGGAACGCGCGGCATGATCGAGCTGTCGCATACCCGCAAGCCTTCGAGCCCCCGCACTTTCAGATCGAGATCTACAACCGCCATTGCACCGGTTCCCATCTTGCAGGTGCCGACCGGATGATGATCAGTCTTGGCATTGGCACAGGCATAATCGAACAGGTCATCGTCACTGACGACCTTCGCGCCCGGCAGGCGTTCGGCCATAACATAGGGCTTCAACGCATCCTGCTGCATGATTTCGCGCGCGATCTTCAAACCCTCAAGGGACATTTTGCGATCATGCGGATCGCTCCAGTAATTGGGGTCGATCAGCGGTGCCGCAGCCGGGTCGCTGGAAGCGAGCCGCACCGTTCCACGCGAGCGCGGATGCAGATAGGCGGAATTGAGTGTCACACCCGCATTTTTGAGCTTTTCGACACCTGCCTCGATCCCCGAACCAAGCCCCAGATGGAACTGGATATCCGGCGAACGGGCATCCGGATCGGCATACCAGAAACCGCCGGTTTCAAAGAGGCTCGACGCCACCGGGCCAGAGCGCAGCAGAATATATTGCAGCCCCGCTCCCAGTGTCCGATGGAGCTTTGCCACGCCATCATAGGTGTGATCGCCGGTGCATTCGGCAATGACAAAGAGATCAAGATGATCCTGCAAGTTTTCGCCCACACCCGGCAGATCATGCTTCACGTTTACGCCGAGTTTTTTCAGATGGTCGGCAGGGCCGATGCCCGATTGCAGCAGGAGTTTCGGTGAGCCGATGGCGCCGGAAGAGACAATCACCTCGCGGTTTGCGCGCAAGACCTCGCCGCTCATCAGCGTGACCCCGGTTACGCGGGTCTTTTCCAGCTCGATGTTGCGCACCGGCGCATTCATGCGCACGGTGAGGTTCTTGCGATCTTTGATCAGCGCGAGATAGGCAAGCGATGCGGAGGAACGGCGGCGATTGCGTTGCGTGAGCTGATAAAAGCCGACGCCCGCCTGTTCGCGACCGTTGAAATCCGGATTATACGGGATGCCCAGTTCCTGCCCAGCACGGATATAGGCGTCGCAGATCGGCAGTGGTGCGGATGGCATCGAAACACCAAGCGGCCCGCCATAGGAATGAAAATCATCGTTGAAGCGCTGATTGTCTTCGGCGCGTTTGAAATAGGGCAGCACATGGCGATAATCCCAGCCGGTGCAGCCATCCTCGCCAGCCCATAGATCATAATCAGCCGCATTGCCGCGCGTATAAATCTGCGCATTGATGCTGGAGCCACCGCCGATGACTTTCGCCTGCGTGTAGCGGAGCACGCGGTTTTTCAGGTGCTTCTGTGGAACGGTTTCCCAGCCCCAGCTCGCCACGCCCTTGGTCATCCTGGCAAAGCCTGCAGGCATGTGAAACAGTGGATTCCAGTCGCTTCCTCCGGCTTCCAGCAGCAAGACTTTCACCGAAGCATCTTCGCTCAGACGATTGGCGAGAACACAACCGGCAGGCCCGCCGCCAACGATGATATAATCGTAATTCATTTGTTTCTCCTCCCGAGAAACTAAAGCTTCGCGATAGACAGGCCGCCATCGGCGTTGATCACCGACCCAGTGGCAAAGATGAAATTTCCGCCCGCAAGCCCGGCCACGATGGCGCCGACATCACCCACCTCGCCCCAGCGCTTCATCGGCACCAGACCGCCTTCGATCAGCCCGTCGTAACGCTCGGAGACTTTCGCCGTCATATCGGTGCGGATAATGCCGGGGCGCACCTCGAACACGCCGATGCGCGCCTCGGCAAGCCGCAACGCCAGCCCTTGCACGAAGGCCGTCAATCCGGCTTTGCTGATGCAGTAATCAAGCCGCTCCGGCGAAGTCATCACTGACGAAACCGAACTGATCGTCACGATACTGCGTGAGAAACGCACTTCGGTTGCGGCAAGCATGGCCTTCACCACAGCCTGGGTGAAAAACACCGTGCCACGCAGGTTCACATCCATGATCGTGTCGAAGTTTTCCGGCTTCAGACCCAGAAAATCCCCGCGTTCGACCGAACCCATGCCTGCATTGTTGACCAGACAATCGATGCCGCCAAATTCCTTCAGCACCGCGGAGACAGTTGCCTCATGCATTCCAACGGCAGCCAGATCGCTTTCAAAGAAAACCACCTTTCCGCCAAGCGCGCGTAATTCATGGATGACAGCATCGTCATGCTCGCGATCAGTAATCGCCAGATCGAACCCTTTGGCGGCCAATGTGCGGGCAATGCCAAGCCCGATGCCACGCCGCCCACCGGTTACCAGTGCAACAGGTCGTTGATGGTTCATGCCAGCACCTCCCGGTTAAGACTGTCCGCCACGCGCAACGCCTGTGCGGCGATGGTCAGCGCCGGGTTGACCGCCGCCGATGTCGGCAGGAACGACGCATCCACCACATGAAGATTGGGATGATCGTAAGCGCGGCAATATGGATCAAGCGGCGCCGTCGCCGGATCGTTGCCGATGCGCACAGTGCCGCATTGATGCGATGGCGTGCGCCGGTCGAAGGCGCGCGACAGCACCACTGGAAAACCTGCCTGCCTGAGTGCTGATTTGAGCTTATCGACCAGCATCAGATGCGCTTTCCAGTTGCTGCGCACCCAATGCAGAATGATGCGGTCGCTATCCACTGTCACGCGGCTATCCGGCGATGGCAGGTCTTCGCTCATCGCATAAAAATCGATCGTATGACGTGCAATGCGGTTCAGCAGCCATTCCGGCACGCGGGGCATATTGGCTTTCAGGATTTCGCCCGACACTCGGCCAAGCAGTTGCACATTGCCAAGCGGCGGTCCGCCTGCTCCATCCGACAGATAGTAATCATTGAAACCGAAAGTCTTCTGGTGGATGGAATCGTTGCGATAGCGCGGGTCGAAAGCAATCACCGCGCTGGAATTGTGGTTCATGAAATTGCGGCCCACCTGATCCGAGCGATTGGCAAGGCCGGAGCGTAGCAGAAGCGCTGCTGACTGAACTGCGCCAGCGGATAGAATAACGAGCTTGGGGCGCAGAACCAGCGTTTCGCCATTCTTCACATAATGAACTGCGGTGATCGCCTTGCCATCCGGCCCGGTTTCCAGCCGCGTCACCCTCGCTTGAGTTTCAAGCCGCACATCAGGATGTTTGAGGGCAGCCGCAAGCGAACAGGATTCCGCATCCATCTTGCCGTCATCGCTATTGGGAAATGCATCCCATGGCGTTTTAGCCTTTGCCAGCCAACGGTCGATATCGACACCCAACGGCAAGGAAGCCGGGTGCAGTCCCGCTTTCTTTAATCGGGCACGCACATCGGCCATTGGCCGTTCGTCACGGATCGCCGGATAGGGATAGGACTTTGAATGTTCCGGTTCGGTCGGATCATCGCCCAGTTCACCCCGCACCTGAAAAAGCTGCTCAGCACGGCTATACCACGGCTCCAGCTCCTCATAGGCGAATGGCCATGCCGGAGACACACCTTCCAGATGCGTCATCTCGGCAAAATCCTCGCGGCGATAACGGATCAGCACCGCGCCAAAGAACTTGGAATTACCGCCAACATTATAATAATTTCCGGGATTAAACGGCGTGCCATCCGTCTCGTACCAGAACTCTTTCGGGCGAAAGAAACCGCGCTGGAAAATTGCCCGTGCATCGCGGTTTTCCGGTCGGTCCGGCAAGCGCTCTCCTGCCTCAAGAATAAGAATGTCCGCACCTGACGCGGCAAGACCGGCAGCCATTGTCGCGCCGCCGATACCAGATCCGATGATGACGATATCCGGCTGTCCTCCCAAAGCCGTCACTCCTTACTTGCCTTGTGGCATCCACCAGCCGGTGCGCGCACCGATATGCATGTTGAGCGTCTTGGTTTCGGTGTAATCCTCCACCGCATGACGGCCCAGCTCGCGGCCCAGACCCGATTGACGATAACCGCCAAACGGCAGTTCCGGCGTGCCGTCCATGAAGGTGTTCATCCAGACTGTGCCAGCGCGCACCTTGCGACCAATGCTCATGCAGGTATCGAAATCGCGGCTCCACACGCCTGCCGAAAGTCCGTAATCGACCGCATTGGCAATCGAGATTGCTTCATCCAGCGTATCGAAGGAAAGTACCGACAGAACCGGGCCGAACACTTCCTCACGCGCCACAGCCATGTCGGCCTTCACGCCTGCAATGATGGTTGGCCCCATATATTGGCCAAGGCCGAGATCCAGTACATCGCCGCCATGAGCAATTGCGGCACCCGCCTTTTTGGCCTGATCGACATAGGTGCCAACCTTTGTCAAATGCTGCGGCGTGATGATCGCGCCAACCTGCGTACTGACATCGAGCGGATCGCCGACGATGACTTTCTTCGACAGATCAGCCACGCGCTCGACAATCTCATCGACAATCGAGCGATGCACGATCAGCCGCGAACCGGCATTGCAGCACTCGCCTGCATTGAACCATGCGCCAAAAACGGCAGCATCGATAAAGGCATCCATATCCGCATCAGGAAACAGGATTTGCGGGTTCTTGCCGCCAAGCTCAAGCGATACTTTTTTCAGCGTTTGTGCAGCGTTGGCCATGGTCAGCTTGCCCACACCGGTTGAGCCGGTGAACGACACCATATCAACATCTGGATGCATGCTCATATGCTGGCCAACATCAGCGCCCGTTCCGGTGATGATGTTGACAACACCGTCCGGCACGCCTGCTTCAGCCAGAATTTCGCCGAGCAACAATGTCGATCCGGACGTCAGCTCCGAAGGCTTTACGACTGCCGTGCAGCCCGCTGCCAAAGCAAATGGCAGCTTCTGACCCACGATCAGGAACGGGAAATTCCAAGGCGTAATGATGGAAACAACGCCAATTGCCTCGCGCAGCACGACACCAAGGGTGCCATCACCCAGCGTATTATAGCTTTCACCATGCAGATCGCGTGCGAGCGCTGCCGCATAGCGCCAGATATCCACGGAACCAGCAATTTCGCCGCGCACCTGAGAAATTGGTTTGCCGGCTTCAATTGCGTCAAGATAGGCAAGCTCTTCGGCCCGCGCTTCAATCAGATCGGCGGCCTTTAGCAAAATCAACGAACGCTGCGATGCGGTTTTAGACGACCAGCGCCCGTCATCGAAAGCCTTACGAGCGCTCGCAACCGCGCGTTCCACATCGGCCTTGTTGCCGGCCGGATAGCGGCTCACCGTCACTCCATGGCCGGGCGCCACACGTTCAATCGTTTGGCCACTTTCACTGCCCACCCATTTTCCATCGATCAGCATGGAGAATTCGCGGACTTCCAGCCCGGTCAACGGCTGCGGTTTTACGACTACGCTCATCACCATTTTCCTTCAAAATTTGCTTCGCGCTTTTCGGTAAACGAGCGCACGCCTTCTTTCAGATCGCCGGTCTTGGCGACAAGGATGGACCCCAGCGCCTCGACTGCCGTGCCACTATCCTCGCCATTGGCGACCGACAGCATCAGTTTGGAAATTTCCAGCGCAGCCGGTCCGCGCTTGGCCACCCGCGCCGCATAGTCCTGCGCCGCCTGCAAGGCTGCACCCGTCTCCACCACATGATCCACCAGCCCATGCGACAGCGCTTCTTCTGCGGTGAACATTTCGCCACCCAACACCATGCGGCGCACGATCTGCGCACCAAAACGGCGCACAAGACGCTGTGTGCCCGACCAGCCGGGGATCATGCCGAGCGAGGTTTCCGGCAGGCCGATCTTGGCCTGTCGTTCGACAATGCGAATATCGGCGGCACCGGCCAGTTCCAGACCACCACCCAAGGCATGGCCGTTCATCGCTGCGATCAGTGGCACACGCAAGGTCGCAAGCCGCTCGAACACACGATGACCGTAGCGCACCCAGGCATGGCCGAATTCCTGCGGTTCCATGCCGCCCCATGCCTTGATGTCACCACCGGCGGAAAAGGCTTTGCCCTCGCCCGTCAGGATCGCAACTCGTACACTGCTATCCGCTTCAACCCGATCACAGGCGGCAGACAATTCCTGCAGAAGCTCGATATCAAACGCATTGAGCTTTTCGGGCCGCTTGATGGTCATGACCGCGATGTGGTTCTCAATCGAGATGTCTATCCGTTGAGCCATTTAAGCCTCCAGCTTTCGCGCAGGCTTTTGCGGCAATTCAAGGCCGATCGGCTCGTCGCGGAACAGCGCCTCATCCATGAGCTTGAGCTGATCCGAAACGATCAGTGGAAACTCAGCCTGATCAAGAATATGCGTCTGCAAATCCACACCCGGCGCAATCTCGGTAAGCACAATGCCTTCTGGCGTGAGCTTCAGAACCGCACGTTCGGTGACATAGGTAATGTCCTGTCCCTGTTCGACACCGCGCGGACCGGAGAAGGTGACATGCTCAACCTCATTGACGAGCTTTTTAAGCTTGCCTTCCTTCTCGATCACCAGCTTACCGTCAGCGACCGACAATTTCGCCCCGGCATTGAACATGCCTGAAAAGACGATCTTTTTGGCTCTTGCGGTAATATCGACAAAGCCGCCAGCGCCCGCCGTTACATGCGGACGGAATGACAGCTTCGACACATTGACCGAACCGTCACGTCCGATCTCAAGGAAGGACAACAGCGAGGCATCGAATCCCGCGCCCTGAAAATAGGTGAACTGATAGGGCGACGGCATATAAGCGTCTGCATTGGACGCACAGCCAAAAGCAAAATCGAGAAGCGGCACACCGCCGACAGCACCCTGCTCGATCACCCATGTCACCGCGCCATGCAGGCCCTCTTCCAGCAGAATGCGCGGCACATTGGCGGAAATGCCAAAGCCCAAATTGACCGTACTTCCCGCCTGCAATTCCTGTGCGACACGCCGCGCAATCGCCTTCTGAATATTGAATTCCGCCAAACGGAACGTATCGAGCGGACGGAAAATCTCGCCGGAAATTGCCGGATCATAAAGCGTCTGTGTTGTCTGCTTCTGGTCGGGATCAACCACGATATAATCGACCAAAACGCCCGGCACCCGCACATCATGCGGTTTCAGCGTGCCTTCCTTGGCAATGCGTTTGACCTGCGCAATGACGATACCGCCATTGTTGCGTGCAGCCAGCGCCTGATCAAGACCGCCAAGATAAGCACCCTCATGTTCATAGGTGAGGTTGCCGCGTTCATCAGCGGTCGTTGCCCGGATAATCGTGACAAGCGGCACGATATTGGGGAAATAGAGCCAGTCCTCACCTTCAAAACTGACCTGTTTAACGACCGGCTCCTCACGCGCCTTGTCGTTCATCGCCGTACCCTGACGCTTGGGATCAACGAAGGTATCAAGCCCCACCTTGGTCAGCACGCCGGGGCGTTTGGCGGCGGCTTCGCGATGCATGTCGAATAGAATGCCCGACGGAACATTATAGGCCGGAATCTCATTATTGGTGATCATCTGCCAGATCAGCGGCGGCTCGGCGCTCGACGGTCCGGAAGGATATGAGCCGCCGATGATCTTTTTGAGAAGCCCCTTTTTGGCGATGTAATCGACACCCTTGATGCCACTCATATCGCCAGCCGCAATCGGATGCAGCGTGGTTATATTCTGGGGATGACCGGTTTCATCAAACCGCTCGCCAATGGCTTTCAGCATCATATCCGGACAGCCGAGGCCACTCGATGAAGAAACCGAAACGACAGCGTTGTCGGGAATGAGTGATGCTGCTTCCGCAAATGAAATATGTTTGCTCATAATGTTCAAAGTCCTGAATGAACAGCGGTTGCCTTACCGGTCTTTGCAGCCTCAAGCACGGCAAGCCCGGTCGCAAGCGACCAGATGCCATCCTCCAATGTTGCCGAAGGCTGTCCTTTGCCTGCGATGGCATTATGGAAAGCCTGTAAGGCGGTTTCGTAGAGATTCTTCTGGTCGAGCGGCAATTCGTACTCGCCATCCTTGTCACGCAGAATGACGGTCCCGACCGGCTTTTGCGTCATGACATTGCGTGCAATAAGCGAGCCTTCGCTGCCATGTATCTCGAAGCCGGTTTCCGCATATTTGGTGGTGAAAGCATCGTGGAACTGAGCGATAACGCCGGAGGAGAAGCGCAAAACGCCCATCACGCCATCTTCCAGTCCTTCGCCGCTGAGGCCCCCTTGCTGGCTGAAAGCCAAGGCCTCGACTGGGTTTTCACCCAGCACAAAGCGCAATGTATCGGCATCATGCACGGTAATATCGAGGATCACACCGCCGCCCGCATCGGGCCGTTCAATACGCCACCCCTGCAAATGAGGCGGCAGATAAACCGCATGGAAAACCCGCGCACCCAACACTTTGCCGATCCTGCCACTGGCAATGGCATCACGCATGGCACCGTGGCTTGCGGCATTGCGCAAGTGATGATTGGTACCCGCAACCACGCCCGCCTCGCGAACCGCTTTCAACATCTGGTGCGCGTCAGAAAGCGTCAGTGCCAGTGGCTTTTCGCAGAGAATATGCTTACCTGCTTTGGCGGCAGCAATCGCCTGATCACGATGCAATTCATTGGTGGTGGAGATATAAACAGCGTCGATTTCCGGATCGGATAACAGCGCATCAAGGCTTGTCACAGAGCAGGCAATCCCGTTCTCGCGGGCATAAGTTTCGCCACGTGCAGCATTGGTGCTGTAGACGGACACTACTTCGCCACCGGTGGCGCGAATAGCTCCGATCACCCATTCTTTTGCAATGGTGCTTGCGCCTATAAGGCCCCACTTTGCCATGCGAATTTCTCCTCATTTTTGAACGGCGCACCACAACTTGCACGCACCGCAAGACGCACCGACAAGCGCTGCGCCTCCGCCTCCACCCGTTCCGAATTGATCTGCTTCAGCAAAAGCTGCGCCGCACGTTCTCCCAAACCTTGCGGATCGACAGCCACAGTCGTCAGCGCTGGAACAGCAGTCTTGGCTTCGATCACATCGTCAAAACCAACCACGCCAAAATCACGGCCCGGCTCCAGTTGCGCACCGCGCAAACCATCGCAGACACCGAAAGCAACCGCATCGTTGAAGCACACCGCTGCCGTCGGCTTCATACCTTGCCGCAGCATCTGCTCCACCGCTTCAACACCGCCAGCGCGTGAAGGCGCTGCGGTAAAGACCAGCGCATCATCAAACACGATGCCTGCCTGCTCAAGTCCCGCACGATAGCCCGCAACTCTCTCGGCAAAAACAGCGGTATCCGCATAGCCGCCCATGAAAGCGATTACGCGATGCCCTAGCGACACCAGATGCTCAACCGCCTTTGCCACGCCGCCGCGGTTATCCGAAACGATGGAAGAAACGCCCGATCCCGGCACATCGCGCACCATCTGCACAACCGGCAGGCCACTTTTTGCCAGCGGTTTCAGATCATTAGCCTCGGTTCCACGCGCTGGCGAAACGATCAGCCCGGCAATGCCATGTTCACGCATCGAGGCAATCACCTCGCGCTGACGGTCAATGCTTTCCGCCGTGTTGGCTAGAAACTGCACATAGCCCGCCGACTGCATGACACGGTCCACGCCTACGGCCAGTTCGGCAAAGAAACTGTTGGTCAGGTCATTGACCACAAGGCCGATGATCTTCGACTTCGCCTGGCGGAGATTGGCAGCCGAGCGATTATAAACATAACCGAGTTTCTCGATTGCCTCCTGCACCTTGGCGCGGGTTTCGGCATGAACAAGCGGACTGTCACGCAGCACCAGCGAGACAGTCGATTTCGACACGCCTGCCTCGCGCGCAATGTCGATAACGGTGACGCTGTTCTTGCTCATGCCCTGCTCCGGTTTCGATTGCTGATTTAATTGGAACGTTCCAATACTGTCAAGAGCGGAGGCGGAAGCCGCTATTTTCTCTTGCTTCGCCACAATTGAAAGCCGGTTTTTAGGCGCATTTTCTGCGAAAGCGTGTACTTTTCACCTAAAATCACGCAAATCACATTTCTGCCTTAATTTTTGACCGGATTGTCATTTGGAACGTTCTAAACTAACAATCAGATATTCAGGCGGAGGAACGATAAGGGCATGAGCAACCATCAAGTGACATTGCCGGATAGCAAGGGAAGCCTGCATTCCTACACGCTGACCGGGACACCAACCTCACGTCCAGCAAACCCGCCGCAGTTCAATCGCATTGCCTATGCAGCAGCGCATGTGGTTTCCGATCCGCTGAAAGATGCCCGTCCATGGAACGACCCGGCGATCGACTGGGATGCGACCATGGCTTTCCGGCATCATCTGTGGAGCCTCGGCTTCAACATCGCGGAAGCGATGGATACGTCACAGCGCGGCATGGGACTGAACTGGGCAGGTGCGCAGGAACTGATCCGCCGTTCGCTGGCAGACAGCAAGACCGTAGCGGGCGCCGATCTCGCGAGCGGTGCAGGCACTGATCATCTTGATCCCGCCGATGCGAAAAGCCTCGATGACGTCATCAAGGCCTATGAAACACAGGCCGACTTCATCGAGAAACATGGCGGGCGTTTCATCCTGATGGCAAGCCGCGCACTGGCGCGCATCGCCAGGTCCCCCGACGATTACGCCAAGGTCTATGGCCGGATTCTCGGTCAAGCCCGCGACAAAGTCGTGCTGCACTGGCTGGGCGATATGTTCGACCCGCAGCTTAAAGGCTATTGGGGTTCGGAAAATTTCGACAATGCGCTTGATACGGTGATCGGCATCATTGAAGCCAATCGCGACAAGGTGGAAGGCATCAAAATCTCGCTGCTGGAGGAGCGCTACGAAATCGCACTGCGCGACCGCCTGCCGGAAGGTGTTCTGTGTTTCACAGGTGATGATTTCAACTATGCGCCGCTGATCGAAGGCGACGGAAACAAGCACAGTCATGCGCTGCTCGGTATCTTTGATGCGGTCGCACCACAGGCGTCCAGCGCGCTCGCGGCACTGGCCGCAGGCGACAATGCCCGCTTCCGTGCCATCATCGAGCCAACCGTGCCGCTATCACGGAAAATCTTTGAGGCACCGACACAATATTACAAGGCTGGCGTCGTGTTCCTGGCCTGGCTGAACGGTCACCAGAACCATTTCACCATGCCAGCCGGAATGCAGTCGGCGCGTGGCATTTCGCATTACGCCGACATATTCCGCCTTGCCGATCAGGCCAATGTTCTCGACCAGCCAGACCTCGCCATCAGCCGCATGAAACAGCTTCTGGCGATTTACCGCATGGAATGAAAACAGGCGGTGGCCTGTTTCTGCGCATATCTTTATCCCGAAACCGGTTTCCACTTTCAGGAGACATGCTTGCACCGCCTGTCTTTAAAAGCACTCAGCGCCAGCCAAGTGCTGGCGCAACATGCTTGAGGATCGACTCGATTACATGCGCATTGTAGTCGACACCAAGCTGGTTCGGCACCGTGAGAAGCAGCGTATCGGCTTCGGCAATCGCTTCATCCTTTTCAAGTTGCTCGATGAGCTTATCCGGTTCAGCCGCATAAGACCGACCAAAGACCGCCCGCAGATCTTCCTCGATATAGCCGATGGAATCCTGCTCGTTGCTTCCGCCACCAAAATAGGCCCGGTCGCGATCATCAACCAGCGCGAAGATGCTGCGGCTTACCGAAACACGCGGCGTGCGCGTATGTCCGGCTTCCTTCCAGGCTTCACGATAGGCGCGGATCTGCTTGGCCTGCTGGATATGCAACGGCTCGCCTGACTCGTCCTTCTTCAGGGTCGAACTTTGCAAATTCATGCCAAGCTTTGCAGCCCAGATCGCTGTCGCATCCGAGGCGGCACCCCACCAGATGCGATCCCGAAGACCTTCCGAATGCGGCTCAATGCGCAGCAGACCGGGAGGATTCGGAAACATCGGGCGCGGATTTGGCTGGGCGAAGCCCTGCCCCTTCAGCGCTTCGAAGAACACCTCGCCATGCTGGCGCCCCATATCGGCATCGGTCTTGCCCTCTTCCGGCGCATAACCGAAATAACGCCAGCCATCGATCACCTGTTCCGGCGAGCCGCGGCTAATGCCGAGCTGCAGACGGCCCTTGGAGATCAGGTCCGCAGCACTGGCATCTTCGACCATATAGAACGGGTTTTCATAACGCATGTCGATGACGGCAGTGCCGATCTCGATCTTGCTCGTCTTGGCGCCAACTGCGGCGAGCAGCGGAAATGGCGAGGCAAGCTGGCGCGCAAAATGATGCACGCGGAAATAGGCGCCATCCGCGCCCAGTTCCTCGGCGGCAACAGCAAGGTCAATCGATTGCAGAAGCGCATCGCTTGCGGAACGGGTTCCCGATTGCGGCGATGGCGACCAATGACCGAAGGAAAGAAAGCCGATTTTCTTCATGATGATGTTCCCTGATTGCGGGCAAAAGATAATTGTTATCGCCAAATATGGCGGCGCGCCGCCATATTGAAAGGGTGCTGAACACAGTGTTCAGCATTTGAACCCCGTCAGAATTCGAGCCGCTTTTAGTTGCGGGCATATCGTGTTCAATCCGGACAGGTTGCCGGACAGGCTGCCTGACAGATTACCCCACACGTTGACAGTCTATCCGGACCCGATTAAGCCTCAAATCTGGCGGATAAACCTTCAATCTGAGGTTATTGGAGAAAAGGTGTTTGCCGATAAGCAACGCACCAAAACAGGGGAGATTTTCATGCGTTCTATGCTTCTGGCCTTGCTGGCCGCAACGGCCATTGCCACCTCGGCACAGGCAAAAGACGTAACCGTCGCCGTAACCGCCATCGTTGAACATCCGGCCCTCGACGCCGCGCGCGACGGCGTGAAGGATGCGCTGGCCGAAGCTGGCTACAAGGAAGGCGAAAATCTCAAATTCGTCTATCAGTCCGCACAGGGCAACCCGGCAACCGCAGCACAGATCGCCCGCCAGTTCGTCGGCGAAGGCCCGGATGTGATCGTTCCGATCTCGACACCTTCGGCACAGGCTGTCGTTTCGGCAACCCGCGATATTCCGGTCGTGTTCACCGCTGTTTCCGATCCGCTCGGCGCGCAGCTCGTCAAGGACATGACAAAGCCGGGCGGCAACGTGACCGGTCTTTCCGATATGTCGCCGGTGGCAGAGCACATCAAGCTCATCAAGGAAGTGATGCCGAACATCAAGAAGCTCGGTTATCTCTACAATTCCGGTGAAACCAATTCCGTGTCGCTTCTGGCCGCACTGAAGGAAGCAGCTTCCGCCGAAGGCATCGAAATCGTTGAATCGGCTGCCACCAAGTCGGCTGAAGTTCAGGGTGCAGCGCGCGCCCTCGTCGGCCGTGCGGACGCCATGTATGTTCCGACCGACAACACCATCGTTTCGGCTCTGGAAAGCGCCGTCGGTGTTGCGGAAGAAAGCAAACTGCCGCTCTTCACTGCAGACACGGATTCGGTCAAGCGTGGTGCACTCGCTGCCCTCGGCTTCAACTATTACGATGTCGGCAAGCAGACCGGCGCCGTCGTGGTGAAGATTCTCAAGGGTGAAAAGCCAGGCGATATCGCTGTCGACATCGCCAAGGGCACCGATCTCGTCATCAATCTTGGCGCTGCCAAGAAGATGGGCGTCGAATTCCCGCAGGCTGTTATCGACCGCGCGACCAGCAAGATCGACTGATCGGCCTCCATATTGTAACTGGAACAGGGCGGGATGAACTCCCGCCCTTTTCTTTGAAATCTCTTTCCAACAGTTGAGCCTTTGAAATGCCCGCCATTCGCATCCTTCCCGCTGATGGCAACACCAATGGCTGGAGCAGGATGTTACAGTTCGCACGCCAAATGCAGCGCTCAAAGGCGATATCAAGGCCGACTGGATCGTACTCGGTGCAGGATATGCAGGCTTAGCCGCCGCGCGACGTCTGGCCGAGAACCGCCCCAACGATCAGATTGCATTGATCAATGCGCAGGAAGTCGGAAAAGGGACATCGGGACGCGCTGCAGGCTTTGCCATTGATCTGCCGCACAATGTCAGCTCGTCGATGGAAGAGCTGGCCAAGTCGCACAGCTACCGTGCGCTGGCGCGCGCAGCCATAGACCATCTCAAACAGCAGATTGACCAGCATGGCATCAACTGCGACTGGCGGCAGGATGGAAAGTTTCACGCGGCCGTTTCGGATCAGGAGATGCGTGAGGTTCTTGAACCAACCGTCAAAGAGCTGAGCGCCTTAAGGAACCATTCGACTGGCTTGAAGGCGACGCTCCCACCAAGCGGCTCGGGACAAGCCATTTCAAGGCCGCCATTTTCACCTATGGCACCTCGCTTTTAAACCCGACAGCTCTGGTGCGTGGCCTTGCCGACAGCGTGCGCGCTTTGCCAGGGAGCTATGGCGCGCACGCGGTGAAGTGTGACCGAAAGCGATCGAACCGAATGTTGTGATAGGCCTATTCAACCATCACGGTTTTCCCGGGCTGAATTGCCTCGACAGCTTCCATGTGAAACTATGCTGCAGTGCGCCGTTGGTCGTTCCAATCTGGGTACTGTAGTCGAGGCCAAGGGACCAGCGCCTGCCGATCTGATTGTCAACGCCTACTCCGATTTTGAAGCTGTCACGGTATGATGCGTCGACTTCAATTGCATAAGGCATAAAGCCGCCTATATCCGCATAACCTATTCTTGCCTGACTGGCGCCGGCAAAATCGTGCGAATATTCCAGGCGTCCGCGCAGTTTCAGTATCCCCCAATCCATGGGAACTGAATATTCGGAACGAATGCCGACCGTCGTAGAGAGGAGATCCACGGCCTGCTTGTCGAATGCGAGATTAAAGATGCCCGCGCCTGTTTCATCAAACGCGCCCAGCATTGTATGTGCCGCGTCGAGACGTGCGTAAGGAGAGAGCAGCCACGCATCATTGCGATACTCGTATCCCAACGTAACGGACCCGAAGACTTGCTTGCCGAGACGCTGGCCGCTTGCGGTTTCACCCGTTGCGGTAACATAGCGATTGCTGTCGAATTGCAGCCAGCCATAACCCAGAACCCCGTCAAGAAACATGTTTCGATACGAACGGAAGCTGCCGTAAAGCGCAGTGCTGAACATATCCCCGTCGTTTCGTGTGCCTCGTTCTCCTATGTCAGTGACGACACGCCCATATCCAAAGCCGATGCCGCCGGTGAATGACGGCGAAAAGCGATAATCGATGCCGCCGCTTATGCTGGTACCGGAATTCTTCTGGTTTGTGCCGTTATCATCGTCATTTTTACCGTAAGCCAGCGCGCCATTCGTCCACACTGAAAATTTACGGCGGAACGACGAGCACGCTTCGTTCGGGTCTGCTTGCCGTAGTTTGTCGAGAACATTCAAATCCGGATGCAATTGCTGGCCATCAAGGCTTAAATTGATTCCAACAGAGTTCGCGCGGCATTCGGCGTCACTGTGCAATTGTTCCAGCCGCTGATTGAAGTTTTCCAATTGCGTCTTGGCCAATTGGTTCGCAGTATCGACCTGTGCGCGCACAAGTCCGATGACTTCCTCGTCCTTGGATGGATCCGGACGCGCAACCACATCAATCGTTACAACTGCCGGGTTAGACGCTCCACGAGCGTTTGCAAGCGAATAGGTCAATTTCGTGCCACCGGAGAACGTTGTGGAAGCAGCGAAATAAAGGAAATACGCTTTTCCTTCACGTTTGATCCAGGTGTGACCTGCAGACTGTTCTGGCGTGGTTATAATTCGTGCATCGGTGAAAGGTCCTTCGGTTGCTCCCTCCGTCAGATTCAGAAACGCCGTGGTACCTGCCATCACTCTCATTGAATGGGATTGCGCAACCGGTAATGCTTCAGCGACAACCAGCGTATAGGTCATATGGCCCTCGTAGCCTTCCTTGTCGGTCGCGGTGACCTTCACGTCAAAACTGCGCGCCTC
>NZ_JBXAIK010000004.1:0-789178 GCF_058796175.1 Brucella sp. GW823-FHT04E01 | reverse complement strand
GGTCATATGGCCCTCGTAGCCTTCCTTGTCGGTCGCGGTGACCTTCACGTCAAAACTGCGCGCCTCGGTGGGCGTGCCTGCGATCTTGTTTCCGGTGAGGCTCAAGCCTTCCGGCAGACCTTCAACCTTGTAGGTGTAAGGTGCCGTGCCGCCGCTGACGGACAAGGTGGTCTCGGCATAGACCTGATTGATCTTGCCAGCCGGCAGCGCTTTCGGTGTAATTTCAATCGTGGGCGCGGCAGCAATGACCAGCGTATAGGTCATATGGCCCTCGTGGCCTTCCTTGTCGGTCGCGGTGACCTTCACGTCAAAACTGCCCGCCTCGGTGGGCGTGCCTGTGATGATACCGCTCGTTGCGTCAAGCGTCAGATCGGCCGGCAGCTTGTTCGCAGACCACGTGTAAGCTCCGCTGCCACCTGTGGCTGCAAGCGTGGTTGCAGGATAGGTGACACCGATCCGGCCCGGCGAAAGGCTCGCTGTCGTGATGACCACATCGGCTGGGTCAACATGAACGCCAACATATGCATATTCATTACCAAATACTTTATTTTGGAAGAAGGAAAAAAGGTAATCTCCAGCTTTTGTTGGAGTTCCTTCAATATAACCTAATTTGGAATTATCTGTGCGGTATTTCAAACCCGGAATTTCATCGCAATCATTTTTATAATTACAAGGATACCAAGTAGCACTTCCATGCTCGCCGGGAAGTATTACTTTAGTATTAACTGGTTTCCCAACCTGGAACTTGTAATCATAGTGCTCATTTTGAGCAAAAGAATTTCCAGTTGGAAATAGCAATGCCATGAAAGTTAATGAAATACCAAAAACTGAATGTATTATTTTCCGAAAAATATAATTTTTATTATATAAAAATATGTTTTGTTTTAATTCTTTCGTAAAAAATAATATAAAATTCAAAATTAAAATATCTTTAAAGACCATTTATTCCTCAGTAATAGTAAATTATAATAGAGAAATTTTCGATCTGATCGAATCAGATCGACACTCTAGCTATTTTTTAACGCACATCTTTCCAGAAAACCGTTTCACAATTTTTGTTATGCTCTCTAATTATAAAAAAATAGAAATACTATATGTTATTATATGAATACGGTATTTATTCGATAAAACTACATTACTAAAATTCATTATATATACCAAAAGGTATTTCTCAAACTCCAATAAATTGGATAAGCCACACACATATTTGATCGGACAGCTGGCATAAACAGAAGGACCTAAACACGGGCCTTTGTCTATCGATGTACTAGGAGCCTGAATCAAAAACGACATGTGTGAAAATGGAGATATTCGGGTACTGGAGCGGAGTGTACTTAAAGGTGCGCGAGCACCGGAAAGCAGACAAATCGCCCTTGCAACATAGCCTGGGTGAGCCTTAAGGCTCACCCAGTGCAGAGTGAATTCTTGCAACGGTGCTCCCCCGGAATGGTATTTTTGGGTGCATTTGCAGTGATAATGCTTGCGCACTGCGGTTTTTTGCGTTGTATCCCGAAAACGATATGACAAGAACAACCGTAGTCATTGCGGCAAATGAAATTGAGGGTGCATTTGCGGTCGGCAGGAGCAAGTTCACTCTGTGGGCATAAACCGGGGAAATGTTTCAGGTGACAGTTTCACCGGAAGCGAACTCAGAACAAAACCGGTCGTGACTGAAGCTGGCCGCGCTGAAGCGGCGATCTTTCGTTTTGGTCACGGCGAGAAACA
Organism: Brucella sp. GW823-FHT04E01; assembly: GCF_058796175.1. Taxonomy (NCBI): domain Bacteria; kingdom Pseudomonadati; phylum Pseudomonadota; class Alphaproteobacteria; order Hyphomicrobiales; family Brucellaceae; genus Brucella; species Brucella sp. GW823-FHT04E01. The sequence goes on along the minus strand of NZ_JBXAIK010000004.1, from coordinate 787,453 downwards.
AGGAATGACATTGTGAGTCAGATCGCCTTCTGGGGTGCGGTCGAATTGGGCCTCGTCTTCGCATTTGTAGCCATCGGCGTCTATCTGGCGTTCCGCGTCCTCGATTTCCCCGATCTGACGGTTGACGGTTCGTTTCCGCTGGGCGCTGCCGTAACCGGTGTACTGATTCTGGCGGGAATGAATGCCTGGCTGGCGGCAGCCATCGCCATGGTTGCGGGTGCTGCTGCCGGGCTTGTGACCGCGACGCTGAACGTGCGTTTCAAGATTCTCAATCTTCTCGCCTCCATTCTGACCATGATCGCGCTGTTCTCCGTCAATCTGCGCGTCATGGGGCGTCCGAACATCGCGCTCATCAATCAGGACACCATGCTGACGCCGTTCTTCGGACACGGCATTCCCGAATATTATGTACGTCCGCTGTTCCTTTTCGTGCTGGTCGCCATTGCGGTATTTGTCGTCTGGCGCTTTCTGGAAAGCGATATGGGTCTTGCCATGCGCGCAACCGGCGCCAATCCGAGAATGGCGCGTGCACAGGGCGTTCGCACCGACAGGCAGATCTATCTCGGCATGGCGCTGTCGAACGCACTGGTGGCGCTCGGTGGCTCGCTCTTCGCACAGACCAACGGCTTTGCCGATGTGACCTCCGGCGTCGGCACCATCGTGGTCGGCCTTGCAGCGGTCATCATCGGTGAAACGCTGTTGCGCAGCCGTTTCATTCTGGTGATCCTGATTGGTTGTGTACTCGGCTCGATCATCTATCGTATCGCCATCCAGTTTGCGCTTTCGAATGGTGACGTTCTTGGCCTGCAGGCATCCGATCTCAACATTGCGACCGCCCTTCTCGTTACCTTCGCCCTGATATTGCCGCGCCTGCGTCGCGGAGGAGCATCGGCATGATCGAACTTTCCAATCTCGATGTCGTGTTCGGTCGCGGCACTCCGCTCGAAAAGCAGGTCTTGAACAAGATCAACCTGACCATGGATCAGGGTTCCTTCGTCACGGTCATCGGATCGAACGGCGCAGGCAAATCCACGATGCTGGGTGTTCTTGCAGGCGATATGATCCCCACCGCTGGCAAAGTGGTCATCAGTGGCAAGGATGTGACCCGCAAGCCCACTGCCGAGCGGGCCGGTCTTGTCGCCCGCGTGTTCCAGGACCCGCTGGCAGGCAGCTGCGGTACGCTGTCAATCGAGGAAAACCTCGCGCTGGCTGCTTCGCGCGGCAAGACGCGCGGCCTCACCCACGCGCTCAATTCCAAGCGTCGCGCATGGTTTCGCGAGCGTGTGGCGAGCCTCAATCTGGGGCTGGAAAACCGTATGCAGGACCGCATGGAACTTCTCTCCGGCGGCCAGCGTCAGGCCCTGTCACTGATCATGGCGACGCTTTCCAGTTCGGAAGTACTGCTGCTCGATGAGCATACAGCAGCGCTTGATCCCGGCATGGCCGAGTTCGTGATGGAACTGACCCGGACGCTGATTGCCGAGAATAAGCTGACCGCGCTGATGGTCACCCATTCCATGCGGCAGGCGCTCGATTATGGCGACCGCACGATCATGCTGCATGGCGGCAAGATCCTGCTCGACGTGACCGGCGACAAGCGCAAGACGCTGGGTGTGGAAGACCTCATCGAAATGTTCCGCAAGGTGCGCGGCCAGACGCTCGATGACGATGCGCTGCTGATCGAATAGGAACCTCGTGTTGACGGCGCGCAGCGCAGTATTGCAACCGTTGTTCCGCTGTGCGTCGCCGACTTTTCATTTCTACATAGGCATCTGGTACAAAGATGCCTTGCTGCCAGCCATTATATGAATGGACTCGACGCCGGAAAGCATAAGGCTGGCGGCGGCTTCGGACTTGAAGCCGGACATGGAGCAGATGGGCTATTTGATACGACAGAGCTTATTGTCTATCTCACCTTGGTGATAGTCATGACGCCGGTCGTAAAACCGTTTCTCTGTACACCATTTTGAAAACTGTGATTAAATTGACTGCTATTGCCGACGTAAACGGGTTTTCCGTTAACGGAAAACGTCTTTCTGCTATCCAAGAGAGTTAACATGAATGCGTTAGCGTCAGGCATATCAATAGCAATAGTCCCTCTGGAGCTTGCACCAAAATCCAGAATTGCTTCTGGATACGGCGCCGCTTCATTCTGGGTCTGAAGAGGATCTCCTCCACTTGTCTGAGCCAGAATATTTAACTGCGGCGAACCATCGGCAAGAGAAATCCGCCATTCACTCTCGGGTGAGTTGCTTGCATAAATCCTATTCGTAGAGAGATTGAATTCCGATGTGTCATACAGTTCCGTTAGGCCAGTGTAAGGTATTACGTGTTCTTCGAAGAAATTTAGTCTGGCATTGTCATAGACAGAAAACTCTCCCCCCCAGAAAATATTGCGCCCTGAGAAAGTCAGCTGTGAAGCATCATACATTTCAACCCGTACACTACCATAATCACCGCGCGATCTCGTCTCCATTTGAACATGAGGGTGTTCTAAAACCATCGAACCTTCACGCTGTAGAGTTAAGCTGAAAGAACGCTCACTTCCCAGGCATAATGCGCCACCCGTGCGCTGGGTTAACGCAAAGTGGCCAGACAAAATGCCAAACTCTGTGACTGTGTCGATGAAAGTATCAGGATCGCTTTCGGAGTCAGGCCAGTAAACGTCAGAATTGGTACTCAGAGTTAATGATTTTCCTTCAGCATCCATGATAAATCCAGCGCCGACATTTTTACTGAAATCAGTATCTATTTCTTGATCATCTCCACACGATTGGTCATAAACTTGGGTTTCAAATGGGCTCCACTTGGTATATATTTTCATTATTTCTCTTTCTTTGAAGGAAATTTCATAATTCTTGCTGTTTTACATTAGCCATCAGATAAAAATATTCGGTATGGAATAGGTCACCCGACCGGAATATGATATTGTTCTTAATCTGTCCTAGGCTTCGATAACCATGCAGCACCAAGTCATCCGGCTTATGAGGCGGATGAAAACTATTGCTCAATTTGATCATGGTTTCGAGCTGCTAAGCGTAGCAGCTCGAAATTGGGATGTGGCAAACCCGCAATCGAGGCCGATCTCGGCCTACATTAATCGCAACAGAACTTCGAACAGACTTTAACGCCGAGCGTTTCGAAGTGACTCGACGCTGATTGCCAGCAGACATTGGCGGATGATGGGGATAGCGAGCGCCGCATTTTGGCGGCTTTCGAGAACGGCGCGCTGCAGGCGCTCCATAACGCGCGCAAGGCTTTCGCTAGTCCAGCGGCTTACTGAATTCTCGACCAGTTTCTTACGGTTGAAGAAGATTGGCGGACGAGCCGCAGCCACAACGACGGACGCGCTTTTACGCTCGGTATCGGCAATGTGGCGCAAGGTCTGTACCTGCTGAAACTGGCGCATCGCCGTGTTGAGCAGCAGAAACGGCGCGGTGCCGGATTTCACGACACGGTCGAAGGAGACTTCGAAACGCGGAAGATCGCCAGCCAAAACCGCATCGATCACCTCGTCGGTGGAAAGACCGGCAACATCGCCCACCGCTTCACGCACATCGTCTATATCGATCCGCTCCTTGCCGCGCGCATAGAGGCAGAGCTTTTCGAGTTCACCCCGCGTGGCGAGACGATCACCGCCCAGACTTGCCCGCAGCAGCTGCCGCCCGTCGAGTGTGATCTGCATCTTCCATTCCGCCAGAACGTCATCAATGACACCATCAATACCCCGGCTGTCGTCGGCATAGCAGGGCAAGGCCATACCTGCGGAAGCATTTTCGACAGCGCTGCGCAGACCCGCGCCTTTCTTGAGATCTCCGGCTTCGACCAGAACGAATGTCTCAAGTGGCGGTTCGGTCGCAAGCAGCTTGATCGCTTCCGCCAACTTCTTCTGGCCTGCGGCATTCTTGATCCAGATCAGGCGCTGGCCACCGAACATAGAGATGGTGCGAGCTTCATCGGCGAGTTTCGCCGGGTCGGCTTCGATCTCATCCGCTTCCATGCGAATGACGGCGAACGGGTCGTCCAGCGGCAGTTTGCTTGCTTCGGCAAAACGGCGCGCACGCTCGCTCACCAGCCCCTTGTCGGGGCCGTAAAGCAGCACGACCGGAAACGAACTCGTCGGCCTTGCCAGAAAACTATCGACTTCGTCTGCTTTCTTCTGCGCCATTGCCACTCACTAGCGCAATTCGCTTCCAAACGAAACAGCCACCGGTCGAACTGACGAGCGGCTGCGAAACAAAATGGTTCATAAAGTTACGAGTTATGCTGTGGGAGCGCTGTTTGACTGCGGCCTCTAACTTGAAGCGATGACGGATCATAATTGCCTTTTGACGCGGCGGTGATCCTATCTATCCATGTACTTGTTGGAACGAATAGCGGTGGGCTTTGCAGCCTGACTAAGCCAGTTCTCCGCATCGCGTTACAATATAGGTGTTGTGTTGGTTTGGCTGCTGTAAATGAAAAAGCTCGCCGCAATGAAATGCAACGAGCCTTTATGTTCAAATATTCGTATAATAGATCAGCTCTGAAGCCGGCGGCAAATCTCGTCGAGTTGCTCAAGAGAACTATATCGAATCTTGACCTCACCGCCGCGATCACGATGATTGATCTCAACCTTCATGCCAGTAACATCAGAAAGCAGCTTTTCGAGTGCTTTGGTGTCGGCATCTTTCTCAACAGGTCCTGCTTTACCGGGCTTGGCTTCCGCACCACCGCGTGCTTCCGCCTGCGCAAGCGCTTCCACCTGGCGTACCGACAGACCATCTTTGACAATCCGCTCAGCCAGTGCGGTCGGGTTTTCCATCGTGATGAGACTTCGAGCATGACCTGCCGAAAGCGCACCATCGACAATGAAATCCTGCACGGGTTGCGGCAATTTAAGCAGGCGCAACGTATTGGCGACATGGCTGCGGCTCTTGCCGATCACCTGTGCCAGATCATTCTGCGTATAGTCGTGATTATCGATAAGCTGTTGATATCCCAACGCTTCTTCGACCGCATTCAGGTCGGCGCGCTGCACGTTTTCGATGATCGCGATCTCAAGTGCGACACGATCGTCGACGTCACGAACAATAACCGGGATCGTATCGACACCGGCCCGCTGCGAAGCGCGCCAGCGACGCTCACCAGCAATCAATTCGAACCGGTCCGGCTGCCCTGGTGCCGGTCGCACGACGATCGGCTGTACGACGCCATGTTCCTTGATCGACTGCGCCAGATCCTCCAAGTCACCTTCTGAGAACATGCGACGCGGATTACGCGGATTGCGCGTAACGAATTCAATCGGAACATTCCGTTCGATGGGAACAGGTGCCTTACGCTCTTCGGCAGGGCGGTCGATTTCACCGATCAGCGCCGCTAATCCGCGGCCAAGGCGCTTTTTTGAAGGATCATCATTCATCGTTCGGCTTATTCCTGAATTGTTTCGTCGTCGAATCGATTGGTTTAAGCGGCCTGCAATTGTCGCTCGCGCTGGATAACTTCCGATGCGAGTTGCAAATAGGCCTGACTGCCGGCGCATTTCAAATCGTAGAGAATTGCCGGTTTACCGTGTGATGGTGCTTCCGAGACGCGCACATTACGCGGAATGACAGTACGATAGACCTTCTCACCCATGAAAGCGCGAACATCATCCACCACTTGCGCAGCGAGATTGTTGCGGCTGTCGAACATGGTCAGCACAATACCCTGGATCGAAAGCTCGGCATTGATCGACGACCGCACCTGATCGACCGTCTGCAAAAGCTGGCTCAAGCCTTCCAGGGCAAAGAACTCGCATTGCAGCGGCACCAGAACGGAATCGGCTGCAGCCATGGCGTTCAACGTCAGAAGATTGAGCGACGGTGGGCAATCGACAAGCACATAGGAGAATCGCTCCGACACGGAGGAATCGAACCGCAAAGCATCACGCAAGCGCCGTGTACGATCGGCCGACTGCGCAATTTCCATTTCAATGCCAAGAAGATCCAGCGTCGATGGTACGATATGCAGATTGGGAACATCGGTTGGCATTGCAGCATCAGGAACCGACGATTCCTGCGTCAGCACGTCATAGGAAGACAAAGGCCGGTTGCGGCGATCAATACCCAAACCGGTGCTGGCATTGCCCTGCGGATCGAGATCGACAATCAGTACCGTCTCGCCGATAGCCGCCAATGCCGTAGCCAGATTGATGGCGGTGGTAGTTTTACCCACGCCGCCTTTCTGGTTTGCAATGGTTATGATTCTGGACATTTTGTTCATCACCGTCGCCTTGCTGCTGCCCGCCCCTTCGAAATTTCCAGCCATCAAGCGATTTTGCGCCGAAGATTGGTAATTTCGAGTATGACCGAAGCCTGATCGATAGCACTTTGATGTTGTACCAGATCGAAACTCCAACCGACACGGCTTTCGTCTATCTCACGCTGATAATCCCGACCTTTTTGGAAGAGAGCTTTGGCGCCATTGGTCAGCCACGGCTCCGTCAGACCAAAAAGATCGTTCAGCGACGCCAACGCGCGTGCCGTAACCACTTGTGGTGTTTCAATTTTCTCCCACATCGCTTCAATACGGGCGGAATGGACCCGCGCCGGTACGTGCAAATGTCCCGCTGCAGTGCGCAGGAACGCCGCCTTTTTCCCTGCGCTCTCAATAAGATCGATAACGCCGCCTGGTTGCTCGGCGAGGAAACAGGCCGTCACAATGCCCGGAAATCCGCCGCCAGAACCAATATCCAGCCAGTGTTTGGCGTCACTCGCCAAGGGAAATAGCTGTGCACTATCCAGAATATGACGGGTCCACAACTCGTTCAGAGTAGAGGGGGAGGCAAGATTGATCGCCTTCGACCATTTGCGGAACAAGTCTTCAAAGGCGATCAGGCGGTTCGCTGTTTCACGTGAAACAGCGGGAACGATTGCTTTCAGACTTTCAAAGCGAGTATCGGCGCTCATGCAGCGCCCTGTCCTTCAGACAATTCCGATGCAGCCCGCTGGCGATATCCGAATTTCTTGATCTGTGCGATAAGGAGCGCCAGTGCTGCCGGTGTCATCCCGTCAACGCGCTGCGCCTCGGCAATTGTTTCCGGCTTACGCTGCTTGAGCTTGTGCTTCAACTCATTGGAAAGACCGGATATTCCATCAATGTCCAACCCTGCTGGAATGAGCAGTTGCTCCTCGCGCTCCATCACTGCAATGTCGCTCTTCTGCCGATCCATATAGACGGCATACTGAGCCTCGATCTCCAGCGCTTCCCGCGTTGCCGGATCGACAGCTCCGAGTTCAGGCCAGATCGACTTCAACCGATCCAGATCAATCTCCGGGTAGGACAGAAGATCATAGGCCGAACGGCGCACGCCATCCTGATTGAGACGCAGATCGTAACGGCTGGCCAGATTGGGCGTAATGGTCAGTGACTGTGTCAGTGACCGCGCCTCATCCAACGCTGTTTCCCGCGCTTCAAATCGTTCCTTGCGTGCGTTCCCCAATATACCAAGCTTGTCCGCCAAGGGCGTCAGGCGTTGATCGGCATTATCCGCGCGAAGCGACAGACGGAATTCTGCACGCGATGTAAACATGCGATAAGGTTCGCTGACACCGCGTGACGTCAGATCATCAACCATGACGCCGATATAGGCTTCCGTGCGCTGGATAATGACAGGATCGCCACCAGAAGCTCGACGCGCGGCATTGATGCCCGCGAGCAAGCCTTGTGCGCCCGCTTCTTCATAGCCAGTCGTGCCGTTGATCTGCCCCGCCAGAAACAGACCGGTAACTTTCCGGGTTTCAAGGCTGCGCTTCAACTCACGCGGATCGATGAAATCATATTCAATCGCATATCCGGGCTGCAGCATAGCGGCTTTTTCAAGCCCCGGTATGGTCTTCAATATGTCGAGCTGCACATCTTCCGGAAGCGATGTCGAAATGCCGTTTGGATAAACGGTATCGTCGTCCAGCCCTTCCGGCTCGAGGAATATCTGGTGGCCGTCACGGTCGCCGAACTTGACAATCTTATCTTCCACCGAGGGGCAGTAACGGGGACCAATGCCCTCGATCGAACCAGAATACATAGCCGAACGATGCAGATTGGCCCGAATGACAGCGTGGGTTTCCTGCGTTGTGCGGGTAATGCCACAATCAATCTGCGGTGTGGTGATCCGATCCGTCATGAGAGAGAACGGCACAGGCTCCTCATCGGCGGACTGCATGTCAAGGCTTTGCCAATCAATAGTACGCCCATCCAGTCGTGGCGGCGTGCCTGTTTTGAGACGCCCAAGCGCAAAGCCGAACGAGGTCAGGCGTTCGGAAAGACCAAGCGCTGGCTTTTCGCCCATGCGGCCGGCTGGAATCTTCTTTTCCCCAATATGGATCAACCCATTCAGGAAAGTGCCGGTGGTCAGCACCACAGCGCTACATGACAGGGTCCGCCCATCGGACAAAACAACCCCAGTGATGCGTCCGTGTTCTTCCCGAAGGTCGCGCGCGCCGCCTTCGACAACAAATAGATTGTCCTGAGCCGCGATCATCTTCTGCATTGCAAGCCGATAAAGCTTGCGGTCAGCCTGAGTTCGAGGTCCGCGAACAGCAGGCCCTTTTCGGCGGTTCAGTAGACGAAACTGGATACCGGCTTCATCGGCGACACGCCCCATCAAGCCATCGAGTGCATCGATCTCACGTACAAGATGCCCTTTTCCCAGCCCACCAATGGCAGGGTTGCAGGACATAACGCCAATAGTATCAAAGCGATGTGTTACAAGCGCAGTTCTGGCGCCGGCGCGCGCAGCCGCTGAAGCGGCCTCGCATCCCGCGTGGCCGCCGCCGATCACAATGACATCAAAGACTGTGGCTTCGGTCGAACTCATTTGGTTCATCCTGACGCAACTCGAATCCGTTTCTGAAAGATGTCTCTTTGACACGAATAGGCTTGAAACGGAAGATCAAATTGGTCGTCGACTTGATCAAATCTCGGCGACGAGCCGACTCACGGATGGAGGAGTGAGTCAATCACCTTCGCGAGATTCCACAGATGTTTCACGTGAAACAATTTTCAGGATCAATCGGCCCGTGTTTCACGTGAATCATTTTCCGATGCAGAACTGAGAGAAAATAACGTCCAAAATTTCTTCCACATCGACATCACCAGTAATACGTCCGAGATATTGGGATGCAAGGCGCATGTTCTCTGCGCGGAGTTCAAGCGGAAGGTTTGTACCGTTCATTGCTCTATCGATCTCGGTGACAGTAGATCGCAGAAGGTTGATATGTCTTTGCCGCGTGGGCACGGCATCCTCAATCTGGCCTATCTGTTCTTCCGCGAAATTCTGCAGATTCGTGAGTAATTGGTCCAGTCCTTCGCCAGTTTTTGTTGAAATGCGGTAGGTCCAGCGATCGGCAGATTCAGCATTCAGATCAGCTTTTGTACCGATTTTCCATAAAGCTTCCGGTATTTCGTCGGAAGCGACGGCTATAGGATCGTTCATATCTTCAAGCAGCAGAATCAGATCGGCATCAACCATACGCGCGCGGGCGCGTTCAATCCCGATCTTCTCGACGGAACTATCGGTCTCCCGCAAACCTGCCGTGTCTGTCACGTATACCGGGATACCGCCCAGATCGAGTTTGACCTCCAGAAGATCGCGGGTCGTTCCCGCCTCTTCCGAGATGATCGCTACTTCGCGACCAGCAAGAAAGTTTAGCAGGCTGGATTTACCGGCATTCGGTGCACCAACAATCACGACATGCAGTCCGTCGCGCAACATCGAAGCGCGCTTGCCGCTCGCTATATGGTTCTCGATCTCGCTCTTTAACAGTTCCAGTGACTGCCAGACCTGCTCCGATACGGAACCAGGAACATCGCTTTCATCGGCAAAGTCGAGTTCCGCTTCGATAAAGGCGCGTGCGCGCAACAGACGCTGACGCCATTCCGTATAAAGCTCGCGCTGCGTACCAGAAGCGACCTGCAAAGCAAGCCGCCTCTGTCCCTCGGTTTCTGCGGCGATCAGATCCGCAAAGCCTTCGGCGATCGTCAAGTCCATCTTGCCATTGGAAAAAGCACGTCGCGTAAACTCTCCAGCTTCCGCTATACGGCAACCATGCAGCTCTCCCATTTCCGACAAGAGCTTCTCAACGACTGCTTTGCCGCCATGCAAATGAAATTCGGCGCAATCTTCGCCGGTAAAACTGTTCGGTCCAGGGAAAAAGAGTACAAGTCCTCGGTCGATTGGGTCACCATTTCGGCTACGGAATAGCTTGTAGGCTGCATATCGTGGTGTCGGTATGGAGTCGACTATCGTTTCGAGTACGAATCGAACTTTGGGGCCGGAAATGCGTACCACAGCAACGCCGGATGGCAGACGCCCGCTCGATAAAGCAAAAATCGTATCTTGAAGGGAAGCGATCTCGCTCATTTCATTTCCTGACCTATAATCAATAAGGACGAAAGCAACCAAACGGATGCTGATGGAATGGCATATTCATTCGTGCAGTGAAAGAAAAGCCTTATGACAGAGTTAGACCGCAATCGCCTTGCTGAAGAACCGAGTGCCTATCTGCGCCAGCACGCCAATAATCCTGTTCACTGGCAGCCGTGGGGTAAAGAGGCGTTGGATGCTGCGAAGGAGCTCGACCGGCCCATTCTGCTTTCGGTTGGCTATGCGGCCTGCCACTGGTGTCACGTCATGGCGCATGAGTCCTTTGAAAATCCCGAAGTGGCGGAAGTAATGAATGCCTTGTTTGTCAATGTGAAAGTGGACCGCGAGGAACGGCCCGACCTAGACCAGATATATATGGCAGCGCTTGGAGCGATGGGACAACAGGGCGGCTGGCCGCTCACCATGTTTTTGAGGCCAGATGGCAAGCCCTTCTGGGGAGGAACCTACTTTCCCCCGCACAAGCGCCACAACATGCCCGGCTTTGTCGATGTGCTGCATGCGGTTAATAACCTTTGGAATAAGGATAAAGAAAAAATTAACCATAATGCGCAGGCTGTGTTCGATCATCTCGAAGGCAGGCTGGCAGCGCAGATCGCGCCGGTGGTGAACGAAGTCGAACGATTTGACGAGATTGCGACACGCATCAACAGCCTGATTGATCCGGTCCGGGGCGGAATAGAAGGAGCACCGAAATTCCCCAACGCGCCTTTCATGGACAATCTGTGGCTCTCTTGGCTCTACGGGCGTAATGAGACGCATCGGGACAATTTCCTCCTGTCTCTCAAGGTGATGCTGCAGGGCGGGATTTACGACCATCTGGGTGGTGGGCTTTGCCGCTATTCCACCGATGCCAATTGGCTGGTCCCGCATTTTGAAAAAATGCTCTACGACAATGCTCAATTCATTCGACATGCGAATTACGCTTTCGCCGAAACCGGAAATGATTTGTTTCGTTTACGAATCGAAGAAACTATCGATTGGTTGATCCGTGAAATGCGTTTGCCCGACGGAAGTTTTGCATCCAGCCTCGATGCCGACAGCGAAGGCGAAGAAGGACGGTTTTACGTCTGGAGCGAGCAGGAAATCGATCAGGCGCTTGGCAACGATAGCAAAACCTTCAAGGACTATTACGGCGTCACAGCGGGTGGAAACTGGGAAGGCCAGAACATTCTGAATCGCCTTGATGCCGTCGATGGTGATGCGATCCTGCCGCCATTGATCGAAACATCGCGGCAAAAACTGCTGGCACGTCGTGAATTGCGGGTACGGCCCGGACGCGATGAAAAAGCACTGACCGACTGGAACGGACTTGCTATCCGGGCATTGGCCGAAGCAGGTCGGAGTTTTGGAAGACAGAACTGGATCGACCTCGCGGTTGATGCCTATCGCTCCATAGCGAGCAGTTTTCGTGATGGACGCATCGCACATTGCCGCATGGAAAACTCTCTTCTCTACCCTGCCCTTTCGACCGATTATGCATCGATGATCAACGCAGCTATAGCCCTTTATGAGGCAACGAGCGAATGGGCTTATATCGATGACGCATTGAAACTCAAAAAGGCGCTCGATGACAGCCATCGCGATGGTGCCGGTAATTATCGCCTGTCGGCGCTGGACGCTGATGACGTCATCCTGCACGCTTATGGCAATTATGATGAAGCGATACCGAGCGCGACCAGCCAGATCATCGAAGCACTGACAAGACTGTTTCTGGTGACGGGCAATATCGATCTCTATCAAAGCAATGAGAAGCTGATCGAACAGGCGCTTGGCCGAGCCTTCGCACAGCAATATGGGCAAATTGGAATATTGAATGCGGCCCGTTTTGCAGCTGAACCACTTTCTCTTGTCGTGGCCTCAGACGATAACGCCGAAGAACTTGTTTCGACAGCGAATCGAAATCCAGACCCAAGACGCGTCGACAAGTTCGTGCGGTTCGAGATTGGCAAGACAGTAGAGCTACCGACCGGGGGAACTGCAGAGCCTGAGCATCCATCAGCCTGGTTCTGCAAGGGACATGTCTGTCTGCCGCCTGTCCAGAACGCTGATGCTTTGCGACTGCTCCTCGGCAAGGCATCCTGAAATAAGAAGCGCCGCAACGGTTTCCCGTGCGGCGCTTCTCAAACGGTTTGAACCGAGTAATTTTTACGTATTCATCGAATCGAAGAATTCGGAATTGCTCTTGGTCTGCTTGAGCTTGTCGATAAGGAATTCGATCGCATCGGTCGTGCCCATCGGCGCGAGGATACGGCGCAGAACAAAAATCTTCTGCAGATCGGCGCGCGGTACGAGCAGGTCTTCCTTGCGGGTGCCGGACTTGAGAATGTCCATGGCCGGGAAGATGCGCTTGTCGGCAACCTTACGGTCAAGCACGATTTCCGAGTTACCGGTGCCCTTGAATTCTTCAAAGATCACTTCGTCCATACGGCTGCCCGTATCGATCAGCGCGGTTGCGATGATGGTCAGCGAACCGCCTTCTTCGATATTGCGCGCAGCGCCGAAGAAACGCTTCGGGCGCTGCAATGCATTGGCATCCACACCACCGGTCAGAACCTTGCCGGAAGACGGCACAACCGTGTTGTAAGCGCGGCCCAGACGGGTGATCGAGTCGAGCAGAATCACAACATCGCGACCATGTTCGACAAGGCGCTTGGCCTTTTCGATGACCATTTCAGCCACCTGAACGTGACGCGCTGCCGGTTCATCGAAGGTCGAGGAAATCACTTCGCCCTTCACCGAGCGCTGCATGTCGGTCACTTCTTCCGGACGTTCGTCGATCAGAAGAACGATCAGATAGCATTCTGGATGATTTGCGGTGATCGAATGGGCGATGTTCTGGAGAAGAACAGTCTTACCGGTACGTGGCGGAGCGACGATCAGGCCGCGCTGGCCCTTGCCGAGCGGTGCCACCAGATCGATGACACGCGGCGAAAGATCCTTGGAAGTTGGAACTTCCAGTTCCATCTTGAAGCGCTCATTCGGGTAGAGCGGCGTCAGATTGTCGAAGTGAACCTTGTGCCGGATCTTTTCCGGATCTTCGAAATTGATCGAATTAACCTTGAGCAGCGCGAAATAACGTTCGCCTTCCTTGGGACCGCGGATCGGACCTTCGACCGTATCACCGGTCTTGAGAGAAAAACGACGCAGCTGCGAGGGTGAAATATAAATATCGTCTGGGCCCGGCAGGTAGTTGGCATCAGCAGAGCGCAGGAAGCCAAATCCATCCTGCAGCACCTCAACGACGCCCTCGCCGATAATTTCGACGTCCTGGGCCGCCAGCTTCTTGAGGATCGCGAACATCAGTTCCTGCTTGCGCATGGCGCTCGCGTTTTCGACCTCAAGTGTTTCGGCAAAAGCCAGCAGCTCCACCGGTGTCTTGTTCTTTAGTTCTTGTAGTTTCATTTCCTGCATGGATGAGGAACTCTTTTTAAAATGTAAGGAGAAAATGCAGTTGTTCGGAAAGGTGGCCACCTGAATGTCGTGACCGGCATCGAAGGCCTGCTGTCTTGAAGGGAAGAGGCTTCCTACATACTGACTTGCAGCATGCAGAGCAAGCCTCATGTAGGGATAGCGCGAAATTTCTGCAACAGAAAAATGGCAGAAACCCGGCGAGCGGGTTTCTTTCTCGACACTGTATTCCGATTAAAACGGCTTAACGATCACCAGTATGACGATCAGAATCATCAGAATCGTCGGCACTTCATTGATGATTCGCCAGTGTTTGGCCGAGCGCATATTGCGGTCTTCAGCAAAAAGTCGGGTCGACTTGGCGAGATAGCCGTGCAGGCCGGACATCAGCACGACCAGCAGCAGTTTTGCATGCAGCCAGCCACCCTGGAAACCGAAGATTTCCCAAGCCATCCAGAGACCGGCAATCCAGGTCACGATCATGGCCGGATTGATGATGAAGCGCAGCAACCGTTTCTCCATCACCTTGAAGGTCTCCGATGTTTCGGAACCAGGCTTTGCAGCGCAGTGATAGACGAAGAGGCGCGGCAGATAGAGCATCCCGGCCATCCATGCGATGACGGCAATCACATGCAGCGACTTGATCCAGAGATAGGCGTCGGCTGGATTCACGTGAAACAATGCCCAAACGCCAAGCGCGACCACAACCAGCGAAACAACAGTGCGAATGGCGACTGCCGAGCCGCGATTTTCCGGAGCTGTCTGGCTCATGATTTTCCTCCGCGAATACGGTCGATCATGCGCTGAACATTTTCAATCGGCGCCTGCGGTGTGATTCCGTGACCGAGATTGAAGATCAGCGGACCCTGACCGAGGCGTTCGAGAATGGTGTCCACGCCTTCATCCAGCGCATTGCCGCCTGCTACAACGCGCAGCGGATCGAGATTGCCCTGTATCGCGCCTTCTTCCTGAAGGGCGGCAGCAAAGGAAAAGGGAACAGACCAGTCGAGACCGAGCGCATCCACACCGGTCTTTTCACGATAGCCTGCATAAAGCATTCCTGCCCCTTTCGGGAAGCCGATGATGCGCGCCTCTGGATAAACCGCCCTCACCTTCTGGACGATCCGGGCAACGGGCCGGATGCAGAAACGCTCAAAGCAGTCCTCATCCAAAACGCCCGACCATGAATCGAAAATCTGAACCGCATCAGCACCGGCATCCAGCTGCTCGATAAGATATTCGGCAGAAACATCGGCAAGATCGTTCAGGAGCTTTTCAAAAGCTTCGGGGAAGCGATAGGCGAAAAGACGGGCGGGCGCCTGATCCGGCGTGCCGTGACCGGCAATCATATAGGTCGCAACGGTCCAGGGAGCGCCACAGAAGCCCAGCAGCGTGGTTTCGTCGGGCAACTGCTCGCGCAGCAGCCGAACCGTCTCGTAGACCGGCTCCAGCCTTTTGGCGACACCTTCCGTCTCAAGCCAGAAAATCTCGTCCGCATCAATCGGTGTCATCAAAGGTCCCTTGCCTTCTTCAAAGCGAAGGTCACGTCCAAGGGCGTGGGGAATGACAAGAATATCTGAAAAGAGAATGGCTGCATCAAAGCCAAACCGGCGGATCGGCTGAAGGGTCACTTCGACAGCAAGATCGGGCGAATAGCAGAGATCGAGAAAGCTCCCCGCCTTTTTCCGCGTCTCGCGATATTCGGGAAGATAGCGTCCGGCCTGGCGCATCATCCAGATGGGAGGTGGAAAGACCGTTTCACCGTCAATCACTCTCAAGACTTTGCGCTTCATCTGATTTTTATCCGCCCTGTTGGTTACCTGATCCGGTTTGGTCTGAAGTTATCCAGTCCGGCTCTCATAAAGAAAGGATGATTCAGGAATCTTTTGATTCTTAGAGTCTGTTGGAATCGGGGATTAAGGTCTGTCCCTGTTTTCCCCACAGTTCCGAATTTGCCATGTCATCCTGTGCAATCATTCACCGATAGTCTGACCAAATACAATGAAAACTCAATTCCCTCTTTTAATATAAAGGGTTACCAATTGACGCAGTTCATGAGGATTTGTGGAAAAGCTGGGAATTACGATGGGATTTCGCGTTTTCATGAGTCTTGTCCACACATGTTGATGACCACTCGCCACATGTTCGCCCGCTGTGGATGACTTGCCAAGTTTCCCACGGCCTGCCATGGCTTGTGGAAGACGTTCGGCCTTTACGCACAGCCGTCAACAGGAGGGCAACAAAACTGTGACCAGACCGCTTTCCTACTTTCATCTTCATCTTATTTCTGATGCGACGGGAGAGACTCTCCTCGCGGCGGGTCGTGCGGCAGCGGCGCAATATGCCAATGCGCGTGCCATCGAGCACATCTATCCGCTGATCCGTACCGAAAAGCAGTTGCGCAAGGTTCTTGAGGGCATCGATGCGGAACCCGGCATCGTTCTCTATACGATTGTCGACCAGAAGCTGGCGGCGATCATTGATGAATCCTGCGCGGAAATGGGCGTGCCGAGCGTTTCCGTGCTGGAGCCGGTGCTGAACACGTTTCAATCCTATCTCGGTGCGCCCGCGCATCGCCGCGCCAGCGCACAGCATGTTCTCAATGCCGATTATTTCCGGCGCATCGACGCGCTCAATTTCACAATGGAACATGATGACGGGCAATTGCCTTATGACATTGAGGAAGCCGACGTCATTCTTGTTGGCATTTCACGCACATCCAAGACACCGACAAGCATCTATCTCGCCAATCGTGGCATCAAGGCCACCAATGTTCCGATTGTGCTGGGGATTCCCTTGCCCGAAGTCCTTTTCACGGCGAAGCGTCCATTGATCGTGGGACTGGTCGCGACGGCTGAACGGATTTCGCAAATCCGCCAGAACCGGCCGCTCGGCAATGTGCCGTCGCTGGATACGGGTCTTTATACGGATCGCGTATCGATCTCGGAAGAGCTGGCCTATGCGCGTAATATATGCAACCGAAACGGCTGGCCAATCATTGATGTATCGCGCCGGTCGATCGAGGAAACCGCAGCTGCCATTCTGGCGCTGCTCCGTGCGCATAGCGAAAAGGGATAAACAAGGATTCCTGTCATGACGGACAAACTCGTTCTTGCCTCTAAAAGCCCCTTCCGTTCGGCGTTGCTGAAGAATGCCGGCATAGAGTTTTCAACAGCAAGCGCGGATATCGACGAGCGCGCGGTCGAAGCCCCGCTTTATGAAACGGGCGCTACGCCGGAAGAAGTCGCACAGGTTCTGGCCGAGGCGAAGGCGCTCGACGTAAGCGAGAAGAACCCCGGCGCGGTGGTGATCGGCTGCGATCAGACTCTGTCACTCGGTGACGAGATTTTCCACAAGCCCGCCGATATGGAAGCGGCGCGCCGCCAGCTTCTGAAATTTTCCGGAAAGACCCATCAGCTCAACAGTGCGGTTGTGCTTGTGAAGGACGGCAAAACCCTGTGGCGCCACGTTTCGATTGCCCGCATGACCATGCGCGATCTGGATCCCGGTTTTGTCGGGCGTTATCTCGGTCGTGTGGGGGACGTCGCGCTTTCGAGCGTCGGCGCCTATCAGGTCGAAGGACCGGGCATCCAGCTTTTCGACAAGATCGAAGGCGATTATTTCACGATTATCGGTCTGCCGCTGCTGCCGCTGCTGGCTGAACTGCGGAAGGAAAAACTGATCGATGGCTAAGAAGGCGTTTGTCACCGGCTTTCCGATAAAACATTCGCGGTCGCCGCTGATCCATGGTTTCTGGCTTGATGAACTTGGGATCGACGGTTCTTATGAGGCGATAGAAGTGAAGCCGGAGGATTTCGGCTTCTTTGCTTCGTCGCTTGCCGAAAACGGTTTTGCCGGTGGCAATGTCACCATTCCCCACAAGGAAGCAGCCTATGCTGCGGTGGAAAGTCTGGATGAGGCCGCGAAGGCCATCGGCGCGGTCAACACGCTTTGGCTTGAAAATGGCAGGCTCAATGGCGGCAATACCGATGCCTATGGTTTTGCCGCCAATCTCGATGCATCGGCTTCCGGCTGGGATAATGCCGACAGTGCCCTCGTTCTGGGCGCTGGTGGCGCAAGCCGGGCAATCGCCCACGCGCTGTTGTCGCGCGGCTTTAAGAAAGTCGCCATCGTCAATCGCACGGTGAGTCGGGCGCAAGATCTCGCAACCCATTTCGGACCACGTGTCTCGGCGTATGGCTGGGATGCGGCGCAAAAACTGGTCTCCGACGCCGGATTGATCGTCAACACGACATCGCTTGGCATGAGCGGCCATGACGAGCAGGAAGTATTTCCGCTCGATCTTGGCAAGGCGTCGCGAAAGGCAGTCGCCACCGATATTGTTTATGTACCGCTCAAGACGCCATTTCTGAAAAAGGCCGAAGAAGCAGGTCTGGTGACAGTGGATGGTCTTGGCATGTTGCTGCATCAGGCCGTTCCAGGTTTCGAGCGCTGGTTCGGCAAAAGGCCGCTAGTGACGAAAGCGCTGCGTGAGCATATTCTGGCGGATATGGCAAAGGCTGGCGCTCTATGATCGTGCTCGGATTAACCGGCTCCATCGGAATGGGGAAAACAACGGCGGCGAACATGTTCGCCGAAGCCGGTGTGCCGATCTATAGCGCCGACGACACCGTGCACCAGCTCTATTCCGGTCGCGCGGCCCCGCTGATCGAGGCTGCGTTTCCGGGCACTGTGGAAAACGGTGCGGTCAATCGGGAAAAACTTTCCGCTGCCGTCATCGGAAAGCCCGAAGCCCTGAAGAAACTGGAAGCCATCGTTCATCCGCTTGTGCGTGAGGAAGAAGAAGCCTTTCGCCGCAATGCGGAGCAAGCTGGCGCCGCTCTAGCACTGATCGATATTCCGCTGCTTTTTGAAACCGGCGGCGACAAGCGTGTGGACAAGATAGTGGTTGTCTCAGCCCCTGCCGAGATACAGCACATTCGCGTGCTTGCGCGACCGGGCATGACGGAAGAAAAACTCGATGCCATTCTCGCCCGTCAGACGCCGGATGCGGAAAAGCGTGCGAGAGCCGATTTCATTATCGATACGAGCGGTAGTTTCGACAATCTGCGCCGTCAGATTACCGAAATTGTTGCGGAATTGAGTGGAAAGCCGGCGGTCGCGACAGAATAATCGCGGGCGCTGTGTTACAGCTGTTCGAGATATTTTCCGAGAGGTTCTTCAATGCGTGAAATCGTTTTCGATACGGAAACCACCGGTCTGGAAAGGCTCGAGGACCGTGTGATCGAAATCGGCGGCGTGGAACTGATCAACAAGTTTCCCACAGGCCGCACTTTCCATAAATACATCAACCCGCAGGGGCGTCAGGTTCATCCCGAAGCGCTCGCGGTCCACGGCATCAGCAATGAACAATTGCTGGACAAGCCGACATTCGCGGAAGTTCTGGACGAGTTTCTCGAATTTTTCGACGGGGCCAAGCTGGTGGCACACAATGCCATGTTCGACCTTGGCTTCATCAATGCTGAACTGGCAAGGCTCGGACAGGCTGAAATCCAGTCGGAGCGCATCATCGATACATTGGCGCTTGCCCGCCGCAAGCATCCGATGGGTCCGAATTCACTCGACGCCTTGTGCAAGCGCTACGGCATCGAGAATGGACACCGTACCCTGCACGGGGCATTGCTCGATTCCGAGATTTTGGCCGAAGTCTATATAGAACTGATCGGCGGCAAGCAGACAGCGCTTGGGCTCAGCATGGGCGGTGCTGTCAGCGGCAACAATGCCGGAGAGAGCGGCGCTGCCATCGTTCTTGCCGCGCGCCCGAGGCCGCTTGCTCCACGCATTTCCGATGCGGAGCGCGCTGCTCACGCCGCACTTGTGGACAAGCTGGGCGAAAAAGCCATCTGGAAAAAGTACTGAGTAAGTCTCAGAAGCGGATATGAAAAAAGCCCGGTCGAAACCGGGCTTTTTTGCAGTTAGAGCATTTCCAGCAAAAGTGCGAAGCGGTTTTGCGTCGGATAATGCGTACAAACAAAGAGATAGAGCGATTCCACGGCTCTGCTTTAACTGGAACCGCGCTATCGTCTGAAATGATCAGCTCTTTACAGCGGACTTGGCCTGTTCTTCGGCCATCCGCTGCTGGAACATCTGCGCGAAATCGATCGGGTCGATCATCAGCGGCGGGTAGCCACCGTTGCGCGTTGCGTCGGCAATGATCTGGCGAGCGAACGGGAACAGAAGACGCGGGCATTCGATGAACAGAAGCGGAAGCATGTGCTCCTGCGGGATGCCCTGAATGCGGAACACGCCGCCATAGACGAGCTCGGTGTTGAAAAGGACGTCCTTGCCGTCAACAGCCTTGGCTTCCAGCGTCAGCACAACGTCGAAATCCGTTTCGGAAAGCGGATTGGCGTTTACGTTCACGTTGATGTTGATGGACGGTGCCTTCTCGCGCGGACGCAGCGACAGCGGCGCGCCCGGGCTTTCGAAGGACAGGTCCTTCACATACTGCGCCAGAATGTTGAGGGACGGCTCGGCCGTCGCGCCATTGCCGTTCTTTACTTCGCCCGCGGCCTTATCGCTCATTATCGGTATGCCTTCTATCGGTGATTAAAACTTTTGCGCTTCCAGCGCAGTCTACGCAGACTGCCCCGAAAGGTCGGAATGTTTGGCTAGCATGTGCGCGGGCATGAGGCAAGAAAGGCTTTTTAGGTTAGTATTTGCGTATTCATTGATCTTTACGGTCGTCTTTCCACGGCGAGTTTTCATTCGGCCTGGTGGTATAATCCTCTGGATCGAGATCGATGACATGGTCCTGACGTGGATTTGAACCGGGACGCTGTTGCCCGTAGCCGTCTGAATAGCGCGCGGATGTCGCAACGACCATGCGGCCGCGCATGAATTTTTCCCACATGAAATCACGGATGAACGGAATGAACAGCAGAATGCCGATGGTGCTGCTGACAAAACCGGGCACGATCAGCAGGATTGCTGCCAGAACCAGCATGGCGCCATGCACCATTTCGCGATCCGGCACGCGTCCGGCAGCCGTTTCGGTACGGATACGCTGCAAAAGCCCGATGCCCTGTACGCGCAGCAGAAAGAAACCCAGCATTGCGCTCAGAATAACGAGGCCCAAAGTCGCGAAAACGCCGATCTTGCTGCCGATAATGACGAAACCGGCAATTTCGATGAAAGGCATCGCCAGCATGACGAGAGGGGCGAGAGAGGAGGACACGTAAGTTACGACCTTTGTTGTTTGGTTTCAGCGTTTCAATTTAACCTGAATTGTAACTTTTTCAGGTTCGGAACGAAATTGAAACTGTCTGTCATGCAATATCAAATAGGTATGCATGATCGGGATTTGAATGATGACGTAAGCCGATCTATATGTATGAGATACAAACTAGGGATAAGGAAAGGCGAAATGCCTGATCCTTCAATCAGCGGCAGGCGGCATGGAATTTTTTGATTTTGGCACGATATTCTTCTTCATCGCAGCGGTGATCATCTTTCTCCAGCTGAGGAATGTTCTTGGCCGTCGTACCGGAAGTGAAAAACCGCCCTTCGATCCTTACACATCAGCCCGCAGTGCCGATGCTGCACCGGCAAGCGGTGAGACGGATAATGTCGTCTCTCTGCCACGTCGTCCGGGCGAAAAAGATTTCACCGCCATCGACAAGGCCGCTCCGGTCGGCACGCCGGTCAATGACGGCATGCGCGCGATTTACGCTGCCGATCCTTCGTTCGATCCGGCCGGTTTCGTGGAAGGCGTAAAGATCGCCTATGAAATGATTGTGATGTCCTTTGCCGATGGCGATCGCAAGGTTCTGAAAAATCTGCTTTCCAAGGATGTCTTCGAGGGCTTTGTTTCAGCTATCGACGACCGCGAAACCCGTGGCGAAAGCGTGCGTTCGTCCTTTGTCGGGATCGACAAGGCGGAAATCGCCGGTGCTGAAATGAAGGGGTCGGAAGCGCACGTAACGGTCAATATCGTCAGCCAGATGATTTCATCCACCTTTGACAAGGACGGCAAGCTGATCGACGGTGATCCGGAAAACGTGCTCGAGATCAAGGATCTCTGGACCTTTGCCCGCGACACACGATCGCGTGATCCAAATTGGAAGCTTGTCGCGACTGAAGCGGAAGATTAAGAGAAAACATGTGAATCCGGCCGCGATAGCGCATCCCGAAAAGTGTGAAACGCCTACGCAGGGAAATCAGTCCACTGGACTGATTTCTGATCCTGCTTCGATCGGAAAAGATGCGCGTTTCAAAAAATCAGCGGCCTTTTTGTTTGTGCATAGTTAGACGGATGCGGCGATGAACGACTTGGCGAGGATTTTGCGCCCGGTGGCTTTTTCCGATTGTCCGGGCTGGAACCGGGACGATCAGTCCGCGGCATTCGCTGCGTTTCGCCGTTCTGCCGACTATGCGGCCCACCAGACTTACAAAAGCGGCAGTCTCGGCATCTGTTTCGAAGCGTTGGGGCCGATCTTTGCGGCTGCACGCAGCCTCGACAATCCGGGTGTGGAAGAAGCGCGCGCTTTCTTCGAACAGAATTTTATCCCCTGCCGGATCGTTCCCGATCAGAGCAAAGGCTTTGTGACCGCTTTCTATGAACCGGAGATCGAAGCCTCCCTTGAGGCCGACACCCGGTTCAAGGTGCCCTTCCTGCGCCAGCCCGATGACCTCGTGAAAGTGACAGATGAAAGCCGTCCAATCGGACTTGATCCGTCCTTTGCCTTTGCGCGCCGGACGGAAAACGGCCTTGCCGAATATGACGACCGCCAGACAATCGAGCAGGGAAGTCTTTCCGGGCGTGGGTTGGAAATCGCTTTTGTCGCCGACCGGGTCGATGCCTTTTTCGCGCATGTGCAAGGTGCAGCACGCCTGAAACTGCCCGATGGCGGGTTGCTGCGCATTACATATGCAGCCAAATCCGGCCATCCGTTTACAGGCATCGGCCGCATTCTGGTTGCCAATGGCGAAATCCCGGCTTCAGAAATTTCCATGCAGTCGATCCGACGCTGGCTGGCCGAGCATCCGGATAAGGCCGACGATCTCATCTGGCAGAACCGGTCCTACATTTTCTTCCGGGAAGCTTCTGTGGACGACCCGGATGCCGGACCTATTGCGGCTGCAAAAGTTCCGCTGACCGCCGGGCGTTCGCTTGCTGTCGACAAATTGCTCCACACATTCGGGACGCCGATCTACGCCAGTGCTCCCAATGTCACGGTCTTTGACGGCGAACCCTTTGCACGCCTGATGATCGCGCAGGATACGGGAACGGCCATTGTCGGCCCTGCCCGCGGCGATCTGTTCGCGGGCTCTGGCGACACGGCAGGCGAGATCGCCGGTGGTGTAAAGGACGATGCTGACTTTTATGCGCTGGTGCCGCGCAGGCTTCTGGAGGCTTGAACGGGATGGCGCGTAACACCGACAAGCCGGAAAAGGATTATCTGCGGCCCGAAGACCGCATCCTGTGGGAGACGGTCGCGAAAACCGCAAAGCCGCTGATAAAGCCAAAGGCGAGTGAGGACGAACTTCCCGACTTCAAATCCCTGATGGCGGAAGAAGAAAAACGCCCTGCCAAGGCGAAGGTTCAGCCTGCAGTGGAAGCGAGCAAACCGAAGAAGGGTTTGTCGGCGCTCAGCGAAATGCAGATTCAATCACTCGACAAGCCGACGCATCGAAAGATCGCCAAAGGTCGTGTCGATATTGAAGCCCGCATCGATCTGCACGGTCTCACGCAGGGAGAGGCGCACGGCCTGCTCTACGGATTTCTGGTCAGCGCACATGCACGTGGCCTGCGTCACGTCATGGTTATTACCGGCAAAGGCCGTTCATTCGGCAGCGAAGGGATTTTGCGACAGGCGGTGCCGCACTGGTTTTCCACACCGCTGTTCCGGCTTCTGGTGAGTGCCTATGAGGATGCGGCGCGTCATCATGGCGGGCATGGCGCCCTCTATGTAAGGCTTCGCCGCCAGACGCAAACCATGGCACAGCAAACCGTATTGCCCGGGGGGAGCAGACCGCGATGACGCCATTTGGAATACGCTTGCGCGAGTTGCGGGAAGAACGCGGCGTAACGCAGAAGGATATGGCGGCAGCGCTTCGCGTTTCACCGGCCTATCTGTCAGCGCTGGAACATGGCCGGCGCGGCCAGCCGACCTGGGACCTGCTTCAGCGCATCATCACCTATTTCAATATCATCTGGGACGAAGCGGAAGAGTTGCAGAACCTCGCCGCCGTGTCGCATCCGCGCGTGGTGATCGATACGTCGGGCCTGTCGCCGCAGGCAACAGAACTCGCCAATCTTCTGGCGCGCAATATCCGCATCATCGACCGCGAGACGATCAGGCATCTGAGTGAGGAAATAGAGGCGGCGCGAAAGCGCCGCCGCGGTATCAAGCCTGTTCAAGTTGATTAAAGCGCATCCCGAAAAGTGTGAAACGCCTACGCAGGGAAATCAGTCCACTGGACTGATTTCTGATCCTGCTTCGATCGGAAAAGATGCACGTAGAAACAAATGATCAGAGCGCCGATCTGATCCAATCAGATCGAAACGCGCTCTAGTGGATTGAATTTGACGTTTGATACCCGTCCGATATTAATCCCGTTTCAAACGTCAAATTCGAAAAACCCACTAGAAAAGCGCTTTCAGCTCATCAAGCTTCGAATTGACCAGCCATCCATAGTAGTTTTCCTGCGGTAGCAAAGGTTCCTGACCGTCCGCCTTTCGCTTGGCGTTTTCGTTGGCAAGCGCTCGTGCGCGTGCTTCGGCACCGCCCGTATTATAGAGCGTGGCGGTCAGGCCGGGATTCTTCGAAATGTCGAAGTCGGCGATCTGGCGGTAGGAGTTGATCGACTGTTTCAGCGTCGCCGCAATGTAGGGCAGCGTCAGATCGGGGTCCATGATCGTCTTGTAGACGACATTGCCGTCTTCTGCGTTGAGCTTGGGCAGACCGGAAACGCGGTTCACCATGTCGGACATCTGCAATGCTGTCAGCGGATTGATCTGGCCAAGACCGAATGTCTGCCCGGCATAGAAGGGCTGGAAGAAGACCGCGCTGAAACGATTGTTGGGATAAGCGTTGCCACCGACAGATTTGCCGCGGAAGTTCTTATTCCAGACATTCTCGCGGCAGGACCATAGCGAATAGCTGTCCTTGTGTTTCAGGCAGTCGGCAAATTCCGGCCTCTTGATGAACTGGCCGATGCTTTCACCATTGTAGCCGAAGCTCACGCCCTGGTTCACATAGGACATGGCCTTGACGTAATAGGTCTGCAGCCGGTCATAGACGTCGACATTATAGGTGTGCTCGCCCACAATCGCGCCGACAATATGAATAGGATCGATGCCATAGGCGGCTGCCGTTGAGCGGATCTTGGAACGCAGCGAGGCATCCTTTTTCAGGAGATTGTAGATCTTCTGATACTTCTTCTCGTACGTCGTGCTCAGCTCACGCGTGCGCTTGGCGGATGCGCCGGGAATTGGGGGCTGTTCCGCACTGCGATTGCCCGGAGGCACGACCGTCGCTGCATAGGCGCTCTGGCTGGCAAGGCTGAGGGCCAGGACAAATCCAACAAAAATGCGTCGCGGCTTTGCGCCCATTATTCTGATCATTGTGTGGAAACGGTCCTGATATGGTGAATATTCGGTAAAAGTTGCGGGGAAAATAAAAAACCCCCCGATGCAAGTCGAGGGGTTTTTGCAGTATTTGCGAAAGTGAACTCGCGCCGTGGCTTTATGGCCACTTTTACAAGATGAAGCGCGACAGATCGGTGTTCTTGGCAAGGCTGCCGATCTTGTCCTTTACATAGGCCGCGTCGATGACGAAAGTTGCGCCTGTCTTGTCAGGCGCGGTGTATGAAATTTCATCGAGAACACGTTCCATCACCGTCTGCAACCGGCGCGCACCGATGTTTTCAACCGTCGCATTGAGATCGACAGCGATATCGGCCAGAGCGTCGATGGCGTCATCGGTGATCTCCAGCTTCACCTCTTCCGTTTCCATCAGTGCGATATACTGCTTGATCAGGCTTGCCTCGGTCTCCGTCAGGATGCGGCGGAAATCTTCGCGTGTCAGCGCATTAAGCTCGACACGGATCGGCAGACGGCCCTGTAGTTCCGGCAGAAGATCGGACGGCTTGGATACGTGAAACGCACCGGATGCGATGAACAGCACGTGGTCGGTCTTCACCGGCCCGTATTTGGTCGCAACGGTCGTGCCTTCGACCAGCGGCAGCAGATCGCGTTGCACGCCTTCGCGCGACACACCGGCACCCATACCACCTTCCCGCGATGCGATCTTGTCGATCTCGTCGATGAACACAATGCCTTCGTCTTCGGTGACGCGAAGCGCTTCCTGAACGATCTGGTCCTGATCCAGAAGCTTGTCGGATTCATCATTGATCAGGATCGGATAGGAATCCTTCACCGTGGTCTTGCGCGTCTTGGTGCGCCCGCCCATGGCCTTGCCCAGCATGTCGGACAGGTTCATGACACCGATATTGGCGCCCGGCATGCCCGGAATTTCAAAGCTTGGGCCGGAGCCGGTATCGGCGACCTCGATTTCGATTTCCTTGTCGTCCATTTCGCCATTGCGCAGCTTCTTGCGGAAACTGTCACGCGTGGCGGGGCTGGCGGTCTTGCCGACCAGTGCATCCAGCACGCGTTCTTCGGCATTGAGATGCGCCTTGGCCTTCACATCGTCGCGACGCTTTTCACGGACGAGCGTGATGGCAACTTCGACGAGATCGCGGACGATCTGCTCGACGTCACGGCCGACATAGCCGACTTCGGTGAACTTGGTCGCTTCCACCTTGACGAAAGGCGCACCGGCCAGCTTTGCGAGGCGGCGGGAAATTTCTGTCTTGCCGACGCCGGTCGGTCCGATCATCAGGATGTTTTTCGGCATGACCTCTTCGCGCATCTGGCCTTCGAGCTGCTGGCGGCGCCAGCGATTGCGAAGGGCGATAGCGACCGCGCGCTTGGCGTCGTTCTGGCCGATGATGAAGCGGTCGAGTTCGGAGACGATTTCACGGGGAGAGAAATTACTCATAATTATAACCCACTTTGCCACTGCTTGATGAACTCGAACGGATGCAGCAGCATGATCACGTTGAGCGTAAGATTGTCGCGAATGACGATCAGCGCCAGAACTTCAAAGAACAGCGCGATGGCGACGGTTATTTTCGTTGGCAGTTTGGCTGCGATCAGAAAGCCGATCAGGGCGGCAACCGTGTCGGCAACCGAATTCACGATGCTGTCGCCGAAATAGTCCACCGAGGACGTATTGGCGCGATAGCGTTCGATGATGAAGTTCGAATTCTCGACCAGTTCCCATACGGCTTCGATGCCGACCGCAGCCGCAAGTCTCAAGCCGAGCGGGGCTTTGGGTGCGATGACCGTGAACAGCCAGTAGAACAGAAAGCCATGGATGATATGCGACAGCGTATACCAGTCGGATATATGCTGCGAATTTTCGGTCATCAGCGAACCCGACCATAATTTTATGGTCCCGCATTCGCACATGGCGATCCGCCCGTCGAAGTAAAGCCAGGAGGCTTGCACTGCGAGTATGGCGAGAACGATCAGGGCGCCCAGACCCCAGCGTTGCGCACTCGGTTTTGAGGCCTGCGCGAGCGAACTCATTCTGCGTCCAGGCTTTCCACGATGATATTGTGGTTGGTGTAGATGCAGATATCGGCGGCGATATCCATCGCCTTGCGGGCGATTTCTTCGGCTGACTTGTCCGTATCGACCAGCGCGCGGGCAGCGGCCAGCGCATAATTGCCGCCCGAACCGATGGCCATGACGCCGTGTTCGGGTTCAAGCACGTCGCCGGTGCCCGTCAGCGCCAGCGTTACCTTGCTGTCGGCAACCAGCATCATGGCTTCCAGCTTGCGCAGATAGCGGTCGGTGCGCCAGTCCTTGGCGAGTTCGACCGAAGCGCGCATGAGCTGGTCGGGATATTGCTCCAGCTTCGCTTCGAGGCGTTCCAGAAGGGTGAAGGCGTCTGCGGTGGCTCCGGCGAAACCGGCAATCACATTGCCCTTGCCGATGCGGCGAACCTTTCGCGCATTGCCCTTCATGACGGTATTGCCGAGCGAAACCTGTCCGTCGCCGGCGATAACGACCTTGTTACCCTTGCGCACGGTGACGATGGTCGTGCCGTAAATTGTCGTGGGATGATGTTCGATCATGGATGCTCCTTTGGCGGCACATGCAATCCCGGAAGGCAATTGCAGGTGCCCCTTCATCTATTGAAGAAACAGGTTCCGTCAGCCATTGGCGGATGAATCGTGCTTCGCTGAGAATATTTAAGAACGTACGGACGAATTGCAAATGCCGAATTGCAGCTTGCCAAACCGGCAAAAGGAATTGGCAAACTGGGCAAGCTGTTCTAGAACGCCTCCAAGCTATTGAATGAGGAAAGCTTATGACTGCAGAAAGCACCCGCAAGGCAAGCATCGAGCGCTCGACCAAGGAAACGAGCATTGCCGTTTCCGTCGATCTGGACGGCGTTGGCAAGTTCGACATCACCACCGGTGTCGGCTTCTTCGATCACATGCTGGAGCAGCTTTCCCGACATTCGCTCATCGATATGCGTGTCATGGCCAAGGGCGACCTGCATATTGACGATCACCACACGGTCGAGGACACCGGCATTGCGCTCGGTCAGGCCATTGCCAAAGCATTGGGCGAGCGCCGCGGTATCGTGCGCTATGCCTCAATGGACCTGGCCATGGACGATACGCTGACCGGCGCTGCGGTCGATGTGTCCGGGCGCGCCTTTCTGGTCTGGAACGTCAATTTCACGACATCCAAGATCGGTGCGTTCGATACCGAGCTGGTGCGCGAATTCTTCCAGGCTTTTGCGATGAATGCAGGCATCACGCTCCACATCAACAATCATTATGGTGCCAACAACCACCATATTGCGGAATCGATCTTCAAGGCGGTGGCCAGGGTTCTGCGCGCGGCGCTGGAAACCGATCCGCGCCAGAAGGATGCAATTCCCTCCACCAAGGGTTCGTTAAAGGGATAGGTCCCGAACGGAAGGACAGGTCATGGCGCAATATGTCGTGCTGGAACCGAGGGATAGTAAAGCAATTTCAGGAAAAGTGGACACCGGTTTTCCGTCCGAAATTGCGACTGAAAAAAGCGCTGAAAAGGCCGTCTTCGTGCGCGACGGATTCCATGTACTGGCGCTGGTCTTGCCCTTCGTCTGGCTTCTGACCCAGCGTCTGTGGTTTGAAGCTTTTGCTGTTCTGGGCATTACAATCCTGCTCGGGCTTGTCGGAGCTTACTTTGGCATCGCCGATGCGGTTCCGCTTCTGACCCTGCTGGTATCGCTGTTTGTGGCGCTGGAAGGCGTCAACTGGAAGATCGCCAAGCTCAGGCGTCAGGGTTTTGTCGAAAAAGCGGTCATTGATGCCTCCGATCTGGAAGAAGCAGAGATCCGCTATTTCTACAGCCTCGAAGATGCGGCCCGGCCAGCAACCTCTCTTGCGGACAAGCCTGCTCCGGAATGGGCGCAGCAGCCCCCTCGTCCCACCTATTCCTCATTTGGCTCGACGATCGGGTTTGTCGGCCATCGCGGAGAAAACTGAAAATGCGTGTTGCAATCATCGATTACGGCTCCGGCAATCTGCGCTCGGCCACCAAGGCTTTTGAGCGTGCGGCGCATGAGAGCGGTATCGCGGCAGAAATAGAACTGACGGCGGATGCCGACCGAGTGGCGACGGCTGACCGTATCGTGCTTCCGGGCGTTGGCGCCTACGCCGATTGCCGTCGCGGCCTTCATGCCGTACCGGGCATGGTGGAAGCACTGGAAGATGTGGTTCTGAAGAAGGCGCACCCCTTCCTTGGCATTTGCGTCGGCATGCAGCTCATGTCGGAGCGCGGCCTTGAAAAGGAAGTGACCAAGGGTCTTGGCTGGATTGCGGGCGATGTGCGTGAAATGACACCGTCCGATCCTTCGCTGAAAATTCCGCAGATCGGCTGGAACAGGATTCACGTGAAACATTCTCACCCGGTCTTCGAAGGTATCGAGACCGGCGAGAACGGCTTGCACGCCTATTTCGTGCATTCCTATATGTTCGATGCGAAGAACAAGGCTGACGTGCTGGCCGTTACTGAATATGGCGGCGATGTCACTGCAACGGTTGGCCGCGACAATATGGTGGGAACCCAGTTCCATCCTGAAAAGAGCCAGTTGCTCGGCCTTTCGCTCATTGCCAATTTCCTGAAATGGAAGCCCTGACATTATGATCCTTTTTCCCGCCATCGATTTGAAAGACGGTCAATGCGTGCGCCTGAAGCTCGGCGACATGGATCAGGCAACCGTCTATAATGAAGACCCGGCTGCACAGGCCAAAGCCTTTGAGGATCAGGGCTTTGAATGGCTGCATGTGGTTGATCTCAACGGTGCCTTTGCTGGCGAAAGCGTCAACGGCAAGGCTGTGGAAGCGATCCTGAAAGCCACGAAAAATCCGGTGCAGCTCGGGGGCGGTATCCGCACGCTCCAGCATATCGAGAACTGGCTTTCCAAGGGATTGCGCCGCGTCATTCTTGGTACGGTCGCCGTGCGCGATCCAGCATTGGTGATAGAGGCCTGCAAGGCATTTCCGGGTCGGGTTGCTGTCGGCATCGATGCCAAGGGCGGCTATGTCGCCGTTGAAGGCTGGGCAGAAGCGTCTGAACTGGGCGTGATCGAACTCGCGAAAAAGTTTGAAGGCGCAGGCGTTGCCGCCATCATCTATACCGACATTGATCGCGACGGCGTTCTGGCTGGCATCAACTGGGATTCGACGCTCGGCCTCGCAGATAGCGTTTCCATCCCGGTGATCGCATCGGGCGGCCTCGCCTCGATGGATGACATCAAACGTCTTGCCGCTCCTGATGCCCGCAAGCTGGAAGGCGCGATTTCCGGTCGCGCGCTTTACGATGGCCGCATCGATCCGGCAGAAGCATTATCCCTGTTGAGGGCCGCAGTATGACACTCAAAGCACGCGTAATTCCTTGCCTCGATGTTAAAGACGGCCGCTCCCGCCTGCCCGCAGCGAACAGTCCGGCAAAGGCCGGACAGCGAGGACAGGCAAAACTGAAAAGAGACGCGGCAGATCGAGGACAACCATGCTGAAAGCAAGAGTGATACCGTGCCTCGATGTGAAGGACGGACGCGTCGTCAAGGGTGTGAACTTTGTCGATCTGATCGATGCCGGTGATCCGGTTGAAGCAGCGCGTGCCTATGATGCGGCAGGCGCAGACGAATTGTGCTTCCTCGACATCACGGCGTCTTCGGACAATCGCGAGACAATTTTCGATGTGATCGCCCGTACAGCGGAACAGTGCTTCATGCCGCTCACTGTTGGCGGTGGCGTGCGTCAGGTTGCCGATATTCGCAAGCTGCTTCTGGCCGGTGCAGACAAGGTTTCGATCAACACGGCTGCGGTGAAGAACCCGGAATTTGTTGCAGAAGCTGCTGACAAATTCGGTGACCAGTGCATCGTGGTTGCCATCGACGCCAAGAAGGTTTCGGGCGAAGGTGAAGCCGACCGTTGGGAAATCTTCACCCATGGCGGACGCCAGACAACCGGCATCGACGCGGTGGAGTTTGCGCAGAAGGTGGTGAGCCTCGGCGCTGGTGAAATCCTGCTAACCTCGATGGATCGCGACGGAACCAAGGCCGGTTACGACGTGGCACTGACGCGAGCCGTGGCTGACAGCGTGCGCGTTCCGGTAATCGCTTCGGGTGGTGTCGGCAATCTCGATCACATGGTTGCGGGCATTCGTGACGGTCATGCGACGGCAGTTCTCGCAGCATCCATCTTCCACTTCGGCACCTATACGATTGGCGAGGCCAAACGCTATATGGCCGAAGCTGGCATCCCGATGCGGCTCGATCCGGTCCGTTAAAGAGCAAGATTTAAGGAAATCCGATGACTGAGTTCACACTTTCCGACCTTGAACGCATCGTCGCGGAGCGTGCCGGCATGACGGGCGGCTCGTCTTATACTGCAAGCCTTGTTGCCAAGGGACAGACACGGGCCGCGAAAAAGCTCGGTGAAGAAGCCGTGGAAACGGTCATTGCCGCTGTTGAGGGCAACCGCGCGGAAGTGGTCACTGAAAGCGCTGACCTGCTTTATCATCTGCTGGTGGTTCTCAAGATTGCGGACGTACCACTCAATGAGGTTCTTGCAGAATTGCAACGCCGCACGGCGCAGACTGGTCTTGAGGAAAAGGCCGGTCGTCCGAAAGCATAAATGCAAAGCGAATTGAAAGCTGCTAGTGCAGAATTGGCGTTGAGGGAGAGCAGCGACAATATGTGGGAAAAAGTGGACCAGCTAACGCCGTCGCGTTACTCGCCTTACCGTTTCTTTTCGGCTGAGGAATGGGCGGGCTTTCGCGCCGACACGCCGCTCACTTTGACTTATGACGAGGTCAAACGGCTGCGCTCGCTGGGCGATCCTATCGATCTCGATGAGGTGCGGCGCATCTATCTGTCGCTGTCGCGATTGCTGTCGGCGCATGTGGAGGCAAGCCAGCTTCTGTTCGAGCAGCGCAAGCAGTTCCTCAACATGGAAGAGTCGTTCAAGACACCGTTCATCATCGGCATTGCCGGTTCGGTTGCAGTCGGCAAATCCACGACTGCGCGTATCCTGAAAGAGCTTCTTGCACGCTGGCCATCGAGCCCGAAGGTCGATCTGGTGACGACCGACGGTTTTCTCTACCCCAATGCGGTCCTGCGCGAGCAGAACATGATGGAGCGCAAGGGTTTTCCCGAAAGCTACGATGTCGGTGCGGTCTTGCGCTTTCTGTCAGCGATCAAGGCAGGCATGAGCCAGGTGCGTGCGCCGCTCTATTCGCATCTGAGCTACGACGTATTGCCGGGCGAATATCAGATCGTCGACAAGCCGGATATTCTGATCTTTGAAGGCATCAATGTGCTGCAGGTGCGCGATCTGCCGGAAGACGGCAAGATGGTGCCCTTCGTGTCCGATTTCTTCGACTTCTCGATCTATATCGATGCGGAATCGCAGCTGATTCACAAATGGTATATCGACCGCTTCATGCGGCTGCGGGAGACTGCTTTCGTCAATCCGGAATCCTTCTTCCATCGCTATTCGCAGCTTTCGGAAGATGCGGCGCGTTCGATTGGCGAAGGACTGTGGAACAATATCAACCTGAAGAACCTCAAGGATAATATCCTGCCGACGCGCCCGCGCGCCGATCTGATCCTGCGCAAGGGCAGCGATCACCTGATCGAGGAAGTTGCGCTGAGAAAAATATAAAAGCGGAAGATATAGTAACGACAATGCCGCAAACGTTGCGCATGTATCAAGTGGATGCCTTCACAGACCGCCTGTTTGGTGGCAATCCGGCAGCCGTTCTCATTCTCGACGCGTGGCTGTCCGACCATCTGATGCAGGCAATCGCCAGCGAGAACAATCTGGCGGAAACGGCTTTTGCCTGCCGCGACGGGGATAGCTGGCGTTTGCGCTGGTTCACCCCAACGACGGAAGTCGATTTCTGCGGCCATGCCACGCTGGCGACGGCGCATGTCCTTGCTGCACATTATGATGTTGAAGGGGATATGGATTTTGAAACCCGCGTCGGCCCGATCCGGGTTTCTCGTTCGGGCAGCGGTTATGTCCTCGACATTCCGTGTTTTCCGCCGCAACCATTGGCGGAACTGCCGACCTCCATCGCTCCGCTTTTTGACAGATCGGACGGGAGCCGGTTCTT
This sequence comes from Brucella sp. GW823-FHT04E01, assembly GCF_058796175.1. Taxonomy (NCBI): domain Bacteria; kingdom Pseudomonadati; phylum Pseudomonadota; class Alphaproteobacteria; order Hyphomicrobiales; family Brucellaceae; genus Brucella; species Brucella sp. GW823-FHT04E01. The sequence goes on along the minus strand of NZ_JBXAIK010000004.1, from coordinate 753,920 downwards.
CCGCAATTTTGAGAACATCTTCGTTGAGGTTGCAGACGAGGCGTCCGTACGCGTTTTCGTCCCTGACTTGCCGCAGATTGCGAAACTGGGACCCGTCGGTCTAGTTGTCACGGCAAAGGGCGTGTCGCATGATTTTGTCTCGCGCTATTTCGTACCTGGCGCGGGCATTCCCGAAGATCCCGTCACCGGGTCGATTCACGCTACGCTTGTACCCTATTGGAGCCGGAAATTGGGAAAGAACCGACTGCATGCACAGCAGGTGTCGGCACGTGGCGGACATCTTCTTTGCGAACTGAAAGACGACCGCGTCCTGCTTGCGGGCAAGGCCGTCACCTTCATGGCGGCGGAAATCTATCTGCCGGATGTTGATGGCGGAGAGTTTCCGCCCCGTGGTTCCTTTTAATCGTAAGAAACCTTGCCGCGGCCCTTCTTGATGTCGGATCGTCCAGACTTGGCCTTGAGGCGGCGTTCGACGGAGCCTTTTGTGGGCCTGGTCTTCTTGCGTGGCGGCGGCGGTGGTTCGGCAGCTTTGGCAATAAGCGCGATCAGCCGTTCGCGCGCGTCCTCGCGGTTGCGCTCCTGGGTGCGGAAACGATTGGCCTCGATCAGAATATCGCCGTCCTTGGTACCTTTCTGTCCGGCAAGCTTGAAGAGCCGTGACAGGATATCTTCCGGCAGGCCTGCTCTCACGGCATGAAAGCGCAGCTGCACGGCAGTCGAAACCTTGTTGACGTTCTGACCGCCCGGCCCGGAGGCACGAATGAAGCTCTCCTCCAGATCGTCTTCACGGATCGTCAGGCGATTGGTGATGCGGATGATGTTCCGGTTCTCTTCCATGACGAGGAGATATACCGCTTTGTATCCCTTATACAAAAGAAAAACCCGGCCTTTCAGCCGGGCTCTCCCTCCTCCTCAGGATGGTAAAAGCATGTCTCCAAAAAGTGGGAACCGGTTTTTGGATAAAGACATGCGTAGAAAAAGCTATTCCGCAGCGATACGGATCGCTGGCGCCGCGTCCTTTACCTCGTGATCGACATGGCTTTCGAATTTTTCGAAATTCGTGACGAACATGTCGACAAGCTTCTTGGCCTGCGCGTCATAGGCAGCCTTGTCGGCCCAGGTCGAGCGCGGATCGAGAATGGACGTGTCCACACCCGGTACGTCGACCGGAACCGCGAAGCCGAAATTCGGATCGATGCGGAATTCGGCTTCGTTCAGCGAACCGTCAAGCGCGGCGGCGAGCAGAGCGCGGGTTGCCTTGATTGGCATGCGCTTGCCGACGCCGTAAGCACCACCGGTCCAGCCGGTATTGACCAGCCAGCAATCGACCTTGTGCTCGGCGATCAGCTTGCGCAGAAGATTGCCATATTCCGACGGATGGCGCGGCATGAACGGTGCGCCGAAACAGGTCGAGAAGGTCGCTTCCGGTTCGGTCACGCCCTTTTCGGTACCGGCGACCTTAGCCGTGTAGCCGGACAGGAAGTGGTACATGGCCTGTGCTGGCGTCAGCTTGGCAATCGGAGGCATTACGCCGAAGGCATCGGCGGTGAGCATGATGATGTTCTTCGGCTGGCCGCCCTTGCCCGACTTCGATGCATTCGGGATGAAATCGAGCGGATAGGCGCAGCGGGTGTTTTCCGTCAGCGAGCCGTCGTCGAAATCCGGCTGGCGGTTCTCATCGAGAACGACATTTTCCAGCACCGTGCCGAAACGCTGCGTCGTCGCGTAGATTTCCGGCTCCGCTTCGGCGGACAGACGGATGGTTTTGGCGTAGCAGCCGCCTTCGAAGTTGAAGATGCCATGTTCGCCCCAGCCATGCTCGTCATCGCCGATCAGCGTACGGGTCGGATCTGCCGAAAGCGTGGTCTTGCCGGTGCCGGACAGGCCGAAGAAGACGGCGGTGTCGCCGTTCGGGCCTTCATTGGCCGAGCAGTGCATCGGCATCACACCCTTCGCAGGCAGGATGTAGTTGAGTGCGGTGAAAACCGACTTCTTCATCTCGCCGGCATAGGACGTGCCGCCGATCAGTACGATCTTGCGGGTCAGGTCGACCGCGATCACGGTTTCAGTGCGCACGCCATAGCGTTCCGGATCCGCCTTGAAGGATGGCAGGTCGATAATCGTCATTTCCGGCACGTAGGAAGCGAGCGCTTCCTGTTCCGGACGGATCAGAAGATTGCGAATGAACAGCGAATGCCAGGCATACTCGGTGATGACGCGGGCATTGATCTTGTTGTCGGCATCGGCGCCGCCGATGAGATCCTGAACGAAAAGCTCCTTGCCCTTCGCATGGTCGATGAAATCGGCATAAAGAAGCTCGAAGGCCTCGCGGCTCATCGGCTTGTTGTTGTCCCACCAGACATGACCTTCCGTGTCGGCATCGCGGACGACGAACTTGTCTTTCGGCGAACGGCCCGTGTGCTGTCCGGTGCGTGCGACAAGCGCACCCTGCGCCGACAGTTCGGCTTCGCCCCGGCGAACGGTTTCCTCATAAAGCCGGGCGGCCCCAAGGTTGTAAAAGACTGCGGAGATTTCCTTCAGTCCTGAAGTGGCAATGGAAGCGGCCGTGTTGTGAATGCCGGTCTCTCTCATGATGTCTCCGCCATATGGTTTGACAATTGATCGGTCTCGTTTCGCGCCTACCAGATTGATCGCGAAACTGAGGATGGCAGTCAGAAACAGATTAATCGTGGCAATTCAAATATTTAATCGATTTAAAATTTTTGAAATTTTTTTAAATCGTTTAATCTATGCGTTATGAGCTGTGAGTTTCGGGGAATGAAGGTCGGGCTGGCATTAACCAAAGCGCGATTCGGAGAGCGTCGTTTCGCGGCTTCTTCCGGTGCTGCCACATTTTGTACCTAATTTGTACTGCACAAGCAGGCACATTATACTAGTATCGATGTGTAATAAGGCGCTCGATCTATAACCCGCCAGTCTCTGGCGGCTGAAAGACGTCACCAGCCGGATATTCCGGTTGGCTTAGTTGAAGGAGAAAGGTTCGCATGAAGGAAGCCTCGGCAACGCAGACAATTGCGCTGGTCGACGACGACCGCAACATCCTGACCTCCGTGTCCATCGCGCTGGAATCGGAAGGCTATCGGGTCGAAACCTACACCGATGGCGCGTCCGCGCTGGACGGTCTGATGGCGCGTCCGCCCAATCTTGCGATCTTCGATATCAAGATGCCGCGCATGGACGGTATGGAGCTTCTGCGCCGTCTGCGCCAGAAATCCGACCTCCCCGTCATCTTCCTCACGTCCAAGGACGACGAGATCGACGAGCTTTTCGGCCTCAAGATGGGCGCGGATGATTTCATCACCAAGCCGTTCTCGCAGCGCCTTCTGGTCGAGCGCGTCAAGGCGGTGCTTCGCCGGGTTGCCGCACGCGATGGCACGGCCAAGCCGACCGGACAGCAGGCCAAATCGCTTGAGCGCGGCCAGCTGGTCATGGATCAGGAGCGTCACACCTGCACCTGGAAGGGCGAGCCGGTAACGCTGACGGTCACTGAGTTCCTGATTCTTCATTCGTTGGCACAGCGTCCGGGCGTCGTGAAAAGCCGTGACGCCCTCATGGATGCGGCTTATGATGAGCAGGTCTATGTGGATGACCGTACCATCGACAGCCATATCAAGCGCCTGCGCAAGAAGTTCAAGGCGGTTGACGACGATTTCGAAATGATCGAAACGCTCTATGGCGTTGGCTATCGCTTCCGCGAGGCTTGATAGATAATTACATATCGCCAGTCCGTAAGGTCTGGCGGTAGTTTAATGAGAGCAGACAGAGCGACATGGTCGCAGAAACCGGGAACGACGGCCTTATCGGCCAGAAATCGGATTTGCGCGAACGCAGGGCCCGGCGGCAGCGCTCGGTGTTCTGGCGTCGCTTCTTTGCGCCCCTGCGCAAGTTTCTTGGCCAATATCTGTTCTCGAGTCTGACGCGCCGTATCCTGTTTCTCAATCTGGCGGCGCTGGCGGTTCTTGTTTCCGGCATTCTCTACATGAATCAGTTCCGTGAGGGGCTGATTGATGCAAAGATCGAAAGCCTGCTGACGCAAGGCAAGATCATTGCAGGCGCCATTTCGGCTTCGGCGACCATCGATACCAATTCTCTGATGATCGACCCGGAAAAGCTTCTGGAGCTTCAGGCCGGGCAAAGCCTGACGCCATCACCGGATTCGCCCGACAATTGGGAATTTCCGATCAATCCGGAAAAAGTTTCTCCCTTGCTGCGCCGGTTGATTTCGCCGACGAGCACGCGGGCGCGCATCTATGATCGCTACGCCAATATGTTGCTCGATTCGCGCGCACTCTATTCACCAAGCTTCCCTTCGGCGGGGCCTGTACTTCGCTACGACCTGCCGCCGATCGAGGAAGAGACGCCGACCATCTGGGAACGGGCCGGGACGTGGATTTCGCATCTGTTCTATGGTGGAGGCCTGCCGGTCTATCAGGAACAGCCGGGCGGTAACGGCCTTGCCTATCCGGAAATCGTCAAGGCGCTGGCCGGTTCGCCGCAAACAGCGCAGCGACGCAATGAAAAGGGCGAGCTGGTCGTCTCGGTTGCCGTCCCGATCCAGCGCTCGCGTGCAATATTGGGTGTACTCCTGCTCTCCACCGAAGGCGACGACATCGACAAGATCGTGCAGGGTGAACGCATGGCGGTTTTCCGCGTGTTCGGCGTCGTTTCTCTGGTCATGGTCATTCTGTCGCTTTTCCTCGCATCGACGATTGCAAGCCCGCTGCGCAAGCTTTCTGCTGCGGCAGACCGCGTTCGCCATGGTGTGAAGAGCCGTGTGGAAATTCCCGATTTCTCCGAACGTCAGGATGAGGTCGGCCATCTTTCCACGTCGATCCGCGAAATGACCGATTCGCTCTATACCCGTATCGAAGCCATCGAAAGCTTTGCCGCCGATGTCAGCCACGAGTTGAAGAACCCCCTCACCTCGCTGCGCAGCGCTGTCGAAACCCTGCCGCTCGCCAAGACCGAAGAATCGCGCAAGCGGCTTCTCGATATCATCCAGCATGACGTTCGCCGCCTCGACCGCCTGATTACCGATATTTCCGACGCTTCGCGTCTCGATGCGGAACTTGCGCGCGAACATATCGACCGCGTCGACATGAAGACGCTTCTGACCAATCTCGTAACGGCAGCGCGCGAAGTGCGGCGCAACAAGGTCGGAACGGAAATCGTCTTCGATACCGGCAAACTGCCTGCCGGAAAGAAGGGTTTCTATGTTGCCGGTCACGATCTGCGTCTCGGTCAGGTGGTGAGCAATCTGATTGAAAATGCCCGTTCTTTCGTGCCGGACGATACAGGCCGCATCGTCGTGTCGCTGAGTGGCGAAGGCAGTCGCTTGCGCGTGCTTGTCGAGGATAATGGTCCAGGCATTCCGATCGAGAATATCGAGCGCATTTTCGAGCGATTCTATACGGACCGTCCGGCCTCAGAGGCTTTCGGCCAGAATTCCGGTCTCGGCCTTTCGATCAGCCGCCAGATCATAGAAGCGCATGGCGGCACGCTGACTGCAGAGAATATTGTCGATCCGGCAAGGCCCGACCAGTTCAAGGGTGCGCGCTTCATCGTCGACCTGCCTGCAAGCCCATGACGCCTGAAGAGGAAAAAAGCGGGCTTCATGCGACCACGCTTCAGGTTCAAGGCCGCGGTGTCATGATCATGGGGCGTTCCGGCGCGGGCAAGACCGAACTTGCGCTGACACTTGTGGAAAGAGCCCTCCTTCGTGGAGAGGTCGCTTCACTGGTCGCTGACGACCGCACATTGCTTCATGTGGAAAGCGGCACGCTGATCGCCAGCGTTCCAGCCGCCCTTGCTGGTGGCGTGGAGATTCGCGGGGCGGGGCTTTTTAAGGTCGCTTTTGCGGAGGCCGTTCCGCTTTATCTCGTCGTCCGGCTTGTGGATCGTGACGAGGCCGAACGCTATCCAAGTGGTGAAATGTGGGAATTCGAGGGCATCTCACTGCCCCGACTTCTTTTGCCGGCTTTGTCGTCGAATGGCGATTCCAACGCGCTTTCACGGGCCATCGAAGCCACCTTGTTCTATGAAAAATGGCCCTCCTCCGAGGGCTGAAACAGGCTTCGTTACGAATCGGCTAATATTTCACAGCGCTGCGGCATTTTGCTTTTTTAGTGGCAGCGTGGAAATTTTTCACTTGCTATCAAGATTTGCGCTGCCAAGATGCACAACTCGCCGGCGCTTTTCCGGCGTGGTTTCAGTGCCATCTGACACTCTGGCGGGGTGATGCGGCGGGCACGCGACGGGAGCTTTTATAGTATGATCGGACTCGTGCTTGTCACGCACGGAAGGTTGGCCGAAGAGTTTTTGCATGCTGTTGAGCATGTAGTCGGGCCGCAAGACAATTTCGAGACCGTTTGCATCGGTGCCGAAGACGATATGGAACAGCGTCGGCGGGATATCGTTGATGCGGTGGAACGCGCCGATAATGGCAGCGGGGTCATCATCCTGACCGATATGTTCGGTGGTACACCGTCCAATCTCGCCATTTCCGTCATGAAGGAAGGCAAGGTCGAAGTCATCGCAGGTGTCAATCTGCCGATGCTTATCAAGCTGTCGAGCGTCCGCATCGGGGGCGACATCAAGACAGCCCTGCGTGAGGCGCAGGATGCGGGGCGCAAATATATTAATGTTGCGAGCCAGGTCCTGACAGGAAAGTAATTCATGCACTCCAGCGTGCCCGTTACCGGTGAATACGAACCCGAAACTGCAGTTTCCCGATCCTTCGAGATCGTCAACAAGCGCGGACTTCATGCCCGCGCTTCGGCCAAGTTCGTGCAACTGGTCGATGGTTACAATGCGCATGTCCGCGTGAGCAAGGACGGCATGACCGTTGGCGGCACGTCGATCATGGGGCTGATGATGCTCGCCGCGTCACCCGGCTGCTGCATCGACGTTAGTGCCTCCGGTGAACAGGCCGATGCCGTGTTGGAAGCCTTGCAGACACTCATCGCCGACAAGTTCGGCGAAGAATGCTGAAGAACAAGACTGTGGCCGCCGTGGGTGATCTCAACGATCCGGTGGCCGTTTTTGATGCAGGGATCGGCAGTTATGCTCTGGTTGAACTGATCAGGCGCAGCCAGCCGCAGCGCGACATCATCTATTTTGCTGATCGGGCCAGTTTCCCCTATGGCGCCAAAAGCCACGATCAGCTGCTTTCCATCATGCGCAGCACGATCCAATACCTCACAAGCCTTGGCGCTCAAACAATTGTCCTTGCTTCCAACGCGCCCTCGGTCATGGTCCTCGACACATTGAAAAGCGAGTTCGCCGTACCGGTTTACGGTGTGGCGCCGCCGGTACGCACTGCCCTTGCGATGAGCCACAGCGGCAAGGTTGCCGTTTTGGGGGTGCGTTCGATGATCGAGAGCGAAGAACTTGCATGTTTTGTCCGAACACAGGCCGATAACCCAGGCGATGTCGCTCTGATCAATGCGTCTGCGATGGTGGAGCTGGTGGAAAACGGCGCTTTTCTTCGGCAACCGGACGAGACCGCGCAAAAGGTCGCCGCATTCTGCGATGACATTGCTGCGAGCCACCCTCATATCGACACGCTGACACTTTCCAGCACCCATCTGCCATGGCTCAGACCGTTTTTCGAAACGGCCCGTCCCGGCTGGCAGTTTCTTGATCCGGCGGATGACGTGATCGCTGCACTCCCGCTACCCGAAGGCGGCTCCGGTCGCACAGTTGCCCTTGTCACGGAAAGCGAAACCTATCCCGTTGCCGAGTTTCGCCACATGCTCGAAATATTGCAGGTCGATCTTCCTTTGACGGTCATCGACCCCGTATTCGACAAACCTGCCTGATATGCACGTATAAAGATTTCTTTATATTGCGTTGTGCTTCTGGCTGTGATCTGCTAGTCAAGGCGGCAGCCGGAGCGCTTTCCCGTGTGGAAAGCCGCCCCATATTGGAATGCAATCCCGGCCGCTGATTACATCTTTATCGAGCTGGAACTGCCTTTTATTGGAGCAAGCGATGACCGCAAGCCAAGATTTTGTCGTCAAGGATCTTAGCCTGGCCGATTGGGGCCGCAAGGAACTCGATATCGCAGAAACCGAAATGCCGGGCCTGATGGCTGCCCGCGAGGAATTCGGCAAGTCGCAGCCGCTGAAGGGCGCACGCATTTCCGGATCGCTGCATATGACGATTCAGACCGCCGTTCTGATCGAAACCCTGCAGGCGCTGGGCGCTGAGGTCCGCTGGGCCTCCTGCAACATTTTCTCGACGCAGGATCATGCGGCTGCCGCGATTGCCGCAACCGGCACGCCGGTTTTCGCCATCAAGGGCGAAACGCTTGAAGAATACTGGACCTATACCGACCAGATCTTCCAGTGGCCGGACGGCGAACCGTCCAATATGATCCTCGACGATGGTGGTGACGCCACCATGTATATCCTCATCGGCGCGCGTGCCGAAGCAGGCGAGGACGTTCTGTCGAAACCCGGTTCGGAAGAAGAGGAAGTGCTTTTCGCGCAGATCAAGAAGCGTATGGCTGCAACGCCGGGCTTCTTCACGCGCCAGCGCGACGCCATCAAGGGCGTGACGGAAGAAACCACCACCGGCGTCAACCGTCTTTACCAGCTGCAGAAGAAGGGCCTCCTGCCCTTCCCGGCCATCAACGTCAATGACAGCGTCACCAAGTCGAAATTCGACAACAAGTACGGCTGCAAGGAATCGCTCGTTGACGGCATTCGTCGCGGCACCGATGTCATGATGGCTGGCAAGGTTGCCGTCGTGTGCGGTTATGGCGATGTCGGCAAAGGCTCTGCCCAGTCGCTCGCCGGCGCAGGCGCACGCGTGAAGGTTACCGAAGTCGATCCGATCTGCGCACTTCAGGCTGCAATGGATGGTTTCGAAGTCGTAACCCTCGACGATGCCGCTTCTACAGCCGATATCATCGTGACCACGACCGGCAACAAAGACGTGATCACCATCGACCATATGCGCAAGTTCAAGGACATGGCGATCGTCGGTAATATCGGTCACTTCGACAACGAAATTCAGGTGGCAGCACTCCGCAACCTGAAATGGACCAATGTGAAGCCGCAGGTCGATCTGATCGAATTCCCGGACGGCAAGCGCATCATCCTGCTTTCTGAAGGCCGCCTGCTCAATCTGGGCAATGCAACTGGCCATCCGAGCTTCGTCATGTCGGCTTCGTTCACCAATCAGGTTCTGGGCCAGATCGAGCTCTTTACCCGCACCGACGCCTACAAGAATGAAGTCTATGTGCTGCCGAAACATCTTGACGAGAAGGTCGCGCGCCTGCATCTCGACAAGCTCGGTGCCAAGCTGACTGTGCTTTCCGAGGAACAGGCTGCCTATATCGGCGTCACTCCACAGGGCCCGTTCAAGTCGGAACACTACAGGTATTAACCATACGTTAAGCATTGCACTACATGTTGAGGCCGGGCGGTTGACAAACTGCCCGGTCTTTCTTTTTGCGTGCAAGATGCTTCACGCGGATTCGCCGGAAGGGTATTGTGTAGGCGAATCAAGGTGTTTGAGCGGGTGTTTGCGTTGTGCGTTTTTTGCCGGTTGTGGCGGGAAGCGACAGGACGATTCATCCCCAGAATACCTCAAAACGCGATGACCATCGTGCACTGTGGCGGCGTGCGTATGGTCAGGCTTTGATGTGTATTGAAGTGTTTTAATACGGCCGGTCTGCCTTCGTGGCGGTTTTCATGGCCGGGTGGCGGAGAAAAGGACAACATGCCAGATTTCGGCGCAACGGGGATTTTGCGGAATGTTTCCGCAATCGTTACTGGCAGGCAATGGCTTCCTGCCGCCCATGTTGCAAAGCCGTTCGCATGGCTTGCTCCGAAAAAAGCCCTGATGAAGGCTTCCGTTTCTCTTTCGACGCTTTTCGCCGCCATGCCTGCCTTCGCACAGGGCGCGGAATCGGCGCGTATCGCCCTGCCCTTCGGCGGTGGCAGTATCGGCGCTTTCGAAGTCATCCAGTTTTCCATGTTCCTAGGTGTGATGGGCGCAGCGCTTCTTTCTGCGGGCTGGCTGATCCGCGAACGATCGCGCGTTGCCGCAGAAAACAAGGAACTGCGTTCCAAATTCGCCGACCTCAATCTGGTCGCCCAGCGCAATGAAGCGCTGCTTAACCTCAAGGATCAGCGCATCGTGGTCTGGGATGGCCATAGCACACGCGCTGAAGTCGTCGGACTGTTGCCAGACGATAGTGCGGCCCCGCAGGATCGCTCCACCTTTCTGGCATTTGGCCGCTGGTTGCGCCCGCAATCGGTCGTGGCGCTTGAGCGCGCCATTGGAATGCTGCGTGAACAGGCACGGTCTTTCGATCTCACGGTTGAAACTGTCAACGGCACTCTGCTCGACGTGCGCGGACGCACATCGGGCGGCTTTGCTGTTGCCCGGTTCCTCAGCCTGCAGGGCGTGCAGGCGGAACGCGCGGCACTGCAGGCGCAGAACCGTGAATTTTCCGAGCGTATCGAGCTTTTCCGGCGTCTTCTCGACCGGATCGACCAGCCGGTATGGACCCGCGACGCCGGTGGTCGCGTCGAATGGGTCAACGCCGCCTATGCGCAGGCAGTCGATATGGCGGATGCGAGCCAGGTCATTTCAGAAGGGCGCGAGCTTTTCGGCGCACAGGCGCGTCAGCGTCTGGAGCGTGATCGCTTTGCCGAGCCTGTCCTGCAGGACCAGCTGACGGCTGTGGTGCACGGTGACCGCCGCCTTTTCAACGTGACGGACGTAAGCGCGGAAACAGGTTCCATCGGCCTCGGTTTCGACCAGACCGAAGTACAGGCGGTGCGCGAAGAACTGAACCGCACCATGAAGAGCCACGCTGAAACGCTCGACCAGCTTTCGACTGCTGTGGCGATTTTCGATCCCGAGATGAAGCTGCAATTCTTCAATCAGGCTTTTGCCAAGCTTTGGTCACTTGATACGGCTTGGCTGGAATCGCAGCCGAGCAATACGCTGATCCTTGACCGCCTGCGTTCGGAAGGCAAACTTCCAGAGCAGCCGGAATGGCGCAAATGGAAGGATTCGGTGCTTTCTGCCTATCGCGCAGTCGAGCCGCAGGAACATATGTGGCATCTGCCGGATACGCGGACGATGCGCGTCGTCGCCAATCCGCATCCGCAAGGCGGTGTGACCTGGTTCTTCGAGAACATGACCGAGAAGTTCGAGCTCGAAGGCCGTTACAACACGCTCATCAAGGTGCAGGGTGAAACGCTCGACCATCTGGCGGAAGCCGTGGCGGTGTTCGGCTCTGATGGCCGCATCCGGCTTTCCAACCCGTCCTTCGCCGATCTTTGGGCGCTGCCGATGCCGCTCATTGTCGAAGGCACGCATATTTCGTCGATTGCCAAGATTTGCGGCGAGCGCGGCGGCAACGGATTGTGGGATGATTTCGTCTCCACCGTCACTGGCTTTCTCGATACGCGTGACGGGCGCATGGGACAGGTGGAGCTGGACGACGGCACCATTCTTTCCTTTGCCGTGGTGCCACTGCCGAAGGGCCAGACCATGCTGACCTTCATCGACGTCACCGACACCGTGCGCGTCGAACGGGCGCTCAAGGAAAAGAACGAGGCGCTGGAACTGGCCGACCAGATCAAGAACGATTTCGTCCAGCACGTTTCCTACGAACTGCGTTCGCCACTCACAAACATCATCGGCTTTACCGAGCTGTTGCAGACACCGACTTTCGGGTCGCTCAACGAGCGCCAGATCGAATATCTCGACCATATCAGCACGTCGTCATCGGTCTTGCTGACCATCGTCAATGATATTCTTGATCTCGCAACGGTCGATGCAGGCATCATGGAATTGGAGGTCGGTGAGGTTTCCGTCGTGGAAGCGATTTCCGCTGCCGCCTCCCGTGTCGGCGAGCGTATGCGCGACCACGATATCGGGCTCGACATCGACATTGCCGACGACGTGGATGTATTCAAGGCCGATGCAAACCGCGTCCGTCAGGTACTTTTCAACCTCCTGTCCAACGCCACCAACTATGCGCCGGAAGGCTCCAGCATCCAGCTGCAGGTGGCGCGCGAGGGGTCGGAAGTGGTCTTTGCCGTCCACGATGACGGTCCCGGCATGCCCGGAGAAGTGCTCGACACGGTTTTCAAACGCTTCCAGTCCTATCCGAATGGAGGTCGCCGTCGTGGTGCCGGCCTCGGACTTGCCATCGTCAAGAGCTTTGTCGAGCTGCATGGCGGGTCGGTCGATATCGATACGGGTTCCGGTCGTGGAACAACGGTCATTTGCCGTTTTCCGTCGGAAACACGTAGCTTCCGCGTCGCTGCCGAATAAGGTAAAGGGTGCCCATGAGCGCCTCACAATCCAGTATCAGCTATTTCTTGCCCGACGAAGCTGCAACACAGCGTTTCGGCGAGGATTTCGCCCTCGCCCTGCAGAAGGGCGATCTTGTCACGCTTTCCGGCGATCTGGGGGCGGGAAAATCCTCGCTTGCCCGCGCTATCATCCGGGCAATTGCTGATGATGAGGGGCTGGATGTCCCAAGCCCGACTTTCACGCTGGTACAAAGTTACGAGACTTTGCGCATTCCTGTTGCCCATGCCGATCTTTACCGTATTTCACACGGCGAAGAACTGGATGAGTTGGGGTTGCCGGAGTTCCTGGAAGATGGCGTGGTGCTGGCCGAATGGCCGGAGCAGGGCGACAGTTTCCTGCCCGAACCGTCGTTTGCCGTCACGCTGAGCCATGAAGGAGCAGGGCGGCGTATTACCGTGTCGGGACCAGCGGCTGCGATCCAGCGGCTGGAACGCTGTCGGATGATCCGCGCATTTCTTGAAAAAAACGACCGGGGAGAGTCCACGCGTCGTTATTTCCAGGGAGATGCTGGTCCACGTAGATATGAACTCATCACAAGTGCCTCTGATGGTGTGGAAGTTCTCATGAACGCGCCAGCGATGCCCTATGATCCGCCACTACGTAATGGCAAGTCCTATCGCCAGCTTGCCCATATTGCAGAGAATATTCAGGCTTTTGTGGCAATTGATGGCTTGCTTGCAAAACATGGTTTTCGCGTGCCGCAAATGCGTGCGGTAGATATTGATGCAGGGCTTTTGATCCTCGAGAATCTCGGAACCGTAGGTGTGCGGGCATCGTCCGGTGAACCTGTCGCCGAACGCTATGAGGCCGCCGGACGCTTTCTGGCGCATCTGCATGGTGTTTCCTGGCCAGACCATGCACCTGTGGCGGGGCATCCCGACCACATCATCGCCGGTTTCGACCGCGATGCGATGATGATCGAGGTCAGCCTGATCGGCCAGTGGTACGCGCCGCGCATGATGGGAAGGCAACTTACAGACGCAGAAAAGCAAGCTTACGAAGCCGCATGGGACCACGTGATCGCCGACATTGCCGATGTTGAGAAGAGCCTGCTCTTGCGCGACTATCATTCGCCCAACCTGTTCTGGTTTCCAGAAGCGGAAGGCAAGGACAAGATCGGCGTCATCGATTTTCAGGATGCGATGATTGGACCGGCAGCCTATGACGTGGCTTCGCTGGCCCTCGATGCGCGCGTGACGATTTCGCCGGAGCTGGAACAGGCTGTGGTCGCTGCCTATTGCGATGAGCGTTGTGCGCTCGGACATGCGTTCGACGAGGCTTTGTTCCGCAAGGCCTATGCGGCCATGGGCGCACAGCGTAACGCCAAGCTGCTCGGTCTTTTCGTGCGGCTCGATGAGCGTGATGGTAAGCCGGATTATCTAAAACATCTGCCACGCATTCATGACTATCTCGGCCGTGTGCTGAAGCATTCGGTCATGGCGCCAGTGGCGGCGTGGTTTGAGGAATTGGGATTGATGCAGCAGGAAGAGACCGCGCAATGAGAATGCCTGAAATGGTCCCGAAGACGGCTATGGTTCTTGCCGCCGGACTTGGCAAGCGCATGCGTCCCATCACCGAAACCATTCCTAAACCGCTGGTCAAGGTGGCGGGCAAGCCCTTGATCGACTGGGGGCTCGATGCGGCGGCGCAGGCGGGCATTGGCATCGCAATCGTCAATGTGCACTATTTAGCCGGCCAACTGGAAGCGCATCTTCGTGACCGCAACGATCTTGAGATCGTGATTTCGGACGAACGCGAAATGCTGCTCGATTCCGCTGGCGGCATCGTGAAGGCGCTGCCGATACTCGGAACAGAACCGTTTGTCATATTGAATGCCGACACATTCTGGGTCGGCGACGAGAAAGCTCCTAATCTGTTGGCGCTCGCTGACGCTTGGGATGCCGACCGAATGGATATTCTCCTGATGACGGCACGTCTCGATCAGGAAACGGGTTATGAAGGCAAGGGTGATTTCGTTGCCGACGAAAACGGGCATCTGCACCGCGCACGGGACATCTCCGGCGAGCCGGTGATCTATGCGGGAGCAGGGATCATCCATCCTCGTATCTTCGCTGGCGCGGAGCCCGGTGTGTCCTCACTCAACCGCTATTTCGACGAAGCGATTGCAGCCGGTCGCCTTTATGGTATGCCAATGACCGGACATTGGCTGACCGTCGGAACGCCGGACGCGATCGGCGAGGCGGAGGCAGCGCTTACCGCATTTGCATGAGGAGGTAGAACGCATGAGCGCACGACAACCCAGAGATGGGAAACAGCGCCTGTTTTCAGTTCCTCCCGGCACGCCCTTTTTGCCCGCCTTTGCCAAGGCGCTTCTGGAAGGGCGGCTGGTCGAAGGTTTCCCCGGTAATCCATCCGATCCGCTGGCATTGGCCAATGCCACCATCTATGTGCCCACGCGTCGCGCAGCGCGCGCATTGCGGTCCATTTTGGTCGATATGAATCCGGCTAAAGAATTTCCAGAAAAAGCGGGAACCGGTATTGCGTCCGGAAATGCGTCGCAAAAAAAGAGCGCTATTTTGCCGACAATAAAGCCGCTCGGCGATGTGGATGAAGATGCAGCTTTCTTCAATGCAGGCTCGTCGGGCGTCTTCGATATCAATCCACCGATCGGTACAGCGGAGCGGCTTCTGCTTCTGGCGCGATTGATCCGTCCTTGGCGGGAATCGCTGCCTTCGCATGTGCGCGCCCTTTTCGGTGTTGACGACGTTTCCGTTCCGGCAACGACTGCCGATGCGATCTGGCTCGCCCGCGATCTGGCAGGGCTGATGGATCAGGTCGAAACTGATGGGGCTAAATGGAGCGAGCTTGCTGGAATTGCTCCGGAAGACCTTGCCGACTGGTGGCAGGTCACGCTCGGCTTTCTCAACATCGTCACCAATCTCTGGCCGGATATTCTGGCGGAACGCAGGCTTTCGAATCCCGCTGCGCATCGCAACGATCTCATCTGGAGCGAAGTGAAGCGGCTGCGCGCCCATCCGCCTGCCGGGCCGGTTATCGTTGCTGGTTCCACCGGTTCCATACCGGCGACGGCGGAACTGATTTCCGCCATTGCGGACTTGCCGAATGGCGCGGTGGTGCTGCCCGGGCTGGATCGCGATCTGGATGATGCAGCCTGGCAGATGCTGGCATCGGCAACCGATAATCCGTCGACCTTCGGTCATCCGCAATTCGGTTTGCGCAAGCTTCTCGATGCAATGCAGACATTGCGTGCGGATGTGGAACATCTGGACGATATGCCTGCCTCGAAACGCCTGCGCGAACGGGTGGTCAGTGAAGCGCTTCGTCCGGCGGAAACGACCGATGCGTGGGGACAGCTTGCACGCGATCCCGATATGCAGCCGAAAGCCTTGCAGGAAGCAGCGCAGACGATCGATCTGATTGAAACCGCGAATGAGCGGGAAGAAGCGCTTACTGTGGCTCTCGTCCTGCGCGACGCGATCAATGATGAAGGCAGAACAGCCGCGCTTGTTACGGCAGACCGCAATCTGGCGCGGCGCGTGGTGGGTGAACTTGCCCGTTTCGGCATCGACGCCGATGATTCCGGCGGGCGGCATCTGCGTGATGTCGAGACCACGACATTGCTACGGCTGCTGGTCGAGACCGTCTTCAACCCGGGCGACCCGGTTGCGTTGCTGGCGCTGGTCAAGCATCCGCTGCTACGGCTGGAAGCTCCCCGCATCGAGCGACGCCTTGCTGCCGAAACCCTGGAACTCATCGCCTTTCGCGGTGGCACGGGCCGCGCATCCGTGCTCGATCTTCCTGCATTTTTCGACCGGCGGCTGGAGGAAAGTGCCGGCCAGCCATGGCAACCGGCATGGCACGACACGGTCACACCGGACATGATCGCCGCTGCCCGAAATCTTTGCGAAAGCCTATCGAACGCGGTGGCACCATTGGCGCCTTTCGTTATCGCTGGACGCAGGACCGAGATCGGTGAAATCGCGCGGGCCACGGTGGAGGCGCTGGAAAATCTTGCTCGGAATGAAAAGGCCAGCATCGCGCCTTTCTATTCCGGTGAACGTGGCGAGCAGCTTGCCATCTTTTTGCGTGGTCTGGTTTCGAACGAAGCCGGGCTCGATTTTGAAGCGTCGGAATGGCCAGCCGTACTGGATGCCCTGATGGCGGGTGAGACGGTGAAGCCGCATCCGGGCGGTCATCCGCGCCTCTTCATCTGGGGTGCGCTGGAAGCGCGCCTGCAAACCATGGACACGGTGGTTATCGGTGGCCTCAACGAGGGGAGCTGGCCCGCACGCACCCGCAACGACCCATTCATGTCACGCCCCATGAAGTCGATGATCGCGCTCGATCCGCCCGAACGCCGCACCGGCCTTGCCGCCCACGATTTCCAGATGGCGCTCGGCATGGACCATGTCGTGCTGACGCGCTCGCAGCGTTCCGACAATGCCCCGACCGTGCCATCGCGCTGGCTTCAACGACTTGAAACAGTGCTGGGTGCGGATGTGACCGCCGAAATGCGCAAGCGCGGGGCTCGATTCATCCAGTGGTCGCGCGAAATCGATCGTGACGAAGATGTGCCTTTCGTGAAGAGACCGCAGCCTGCGCCGCCGGTCCTAGCGCGCCCGAAGCATTTTTCGGTAACGGAAATCGAAACGTTGCGCCGCGATCCCTATGCGATCTTCGCCAAGAAGATATTGAAGCTGCGGCCGCTGGAACCCTTGATCCGCGACCCGGCTGCCGCCGAACGCGGCACTTTGTTCCACGATATTCTGGGCCATTTTACGCAGGAGGCAATCGATCCGCTGGCGCCCGACGCTGCAGAGCGGTTGATGGAGTTGGGGCGCATCCTCTTTGCCGATATGGATCTGCCGACGGAAATAGAGGCCGTTTGGTGGCCACGCTTCACCGCGCTCATTCCGCAGTTTCTGGCTTGGGAACGCGAGCGCGCCTACAATGTCCAGACCCGCTTTGCGGAGATTTCATCCGATAAACGTGAAGTCGAAGGGCTTGGCATTACGCTTTCCGGTCGTGCTGACCGCATCGATCTGATGCGTGACGGGACAGCGGAAATCATCGATTACAAGACCGGATCGACACCATCGCCCAAACAGGCGCATGTGCTGCTGTCGCCGCAGCTGGCGCTGGAAGCCGCACTTCTGGTGCGCGGCGCGTTTCGGGAACTTGGTTCGGTCCGTGCATCCGATCTGACCTATGTGCGTCTCAAGGCGGGCGGCGAGGTGAAGCCGGAATCGATCCTCAAGATCGGACGACCGCCATCGGAAAAAACTGCACCGGCTCTCGGCGAGGAATCCTGGCAGCGACTGGCGCAATTGCTCGTCGAATATCAAAAACCGGAAAAAGGCTACCTGTCACGCGCATTGCCGTTTCGCGAGACGGACCTGACAGGCGATTACGATCATCTGGCGCGAGTACTGGAATGGTCTGCCGGGGGCGATGCTGGCGGGGAGGGCGGTGAATGAAAAAGGCACCCATTATCCCCGAAGAAACGCTACGGGCACAGAGCAACGCGGCAAATCCGGCGGCTTCTGTCTGGGTGTCCGCCAATGCGGGTTCCGGCAAGACCCATGTTCTGACCGAACGTGTTATCCGCCTGCTGCTGGAGGGTACTGATCCTTCCAAGATTCTCTGCCTTACCTACACCAAGGCGGCTGCGGCGGTGATGCAGAACCGCGTGTTCATGCGGCTTTCAGAATGGGCTGTCCTGCCTGACGAAGAACTCGTCGAACGTCTGAAGTCGCTGGAAGGCCGCAGACCGAACGATGCTCGTCTTGCAGCAGCGCGACGGCTGTTCGCGCGTGCGCTCGAAACACCGGGCGGACTTAAAATCCAGACCATCCATGCTTTCTGCGAAGCGATCCTGCACCAGTTCCCGCTTGAGGCGAACATTGCCGGTCATTTCGAGATGATGGATGATTTGATGCAGGCAGCCCTTGTCGGCGAAGCACGGCGCCAACTGCTCGAAACCGCGCATGGCGGCGGCGATATTGATCTCGCAGCGGCCTTTGCTGATGTTCTGCAGGCATCGGGCGAGATGGGGCTTCAATCGCTTCTGGATGAGGCCGTAAGCAGGCGCAATGGCCTGCAGACCTATATCGCCGAACTGGGCGTAACGGCGCATCGCAGCGAAGCTCTGCACCGGGCTTTCCGCTTCGACCCGCGAACCAGCGAAGATGACCTCGTCGCAGATCTCTGGCCGATACCGGAGTTTTCCGACGATGCGCTCGACCTCATCATGTCGATCCAGAAAGGCGCGTCGCGCGCGCAGGATTTTGCGCTGCAGCTTCGGCGTTTCGAAAAGGTGACGAGCCAGCGTGACCGCGAGGCCGTGTTGCGCGCAGCTTTCCTGAAAAGTACGGGCGAGCCGAAATCCGGTTCCTATGTTGGCTCGGCGGCGGTCAAGAAACTTCTGCCGGATTTCGAAGAGGATTTTGACGCGGCAGCCGCGCGTGTCGAACAGGGTCTCGACCGGCTGAAGGAATTGCGTCTGGTGCGGCTCAATCTGGCCGCGCTGACGCTGATCGACAATCTGCTGCAACGCTATCACGACCTGAAGCGTCAGCGCGGCCTGCTCGATTTCGAGGATCTCATTACCCGGACCGTGGCGCTGCTCGCCCGCAACGGGGCAGGGCAGTGGGTTCAGTACAAGCTCGATCGCGGCATCGACCATATTCTGGTCGACGAGGCGCAAGACACCAGCCCCGACCAGTGGCAGGTGATCCGCATGCTGTCGGAAGAGTTTTTCTCCGGCGTCGGCCAACGCAATATCAGCCGCACGCTTTTTGCTGTCGGCGATGAAAAACAGTCGATCTATTCGTTCCAGGGCGCGGTGCCGGAGGATTTCGCGGCGCAGGGGCGGTCCGTCAGTCTTCGCGCCGGAGATGCGGAGCTGAAATTCGAGCGCGTCAGCCTCAATTTCTCGTTCCGATCCGCGCCCGACGTCCTGCAGGCTGTAGACGAGGTTTTTGCGAGAGCCGAGGCCAATCGAGGCCTTGCAGGCGCAACGGTACATGAAGCCATTCGCTCCGATGCGCCGGGCGAGGTGGAAATCTGGGATATGCTGACGCCGGAAGTGGTGGAAGAGCCGGACGACTGGCGCGAGCCGGTCGATCATCTGGCAGCACCTGCTGTCCGGCTGGCGGATCAGATCGCAGCCACTATTCGCCACTGGCTGGATCGCGGCGAACCTATTCCGGGCCAGAACCGGCGGATCATGCCGCGTGACATCATGGTTCTGGTGCGAAAGCGCGACCAGTTCATGCCTGCTTTGTCGCGGGCGCTGAAAAACCTGTCCGTTCCGGTAGCAGGTGCAGACCGCTTGCGGCTCACCAGCCATATCGCCATTCAAGACCTGATGGCACTCGGTCGTTTCGTGCTTCAGCCTTCGGACGATCTTTCGCTGGCATCGGTATTGAAAAGCCCGTTATTCGGCTGGGATGACGACCGGCTGTTCGAGCTTGCCTATCCGCGCGGTTCAAGCCTCACGCTGTTCGAGCGGCTTTATCAGGTCTCGCGCGGCGATGCTGCACTGGCCGAGGTGCACAAGACCTTGAGCCGCTGGCGCAATATGGCCGACACGATGCCGGTGTTCGAATTCTATGCACGGATATTGAGTGCGGACGGTGCGCGGCGAAAACTACTGGCGAGGTTGGGGCCGGAGGCGGGCGATATCATCGACGAATTCCAGAATTATGCGCTTTCCGCCGAGCGTGCCGGTCTGCCCGGCCTGCAAGCCTTCCTTGAAACGCTGGAAGCGGCATCGCCGGAAATCAAGCGTGAACTCGATCAGGGGCGCAATGAAGTGCGCATCATGACTGTCCATGCCGCCAAGGGGCTGGAAGGGGCGGTGGTGTTTCTTGTTGATCCGGGAAGCGCGGTCTGGACTGGCAGTCGTGCGCCAAAGCTCATTCCTTTTGACTTTTCGAATGATAGTCCGTCGGTGAAAGGCTATCTCTGGCAACCGAATGCCGGATACCAGACCGGCTTCACGACCGCTCAGATCGAGGAGCTGAAAACGCGGGCGGAGGAAGAATATCGCCGCCTGCTCTATGTCGGCATGACGCGTGCCGAAGACCGGCTCATCATCTGCGGCTATCGCGGCACGCGTGAAAGCGGCGAAACATGGCATCGCCTTGTCGAGGATGCGTTGGCCACCAAGGCCGAGACATTCGTGCACCCCGTGCTGAATGTTGCCGCAAGACGTTATCGCAACACACCGCGCGGCATGGTCGAGATTGCCGAGCAGGATAGAACCGAAGATCATGCACTGCCATCATTTCCAGATGAATATAGAGAGCCGATAAAGCCGGAAATCGGACTGCCGCGACCGCTGGCGCCGTCCGGCGCTTCTGCGCTGATCGAAGCGGATGAAGAACCGCCGCTCGATACGTTTTCGCCCGTTCTGGGACCGGGCAATGGGACGCCAGCCTTTGCGTTGCGACGCGGCACGGCGATCCATATGCTGCTGCAATATCTGCCGGATGTCCCACAGGATGGGCGTGAAACGCTGGCACGCGACTATCTTGGGCGGATTGCTGCCGACTGGCCGGAAACGGAGCGCCAGATTGCCTGGCAAAGCGTCAGGACCATTCTGGACGATGCCACCTATGCACCGGTCTTTGCGGAAGGCTCGCGCGGGGAAGTTGCCATCATGGGCACGATTGAGCTTGGCGGGCGCGATCATGCCGTGTCCGGTCAGATCGACCGCATCAGTGTTGGCGAGGATTGTGTCCTGATCGTCGACTACAAGACCAATCGACCGCCACCGAAAACCATCGAGGCGGTTCCTTTCGCCTATCGGGCGCAGCTTGCGCTTTATCGCGAGTTGCTGGCCCCGCTCTATCCGGGGCGGATTGTCGAAACGGCGCTTCTGTTCACCGAAGGTCCGTTTTTGATGCCGCTGCCGGATGTGGTTCTGGACGAAGCGCTGCAGTCTCTGAAAGACTCTCAAGGAAAGGTGACGAACCAGAACTTGACGGATGGCAGCAGACGCGCCACATGATATAGCGAATGAAGAGCGGATCGTGTTGTGAGTCTGAAAAGATGTCTGCCGTTCTTGGTGAGAAAAGAGGATAGCCCTATGGCAACCGTTAAGGTCGATAACAGCAATTTTCAGTCGGACGTTCTTCAGTCGAGCGAGCCTGTCGTGGTGGATTTCTGGGCGGAATGGTGCGGTCCCTGCAAGATGATCGCGCCGGCTCTGGACGAAATCGCGACCGAAATGGCCGGTCAGGTCAAGATCGCCAAGGTTAATATCGACGAAAACCCGGAACTGGCTGCCCAGTTCGGCGTGCGTTCGATCCCGACGCTTCTGATGTTCAAGGACGGTGAACTCGCCGCCAATATGGTCGGCGCTGCTCCGAAGAGCCGCCTTGCCGACTGGATCAAGGCTTCAGCTGCATAATAACAGCATCATAAAAATGCAAAACCCGGCCTTCGAGCCGGGTTTTTGTTTGGAGCATTTCCAGCAAAAGTGTGAAGCGGTTTTTGCGCAGGATAATGCGACGAAATAAATACTTGGAGCGGTTCCAGCGACTCTGTTTTACTGGAACCGTTCTAGAATTTGCCGTTAGGCGGGTGGTGTGCCGTTCTCTCTCAAAACTTCACCCGCAAGGTAAAGCGAACCGCCAATCAGGATACGCGGTGGCGCTTCATCCGGGGGCCACGTGCCACGCAGAAGTTTCAACGCGTTGGCAACCGAATGCACAGGCTCTGCCGACAGGTTGGCTTTCTGGGCCGCGACCGCCAGCTCATCATTCGGGATACCCGCATCGCTGGACGGAACAGGCACGGTGAAAACATGCCGTGCCATACCGGCAAAGGCTTCGAAATAGCCGACCGGGTCCTTGGTGTTGATCATGCCGGTGATGAGGAACAGCGGGCGCTCGTTACGCTCTTCAAGATCGCCGAGTGCCTCCGCGATGACTGCGCCGGCGCCCGGGTTATGACCGCCATCAAGCCAGATTTCGGAGGCCGCCGGGGCCAAATCCACGAGCGCACCATGGGTCAGCCGCTGCATACGTGCTGGCCAGTCCACCACCATCAAAGCCTTTTCGACGGCTTTGTCGGTCAGGCTGAAACCAGCCATCTGCACCGCCTCGATTGCCGCTGCGGCATTGGAAATCTGATGGCGTCCGGGCAAGCGCGGCAATGGCAGGTCGATCAGACCGTCCTCGTTCTGGAACACCATGCGACCATGTTCCTCGAAGGCGAGGAAATCCTGCCCGTAGACCGAAACCGGACAGCCAAGACGATCGGCAGTCGAGACGAGAACTTCCCGCGCTGCATCGAAAGGCTGGAAACCGACAACGACCGGACAATCCTTCTTGATGATACCGGCTTTCTCGGCGGCAATCAGCTCCACGCGGTCGCCAAGATAGGCCTGATGGTCGATGGAAACCGGCATGATGAGCGAGACGGCAGGCTCGGCAATGACATTGGTGGCGTCGAAACGTCCACCAAGGCCGACTTCCATAACGACGACATCCGCCGGATGCTCGGAAAAGAGTACGAAAGCCACAGCCGTCAGGATTTCGAAAACGGTGATGTGCTGGCCGCCATTGGCTGCCGCAACGCGCTCTATGGCGTCGGCCAGAACATCGTCGCTGACCAGCCTGCCGCCGCCGGGCGCCGCCAGACGGTAGCGCTCATGCCAGTGGACGAGGTGCGGCGAAGTATGGACGTGAACGTCGAAGCCGCCCGCTTCCAGAAGCGCGCGGCAGAAAGCCGTCGCCGATCCCTTGCCGTTGGTTCCGGCAATATGGATGACCGGCGGCAATTTCAGATGCGGATTGCCGAGCTTTTCCAGAAGACCGCGGATGCGGTCTAATGAAAGATCGAAGCCTTTTGGATGCAACTGCATAAGCCGCTCGATTGCGGCGGCGGCTTTTTCTGTCACGATCAGGCTGCCTTGTCGGTTGCTTCCGTCTTTTCGTGTTCCGGCACGTCGCTATTGCCCGGCTGCCTGGTCATGATCTTGAGAAGGCGCGCAATCGTGTCCTTCAGTTCAAGACGCGAGACGACCATGTCGACCATACCGTGTTCCATGAGATAGTCGGCGCTCTGGAAGCCTTCCGGCAGCTTTTCACGGATCGTCTGTTCGATGACGCGTGGTCCGGCAAAGCCGATCAGTGCGCCGGGTTCGGCAATGTGGATATCGCCCAGCATGGCGTAGGAAGCCGTCACGCCGCCCGTAGTCGGATTGGTCAGAACGACGATATAGGGCAGGCCAGCTTCTTTCAGCATTTCCACAGCAACCGTGGTGCGCGGGAGCTGCATGAGCGACAGGATGCCCTCCTGCATGCGTGCACCGCCCGAGGCCGCGAACAGAACCAGCGGACGCTTCAGCTCAATGGCCTTTTCAAAGCCCTGAATGATCGCTTCGCCGGCTCCCATGCCGAGCGAACCGCCCATGAAGCCGAAATCCTGAACGGTGGCGACAATCGGCAGGCCGTCAATGGTGCCGAGGCCGTTGACGATAGCGTCATCCATGCCTGTGCGGGTGCGATAATCCTTGAGACGATCGATATATTTCTTCTCGTCGCGGAATTTCAGCGGATCGATCGGCACTTTCGGAGCGTCAAGCGTGGTGTATTCGCCATTGTCGAAGAAGAAACGCAGACGATCCTTCGCCTTGATGCGCATGTGATGACCCGAGGACGGGATCACAAACTGGTTGCTCTCAAGGTCCTTGTGAAACACCATTTCACCGGTCGACGGATCCTTGATCCAGAGGTTTTCCGGCATTTCACGACGGCCGAGCATCGAATTGATCTTCGGACGGACGTAGTTGGTGATCCAGTTCATGACGTTTGCTTCCGTTTCTTGTTCTTCGGCAAAGAGCTTCAGCCGCTTAGCACTTTTAAGATGTGCACTAAATGGACGATTTATTGGGCGGCTTCAAGGCGTGTGGCACGCACACTCTCCGCAAGGGCGTGGACAAGTCTGGTTGCAGCGGCGACAGGATCGCCCTTCGCCTTGCCGTTTTCGTCCAGTTCACCGGCAATCGCGTTGACAATCGCCGTGCCGACGACGACGCCATCGGCATGGGTGGCGATGGCTGCTGCCTGCCCCGGCGTCTTGACGCCGAAACCGACACAGATCGGCAGATCGGTGCTCTTCTTGATGTGACGCACAGCTTCACCGACCTTTGCCGTATCGGCAATGGCCGAACCGGTGATGCCGTTCATCGAGACGTAATAGACGAAGCCCGATGAATTATGCAGCACCTTCGGCAAGCGCTTGTCGTCCGTGGTCGGCGTGGTGAGGCGGATAAAATTGATACCCGCCTTCATGGCCGGAATGCAGAGTTCGGCATCCATTTCGGAGGGAAGATCGACGATGATCAGCCCGTCCACGCCGGAAGCCTTGGCATCGGCCAGAAAGCGTTCCACGCCGTAAATATAGATCGGGTTATAATAGCCCATCATGACGATCGGGGTCGTGTCGTCTTCCTTGCGGAATTCTGCTGCCATGTGCAACGTCTTGGCAAGCGTCTGACCGGCGTTGAGGGCGCGCAGGCCAGCGGCCTGAATGGCGGGTCCGTCTGCCATCGGATCGGAGAAGGGCATACCGAGTTCGATCACGTCGGCACCAGCCTTTGGCAAGGCCTTCATCACCTTGAGCGAGGTTTCCAGATCGGGATCGCCACCCATGAAATAGGTAACGAGTGCCGGACGGCCCTCGGCCTTCAGTTCAGCGAATTTGGTGTCGATGCGAGTAGTCATACCGTGCCCCGTGGCAAAGTGCGTGCCAGATAGTCGGCAACGGGCTTGCCCGCCATTGCCGTTTCCATCCATGCACGCCGTTCAAAGTCTATAATTCCGAGTTCCCACACGCAGGCCATCAGCAGCGGCTGTGCGGGCATGAAGTCCACCTCGTCGCCGAGTTCCGACTGCCAGAGGATTTCCGTAGCGATGCCGCCCTCCAGCCACCAGTGCAGCAGCAGCCAGAGGCCCTCCTCGCCCTGATGAAGAACGGCGAAACCGACGCCCAGATGCGGCAATGCGGTGAGCTTTTCAGCGGCAGTTTCGATCTGTCTGCGGGCGAGGCCGACAGCAGCCTCCGCGACAGGATTGGCCGGATCGGCTTCGATGATGTTGAGCTTGATCGTCGCCGGACCGCACGTCGTCAGGCCGTCGAACCATGCGGCACGCGGCTTGTAGGCGGAGATTTCGGCGACGTCATTACCCATGTCAGATGTCCATGCCGAGAAGCTTGCCGACCGTGTGGACATCCTTGTCGCCACGACCGGACAGATTGACGATCATGACCTGATCCTTGCCCATGGTCGGTGCCATTTTCACGGCCTGCGCGATGGCGTGGGCGGATTCGAGGGCAGGGATGATGCCTTCGGTGCGGGTGCAAAGCTGAAATGCATCCAGCGCCTCATCGTCGAGGATCGGCACATAGTCGACGCGCCCGCTGTCTTTCAGCCATGAATGTTCCGGCCCGACGCCCGGATAGTCGAGGCCGGCAGAAACGGAATGACCTTCGAGAATCTGACCGTCATCGTTCTGGAGGAGATAGGTGCGGTTGCCATGCAGAACGCCGGGACGACCTGCGCTCATCGAAGCGCAATGTTCTTCACCGTCGAGACCGCGTCCGCCCGCTTCGACACCGACGATCTTCACCGAGGCGTCGTCAAGGAACGGATGGAACAGACCGATGGCATTGGAACCGCCGCCGACCGCTGCCACGATCACATCCGGCAGGCGTCCTTCCTGTTCCAGAATCTGTTGGCGCGCTTCGTTGCCAATCACCGACTGGAAGTCGCGCACCAGTTCCGGATAGGGATGCGGACCGGCAGCGGTGCCGATCAGGTAATAGGTGTCTTCGACATTCGTCACCCAGTCACGCAGGGCTTCGTTCATCGCATCCTTGAGCGTGCCGTTGCCTGCAGAAACCGGGATCACTTCGGCACCAAGCAGCTTCATGCGGAACACATTCGGCTTCTGACGTTCGACGTCGGTTGCGCCCATATAGACCACGCAGGGCAGGCCGAAACGCGCGGCAACGGTGGCAGAAGCCACGCCATGCTGTCCGGCGCCGGTCTCAGCGATAATGCGGGTCTTGCCCATGCGCTTGGCAAGCAGAATCTGACCAAGGCAATTGTTGATCTTGTGACTGCCTGTGTGATTGAGGTCTTCGCGCTTGAAGTAGATTTTCGCGCCGCCCAAATGCTTGGTCAGGCCTTCGGCATAATAGAGCTTGGAAGGACGACCTGCATAATAGGTGGAAAGCGCGTTCAGCTCCGCCTTGAACTCAGGGTCGTTCTTCGCCGTTTCATAGGCTTCCTGCAATTCAAGGATCAGCGGCATCAGCGTTTCGGCGACGAAGCGTCCGCCGAAAATACCGAACATGCCCTCTTCATCGGGGCCTGTCTTATAGGAATTGGGTGCAACCGGCTTGTTCAACGCTTCCGCTCCGTCAGTTCAGGCTGTCTACAGGGCAACGGCGCGCATCGGCGACAGCCCGGAAAAAATTCTCGATGAGACGCACATCCTTTTCGCCGGGCGCGCGCTCGACGCCGGACGATATATCGATGCCCGGCGCCTGGGTCTTGTGCAGCGCCTCGGCGATATTGTCCGCATTCAATCCACCGGAAAGCATGTAATCGATATCCGCGTCAAGCGCCGCCAGAAGTTCCCAGTCGAATGACACGCCATTGCCGCCGGGCAGCTCAGAGCCCCTTGGCGGTTTGGCATCGAACAGGAAACGGTCGGCTATGCCTTTATAGGCTGCAATCGCGGCAAGGTCGCTGGCTTCGCGCACCGAGAAAGCCTTCATGACCGGCAGGCCATAATGCGCCTTGATGAAGGCCACGCGTTCCGGCGTCTCATGGCCGTGAAGCTGCAGAATATCGGGCTTCACGGTTTTCACGATATCATCCAGCGTTTCATCGTCCGCATCGACTGTAACGGCAACGACAAGCGCACGTCCCTTGACCGCATCGCGCAGGCCTGCCGCTGCCTGCGGGGTTATATGGCGCGGGCTTTTTGGAAAGAAGATGAAACCGATATGCGTCGCACCGCCGTCGAGAGCGGCGGCAACGGCATCAGGGGTTTTAAGCCCGCATATCTTGATATCGAGAACCATGGTTTTCCGTCGCATAAATCCGGGGTCTACTCAAGTTATTCTGTCCATTGTCGACCTATTCGGAGACCGGATGGCCGTCAAAACCCTGTGCGATCAGAAAATCATACGCCTCCATGACCTCAAGGGGAACAGCCTGCGCGATCTGATAGCCCCTGGCGGGATATTCCAGAATGCGTTGAAGATCGCCGGTCATCTCGCTGATAAGCATTTCGACCGGATGATCTGCCGTTGGCTGGTCCTCGAAGGATACGAGCGGCGCGGTGATGCTTGCGCGTGCTTCCGGCCATTGCCGGGCCACGGTCGCCAGAACGCGGCGCTGGGTCTGCGGCTTGGTCACAAGGATGGCGCTGATAGCACCGGGTGCAAGCCGTTCGCGACTGAACCTTATATTTTCGCCAATATTGGTGGCATTGGGTTCGATGGTGATCGCTTCTTCGGGCACGCCGCGCCTGATTGCGATTTCAGCAAAAGCTTCTGCTTCACTTGCCTTGTAGAGCCTGTCCGTCCAGTGACCACTTTTGCCGGTGAATACCAGCCACGTCGCCATGCCGGCCAGAAAGAGATCGGCTGCCCTCTCGGCAACGCGTGGATCGTAGCTGCCAAGCCCGATAATGACATCGGCAGTTTCCAGCGGATCATAGATGCAGTGATAATCCCACAGCACCTTGGCGGCGGTCAGTATGGATGCGGTCATGTGAAGTCGATAGCCTGTAATGCGCTGCCATTGCGCTTCAGCCAAGCCTTGCAGCGCTCCGTATCGGGGCAAAGCTCATGGCAGAGTTTCCAGAATTTCGGCCCATGGTTCATCTCGATGAGATGGGCCACCTCATGGGCAACGAGATAATTGATCACCGGGGCAGGGGCCATGCCGATGCGCCAGGAGAAAGAAAGGATGCCGTCCGAGGTACACGACCCCCAGCGGCTCTTCGTATCCTTGAAGCGCACTGCCTTGGCCTTGCGGCCGACAGCCGCGGTGTGACGGACGACAAGCGCCTCGATCTCGCGCTTCACTTCGCGCTTGATGTGATCGGCAACGCGGCGTGGCAGATGTGCCGGGTCGCCATGGACGAGCAGAATATTGCCTTCGAGAAGCTGTGTGGTGCCGCGCCCGGGCTGATGCACGATCTTGTGTGGCACGCCACGCAAGGGGATTTTGATACCGGCGCGCACGCCTGGCTGGTCGGGCAGTTTTGCAATGCGGCTTTCGATCCAGCCTTCATGGCGGTTGAGGAAGCTCAGCACCTCGCGCTCGGGAAGGCCGGGCGGAACCGTAATGCGCAGTCCCCTGCCGCCTGCTTCGATACGCAGGGTCAGTCGTTTGGCACGCGGATTCTCGAAAACACGTAAGGGAAGTTCGCGTCCGGCGACCGCATGGATACGTTCGCTGCGAACGGTTGTCGTTCCAGCGGATGCCCCTTTACCGCTGATTTGCCGAAGAAAGGATAAGCCCATCGCTTAAGAATAAGCGATTCGCTTAAAAAGCCAGAAAAAATTGCTGTTTTGACCGAAACGGCGCAGCCAAACCGCGCCGTTTCGAGAGATTTCAGGGTGTTATACCTTATCAAAGATCGGTGATGTCGTCCTTGCCGCCTTTCGCGCGCGGGGCAGGCGTCTTCTTCGAGGCCGCACGGCGTTCAGCCATGAAGCGGTCGAATTCTTCCTTGTCGCGAGCGCGGCGAAGTTCTGCAGCATAGGCCTCGAATTCGGCGCGTGCTTCTTCAAGCTTGCGGCGTTCTTCGGCCAGTCGTTCCAGCTCGGCGCGGCGCCAGTCGTCAAAAGCCTCGTTGCCGGTGGTGCTACCGAAGTTGAAGCTTTCGCCCTTGCGGCAGTTGCGGAACGATCCGAACATGGAATCGGTCTTCTCGTTCACGCCACGCTTGAATCCTTCGAGGCGGTCGCCCCAGAGGATATAGGCCAGCATGGCAAGGCCAAGCGGCCAGAACAGGATAAAGCCGAGCACCATCAGCGCAATCGTGGCTGGCGTCCATGCCGGGCGGATCAATGCAGTATTGGTCATGGTCTGCTCCGTCGAAAAGCGCATGCCATTCAACCGTTCGACATCGTCCGGCAACATGCGCAAAACCAAGGCCTGCCAGCCCGCCCTGTGCGGGCATTTTGTTCTGGCGGCTTGACTTCGACGTGGTGAAAAGATTGCGGCTTTTCAAGAATGCAACTTGCGGATTCAGGCCACGCTTCTGCTAACCAATGTGATTAATTCGAAATTTTTTTGCGAAAATGTTCGAGAAAAGTGACGGCAAGCCCGGCGATCAGTGCCCAGAAGGCGGAGCCGACGCCGAAAAATGCCATACCGGAGGCCGTCACGGCAAAGGTTATGGTCGCCGCAAGACGCTCATGTTCATCCTTCAGCGCCAATGACATGGCGTTGATGAACGGGCCTGTCAGGGCAAGCCCGGCAACAAGGGCGATGAGCGTTACCGGTAATACGGCAAAGATTGCGACCAGTGACGCCCCGAAGAGGGCGAACACCACATAGATCGCCGCATAGACCGGACCGGTAAGCCAGCGTTTGGTGTGATCGGGATGTGCATCGGGATTGGTGCAGAGCGCCGCCGAAATCGCGGCCAGATTGGTGGTCGATGCGCCGAAAGGAGCCGTCAGCAGTGAAAACAGGCCGGTTACGCGCAGGCAGGCGCTGGTTGGCGGCTCATAGCCTGAAGCACGCAGCACGGCGAAACCCGGCAGGTTCTGCGAGGCCATGGTCACCAGATAAAGCGGGATCGCGATGCCGATCATCGCACCCATGTGGAACTCTGGCCAGATGAGGGTGAGCGTGGAGATTTCAGGCGCGGGCAGTGCGGGTGAGCGCCCAGTGGCGAGCGCGAAGATCATCCCGATCACCAGAACGGCAATGACGGCGAGCGACGGGTTGAACAGGCGGATAATAAAGAACAGCGCTACCAGCGGCAGGACGAAAACCGGATCGCCAGGCACTGTTTTGGCGGCGGCAATGACGAAACTCAGCAGCACACCTGCAAGCATACCTGATGCGACGGAGGCTGGAATGCGGGAAACAAGCACCGACAATCGGCGGATCAGTCCGGTGGCGACCAGTGCGAGCGCCGTCACGATGAATGCGCCAACCGCTTCCGGCATGGTGAAACCGGCACTGGCGCCGATCAGCGCCAGCCCCGGTGTAGACCAGGCCGCGATGATCGGCATCTTGTAGCGAATGCTGAGCCAGGCGGATGAAGCGGCAATCGCAAGGCAAATCGCCGTCACCCAGCTTGCAGTTTCGGCCTGTGTGGCGCCCAGCACCTGCGCTGCGGCAATGATGAGTGCCAGCGTGCCGCCGAAACCGACAATGGCCGCAACCGCCGAGGAAGCGAAAACCGAAAACCGCATGATTTCGCTCCGTTATGATTTTTCGCCGATGCGTTCCGCCAGACCGGATACGGTGCGGATCAGAAGATCGAGATCCTGCGGTCGCGACAGGCGATGATCCCCGTCGCGCACCAGTGTCAGGGTCACGTCATCGACGGGCAGGTGTTCCACCAGCGTCAGCGCATGCTTGTAGGGAACATCGGGGTCCTGCATGCCTTGCAGGATATGAACTGGACAGCCGGTCTCGATGATACCCTTGAGAACCAGGTTCTTCCGTCCGTCCTCGATCAGCGCACGGGTATAGACATAAGGATTGGGCGAATATTCGGAGGGTTCTTCGAAATAACCCTTTTCCTGAAGGTCGTTTTTCTGCGCGTCGGAAAGTGTTGGCTCCACAAGCACAGCCGTAAAATCCGGAGCAGGTGCGATCAGGACGATCCCGGCAGGCGGGTTCCCTTCCTTCTTGAGCTCCTGCGCCATGCGCAGCGCGATCCAGCCACCCATTGAGGAGCCGACCAGAATCTGCGGACCTTTGGCATATTTGCGATAGACGGCGAGGCTTTCGTTCAGCCAGCGCGAGATGGTGCCTTGATTGAAGTCGCCGCCGGATTCGCCGTGGCCGGAATAATCGAGCCTGAGTGCGCTGTGCCCGGTCTCAGCCGCCCATTCATCGAGGACGACCGCCTTGGTGCCCAGCATGTCGGACCGATAGCCGCCGAGCCAGACCACACCGGGAGATTTGCTTCCGGCTCTGTAACGCAGGGCGATTTTCGCTCCGTCCACGTCGATGAATTCCGGCCCCGCAACGCTCATGACAAATCTCCTCATTTTCCGGGAGTGTTTTTGCATGTTCGCAAAAGAGAGAAAACCCGCATGTGGGGCGAGGCCCTTGAAATGACGGCAAATGTGACCGATATGCCGCTTGTCCGCCGCGAAATGACAACAAAAAGAACGTTTATCACGCGGGGGTGATTTTTCCTGTCAAAGATGCTATTGACTTCGCCGCCCGCTTGACGACATTTCCGCGATCAACTGCGGTTTGATTGGGGATATGCCGTCTGGCAGCGAGTATCCGACCGCATGAGACTTAACAATTCAGGAGATAACGACCATTCGCCGACCCTTCAGAGCGACGCCGGTTCAGAAAGACGGACCGCGCTCCAACCGTGATATCCGGGTTCCCCGGGTTCAGCTTATCGATGCCGAAGGCCAGAACCACGGTGATGTTTCCATTCAGGAAGCTATCGCCATGGCTGAAGAAGCAGGTCTCGATCTCGTCGAGATCGTGCCGAACGCAGAGCCTCCGGTTTGCAAGATCGTCGACCTCGGCAAGCTGAAGTATCAGAATCAGAAAAAGGCCGCCGAAGCGCGCAAGAAGCAGAAAACGGTTGAAATCAAGGAAATCAAGATGCGACCGAACATCGACACCCATGACTATGAGGTGAAGATGAAGGCTGCTCTGCGTTTCTTTGAGGAAGGCGACAAGGTCAAGGTTACCTTGCGTTTCCGTGGACGTGAAATGGCGCACCAGGAACTTGGCATGAAGCTTTTGCAGCGCGTCAAGGAAGACACTGTCGAAATCGCCAAGGTTGAGTCCGAGCCGAAGCTTGAAGGCCGTCAGATGATGATGGTTCTCGCTCCGCGCTGAGCATTTCGAAATGCCTTGGAAAAGCCGCCTTCGGGCGGCTTTTCTTTTGGCTAGGCAAATTGGATCATGGAATCGCAATGAAGACTTTGGGCGAATTGGGTAAATATCAGCAGCGTCGGCGTCTTGCGATCGGCGCCGTCGTGGTGCTTCTGGTCGTGGCGCTGCTTTTTGTCAGCTCGCAATCGACCGGCCATTTTCATGAATATATCGAGGCGTTCGGTCTCAGTCTGATCGTCGCGGCCATCATCGGACGCATGTGGTGCACGCTCTATATCGGCGGACGCAAGAGCGCGGAAATCGTGCAGAGCGGACCGTATTCGGTCACGCGCAATCCACTTTACGTCTTCAGCAGCATCGGCGCGATGGGTATCGGCGCGCAGACCGGCAGCATCATCATTGCGATCGCCTTCGGCGTGCTTTGCTATCTCGCTTTCTCGGTTGTCATCCGGACGGAAGAGAAATTTCTCAAGCAGAATTTCGGCAAGCCTTATGAAGCCTATTGTGCGAGCGTTCCGCGTTTCTTTCCGAAGTTTTCGCTGTTTCGCGACGACAAGGAACTGATCGTCCGGCCTGACCGGATTTATCGCACTTTTCAGGACGGCCTGGTGTTCTTCGTGGCCTATCCGTTTTTCGAGTTCGTGGAATATCTGCAGGACATTCACGTCCTGCCGGTACTTCTGCGGCTTTATTGACGTTCCGGTTGCGATTCAGTCCAATTCGGGCATTGCGTTTTGCGGTCTTTGAGCCTATAAGGCCGCGTTCGAACCGCCCGGCAGGGCATGCCGTGGCGGTTTCGTATGCTTTTCGGGCTTGGTCAGTCCGGAAGTAAAACTAGGTTCCCATCCGCATCAGGCATGACCGGACGCCACGCAAGAGGCGTCGAGTGCCGGAGGCACGAGGGGGATCGCAAAGAAGGAGTAGCAAAATGCCCAAGATGAAGACCAAATCGGCCGCCAAGAAGCGGTTCAAGATCACCGGCACCGGCAAAATCAAGGCCGCAGCTGCTGGTAAGCGTCATGGCATGATCAAGCGTTCGAACAAGTTCATTCGCGATGCACGCGGCACCATGGTTCTCGCCGATGCCGATGCAAAGATCGTGAAGCAGTTCCTGCCGAACGGCCTCTAAGATTAGTCTGAGAAGGAGATCATAACATGGCACGCGTAAAACGCGGCGTTACCGCCCACGCAAAGCACAAGAAGGTTCTGGATCAGGCTGCTGGTTTCCGTGGCCGTCGCAAGAACACCATCCGCACCGCCAAGGCTGCAGTTGACCGTTCGAAGCAGTATGCTTACCGCGACCGCAAGAACCGCAAGCGCTCGTTCCGCGCTCTCTGGATCCAGCGCATCAACGCTGCTGTCCGCGAGCAGGGCCTGACCTATGGCCGTTTCATCGACGGTCTTGCCAAGGCTGGCATCGAGATCGACCGCAAGGTTCTGTCCGACATCGCAATCCACGAACCGGATGCATTCGGTGCGCTGGTTGCATCGGCAAAGAAGGCTCTCGAGTACCTCAAGAACACCGAGACGCCGAACGCTTTTGAAGGCGCTGTCCGCTAAGCCAGCCGCCTTTCCCAAGCAGTATTGATAATTTGGGGACCCGCGCTGGCTCGGCTGGCGCGGGTTTTCTCGTTTTAAGGATTCAAAGCGGGCATGAAGGATGAATCGGGCAAGTTGAGACTGGATCTGGATGCGGATGATCTCCGCAGCCTGCTGGTTCTGCTTGTCCAGAGCCGGGGCAAGCGCATTTCCAGCGCCGTCATCGGTGGTCATCGTGTCTGGATCAAGCGCTACGATGCAGAAAGGCGCCCATTTCCGAAGCGTCTGCACAGCCTCATCTCGCCGCTTCTTCCCTATCCGTTCCTGCGCAGCCCGAAGGATGTTGGAGAAGCAGACATGGCCGACCGCGAAGAGCGCAAGATGAGCGCTTTTCTGCAGGCAGGCTTTCAGGTTCCCAGGATCGTCTACCACCAAGGGGCGGTGATGGTTCTGAGCGATGTCGCGCCGATTATCCAGGA
This sequence comes from Brucella sp. GW823-FHT04E01, assembly GCF_058796175.1. Taxonomy (NCBI): domain Bacteria; kingdom Pseudomonadati; phylum Pseudomonadota; class Alphaproteobacteria; order Hyphomicrobiales; family Brucellaceae; genus Brucella; species Brucella sp. GW823-FHT04E01. Next base: position 719,453 of record NZ_JBXAIK010000004.1, on the reverse strand, counting down.
CCAGCTTGACCATTTGCGTCGCAATGATCCGCAGGGCCATGATGCACTTCTCGTGCATTGCGCCCGCGCGTTGGGTGAAGCCCATGCTGCCGGGCTCTGCCATGGGCGTCCGCACCCGCGCGATTTCTTCGAGAAAAACGGCGTTGCCGGTTTTCTGGATTTCGAGGAGGAACCGGAAACGGTCATGCCGCTTGCTGCTGCACAGGCGCGCGACGTGTGGCTCCTGTTCTTCCAGATCACGGCGCAGGCGCGTCTTGCCGGGACACCGCAGCAGACATTCGCAGCCTATCGTGCGGTCGCGCCCGCTGACGTGATTCCGGAATTGAAGAAAATTGTCGGCTTCTTCCGATTTACCATCGCGCCGCTGAGGCTGTTCCGCCGCATTTTTCTCGGCGGCGATGGCAGACGGCTTTTGCAGGCGATGGAATTTTTTGACGCCAATCTTGATGCGTCTCACCAATCAGGCCAAAGAGAGTAACGACAACGCTTCTTTGGGCTGCAAAGCGAAATATGTGGAGCGCTGCAGGCGCAACAGGTAACTCAAAACAAGAGGCGTGGAGTGCCGCAGGCACGACAGGGATTTAAACAATGAGTGATCTAGAACAACTTGAACGGCAGATTCTCGAAGACATCGCGGCGGCGGCTGACGAGCCTGCCATTGAAGCCGTGCGTGTCGCCGCTCTTGGCAAGAAGGGCTCAGTTTCGGAAAAGCTGAAGACACTGGGCAGCATGACGCCGGAAGAGCGCCAGGCGCAGGGACCGGCGATCAACGGCTTGAAGAACCGGGTTACCGAAGCGCTGACCGAGCGCAAGACGGAACTGCGCAAGCAAGCGATTGCCGCTCGCCTTGAGCGCGAAAAGGTCGATGTGACGCTGCCGGTGCGTGAAAGCGCTGCATCGCGCGGCCGCATTCATCCGATTTCACAGGTCATCGATGAGATCACCGCAATCTTCGCCGATATGGGTTTCTCGATTGCCGAAGGTCCGGATATCGAAACCGATTATTACAATTTCACGGCTCTGAACTTCCCCGAAGGCCATCCGGCGCGCGAAATGCACGACACCTTCTTCTTCAATGCAGACGAGAAGGGCGAGCGCAAGTTGCTGCGCACGCATACCTCGCCGGTGCAGGTGCACACGATGGAGAAGTTCGCGGCCATCCGTGACAAGGAAGGCCGCGACGAGCCGATCCGCATCGTCATTCCGGGCAAGACCTATCGCATGGATTCCGACGCCACCCATTCGCCGATGTTCCATCAGGTCGAAGGTCTGGTTGTCGATAAGTCGGCCAATGTCGCCAACATGAAGTGGGTGCTGGAAGAGTTCTGCAAATCCTTCTTTGAAGTTCCTTCGGTCAAGATGCGCATGCGTCCGAGCTTCTTCCCGTTCACCGAGCCATCGGTCGAGGTTGATATTCAGTGCGACCGTTCCGGTCCGCATGTGAAGTTCGGCGAAGGCAATGACTGGCTCGAAATTCTGGGCTGCGGCATGGTGCATCCGAATGTGCTGCGCGCTTCCGGCTACGACCCAGACGTCTATCAGGGCTTTGCATGGGGCATGGGCATCGACCGCATCGCCATGCTGAAATATGGCATGCCTGATCTGCGCGCTTTCTTCGACGCTGATGTGCGCTGGATCGAACATTACGGTTTCCGTCCGCTCGACATTCCGACGCTTTTCGGCGGACTGAGCGCGTAAGGACAGGAAGGGACAAGACAAATGAAATTCACGCTTTCCTGGCTCAAGGATCACCTTGAAACCGATGCGACGCTGGAACAAATCGTCGAAAAGCTGACCGATATTGGTCTGGAAGTGGAATCGGTCGACGACCGTGCTGCTTTCAAAGCCTTCAAGATTGCCAAGGTCCTGACAGCTGTTCAACATCCGGATGCCGACAAGCTGCGCGTGCTTTCCGTCGATACGGGCGATGGCAAACCGGTTCAGGTCGTTTGCGGCGCGCCGAATGCACGTGCCGGTCTGGTCGGCGTTCTGGGTCGTCCGGGCGATTATGTGCCGGGTCTCGATGTCACGCTTTCCATCGGCAAGATTCGCGGTGTCGAAAGTTTCGGTATGATGTGTTCCGAGCGCGAGCTGGAGCTTTCCGACGAGCACAATGGCATCATCGACCTCCCGGAAGACGCTCCGGTCGGCACCAGCTTCGCGACTTATGCCGGATTGGACGATGCGGTGATCGAGATTGGCCTGACGCCGAACCGTGCCGATTGCACCGGCATTCATGGCATTGCACGTGATCTTGCTGCTGCTGGTCTAGGCACGCTCAAGAACACGCTGCCGGACGCCGTCAAGGGCGAGGGGGAAACCCCGGTCAAGATCATTCTGGATCAGGATGCCGAGAACCCGTTCTGCACTGGTTTCGCACTGCGCATGGTCAAGGGCGTGAAAAATGGCCCAAGCCCCAAATGGATGCAGCAGCGCCTCAAGGCCATCGGCCTGCGCCCGATCAATGCGCTGGTCGACATCACCAATTATGTGACCTTCGATCAGGGCCGTCCGCTGCACGTCTTCGACGCTGCCAAGGTCAAGGGCAATCTGACGGTGCGTCTGGCAAAGGATGGCGAAACCATTCTCGGCCTCGATCAGCGTGATTATAAGTTCAAGCCGGGCATGTATGTGATTGCCGATGAGAACGGTCCCGAATCGATTGCCGGTATCATGGGCGGCGAGCATTCCGGTTGCGATGAAAACACTGTCGATGTGTTGATCGAATCGGCTCTCTGGGACCCGCGCATGATTGCGCGCACGGGCCGCGAACTCGGCATCGTTACCGATGCGCGCTATCGTTTCGAGCGTGGCGTCGATCCGGAAATGATGGTGCCCGGTGCGGAAATTGCGACCAAGCTGGTGCTGGACCTGTGCGGCGGACAGCCAACAGTTCTCGACGTGGTTGGATATAGCAAGCCTACGCCGCGCGTGATCGATTTCCCGGTATCGGAAGTCAAGCGCCTGACGGGCATCGAGGTTTCCTACGACGCATCCTTCGATATCCTGAAGCGTCTTGGCTTCGGCGTTGAAGGCGACGGCAAGGTTATAAAGGCCACCGTTCCGACGTGGCGTGGCGACGTGGAAGGCAAGGCCGACCTCGTTGAAGAAGTCATGCGCATTCATGGCATCAACCAGATCGACCCGCAGCCGCTGCCGGGGCTTGGCACGGTCAATGGTCGTATTCTGACAACCTTGCAAATCAGAACCCGCCATGCCCGCCGCATGCTCGCTTCGCGCGGCATGATGGAAGCCGTGACCTATTCCTTCATTTCCGACGCGCAAGCCAAAGCTTTTGGTGGTGGCAAGCCGGAACTGAAGCTGGCGAACCCGATTGCCGCCGATATGTCGGACATGCGTCCTTCGCTTCTGCCGGGCCTGTTGGTCGCAGCACAGCGCAATGCGGATCGCGGTTTCGGCGATACGGCACTGTTCGAGGTTTCGGGAATCTATGAAGGCGATACGCCAGACAAGCAGCGTCGCGTGGCGGGTGGCGTGCGCCGCGGTACAGCCAAGGTTGATGGCTCGGGCCGTTTCTGGGCTGGTAATGCGGCTCCCGTCGGCGTCTTCGATGCCAAGGCTGATGCATTGGCAGCACTTGAAGCTGCTGGCGCTCCGGTTGACCGCATCCAGATCGAAGCTGGTGGTCCTGAATGGTTCCATCCGGGTCGTTCGGGCACATTGAAGCTCGGACCGAAGGTCATCTTGGGCTATTTCGGCGAGTTCCATCCGGATACGCTGGAAGCACTCGATGCTTCGGGCGCGCTTTGCGGCTTTGAAGTCTATATTGATGCGGTCCCTGAGCCGAAGGCAAAATCCACGCGCACCAAGCCGGCTTTGAACCTCTCGCAGTTCCAGAGCCTCAAGCGCGATTTTGCGTTTGTGGTGGATGCAGATGTGGAAGCTGGAAATGTAGTGAAGGCAGTTTCGTCGGCTGACAAGAAGCTAATTGTTGGCGTTCAGGTCTTCGATATCTTCACCGGCGCATCGCTGGGTGAAGGCAAGAAGTCGATCGCGGTTGAAGTGCTGCTGCAGCCGCAGGACCGCACATTGACGGATGAAGATCTGGAAGCACTATCGAAGCAGGTAGTGGCCAGTGTGGCCAAGCAGACCGGCGGTGTGCTGCGCGGATAAGCATGAAATGAAAAGCCCGCCATCTGGCGGGCTTTTTTAGAGCATAATCCGACCGGAGTAAAACGAGGATCGATAAGATTATGCTTGTAATAGAAGAAGTTAGAGCGTCGATCTGATCCAGTCAGATCGACGCTCTAATGCAGCTATTCAGCGGCCTGTCTCGTCCTTGCTGGCAGAGCCATCATCGCCATATCGATGATCTTTTGTACCGCGGCGCGCGAATTGCCATCGCGGGCTTCAAAAGAAATGCTCTGCTGGATCATGTGATAGAATTCGGTCATCTGTGCAGTATCGGCATTGGAGGGTAGATCACCTGCCCCTACCGCCTGCTGCAAGCGCTTGGAAAGCCGCTCATGATTTGCGTGTCGGATAGCCTGGAGAAACTCCTTCACAGGCACATTTTCCGGTTTGCACTGGATTGAGCTGACACTGATCATACAGCCGCCCGCCGGGCAGGCGAAAGCGCTGTCTGCGCTCTGTTCCAGCCATTGGCGTAAGCCATCCTGTATGGTGGTTGCATTTTCCAATGCATCGAAAGGAGCGGTGCCGATGGTGCGGCGATAATAGTCGACGGCTTCACGAAACGCCTGCTCCTTGTTGCCGAAGGCGGCATAGAAGCTTGGCGGCGTAATGCCGATGGCGGTCGTGAAGTCGTTGATCTGGGCGCACTCATAGCCTTTGGCCCAGAAAACCTTCATCACCTTGTCCAGCGCTGCATCGCGGTCGAAGCTGCGCGGGCGTCCGCGTGGAACCATTTTTCTCCCTTTCTGTAATCAGCCTTATATAATTCTCTTGACCCTTTCAGGCAAGGCGATATTAATTATGTAGTCTACACTATATAAATAGGATTCGTCCCATGAACGATACGTGCGAATCCGCCCTTGCGGCGGAAGAGGTTTCTGCGTCTTCGCAAAAGGCGCGAGCGATCCCGCTGGTTGTCTATTGCCTCAGCTTAGGCGTGTTCGCGCTCACGACTTCCGAACTCATGATCTCGGGCATGCTGCCTTCACTTCAGGTGGCGTTCGACCGTTCCATCGCCGATATCGGCAATCTCATTTCGCTTTATGCGCTTGGCATGATGATCGGCGGACCGCTGGTCACGATCCTGTTTCTGGCGTTGAAGATCGAGAACAAGCGGGGACTTCTGATTCTGCTTGTATTTTATGCAGCGGCGCAAAGCGTGGCCGCGTCCACAAGCAGTTTTCAAATTCTGCTGATCGCCCGTGTTTTGACCGGTATGGCGGCGGCAACGAGCTTCGGGCTGATGCTTGCCATCACGGCACAGCTCGTCGGACCGGAATTGCGCGGGCGAGCTTCATCGCTGGTCTTTGCCGGTCTTATGCTCTGCACCGTCTTCGGCGTGCCGATAGCGACGGCGATCACCAATGCGTTCGGCTGGCGGGCGAGCTTCTGGGCCATTGTGGTTCTGGTCCTGATCTGCGCCCTTGTCATCGCCTTCAAGATCGAATCGTCGCCCGATACGCCGCAGGCCGATCTGCGCTCTGAACTGAAGGAAATGCGCAAGCCGAAACTCTGGGCCGCCTATGCCACGAGCGCGCTCGTCATCGGTTCGTCTTTCGCGGTCTATAGCTATCTGTCGCCGATCACGGTGGAGCTTGCCGGCTTCTCCGCGATGCAGGTGCCACTGCTGCTTGCCGTCTATGGTGGCGCCAATATCGTCGGCAACTATGTCACCGGTCGCTTTGCCGACCGTCACACGATCCCGACTATCGCCATCGGTCTTGTGTTGATGCTGTCGGCCATGCTGATTTTCGCGCTTTTCGCCGAGCTGAAACTGGCTACGATCCTTGCCATCGTGATGATCGGTCTGACAGGCATAGCACTTAATCCTGCCTTTATCGCGAGGGTGATGCGGATCGCGCATCCGGGCGCGCTGGTGAACGCCATGCATGCATCGGTCATCAATATCGGTCTCGGACTTGGGCCGTGGGTTGGTGGACAGGCAATGGAGGCAGGCTATGGCCTGCATGCACCGCTATGGGTCGGCTTTGCCATGACACTGGCCGGGCTTCTGACGCTTGCACCGCCAGCTCTGCGCAGGATGTAAAAAAGGGAGCCCGACGGGCTCCCCTTTTATTTGGAGCATTTATCAAAGACCGGTCAAAGCAAGCTGCTGTTCGTTGTAACGCTTGCCTGCGATCAGGGCGGGTGCGGATATCTCATCCAGACGCTTGAGATCTTGCTCCGTCAGCACGATGTCCACGGCTTTCACATTGTCTTCCAGATGATGGATCTTGCGGACACCGGGGATCGGCACGATGAAATCGCCCCGGCTCAGCACCCATGCCAGCGCCAATTGCGCGGGCGTGACCTGCTTTTCCTGTGCGATCTCGACGATACGATCCACCTGCCGGTTGTTGGCTTCCAGATTGCCCGGCTGGAAACGTGGCAGCGTCTTGCGGAAATCGTCTTCGGCAAGGTCTGACTGTGAGCGCAATGTGCCGGTCAGCATACCGCGCCCAAGCGGGCTATAGGGTACGAAACCGATACCAAGTTCACGGCAGACTGGCAGCACATTGTCTTCCGGATCGCGTGCCCATAGCGAATACTCGCTTTGCAACGCGGCGATCGGATGGACCGCATGCGCGCGGCGCAAGGTGGTGCTACCTGCTTCCGAAAGACCGATGGCGCGTATCTTTCCCTCATCGATCAGGTCCTTCAAAGTGCCAACCACATCTTCGATCGGCACGGATGGATCGACGCGGTGCTGGTAGAACAGATCGATCACATCAATGCCAAGCCGCTTCAGGGAGGCCTCGGCTACGTCGCGAATATGTTCAGGGCGGCTATCGACACCCTTCATCTGGCCGTCTTCGATCTTGAAGCCGAACTTCGTTGCAATCGTCACCCGTTCACGGAATGGCTTGAGCGCCTTGCCGACGAGTTTCTCATTCTCGAACGGGCCATAGACCTCCGCGGTATCGAAAAATGTCACGCCAAGGTCGACGGCGCGGTGCAGCGTGCGGATTGCATCCTGTTCGTCCTGCCCCCCATAGGCGTGTGTCATTCCCATGCAGCCGAAACCAAGGGCGGAAACGCTCAATTGCTGGCCGAGTTTGCGCTGTTGCATTGTAGTTCCTTTCGAATGGCTGATTGAAAGTACTGAGAATTGTGCGGGAGGATCGGGAGGAGGTTCTGGGTGGACGCGCCTTCAAGCTGCCTGCGCCCAAGCCCGGGATCATGTTGCGAACCATAAAACAGGGTGATCAGTTCGATAATACCGATTTATTTTCACAGCTTGTTCTGTAATTTGTAACAATGAATCGAAGTCAACTGTCACAGCTTGCCGTTCTAGCCGCCGTTGCCGCGCATGGAAGTTTCCGTGGCGCAGCACGGGAACTGGCGATCGCACCTTCAGCCGTCAGCCACGCAGTGGCAACACTGGAGGACAGTCTGGGTGTGCGTCTTCTTGCGCGCACAACGCGCAGCGTTGCCCCGACGGAGGCCGGGAGGCAATTGCTGGAGAGGCTGGCACCGGCGCTTGAGGAGATCAATGCGGCTTTGGGCGCCGCCGTTGATTCGCGAGATCGTCCGTCGGGGGTGTTGCGTATCACGGCGCCTTATGTGGCGGCGCAGCTTGTCATCGCTCCGCGTCTGGGCGAGTTCGCCAGAGCTTATCCCGATATTACACTCGACCTGCGGGTGGAAAATGGCTTCACCGATATCGTGGCGGCGGGCTTCGATGCAGGTGTGCGTCTTGGTGAAAGCCTCGAAGCGGACATGATTGCAACGCGGCTGACCGGGCATGTTCGTGCGGCAATCGTCGCGGCACCGGCTTATTTCAATAACCGTCCAGCTCCCGTCGAACCGCGCGATCTTTTGCAGCACGCATGTATTCGCCATCGCTTTCCGAGCGGGCGAACCTATCGCTGGGAGTTCGAAAAAGCGGGCGAAGTGCAGGAAATCGCCATTGAGGGACCTCTGATTGTCAATGACGACAGGGTTATTCTGGAAGCAGCCCTGAACGGTACGGGGTTTGCTTATCTGTTCGAAGCCTATGTTCACGATGCATTGGCGAATGGACGTCTTGTCCGGGTCCTGGAAGACTGGTGCCAGCCTTTCGCCGGGCTTTATCTCTATTATCCAAGCCGCCGCCAGATGCGCCCGGCCTTGCGCGCATTCATCGACTTTTATCGCCATGGGTCGGGGAGCGGTCAATGAAGGCAACGTCGAACCATTTGCGTCATGCCGGTCTGCCACTCGCACGGCAGCGGGATATCTTTTCACAGATGATTCTGGAAAGCCCGCTGCTGATGGATGCGCTGCATCGGCTGCATGAACTCGGCGGGGAATCATCCAAATTCTGGCTCGTCTCCGGTGCCCTCTACAACACCATCTGGAATCGGCTGACTAGGCGACAGGCTCTGCATGGGATCAAGGATCTCGATATTATCTATTTCGACAGCAGCGATCTCTCCTGGGAGGCAGAGGATGCGGTTATCACCCGCGGGGCTGACGTCTTCCGCGACTTTCCGCTTCCGGTGCAAGTTCGCAATCAGGCGCGGGTGCATCTGTGGTTCGAAAAGCGCTTTGGACAGCCCTATGCACCGCTTCGCTCTGCGACCGAATCGATAGAACGCTATTCGACGATTGCCCATTGTGTGGGTGCGCGGCTGGCAAAAGACGGCGAGGTGACGGAAGATGGGCTGCTCATCCACGCTCCATTCGGCTTTGACGATATTTTTTCATTTCGCATTCGGCCCAATCGTGCCATCGATAACCGCGAAACGCATGAGATCAAGGCAACCCGCGCGCTGAAATTCTGGCCGGAACTGAGAGTTCAGGACTGGGACACGCCGGAATGAGTCCGGTTCTTGCTTTGAATGAAAGAGGGAACAGCATGTTTCGTTGGGGTATCCTTTCAACTGCCAAGATTGGCGTCACGCAGGTAATTCCAGCGCTTTGCGCGTCCGAAAATGGCATTGTTCATGCCATTGCAAGCCGCGACCTGTCGCGGGCACGCGCCGTCGCCGACCGTTTCGGTGCACCGCTGGCATTCGGTTCCTATGAAGAACTTTTGGCCAGCGACGCTATCGACGGCGTCTATATACCGCTGCCGACCTCGCAGCATATCGAATGGAGCCTCAAGGCGGCTGAAGCAGGCAAGCATGTCCTGTGCGAAAAGCCGATTGCACTCAAGGCCGACGATATCGACCAGCTTATTGCCGCGCGTGACAGGCATAAGGTTACGATGGCTGAAGCCTTCATGGTCTATTACCATCCGCAGTGGATCAAGCTGCAGGAACTTCTGGCCGAAGGCGCTATCGGCAGGCTCCGCCATGTGCAGGGCGCTTTTTCCTATTTCAATGTCGATCCGGGCAATATGCGCAACCAGCCGGAACTGGGTGGCGGCGCCCTGCCGGATATTGGCGTCTATCCGACCGTGGTAACCCGTATGGTTACCGGTCAGGAACCGGTGTCGGTTCAGGCGTCGGTCGAATATGATCCGGCCTTCGGCACCGACCGTTATGCCAATGTTTCGGCGCGCTTCGACGGTTTTGACCTGACTTTCTATGTCGCCACGCAACTTGGCACTCGACAAACGATGGTTTTCCATGGCGACAAGGGCTTCATCGAAGTCTATGCGCCGTTCAATACCGGCAAATATGGTCATGGCAGCATCGCGCTTTTCGATGCCGGTCACACGAAGGCGACGGAATGGTCGTTCGGTGACGCCAATCATTATCAGCTTCAGGCCGAGAGTTTTGTGCGTGCTGCGCGTGGCGATAAGGATGCGCGGCTTTTCTCGCTTGAAAACTCGAAGGCGAACCAGAAATTCATCGATGCGATCTACCGAGCGGCAAAAGACGGCAAATCGGCTATGGTATGATGGTCGGCGCGCACTATGTAGTGCAGCGGCGACCCCTATTTTGTACGTCGATAGGTCCCTGTCAGTATTTCCGGGTGCGGAATCTGCCTCAGCTTGGCTGTTGTGACTTGCAGTAAAAAACCGCGTTTCTTATATACGCCTCGCACAGGGCATTGATGTGCGTCTGGAAACCGGTCCGGTATCTGGACAAGCATCGTGAAAAGCGCATTGTGAAACCGATAGGAACCGCCCATGGAACGCTCGGTAGAGGTCTTGGCGGTTTGCTGAATGGAGAGAAATATGGCTAAAGTAATTGGTATCGATCTAGGAACGACCAACTCCTGCGTATCCGTCATGGACGGCAAAAACGCGAAGGTCATCGAAAATGCCGAAGGTGCGCGTACAACCCCTTCGATCGTTGCATTCACGGATAGTGACGAACGTCTTATCGGCCAGCCTGCAAAGCGTCAGGCCGTCACCAATCCGGAAGGTACCATTTTTGCGGTCAAGCGCCTGATCGGCCGCCGCTTTGACGACCCGATGGTTACCAAGGACAAGGACCTTGTCCCATACCAGATCGTCAAGGGCGACAATGGCGATGCCTGGGTTGAAGTCCACGGCAAGAAATATTCCCCGTCGCAGGTTTCTGCGATGATCCTTCAGAAGATGAAGGAAACCGCTGAGTCTTATCTCGGCGAAACGGTTACGCAGGCGGTTATCACCGTCCCGGCCTACTTCAACGACGCTCAGCGCCAGGCAACCAAGGATGCCGGCAAGATCGCCGGTCTTGAAGTGCTGCGTATCATCAACGAGCCGACGGCTGCTGCACTCGCTTACGGTCTGGACAAGAACGAAGGCAAGACCATTGCTGTTTATGACCTTGGCGGCGGTACCTTCGACGTGTCGATCCTCGAAATCGGTGACGGCGTCTTTGAAGTGAAGTCGACCAATGGCGACACCTTCCTCGGCGGTGAAGACTTTGACATGCGTCTGGTCGAATACCTCGTGGCCGAGTTCAAGAAGGAAAGCGGCATCGACCTCAAGAACGACAAGCTCGCTCTGCAGCGCCTCAAGGAAGCTGCCGAAAAGGCCAAGATCGAACTGTCGTCCGCGCAGCAGACCGAAGTCAATCTGCCGTTCATCACGGCCGACCAGACCGGTCCGAAGCATCTTGCCATCAAGCTGTCGCGCGCCAAGTTCGAAAGCCTGGTCGACGATCTCGTCCAGCGCACCATCGAGCCTTGCAAGGCAGCGCTGAAGGATGCCGGTCTCAAGGCTGGCGAAATCGACGAAGTGATTCTGGTCGGCGGCATGACTCGCATGCCGAAGATTCAGGAAGTCGTGAAGGCCTTCTTCGGCAAGGAGCCGCACAAGGGCGTTAATCCTGATGAAGTCGTCGCCATGGGCGCGGCAATTCAGGCAGGCGTTCTGCAGGGCGACGTCAAGGATGTTCTGCTGCTCGACGTGACCCCGCTTTCGCTGGGTATCGAAACGCTGGGCGGCGTGTTCACCCGTCTGATCGAACGCAACACCACGATCCCGACCAAGAAGTCGCAGACCTTCTCCACCGCCGAAGACAACCAGTCGGCCGTGACGATCCGCGTCTTCCAGGGCGAGCGTGAAATGGCTGCCGACAACAAGATGCTCGGCCAGTTCGACCTCGTCGGCATTCCGCCCGCACCGCGTGGCGTGCCGCAGATCGAAGTGACCTTCGACATCGACGCCAACGGTATCGTCAACGTGACGGCCAAGGACAAGGGCACCGGCAAGGAACACCAGATCCGCATCCAGGCATCCGGTGGTTTGAGCGATGCCGACATCGAAAAGATGGTCAAGGACGCCGAGGCGAATGCCGAAGCTGACAAGAAGCGCCGCGACGCCGTGGAAGCCAAGAACCAGGGCGAAAGCCTCGTTCATTCGACCGAAAAGTCGCTGAGCGAATATGGTGACAAGGTTTCGGCTGACGACAAGAAGGCCATTGAGGATGCTCTCGCAAGCCTCAAGACCTCGCTTGAAGGCGACGATGCCGAGGACATCAAAGCCAAGACGCAGACGCTCGCCGAAGCTTCCATGAAACTTGGTCAGGCCATGTATGAGGCCGCTCAGGCTGCTGAAACCGGTTCTGCCGGCGGTAGCGAAGAAGCTGCTTCGAACGACGATGTTGTCGACGCCGATTACGAAGAAATCGACGACGACAAGAAGAAGTCGTAATTTCAGGCTCTATACGCTCAAGCCCGGGGCTCTGCCCCGGGCTTTTGCCAATTTTCGAGATGTTCATATTCGCAGGTTTTGTATAAGCCTGCATATTGGCCGGTATCGGTAGAAAGTACCGATGGAAATATCAGGCAGATCAGCCTCTATTTGAAAAATCGCGCTGGCCTGCATACATCTTGAAAAGCATGAGACGGTTTCGGGCAAAGTGGTGTTGACGCTGAAACCCGGAGTGCTGCTCTGACGCATTGAGTCGGAAGGCGCTTCGATAGATGAACAATTGGAAACGCTGGCCCCTGACAAGTGTTGAACGCTTTGGGGCGTGTCGCACGAATCTGGGGACCGGTTTCGGGATACGATGTCCGTGAAAGCAAAAGGCGCGTTCCTGCCGCCGGGATAACGAACTGATGAAGATCGACTACTACGAAGCTCTGGGTGTTGAAAGAACGGCAGACGATAAGGTGCTGAAAACCGCCTTTCGCAAGCTCGCGATGGAGTACCATCCGGATCGCAATCCGAACAATCCGGAAGCTGAACGCAAGTTCAAGGAAATCGGTGAAGCTTACGAAACGCTGAAGGACCCGCAGAAGCGTGCCGCTTATGACCGGTTCGGCCACGCAGCCTTTGAAAATGGCGGCATGGGCGGCGGCTTCGGCAACGGTTTTGGTGGCTCTGGCGGTTTCGCCGATATCTTCGAAGACATTTTTGGCGAGATGATGGGTGGTGGTCGCCGTCGCTCCAATGGCGGACGCGAACGCGGCGCCGATCTTCGCTACAATATGGAAGTGACGCTGGAAGAAGCCTATGCGGGCAAGACCGCGCAAATCCGCGTTCCAACCTCCATTACCTGCGATGAATGTTCGGGTTCCGGGGCAAAGGCCGGTTCCCAGCCGACCACCTGTACCATGTGTTCAGGTTCGGGCCGCGTTCGCGCTGCCCAGGGCTTTTTCTCGGTGGAACGCACCTGTCCGACCTGTAATGGTCGCGGACAGATGATCAAGGATCCTTGCGGCAAGTGCCATGGTCAGGGCCGCGTCACCCAGGAACGTTCACTGTCGGTCAATATTCCTGCTGGCATTGAGGATGGCACCCGTATCCGTCTTTCCGGTGAAGGCGAGGCCGGTATGCGCGGTGGCCCATCGGGCGATCTCTACATTTTCCTTTCGGTCAAGCCGCATGAGTTCTTCCAGCGCGACGGTTCCGACCTTTATTGCAAGGTGCCGATCTCGATGACGACTGCGGCGCTTGGCGGCCAGTTCGAAGTTTCGACACTCGATGGCACGCAGACAAGGGTCAAGGTTCCGGACGGCACACAGAACGGCAAGCAGTTCCGCCTCAAGGGCAAGGGCATGCCGGTTCTGCGTCAGGCCGCCGTTGGCGATCTTTATATACAGATCGACATTGAGACGCCGCAGAACCTGTCCAAACGCCAGCGTGAACTGCTGGAAGAGTTCGAAAAACTTTCCTCGCAAGAGAACAGCCCGAAATCAGCGGGGTTCTTCTCAAGGATGAAAGAATTCTTTGAAGGTATCGGTGAATAATAAAGGGAGCCTTTTGGCTCCCTTTTTTGTTCTTTTCCTTATTCACGCCTTGCTTAGGGAATTCAAAGCGGCATAAACTTGTCCAATAACGACAATGGGAGCAGCAAGAATGGCAGGACAGCTCGGCAGGAAACTGGCCGCTAAGTTCGATGAGGAGATCCGTTTTTTCAAGGGATGGATAGACGGGCCGAAAGCGGTCGGCGCTATTTTGCCGACGAGTTCCATTACCGCGCGCCGTATGGCGAGCGTCATCGATACCGGTTCCGGTCTTCCGGTTCTGGAACTCGGACCGGGCACGGGCGTGATTACCAAGGCGATCCTGAAACAGGGCGTGAAACCTGCCGACCTCTATTCCATCGAATATTCGCAGGACTTCGTGGATCACTTGAATACGATCTTTCCGGAGGTCAACATCATTCAGGGTGATGCCTTCGATCTCGATAGCGCGTTGGGTGAGAAGAAAGACCAGAAATTCGACTGCATCATCTCTGCGGTGCCGATGCTCAATTTCCCGATGGACAAGCGCATCCAGCTCGTGGAAAGCCTGCTTTCACGCATTCCACACGGACGGCCTCTGATGCAGATCACCTATGGTCCCTTGCCACCGGTTCCAGCCGGTCGCGGCAATTATACGGTCCAGCACTATGATTTCGTGGTGCGCAATGTGCCACCGGCGCAGCTTTGGGTTTATCGCAGCCCTTTGGTCTAGTGGTCTGATTCCGACATTTGCGTCCCTCTGATACAAGCGTCGAGCAAATGTCGGAATCGTAATGACCACTAGTAACTTTATGTATCTAGTGGATTTTTCGAATTTGACGTTTGAAACAGCATCTCATTCAGTCGGGATTCAAACGTCAAATTCAATCCACTAGTTTCGCACGAGGCTTTTCATGACTGCACGTATTCTCGTCTTCGCGGGTTCAGTTCGCATCGGCGCTTTTTCCGGCCATATGGCAGATGCCGCCGAGAAAGAATTACGGGCGCAAGGTGCGCAGGTCACGCGCATCACGCTTGCCGACTATCCGCTGCCGATCATGGATCAGAATCTGGAAAACGAGCATGGCGTTCCCGAGAACGCCATGCGACTCGGTCGCCTGTTTGCCGAACAGGACGGTCTGATGATCTGCTCGCCGGAATATAATGCATCGATCCCGCCGCTTCTGAAAAACACCATCGATTGGGTCAGTCGCATTTCAAGAGACGGAGACAGGCCGTTCAGGCCTTATGCCGGTCTGACTGTCGGCCTCTGTTCCAGCTCCGACGGTATGTTTGCCGGTATGCGTGGACTCTACCACCTGCGCGCCGTTCTGATGAATGTCGGCGTACAGATCGTCACCGAGCAATGCTCGGTCGGTCATGCATCGGTGGCGTTCAATGACGATGGTACGCTGAAAGAAGAACGCAGCGCGAGAATGCTCTCCGCTGTCTGCCGCAGCCTCATCGCACGGGTGGAAGAAGCAAAAAGCTGATTCCGTCTCTTTCGTAACGAGTCTTGTTGTGCGAAGAGAATAAAAATCACCACGGAGACTCTCATGACGACGACAGATTTGCGCGATCAAGCATCCGGGCGCTTGATCGTGGGCCTCGACGTGCCGACCATCGCCGATGCTGAGAAGGCGGTCGAAGAGCTGGGCGACACTGTTTCCTTCTACAAGATCGGCTATCAGCTGGTTTTTGCGGGTGGTCTCGATTTCGCAAAAAGCCTTGTGGCGGCGAAGAAGAAAGTCTTCCTCGACATGAAGCTGCTTGATATCGACAACACCATCGCGAAGGGTGTTGAGAATGTCGCGAAGATGGGTGTTTCCATGCTCACGCTGCATGCCTATCCGAAAGCGATGCGGGCAGCGGTGGAAGCCGCCAAAGGATCAGACCTCTGCCTGCTCGGCGTGACAGTTCTAACCTCAATGGACAATGCCGATCTGCGGGAAGCAGGTTATTCTGACGATGCCGAAACGCTGGTGCTGAAACGCGCCCTTCAGGCGCGTGAGGCTGGTATGGGCGGCATTGTTGCTTCCGCGGTCGAAGCGGCAGCCATCCGTCAGGCGGTCGGCCCGGATATGGCCATCGTCACGCCGGGCATTCGTCCCGCCGGTTCGGAAAAGGGCGACCAGAAACGGGTCATGACCCCTGCGGATGCCTTGAAGGCCGGAGCCAGCCATCTGGTCGTTGCCCGTCCAATTGTCGGCGCGGTTGATCGCAAAGCCGCAGCCCTTGCCATTCTCGACGAAATGCGTTCCGTTGCCTAGAGCATTTCCAGCAAAAGTGCGAAGCGGTTTTGCGCGGGATAATGCGGTAGAAAAGATTGCGAGCTAGTGGAGGAAACAGCATGACTAAAGCCTACTGGATTGCCCGTGTGGATGTCCGTGATCCCGAGCGATACAAGGATTATGTTTCAACGGCGAAACCGGCATTTGAACGTTATGGTGCAAATTTCATCGCTCGTGGCGGCACGGCTGATGCAGTTGAGGGACAAGGTCGCGCCCGCAACGTGATCATCGAATTCGAAACCATGCAGCACGCGCTCGATTGCTATAATTCGCCGGAATATCAGGCGGCGAAGGCGATCCGCCAGACGGTTGCGGATGGTGAAATCGTCATCGTCGAAGGCGTTTAGAGTGCCGATCAGATAGGATCTGATCGGAACTCTAACCTATTATATTTTAAGCATAATCTTATCGATCCTCGTTTCACTTCGGTCGGATTATGCTCTAAATCAAAGGGCCCGCAGGGGCTCTTTTTTATTTGCTGTTTAGAGCCGAACCGGCGGATCGTGCCGTCCGGCAAGCGTCAGATCGAGCAGCAGAACCTTTCCGGCATGGGGATCGGAACGGCGAGCCTCTTCGTCGAGTCCTTCATTGGCACTGGTCACGATCATCACCGTTGCATCCGGTCCGACAAAAGCAGGGCATGATGGCTGGCGGACCGGCAGTGAAATCGAGCGGATCAGGCGGCCTTGCGATGAATAGGCATTGAGCGAACTGCCGCCCCAGCAGGCATTCCACAGCGTGCCGTCCGCATCAACGACCGAGCCATCGACACCGCCTTCTTCGGCCCGGTGGTGGAAGACGCTTTTGTCGGATATCGGTAGGCCGGTCTCAGGATCCGTATCGACCCGCCAGATGATGTTGCGATCCGTGTCGGCGAAATAGGCGATCGTTCCATCGGAAGAAAAGCAGATTGAATTGGTGATCGTGATACCGGAGAAAAGCTTTTTCACCTGGCCTTCGCGATACCACCAGATCGAGCCTGCATCGGTCTCGGCCTTTTTGCCCATCGTGCCAATCCAGAACGATCCTGATGGATGCACGCGCGCATCATTGGAACGGGTAATTTCATTGTCGGCTTCAAGCGGGTGATGA
Source organism: Brucella sp. GW823-FHT04E01 (assembly GCF_058796175.1). Classification (NCBI taxonomy): domain Bacteria; kingdom Pseudomonadati; phylum Pseudomonadota; class Alphaproteobacteria; order Hyphomicrobiales; family Brucellaceae; genus Brucella; species Brucella sp. GW823-FHT04E01. The sequence goes on along the minus strand of NZ_JBXAIK010000004.1, from coordinate 702,378 downwards.
AGGGTCAGTCGCCCATTGGCGCGTTCGCGGATGAACAGCCCATGCTCACTGACGATCAACTGCCGGTCACGGTCGATAACGGCGAGGGCGCTGGCCTTCATGCCAAGCGCATGGACGTGGATTTCACCGCTGTCCCAGTTCTTCTCGATCAGTTTCTGACCGAGAATATCGAACCACCAGACATTTCCGCTCAGTGGATCGTAGCCGGGGCCTTCGCCCAGTTCTGCTACATGGTCGGCAAACAGGGTAGTTTTAACGACGGTCACTTTTTCCTCCCGAGACGCCCGAAGCGATTGCATCCAACATAATCAACGGATGAAAGCTGATCCAGTTCAACTTCAAGCATTGTGAGTGCACAGCCAACGCCCGAGAACGGATTGAGAGAAAGGACTATGTTGCCCAGTCATTCCGTTTTAGATTTCCCGCAACTTCGAATCGCGAGGAAATCATGGCTCTCAAAGTCGCGGTCCAGATGGACCATATCAGCACGGTGAATATTACGGGCGACACCACATTCGCCCTTTCGCTCGAGGCGCAGAAGCGCGGTCATGAGCTTTACCATTATACGCCAGACCGGCTTTCGATGCGCGATGGCGTCGTTTCCGCCCGCTTGGAAAAGATGGAAGTGCGCGACGTCAAGGGCGATCACTATACGCTGGGTGAGCCGATCCGCCGCGACCTGTCGGAAATGGATGTGGTGCTTTTGCGTCAGGACCCGCCCTTCGACATGAACTATATCACCACCACCCATCTTCTGGAGCGGATTCACCCGAAAACACTGGTTGTCAACGATCCGGCATGGGTGCGCAACAGCCCCGAAAAAATCTTTGTGACAGAGTTTCCCGACCTGATGCCGGAAACGCTCATCACCAAGGACCCGCAGGAAGTCATGGATTTCCGTCGCGAGTTCGGCGACATCATTTTGAAGCCGCTTTACGGTAATGGCGGTGCGGGCGTCTTCCATCTGGCCGATGGTGACCGCAACCTGACCTCGCTTCTGGAAATGTTCGGTCAGCTCTTCAAGGAGCCGTTCATTGCACAACGTTATCTGAAGGACGTACGCGCCGGCGACAAGCGCATCATCCTGATTGATGGGGAACCTGTCGGTGCAATCAATCGCGTGCCGTCGGAAACCGATGCCCGTTCCAACATGCATGTCGGCGGGCGTGCGGAACAAAGCAAGCTTACGCCACGTGAACGCGAGATTTGCGAGCGCATTGGCCCATCACTGAAAGAACGTGGTTTCATTCTGGTCGGCATTGATGTGATCGGCGACTACATGACCGAAATCAACGTTACCTCTCCAACTGGTATCCGCGAAATCCAGCGTTTCGACGGGACTAATATAGCAGCCCTGTTCTGGGATGCGGTCGAAGCCAAGCGTTAATTTGTTCTCTTAACGTTCTTGAGTTTACCGCTCGCTCGTGCTTAACTCTCTAAGTTGTATTTGAGTCTTTACTCACTTAAGAGATGTGGTGCGTGGCGAGCGGGGGCACATGGTCGCGCGGGTTGGAACAGTTGCTTTTCAAGGCATAGAAGCTGTGCCTGTCGACGTGCAGGTGATGGTCGCGCCGGGCAAGATGGGCATGTCCATTGTCGGCTTGCCGGACAAAGCCGTGGCAGAAAGCCGGGAGCGGGTGCAAGCGGCGTTGCACGCCTCGGGCCTTTCCATGCCGACCAAACGGGTGACGGTTAATCTGGCACCTGCCGACCTGCCGAAAGAAGGGTCGCATTATGACTTGCCCATTGCTGTCGGGCTTATGGCGGCGATCGGCGCTATCCCGGCGGATGCGATCCAGTCCTATCTCGTTCTGGGTGAATTGTCGCTCGATGGTTCGATAACGCCGGTGGCAGGCGTCCTGCCTGCTGCAATCGGTGCGAACCGGGACGAGAAGGGACTCATCTGCCCTTATGCTTGTGGGCCTGAGGCAGCCTGGGCGGGTGCGGACATTGATATATTGGCTCCGCGCAGCCTGATCGCCCTTGCCAACCATTTTCGCGGCACGCAGGTTCTGACCCGGCCGGAACCATCCATGCGGATTTCCGGTGAAGCGGAACTCGACCTTGCCGATATCAAGGGGCAGGAGACCGCCAAGCGAGCGCTCGAAATCGCCGCTGCAGGCAATCACAATCTGCTGCTCGTCGGACCGCCGGGATCCGGCAAATCCATGCTTGCTCAGCGATTGCCATCCATTCTGCCTCGCCTTTCTCCGCGCGAATTGCTGGACGTATCGATGATCGCCTCGATTGCGGGTGAGCTTTCGGGTGGAAAACTGTCAGATCGCCGTCCGTTCCGCGCGCCGCATCATTCGGCGTCGATGGCGGCAATGGTCGGCGGTGGACTGCGTGCGCGTCCGGGCGAGGTATCGCTTGCGCATAACGGTGTGCTGTTTCTGGACGAGTTTCCGGAATTCTCGCCACAGGTGCTGGATTCCTTGCGTCAGCCACTCGAAACCGGCGAATGTCTCATTGCACGCGTCAATCATCGCACCAGCTATCCAGCGCGCTTTCAACTGATCGCCGCCATGAATCCCTGCCGTTGTGGTATGGCGGGCGAACCCGGTCATGTCTGCGCGCGGGGGCCCCGTTGTCAGGCCGATTATCAGGCGCGTATTTCAGGCCCGCTTCTCGACCGTATAGACTTGCGGGTGGATATGCCTGCCGTCTCTGCCTTCGATCTTATCAAGCCATCCCGGTCGGAAACGAGCGAGACGGTCGCGCAACGCGTCTCCCGCGCTCGTGCGATTCAGACCCAGCGTTATTCAGCGCTCGGTCTGGAACCGTCCCTGACCAATGCCTATTGCTCGGCCAAACTGATCGAACAGGTTGCTGAGCCGGATGCGGCAGGCCTCAAGCTTTTGCGTGACGCAAGCGAGCAGATGCGTTTTTCTGCCCGCGCTTATCATCGCATTCTGAAGGTCGCCCGGACGCTGGCCGATCTGGACGGGAGCGACAAAGTCGGTCGCATTCATTTGGCCAGCGCCATATCCTATCGCATGGGTGCGGAAAGGCTGGTTTCCGTAGCCTGAACATCTTCTACGACGTCATGTTTTCAAGCGTCTTCATCCGATCACGCGATTGCACGCGAATCTCGCCATTGTTGAGAAAGAGGCATGTATCGAACAATGTGAGATCAAGCGGGTTGGGAAGCCGAACATCCTCGATCCCTGGGCACGGCTTTGCCGCTGGATCAAAGGAACGGTCGATTTGCGATATACACAGAATGGTGAGCCTTCGCTTTGAAGCAAATGACCTGAGCGCCGCAATCTGGGTCGACAGGTCGGGCTTTTCCCGCTTCTGATCGAGAATCTGCAGATAATCGACGATCACGACGGTTCCAGCCGAAGCAGCGTCGAGTTTGGCGATCATATAATCCGCGCAGATGGCATCCGAGCAATCGAAACGGAATAGATGCCGGAAGTTATCGCGATCGACGCCGAGTGCCTTGAAGCGTCCGGCGATATCCGTCTCAGTGTATTCAAGCGAAAAGAAAAGGCCGTAATTGCCATCTCGCATGGCCTCAATCATTATATCAAGACTCAACAGGGTTTTCCCATGGCCCGGTCTGGCGCCAATCAGCACCATGCTGCCGGACTTGAGATAGCCATAGATTTCGCGAGCAGAAACGGGAGCGGATGTGTTGTTAACGAGCAGGCTCCAGCTTCTGTAACCCTCCTGCGCGGCAACGCGATCAAGCGCTTCGTGAAGTGGAATATCAGCATCATTTGCCAAACGCTTGGCAAGCCGCTTCAGGTGATAGATAGGTGACGATAACCGCATCGATAAACCTCCTGTGACGAGCTGTCATTGCAGTCCCTCCTTGTGCATGTGCCCGAACAGTTGGTTCGATGATTTCATCTTCCTGCATGAAAAATGCTTTCCCGGACGGAGGGGGGAGGCTTGGAAGCAACCAGAATCGGAGAATAACGCAAATGGTCAGTCTGCGGAACTGCTATGTAGCTTAGACAGTACGATGAGGAAATTTCAGCGTGGCGCTATCGGCTTCCAGTGATGAAGGACGGATTTGTCTTCGCATGAATAACACCAGTAATGGCCCTGAAAGGGCTGATCATACTGGCGGCTGATTGGACGTCCGGCCAGAAAGCAGAGCAGTAGCGTACCGGCACCACCGTGGCCGACAATCGCGATGTCTCCGGAGGCCGGAAATGATTTCACCGCTTCAAAACCTTCCACGATGCGTTGTTGCACATCGATGGCCCGCTCCCAGCCGTGAATACTCGCTTCGGGTGCGGAAAAGAACTGGTCGGCTACAGTCTCGTGTTGTTCGGCGGGCAGGAAGCCAGTGGTGCTTCGGTCGATCTCGTTAAAGCGGCTGTCGGTTAATAGACGGACTCTCAAAATATCCGCTAGAATTTCAGCAGCTTCAGTTGCCTTTGCTTCCGTGCTGGACCAGATCGATGTGATCGATTGCAGTTCAGGCTGGTTGGCAAAGGAGCGCATCCGTTCAATTCCGCGCTCCGACAGGTTCCACGACGGAACAGGCTTTGCGGGATCGATCACGACTTCCGGATGCGAGATAAAGTAGATTTTCTTCATACGCCCCCCAATAGCCGTATCATTGTAAACAACAGGGCGCATTTCGCGCCCTGTTGCCAACCCATTGAGTTCATATTCCGAACGTTACAAGTCCATTCTCATCGATGGCCCAGGCCGGGTTCCATGCAATTTCCCAGGCGTGATCGTCAGGATCGGCGACATAGCCGCGAAAACCACCTTGGCTCGGCGCGTCAGCCGAACGCACCAGTTTGCCACCAGCCCCAACCAACCGGTCCATCAGTGGCACGACATCCGTTTCCAGTTCCACATTATGTGCAAGAGAAAATGCGCCGAGCTGCTGGAGGCCTTTGCGGTTCATATCGGTTTCGAGCGAAGCTTTCAGGAAGGTTCCGAGAACGAAACCGTTCATCTGATAGAAGATGATTTCTTCATTCTCGAAAACAGGTGCCCAGCCGAAACCCTGCGTGTAAAAACGACGTGAGCACTCGAGGTCGGCGATACCAATTGTAATGACGGAGATTTGCTGTTTCATGACCAAGACCTTTTGTTCTCCAATACACCATTGCATCGGAGTGTAAGGTCAAGGGACTCGACGCATTTGCCGAAATGAAAACAATTGCGAAGGCCAGGACCCGCTTTGCAACGGGGATCGGGCTAACCGCACCGACCTCTCCTTTTTAGACCCGGAATGAATAGCACATTCCGGGACGTTTTCAAAAACATATGGGGAAGGTTTTGTGTCAGCGTACCGAACCGACGAGGAGGTTGTCCGGGCCTTCGATGGTGACCCAGCGACCGGTATCGTTGGCTGCTTGACGCTTCAGATAAGTATAATCGGTCTCGTTCCAGCGCATGACTTCATCGGTCAGATTGTCGAGAACGAAATCACCGCGATCCGTGCGAACGGTGAGGACTGCATGACCTTCACCGTCCGGCTTGCGAACGACAGTGATCAGAAGATCGGTGATCGGAATGCCGGCCTTCTGCAATTCACGCTGCTTCAGCAGGACGTAATCTTCGCAGTCGCCAACAGTCGTCGGGTAAGCCCAGTATTCCTCGACGCCATAGATTTCCATGTCGGTCATCGGCTTGATACGTTCATTGACCGAAAGATTGATCTCGACGATGCGCTGCCAGTTTGAATGGTCGAGCTGCAGTGCGCGGGTGTCGCGGCTGGTGATGCCGCATTCCTTGGCTTCGCGCTTGCAGAATTCATAATGTCCAATCGGCTGCGAGGTCAGCTTGCCGGTCTGCATGAAGTCGCCGGAGGCGGCTTCCGCACCAAAGCTTGCCATCAGCAGCGAAACTGCAAAACCGGCGACTGCCATAATCTTTGTGGTCGAGCGAACAACGCAAAACATACTCAACGCCCTTTGGCTCTCGCCAGTTACTCATTTGTTAACGAAACGTTAATGTCTGAAATACTCTGGAGTCAATTCAGTTCACCTTGGGGTCGCCGGACTTCTTAATTAATGGTTAACGCGGGTGGTGCCAAAAATTGCAATTATTGATTGAATTTAGCGGCTGAGCGGAACCGATCAGGCGGTAAAAATCACTCATAATTTTGCCACGGTCCGGGCGCTTGTCTTTTGCCTCGAATAAGCCAATGTTGGTGTCGACCGGATCGTAACGATCCCTTTGCAAAGGCCAAAAGATGACAGGCGCAACGACGCGCAAGGCCACGGCAGACGACATAGATGCGCTCCTGCGCATCGAGGAGCGCTGTTTCGAGACAGACCGGATTTCTCGCCGTTCATTTCGTGCCCTCATCGCACGACCAACCGCAGAAACCATTGTTGCAACAATGGACGGCACGGTCATCGGCTATGCGATGATTCTTTTCCGTCATGGCACCGCGCTTGCGCGACTTTACTCGATAGCCGTCGACCCGGAGGCCAAGGTCAAGGGCGTCGGCTCTCTTCTGTTGCAGGCGGCGGAAACGGCAGCTTACGACCACGACCGTCCGTTGCTGCGGCTGGAAGTGCGCGAGGATAATGAACGCGCCATCGCGCTTTACAAGCGGCACGGCTACCGCCCCATTGGACGCTATCTCGATTACTACGCTGACCATTCGGATGCGCTGCGTTTCGAAAAGACGGTTCGCGGTGACATTTCACCCGTCACGGCCTTTCCCTATTACGAGCAGACGACTGATTTTACCTGCGGTGCAGCCTGCCTGATGATGGTGCTTGCCCGGCACAATCGGGAGACGCAGCTCGACCCCGTGCTGGAAGTCCGCCTTTGGCGCGATGCGACGACGATTTACATGATGTCGGGGCCGGGCGGTTGTGAGCCGTTTGGGCTTGCGGTCGCTGCGCATGAGCGCGGTCTGAAAGCTTCGATCATCGTTTCCATCGAGGACATGCTTTTCCTGCAATCGGTGCGTTCGGAGGAAAAGCGCAAGGTGATGCAACTGGCGCAGACCGATTTCCGCCAGCGTACAGAAGCCTATGCAATTCCGGTGGACTATCGCGGTTTCACGCTGCACGACATTCTGGCTGCCTTGCGCCGTGGGGCGGCAGTGATCGTGCTGATCAGCGGTTATCATATGTTCGGCAAGAAAGTGCCGCACTGGGTGCTCGCCCATGGCGAAGATGGGCGGCATATTCTCATTCATGACCCCTGGGTGGAGGAAGAGCTCGGCGAAACCATTGCCGATGCTGCAAATGTCCCTGTTCCCTTCCACATTTTCGACCGCATCGCACGGTTCGGCAGTGATGGGCTCAGGGCGGCCGTTATTCTGGAAAAAAGGACGGATTGATGACGATCTGCGTCATTCTGGTAGGGCGCCTCTCGGATATCGACAATGGGGCGACGCCGCACAAGGTCATGACCACGCGTGACTATCTCGCGCATCCCGCTCTCTTCAACGGGCAGCTGCGCCCGCGCATCATCAACCTGTCGCGCTCCTACGCCTATCAAAGCCGTGGCTATTACGCTTCGCTTCTGGCTGAAGCGCGGGGGCATCGCATCATCCCCTCTGTGGAAACGATGATCGATCTGTCGGAACGGCGACTTTATGAAAACGCTATTCCCGAACTCGAAGACATGCTGAACAAGGCGCTCGGCAAGCATCCGGAAAGGGCGCCCGAAACAATTCACGTACATTTCGGTCTTGCCGATAATCCCGAATTTGAACGGTTCGGACGGCTGCTCTTCGACTGGTTTCGCGCGCCGTCGCTGGAAGTCACGGTCAAGCCCGGTGAATGGGCGCGAATCCAGAAGATCGGCTTTGCGAATATCACCAAGTTTACCAAGGCACAGAAGGAACGCTTCGAGGACGCACTTGATCGCTATACCCAGCGTGAGTGGCGCGCCGCGCGCCCAAAGGTGCCAGCGCGCTATTCCTTCGCAACGCTGTGCGATCCGAAGGAAGCTATGCCGCCCTCGACCGTTTCAACGCTGAAGCATTGGGCAAGAATCGCAGCCCGGCTTGGGGTGGAAGTGGAACCGATCGGCAAGCGCGATCTGCCGCGACTTGCCAATTATGACGCACTGTTCATCCGCGAGACGACATCGATCTCCAATCACACCTACCGTTTCGCCCGGCGGGCGCAGCAGGAAAACATGCCAGTCATCGATGATCCGATTTCCATGATCCGCTGCACCAACAAGGTTTATCTGCACGAACTGATGCAGGCGAACGACGTGGCGGTTCCGCCGACGGTGATGATTGCGGGTGAGGAGGATCTGGAGCGCGCCGCCGATATGCTCGGCTTTCCGATGGTCATCAAGATACCGGATTCGTCATTTTCGCGCGGCGTGAAGAAGGTGAAGGATTTTGCCGAACTGAAATCGCTCGCCACTTTATGGCTGGAGGACAGTGACCTCCTGCTGGCGCAGAAATACATGCCGACGAAGTTCGACTGGCGTGTTGGCGTTCTCGACGGAAAGCCGCTTTTCATCTGCCAGTACATGATGGCCAAGAACCATTGGCAGATCGTCAAGCACGATACGGGCGGCAAGCCTCTGGAAGGCGGGTTTCGTTCCTATGCGCTGGGCGATGCGCCGCCATTGGTTCTGGAAACCGGGCTACGCGCGGCACGCTGCATCGGCGACGGGCTCTATGGCGTCGATCTGAAGGAAACGGACGATGGCGTGGTGGTGATCGAGGTCAACGACAATCCCAATCTTGAACACGGGATCGAGGATGCCGCCGAAAAGGACGAGGTCTGGATCAAGCTGACCCGCTGGTTCACCGACCGGTTGGACCGGAAATAGGCATCTCACCCAAAAGTGGGAACCGATTTTGGGGCAAGGAAATGCCGAAAACAATTCGATGGAGCATTTCTAACGATCGAACTTAGATCGGAAATGCTCCATATCCAATAGTCGGACGAAATGTCGCCGAAATCAAAGCGGCGTAAAGCAGACCTTGGTGTGTCCCGCGCCGATGAAGCCAAGGCGGCCGGCGGCACCCTTCGACAGGTCGAGGACGCGTCCCTTGATGAACGGGCCGCGATCGTTGATGCGCACGACGAGTGACTTGCCGTTTCTCTGATTGGTAACCTTGACCTTGCTGCCAAGCGGCAGGGTGCGGTGTGCTGCGGTCAGGCCGGCCGGGTTCATACGTTCACCCGAAGCCGTACGGGAAGTGAGGGCGTACCAGGAGGCACCGCCGCATTGCTGTGCTGAAGCCTCGATTGCGGTGGTCGCGAGAAGACCGGTTGCCGCAACGGCGAGCATAGCCATACGGGTCTTGAAAGTCATGCCAGATCCACTAGTTGTTAACGGGGTGTCCCACAGTTGTCGCTGAGAAAGACAATCGCGAACTGGAATCTAAATGTGGCGCTGACGTGGTTTGAATGAGAACATTATGCGATAATTGAATCTATATCGCATCGGGAAAATCATCCTATACTACACGTTGTTTATTTAATCAGATAAACATAACCAAGGAATATTAGGAAAGATTCTGTTTGGTTGCTGTAATACCGTTTACGATTCGTTAGGAATCTGCGGCAGCCTTTGCTGCGCCTTGTTTTCGCGCATTGATTGCAAGAAGAACTGCTTACCCGGACGGAGGTTCGGTGCGATTGCGTTGCAATTTTTATTTGTAGAACAAGTTTTCATCCTGAGTGGCAAAGTTAAGGAAATAAGGCATTTCGGGGGCAAAGCTGCAATTTATGACTGTGTTTTACAATTCCTTACCGGTCTCAAAAAGTTATCCACAGGGGCTGAAAGGCAGTGGGATGACATTTCTTTGACCGCTGTGAACCTGCACGAAAGCGCCAGAATCCTGTTATAAGCGTCCAGATCAGACGATGGAACGCCATGCAGGACCACCCGGAAAAAGACAGGATCGAGACCGCTTCGCCAGCAATTTCGGCGGGTAAGCGGATACTCTATCTTTGCCTCGGCTTCCTTATGCTGGCACTTGGCATCATCGGTGCTTTCCTGCCGGTCATGCCAACAACGATCTTCATCATTTTTGCCGCGTGGTTCTTTGCACGATCATCGCCGAAGCTTGAGGCTCGCCTGCTTGCCGATCAGCGTTTTGGTCCTCTGGTCATAAAATGGCGCGAGCGTGGAGCCATTCCGCCACGTGCAAAGCTTTATGCCTGTCTTGGCATGACGGTCGGGTATGGCCTGTTCTGGTGGGGCGCGAAACCCGGCTGGCTGCTGGCAACATCGGTAACTGTTTTCATGCTCGGCTCGGCTGTTTACGTGCTTTCGCGTCCGAGCGAATAATGGCTTCAACCACACCAGCGATCGCGATAAGAGTGGCCAAAACCACCATGGGAGCCGCCAATGTCCTCGCCTGCCGTCAATCCGCTGATTAATCGCCTTTCCGCGCCGCCCATTCCAGCGGTACAGGCCTGGGCGCGGGATTATGACGGGTCGCGTGGTGCTCTGATTGATTTGTCGCAAGCTGTTCCCGGCTATCCTCCGCATCCAGACATGCTGCACTTTCTCGGCGAGGCAGCCGGATCGGTCGCCTATGCCGGTTACGGTTCGATTGAGGGCGAAAAGGTTCTGCGCGAAGCCTATGCTGCGCATGTCGGACAGCTCTATCGCGCGCAGATCGACGCCTCCAACGTCCATATTACGTCCGGCTGCAATCAGGCCTTTATCGCTGCCATCATGTGTGTGGCGCAAAGTGGCGATAGGGTGCTGACCACCGATCCGTTCTATTTCAACCATCGTTCATCGCTGGAAATGCTCGGCATCGCTTCAGGTTCGGTGCCCTGCCATGCCCAGAATGGTTTCATCCCAAGCGCGGAAGATGTCCGAGCTGTGCTTCGTCCGGGTATTGCGGCGCTGGCGCTTGTTTCCCCGAACAACCCAACTGGGGCGATTTATCCGGCGGGACTGTTATCGGAAATCTATGCTCTCTGCCGCGACAATGGAACATGGCTCATTCTGGACGAGACCTATCGCGATTTTATGGCCGATGCCAATGAACCGCCGCATCGGCTTTTTGACGAGGCGGACTGGCCGTCGCATCTGATCCAGCTTTACAGCTTCTCAAAATCGTTCTGCATTCCGGGGCACCGGCTTGGTGCGATTGTCGCGGGCAAGGCGATGGTCGAGAACGTTGCAAAAGTCATGGACAATCTGCAGATATGCGCAAGCCGCGCGCCACAGATCGCAGTCGCACGCGCCATTGAGCCCTTGATCGGCTGGCGTGACGATAATCGCGGCGAGATTGCAAGGCGTGCCTCTGCATTGCGGTCGGTCATGGCCAATATCGAGGGCTGGCATGTGGAGGCGGTTGGGGCCTACTTCGCCTTCGTCCGTCACCCTTATCCTGATGCCTCATCGGTCGAGGTTGCCGAGCGCCTTGCGAAGTCACTTGGCATCCTCACCTTGCCAGGCCGGTTCTTCGGTGATGGGCAAGAAGCATTTCTGCGCTTTGCCTTCGCCAACGTCGATGTTTCGGGGATTGAAGATCTCGGTGCGCGTTTGCCGCATTTCTAAGAGCATTTCCAGCAGAAGTGCGAAGCGGTTTTGCGTCGGATAATGCATACAAACAAAGAGATAGGTCGGTTCCACGATTCTGTGTTAACCGGAACCGCTCAAGCGCTGAAATCTTTGCCGGTTCAGGGACCGGCAGAACCCCACAAAATCACTGGCAAGCGGCTCTGATACAAACCTGTAACAATAGTGTCATATGAATGTAATATAGAGCGCGTAGAGGGCTAACGACGCCACATCGTCATATGTCTTTTACAACAGGAGCCGCAGCTCATGAACAAGATGATTTCCTCGACCGCAGCGATTGCCATCGCTGCTGTTATGTCGGTTTCCGCCGCTCAGGCGCGCGATCAGATTCAGGTTGCCGGTTCCTCGACCGTTCTGCCTTATGCAAAAATCGTCGCCGAAACGTTCGGCGAAACCTTTCCGAACTTCAAGACACCGGTTGTTGAATCGGGCGGTTCGGGCGCAGGCATCAAAGAATTCTGCAAGGGCGTCGGTGAAAACACCATCGATATCGCCAATGCATCGCGCGCCATGAAGGACTCGGAACTGAAGTCGTGCATCGACGCTGGCGTCAAGGATGTTCAGGAAGTACGCTTCGGCTATGACGGCATCGTCTTCGCGACCGACGCCAAGGGTCCGGATTGGAAGCTGAAGCCGGAAGATGTCTACAAGGCTCTCGCAGCCAAGCTCGTCGTCGACGGCAAGCTGGTCGACAATCCGAACACCAAGTGGAACCAGGTCAACCCGAACCTTCCGGACTGGGACATTGCTGCCTATATCCCAGGCGAAAAGCACGGCACCCGTGAAGTGTTTGAAGAAAAGGTTCTTGCCGACGGCTGCAAGCACTCCGGCGCTCTGGACGAAATCAAGAAGACCGGTCTTGACGACAAGGCTGCCGCTTCCGCCTGTATCGCAGTGCGCAAGGACGGCAAAGCTGTCGACATCGACGGCGATTATGCCGAAACGCTCGCCCGCATCGACTCCAACAAGACCGGCGTTGGTGTATTCGGCCTCTACTTCTTCGAAAACAACGCTGACAAGCTGAAGGTTGCGACCGTCAACGACATCACCCCTTCGGCTGAAACCGTCGCTTCGGGCGAATATCCGGTGTCGCGTCCGCTGTTCTTCTACGTGAAGAAGGCTCACCTTGGCGTTATCCCGGGTCTGAAGGAATATGTTGAGTTCTTCCTGAATGACCAGATGATCGGTCCTGATGGCCCGCTCGCCGAATATGGTCTGGTTCCGGCTCCGGACGCAGAACGTGAAGCACAGCGCGCCGCCTTCACCGAAGGCAAGACGCTGGCTGCGAAGTAAGTTTTAATCTGTGGAACGCGGGGATGATGAATCTCCGCGTTCTTCTCCTTTCGCGCCTTTGCACTATGACAGGCGCATCCACGTGGAACGGCATGGGTGGAAGCTGCACCTAAAACCGTCCGCATTCATCAGGGCAACCGGGGAAATTGAATGTCCTTCTTTCTGGTTCTCGTCAGTATCGTTGCAATCGGGCTGATCGGATTCTTCATAGGCCGCCAGCGTGCCGTTGCACTGGACAAGGCGCAGTCTGCTTCCGCAAAAGCCTCGCCGACCGAGAAAATGCATTCCCGCCCGCATTATCATGGCTGGTGGGTTTTCCTCGTTTCTGCATTGCCTGCGATTCTGTTTCTCGCTGTATGGGCCGTTGGAACGTCGGTCTATCTCGATCACAGCGCGACCGCCCGTCTGCCGGATGCTATCGAGGACGGCTCCTTCACCAATCGCAGCCTGCAGCTTGGCATGGTGCGTGGTCTGGCCAACGGGCTTGACCGGCTGACGCCTGCCGAACTGGAAAGCTTCCCGGCAAACTATCAGGATGCTCGCGCCGTTCTTGCATCCAAGGGCGTGGCGCTCGCGACTGAAGGCCAGGATTACATGGTGCCGATCGCGCTTTACCTGAAAAAGGCAACGGCGCTGACACACACCATCGGTTCGGCTGTTTCCTTGGTGATCGCCATCGCAGGCCTGATCTTCGGCCTTTCCACGATCAGCCGCCGCATGCGTGCACGCAACAATGTCGAGCGGATCGTTCTCTGGGGGCTGATCGCCGCATCCGGTATCGCCATTCTGACGACCGTCGGCATCATCTGCTCGATGCTGTTCCAGACGATCAGTTTCTTCCAGTCAGTCTCGCCGTGGGAGTTCTTCTTCGGCACTGTATGGGACCCGCGCTTTGCCGCCGCCGGCTCGGGTGGTGAGACAGGCCAGTTCGGTCTCATTCCGCTTCTGGCTGGTACACTTTACATCGCCCTTGTGGCCATGCTGTTCGCTGTTCCAGTCGGCTTGTTCTCGGCCATCTACATGGCAGAATATGCGTCGCCCCGAGTGCGCACGATCGTCAAGCCGGTCCTTGAGCTTCTGGCCGGTATTCCCAGCATCGTCTACGGTTTCTTCGCCCTTGTGACAGTCGGACCTTTCCTGCGCGATCTCTCGATTGCCATTGCAGGCGGTCAGGGCTTCATCATGGCGCAGAGCGTTCTGACCGCTGGTCTCGTCATGGGTGTGATGCTGATCCCCTTCGTGTCCTCGCTCTCCGATGACATCATCACAGCCGTGCCGCGGACATTGCGCGACGGTTCGCTTGGTCTTGGCGCAACCCGCTCCGAAACCGTCAAACGTGTTGTCCTTCCTGCCGCTTTGCCCGGAATTGTCGGCGCGCTTCTGATGACCGCATCCCGCGCCATCGGCGAAACCATGATCGTGGTTCTTGCCGCCGGTGTTGCGGCACGCATCAACATCAATCCTTTCGAGGCGATGACCACCATCACGGTGAAAATCGTCAACCAGCTCACCGGCGATCTGGAGTTCAACTCGCCGCAAACGCTGGTGGCCTTTGCACTCGGCATCACGCTTTTCGTCCTGACGCTGATCATGAACATCTTTGCGCTGCATATCGTGCGCAAGTACCGGGAGCAGTACGAATAATGACCGATACGACCTTCAACGCCAGTGGCGCCACGGCACAGCCAACGCGCCGCGATATCGGACTGAAACGCCGCTACGCTGCCGAACGTCGCTTCCGCTATTACGGTATTGCTGCGATCGCCATCGGCGTGTTCTTTCTGTGTGCGCTCCTCTTCTCGGTCTTTTCCAAGGGCTATACAGCCTTCTGGCAGACGACGCTTTATCTGCCGGTCAAGCTTGAAGAAAAGGTGATTGACCCGGGCAACAAGCGCGCGACCGATCCGAATGTGCTGATCACGGCCAATTATCCGCTGCTGGTGCGCAATGCATTGGCCGAAAAACTGGGTGTTGCTGCGACAGACCGTCCGGCAATGCGTGATCTGGGCCGCTTCTATTCCGACGGCGTGCGCATTCAGCTGCGCAAGATGGTGATGGACACTCCATCGCTCATCGGCACGACGCAGACCGTTCCTGTTCTGGCCGGCGCCGACATCGATTCCGCCTTCAAGGGGCAGATCGACCTTTCCGTGCCGGAGACGAGCCGCAAGGTTTCTGACCGTCAGGTGGGCTGGATGAAGATGCTTTCGGAAGAAGGCGTCATGAAGGAGGCCTTCAATACAGGTCTCTTCACCTTCGGTGCCTCCAGCCGTCCGGAAACCTCCGGTCTCGGCGTCGCGCTTGTCGGTTCGCTCTACATGATGCTGATCGTTCTCGGTCTGTCGCTGCCTATCGGCGTCGCCGCTTCGATCTATCTGGAAGAGTTCGCCAAGAAGAACCGTTTCACCGACATGATTGAGGTGAACATCAACAATCTGGCAGCGGTTCCGTCCATCGTGTTCGGTCTGCTCGGGCTTGCTGTCTTCATCAACTTCTTCGGCCTGCCGCGTTCGGCGTCACTGGTCGGTGGTCTGGTGCTGACGCTGATGACGCTTCCCACCATCATCATCGCGACCCGTGCCGCCCTTCGCGCGGTGCCGCCGTCGATCCGCGCTGCGGCCCTCGGTCTTGGTGCATCGAAAACACAGATGGTGTTCCACCACGTCCTGCCGCTTGCCGCACCCGGCATCCTGACGGGAACGATCATCGGCCTTGCCCATGCGCTTGGTGAAACCGCACCGCTTCTTCTCATCGGCATGGTGGCTTTCGTCGCCGACGTGCCGTCCACGCCAATGGATCCAGCGACGGCATTGCCTGTACAAATCTACATGTGGGCGAATGAAGCAGAACGCGCCTTTGTGGAACGCACGTCAGGCGCTATCATCGTCCTGCTTCTGTTCCTTGCCGTGATGAATATTGCAGCAATCATTCTGCGCCGCCGCTTCGAGCGCCGCTGGTAAACGGGAGTCGAAAGCTATGAACCTGATGACTGAACGATCTCTCGAGAAAGCCGTAGGAGAAAAGATGAACGCCAACGCCAATTCCATAAAGATGCGCGGCGACAAGGTTTGCGTATTTTATGGCGAGAAGCAGGCGCTGTTCGACGTCGATCTGGAAATCCAGGAAAAGATGGTCACGGCGCTGATCGGCCCTTCGGGTTGCGGCAAGTCTACCTTCCTGCGTTCGCTTAACCGCATGAACGATACGATCGAAGGCTGCAAGGTCGGTGGCAAGATCACGCTCGACAATGAAGACATCTACGATCCGAAGATCGATGTCGTCGAACTGCGCGCCCGTGTCGGCATGGTGTTCCAGAAGCCGAATCCGTTTCCGAAGTCGATTTATGAAAATGTCGCCTACGGCCCACGCATTCACGGTCTCGCCCGCACCAAGGCCGATCTTGAAGAAATCGTCGTGACGAGCTTGCAGAAGGCGAGCTTGTTCGAGGAAGTGAAGGATCGTTTGCACGATGCGGGCACCGGTCTTTCGGGCGGCCAGCAGCAACGTCTTTGCATCGCACGCGCGATTGCGGTGAGCCCGGAAGTCATTCTCATGGACGAACCGTGCTCGGCGCTCGACCCGATTGCGACCGCGAAGGTGGAGGAGCTGATCGACGAACTGCGCCAGAACTATACGATTGTGATCGTCACGCACTCCATGCAGCAGGCCGCGCGTGTTTCGCAGCGCACCGCCATGTTCCACCTCGGCAATCTGGTCGAAGTGGGTGACACGGAAACCATGTTCACCGCGCCGACCGAAAAGCGCACGCAGGACTACATTACCGGACGCTTCGGCTGATCCGGAACTGCGCTTCAACAGATAGACAGTGCGGCTTCCCCGCAATTTATATTACGAGGTCTACTATGCCGTCTCAGCATACCGTTCGCTCCTACGACGAGGAATTGAAGTTTCTCTCCCATAAGATCGCCGAAATGGGCGGACATGCGGAACGTATGGTCGAGCAGTCGGTCGCCGCTATCGTCAATGCGGACAATGCGCTCGCACAGCGCGTCATCTCCGACGATCTCATTCTCGATGCCAGCGAGCGCGAGATTGACGACAAGGCTGTGATGATTATCGCCAAGCGTCAGCCCATGGCTGTGGACCTGCGCGAGATCATCGGCTCGATCCGCATCTCTGCCGATCTGGAACGCGTGGGCGATCTGGGCAAGAATATCGCCAAACGCGTTGCCGCCGTTTCGGAATCACGCCAGCCGGTAAAGCTTTATCGCGGGCTCGAAACACTCGCCGAGCTGGCGCTGACCCAGCTCAAGGATGTTCTCGACGCCTATGCGTCGCGCTCGGTGCAGCAGATCAATGTCGTTCGCGACCGCGACGACGAGATTGATGCCATGTACACGTCACTGTTCCGCGAGCTGCTGACCTACATGATGGAAGATCCGCGCAATATTTCCGCCTGCACGCATCTTCTGTTCTGCGCAAAGAATATCGAGCGTATCGGCGATCACGCGACCAATATTGCGGAGACCGTCTACTACATCGTGACCGGCCTGCAAATGCCGGCCGAACGACCGAAGGAAGACCTGAGCCACGGTATTGTCGTGGATGAGGCGCGTAAACCCTGAACTACAGCCGACCGGACCACGGTCCGGCGGTTGAAAATGAGTGAATAGCGCGGCGGCACGCGGTCGATTGGGGGGATTGTATCCACCGCCCGCCGAATTTGGATAGGGAAATACTGGATGTCACAGGCACCCAAAATCGCTGTGGTAGAAGACGAAGAGGCGCTGAGCGTTCTTCTTCGCTATAATCTTGAGGCAGAGGGCTACCAGGTCGATACAATGCTGCGCGGCGACGAAGCCGAGATCGCCTTGCGCGAGAACGTACCGGATCTGCTCATTCTGGACTGGATGTTGCCGGGCGTATCGGGCATCGAGCTTTGCCGTCGCTTGCGCCAATGGCCGGAAACCGAACGCCTGCCCATCATCATGCTGACGGCACGTGGCGAGGAAAGCGAACGTGTTCGCGGCCTGAGCGTCGGTGCGGACGACTATGTCGTGAAGCCATTTTCGACG
Organism: Brucella sp. GW823-FHT04E01; assembly: GCF_058796175.1. Taxonomy (NCBI): domain Bacteria; kingdom Pseudomonadati; phylum Pseudomonadota; class Alphaproteobacteria; order Hyphomicrobiales; family Brucellaceae; genus Brucella; species Brucella sp. GW823-FHT04E01. The sequence continues at coordinate 684,586 of NZ_JBXAIK010000004.1, read as the reverse complement.
CCGGAACTGCTTGCGCGCGTCAAGGCGATGTTGCGCCGGTCGAATCCGAGCATTCTTTCGCACGTGCTGAAAGTGGGCGATCTGGTTCTCGACCGCCAACAGCATCGTGTCTATCGCAAGGAAAAGGAAGTTCGTCTCGGACCAACGGAATTCCGCCTGCTCGAATATTTCATGATGTCGCCCGGTCGTGTCTTCTCGCGTAGCCAGCTTCTGGATGGCGTTTGGGGACCGGATATCTATGTCGACGACCGCACGGTGGACGTCCATGTCGGACGGCTGCGCAAGGCGATCAATGTCGGTCGTGCGCTCGATCCGATCCGCACCGTTCGGGGTGCGGGTTATTCTTTCGGGTGACCGCTGCGGTCATCTCGGCGTCAGGAATTGAACTTGTCCGACCCGCCACGGTATCCGTGGCGGGTCGTTTTTGTCCAAGACCCAGCTTTGCAAGGTGCGGATCGTGCTCGCCCGATTCGCATTGCAACAACCCGAAACGGGTCTCAAAAGCATAATCTCACGCGATGTTACAAATCTGTTGTCAAAGTTGACAAAGAGCAATGGAACCGGCCTGGAAGCAGAAATTCTGCAGAAGATTTGAAACACCACGAATGTGTATGCAAAAAATGTACAAGCAAAGGCGAATTAAGGCAGCGATATGGCGTGTATTGCGAGACTTTGAATCTCGTTAAATCAATATCTTACCTGAATCGCTAATTCTTGTTAAGGAATTGTTAATATATTTAAAGGGCTTGTAGGCACATTCGCAATCTCGATTCGGAATTGTTTTAGGACTTTTCAGCGGTCTCCAGCATTGTTGGGATTTGACCCGTCGCCTTTTTTTGGCCTAAAAATTCCAAAACCTTGAATTCGATTGAGCGACTGTAGGACGTGTGATTTTGATCTTCGTCCTCTTTGACTTGCACCGCAGTCAGACGTTCGCGCGCATCGTTCCAGATGTGTTCGCCTGAATGGATGACTGGATCAGTTAAGGGTCCTAACATGAGACTGAGCCATTGACGCGCGCCGCGAAGTGGAAATTGCCCGCTCTTATCGGGCTGGTGATTGCGCCTTTCGTGGTGACCGGTTGCACGACAACCGGAACCTCGGGAAAAGCCAATTCGGAAAAGACGGCGGCAAGCCACGTCAAATCCGTCAATGGCGTGAAGACCTACACCTACACCGCACGGGACAAGAATTGCCTTGAACGTGCGATGTTCTTCGAATCCAATCGTTCGAGTTCCGACGGTCTTCTGGCTGTTGGTACGGTCGTCATGAACCGTCTCGCGTCGGGACGTTATCCGGATACGATTTGCGGTGTCGTCGGTCAGAAGAACCAGTTTGCGCCCGGTGTGCTTACCCGCCAGATGAATTCCAAGGCGCTGCCTGATGTTCAGGCCGCTGCTGACGCGGTTCTGAAGGGTGAGCGTCATCCGAAGCTCAAGAATGCCATGTTCTTCCACACGGCGGGTCTGAAGTTCCCTTACAACAATATGCATTACGTGCTCGTAGCCGGTGGAAATTCCTTCTACGAGAAGCGCAATCGCGACGGCTCGCTGCAAAATCCGGTCCCGCAGGAGCCATACAATCTGGCTATGGCCTATTCGCCACAATCGCCTTCCGTTCCACAGGATCCGTCTTATGATGTGACCTTGCCACAGACCGGTCCAGTTCCGGGAACGGAACCGACCGTTCAGGTGGCACTCGCGGAAGCGGCAAAGGCTCAAAGTGTGGAACAGAGTACTGGCGCTGGTCCGCAGGCCCGTGGCGAACGACTGGCACGCCATCGCGGTGTGGCTGCACCTCAGCAGGAACAGCATATGCAGGTGGCCTCCTACCAGCCGCAATTCGATACGACAGCCCCGCAGCCGACATCGCTTGGCTATGCTCCGGCAAGCCAGAAGCAGGCTGACGCCATTGGCGCGCTTCTTCTGTCTCAGGACCGTCCAGAAGCACCGCTATAAGAGGCGATTTTACAATCAGATAATCTGCAACGCCGGTCTGGTTCTACCTGACCGGCGTTTTGATTTTTCTGGCTGATTGTCGTCGCTTTCCGGCGAAAGTTTCAGCGATAGATCGGGCGATAGATCACCATCGGAGTGTCGTAGAAATCGACCTGATCCTGCCAGGCACGCCGGTCAGCTCTGCGATCGAGGTCCAGTCGCATGAGACAGTTGGCGAAAGCGTCAGTTTTGGCCTTGAAGCCATAGCTGCGGCAGGTCTGTTCGTCGGCCGCACGACGTTGTTCAGGTGTCATGGTCACGCAGCCCGCCAGAAGGCCGATAACGCCCAGCAAAATAAGCATTTTCTTATTCATTACTGTCTGCTTTCTCCTGCAACTGACTGCAGAATTACTATACTGCAAAGGCAGGAAAAAAGGTGGTGAAATTATGCCGTCTGATAAACTGTCGGTGATTCCATATCCAAAAAGGTCTTCCACCCATGGCTCATGAACAGCTGAACCCAGTCATCGATCCGGTGAAACTCGAACGTCTCGCGGAAGTCGCCGTTCGCGTTGGTCTGCAATTGCGCGAGGGGCAGGATCTCGTCATTACCGCGCCGGTCGTGGCCTTGCCGCTGGTTCGCCTTATCGCCAAGCATGCTTACAAGGCTGGAGCCGGACTGGTAACACCATTCTTCGCGGATGACGAAATGGCGCTTGCGCGTTACGAGAACGCATCCGACGCAAGTTTCGATCGTGCGGCGAGCTGGCTCTATGAGGGAATGGCGAAGGCCTATTCGGATGGCGCTGCCCGTTTGGCCATTGCAGCTGATAATCCGATGCTGCTCTCCAGCCAGGACCCGGCCAAGGTTTCACGCGCCAACCGGGCCAACTCGAAAGCTTATCAGCCGGCTCTCGAAAAGATTGCCGGTTTCGACATCAACTGGAACATTGTCTCCTATCCCAATCCGGCATGGGCGAAGCTTATGTTTCCGAACGAACCGGCGGACATCGCGACCCGCAAGCTGGCCGATGCGATCTTCGCGGCTTCGCGCGTCGATGTCGATGATCCGGTCGGCGCATGGGCGGCACACAATGCAGCGCTTCGCACCCGCACCCGCTTCCTGAACGGCAAGGCTTATAGCGCCCTGCATTTCAAAGGTCCGAACACCGATCTGACGGTCGGACTTGCCGACGGTCATGAATGGCACGGCGGCGCGTCTACGGCGAAGAATGGGATTACCTGCAATCCGAACATTCCGACGGAAGAAGTGTTCACCACACCTCATGCACTACGGGTCGAGGGCTATGTGACGAGCACCAAGCCTCTGTCGCATCAGGGCACATTGATCGAGGATATCGCGGTTCGCTTTGAAGGTGGACGAATTGTCGAGGCGAAGGCAAGCCGCGGTGAAGAAGTGCTCAACAAGGTGCTGGATACGGATGAAGGTGCCCGTCATCTGGGTGAGGTGGCACTGGTGCCGCATTCCTCGCCGATCTCGCAGAGCGGGCTTTTGTTCTACAACACGTTGTTCGATGAAAATGCCGCAAGCCACATCGCGCTTGGCCAGTGCTATTCCAAGTGCTTTATCGACGGCGCAAAACTGACACCGGAACAGATCAAGGCGCAGGGTGGCAATTCGAGTCTCATCCATATCGACTGGATGATTGGTTCCGGCCAGATCGACGTTGATGGCATCAATGCGGATGGAACCCGAGAGCCAGTGATGCGCAGCGGCGAATGGGCCAACTGATTATCGCGAATAGAAAAGGCCGGGAGTTCCCGGCCTTTTCATTGCATCTGCGAGGTCAGTTCTTTTCCTGAACGTGGGCCTCAAGGAACCACAATGCCTTGTCGAGACCACGGGAAGCGGCGGTAAAAATATCCGCCGTATCGTCGTCACCTGCATCATCCGCATCCTTGATCGACTTGCGCAGAAGATTGGCAACGTCGCCATAACGCTCGATCAGTGCAAGCAGATGATCGTGAACGGCATAGATGTCGGTCGGATAAGGCTTGAGCTTGCTTTCCTTGGCCACGACCTGCGTAGTGCCATAGGCCGTTCCGCCGATCTGCACGGCACGCTCCGCAATCGTGTCGACATGTTCATCAAGATCGGCGCGGAAACCATCGAGCATTTCATGAACGGCGATGAACTGCGGTCCCTTGAGGTTCCAGTGTGCCTGCTTGGTGATGAGGGCAAGATCGATTGTCGCGGCTAGATTTTCGTTGAGCAGCGCGATCATTGTCGTCTTCGTATTGGAAGGAAGATCGTTGCGGGTTGCATGCATCGACTTCTTGGACATTTTATCCTCATATCCTGTTGTTCGATCCGGCTTGGAGCGGCTGGGAGATGTCGCTCATCGTCACGGGTGGGTGTTCCAAACGCAAATGAACCCGCCAGATCATTGTAAGGCTCGATTGCTGAATGGGCCTTGTCGCCGTCAGGACAAAGCAAAAACGTTGCCGCACCCGGTTTTCAAACGCATATCGCCAAGTTTTGTTCCGCGAGAAGGGCTAAAAAACGAAACTGATCCAGCCTTTGGACAAGACTTGGCTTGTCGCGAGGTAAAATCTGATTTACCCGGTTGCGCATGAAGATACTTGCGCTTGATACTGCCGCTTCGTGGTGTTCCGTTGCTGTCTACAATGCCGACGGCGATGTCGTGCTTGCCGATGTGAGCGAAAACATCGGCAAGGGACATGCGGAAGTATTGATGGACTATATCGAACGTGCTGTGACTGAGGCGAAACTGTCGCTCCGCGATATGGATCGGGTAGCGGTCAATATCGGACCGGGATCGTTTACCGGCGTTCGTATCGGTGTCTCGGCAGCACGTGGCTTTGCATTGGCGCTCGACGTTCCTGCCATCGGCATAACGGCGTTCGAAGCGTTGGCTGCGGAAACACAGATACTGTCCCCGGAAAAGCCAATTCTGGTTCTCCTCGACGCGCATCGTGGCGAGATTTATGCGCAATCATTCGATGCAAAAGGGTTGCCGGGCGCGAAGCCGCTGGTTCTGTCGCGAGAGGGAGCGGAGGCTCTTGCTGTTTCTCAAGCGGAAAATACTGTTCTTGCGGGTTCTGCAGCCGCTGCGATCAATGACGTGCTTGGTGGCCGTTTCGAGTTGGGCCCGATAGAGCCAACCGCGAAAATCGGTATCTATGCGCGTCTGGCAAGCTTGCGCCAGCCGGGCGATGCGCCGAAGCCGCTTTACATGCGTGGGCCTGATGCGAAGCCGCAGGTCGGGTTTGCGCTGCCGCGCAAGGCTACCGGAGAATAGCCGATGATGGGCTTGCCGTTTGGGCGTTTCGGTCGCAGACAAATCTCGGTGGAGCCGCTTGGCGTACAGGACAGTCATGCGATTCAGCGTATTCATGCAGTCGCTTTCCATCACGGCTGGAGTTCCGACGATTTCAGATCGCTGATCGCACAGGATACGGTTTTCGGTTTTGTTGCCCGTGCGGAAGGCAAACCGAACGATGCCTGTGGTTTCGTGCTGGCTCGTCTGGTGGCAGGTGAGGCGGAAATCCTGACGATCGCCGTCGCGCGTGATGTGCAACGCCAGGGCGTCGGGCGCGCGCTGATGGATGCCGTGTTGCGCCATCTCTATCAGGAGCGCGCTGAAACGCTTTTTCTGGAAGTGGATGAGGCCAATGTTGCCGCCCAGACGCTTTATCGCCGTCTCGGCTTCCAAAAGGTTGGCGACAGACCCGCTTATTATGAAACCGCCAATGGGCGTTCGGCTGCGCTGATATTGCGCCGCGACCTGAGCCGTACTCCGGCAGGGCCACGATGATCGGAGCAATCCGCATCTTTCTCGTCGTCGCGGCAATGGTCGCATTGAGCCTGTCGCTTATTCCAGTTCAGTATCTGTTGCTTAAGCTGAAGAACAACTGGAAGCGGCGTCTGCCGACCTTTTTCCATCGTATTGCTGCACGCCTGTTCGGTTTTCGCATCAAGACCGTCGGCCAGATGCACGAGGGCCGACCTTTGTTACTCGTCGCCAACCATACTTCGTGGAGCGATATTATTGTTCTGTCGACGGTCGGTCAGGTCTCCTTCATCGCCAAGTCGGAAGTCAGGAAGTGGCCTGTTTTCGGTATGTTCGCCGTTTTGCAGCGCACCGTTTTCGTGGAGCGGGAACGGCGGGGCAAAACGGGTGAACAGACATCCGAAATCGCAAGGCGTCTGGTAACCGACGACGCTATGGTGCTGTTTGCGGAAGGCACGACCTCGGATGGTAATCGCGTCCTGCCGTTCAAGACCGCGCTTTTTGGTGCCGCGCATGCCGCGATCAAGGAAGCCAATGTACCCGAAGTCGTGGTTCAGCCGGTTGCCATTGCCTACACGGGCGTGCATGGCATGGCCATGGGCCGTTATTTCCGCCCGATCGCATCATGGCCGGGCGACGTCGAGCTGATGCCGCACCTGAAAGGTATCTTGCGTGAAGGTGCTATCGACGTTGAAGTGCGTTTTGGCGAGCCGGTCGTCGTAACGGCCAAGACAGACCGCAAGGCGCTGGCTCGCACAATGGAAAACCGTGTGCGCTCGCTCTTGCAAAGTGCGTTGCTGGGGCGCGAGATTCCCGAAGAGTGACAACTGCTCCATCGGGTGTTCAGCCAAGTGTTCAGATTGTCACCTTTCAAAATGGTCACAAAAGCTGTAGATAGCCGCGCATGAGCGACAATATTACCGATCTCGAGCCCACGGCAGAGCGCCCCAATGTGCGCAAGGTTTTCGTGAAAACCTATGGCTGCCAGATGAACGTCTACGATAGCCAGCGCATGGCCGACAGCCTTGCAGCGGAAGGCTATGTTGCGACCGATACGCCGGACGATGCCGATCTGGTTCTGCTCAATACGTGCCACATTCGCGAAAAAGCGTCGGAAAAGCTCTATTCCGCGCTTGGCCGTCTGCGCAAGATGAAGGATGCGCGTGAAGCGAATGGCAAGGAACTGACCATCGGTGTTGCGGGCTGCGTGGCGCAGGCCGAAGGGCAGGAAATCCTGCGCCGGGCGCCGAATGTCGATCTCGTCATCGGTCCGCAGACCTATCATCGCCTGCCCAATGCGCTTGCGCGGGTCCGCAGCGGCGAAAAGGTGGTTGAGACCGAATACGCTCTCGAAGATAAATTCGAACACCTGCCGTCTCCCAAGCGCGAGGAAACCCGCAAGCGCGGTGTTTCTGCCTTCCTCACTGTGCAGGAAGGCTGCGACAAGTTCTGTACCTTCTGCGTGGTTCCCTATACACGCGGCTCGGAAGTTTCGCGCAGCGTGAAGCAGATCGTGGCAGAGGCCGAGCGCCTTGCCGACAGCGGCGTGCGTGAACTCACCCTGCTTGGCCAGAACGTCAATGCCTGGCACGGCGCTGGTGATGATGGTCGCGAATGGGGCTTGGGCGAACTCCTGTTTCGCCTGGCGCGCATTCCGGGCATTGCCCGGCTTCGTTATACGACCAGCCATCCGCGCGACATGGACGACAGCCTGATTGCCGCCCACCGTGATCTGCGCCAGCTGATGCCCTATCTGCATCTGCCGGTACAATCCGGTTCTGACCGCATTCTCAAGGCGATGAACCGTCGTCACAAGGCGGATGAATATGTGCGTCTGATCGAACGCATCCGCGAAGTGAGGCCGGATCTGGCGCTGTCGGGCGATTTTATCGTCGGCTTCCCCGGTGAAACCGATCAGGACTTCGAAGACACGATGCAGCTGGTGCGCGCGGTCAACTACGCGCAGGCCTATTCGTTCAAATATTCGCCTCGCCCCGGCACGCCGGGTGCCGATCTCGACGATCATGTCGAGGAAGCGGTCAAGGATGAGCGTCTTCAGCGCCTTCAGGCTCTCCTGTCCGAACAGCAATATGCATTTCAGGATTCCATGATCGGTCGCGAGATGGATGTGCTGCTTGAAAAGCCGGGTCGTGTCGCAGGCCAGATGGTGGGCCGTTCGCCATGGCTCCTGCCTGTCATCATCGATGACAGCAATGACCGGGTCGGCGACATCATTCATGTGAAAATCACATCCACAGGGACCAATAGCCTTATTGCGCAAAAACTGGCCTGAAGGCATGATGATGTCGAGGCAGAAAATTTCGGCGTATTGAGTCGCTTGCCGGTAATCCTGTCGAGACTTCGATTGCAATGCGTGAACGGTTTGCGTTCACGCATAATCTGGTCTGAAAAGTCGCAACTTTTCAGGATTGTGCTTTAAGGAGATACGGTTGAGCGCTACGGAAAAGCTGAAGTCTGCCAAGCCAACCAATCAAACGCAAAAAAGCCCGACGACCGGGGCCTCGGATATGGCCCACATCGTGCTCACTTTCGACAATAACCGTCTTGCCATCGCGCTTTACGGTCAGTTCGATGAAAATCTGGCCCGTATCGAACAGAAGCTTGGCGTGGATGTCCGCTCCAAGGGAAACCAGCTTTCGATCCGGGGGGAGCCGACCGCAACCGAGCAGGCGCGGCGTGCACTCGATCATCTTTATGAATCGCTGCAGAAAGGCCATGAGCTGACGACGTCGGATGTCGACGGCGCCTTGCGCATGGCAATCGCTGCGGACGACCAGCTGACGCTGCCGACCATGGAAAACAAGGGCAAGCTCTCTGCTGCCCAGATTTCCACGCGCAAAAAGACCATCTTTGCCCGCACGCCGACGCAGGATGCCTATATGCGTGCGCTCGACCGGTCGGAGCTGGTGTTCGGCGTCGGCCCCGCAGGTACCGGCAAGACCTATCTTGCCGTCGCCCATGCGGCGATGCTGCTGGAACGCGGTCTGGTGGAGCGCATCATCCTGTCACGTCCGGCTGTCGAGGCCGGCGAACGACTGGGCTTCCTGCCGGGCGATATGAAGGAAAAGGTCGATCCCTATTTGCGCCCGCTTTACGATGCGCTTTACGACATGATGCCTGCCGAAAAGGTTGAGCGTGCCATTACGGCAGGTGTGATCGAAATCGCGCCGCTTGCCTTCATGCGCGGGCGTACTCTGGCGCATTCTGCGGTCATCCTTGATGAGGCGCAGAACACGACGTCCATGCAGATGAAGATGTTCCTGACCCGCTTGGGCGAGGGGTCGCGCATGATGGTCAATGGCGACCCGAGCCAGATCGATCTTCCGCCGGGCCAGAAATCAGGTCTCGTTGAAGCGCTTCGCGTGCTGGACGATGTCGAAGGCGTCATCAAGGTGCGCTTTACGGAGAAAGACGTTGTTCGTCATCCGCTGGTGGCGGCAATCGTCGGAGCTTACGACCGCGACGGCAAACAGCACGCGCGTTCGGAATGATCTTGCAATTGCCTATTGGAATCACGATTTAAGAAAAGCTGTCTGCCTTTTCGAACGTGTCCCCAAAAGTGGGAACCGCTCTTGGCAGGCAGCTTTCCTGTAACTGAAAGGATGATGCGGCTAGCCAGCACGGAGAGCCGCCGCAGAACGTGTCAAATAACGCGATCCATATCGATATCATGGTTGAAGCTGGCAACTGGCCGGATGAAACCGCCCTTGAAGGGCTCGTCAGAAAGTCGGTCGAGGCCGCCTGGGCCAATCTTGGCCTGAAAAGCGCGGCAAGCGAGCTGAGTGTTGTCTTCGCCGACGATGCCTTGATCCAGACCCTGAATGCAGAATGGCGCGGCAAGGACAAGCCGACCAATGTGTTGTCGTTTCCGGCGTTTCCGGTCAAGGCCGGGGCGCAGCCGGGCCCGATGCTGGGCGACATCATCATCGCGCGCGAAACTGTCGAGCGTGAGGCCCGTGAAGAGGGCAAACCGCTCGAAAACCATCTCGCTCACCTCGTCGTGCATGGCTTTTTGCACCTTTTGGGTTACGATCATGAAACCGATGCGGAAGCGGAGGTTATGGAGGGGCGCGAGCGTGAAATCCTTCATGCTCTTGCCATCCCCGACCCTTATGCTGTATCCGAATAAGACCTTAACAACGATTGACCATGGCTGATCAAACATCGCACCCCCCGTCCGCTGGCGAAAATCGCAGCGAGACTCAAGACGCCGAAGGGCAAAGTACGCAGCGGCCCGTAGTGGCCGAGAAGCGTTCCCTCTTGTCTAATATTTTCCCGTTCATGCGCTCGCGCCAATCATCTTCCCTGCGCGAAGATCTGGCCGATGCCCTTTCCAGCACGGCAAGCGAACAGGATTCAGCATTCTCGCCTGAAGAAAAGGCGATGCTGCATAACATCCTTCGCCTGCGCGAGATTCGCGTCGAAGACGTGATGATCCCGCGCGCCGATGTCGAGGCAGTGGAAATTTCCACACCGCTCTGGGAAGTGCTGGAGCTTTTCGAAAAATCCGGCCATTCGCGTATGCCGGTCTATGCCGAGACGCTGGACGATCCGCGCGGTATGATCCACATCCGTGATGTTCTCAATTACATCACCAAGCAGGCCCGCCAGAAGACCACGCGCCGTAGCAGCGCGCGCAGCAAGGCGACGGCCGAAGACAAGGCCGCCAAATTCGACATGAGCCGGATCGATCTCACCAAGACGATCGGTGAACTCAATCTCATGCGCAAGGTTCTGTTTGTGCCGCCATCCATGATGGCAAGCGGATTGATGGCGCGCATGCAGGCGACCCATATCCAGATGGCGCTGGTCATTGATGAATATGGCGGTACCGACGGTCTGGTTTCACTGGAAGACATTGTCGAAATGGTTGTCGGTGATATCGAAGACGAGCATGACGACGAAGAAATCATGATCGCCGAAGAAGCCGATGGCGTGTTCGTTGTCGATGCGCGCGCCGATCTGGAAGAGCTCGCCGCGAAAATCGGCCCATCCTTCGAAGTCGGCGAACATGGCGAGGATGTCGACACGGTCGGCGGCCTCATCTTTTCGGTCCTGGGGCGTATTCCGGTTCGCGGTGAAGTGGTGCAGGCTATTCCGGGCTATGAATTCCATGTGCTGGAAGTCGATCCGCGCCGGGTGAAGAAAGTGCGTATTGTGCCGCTTTCCGCGGCTGATCGCCGTCGCCAGCAGCGTGCTGTCGTGTCCGCCAAGCCGGGTGACCAGCCTATAGAGGCTGAAACCATAACCGACGCTCCCAAAGAGGCCTGATGATCGAAAGGCTGGCGGGGAAAATCATTCTTTCGAGCGGCTGGCGTCGAGCGTTGGCCGCTTTCCTGAGCGGTGCCTTCGCCACGCTGACCCAGCCGCCCTTCGATGGTTTTGTGGCGGGTTTCGTTTCTTTCCCCATTTTGGTCTGGTTGATTGACGGGGCCATTGCGAAAGCGAATGCCGGCCTGATTCGCCGTCTGTTGCCAGCGGCCATGGTTGGCTGGTGGTTCGGGTTTGGCTATTTCGTTTCCGGACTGTGGTGGATTGGAACGGCGCTGCTGGTTGATGCGGACCAGTTCGCCTGGGCCTTGCCGCTGGCTGTTCTGGGCCTCCCTGCATTTCTGGCTCTATTCTATGCATTTGCAGCCATGGTTGCGCGCATCTTCTGGTCGGACGGCTTGGGGCGTATCTTCGCGCTAGCGTTTGGCTTTGCGCTGGCGGAATGGCTGCGTCTTTTCCTGTTCACCGGTTTTCCGTGGAATGCGATCGGCTATGCCATCATGCCGACGCCGCTGCTGATGCAATCGGTTGCCGTGCTCGGTCTGATCGGGATGAGCGCATTGGCCGTCTTTGTCTTTGCCGCACCGGCTCTGCTGATTGGTGGGCGGTTTGCCAAGACAGGCATTGTTCTCGCCTTGTTGCTGGTGGCAGCGCATGTCGGATTCGGTGCCTGGACGCTTTCAAAAGCGCCGGCAATCGGTGAAGAAAAAGGAGCGCTCGCGGTTCGCATCGTACAGCCGTCTATCGCCCAGACCATGAAGTGGGATAATGCGGAGCGCCGGTCTATCTTCGACAAGCTGGTGTCGCTGACGGGCGAAGTGCCAGCGGAAGGCAAGCCGAAACCCGATGTGGTCATTTGGCCGGAAACGGCTGTTCCCTATATTCTCACCTCGACGCCCGAGGCTCTGTCCCGCATCGGCGAGGTTCTACAGGACGGGCAGATGCTGCTCACCGGTGCCGTTCGTGAAGAGAAGGCATCAGGGGGCGGTGAACCGCGCTATTATAATTCAATTTATACGATTGATGATCGTGGTGTGATTGTCGATGCCGCCGACAAGGTGCACCTCGTCCCCTTTGGCGAGTATCTTCCCTATGAGAGTTTTTTGCGCAGGCTTGGACTTCAGGAAGTGGTGGAGATGCCGGGCGGATTTACCGCCGGTGCGTCGCGTCGGGCGCTGAACGTCAAAGACGGCCAGACCTTTCTGCCACTGATCTGTTACGAAGCCATTTTTCCGGATGAGCTTGGATATACGGGCCAAAAAGCCAGCGCCATCATCAATGTGACAAACGACGCATGGTATGGCGATACGCCGGGTCCGTACCAGCATTTTCGCCAGGCACAGGTTCGCGCGGTGGAGCAAGGGCTCCCCCTCATTCGTGCAGCTAACAATGGTCTTTCAGCTGTCGTTGATGCTTATGGTCGAATCACCGACGGACTTGCACATGACGCTGTCGGGGTCGTTGACGCTTACCTACCGTCATCTCGTGCACCATTTTGGGGCACGCCACATGGCTCACGACAATCTCTGGTAGCGCTGTTAACCTTACTCGTGTTGAGCATGGCTTTCCGACTGCCAATCGGCAGGCGTTTTCATTGACAGACTAATATTGTTACGATGTTATGGCGCGGCGGCGACGGTTTTTGCGGAAAATCGTCAGACTACCTCCCAAAACTTATTGTTATCGCTGTTCAGATGAACAGAGCATGAATGGAAGCTCGCAGCTGCGAGGAGTGACAGTTGTATGATTGAGAATAAAAAGAAGCCCAACCCAATTGACGTGCATGTCGGCAGCCGCATCCGTCTTCGCCGTAACATGCTGGGCCTCAGTCAGGAAAAACTTGGCGAAAGCCTTGGAATTACGTTTCAGCAGATCCAGAAATACGAGAAAGGCACCAACCGCGTCGGTGCAAGCCGCCTTCAGGCGATCTCGGCAATTCTCAATGTCCCGGTTTCCTTCTTTTTTGAAGACGCACCAGGTTCTTCGAACCAGGCCGGTTTTGCGGAAGACAATGAAGCAACCTATGTGGTCGATTTCCTGAATTCCAACGAAGGTGTTCAGCTGACCCGCGCCTTCACGAAAATTTCAGATCCGAAAGTGCGCCGCAAGATCATCGATCTCGTGAAGTCGCTCGCTGCAGACGCTGACTGATTTCATATCTCGAAAAGTGCAGTAAGCGCGGGACATGGACATGTCCCGCCGGTTTTTGCGATTTACAGTGCCTGAACAGGCAGAAAATGCCATCCGGAATGAATTTTCCCGCTGATGCGCTGTCGCAACAAGAATATGCATTGACGGTTTAATCCCAACTTCGCTAACACATTACCGTGCCCGGAACGCTGAAAGCCTGTTCCGGGCGCTACTGTGTTTCCATGGCGGAGATATTCTCCGTTGGATTTTCAAGAGGGGTTACCCGTGTCGCGCAGTTCTTATCTCTTCACCAGCGAATCTGTGTCCGAAGGACATCCGGACAAGGTTTGCGACCGCATCTCCGATGAAATCGTGGACATGATCTATAAGGAAGCGCGCCGCACCGGCGTGGATCCCTGGTCTGTCCGTGTTGCCTGCGAAACGCTTGCCACCACCAATCGGGTGGTCATTGCCGGCGAAGTGCGCGTGCCGGATACGTTCCTGAAGAAGAATAAGGACGGCACTGTCGCCCATGATGCTGCAGGGCATCCGCTGATTAATCCTTCGCGTTTCCGCTCGGCAGCCCGCAAGGCGATCCGGGAAATCGGTTACGAGCAGAACGGTTTCAACTGGAAGACGGTGAAGATCGACGTGCTTCTGCATCCGCAGTCCGCCGATATCGCGCAAGGCGTGGACAACGCCGCCGATCGTCAGGGCGAAGAAGGTGCAGGCGATCAGGGCATCATGTTCGGTTATGCCTGCCGCGAAACCCCCGACCTCATGCCGGCCCCGATCTATTATTCGCACAAGATTCTCGAAAAGCTCTCCGAAGCCCGTCACAAGGGCGAAGGCGACGCAGGCAAACTCGGCCCCGACGCCAAGAGCCAGGTCACAGTGCGCTACGAGAATGGCAAGGCCGCTGAGGTCACGCAGATCGTTCTGTCCACGCAGCATCTGGATGCAAGCTGGGATTCGAAAAAGGTTCGTTCGGTTGTCGAACCCTATATCCGTGATGCGCTCGGCGAGCTTCCGATCGCAGCCACTTGCAACTGGTACATCAATCCGACCGGCAAGTTCGTCATCGGCGGACCGGACGGCGATGCTGGTCTGACTGGCCGCAAGATCATCGTGGATACCTATGGCGGCGCCGCTCCGCATGGCGGCGGTGCATTTTCGGGCAAGGACACGACCAAGGTGGATCGCTCTGCCGCCTATGCCGCGCGCTATCTCGCCAAGAACGTCGTTGCTGCCGGTCTTGCCGACCGCTGCACGATCCAGCTTTCCTATGCCATCGGTGTGGCACAGCCGCTTTCGGTCTATGTCGATCTGCATGGCACGGGCAAGGTAGCCGAATCTGCGGTTGAGGAAGCGCTTCGCGAGGTCATGGACCTGTCGCCGACCGGTATCCGCAAGCATCTCGACCTCAACAAGCCGATCTATGCCAAGACCTCGTCTTACGGTCATTTCGGCCGCAAGCCGGGCCGTGACGGTTCTTTCTCCTGGGAGAAGACGGACCTGACCAAGGCTCTGAAAGCCGCGGTAGCGTAACTTTCCTGGCGGAAAGTTGCATCGCAAGCCGCTTGGCGTTATGTGTCCCGACGATTTTCGAGGAGCGCGGTCTTGGATCGCGCTCTTCTGTTATTGGAGCGCATCCCGAAAAGTGTGAAACGGTTTTCGGGCTAGATGCGCGTCAAAACGAATAAATAGAACACCGATATGATGCCGACGGATAAAATATGACCGAAGAATCTCATCCTCTGCGCGGTGCCGGAAATTTCTTCGGCCGTCGCCACGGCAAGCCATTGCGAAGCCACCAGAAGAACCTGTTCGAGGATCTTCTGCCGCGCCTCAAGGTCAACGTCGAAAGCCCGGCGCCACAGGATCTGCGCACGCTCTTTGAAGCGAAGGTCGATGCAGTTCGTCTGGAAATCGGTTTTGGCGGCGGTGAGCACCTGCACCATGAGACAGGCCGTTATCCGCAAACGGGTTTCATTGGCGTCGAGCCTTTCATCAACGGCATGGCCAAGATGCTGGCGGCATTGGATGGCGAACCTCGATCGAACCTGCGTCTCTACGACGAGGATGCGACGGCGGTTCTGGACTGGCTGCCCGACGCCTCCTTGTCGGGTATCGATCTCTTCTATCCCGACCCATGGCACAAGCGTCGCCACTGGAAGCGCCGTTTTGTCAGCGATGCCAATCTCGACCGCTTCGCCCGTGTCCTGAAACCCGGCGCGAAATTCCGGTTTGCTTCCGACATTGAACATTATGTCAACTGGACGCTCCAGCATTGTCGCCGTCATCCTGCATTCGACTGGCAGGCAGAAGGCCCGTCCGACTGGAACGACGCCTATGAAGGCTGGCCTGGCACGCGCTATGAGGCAAAGGCTTTTCGCGAAGGACGCCGTGCAGCCTATCTGACCTTCACCCGTCGTTGAAGCTACCAGCAGTGAACGGAATGAATCGAACAGCAGAAGCGGTCTTGAAAAAATCCGCTTCCGCTGGTATATAAGTCTCAAATTCTTGGTCGTTTGAACAAGAGTGGGTCCACCCGGTCCCGCTCTTTTTTGTTACTTACGGCTAACTTGAAGGGGCTTTCCGGCCTTTTGAAAGGTTTTTAGGTTGACGGAACAGGTTCAGGAAAACGAAGCAGAAACGCTCGCAGCAGGCGCGGATGAACGCATCATTCGCGAGACGGGTATTGATGCGAAAGTGGCTTCCATCATCGAGCCCGTCATCAATACGCTGGGCTTTCGGTTGGTACGCGTGCGCCTTTCGGGGCTCAATGGCCAGACCTTGCAGATCATGGCCGAACGTCCCGATGGCACGATGACGGTCGATGATTGCGAACTGGTCAGCCGTACGGTTGCCCCGGTTCTCGACGTGGAAGATCCCATCAGTGGAAAATACCATCTGGAGATTTCGTCTCCCGGTATCGACCGCCCGCTGGTTCGCAAGTCGGACTTTGCCGATTGGGCCGGTCACATCGCAAAGGTGGAAACCTCCGTCGTGCACGAAGGCCGCAAGAAATTCCGCGGCCGCATCGTCCTGGGGGATGCGGAATCGGTCGTGATCGAAAGCGACCAGATTTCCTACGGCAGCGAACCTGTCGTGCGCATTCCATTCGATCTGATTTCTGATGCACGCCTCGTGCTGACCGATGACCTGATCCGCGATGCGCTCCGCAAGGACAAGGCCCTGCGCGAAGGCCGCATTCCCGGTGACGACCTCGGTAGCGAAGAAGCGGGCGAGCAGTCCGATGAAACCGCATCGGGCGAAGCTGAAGATAAAGAATAAGTTTCTGGCGTCCGGCATCTAGAGGAGCCGGGTGCGACACCAAGGAGAGTCCAATGGCAGTCAGTGCTAACAGGCTGGAGCTTCTGCAGATCGCCGATGCGGTCGCACGCGAGAAGTCGATCGACCGCGAGATCGTTCTTGCGGCCATGGCCGATGCGATCCAGAAGGCGGCGCGTTCGCGTTACGGCCAGGAAAGCAACATCCGCGCGGACATCAATGCGAAGTCCGGCGAGATCAAGCTGCAGCGTCTGCTCGAAGTCGTCGAGCATGTCGAGGATTACGCGACGCAGATTTCGCTCTTCACCGCGCGCGATCGCAACCCGGACGCACAGGTCGGCGACTTCATCGCCGATCAGCTGCCGCCGATGGATTTCGGCCGTATTGCTGCCCAGTCGGCAAAGCAGGTCATCGTGCAGAAAGTGCGCGAAGCCGAGCGTGACCGCCAGTATGACGAATACAAGGATCGCGTTGGTGAGATCGTCAACGGCACCGTCAAGCGCGTCGAATATGGCAATGTGATTGTCGATCTCGGTCGTGGCGAAGCCATCGTGCGCCGCGATGAGCTGATCCCGCGTGAAGCTTTCCGTTATGGTGACCGCATCCGCGCCTATGTCTACGACGTGCGCCGCGAACAGCGCGGCCCGCAGATTTTCCTGTCGCGTACCCATCCGTCCTTCATGGCGAAGCTCTTCACCATGGAAGTGCCGGAAATCTATGACGGCATCATCGAAATCAAGTCGGTTGCCCGCGATCCGGGTTCCCGCGCCAAGATTGCGGTCGTGTCGCGTGATGCGTCCATCGATCCGGTCGGCGCCTGCGTCGGTATGCGTGGCTCCCGCGTTCAGGCCGTTGTGGGCGAACTGCAGGGTGAAAAGATCGACATCATTCCGTGGTCGCCGGACGCTGCTTCCTTCATCGTCAACGCGCTTCAGCCAGCTGAAGTTGCCAAGGTTGTTCTCGATGAAGATGCTGAACGTATTGAAGTTGTCGTTCCGAATGACCAACTATCACTTGCAATCGGTCGTCGCGGTCAGAACGTGCGCCTTGCTTCCCAGCTCACCGGCTGGGACATTGACATCCTGACGGAAGACGAAGAATCCGAACGTCGCCAGAAGGAATTCACCGAGCGTTCGACGCTCTTCATGGATGCCCTCAACGTTGACGAGATGGTTGGTCAGGTTCTGGCCTCCGAAGGTTTCGCATCTGTTGAAGAACTGGCCTATGTCGAGCCGGGCGAAATCGCTTCCATCGATGGTTTCGATGAGGATACGGCTGGCGAAATCCAGGAACGTGCTCGCGAATATCTGGATCGTATCGAGAGCGAACAGGATGATCGCCGCAAGGAACTGGGCGTCGAAGACGAACTGCGCGAACTGCCGGGTATCACCACGGCAATGCTCGTGGCTGTCGGTGAAGACGGCGTCAAGACGATGGAAGACTTTGCCGGCTATGCCGTCGATGATCTGGTCGGCTGGCGTGAACGCAAGGACGGTGAAACCGTCGCTCATAGCGGTATCTTCTCTTCCTTCGATGTTTCGCGCGTCGATGCGGAACAGATGGTCCTGACTGCGCGTTTGAAGGCAGGATGGATCACGGAAGAAGAACTGGTATCGGCTCAGGAAGAAGAAGCCGAAGTCGGTGAAGAGGAAGCTGCTTCCTAAGAAGCGGCCGGAATAAAAAGAGCCGCATGGCTTCTTACGTCTGGTGTAATTCAGGCGTAAGCTATGCGGCTCTTGCAATTCATCCCTGAAAAATGGTCGTCATTCATTCGAATTGATTGGCCAGTTCAGGTTTCGGACATGTTCCGGGTTGTGGTGGGGCTTATGCTCTGGTACAGCGCCCGCGTTACGTCCGACGTGCGGGCAGACCGCAATATGGCAAGACTGGAGTTCGCGTGGAGCAGGATATGAATGACAGAACCTGTATCGTCACGCGCGAAAGCGGTTCTGCCGATGATCTGATCCGTTTTGTGGCCGGTCCCGACGGTTCCGTGGTGCCGGACTTGAAAAGAACTCTGCCGGGCAGGGGGTGCTGGGTCAAGGCCGAGCGCCGTCTGGTGGATGAAGCAGTCAAGCGCAAGCTTTTTGCGCGGGCGCTGAAGGAAGGTGTAACGCCGCAGGCGGATCTTGGCGCGCTGGTGGACCAGTTGCTGACGAAATCTGCCCTTGGCAGCCTCGCGTTGGCTCGCAAGGCCGGAGCTGTGGTATCTGGCTCGACCAAGGTGGATCAGGCGATCCGCACCGGGACAGCCGCCATGGTGTTGCACGCAAAGGAAGCCGCCGCCGACGGCGTACGCAAGCTCGATCAGGCTCGCCGTGCCGTGGTGCATCTGGATGGTCCGGAAATCCCTTCTTTCACTCTTTTTACGGGGGAAGAAATGGATTTGGCATTTGGGGGCGGAAATGTGATACATGCAGCCGTACTTGAAGGAAAGGCGGCGGCCGGGTTCGTAAAGCGGGCGCTTATGTTGCATCGCTATCGCGGTGAAAGCGCATCGGACCCGGATTAGAGCGCAATTTTGGAGGGGCCTGGCAGACCCCGGATCGGATTGCGCGTTGAGGCGGATGACTGGAGTTTTATCCAACATGACCCGGTCACGTTGGATAAAGCTCGAGTAGAGCGGCCGGAGCCGCGAAGGAAACGGAAACGTAATGAGCGATAAAACGAACGACGACAAGACGCTGAGCGTTAATACGAAGAAGACGCTGACCATGAAGCGGCCGGGCGTCGAGCAGAGCACCGTGCGCCAGAATTTCAGCCACGGCCGCACGAAGGCTGTCGTCGTTGAAACGAAAAAGCGCAAATTCTCGCGGCCTGACGAGAAGCCGGAAGTCGAGGCAGCGGCGCCGAAGCCAGCAGCTCCGGCACCTGCTGCTCCCGCGCCTGCGGCATCTACTCCTGCACCGGCACAAGCCGCGCAGCCTGCACAAGCCGCGCCGGTAGTGCGTGCGCCAGCACCAGCCGCCCCGGCACCGAAGCCAGCAGCCCCTGCTGCTCCGGTAACGAAGCCGCATGTCGCACAGCAGCGCCCGGCACAGCAGCGTCCCGGCGGCCAGCAGGCACAGCGTCCGCGCCCGTCCGACCGCTCCGGCATGGTGTTGAACACGCTGTCGCGCTCCGAAATGGATGCACGTCGCCGTGCGCTCGAAGAAGCGCAGGTCCGTGAAGTTGAGGAACGCGCACGCGCTGTCGAGGAAGCCAAGCGTCGCGCCGAGGAAGATGCCCGCCGCGCCAAGGAGCGTGAAGAATCTGCCCGTCGTCAGGCGGAAGAGGAAGCTCGCCTCAAGGCCGAGGCCGATGCCCGCCGCAAGGCCGAGGAAGAGGCTGCCAAGCGTATGCCGCAGCCGGAAGCCCGTACCGAGCGTCGCGACGATGCGCGCCCGGCACCGCAGGGCAATCGCCCGCAGCAGGCCGGTCGTCCTCAGGGCAATCGTCCGCCGCAAGGTGGCCGTCCGCAGCAGGGTGGTCCGCGCCCGGCTGCGCCAAGCCTTGCCGACGCTGCCCCAATCCCGGGCAAGCCGCTTCCGCAGAGCCAGCTTCGCAAGACTGTCGCATCTGACGATGACGACCGTCGTGGCGGTGGCCTGACTGCTGCCCGTCGCGGTGCTCCGGCCAAGCCGGAAGTTCGCGCGCCAAAAGTGGTCAAGACCGAAGATGATCGCCGTCGTGGCAAGCTGACCATCTCCAGCAATCTTGAGGATGAAGGTCGTTCGCGTTCGCTTTCGGCGATGCGTCGTCGTCAGGAAAAGTTCAAGCGTTCGCAGATGCAGGAAACACGCGAAAAGATTTCGCGTGAAGTGACCATTCCTGAAACCATTACGCTTCAGGAACTTGCGCAGCGCATGACCGAACGTTCGGTCGATATCATCAAGTACCTGATGAAGCAGGGCCAGATGATGAAGCCGGGCGACGTGATCGATGCCGATATGGCGCAGCTCATTGCTGAAGAATTCGGCCATACCGTCAAGCGCGTTGCGGAATCGGACGTTGAAGAAGGCATCTTCGGTGTTGCCGACAACGAGGCTGCGCTGGTTTCCCGTCCTCCGGTCGTGACCATTATGGGTCACGTCGATCACGGCAAGACCTCGCTGCTTGATGCGATCCGTCACGCCAATGTTGTTTCGGGCGAAGCCGGTGGCATCACCCAGCATATCGGTGCTTATCAGGTCGAGCAGAACGGCCAGAAGATCACCTTCATCGATACGCCGGGCCACGCTGCCTTTACTGCAATGCGTGCCCGTGGTGCGCAGGCGACCGACATTGCCATCCTCGTGGTGGCTGCCGATGACAGCGTGATGCCTCAGACGATTGAATCGATCAACCATGCCAAGGCGGCAGGTGTTCCGATCATCGTGGCGATCAACAAGATCGACAAGCCGGCTGCCGATCCGCAGAAGGTTCGTACTGCTCTGTTGCAGCATGACGTCTTTGTGGAATCGATGGGCGGTGAAGTTCTCGACGTCGAAGTGTCGGCCAAGAACAAGCTCAACCTCGACAAACTGCTTGAAGCAATTCTGTTGCAGGCTGAAATTCTTGATCTCAAGGCTGATCCGTCGCGTACGGCTGAAGGCGTTGTCGTCGAAGCCCAGCTCGATCGTGGCCGTGGTTCGGTTGCAACCGTTCTGGTTCAGACGGGTACGCTGCATCCGGGTGACATCCTCGTCGCCGGTAGCGAATGGGGCCGCGTGCGCGCACTGGTCAACGACCGTGGCGAGCATGTGAAGGAAGCCGGTCCTGCGATGCCGGTGGAAGTCCTCGGCCTTCAGGGCACGCCGCAGGCCGGTGACCGCTTTGCCGTGGTTGCCAACGAAGCCAAGGCGCGCGAAATTGCCGAGTACCGTCAGCGTCTGGCACGCGACAAGGCCGTTGCTCGCCAGTCCGGTGCGCGTGGTTCGCTCGAGCAGATGATGAACCAGCTCCAGGTGTCGGGCACGAAGGAATTCCCACTCGTCATCAAGGGCGACGTGCAGGGTTCTATCGAAGCCATCACCAATGCGCTGGACAAGCTCGGCACCGACGAAGTGCGTGCACGTATCGTGCATTCGGGCGCCGGTGGTATCACGGAAAGCGACGTGTCGCTGGCCGAAGCCTCCAACGCTGCGATCATCGGCTTCAACGTCCGCGCCAACAAGCAGGCACGTGACGCAGCTGATCAGCAGGGCATCGAAATCCGCTACTACAACATCATCTATGATTTGATCGATGACGTTAAGGCAGCGATGTCGGGTCTCCTGTCGCCGGAACGCCGCGAAACCTTCCTCGGCAATGCCGAGATTCTCGAAGTCTTCAACATCACCAAGGTCGGCAAGGTTGCCGGTTGCCGTGTCACCGAAGGCAAGGTCGAGCGTGGTGCAGGCGTCCGCCTCATCCGCGACAACGTGGTTATTCACGAAGGTAAGCTCAAGACGCTCAAGCGTTTCAAGGACGAAGTGTCGGAAGTTCCGGCCGGTCAGGAATGCGGTATGGCGTTCGAGAACTACGACGACATTCGCGCAGGCGACGTTATCGAAGCCTTCCGAGTCGAACACGTTTCGCGCACACTTTAAGTACTATCCCGCCGGGCTGCCGAGAGGTGGCCCGGCTTTTCATTATCCGGTCCAGAGGGTCTGACTCCCAGCTGGATTGTGGTAAGTTGCGTATTATTACGCCTGCCAATTTGTAGTCATGTTGTCGGACAGTCCTTCGCGGCTGGATGCCGATTGGCGGCTGTTTATCGAGGATATAGCCATGGCACGTTCTCCAGATCCAAAAGGCTCAGGCGGCCTTTCCCAGCGCCAGCTTCGCGTGGGCGAGCAGGTGCGCCACGCATTGGCGCAGGTGCTTCAACGCGGTGAAATTCGCGACGATCTTATCGCCCACACCGTGATTTCCGTCTCGGAAGTGCGGATGTCGCCCGATCTCAAGATTGCGACCTGTTTCATCACCCCGCTTGGTAACGCCGACACGCAAGCGGTTATCAAGGCGCTGGCTGCAAACGCAAAGTTCATTCGTGGTCGCATGGCGCCAAGCCTCAGCCAGATGAAATACATGCCGGAATTCCGCTTCCGGGCCGATACGAGCTTTGACAATTTTTCCAAGATCGATGCGCTGCTCCGCTCGCCGGAAGTCGCCCGCGATCTTGGGCATGACGATGAAGAAGACCGGGAGGCAGACAAGGCTTCCCGCAATGGAGACGAATAAAGCATGGCAAGACGGGGCAAGAAAAAAGGTCGTCCGATATCCGGCTGGGTTATTTTCGATAAGCCGAAAGGGATGGGATCGACCGAGGCGGTCTCGAAGATCAAGTGGCTGTTCAACGCCGAAAAAGCCGGTCATGCCGGTACGCTTGATCCGCTTGCTTCCGGCATGTTGCCCATAGCGCTGGGTGAGGCCACCAAAACCGTGCCTTATGTCATGGATGGAACCAAGATCTACCGTTTCACGGTAAGCTGGGGCGAGGAACGCTCAACGGACGATCTGGAAGGTGTTGCCACCAAGACCTCGGATAATCGCCCGTCGCGCGCCGATGTCGAGGCATTGCTGCCGAACTACACCGGTGTCATTTCGCAGGTTCCACCGCAGTTTTCCGCCATCAAGATCGATGGCGAGCGCGCTTACGATCTTGCCCGCGAAGGCGAGACGGTCGAGATACCTTCCCGTGAAGTCGAGATTGACCGTCTGGAGATCGTTGGTATTCCGGATGCTGATCGCACCGAGTTCGAGGTCGAATGCTCCAAGGGCACCTATGTGCGCTCTCTCGCACGCGATATGGGCCGGGATCTCGGTTGCTACGGACACATTTCAGAGCTGCGCCGCATCGAAGTTGCGCCGTTCACGGAAGAAGACGCTGTAACACTGGCAGAACTTGAACAGGCTTGGCCGCCGCTTCCGCCCAAGGATGAGGATGGCAATGTCGTCGAACCCGCTCCGCGTCGCGACTTTTCGGCGATTGATGCATTGGTCATCGATACGGGAGCTGCTCTCGATTGTCTGCCGCAGGTGCCGCTTACCGACGATCAGGCGCAACGCGTGCGTCTTGGCAATCCGGTGATCCTGCGCGGACGCGATGCGCCTCTGGAAGCAGACGAAGCCTGTGTCACGACACGCGGAAAACTGCTCGCCATCGGTTACATCGAGCATGGACAGTTCAAACCGAAGCGCGTTTTCACAACGGGCTGACGTTTCGTCAGAAGATCGCGATAAGGCGGCAAATTGAATTGAGACTGGCGTTCCCGCCAATTTTGCACTATATGCCCCTTCATCGATCATGCGTAAAAGCATGTCAGATCGTGTAAATGGCCCGCGCTGGACGACATCCCGGCCCGGGCGTCTGGTTTTCCTCTCATCTAGAAAGGGTGTTACGATGTCGATTACTGCTGAGCGCAAGCAAGCACTTATCAAGGAATACGCCACCAAGGAAGGCGACACCGGTTCTCCTGAAGTACAGGTTGCCGTTCTTTCCGAGCGTATCGCCAACCTCACCGAACACTTCAAGGGCCACAAGAATGACAATCATTCGCGTCGCGGCCTCCTGAAGCTGGTTTCGCAGCGTCGTCGCCTTCTTGACTACGTCAAGGGCATCGACCAGGCACGTTACCAGGCGCTGATCGGCCGTCTCGGCCTGCGCCGCTAACGGTAAAATCGGGCGACGTCTCAAAACGTCGCCCATTTGATTTATTCGGCATTTTGTCGTGCGGATAGCCGCTTACAGATAAAATGCGACACTTGAGCATGTCTCCCAAAAGTGGGAACCGGTTTTGGGACAAAGACATGCGTAAAACCAAACAGATAGAGCGGAAGCGCGAACATATGTGAGTGCATCCGCTCTATCGGGCGAATGCCCGCTGGCATGAAACGACGCACCGGGTGCATTCCGTCATGCCGATGAAGAGCCAAAAGGCTCATGACCTGGACCAGTCATGGGGCAGGATTGCAGGCAGTTCGTGTCAGAGGATATTCGGGAGCGAATGTTCTGACACATAACGAACTTCTCGTTGTCTTGCCCGTGGCCCGTCCGCCAACCGAGGCGATGCCTTCAGGCGCTTTTGCGCGGCATCACCACATGAGGACAAGATATGTTCAATACCCATAAAGTAGAAATCGAATGGGGCGGTCGTCCGCTTACGCTCGAAACCGGCAAGATCGCACGTCAGGCTGACGGTGCAGTTCTCGCAACCTATGGCGAAACCGTTGTCTTGGCGACTGTCGTTTCTGCCAAGGAGCCGAAGCCGGGCCAGGATTTCTTCCCGCTCACTGTCAACTATCAGGAAAAGACCTATGCCGCTGGCAAGATCCCTGGTGGTTACTTCAAGCGTGAAGGCCGTCCGAGCGAAAACGAAACCCTCGTTTCGCGTCTGATCGACCGTCCGATCCGCCCGCTCTTCGTTGATGGCTACAAGAATGACACGCAGGTTGTTCTAACTGTTGTTCAGCACGACCTCGAAAACAACCCCGACGTTCTGTCGATGGTTGCAGCTTCCGCAGCACTGACCATTTCCGGCGTTCCTTTCATGGGTCCGATCGGCGGCGCGCGCGTTGGCTACATCAACGGCGAATACGTCCTGAACCCGAATATCGACGAAATGCCGGAATCGAAGCTCGATCTGGTTGTTGCCGGTACTGCCGACGCAGTGCTGATGGTCGAATCGGAAGCGCAGGAACTTTCCGAAGAGGTCATGCTCGGCGCCGTTGTTTTCGGCCAGAAGGGCTTCCAGCCGGTAATCGACGCGATCATCAAGCTCGCTGAAGTTGCTGCCAAGGAACCACGTGATTTCCAGCCGGAAGATCTGTCGGATCTCGAAGCCAAGGTGCTCGCCGTTATCGAAAACGACCTGCGCGACGCTTACAAGATCACCGAAAAGCAGGCCCGTTACGTTGCTGTTGACGCTGCAAAAGCCAAGGCGAAGGCTCACTTCTTCCCGGAAGGCGTTGAAGAGCCGGAAATGTCGCCTGAGCAGTTCGCGACCATTTTCAAGCATCTGCAGGCCAAGATTGTTCGCTGGAACATTCTGGACACCGGCAGCCGCATTGACGGCCGCGATCTGAAGACCGTTCGTGCAATCGTTTCGGAAGTTGGCCTTCTGCCGCGCACCCACGGTTCGGCGCTGTTCACCCGTGGCGAAACGCAGGCCATCGTTGTTGCCACGCTCGGCACCGGCGAAGACGAGCAGATGATCGATGCCCTGACCGGCACCTACAAAGAATCCTTCATGCTGCATTACAACTTCCCGCCATACTCGGTCGGTGAAACCGGTCGTATGGGTTCGCCAGGCCGTCGTGAAGTTGGTCATGGCAAGCTCGCATGGCGCGCCATCCACCCGATGCTGCCTGCTGCCGACCAGTTCCCTTACACGATCCGTTCGGTTTCCGAGATCACCGAATCCAACGGTTCGTCCTCGATGGCGACTGTTTGCGGCACCTCGCTGGCTCTGATGGACGCAGGCGTTCCGCTCGCACGTCCGGTTGCCGGTATCGCCATGGGCCTGATCAAGGAAGGCGACCGTTATGCTGTCCTGTCCGACATCCTCGGCGACGAAGATCACCTCGGCGACATGGACTTCAAGGTAGCCGGTACTGACAACGGCATCACCGCACTTCAGATGGACATCAAGATCGACGGTATCACCGAAGAGATCATGAAGGTCGCTCTGGAGCAGGCCAAGGGCGGTCGCGTCCACATTCTCGGCGAAATGGCGAAGGCTCTGTCCACGTCGCGTGACGAACTCGGCGAATTCGCTCCGCGCATCGAAGTGATGAACATTCCGACCGACAAGATCCGTGACGTTATCGGTTCGGGCGGCAAGGTTATCCGCGAAATCGTGGAAAAGACCGGCGCCAAGATCAACATCGAAGACGACGGTACGGTGAAGATCGCTTCGTCGAACGGCAAGGAAATCGCAGCCGCCAAGAAGTGGATCCACTCGATTGTTGCCGAACCGGAAGTTGGCGAAATCTACGAAGGTACGGTCGTCAAGACCGCTGACTTTGGCGCTTTCGTAAACTTCTTTGGTCCACGCGATGGTCTGGTTCACATTTCGCAGCTGGCTTCCGACCGCGTTGCCAAGACCACTGACGTGGTCAAGGAAGGCCAGAAGGTCTGGGTCAAGCTCATGGGCTTTGACGAACGTGGCAAGGTTCGCCTGTCGATGAAGGTTGTCGATCAGGAAACCGGCAAGGAAGTTGTTGCTGAAAAGAAGGCAGAAGCCGACGCTGAATAAGCGTTTCTGCTACTGTAAATCAATCGAAAGCGCGCTCTTGTGGCGCGCTTTTTTGTTGCATGGGAATCAATTCAAGACCATGGATGAGTCATGATTACACCGGCACAACAGACACTCTTTCTCCCCTTCGATCAGGACATTCTGGATATGCCCGAAGAGGGGCAATCCTTTCTTGCGTGTGGTCTTTCTGCGGATCGGCGTCTTGAGGACGAATGGAAACAGGCGCTGACCTTCCTGCAGCCTTGGCGCCCCGATTGGCTGGTGCTGGAAAAGGAGGGCTTCAAGACAGTTCCCAGATTGGGCGAGGAGAAGCGTTTTTCCGGCGGGCTACTGCTGCTCGGAAAACATCGCGGGCGCAATGAGGCGTGGTTTGCGGAGCTCCTGGCGCGTGTTGAGCCCGGTGGGTGGATTGCCGTGTCAGGCGACAAGAAGCTCGGCATTGACAGTTTTCGAAAATGGGCCAGCAATATCGCCGAGATCAGCGACCGCATGTCGAAGAACCATGCCGTGGCGTTCTGGTTCAGACGACCAGCCGACCTCACCGATGAATTCATCGCGGCTCTGAAGCCGCTTGCGACCGATATTGACGATGTGTTCCGCACAGAACCCGGCATGTTCTCGCACGGTGTTATCGATAAGGGTTCGGCGCTGCTCGTGCCGCATATGGAAAAGATTGTTTTTGGTAACGTCGCCGATCTTGGCGCCGGTTGGGGCTATCTTGCGGCGCAATGCTTGAAGTTTGCGGATCGCATCAAGTCTATCGATCTCTATGAAGCCGATTATGAGGCGCTGGAAGCGGCGCGCGGCAATCTGGAGCGGCTTGGTGCATCAGTGCCGATCAGCTTCAACTGGTTCGATGTGACGAGTGAAAAGATGGCAGGCATCTACGACACCGTGATTATGAACCCACCGTTCCATGAGGGGCGGGTGACGGATGTTTCGCTTGGTCAGGCGTTCATTGCCGCTGCCGCGTCACGCCTGAAGCCGGGCGGGCGTCTGCTTATGGTCGCAAACCGGCAATTGCCTTATGAGACGACGCTCAAAGGACTGTTCAAGAATGTGACTCTTCTCGAAGAGGCGAACGGTTTCAAAATCTTCGATGCGAAGAAATAAATAAAAAGGCCGCCCAGAAGGCGGCCTTTTTATAAGATGGCTTGGCTTATTCACCGCGCTCCGCGTCAGAGCTTTTCAGCTCTTCAAGCGTCGGCATGGAGACGATGTTGTAGCCGGAATCCACATAATGGACTTCACCGGTGACACCGCTCGAGAGATCAGACAGCAGATAGACCGCCGATTTGCCGACATCATCGATGTCGACGGTACGGCGCAGCGGCGAGTTACGGCGCTGATAGCTGAAGATTGCGCGGGCGTCGCCAATACCGGCACCGGCAAGCGTACGCACCGGACCGGCCGAAATGGCGTTGACGCGGATGCCCTGCGGGCCGTAATCGGCAGCAAGATAACGCACCATGGCTTCAAGCGCGGCCTTGGCAACGCCCATGACGTTATAGTTCGGGATGGTGCGCGTGGAACCGCCATAGGTCAGCGTCAGGATCGAGCCGCCGTCCTTCATGAGTTTTTCAGCGCGCTGTGCCATTTCCGTGAAGGAGTAGGCGGAAATCACCATTGTGCGGCTGAAATTTTCGCGCGTGGTGACGTCTGCGTAGCGACCCTTCAGTTCGGTCTTGTCGGAGAAGCCGATGGCGTGAACGATGAAATCGAGCTTGCCCCACTTCTTTTCGACTTCGGCAAAGACCGCATCGACCGACTCGATATCTTCAACATCGCAAGGCAGTACGAAATCGGAGCCGACCTGTTCGGCCAGCGGCTTTACGCGCTTGCCGAGTGCATCACCTTGATAGGTGAAGGCTAGTTCGGCGCCCTGTGCTGCGAGTTGCTTTGAAATTCCCCAAGCGAGTGAGTGATTATTCGCGACCCCCATGATGAGGCCGCGTTTGCCTTTCATCAAACCTTCCATATTTTCCCTCTCCCTCAGCCCTGATAGCGCTGGAAAACCAGCGTCGCATTGGTGCCGCCAAATCCGAAGGAGTTGGAGAGCACGGTATTGAGCTGAGCGTTGTCAATGCGCTTGCGAACGATAGGCATGTCCGCGAAGGCAGGGTCCAGTTCTTCGATATGTGCGCTTTCGCAAATGAAATTATTGTGCATCATCAGAAGCGAGTAGATCGCTTCCTGCACACCGGTTGCACCGAGCGAGTGGCCGGTCAGCGACTTGGTCGCAGCAATCGGTGGGCAGGCGTCGCCTGAGCCGAAGACCTGACGGATCGCATCGATTTCCGGGGCGTCGCCAGCTGGCGTCGAGGTGGCGTGTGGATTGATATAGTCGATTTTGCCCTCGACGGTCGAAAGGGCCATCTTCATGCAGCGGATCGCGCCTTCGCCGGACGGGGCGACCATGTCGTAACCGTCGGACGTCGCGCCATAGCCGACGATTTCGCCGTAAATCTTGGCGCCGCGGGCCAGTGCGGTTTCGAGGTCTTCCAGCACCAGCACGCCAGCACCGCCAGCAATGACGAAGCCGTCGCGATTCTTGTCATAGGCACGCGATGCAGTGGATGGCGTGTCGTTATACTTGCTCGACATGGCGCCCATGGCGTCGAACAGGACCGAAAGCGTCCAGTCGAGGTCTTCGCAGCCGCCTGCGAACATGCGGTCCTGCTTGCCATACTGGATCATTTCGAACGCATTGCCGATGCAATGGTTGGAAGTCGCGCAGGCCGAAGAAATCGAATAGTTGATGCCCTTGATCTTGAAGAAGGTCGCAAGCGTCGCGGAAGCCGTCGAGCTCATGGCTTTTGGCACGGCAAACGGGCCGACGCGCTTTGGGCCTTTTTCGCGGGTGATGTCGGCAGAATCGACGATGGTGCGGGTCGATGGACCGCCGGAACCCATGATGATGCCGGTGCGGTCGTTGGAGACCTCCTCTTCGGAAAGCCCCGCATCCGCAATGGCCTGATCCATCGCAATATGGTTCCAGGCCGTGCCACGGCCATGGAAGCGCATCGCGCGACGATCGACCAGTGCTTCGACGTCGATATTCGGAGCGCCGTGCACCTGACAACGGAAGCCAAGCTCGGCATATTCCTCAGCGCGGGAGATGCCGGACTTTGCTTCACGCAGCGAAGCCGTGACCTCTTCGGTGTTGTTACCAATCGAGGATACGATCCCCATACCCGTTACGACCACACGCCGCATCGCGTTCTCCTTTACACCTGATCCGTGAGCGACGTGTCCGTCATGCGGACTGCCGCCTGTTCGCGGTTACATAGGTGCGATCTTCGCATGTTTTGAGCGCGGCCGCATGAAAACTGTTCACTTTTTTGCAGTCGCGCTCGTGGATGATGGTGATTGAGGTGCCTTACTGGCCCTCGCTGTCCTTCGACAGGCCGACGCGCAGGTCAGACGCCCGGTAGATGGTTTCGCCATCGGCTTTCAGCCAGCCGTCAGCCGTGCCGAGCACAAGGCGGCCACGCATGACGCGCTTGAAATCGATGCCATATTCGAGAAGCTTGGTATGCGGACGCACCATGCCCTTGAACTTCACTTCACCGGTGGAGAGAGCCATGCCGCGACCCGGCTCGCCGAGCCAGCCGAGGAAGAAACCGGTCAGCTGCCACATGCCATCAAGACCGAGGCAGCCCGGCATGATCGGATTGCCCATGAAATGACACGGGAAATACCAGTCATCGGGGCGCACATCATACTCGGCGCGGATATAGCCCTTGTCGAACTCACCACCGGTTTCGGAAATATCGGTGATGCGATGGACCATCAGCATCGGAGGCAGGGGAAGCTGAGCATTGCCGGGGCCGAACATCTCGCCGCGTGCGCAGGCCAGGAGTTCTTCATACCCATAGCTTGATTTCTGTTCTGCCATTACGCCTCCCTTGAGGTTCATTCTGTATCGACCGGCAATCCGGCCCGGTTGTAGGTTTCACCGGAACATCCCTACCACAGACTGTTTCCGGCAGTAAAATCATGCATTGAGTTATTTGGGGGTTTATCCGAAAAACCGGCCAATTCCCAAGCCTATTGATACTTATTTCGCAACGGCATATATCAATGTCAGTATGCAATGGGCAACAGCCCGTTTGACGATTGATGATTTTGCAACAAGCTTGTGACGGAACCAACGGTGAATATGCAGTCTTCACATACCCACTCGACGGTCTCGATGGAAGAGCAGCTCCGCCGCGCGGGCCTGCGTCCGACGCGGCAGCGCGTTGCGCTTGCGAGCCTGATCTTCGCCCAGGGCGATCGCCATCTGTCTGCAGAAGACCTGCACGAAGAGGCCGTGATGGCCGACGTGCCGGTGTCTCTGGCGACGGTCTACAACACGCTGCACCAGTTCACGGAAGCCGGTATGCTGCGTATCATCGCGGTTGAAGGCTCGAAGACCTATTTCGATACGAATATCTCGGATCACCAGCATTTCTTCCTCGAAGGGGAAAATGTCGTGTTCGATATTCCACACGGCGAAAGAGGCCAGCCTACGGTTGCCAACATGCCGGATGCGCCGCATGGCATGGAAATCGTGAACGTGGATATTATCGTTCGCCTGCGCCGCAAGAGCCAGTAACGAGCGCTCCTTTTAGTTGGACATGAAAAGAAAGCGGCCATGGCCGCTTTTTTGTTGCCTATTGGACCGTATGGGGCTGAAAAGGGATAAAGTTCTGCACCCCCGGCTGAATCGCCTCCCAAGCCTGGCCGGAGCACATTCGAAGGAGATATCATGCGTAAGCTACTTGTCGCCGCGACCATTCTCGCCGTGTTCACCGCTGGCAGCGCCTTTGCAAAGACCATCCGGATCGGAGTGACGCCGGGGCCGCACGCCCAGATCATGGAAAAGGTGAAGGAAGTCGCCGAGAAGAACGGTCTTGAAATCGATATTCAGGAATTCTCGGATTATGTCATCCCGAACATGGCGCTTGCGGATGGCGCACTGGAAGCCAACTCCTTCCAGCATAAGCCCTATCTCGACAATCAGGTTGCCGATCGCGGCTTCGACATTGTGAGCGTTGCCGAGACGGTCAACTTTCCGATGGGGCTGTATTCAAAGAAGCTGAAGAATATTTCGGAGTTGGCCGACGGCGCGACAATTGCGATCCCCAATGATCCGACCAATGGTGGTCGCGCTTTGCTGGTTCTTGCTGAAAACGGCATCATCAAAATCGACCCGGCCAAGGGGCTGAAGGTCAGTACCCTCGATATCGTTGAAAACCCGAAGAACCTCAAATTCGTTGAACTCGATGCGGCACAGCTTCCGCGTTCGATGGAAGACGTCGATGCGGCCGTCATCAACACCAACTATGCCATGGAAGCTGGCTTGAACCCGGCAACCGATCCGCTGGTGCGGGAAGGCGAGAAAGCGCCTTACGTCAATATTCTCGTCGTTCGCACCACCGATAAGGATGCCGACTGGGTGAAAACCCTGATCTCATCCTACCACAGCGATGAAGTGAAGGAATTCATCGCCACGACGTTCAAGGGATCGGTGGCACCTGCCTGGTGATATTCCGAGGTGGAGGCGGGGCGATTTTTCGCCCCGCTCGCTTATCAGCCTTTCAGTTCCATCCGGATGTTGCGAAAGGGAAGGCCTTCATCGTCTTCCGATCGCTGACTGGTTATCTTGAAGCCGAGACGGCTGTAGAAACGACATGCCCGCTCATTGTCGGCATAAACTTCAAGCGATAGCTCGCCTTTCAATGCCAATGCATGGCGGATCAGAATTCGCCCTGTTCCGCAGCCTTGAACGTCAGGATCGACAAACAGCCCGCCGATAAAACTATCGAGCAGGCCGATAAAGCCAATCGGCCTGTCATTGATCGTGGCAACCCATGTTTCTGCCTTCTCGAGATAGACGTCTTCGATGAGTTTGCGCTGGTCTTGAAGCCGATCTCCTCCGAGAAAGGAATGGGCCTCCAGGGAGGCGCGATACCAGATGGACGACAGGGATGGCTTGTCCGACGCCTGATAGGCGCGGATTATCACGTCATGATTTTTCATGGTCTTCCAGAGTTTTGAGTATGCACAAGAGTTCCGCCGTACGGGCGGGTTCAAATCCGTTAAAACGGTCGCGATGAACGTCTGCGCATAAAACTCCTTTGAAACTCAATTCAGAGCGCACTTCGATCTGATTGAATGAGATCGACGCTCTGATCGCAGTATCGGTTCGTGTCTGGCGAAGTCAAGCTTGCCCGGTTCTCTTATCCCACTCCGTGAGACCGAAGTCAGTCGAAGACTTCGCCCGGATAAACACCCCACAGGTCAGATTGCTTGATCCAGCCGCGTACGCCGCCCATGTCCACCCGACACCATTGACCGGTGCACTCACGCACGGTGCCGACTACACCCGGTTCGATTTCGGCAGCAAGTCCCGATGTGTCGGCGGCATCGCGGCGCATATTGATCATCGAACCCTGATTGTTCTTGAGCCAGGGGGCTGTGATGGCAGTTCGCTTTCCGGAAAGCAGCGACTGGTAGACCCAGCCTTCCGTGCCGTCCGCATCGCGGATACGACGCCAGTTGTCATATTCCTGGATGATCTCGACGGGCAGTCCCGCCTTCATGAAAAGCCATGAAACCGCATAGTCGCGCCCCGGACCGATGCGCAGATTGACGCGTGCGGGTTTAAGGCTGACGAAACGTGGCACGGGAAGTCCGCTTGCGCCGACAGTCGTGCCCGCGGGCTCTGCGGCCCGTGCGGCATGCCTGTGTGAAGCGCCAAGCGGCGCCAGAATGAGAAAAAATGCCAGAAAGCCAAGCATGGCTATCCAAAAGCGTTGCGAAAGTACTCTGTACAAACTGCGACCTCTCGCCGTCCTGTCACGACAGCACGGTAGTAGCTTCAGCAGTTTAAGGGGGCTGCGAGGCGACGTTGCCGTCCTGTTTTCAGATCGCACATCCGTCTGTATGGAACAGATCGAAAGCGACCTAATTGTTTGATTTTAAATGTATCTTTTCAGAAAATCGATGTGGATTTTCCAAGAGACACCTGAAGTTTCCGGTTTTTCTTTGTCTTTGCCGCTTCGCCTTGATAGAGATGTTCAGCCGAAGCAATATCCCATATTGCACCGCCTTGGTTAAGGAGGTCTCAACATGAAGCTTCGGTTAACGCATTTTCGGGAAAAGTGGGAGTCGGTTTTCCGCTGGAAATGTGCAGGAAATTTCTTGGAGCGTGCCCCGCCAGTTGGTTACAATACGGGCTGTTCCGGGGGCTTTGCTCAACGATGGGGTGGAGATGTCGAACAAGAAGAAACCGCTGGTCGTTCTTACGCGAAAATTGCCGGACCCAGTGGAAACCCGAATGCGGGAACTGTTTGATGCGCGTCTGAATATAGACGACCACCGCATGAATCAGCCGGAAATCATCGCTGCGATGAAGGAAGCGGACGTTCTGGTGCCTTGCATCACAGATGTCATCGATGCAGCTGCGATCGAACAGGCGGGTCCCAATCTCAAGCTCATCGCAAATTTCGGTAATGGCGTGGATAATATCGACGTCGCGGCCGCCGCAAAGCGTGGAATCACCGTCACCAATACGCCGAATGTCCTGACCGAAGACACGGCGGATATGACCCTGGCACTTTTGCTTTCCGTGCCTAGACGTTTGGTGGAAGGTGCCAATGTGCTGGGCGAGCGCCACGGACAATGGCCAGGCTGGTCTCCGACCTGGATGCTCGGACGGCGCATCTGGGGCAAGCGCCTCGGGATTGTCGGCATGGGACGCATCGGCACGGCTGTCGCCCGCCGCGCCAAGGCTTTCGGGCTTTCCATTCACTATCACAACCGCAAGCGCGTCAACCCTGAAGTCGAGGAAGAACTGGAAGCGACCTATTGGGATAGCCTCGACCAGATGCTGGCCCGGATGGATATCATCTCGGTCAACTGCCCTTCGACGCCTGCCACATTCCATCTGCTGTCCGCACGCCGCATCGCGCTGATGCAACCGACTGCCTATATGGTCAACACAGCACGCGGCCAGATCATTGACGAGAATGCCCTGATCGAGCTGATCGAACAAGGCAAGCTTGCCGGGGCGGGGCTGGATGTTTTCGAGAACGAGCCGGCGGTCAATCCGCGGCTGCTGGCGCTTGCCGAAAAGGGCAAGGTCGTCCTGCTGCCGCATATGGGATCGGCCACCATGGAAGGTCGCATCGATATGGGCGACAAGGTCATCATCAATATCAAGGCTTTTGTCGACGGGCACCGCCCGCCCGATCGCGTATTGCCGAACCGGGTTTAATTTTTCCGGCTCGCGGTCTTCGTTTCTTCGGCGTTTTTGCCGTCAATGAAACGAAGCACCGTATGCGCATAGAGACGCGGATTTTCGACCGGGACGCCGTGCCCGGCATCAGGCAGAATGATCAATTCAGCACCCGGTATCTGACTGGCGATGAACTCCGTATGTTCGCGTGTGATGGCCGTGTCGCGGTCTCCGATCACAATCGCCGTGCGCACGCTGATGCCGGACAAGTCCTCGTCCGTAAAGTTCGGCTCGTTCGCCCACAGCGCGTGGATTTCCTTGTCGATGCTCTCATAGTGGCGCAGTTCCGGTATCGGTTTTCCTTCGGCGCGGGCCTCGGCATAACCGGTATTGCCGTCAGGCGTGACGTTTGCCGCCTGCGCAAACAGGCTTGTCAGCCGTTCAGGATAGCGCATGGCGATGTCGAGGCCGATAATGCCGCCATCGCTCCAGCCGACTAGATCGACCTTGTCGATGTGGAGAAAGTCGAGCAGCGCCACATAGTCGTCGGCCATCAGTCCATAGGTGATCGGATCATCGGTGCGGGTGGAGCGTCCCTGTCCGCGACTGTCGGCAACGATTACGGTGTGGTCGCGCGCAAGGATCGGAAGTTGTGCATCCCATACATGCTGGTCGGACAGGCCGCCGGGAATAAGCAGGATTGGCGAGCCTTCGCCGACGATCCGGTAATACATTTCGATGCCGTTGACTTCTGCAAAGGCGGCAGGCGACGCGGGAATGGTCATGCGTGCAATTCTCTCAGGTGAAACGGTGGATGGAAAAGACAAAACAAAGCCGATCAGCAAAGCGGCTATCGTCAATGTGGTCTTCCCCTTCATGGATCCCCGGTCTCATTTTCAGGGTCTGCGGATAAGCGTCGGCAGATCGTAGAGATAGGCAATGCGCTTGATGGCGTCCTGCAGCGGTTCCAGCGTGACGGTCATCGTATGACCGCTCGCATGGATCAGCATGTCAGGCGAGGCACAGATGGCGACATGGCCCTTCCAGAAAACCAGATCGCCGCGCTTCAAATTCGAATAGGTCGCATCGGGTTCGATGATTTCGCCGAGCGTATCCTGCTGCATGTCGGAATCGCGCAGAACCTTGCGGCCTGTCACCCACATGCACAATTGCACAAGGCCGGAGCAGTCGATGCCGAAGCCTGATGTGCCGCCCCACAGATAAGGCGTATGAAGAAGGGTTTCGGCGACCGCCACATAGTCGGCTGCATGTTCACCGACTGGCGCAAGGTGGCTTGCGATCAGCGCCTCGCCGCTTTCCAGCAGTGCATATTTCGTACCGCGCGTTTCGGCTGCGCCGACGATGCGCACGCGAGAGCCGAGCGACAGTGCCTTGGTGTGCGGGAAACGCAGATCAGAGCCGGGATAGACGAAAGTACGCGGCACAATGACCAGATGTGTTTCGGCGCCAGCAGTCTGCTCCAGCGCGGCAGAGGAGACATAACCCGTATAGCCGTCGCGTTCTGCCTGGACCCACGACCAGCCGTCCATTTCCTCGAAGACACGAACGGGATCGCCGAAAATCATCTGTGTCTGCGGACCGCTATCCATACGCGGTTCAGCGCGCAGATCGACAACGGATGCGGAAACCTGCATTGGTGCTCCGGCGGTAAAACGCGCCGCTTCCACCTGACCGGTCAGCCGTTCGTCGGCGAGGTCGGGGCGATAAGCGTTGAGGCGGCGGTCGAGCATGGTCAAAGTGGTAACTCCCTGGCTTTGGCGATCACCAGATCGCCCAGTCTTTCAACATAAAGTGCACCGGCGACCGTCCTCTTTACTAGCACATTTCGCCGGTCTTTTTCATCACGATGCCGGGAGACGAGTTCAAGCGCTCCCATCGTGTCGAGCGCGCGGGTAATCACCGGCTTGGTGACATTCAGTTTTGCTGCAAGTCCCCGCACAGTATGCGGCGGGGGCTCCAGATAGATGGTCAGGAGAATGGCTGCCTGTCGCGTGGTGAGATCGGGCAT
Source organism: Brucella sp. GW823-FHT04E01 (assembly GCF_058796175.1). Taxonomy (NCBI): domain Bacteria; kingdom Pseudomonadati; phylum Pseudomonadota; class Alphaproteobacteria; order Hyphomicrobiales; family Brucellaceae; genus Brucella; species Brucella sp. GW823-FHT04E01. Next base: position 647,702 of record NZ_JBXAIK010000004.1, on the reverse strand, counting down.
CTCATCACGTACCTGTTCCAGCGACAGGGTTCTCAGCAATGTCAGCGCCTGCAACGGCTTCAGCTCAATCGGCATCCGGTTCCACCCAAATGGGGATTGTTTCGGAACCGTTTTATTCAATCCGTTTTCGGCGTTGCAGGCAAGTGGATTCAGCGCGCCGGGTAACGCTCCTTCAAAAGTTGGTAAAGAGCGCGAATGGCTTGCGCTTCGCCGCCGACCGGGGAAGCGGGTTTTTCGACCGGCACCCAACCGAAAATGTCGAAATGCGCCCATGCTTGAGCTTTTTCGACAAATTTGCTGAGGAAGAGCGCAGCCGTGACCGATCCGGCAAAGCCGTCGGTGGTGACATTGTTGATGTCGGCGATCCGTGAGGACAGTTTCTGCGCATAGGGCTTCCAGAGCGGCATGCGCCATAGCGGGTCTGCTGTGGAATCCGCGCTTTGCGCGATGGAAGCAGCAAGTCCGTCATCATGCGTGTAGAATGGCGGCAGGTCGGGACCGAGCGCGACACGTGCCGCGCCCGTCAGCGTTGCCATGTCGATCAGGAGTGCAGGTTCTTCCTCGTCGGCAAGCGCAAGCGCGTCGGCAAGAACCAGTCGGCCTTCGGCATCGGTATTGCCGATTTCGACGGTTAAGCCCTTGCGGCTTTGCAACACGTCACCCGGACGGAAGGCATTACCGGCAATCGAATTCTCTACCGCCGGGATCAATACACGCAGCCGCACCGGCAGTTGCGCGTCCATGATCATGGAGGCGAGGCCCAGCACATTGGCGGCTCCGCCCATGTCCTTCTTCATCAGCAACATGCCGCTTGCCGGTTTGATGTCGAGGCCGCCGGTATCGAAACAGACGCCCTTGCCAACCAGCGTGATTTTCGGGTCGCTTGCCTTGCCCCAGCTAAGATCGATCAGGCGTGGCGCAATAGCGCCAGCACGACCGACCGCATGGATCATCGGAAAATTCTTCTCCAGAAGCGCATCGCCTTCAGTAACGGCAATATCGGCTTTGTACTTGGACGCCAGTTCACGGGCCGCATTTTCGAGAGCATCTGGTCCCATATCGTTGGTCGGCGTGTTGATGAGATCGCGCACCAGCATAACCGCAGCGGCGATGCGGCGGATTTCCGCTTCGTCCACGCCATCGGGCAGAGCGAGGCGGATCGCCTTGCCATTGGCCCTGCGATAACGCGTGAAACTATAAGCGCCCATCAGGAAACCGAGAACGGCAAGGGCCGCCTCATCGACCGCGCCTTCGATATGCCAGTCTCCTTCCGGAAGGTTGCGCGCCAGCTTTCCGGCCAGAAGCTGCGACTGGCTGCCCTTTTCCTCGCTGCCTGTTCCGAAAAGCGCACCCGACACCGATCCGCCTGCGCCGGGGAGGACGAGCACACGTCCGGCTTCGCCGTCAAACCCGTTGGCCCCGGCCCATGCAATTGCATCGGCGGGAAGACCGGCGGTTTCCAGTCCGCCTTTCGGCGTAAACCAGATCGGACGGCTTTGTTCGGATTTTTGGGAAAGAAGTTCGACAGACATGATGCTCTTTCTGACCAGTAAGCGATGTCCGGCAAAAGCGCTGGGATTTTGTCGGAAGTTCATAAAACAAACAGATACCGCGCCTCCCGAAAAGTGTGAAACGGTTTTCGGATAAGATGCGCGCTAAAACAAACAGATAGCGTGATTATTGCCGCGCGGAAACAGAAACCGCAATCGCTATATTAACCAATCGTTAGGGTTAACAGATTATTGATCTAGCAGGAATTGGGCTTGAGGGTGAAAACCAGAGACTAAAGCATGTTGGATGCGCGACACGCTTTAGCAGGAGAGGCGGGATGCTGAATATCGTTCGAAAAGACGTTATCGCAACACGTCTTGGTTTCGCCTGCATTCTTTCAGCATTGGTTCTTTCCGGCTGCACATCCGTCGACCGAACCACGACCGGTTCGGTCCGCCGTGCGGCGACGGTCGCCACTTTCGATCACATGAACGACGCGCAGCTTGCTGCGATGGCCGGGCGGCTCGGGGCGCAATACGAGCGCAATCCGAAGGACCGTCAGACGGCGCTCAACTACGCCAATGTGCTGGCGCGCCTTGGCCGCAACGATCAGGCGCTTGCCGTCATGCGGGCGCTTGCCATTGTCTATCCGAAAGATCAGGCTGTTCTTTCGGCTTATGGCAAGGCGCTTGCGGGTGCAGGCCAGTTTGAAGGCGCACTTGATGCCGTTCGTCGCGCACAGAACCCGGCCTATCCCGACTGGAAACTGGTTTCCGCAGAAGGCGCCATTCTCGACCAGATGGGCAGGAAGGAAGAAGCGCGCGCGACTTATCAGAAGGCGCTGCAGCTTCAGCCGAATGAACCGTCGATCATCTCCAATATGGGGATGTCCTATCTTCTGGCAGGCGATGCACGAACTGCCGAAACCTATTTCAAGCAGGCCGCTGCCGCTCCGGGCGCCGACAGCCGCGTGCGTCAGAACCTCGCGCTGTCAGTCGGTTTGCAAGGCCGCTTTCAGGAGGCGGAAGCGATTGCCGCGCGCGAGATTTCTCCGCAACAGGCCAAGGCCAATACGGATTATCTCCGTTCCATGCTGGCCCAGCAGAACTCCTGGAACATGCTCAAGGACAAGCCGAAGGGCTGAGGCCTCTCTTAGTTTTCGTCATGTCTGAATGAACGGTTGTCAGTTGCCGCCAAACAATCCGCCCTGCGCCGAAATCTGGATGAAGGCCGGGCCGAGGATGACGATAAAGAGTACCGGCAGGAAGAAAACGATCATCGGCACGGTCAGCTTTGGCGGCAGGGCCGCAGCCTTCTTTTCAGCGTCCAGCAGACGTAAATCGCGGCTTTCCTGAGAAAGCGTGCGAAGCGCCTGCGCCACCGGGGTGCCGTAACGCTCGGCTTGAATCAGTGCCTGCGTTACGGACTTCACCGGATCCAGCCCCGTGCGATTGGCGAGGTTTTCATAGGCCTGACGGCGCTCCGGCAGGAAGGAAAGCTCGGCATTGGTCAGCATCAGTTCTTCGGCAAGCTCGACGGATTGAATACCGATTTCATCGGCCACCCGGCGAAAGGCAGCTTCCGTGGACATGCCCGATTCGACGCAGATGAGCATCAGGTCGAGCGCGTCCGGCCATGCGCGACGGATGGATTGCTTGCGCTTGGTTGCCCTGTTGGAGACGTAGAGGTTCGGCGCATAGAAACCGGCATAGCCCGCGAAAATGCAGACGAGCAAACGAACGAAGAAGGTTTGATCGGCAAGCACACCGAGCATGAAAATGTAGATGGCGGCAATCAACATGGCGCCGAAAGGCAGCACAAAGCGCAGAAACAGAAAGATGTTGAGAGGGTTTTGTCCCCGGAAGCCTGCTTGTCTGAGCGAAGCGATCGTCTTTTCGTCGGCAAGCGCGCGCTTGAGATCAAGCCTTTCGACGAATTCGCGGATGCCCTGTTTCTGCTGATGCCGCAGGCTGTTGCGGCGGTCGCTTTCTGCTGCAAGACGGGCACGCTCCCGTGAGCGAATGGCTTCGCGCTCGGTGGCGACCGATTTCATGCGTGATTTGAGTGCGCTGCCGCTCAGAACCGGCATGAGGATCGTTACTACAGTTGCAAAAACCGCAACCGTGATCAAAGCGCCGATGAGAAACTGCGGGTCGGTCAATTTTTGTGTGAGGAGAGAAAACATGTCCGGTGCCTCACATATCGAAATTGATCATATTCTTCATGATGAAGATGCCGGTCAGCATCAAAACGGCTGCAATGCCCAGGAGCATATGGCCGGTGGACGACGTGAAAAGCAGCGTCATATATTGCGGGCTCGTCAGATAGACGAGAACCATAACGATGAAAGGCAGCGCGCCGATGATCGCAGCCGAAGCCTTGGCTTCCATGGAAAGCGCATCGACTTTGGCCTTCATCTTCTTCCGGTCGCGCAGAACCTTTGAAAGATTATTGAGCGCTTCCGAGAGATTGCCGCCTGCCTGTGCCTGTATCTGGATGACGATGGCGAAGAAGTTGGTTTCCGGGCAGGGCATGGAATCGGGCATCTTGCCGACCGCTTCAGGGATTGAAAGGCCGATCTGCTGTGCCTCGACCACCTTCTTGAACTCGCTCTTGACCGGTTCAACTGCCTCACTCGCAATAAGTCTCAGACCGTCATTAAGCGGCAGTCCTGCCCGGGTTGCGCGCACAATGACATCAAGCGCGTTGGGAAATTCTTCAAGGAATTTCTTCAGCCGACGTTTGCGCTTCTGCAGCACGAACCAGCGCGGCAAACCGAAAAAACCGGCAATTGCGATACCTGGCAGGAAAAGCAGCGGCGCGCCGAAAATCAGTGCGATGAATGTTGCGAGAAACGCCGCCACGCCGGAATAGATGTAGAATTTCTGCAAAGTGAGGCTCAGCCCCGCCTGCGCCAGAAGAATGCGCAGGGGCGGATATTTCTGGTTCTTCTCGCGCTGCTTCTGCCGCGCTTCCAGATCCTTGATATTATCCTGCAACTGCTTGCGGCGCTTTTGGATGTCGGCGTTTCTGTCGCGTTCGCTACGCGTTATCGCCCGTTCTGAACCGCTGTTGCGCACGGTTTCAAAGCGCCGTGCTGCGTGGTCCTTCTTGCCGAGCTTTTCATAAAAGAGCGCATAGAACAGAGCCGCGCAGGCGACAACGGCGAGCACGATGAACATCACAATGCTGGCACCGGATCCTGTCATGTGTTTGCCCTTTCCATGCTGTCGAGCACAGAAGCAAGGCGGTTATCCTCATTATAATAGCGGGCGCGTTCCCAGAAGGCAGGTCGCCCGATGCCGGTCGAACTATGGTTGCCAAGAATACGGCCAGAGGCATCTTCTCCCTTGATATCGTAGAGAACGAGATCCTGAGTGGTGATGACGTCGCCTTCCAGCCCCACCACTTCGGTGATGTGGGTAATGCGGCGTGTGCCGTCGCGCAGACGTGCGGCCTGAATGATGATATCGACAGAACCGACGATGATCTCGCGCACGGTCTTTTGTGGCAGCACATAGCCGCCCATGGCGATCATGGCTTCCATACGGTTGAGGCATTCACGCGGACTGTTGGCATGGATCGTGCCCATCGAACCGTCGTGGCCGGTGTTCATGGCCTGCAAAAGATCGAACACTTCGGATCCGCGCACTTCACCGACAATAATGCGTTCGGGACGCATACGCAGACAGTTCTTAACCAGATCGCGCATGGTGACTTCGCCTTCGCCTTCCAGATTGGGCGGGCGGGTTTCCAGACGCACTACGTGCGGCTGCTGCAATTGCAGTTCAGCCGAATCCTCGCAGGTGATGATGCGTTCATGCGTGTCGATATAGCGTGTCAGACAGTTCAGAAGCGTGGTTTTGCCCGAACCGGTGCCGCCGGAAATAATGACATTGCAGCGCACCCGGCTGATGATCTGCAGCAGTTCCGCCCCGGCATTCGATATGGCGCCGAATCGCACCAGCTGGTCGAGTGTCAGCTTGTCCTTGCGGAACTTGCGGATGGTCAGGGTGGGGCCGTCGAGCGACAGCGGTGGCGCGATGACGTTGACGCGCGAGCCGTCGGGCAGGCGCGCATCGCAGATCGGGCTCGATTCGTCGACCCGGCGTCCGACCTGGCTCACGATACGCTGGCAGATGTTCAGAAGCTGCTGGTTATCGCGGAAACGAATGCCGGTTTCCTGCAGCAGACCGTCCACTTCGATATAGGTGCGGCGCGAACCGTTGACCATGATATCGGCGATGTCGTCGCGAGAAAGAAGCGGCTCAAGCGGGCCGTAGCCCAGAACATCGTTGCAGATATCATCGAGCAGTTCCTCCTGCTCGGCAATCGACATGACGAAGTTCTTGATGGCGATGATGTCGTTGACGATGTCGCGGATTTCCTCACGCGCGGCATCCGGCGCCATGCGGGAAAGCTGCGACAGGTCGATCGTGTCGATGAGTGCCGAGAAGACCTGCGATTTGGTGTCGTAATAGCTTTCGGTCTTCTCGCGCCCTTGCGTACCCGTCTGGGTATGGGATTTCGCCGGAGTACTTGGTACGGCTGCCTGCATGCGGGACGGTTGCACGACAGGCTGGGTCGGAGCAGGCATCGCAGCGGAACTGGCAGGTTTCGGCATAGCCGGTCGCGTTCCGCTTTCCGGCTTGTTTCCCGTATCGTTGCCTCTTCTGCCGAACATGATTTCCTGCCGTTACTTGGTCTTGCGTGCAAATTTGCCGAGAAGGCTCGAAATGCTGCTCTTCTTGCGCGGCTGCACATCGGCCCTGCCAGTCACGACATGCGCAATATGGCTGATGGCTTCGGCAATCGGACTTTCCGGATTGGTTTCTGCGATCATCCGGCCGTTGTTGGCTGCATTGCCGAAAAGCTGCGGATCGAAGTCTATAGTCGCGACAGGGTCGATGCCGAGCGGCTCGGCAAAATCTGCAAGCGCAATTTCCGGCCGTTTGGGAATGCCCATCTGGTTGAGGACGAGATGCGGTTTCACATCGTTCGGTCGCAGTTGCGCCAGTGTGTCGAGAAGGTTCTTTGTGTTGCGCAGATTGGCGAGATCGGGTGTTGCAACGATCACGACCTCATCGGCGCGCATCAATGTGGTCCGCGTCCATCCGCTCCAGCCATGTGCCACATCCAGCACAATCAGCGGAGAATTGCGTTGGGCAACATCGATCATTTCGGCAAAGGCGTCTTCGCCGAAATCGAATGTCCGCTCCAGGCTCGAAGGTGCAGCGAGGATTGAAAGGTGATCGTCATATTGAACCAGCAACCGGTCGAGATAGACCTCATCGATCCGCTCCGGCGAGAAAACGGCATCGGCGATGCCGAGCGTCGGGTCCTGATCGAAATTGATGTTTGCTGTGCCAAAGGGCAGGTCCATGTCTGCCAGCACGACATCGTGCCGAAACAGGTCGGAGATCGACCAGGCGACATTGTGGGCGATTGTCGAAGCACCAACGCCACCTTTCGCACCGATAAAGGCGATGGAACGACCCAGCGGTTCTGCACCGGGATCGAGAAAAATCGAGGAAACGATGGCCAGAATGTCTGCGAGCGAGACAGGTGCCACGATATATTCTGAAACGCCGCGCCGCAGCAATTCGCGATAAAGCCAGACCTCGTTGGAATGACCAATCACCATAACTTTTGAACCGGAATCGCATACCTCTGACAATTGCTGCAGTTCTTCTAGCAGCACATTGGGTTCGGACGCCGATTCGACAATGATCAGATTCGGCGTGGAGGCGGTCTGATAAAACTCGGTAGCCGCTGCAATGCCACCCATCATGACTTTCAGATGGGTTTTGGCCATGCGCCGGTCGCCGCCGGCGCGCTCGATTGGAATGGCGACGCTTTCGTTCACGCAGAAGGCCTGGATCGAAATGCGTGGAATGGGGCGCACATTTTCGAGCATGATCGGCGCGCGGCCCGTCTCGGGGCCTTGTTCTTCTTCCGCTGGTTCGAAAGCGAAGTTGCTCATGGCGCCCTCTTAATACTCGGCTTGCTTGCTGCGGGGTTCTTGCCAGTTGTCCGTCTGTGCCGGCGACATTTTCACGTAGCCCTGATCGCCGTTGAGACGTTCGGTCGTGCGGTCCGAATCGATTGGCGACATGACGCGTGGTCCCAGAAGATCGGCCGGATTGGCGATCTGAGCGGCAAGATTGTTCTGCGAGGCACAGCCAAAATTGGCGTAATGCTTGTTTTCAGGCGTGCTGGCGAGATCGTCCGGCCAGCGACCGCACGGCGTCGTGCCCGCCGTCATCGCATAATAGCTGATCCTGATGGGCGCTGCCGCTTCCGGGTTTTCAACGGGATAGTTTTCGATGGCGATGTTGTTTGCCTTGATGCCACCGCGCCGGAGCATAGCCGACACCTCAGTGCTTAACCGATAGGCTGCCGCCTGATTGGAGGTGCCAGAAGGCACCAGCACATAGAGCATGCCTGAGCCACCACGCCGGTAATTGGCAATAGCGCCCTGAACGATGCCACGCTGCATCGGGCTCAGCTTCTGGTCGGCTTGTGCAACCGGAATATCGGTAACCTGCTCCCGTTCCGCAATCGTGATCGGATGATTGGTACGATAATCGTCCGGCAAGGCGCCAACGGTGACATGCTGGCGGTTCGCACAACCCGCGAGAAGAGCCAGCGACAGGGCGACAAGCGCTGGTCGGGCGGAAATCCTGCAAAAGCCTCTGACTGAATATGTCATGATCTGTCCCCGCTCACTTGTAGATATAACCGACGACGCCGTTGTAGCGACCGGGCGGCAGTTTGGTTTCCATCGTGCCGTAAACCCGATTGACCTTGCCAAGGATGTATCCCGCGCCATCGCTGGCCGGATTGAGATTGTCGTCGGGTCGCGCAAGCTGCTGGCGGGCAACGGGGCGTGCCAGATAAGGTGTGACGATCACCACCAGTTCGGATTCGTTGCGGATGAAATCCTTGCTGCGGAACAGCGCGCCGAGGACCGGAATCTTGGTAAGGCCTGGAAAGCCGGAAACCGACTGGCGCACTTCATCGCGGATCAACCCACCGATCATCATGGAACCGCCGGACGGAAGTTCGACCGTTGTATCGGCGACACGCTTGCGCAGCGATAGAACACTTGCGCCAACGCCATCCATCTTGTTGGTGGTGCCTGCGCCTTCTGTCGTCGGCTCAGAGACAGAGGTTCTGATTTTCAGGCTGATGCGTCCCGGCCCCAGCACGGTCGGCATGAATTCGAGACCAATGCCATAGTTGATCTTAGCCAGTTCGTTGGTGCGCTTTCCGTCATCGTCATATTTGACGCTGTTGATGACATTATATTCGCCGCCGACATTGAAGGCCGCTTTTTCCCCGGAGATTGCGGTCAGGGTCGGCTCGGCGAGCGTCTTCATCACGCCTGCCGATTCCATTGCCCGCAGATAGGCGGAAAAATTGCTTGTCGCGAGGCCGAATCCGGTATCGGAAAGGTTGTTGCCAATGGCTCCGGCAATACTCTCGGAAATTCCCCCATAGGAAATGCCGTTCGAAACACCGCTGCCTGCCATATTGACGCCAAGCTGCTTCATGACGGAGCGGCTGACTTCCGCGACGGTGACCTTCAATGTCACCTGATCCTCGCCGACGATAGTCAGCATATTGACGATGGCGCTCGCGCGGCGGTTCCGGTCGGGATTGTTGATAGCAACGCCGCCGCCATCCGTTGGCGCGGACGCAGTCGTGGTGAACTGACCGGTTGTTGCTTCGCCACCGGAAACGAAAAGGCCTGCAAGCTTTGCGGCCTGTGCCGAATCCTGTGGGGTCTGCACCGTTCCGGTCAGCACCACATTGTCGTTGATCAGTTCGACGCGAATATCGGAACCGGGAATGAGGCGCTTCAGCTGGGATGAAATCCCGCTCACATCGCGCTCGATTTCGACATCGATCGATGCGACCTGTTCGCCATTGGGACCGAAAACGAAAATATTGGTCTGTCCGACCTGCTTGCCGAAAAGATAGATGCGTCGCGACGTACGCGTCACCGCATCGGCGATTGTGGGGTTGGAGACGAGAACGTCATAAGCATCCTGCGGAAGATCGAGCACGACCGACTTGTTGAGGCCAAGCTTGATCGTCTGCGAACGCTGCTGGCTGCCCACCTTGACGATGCCGGCCGCCGCCATGGCGGACATATCGGTGAGCGGCAGTGAGAAGGCGGCAAGCGCGCTGGTAAAAATTGCGACTTTTGCGGAATATGGGCGCACGCGTTTTGTCTTTCTCATGAGCGCGGTCCTATTTCTGTAACGCTGCCGGACTTGATGACCTTGACCGTTCCGCTGCGGGTCGGCGAGGAAACCAGATAGTCGGCCTGCTTGATATCCTTGTCCTCGACATCCTGTGTCGAGCGAAGTGCCAGCGTCAGGCGGTCTGCCATCTGCTGGGCGACGGTGATGATTTCGGCCTGTTCCGGCGTGACTTCGAGCGTCGCGGTCTGGCCGACCATGACCTTGCGGCCCTGCTCGTCTTCCTGAATGGCCTGATCGATGGCCAGAACACGCACATTCTGCAACACGGTTTCTGTGGTGAATGGCGTCAGCGATTTATCGCCATTGTCCGGCTTGCGGCGGGTCATGATGACATCGACGAAGTCATTGGGAAGAATGAAGCCGCCTGCCGAGCTTTCGGCATTGATCTGTGTCGCGACGGCGCGCATGCCGGGTGGCAGGATCGACGACATGAAACTCTGTCCCGGACCGATGAGCTTGGTCTTGCGGATCGGTTCGCCCGTGAAGAACTGCAGGCGCACGGTTGCGCCACTCAACTGATTGATGGCGTCGGGTTCGCTTGCGCGGGTGATATAGCCGTCGCTGACAGCTTCGGCGGGCCAGGGCTGCCAGCGCATCTGCGATGTCAGCTCTGCGCCGACACCGAGATTTTCGGTGGCAACCAGCACGTCTTCCAGCTTCATCTGCGGCGTTTCAGGCGCGACGACAACGGGAGCAGGCGGCGGTGCGGCGAGGTTCATGGCGATATAGCCAGCGCCACCTGCCGCAAGAACGGCCACTCCTAAAATGAGCAGTCGAGCTGATTTCATGATGTGCCCCGCGCAAATCCCCACGTCTTGATGACGTGTTCCAAAATTGCACTGGGAATCGTGTAATTATGGTTAATATAATCTTATTCGAATAAAGAAAGATTGGGAGTACACGCGAACGTTGCGCATAAATGCGCTTAAAATGCCCCTGCCATATAGGTTTTCATCGTTTCCCCGACTGGCGACAGTGGAAATGTCCAGAGACCGGCAGCGCCAAGTGCAATGCCGTAGGGAATGCCCACATCCTTGCGGGCGAGCGTTCCCAAGAAGGCATAGCGATCCGCCAGAAGCGGACGGGGGATCATCCTGTAGAGGATGATCGTGAGTGTCAGCACGCCGCCCAGGATCGAAACCATCACAATATAATCCATGAGGCTGGCATTGGGACCGAACCACAAGGCCGTCGCCGCAATGAGCTTGGCGTCACCACCACCCATGGCGCGCAGGCAAAAGAGCGAAAAGGTGATGATGAGTACGATACCGCCGACAGCCAGATGCCAGCCATAGTCTGCGAGGGAAATTCCACAGAACGGTGCGAGCAGGACAAAGCCCAGGGTCAGTCCGATGGAAACGCGGTTGCGGATGGTCATCGAGGTCAAGTCGGTGATCATGGCCGTCACCATTGCCAAAGCAAAGATTGCCGTCATGGCTGCTGCTGTCATTGCCGATGCCCCCGCGTCGCCTGTCATCCCATCATTTGGTCACCGTTTGCACGGAGTTGCGCTTTGATGATTAGCGGTTCGTCGCCTGTTCGAACTGTATGGCCGTGTCATTGAATTTTTCGCCGACATTGCCAGCCACGAGCGCGACGCCGCTGATGATCATTATGGAAACGAGTGTGCCGATCAGCGCATATTCGATTGCTGTCGAACCGGCCCTGTTCTTCATGAAGCGCGTCATCAATGTCGGCATCACATGCTCCTCGCTGTTCCGATTGCGCTGGTTTTTGGGAACGCGCTCTAATTTCGGATAAGCTGAAGCATAAGAGAGAGGAATTGTGGCCCTCTTAACAATCAGGGTTAATGAAGTGTTTCGACGCTTTCCGGATCACTGCAATCGCACGATTGGTTAATCTTTGGCGAATTGTGAACGCGGTCTGCACGGAAGGGTAGCGACTTAATTCTTCCTTCACCAATCCCCTTCATTCTTTGCTCATTATATTGATGGGGTTCCATTCGCTGAGCCCACTATATCTGCGGGGGAATGTCGCGTGACGCGTCGATTGTTTGCTTTGGGTGGCTTCGGCATGGTGTCTGCCATGGGCATTGCTTTCATGACGGTCTTTGCGGCCATACCGGCGTCTGCAGAAGACTACATTGCCCTTGAGACAAGCCAGGCGCGCATCTTGCGGCTCGCGCGGCCAGCCGACAGTGTCGTGATCGGAAATCCGTCGATTGCCGATGCCGTCGTTCAGGATGCACAGACTATTGTTCTGACTGGCAAGGATTTTGGCGTCACCAATATTGTCGTCATGGACAAGCAGGGCGAACCGATCCTCGACCGTGAGCTGGTGGTTTCCCGCAATGCACGCGGCACGACGCGAATTTACCGGCAGGCCGAAGTACAAACGCTTTCCTGTACGCCTTACTGCGAAAAAGCCTCAACGAAGAACGGCTTCGACGACAAGTAACGCTATTCAATCGTGAGTCCCTGTTCCGTTAACACTCTTTCAGGTTGTCCTGTTGTAACGATACTCCCAATCGAATTCATGTGAAGTTGGGTGGGGTTATGACTTTCCGGATTTTGGCGCGTGGCCTTGCAGGGGCGAGCGCGAACTTACGCCGTTTTGCCCGTGCACAACATGGTGTGGCGGCGGTGGAGTTCGCGTTGCTTATCGGTCCGTTCCTGATCATCATCTTTGCGACGATCGAAATCGGTATGAGTTTTGTGGCGCGTCAGGTCATATCCAATGCGACAGAGACTGTTGCACGCCGATTGCAGACGGGGCAGATCAGAGGGGCTCAAATCAGCGAAGGAACCCTGCGCACCGAACTCTGTCAGCAGATGCAGTTTATGGTCGCGCAAGGCTGCCCCAATCTTTCGCTCAATCTGGGAACCTACGAAGGCTTCGACAAGGTTCCGATTGACCAGATTCTCGATGGTGAGGGCAAGCTCACGCGGACAGGTATTATCGGGACCAGTGGAACCTCGACGATCAATCAGCTCAACGTGGTTTATGCTTGGCCCGTGCTGACAAACATCCTTTATCTGATCGAAAATCCACATGCAGCAGGGGGCACCATGCCGCTCTTTGCGACCCTCACCTGGCAGAACGAACCCTTCCCGAACTAAAACAACTGATGTGCGTTCCGAAAATCGCCTCGCACTTTTCGGAATGCATTCTGGAGCGATCGATTGCCATGCGTAATTGTCTTCGAAAATTCCTGAATGATAAACGCGGATTGGGTGCGGTTGAATTCGCACTGATCGCGCCCGCCCTGCTTCTGATTTATCTTGGCTCGGTTGATTTGGCTGACGGGGTCGACACGAACAAGAAAGTGTCGCGCTCGGCGAGCAGCCTCGCTGATCTGGTTGCCCGCCAATTGTCGGTCACGAAGAATGATCTGAACGATATGTTCAACATCAGTCGCGCGTCACTGCTGCCCTATGGTCGGAGCACCCCGAAGATAAGGATCACCGCAATCAGGATTGACGGAACGGCGAGGGCCAGCAACCTGACACCGGAGGTCGATTGGTCCTATGCCAACATTGCGGATTTTGCCGCCAAGAAGGGGGATGTCGGCGATATTCCGTCAAGCCTTCTGGATGAAGGATCGTATTTCATCAAAGTCGACGTCGAACTCGACTACAGGCCGCTCAATGCATGGATTTCCACGAGCATTCCGATGAGCGAAACCTATTATCTGGCGCCCCGCTATACGAACACGCTTCCCTGTACCAATTGCTGAACATCTTGGCATTGCGGACAAAACTGAACATATAAGGGCAAAGCCAATGCATGGCTCTTGTTCAGGATCAGTTTTCTATGCCCGAATTGCCAGAAGTCGAAACGGTTCGCCGTGGTCTGCAGCCCGTCATGGAGGGTGCGACCGTCAGCCAAGTCGAACAACGACGCCCGGACTTGCGCTTTCCCTTTCCCGACCGCTTTGTCGAACGGCTTTCCGGTCGGCGCATTTTGGCGCTTGGACGTCGCGCGAAATATCTGACGATCCATCTCGATGACGGCCTATCCGTCATCAGCCATCTTGGCATGTCGGGTTCGTTTCGCATCGAGACCGATGATGACGGCGGCACGCCCGGCGAATTCCATCATGAGCGCTCCAAACTGAGTGCGCATGACCATGTCGTGTTTCATCTTCTGCGAGCCGATGGCGCTCCGGCCCGTATCGTCTACAACGATCCGCGTCGCTTCGGCTTCATGCTTTTTGCGGAAGAAGGCACGCTCGATAGCCACCCGCTGCTGGCAAGCCTCGGCATAGAGCCGACAGGCAATCTGCTCTCGGGCACCATTCTGGCCGAACTCTTCAAGGGGCGTCGGACGCCGCTCAAGGCGGCGCTGCTCGATCAGCGGCTGATAGCTGGTCTTGGTAATATCTATGTTTGCGAGGCGCTCTGGCGCAGCCAACTGTCGCCCATGCAGACAGCCGGGTCTGTTGCGCAGAATCCCGCAATCATGGAGCAATTGGCTGCCGATATCCGCACAGTTATCGCGGAAGCCATTGCCGCAGGCGGTTCAACCCTCAAGGACTATATTCAGGCAGATGGCGCGCTTGGCTATTTCCAACACTCCTTCTCCGTCTATGGGCGCGAGGGCGAGCCGTGCAAAAACCCTGCCTGCAACGGCATTGTGGAACGGGCGGTTCAGTCGGGACGTTCGACTTTTTTCTGTGCCTCCTGCCAGCAATGAGGCCTTGAAAAAGAAGTGACGCCGGTCCACTTTGCCCGCCAACCAGCGAGAGCGTATCCCGAAAGGTGTGAAACGGTTTTCGGACAAGATGCGCGGTTCAAACCGAAAAGATAGAGCATTTCCCGTGATTCAGGAAAAACAGGAAACGCTTGATCTGTCCGAAGGAGGAGTTCAATCCATGGCCTATGAAACGATCATTGTCGAGACACGTGGCGGCGTCGGCCTCATCCGCCTCAACCGCCCGCAGGCGCTCAATGCCCTGAACCGCAAGGTTCTCGACGAATTGACCGAAGCTCTCGGCGCTTTCGATACGGACGGCAAGATCGGCGCGATCGTTCTCACCGGTTCCGAAAAGGCCTTCGCTGCCGGTGCCGACATCAAGGAAATGCAGCCGATCGATTTCGTGGATGCCTATCTTCAGGACATGTTCGCTGACTGGCAGAAAGTGGATCGGGTCCGCAAGCCGATCATCGCGGCGGTTTCGGGCTATGCGCTGGGCGGCGGCTGCGAACTCGCCATGATGTGCGATTTCATCATCGCGGGCAGCAATGCAAAATTCGGCCAGCCGGAAATCACGCTCGGCGTCATGCCCGGCATGGGCGGCTCGCAGCGTCTCACGCGCTATGTCGGCAAGTCCAAGGCGATGGATATGTGCCTCACCGGGCGCATGATGGACGCGGCGGAAGCAGAACGCAGCGGTCTTGTCTCGCGCGTCGTTGCGCCGGAAGAGCTTCTTGACGAAGCGCTGAAGGCAGCAGAACGCATTGCATCCTTCTCACGTCCGTCTGTGCTGATGGTCAAGGAAGCGGTCAATCGTACCTACGAAATGACGCTGAGCGAAGGACTCCGCTTTGAGCGGCGCCAGTTCCATTCGCTGTTTGCGACGGAAGACCAGAAGGAAGGCATGGCAGCCTTCATCGACAAGCGTACGCCGTCGTTCAAGAATCGCTAAAGCTTGTCTCCCTAAAGTGGGAACCGGTTTCGGGATAAAGACATGCTTGAAAAGACAAATAGATAGAGCAGTTTCAATGACTCGGTTTTAGCTGGAACCGCTCTAATTGATTGGCTGGTGGTCGAGTGACGGCCCTGACAAGAGCATCATGGGAGCCTTCCGGTCGCTTTCGGCGGGCTTTCAGGCCGGGTTTGCGGCTTTTTGATCGAGCTTTGGGGCAGAATCCACGTTGACGCCGCGCCAAAGCTGATCTATAAGCCCGCCACGGATCGGCGGCCCCCAGGGATCTTCAAGGGATTTTCTCGGCTGCCCTAGAGGTTTTGTGCCCGGCGGTTTTTGCCCCTGGCTAGCTGACAGAAAAAAGAGAGGCATTTATGGCCAATACTCCTTCGGCCAAGAAGGCAGTGCGCAAGATCGCTGCCCGCACCGAAATCAACAAGTCCCGCCGTTCGCGCGTTCGTACCTTCGTGCGCAAGCTGGAAGACGCTCTGCTGAGCGGCGACAAGCAGGCTGCAGAAGTCGCATTCAAGGCTGCTGAGCCTGAACTGATGCGCGCTGCTTCCAAGGGCGTGATGCACAAGAATACCGCTTCGCGTAAGGTGTCTCGCCTTGCTCAGCGCGTTAAGGCTCTGAACGCCTAAGCATTCATCCATTTTTATGGATTGTTTTCGAAACCCGGCTCATTGTTAGCCGGGTTTTCTTTTTTGAGCGTTTCTCAGAACACTGGCATTCTTTCATACCACCCTGAATTGTAGAGATTTTTCAATGCCTAGCTGGAATATTTCAGAGGGCGGTTAATCTCGCATGAGGCTATTTAAGTAGTATTTTCAAATGGTTGCGGATTATTATCCACCGTTATCCACAGGCGGGTTTAGGGACTCGGAAGGGGGTTTGAGTCAAGGAATATTTTTAAATTTATTTTTAGGAAGAACATATCAAGATCACCTAAAAATTGCCCCACGAAAACACATTGAATCCAAAGGTGTTATTTCGCTGGCGTCCGATTCCCTACTTTTGTCGAGTCCCCCTGCAAGGGCTTTCAGCAAAAAAATGTGGCTTTCTGAGGCTTGCCCTTTGCTGCGAGGCTTCGCTAAAGTCAGGGCATAAGAGGGGTGGGCCACCGGCCCGGAGTTAGCATCAAATAGCGAGTTTGTCGGCGTGGGCATCACAGCCCGCGGGTGTTATATTCTGGTCGTAAGGTCCTGTTCCTCATGGTTGTTTGCTTACCGTTCGTTAACCGGAATGCCGTTTTAGGCATGTCCCCGACAATTGAATGGTTGTGGCGGATTTCTTTCCGGGCAATCAGCCTCCGGTAAAAGTGTTGTGAGTCGTAAAAAGGTCGCCGGGAAGGAGTATCCGGGTGTTGGTCCTGATGGGACCGTTTGAGTTTGTGTTTGGCCCAGAGCTGTAGAGCCGGGCTTTATGAGTGAGTACCTGCCAGGCCAGACGGATAAAAAATCCGCGGTTCGGACAGGAAAAAATGACAAGCGCCAAAAAACGGCGCGTACGAATGTGAAGGCAGGCGAGACGATGGCAATGATGACCGGCAAATCGACGGCAACGATGGGTGATGATGCACATGCGAACCGTATCCATGGATCTTCTGCTACCGGAAATGAAAAGAGCCTGGTCGAGTTGAGCGGCAATGCAGGCGACGAGGTTTTCGAGCGCCTCACGGCAAAGCTGAAAGCCCGCGTTGGCACCGAGATTTATTCCAGCTGGTTCGGTCGTCTGAAACTCGACGATATCTCCAAGAGCATTGTCCGCCTGTCGGTTCCGACAGCATTTTTGCGCTCCTGGATCAACAATCACTATTCCGAACTGCTGACCGAACTGTGGCAGGAAGAAAACCCGCAAATCCTGAAAGTTGAAGTCGTGGTTCGCGGTGTAAGCCGCGTGGTGCGCAGCGCAGCTCCAGTGGAAGCCTGCGAAGCAGTTGAAACCAAGCCTGCTGTGGCTCCGCGCGAAAAGATGGTGTTTCCAGTTGGGCAGTCGCTCGGTGAAAAGCGCGGTTCCGCAGTCGTTGCAGAATCGGCTTCGGGTTCCGTTCTGGGTTCACCGCTCGACCCGCGCTATACGTTCGACAGCTTTGTCGATGGCGCATCGAATCGCGTGGCCCTTGCCGCCGCTCGCACCATTGCTGAAGCCGGTTCCAGCGCGGTGCGTTTCAATCCGCTTTTCATCCATGCTTCCGTCGGTCTCGGCAAGACGCACCTTCTGCAGGCAATCGCCGCCGCCGCGCTCCAGCGGCAGGAAAAGGCCCGCGTTGTCTATCTGACGGCTGAGTATTTCATGTGGCGCTTTGCCACCGCGATCCGCGACAACAATGCGCTGTCCTTCAAGGAACAGCTGCGCGATATCGACCTCCTCGTCATCGACGACATGCAGTTCCTGCAGGGCAAGTCGATCCAGCACGAGTTCTGCCATCTCCTGAATACACTGCTCGACAGCGCCAAACAGGTCGTTGTCGCTGCCGACCGTGCGCCGTCCGAACTGGAATCGCTCGATGTGCGTGTTCGTTCGCGTCTTCAGGGTGGCGTTGCGCTCGAAGTGGCGGCCCCTGATTACGACATGCGTGTCGAGATGCTGCGCCGCCGTCTCGCCGTCGCGCAGGCAGAAGATTCGAGCCTGAACATTGGTGAAGAGATTCTCTCCCACGTTGCCCGCACGGTCACCGGATCGGGCCGCGAACTGGAAGGTGCTTTCAACCAGCTTCTGTTCCGTCAGTCCTTCGAGCCGAACATCTCCATCGACCGCGTCGATGAGCTGCTCGGTCATCTGACCCGCGTTGGCGAACCGAAGCGTATCCGCATCGAGGAAATCCAGCGCATCGTGGCGCGTCACTACAATGTCTCGAAGCAGGACCTGCTGTCGAACCGCCGCACGCGCACCATCGTCAAGCCGCGTCAGGTGGCAATGTATCTCGCCAAGATGATGACGCCGCGCTCTCTGCCGGAAATCGGCCGCCGCTTCGGCGGACGCGATCATACGACCGTGCTGCACGCCGTGCGCAAGATCGAAGATCTGGTGGGCGCCGACACCAAGCTGGCGCAGGAACTGGAGCTTCTGAAGCGCCTCATCAACGATCAGGCGGCCTGATTACAGTAGCTTCCCCGCCATCAATCGCGGTTATCAACAAAAAGCCCGGGCCCTGTCGCTTTCCGACATGGCGCGGGCTTGCTTTTCTCCTTAAAAATCTGCCACTTTAACGGACCTTCTGGCGCCCCCGGCGCCTTATCGACAGGGGCCGCCTGCCTGCCCGTCAGATGCAGTTGTCCTGTCCCAGCGAGCGAGTGCGTTTGAACATGCGTGTTACCCTAGAGCGATCGAACCTTCTCAAATCTCTCAACCACGTCCATCGCGTCGTGGAGCGTCGCAACACGATACCTATCCTGTCGAATGTGCTTTTGCAGGCCGAGGGCGCAAGCCTCGCACTCAAGGCGACCGACCTTGATCTTGAGGTCAACGAAGCGACAGCCGCCATGGTGGAACAGGCAGGCGCTACGACGGTTCCGGCACATCTTCTTTATGACATCGTCCGCAAGCTGCCGGATGGCGCTGAAGTCATGCTGTCGACCAATCCGGATGGTGGTTCCATTTCGGTCATTTCCGGCAAGTCGTCTTTCCGCCTCCAGTGCCTGCCGCAGTCCGATTTCCCGGAACTGACCGCTGGTGCATTTACCCATTCCTTCCGGATCGAGGCGCAGGCTCTGAAGCGTCTCATTGACCGCACGCAGTTTGCGATTTCGACGGAAGAAACCCGCTATTACCTTAATGGCATTTTCTTTCACGCCATCGAAAGCGACGGCGCCCTGAAGCTGCGCGCTGTCGCGACCGACGGTCACCGTCTGGCGCGCGCCGAACTGGAAGCACCGTCCGGCACGGAAGGCATGCCGGGCATTATCATCCCGCGCAAAACGGTTGCCGAACTGCAGAAGCTGGTCGATGTGCCGGATGTGGTCGTTACTGTTGAACTGTCAGACGCCAAGATTCGCTTCACGGTTGGATCGGTGGTCCTCACCTCGAAGCTGATCGACGGAACCTTCCCGGATTACCAGCGCGTGATTCCGTCTGGCAACGACAAGAAGCTCACCATCGGACGCCAGGAGTTTGCGGCCTCCGTGGATCGCGTTTCGACCATTTCGAGCGAACGTGGCCGCGCGGTCAAGCTTTCGATCGCCGATGGCCAGCTGACGCTCACTGTCAACAATCCCGATTCCGGCAGCGCAACTGACGAGCTTGCGGCGGACTATGACGCCGATCCGCTCGATATCGGGTTCAACTCGAAATACCTGCTCGACATTACGAGCCAGCTTTCGGGTTCGGACGCGGTCTTCATGCTGGCCGATGCAGGTTCGCCGACGCTGGTGCGCGACACCGGCGATGAAGACGTGTTGTACGTGCTGATGCCTATGCGTGTTTAAAGAACAGAAAAGTGAATACGCCTGAGCCTAATCAAAGCCGCCCGGCCCGTGTATCGATCCGGCGGCTCAAGCTTGTGAATTTCCGCAATTATGCGGAACTGTCACTGCCGCTTGGGCCCGGCCATGTCGTGCTGACTGGTGAAAATGGTTCCGGCAAGACCAATCTGATCGAAGCAATTTCCTTTCTGTCGCCGGGACGCGGCCTGCGCCGCGCTGCTTATGACGATGTTGCCCGCACCAACTCGCTTGATGGCTTTGCTATTCATGCGGCGCTCGACTGTATGATTTACGGCGAAGCGGAAGTCGGCACCGGCACAGCAGGCGGCGGCGAGGGGGGGCGCAAGGTTCGTATCAACGGTATTGCGGGTTCCGGTGACGACATGCTCGACTATGCGCGCATCCTTTGGGTGGTGCCGTCGATGGATGGGCTTTTCACCGGAGGCGCTTCTGATCGCCGGCGTTTCCTCGACCGCATGGTGCTTGCTATCGATACCGCCCACGGCAAGCGTGTGCTCGATTACGAAAAAGCGATGCGCAGCCGCAACCGCTTGCTGAACGATGGCAGTAATGACGACCAATGGCTGGATGCGATCGAAAGCCAGATGGCGGAACTGGGCACAGCCATTGCCGCTGCCCGCGCCGAAGCCATGCGCCTGATTGCGGCGATGATTGAACGCCTGCCCGCCGAAGGGCCGTTTCCAAAGGCAGATTGCTTTCTGGAAGGGGCGCTGGAGCAGAGAATCAATGTCGAGGCGGCGCTCGATCTTGAAGAAGATTTCCGCCGTACCCTGCGCGATGGCCGTGCGCGAGACCGAGTGGCAGGCCGCACGCTTGAAGGCCCGCATCGCACCGATCTGATCGTCCAGCACAGACCCAAGTCCATGCCAGCCGCGCTCTGTTCCACGGGCGAACAAAAGGCGCTTTTGATTGGTCTCGTGCTTGCCCATGCCCGACTGACGGCCGAGCTTTCGGGCATGGCTCCGATTCTCCTGCTCGACGAAATCGCCGCACATCTCGATACGGGGCGCCGCGCGGCGCTCTTCGGCATCCTTGATGAGCTTGGCGGACAGGCCTTCATGACCGGCACGGATCGTGCGCTTTTCGAAGCGCTCGAAGGGGAAGCGCAATTCTTTAACGTCTCTGCCGGTCATCTCACCAGACTGTCTGATGCCTGATCCGAGAACCGGTTCCATTTTATGGATCGCGCCGTGAGGCAAAATATCCGCTGACAGCGCCTTGGGAGAGGCATATGTTCGGGGGTATGAATGCACCATCCAGACCATTTTCGTCCGAAGAACTTGAACGCTATGCGCGCCATATCGTGCTGCCAGAAATCGGTGGTCCGGGCCAGCAGAAGCTGAAGGCCGCCCGCGTGCTGATCGTCGGCGCAGGCGGTCTTGGCGCGCCTGTGCTGCAATATCTGGCAGCTGCCGGTGTCGGTACGCTCGGCATTGTCGATGACGACACTGTTTCGCTATCGAACCTGCAACGGCAGGTCATTCACGATACGGAAAGTGTGGGCCAGCCAAAGGTGGAAAGCGCGCTTGCCACCATTGCCCGTATCAATCCGCATGTGACGGTCGAAGGACACCAGTTTCGCCTCGATGCCGGTAACGTAGAAGCGTTGATCGGCAATTATGACGTTCTGGTGGATGGTTCGGACAATTTCACCACGCGCTATATTCTGGCCGATGCTGCTGCAAGGGTGGGACGCCCGCTCGTGACCGGTGCTATGGGCCGTTTCGATGGCACGGTCACCGTGCTGATGCCCTATACGACTGGACCGGATGGCACGCAGAACCCATCTTATCGCGATCTCTTTCCAGAAGCGCCGCCACCTGGAACAGTGCCGACCTGCGCCGAAGCCGGTGTGCTGGGCGTCCTGCCGGGCGTGATCGGCAGCCTGCAGGCGATGGAAGTTATTAAGCTCATCACCGGTATCGGCGAACCCTTGGTGGGCCGTCTGCTGCTTTACAACGCCTTGAATGTTCGCTTCGAAACCATTCGTTATAAGGCACGCAAGAAGGGCTGAGCATGGCATCGACACTAACCCATGAAGAGCGGTCGATAGCCGCCGGGGAACAGGGAGAAGGCGCTGCGATGGCCATGCGCATTGTCGCCGAAACAGCAAGGCTGATGGGCGCGCCGCGCCTTATTCCGGTTGCATCGGCACATATTGACGGTGCGCTTTATCACGGCGATAGCGGAACGCTTTTCGCAGAAAAGCTGGTTGAGGGTGGTGCAAAGGTCAAAGTCCGCTCGACGCTCAATGTCGGCTCTATCGATCTGACGGGCTGCTCGCGTCATCTTTTGCCGGCTCACGAAGCTGATATGGCCAAGCGCATGATGCGCGCCTATATCAAGCTTGGCTGCGAGCCGACCTGGACCTGCGCTCCGTATCAGGCGGGACACAGGCCAGCAAAGGGCACAGATGTCGCCTGGGGTGAATCCAATGCAGTCGTGTTCTGCAATTCGGTTCTGGGTGCGCGTACCAATCGTTATGGCGATTTCCTCGATATTGCCTGTGCGATTGCTGGCCGCGCGCCCGATTATGGTCTGCATCGCAGCGAAAACCGTCGCGCTACGGTGGTGATCGATATTTCAGGGCTGGACCCGGCGTTCCTGTCTTCGGAAGTGGCCTGGCCCATTCTCGGCAATCTGTTTGGTCGCAGTGTTGGCACGAATATCGGTGTCGTTGCAGGCAGTCCCGTCCATCCCGATGAAGACGATCTCAAGGCTTTCGGCGCGGCATCGGCATCGGTTGGAGCAGTCGGTCTGTTCCATGTTGCTGGTGTCACGCCCGAAGCGCCCGATCTTGAAACGGCTTTGCAGCACCAGAAGCCGGAAGGCGTCATCCGCGTCACACGAGAAATGATCGAGGCGACGCGCAAGCGTCTTTCGACAGTCGAGCAGGTCGATCATATCGATGCGGTTGCCATTGGCAGTCCGCATCTTTCGATAACCGAATTCGACCGTCTGGAGCGCGCCATAGCGGAACGCAAGCTCGCGGTGCCGCTTTATGCCTGCACGGGCCGTCATGCACTGGTTGAGCTGGAGAAAGACGGACGCAGGCAGGCGCTTGAAAAAGCAGGCGTCGTGATTGTCGCCGACACATGCGTGGTTGTTACACCAATTTTGCCAGCTAAGGATGATGCCATCCTTATGACGAATTCCGGCAAGTTCGCGCATTATGCACCTGGCAACACCGGCTATGGCGTGCTTTACGGTTCGTTGGAAGAATGCGTGGAAAGCGCGGTTGCGGGCAAACCGGTTTTCGGGAGGCAGGCGGCATGAGCATCGGGGAAAGCACCGTACTCGTTGCAGGAAAAGGGGCAGATGCTGAGGCGCTGGTTCTCTCCGCGCCGATTAGCTTCTGGGGCGGTGTCGATCCGAAGAGCGGGCGGATTGCCGATGTGCGCCATCCAGAACATGGGCAGAGCATCGCCGGGTGTGTGTTGTGCCTGCCCGGAACCATCGGGTCGTCATCGGCAGCAGCCGTTCTTCTGGAGTTGGTCCATAGCGGTCATGCGCCTGCGGCCATTGTCCTGCATGAACCGGATGCGATCCTGCTCCTTGGCCTCATCGTGGCTCGTGAAATGGGGCATGACGTACCCATCGCCGTTGAATTCGACCGCGAGGCGCAAAAGCAACTTGCCGGCCATCGGGTGACGGTCGGCGAGGATGGAGCAATTGGGATTGCTGCCTAATATTGCGTGCTGCGATCTACAATATGCTCCAGCGTCCCGTCCCGCTCGAAGGCTTCGATCTGCCGGATGATCTGCGGCACAAGAGCGGTTGCAGATGAGCTTGCCGCCGCGTGTGGAGTGATCGTCACGCGCGGATGATCCCAGAGCGGGCTGCTGGTCGGCAATGGTTCCTGCGTGAACACGTCAAGCGAAGCTGCCGAAAGAAGCCCGCGGTCGAGTGCGGCCAGAATATCGGCCTCGTTCTGCAGACCGCCTCGTCCGGCATTGATCAGCACCGGCGCGCCGAGAGGCCCGTCGCTCTTCAATTGCGCGAACATCGACATGGAGAGGATGCCCTTTGTGTCGGGCGTCAGCGGCAGCAGACAGACGAAGATGTCAGCCGTCTTGAGGAATTTCCCAAAGCCGTCCTTGCCGTGATAGGTCTGCACGCCATCGATCTCTTGCGGGCGACGGCTCCAGCCGGTGACGTTGAAGCCGAGCAACTTCAGCTTTTCAGCCGCGTCGCGACCCAGCACGCCGAGGCCCATGATGCCGACAGTGACTTCATGAGCAGCAGGCTGGCGGCGATCCTCATGCCAGACGTGATTCTGCTGCTGCTTGCGATAGCGCTGTCCGAGGCGGTGATGATCCAGCACCTGCCAGACGACATATTCTGTCATGCGCATGGTGAGATCGTCGGAGATGATGCGCACCAGTGGTACATCGGGAATCCGGTCATCGCGGAAGACATGATCGACGCCTGCGCCCAGCGAGAAGATCACCTTCAGATTGGGCAGGTTCTCAAGCGAGCCCGGCTTCTGCTTCCAGACAAGCGCATATTTGACGGACGGATCTTTTTCCGTGCGATCCGTCACCACCGGACGATCCGGCGCGTGATCCCGAAACGTCTTCAGCCAGATTTCAGGGTCCCAGTCGGTGATCGCCAAAAGGATGTTGCCCTTGGTTTCGCTCATTGTCGTGCTCCTCCCTCTGTTGCCTCCATCCGGAAGGCCGCCGCCATCAACGCCTTGGTATAGTCGGTCTGCGGGTTGGCGAAAACATCCTTCGCCGCGCCATATTCGACTGCCTTGCCGTTGCGCATCACCAGCACGTCATTTGCCAGCGCCCGCACCACTTTCAGATCGTGGCTGATGAAAAGATAGGCGAGATCATGCTTCTTCTGCAATGCGCGTAACAGATCGACCACCTGCGCCTGCACGCTCATATCGAGCGCGGAGGTCGGTTCGTCCAGCATAACAAATTTCGGGTTCAGCACCATGGCACGTGCAATGGCGACGCGCTGGCGCTGGCCACCTGAAAATTCGTGCGGATAGCGGAAGCGGGTTTCCGGATCGAGATTGACCTCGTTGAGCGCGGCAACAACACGCGCATCGCGTTCGTCTGCCGACAGTTTAGGCTCATGCACCAGAAGCCCTTCGGCGATGATGTCCGCGATGGTCATGCGCGGAGAGAGCGAGCCGAATGGGTCCTGAAACACGATTTGCATCTCGCGGCGCAGCGGGCGCATATCTTTGAAGCTGAACTTAGCTATATCGCGCCCGTCGAACCTGATCTCGCCCTTGGATGAAATCATGCGCGACAGTGCGAGGCCAAGCGTCGTCTTGCCGGAACCCGATTCGCCGACGACGCCGAGCGTCTGTCCGGCGCGTAAGTTTACGTCGATGCCGTCCACCGCCTTCACATGGTCGACGGTCTTGCGCATGAACCCCTTCTTGATCGGGAACCAGACACGGATATCCTTGCCTTCCATCACCGTTTTTGCTGCTGGATCGGCGGCAGGCGGCTCGCCCTTCGGTTCAGCCGCAAGCAGGTGCTTGGTGTAGGGATGCTGCGGGTTTTCGAAAATCTCTTTGGTCGGCCCGGCCTCGACGATCTTGCCCTTGCTCATCACGCAGACCTTGTCGGCGATCTTGCGCACAATGCCGAGGTCGTGGGTGATGAAGAGCATCGACATGCCCTGTGCAGCTTTAAGCTCGGCCAGCAGCTTCAAGATTTGGGCCTGCACGGTGACATCGAGCGCTGTGGTCGGTTCGTCGGCAATCAGCAGCTTCGGCTTGTTGGCAAGCGCCATGGCGATCATGACGCGCTGGCGCTGGCCGCCGGAAAGCTGGTGCGGGAAGGCCGACAGGCGCTTTTCCGGTTCGCGAATGCCGACTTCGTTCAGAAGTTCCAGCGTCCGCGCCCGTGCGGCCTGCTCCCCCATGCCTTGATGCATTTTCAGGATTTCACCGATCTGCCTCTCCACACTGTGCAGCGGATTGAGCGATGTCATCGGCTCCTGAAAGATCATCGTGATGTCGTTGCCGCGCACACGGCGCAGTTCCGGCTCCGAAGCCTTCATCAAATCCTTGCCATTGAAAAGAATTTCTCCGGAAGGATGGCTGGCAGACGGATAAGGCAGCAGCTTCAGGATGGACAGGGCCGAGACGGATTTGCCTGATCCCGATTCGCCGACAAGGGCGACCGTTTCGCCTTCGGCAATGTCGAAGGATACGCGGTCGACGGAAATGCGTTCCTCGCCATTCTGGCGGAATGCGACGGACAGATCGCGAACGGACAGCAGGATATTGTTCCCTGATTCGATCATTGACCCGCTCATTGGCCCACTCATTGAAATGCCTTTCGCGGATCGAAGGCGTCGCGTGTTGCCTCACCGATGAAGATCAGAAGCGACAGCATCAGCGAGATGACCACAAAGCCGGTAATGCCGAGCCAGGGTGCCTGCAGGTTATTCTTGCCTTGTGCGAGCAGTTCGCCCAGCGAAGCTGAACCGGGCGGCAGGCCGAAACCGAGGAAGTCGAGCGAGGTGAGGGTGGTGATCGAGCCGTTCAGGATGAAAGGCAGGAAAGTCAGTGTCGCGACCATGGCGTTGGGCAGGAGATGCCGCCACATGATGGTGCCGTTCTTCACGCCGAGCGCACGCGCCGCGTTCACATATTCGAAGTTTCGCGCTCGCAGAAATTCCGCGCGCACGACGCCGACGAAAGCCACCCATGAAAACAACAACATGATGCCCAGAAGCACCCAGAAGCCGGGCGGCAATATCGCCGCGATAATCAGCAACAGGTAGAGAACCGGGATCGAGGACCAGATTTCGATGAAGCGCTGGAACAGAAGATCGACCCAGCCGCCGAAATAACCCTGAACCGCACCTGCTGTCACACCGATGATAGCGGAGAAGAAGGTGAGAATCAGGCCGAACAGCACCGAAATACGGAAGCCGTAGAGTGCGCGTGCGAATACATCGCGCGCCTGATCGTCGGTGCCGAGCAGATTGAAATTGCCGAAGCGACAATTGGGATCGCTCACGCCTTGCGGATAGCGCTGGCAGCGCTCTTCCGCTGAATAGAGCCAGAACGGTTTGGAAGGCGCGGCTTCCGGTATCTCGTTGTTCACGGTGTTGTAGGAATAGCGGATCGGTGGCCAGATGGCCCAGCCATTGTTGTTGATTTCATCCTGTATCACCGGGTCGCGATAGTCGGTGACGGCATAAAAGCCGCCGAATTTCTCTTCCGGATAATCCACGAAAACCGGCATCAGCAACTCGCCCTTGTAGGAAACGAGAATGGGCCGGTCATTTGCGATGAACTCGGAACAAAGCGCTGCGATGAGCAGGAACAGGAAGATCCACAGCGACCAGTAACCGCGCTTGTTGGCCTTGAAGTTCTGCCAGCGGCGCTTGTTGAGTGGTGAAAGAAACGGACGTTTTACCGGCTTTGCGGTTGGGGTGAGGGTGGTGTCGGTCATCACACGTCCCTCCGGTCGAAGTCGATGCGCGGATCGATCCACGTATAGGTGAGGTCGGACAAAAGGCCGACCAGAAGGCCGATCAGCGAGAAGATGAAGAGATTGGCGAAGACTACCGGATAATCGCGGTTGATGACCGACTGGTAGCCCAGCAGTCCAAGCCCGTCGAGCGAGAAGATGGTTTCGATCAAAAGCGAACCGGTGAAGAAGGCCGAGATGAAGGCGCCCGGAAAACCGGCGATCACGATCAGCATCGCATTGCGGAAGACGTGCCGATAGAGAACCTGATTCTCGGTCAGCCCTTTGGCGCGCGCCGTGGTTACATATTGCTTGCGGATTTCTTCCAGAAACGAATTCTTGGTCAGCAACGTCGTTGTGGCGAAGGCGGAAAGCACGAGTGCAGTCACCGGCAGCACCATATGCCACAGATAGTCGCCGATCTTGCCCCAGAACGACATTTGCGCGAAATCGGGAGAGGTGAGGCCACGCAGCGGGAACCAGTCGAAGAACGAGCCGCCCGCAAACAGCACGATCAGCAGGATCGCAAACAGGAAGCTTGGGATGGCGTAACCGACGATGATGACGGCACTGGTCCAGGTGTCGAAGCGCGAACCATCCTTGATCGCCTTGCGAATGCCGAGCGGAATCGAAATCATGTAGGACAGAAAAGTCAGCCACAGGCCGAGCGAGATTGAAACCGGCATCTTTTCCTTGATGAGGTCGATCACGCTGATATCGCGAAAATAGCTGCGGCCGAAATCGAAGCGCAGATAGTTCCACAGCATCTGGCCGAACCGTTCCAGCGGCGGCTTGTCGAAACCGAACTGCTTTTCCAGATCGGCAATGAATTGCGGGTCGAGCCCCTGCGCGCCGCGATATTTGGAATTGACCGAGCCGCTGTCGACGGCACTTTGCCCGAAATCGCCACCACCGCCGGAAAGGCGGTCGAGAGCGTCGCCGCCCTGGCCTGAAAGCTGCGCAATCACGCGCTCGACCGGACCGCCCGGGGCGAACTGAACCACAGCGAAGGAAATAGCCATGATGCCGAGTATCGTCGGAATCATCAGAAGCAGACGGCGGAGAATATATGCGCCCATCAGCCCGGTTTTCTCCGCAGGTTCAGGTTTATCTTATGGCTTGCCAACAGCTTCTGCCTTTTCATTATAGAGCGTGATTTCGAAAACCGGTTTCGGTTTCGCGAAATCAGGCCTTGATCCACCACAGCGTCTCGACGGGAAAGCCATAATCGGGCTTCGGCTCCTTGAAACCGAACCGGTCCCAATAGGCCGCGAGATGATTCGCTGTCGTCCAATTTGGAATCCAGTCGCGCCGGATACGCAAGTACCGATCGA
The DNA here is from genome assembly GCF_058796175.1 of Brucella sp. GW823-FHT04E01. Taxonomy (NCBI): domain Bacteria; kingdom Pseudomonadati; phylum Pseudomonadota; class Alphaproteobacteria; order Hyphomicrobiales; family Brucellaceae; genus Brucella; species Brucella sp. GW823-FHT04E01. The sequence goes on along the minus strand of NZ_JBXAIK010000004.1, from coordinate 619,100 downwards.
GCACCTGCATCGTGGCGACGAGTTCTTCGCGCGTCGAAACCTTGCCGATATCTGCAATCAGCGCATCGATCAACGGGTCTTCCGTACCGGGAAGATTATAGCTGCCCGGCACCTTGGCCGATTCGGAACCAAACATCCCGGCAAGCGATTCCTGCGTCGGCGTGGGGCTAAACTGCAACGCCATACCCACCATGTCGAACTGGAAGTCCTGCATCCGTACCTGATACTGGCTTGCATCGACAAGCCGCAGGCTGGCGTCAATGCCGATGGCGCGCAACTTCTGCACATAAGGATTGTAGACCCGGGTGAAGGCTTCGGAATTGGAAAGAATCTCCAGCGCGAATTTCGACCCGTCTTTGTCGTGGAACTGGCCGTTCTTGCGCTCGAAACCCGCTTCCTCCAACAGCTTGATGGCCTGCGCGAACTGCGCGCGGTCGCGGCCTGTTCCGTCCGATACCGGCATTAGCACGGCTTCACTGAAAACCGCATCCGGCAGTTTTCCGCGATAACGTTCAAGAACTTTCAGTTCATCGGGCGTCGGCATGCCGCTCGCCTGAAAATCTGATCCGTTGAAGCACGACTGCGAGCGGGCATAGACCTTGTAGAAAAGGTTCTCATTCGTCCATTCGAAGTCGAAGCAGAGCGCAATTGCTTCGCGCACGCGCGGATCGCGGAACCGTTCGCGGCGCTGGTTCAGCGCCCATGCCTGCATCAGCGGGCGCTTCTCTTTCGGAAAAGTGCGCTTGATGACCTTTCCCTGCTGGATGGCCGGGAAGTCATAGGCCGTCGCCCAGTTCTTGGAGACGGTCTCCTCGCGGTAGTCGATACTGCCTTTCTTGAAGGCTTCGAATTGCGGCTGGCGGTCGCGGAAAAACTCGATACGGATGCGGTCGAAATGATTGAAGCCCTTCTGCACCGGCAGATCTTTCGCCCAATAATCCTCAACGCGCTCATACTCGATGAACTGACCGGCGGCGAAATTGCCGACCTTGTAAGCGCCTGAGCCCAGCACCGGCTCCATGGTCGTGGCTTCGAAATCGCGATCTTTGAACCAGCTTTCCGACAGGATCGGCACGGCCACGGCATCAAGGATGGCGTTCGGTCCGCGCCCTTCGACGAAGCGCATGCGCACTTCTCGGCTGCCGGTTGCCTCCACCTTTTCGACGCCTGCCAGATACTGGCGCAGCGTTGGATGGCCTTTCTGCTTGATGGTCGCATAGGTGAACAGCACGTCTTTCGCCTCAATAGGCGAGCCGTCGTGAAAACGCGCCTCCTTGCGAAGCTTGAAAGTGCAACTGCGGCGATCTTTCGAAAGCGTCGCACTTTCCGCGATGAGACCATAGACAGAATCCGGCTCATCCAGCGCCGAAGCCATCAGCGTATCGAAGGTCAGCTCCATGCGCGGCGGCGCATCACCCTTGAACGTGAAGGTATTGAGCGTATTGAACGTGTCGGTATTCTGGTTCCAGACCCAGCTCGACGGCGCGAAATTGAACGTGCCGCCCTTCGGTGCTTCGGGACTGGCATAGTCGAAATGGGAGAAATCGGGACCGTATTTCAGGTCACCGAAAGTCGAAAGCCCATGCAGCGCTTTGCCTGTCGGAATGTCGGCAAAAGCCCTTGGCGGCAGGAAGGCTGCAACGGCGGCACTTCCCGAAAACCCCAGAAAATGGCGGCGGTTCATGCGAAGGATTGTCATTCTCGCTCCGCCCTCATTCACTGCCGGTTTTGAGCTTGGCTTCCTTCGCAGGGTCTATCCACCAGGAGAACGGGTCAATCCCAAGATAGTCCGGCTGCTTTTCAGGCATTCCGAATTTATTCCAATAGGCCACTTTGATCTTGTCATCATACCATTGCGAGATGACGTAATAGTTCCACAAAAGTGCCCGGTCGAGCGCATGGGTCGAGGCGACCAGCTCTTCACGATCCTTGGCATAGATGACATGGTCGATCAGCTTGTCGATGGCTGGGTTCTTGATACCGGCATAGTTGCGGCTGCCTTTGAAGTCGGCGGCCTTCGAGCCCCACATGTCGCGCTGCTCATTGCCGGGTGAGGCAGTTTGCGGGATGATTGAGGTGACCACATCATAGTCGAAATCATTGACGCGGGCCTGATATTGCGCCGTGTCGACGATACGCACGGTCGCGTTGATGCCGATCTTGCGCAGGCTTGCGGCGAACGGATTGTAAATACGCTCGTCCGTCGGATCCTTGCCGAGAAATTCGATGGTGAACGGATTGCCCTTGGCATCGACGAGCTTGTTGCCCTGCACTGTCCAGCCGGCTTCCGAAAAGAGTTTCAGCGCGGTGCGCAGATTTTCGCGGGTGGCCTGCGGTGTGTCATAGACCGGCAGCTTGAATTCCTTCGTCAGTGCATCAGCAGGAAGCGAATCCTTCACCGTTTCCAGAATGGCCTGTTCCTCGGGCGTCGGCGGGCCGCTCAATTCCAGTTCGTTGCCTGCGAAATAGCTGTTGATGCGCTTGTACTGATTGAAGAACAGCAGGCGGTTCATCGATTCGAAGTCGAAGGCGTAGGTCAGCGCCTGACGGACTTTCGGGTCTTTGAACTTGTCGCGGCGCGTGTTCAGGAAATAGCCCTGCATACGTCCGACGGCGTGATAAGGGAACGAAGCCTTTACGACATCGCCGCGCTGCACGGCTGGAAAATTATACTGTTCAGCCCAGCGCTGGGCACGATTCTCGTTGCGATAATCGTACTGTCCGCCCTTCTTGAAGGCTTCCCAGGTTGCATCCTCGTTGAAATAGTACTCGTAGCGCAGGCGGTCGAAATTATTGCGCCCGACATTGACGCCCAAATCCTTGCCCCAATAGTCATCGACGCGCGCCCAGGTGATGGAGCGTCCGGGCGTCATGCTGTCGATCTTGTAGGCGGAAGAGCCGAGCGGGATTTCAAGCGTCGGACGGGTAATGTCGCGCTGCTTGCCCTGTGCATCCTTGCCTTCCCACCAGTGCTTGGGCAGAACGGCAAGCTGTCCCAGAATCTGCGGCAATTCGCGATTGCCCTTTTGGCTGAAGGTGAATTTCACCTCATGTTCGCCAGTCTTTTCCGCCTTCTCCACGTCGCCATAATATTTGTTGTACATCGGCGACTGCTTCTTCAGCACATCGAACGACCAGATCACGTCATCGACGGTGATCGGCTGGCCATCGTGCCATTTCGCTTTTGGATTGAGCTTGAACTTAACCCAGGAGAAATCATCGGGATATTGCAGGGCTTCAGCAATGAGCGGGTATTGCGTCGATCCCTGATCGAGCGAATCCGTCATCAGCGTGTCGTAGAGAAGACCGCCGCCGAAATCGGACAGGCCAGCGGCTGCGACCCCCTGCACCACAAACGGATTGAGACTGTCGAAGGTGCCAACGGCGACCATGTTCAGCGTGCCGCCTTTCGGCGCATCGGGATTCACATAGTCGTAGTGCTTGAAATCAGCAGGATATTTGGGCTCGCCAAGCAGGCTGGAGGAATATCGCCATTGGGGTTCCGCGTCATTTGCGCGACCAATTGAAACCGTGCTCGCAAGCATGGCCACCGCAAACGCACCCGCCCAAAAAGCTCTCATCCAGCCTCTCCGTTCCTGTTTCGGATATATTCGAACGAGTTTTATGGGTTTTTGCGGAGGAAGAAAGGCATGCGGGCAAGAAATTTAATGCGGGCACGAAAAAAGCCCGGCGAACCGGGCTTTGATCATGTTTCTATCCTGCAGGCTTAATTGGCGGGTGCCGGTTCTGCAGGCTTCTGTTCGCCGCCTTCTGCAGGCTTTTCGCCTTCGGCTGGCTTGGCTTCGCCGCCCTCAGCCGGCTTTGCATCGCCATCAGCGGCAGGTGCCGCATCAGCGGTCGGCAGCGGAGCCGGATTGTCGGACAGTGTGCGCAGATAAGCGATCAGATCAGCGCGTTCATTGTCCTTCTTGTCGCCAGCAAAGCCCATGGCCGTGCCCTTGATGTAGCCCTTCGGCGAGGTCAGGAACTTGTTGAGATGTTCAAAATCCCACTTGTTGCCCGCAGCACCGAACTCCTTCATGGGAGCCGAATAGCCGAAACCTTCAACAGAGGCAGCCGGACGGTTCACGACATCCCACAGATGCGGACCGACCTTGTTGGCGCCACCCTTTTCACCGGTATGGCATGCAGCGCAACGCTTGAAGACGGTTTCACCGCGCGCCGGATCGGCAGACTGCAGCAACGTCGCAATGGAAACTTCTTCCTTGGCCGGTGCAGCGCCCCCTTCACCGGTCGAGGCTTCCGCCGCTTCGATGATAAAGCCCGGCTTTTCGGGCGCAGGCGAGTGAAACAGCGAATCGGACAGGATGCCTGTCGTCATGACAACGAAAACCGTTGCCAGAAAAGCCATGATAAACTTGTTAGTCCGGGTTGAATTCATCGCCGGTCAGCGCTCCCTCTACCAAAACGCTCTCCCCGAGAACGCTCTCCTAGCCGGCATGCAAACCTTCAATAAAGGTCGCAATTCTCTCCCCGGCATCGGGCGGAAACTAGGTCTTTTACCAGGGCGATGCAACACCTATAACGGTAACTAGACCCGTGACTTTTTGACACTTTTGATGCATTTCCAGCGCCTCGAAAGCGGTTTAAAAGACGTCCGCGACCTTATCGATCTCAAGAGGCGATGATGCTTCAGACATTAAAGACACTCACTCTTATCCCGGCACGCATGGCGTCCACGCGGCTGCCGAACAAGCCGCTCGCCGATATTTGCGGCAAGCCGATGATCGTGCATGTGGCCGATCGTGCAGCGGCTGCAAAGCTGGGCCGGACGGTGGTTGCAACCGACAGCGAAGAGATTTTTTCAATCGTTACCGCGCATGGCCACGAAGCCATCATGACGCGCGAGGATCACGAATCCGGCTCCGACCGCATCTATGAAGCATTGATGAAAGTCGATCCGGCGGGCGAGTTTGATGCCGTGGTGAACGTTCAGGGCGACCTGCCGACCATCGATCCCGATATCATCCGCCGTGCGCTTCTGCCGTTGGAAGACGGACCTGCCGACATTGCAACGCTCGGCGTCGAAATCGAGGAAGAGTCGGAGAAGACCAATCCGAGTGTGGTGAAGATCGTCGGCTCCCCGCTTGCCGGCAACAGCCGCCTGCGCGCACTTTATTTCACCCGCGCAACCGCGCCCTACGGTGAAGGCCCGCTTTATCACCATATCGGCCTTTACGCCTATCGCCGCTCAGCGCTTGAACGCTTTGTGAAGCTTGGGCCGTCTCCCTTGGAGAAGCGCGAAAAACTCGAGCAATTGAGGGCTCTTGAAGCCGGAATGCGTATTGATGTGGAACTTGTGAGGACGGTGCCGCTCGGCGTTGATACGCAGGCCGATCTTGACCGCGCGCGCATTCTTGTAGCACAGGGTATCTAACGGGCCACCGATGAGTGGCATTTAAGAAAGCATGGTACGATGAAAACCAACAGGATTTCCTTTCAGGGTGAAGCGGGCGCGAATTCCGATACGGCGTGCCGCAACATGTTTCCCGATATGGAGCCTTTGCCGTGCCCGACTTTCGAGGATGCCTTCAACGCGGTTGAAACCGGCGCTGCCGACCTCGCCATGATCCCGATCGAGAACACTCTGGCCGGTCGCGTCGCCGATATTCATTATCTGCTGCCGCTCGCCGACATGCATATCATTGGCGAATATTTCCTGCCGATCCATTTCCAGCTGATGGTACTTCCGGGCGTCAAGCGCGAGGAAATCAAGACGGTACACAGCCATGTCCATGCGCTTGGCCAGTGCCGCAACGTCATCCGCCAGAATGGCTGGAAGGGCGTCATCGCAGGCGATACGGCGGGAGCGGCTCGCCTCGTCGCCGATATGAAAGACCGTTCCATGGCGGCTTTGGCACCAAGCCTTGCCGCTGAGCTCTATGGTCTCGATATTCTGGAAGAAAATGTCGAGGATTCGGAAGATAACGTGACCCGCTTCGTTGTTCTGTCCAAGAACAAGCAATGGGCACAGCGTCCCGAAAACGGCGAACGCATCGTGACGACTTTTGTCTTCCGCGTGCGCAACGTCCCGGCTGCGCTCTACAAGGCGCTGGGCGGCTTTGCCACCAATGGCATCAACATGACGAAGCTCGAAAGCTATCAGATCGGCGGGCGTTTCATCGCCACGCAGTTCTATGCCGATGTCGAAGGACACCCGGAAGACGCCAATCTGCAGTTCGCGCTGGAAGAATTGCGGTTCTTCACCAAGGAAGTGCGGATTCTCGGCGTCTACAAAGGCAGCGATATCCGAGATACGCATCTGCTGGCAGCAGAATAATCAGCCTGCGTCGTAGACCCAGGCCTTTATCAGATGGGTTGCGATGGCGCCGGACGGTGGCACCCGCAACCCATTTTCATGTGTGCCTTCCAGCATTGTCCGCACTTCGGCCTTCGAGAACCAGCGACCGTCTTCCAATTCCGAACGGTCGATAGTGAAGTCGTCGCTCAAAACCTCGGCATGACAGCCGATCATCAGCGAATAGGGAAACGGCCAGGGCTGGCTCGCATGATAGGCAACGCGACCGATGGAGAGCCCCATTTCCTCGACACTTTCGCGGCGCACGGCGGCCTCGATTGTTTCGCCGTGCTCGATAAAGCCTGCGAGGCAGGAATAGGAACCGGGTGCGAAATGCGGGCTGCGGGCCAGAATGCATTTTTCGCCGCGTACCGGCAGCATAATCGCCACCGGGTCGGTACGCGGGAAATGTTCCGCACCACAGTTCGGGCATTGCCGCTTGGCACCGCCAGCGCGCATGTCGGTTTTTGTACCGCAGCGTCCGCAGAAACGGTGATTGGCATGCCATGCGGTCAGCGCTGCGGCTTGCGCCAGCGCGCCGAGCAGGTCGGCGGATACCAGTCCTTCGGTATAAATGCTGCGATAATCCTGCAGACGGAAAGGCGTTTCCGTCGTCTCGGGGTCGAGCGGTGTCGTCAAAGCGACAAGCGGCGCGCCGTCCTGAAGACCGAGAAAAATCGGCTCGTGAAGATCAGGCGCAAAGTCCTTCGCCTCACCGAGGCGGAACAATGCGCGGGGCGCTTTTTCATCGGCGTAGTCGAGAAGCAGCCGGTTACCGCCAAGCAACATGATTCGCGTTTCGGGAAGTTCCAGCGCTGTGAAGGCAGAGTCATCCTGCCGCTTTTCGGATTGGCGGTCGATCCGGTTGCCGGAAAATCCGACAGATCGGCTCGGTTCGATTTCCGGCAGATCGTAGAGACGGAAAGTCATATCTATCTCGGCATTGTTGGGGGATTTAAAGCGCATCCCGAAAAGTGTGAAACGATTTTCGGAAAAGATACGCGTGAAAGCAAATTAAAGCGCCGTGCGAATGTCGGCGATCAGCTGGCGGGCGTCTTTTTCGTCATAGGTCTCGCGGGTGCCAAAGCCCCAGACAGGGCCGGGCCAGCCCGCATCGCCTTCATTGCGGGCGATCACATGCAGATGCAGCTGCCGAACGATATTGCCGAGCGCGCCCGTATTGATCTTCTGGCAACCCGTCACAGTCTTGAGTGCCTGCGCAACGATGCCCAACTCGAAGGTCAGCATGGTCTGGTCGAGTGGCGTCATGTCATGGATTTCAGCTAGGCCAGGACGGCGCGGCACCAGGATCAACCATGGCCAGCGCCGATCGTTCATCAACCGAAGCTCGCACAGGCCGAGCTTGGCCACGGAAAAAGTGTCGGCATTGAGCCGTTTATCGAGTTCGAATTGTTCCATAGGCCGACATTTACCAGTTTTTTTCGTCCAGCGCTTGCTTTTTGCGTGGCGCCCTCCTTGCTTTTTGCTTCACAATTGACGATATGCAGCGTGGGAGGTTGGTGGTGGACGAGCCACTCGCCAACCGGGTCAGGTCCGGAAGGAAGCAGCCCTAACGAGCCACGGCACGGGTCATCGTGCCAGCCTCCCACCCTTTCTCGCTACGCCGACGACTGTTGATGGGTTGCCTCTTTGGTTGACGCCGCTCATGCGTCCGGTCCAAACTGGCGACTGAGAAAAAGCGGAACAGGAAGAACGGAAGGGTCGCTATGGACACAAAATCCGCCGATGGCGCCTATCGCGTTCTCGCCCGCAAGTATCGCCCCCAGAATTTCAACGACCTTATCGGCCAGGAGCCGATGGTTCGCACGCTCAAGAACGCGTTCGAGACGGGCCGCATTGCGCAGGCCTGGATGCTTACCGGCGTTCGCGGGGTCGGCAAGACCACGACAGCGCGCATTCTGGCGCGTGCGCTCAATTACAAGACCGATACGATCGACCAGCCGACCATCGACCTTTCCGTGCAGGGCGAAAACTGCCAGGCGATCATGGAAGGCCGTCATGTCGATGTGATCGAGATGGATGCCGCCTCGCATACCGGTATCGACGATATCCGCGAGATCATCGAGCAGGTGCGTTACCGCCCGGTTTCGGCGCGCTACAAGGTCTACATCATCGACGAAGTGCACATGCTCTCCAATCAGGCTTTCAACGGCCTGTTGAAGACACTGGAAGAGCCACCGCCGCACGTCAAATTCATCTTTGCCACCACCGAAATCCGAAAAGTTCCGATCACGGTTCTGTCGCGCTGCCAGCGCTTCGACCTGCGCCGTATCGAATCGGGCACGCTGGCGCAGCATCTGCGCCGCATCGCGGAAGCGGAACAGATCGCGGTGGATGATACGTCGCTCGCCATGATCGCACGCGCAGGCGAGGGCTCGGCGCGCGATTCGCTGTCGATCTTCGATCAGGCCATCGCGCATGGTGCGGGTACTGTCACGGCGGAAGCCGTGCGCTCCATGCTGGGCCTTGCCGACCGTGCCCGTATCATCGACCTCTTCGAGATGCTGATGCGTGGCGATGTGGCTGGCGCACTGACGGAATTTCGCGCGCAGTATGATGTCGGTGCCGACCCGTCGGTCGTGCTGACCGATCTTGCCGATTTCAACCATCTCGTGACACGACTGCGTTTCACGCCGGATGTGGCCGAAGACGTGTCCCTGTCGGAAGATGAGCGCGTGCGCGGTCGTGAATTCGCGCAGAAACTTTCTGTCCGTGTGCTGTCGCGCACATGGCAGATGCTGCTCAAGGGCATTGCGGAAGTCGATACGGCGACGAGACCGGTTCAGGCTGCAGAAATGCTTTTGATCCGGCTTGCCCATGCCGCAGATCTGCCGACGCTGGACGAGGCGATTCGCGGTCTCGACAATGGCTCCGTTTCGGCGCCGCGTCCGCAGCCGGGCAATCCGCGGCCGAATGGCGGCGGTGGTGCGCCGGAAGCGCGTTTTGCCGCCGATGCGGTTGGATCGTCTTCGATGGCTCCAGCTTCCGGTGGACCGGCAACAGCCATGCGTATCGTGGAAACACCACCGCAGCCGGTTCAGCCGTCAGCCGCACCGCAGCAGTTTGTCGAGAACACGCCGCAGCCTTCGGTGCCGGTCAACAGCTTGCATGATGTCGTCGCACTTGCCGACAAGCACCGCGACATGCAGTTCAAGATTCTGGTCAAGGGTTGCGTGCGCCTTGCATCCATTGCACCCGGGCGGCTCGAAATCGGCCTGACCGACGATGCGCCGAAATCTCTGCCGAGCGATATTTCGCAACGCCTCCTGAACTGGACCGGCATTCGCTGGGTAGTGACGGTCGCGCGTGACGTGGCCGGGCAGACCATTTCGGAGGCGGAAACCGAGCGACGCGACAATCTGGTGACGGATGCCCGCGCCGATCCCGATGTCGCCGCTATTCTCGCGGCCTTTCCGGGGGCAAAAATCACCGACGTGCGCATTGCCGTACCGGAACAGAATGACGACGAGGACATTGACCTCGATGCCGTGGTGGAAACACCGGGCGCACCGTCTGAAGACGACTGATTTACGGAATGATGGAGTGAACCCATGCGTGACATGATGGGCATGATGAAGCAGGCGAAGGAATTGCAGGCCAAGATGAAGGCCATGCAGGACGAGATCGCCACCATGGAAGCCTCGGCCTCTTCGGGCGGCGGGCTGGTGACGATCACGCTTTCCGGCAAGGGCACCCTGTCGGCGCTGAAAATCGATCCGTCGCTGATGAAGGAAGAAGAGGTGGAAATCCTCGAAGACCTGATCATCGCGGCGCATAACGACGCCAAGGCCAAGCTTGAAGCGGCCATGGCCGAGAAGACGCAGTCGCTCACCGCTGGTCTGCCGATTCCTCCGGGGTTCAAGCTGCCGTTTTAAGTGAGTAGGGCAGTAAGGCATTAGGGCAGTATGTTTTATCTGCCCGAAACGTTGCTGCCTCTGCTTTCCTTATTGTCTTACCGCCCTATTGCCGTATTGCCTTAAAAGATGTCCAAACGAATAGCCGGTCCCGAAATCGAACGTCTTATCCAGCTCCTGGCCCGCGTGCCGGGGCTTGGGCCGCGTTCGGCCCGTCGTGCGGCGCTGCATCTCATCAAGAAGAAAGAAGCGCTTCTGGTGCCGCTTGGTGGCGCCATGCAGGAAGCTGCCGAAAAGGTACGCATCTGTTCTTGTTGCGGCAATGTCGATACGTCCGATCCGTGCACGATCTGCACCGATGAACGTCGCGATCCCACCACTCTTATTGTCGTGGAAGACGTTTCCGATCTCTGGGCGTTGGAGCGGGCAGGCACGATGAATGTGCGCTATCACGTTCTCGGCGGTCGCCTGTCACCGCTCGATGGCATCGGCCCGGACGATCTCAACATCAAAGGACTGGTGGAACGGGTTTCCACGGGTGAGATCAAGGAAGTGATTCTCGCGGTCAACGCTACCGTCGAAGGCCAGACCACGGCGCATTACATCACCGACCAGCTGTCGAGCTTCGACGTTCGTGTCACGCGGCTTGCCCATGGCGTTCCGGTCGGCGGCGAGCTTGATTATCTGGATGAAGGCACGCTTGCTGCCGCCTTGCGGGCAAGAACCACCCTTTAGAACTAATGGAGAAGGCATGGCAGCGGGAAATTGGAAGCATAGCCTGAAGATTGGTCTCGCACTGCTTGCCAGCCTTGCCATTTCTCCCGCCATTGCCGCGCCGTCCAAGGCGCAGATTGAAAGCCAGTATCGCAACTGGCTCGAAAAGGACCTTTGGCCGGAAGCGAAGGCAGCAGGCGTATCGCGCGCCGTGTTCGATCAGGCTTTTGCCGGTGTCTCGATCAACTGGAAGCTGCCAGACCTTGTCATCCCCGGCGAAAAGCCCTCGACACCGAAAGAGCAGAAACAGGCGGAATTCGGTGCACCCGGCAAATATTTCAATGCAAAGACGATGGGCGCGGTCACAAGCGGTGGCAAGGCGCGCTATGGCCAATATGCCAATCTCCTGAAGCGCATCGAACAGAAATACGGTGTTCCGGGGCCGATCCTGCTTGCCGTATGGGGCCGCGAATCCGGCTTCGGTACGGTGAAGATTCCCTACAATGCCTATGAGGTTCTTGGCACCAAGGCTTTTATGGCCACCCGCAAGGACATGTTCCGGAAGGAACTGATTGCTGCGCTCGAAATCGCTTCCAGGGGCTATATCGACGAAGCCGCTATGAAAAGCTCATGGGCGGGTGCACTCGGCCAGCCGCAATTCATGCCGACTTCCTATCTGAAACATGCTGTCGATTTCGACGGTGACGGCAAGCGCGACATCTGGAACTCGGTGCCGGATACGCTCGCCTCCATCGCCAATTATCTGAAGCTGCATGGTTGGCAGAAGGGGCGTGACTGGGGCTTTGAAGTGAGCGTTCCGCAGAACGTATCCTGCTCGCTGGAAGGTCCGGATCAGGGCAAGACGATTGCCGAATGGGCAAAGCTCGGCATTACGCGGGTGAATGGCAAACCGTTTCCGGCCAATGAAATGAAGGGCGAGGGCTTTCTGCTCATGCCCGCTGGTCGCTACGGTCCGGCCTTTGTCGTGAGCCCGAATTTCTACGTGCTCAAAGACTATAATATGAGCGATCTCTACGCGCTCTTCATCGGTCACGTCGGTGATCGTATCGCCTATGGCGCGGGCGATTTCAGCCGTGGATGGGGCGACGTCGGCTCCATGTATCGCTCTGATATCGGCGCAATGCAGAAACGCATGCAGGCGCTGGGCTATGATGTCGGCAAGCCGGACGGTCTGCCCGGCTTCAAGACCCGCCGCTCGATCGGCCTGTGGCAGGCGAAAAACGGCATGGCGTCAACCTGCTTCCCGCAGCCGGAGCTATTACGTCAGATCCGCTGATCCCCGCCACTCAGCAAGTTGGCGAAAGACTGCAGCGCTTTCGTCCTGTAGCGGTCGTTGTGCTGCAGCATGAGAAACTGGCGCTGCGGGAGAGCAAAATCCGCCTTTACCAGAGTTCCGGCAGCAAGATGCGGGGCGGCGACAAGTTCCGATATGGCCGTCACGTAATCACCGGAGCGCACCGCCGAACAGATGGCTTCGTTCGATGGCAGTTCCAGCGCCACATGCAGTCGCGCCGGATTATAACCGGAAGCGCGCATCGCATCCTCGAAAACGCTGCGCGTTCCCGATCCCTGTTCACGCAAGATCCATTTTCCCTCGAAAAGCCGATCCCAGGTGAGTTTGCCGCCCGTACCCCAGTCATGATGGGGGCGCGCCACCAGAATAAGCTGGTCGCTTGCAACCTTGCTGATTGATAGCGACGGCGCCTGCACAGCACCTTCGACGAGGCCAATATCGGCGACGCCTTCCTGTGTCGCCTCGGTAACGCTTTCCGTATTGCCAAGCGTCAGTCGCACGTCGATCAAGGGGTAGGCGGCGTGAAACCGTGCCAGAAAGGACGGCAGCCAATAGCTGGCGATGGTCTGGCTGGCATGAATGGCGAGAATGCCCCGTTTGCCGCCACCAAGTTCCGATAGCATCCGCTCGGCAGAACGGGCGCGCGCAAACGTTGCGCGTGCCTCGTCCAGAAACATGCGCCCGTCACCGGTCAGCTCGATCCGCCGCCCGATGCGGTTGAAGAGCGTCGCTCCGTAGCGATCTTCCATGGTGCGGATGGCCGAACTGACCGCCGAAGGGGTCAGATGCAGGGCTTCCGAGGCTCGCGTGAGGTGCTCACGCTCGGCGACTTCAATGAAAATTCGTAGCTGTTCCAGTGTCATAGCGATGATCGTTCGATTTTTTCAAATGAAATATGCCATATAATGAAATGGATTGAACAGGGAAAAACAGGCATCTAATCGAAAAATAATTCTCATACGAGCATTTCCAGCAAAAGTGCGAAGCGGTTTTGCGCGGGATAATGCGAAAAATGCAGACAGTCAGATTTGAAGTGCTGAAAATGACCTACTCCAAAATCCAGAACATCCTCCCGGGACTTGGCTTGAGCGTCGCCGTTGCTATCGCCGCGATCGGACTCGAAAAAGTCGAGGAACATTATGCAGGGCGCGCCTGGCTCGAAGCGCTGGTGATCGCCATCCTCCTCGGCACGGTCGTGCGGACGTTCCTGCGTCCGGGCAAGCATTTCAACAAGGGCATCGGCTTTTCCGCCAAGCTTCTTCTGGAAATTGCAGTGGTATTGCTTGGCGCGTCGATCAGCGCCAGCGCGGTGGTGGCCGCGGGTTCGGGCCTTATTTTCGGTATTGCAGGCGTCGTGGTGCTGGCTATTACGCTCAGCTACGGGATCGGGCGTTTGCTGAAGCTTCCGCATCGGATGGCCGTGCTGGTCGCCTGCGGGAATTCCATTTGCGGCAATTCCGCTATTGCCGCAACCGCACCGGTTATCGGCGCGGGAAGCGAGGACGTGGCGGCTTCGATCGCCTTTACCGCTATTCTCGGCGTGGTCGTCGTGCTGCTTCTGCCACTGCTGGTGCCGATTCTGGGGCTTTCGCACACGCAATATGGCGTGCTGGCTGGCCTGACCGTTTATGCAGTGCCACAGGTTCTGGCGGCCACTGCGCCGGTCGCGACGATCAGTGTCCAGCTTGGCACGCTGGTGAAACTCGTGCGCGTTCTGATGCTGGGACCGGTTATTCTTGCGCTGGCGCTTCTCGCCGGTAACAAGGATGCGAATGCCAAGCCGGGCTTCTTCCAGCTGGTGCCATGGTTCATCCTCGGCTTCCTTGGCATGATGGCGCTGCATTCGCTGCATCTGATACCGGAAACGATTCTGCCTGGCATTCAATATGCCTCGACCATACTCACCATCATTTCGATGGCGGCCCTTGGCCTCGGCGTCGATATCCGTTCGGTGGCGTCGGCAGGTGGCCGGGTGACACTGACCGCAGTGCTTTCGCTCGTTGCGCTCTGCGCAATCAGCCTTGGCCTGATCCATATGCTCAGCGTTGCATAAAAAGGGCCGGGATGGTTCACATCCCGGCCTTTATTCTCACAAGCGATGGTCAGCTCTTCTTAGCCGCATCAGTCGGCTTTGCGTCGGCTGGTGCATTGGCTGTCTTGCCGGTGTCCTTCTTGTTATCAACGGACATATTGGAGCGGATCGTCACCATATGTTCCGCCTTGATGAGGGTCAGGTTGGCATCGTAATATTTGCCGTTGCCGAGCTGTTCCAGTGCCAGATCGACATCCTTGTCGATGGCAGGCAGATTGGCTGTCGTTTCGGTTATCACCAGATCGACATCCGCGAGTTTCAGCTCATCCTGAGCCTCTTTCTTGCGGCCATGCTGGATATGTTCATTGGCCTTTTTCAGGTGAGCAGCCTTTTCAGGCGTCAGCTTGTAGTCATCGACCACACCGACTTCCATATCGACCGGCAATGTGCCCGACTGAACTTCGGCGACTTCGTCGGCTGGAGCGCCAGCCGCTTTCATCTTGTCGAGCAGGGATGGAGTGTCTTTCTGCGCCTTGTCCAGATCATCCTTGACCGTCGACAGAATGACTTTGGCCTGGTCGGGTGTTCCCTGAAAAATGGCCAGTCGCGCCAGTGTAACGCCGCGCACCGCTGCGAGGCCATCGCCGGAAATGGCATCCAGCTTCTTGATGGCGTCCTGTTGTGCAGCTTTCGTGCTCTCGGTCGCCGGGGCATTCGGCTTTGCTGCACTTTCGGCGAAGCTTGGCACGGCAAAGGAAGCGCTCAGCAGCGCAGTTGAAAGCAGCATTGCGGTCAGGGTGGTGGTTCTGGAAATCATCTTATGCAATCCGTTCAAAAGTAATTCTGTATAGATATTTTGCTATGAATAGGCGGCTTGGAAGCTTTTATCCTCCATGATTAATGCAGAGAAAGCTTTATTAGTTGCCCATCTGCCGAATTGGAGAAGAAGATAATGAATCAATATTGGTCGAGCATGTAAAATTGTGCTGGTTCGTGACCATTTCGTGGCGGAGGAATCACCATAAATTTATTTGATAAAGAAAAAGCCCGCCAGGAGGCGGGCTTTCTCATGTTCGATCGAAGAAGAAAAGATTAGTTCTTTTCCTGCTTCTTCAGAGCGGCACCGAGGATGTCGCCGAGCGAAGCGCCGGAGTCGGACGAACCGTACTGAGCGACAGCTTCTTTTTCTTCAGCGATTTCGAGCGCCTTGATCGAGACCTGCAGCTTGCGGGTCTTCTTGTCGAAAGCGATGACGCGAGCGTCAAGCTTCTGACCGACCGTGAAGCGTTCCGGACGCTGCTCGTCGCGGTCACGCGACAGATCCGAACGCTTGATGAAGCTTTCGAGATCGTGGTCGACGAGACGGACTTCGAGGCCACCGTCGGTAACGGCGGTCACTTCGCAGGTCACAACGGCGTTCTTGCGCAGTTCGCCGGAAGCTGCTGCTTCGCCGACCTTGTCGCCGGAAAGCTGCTTGATGCCGAGCGAGATGCGTTCCTTGTCGATATCGACATCGAGAACGACAGCCTTGACGACTTCACCCTTGTTGTACTCTTCGATGACCTGTTCGCCCGGACGGTTCCAGTCGAGGTCGGAGAGGTGAACCATGCCGTCAACGTCGCCGTCGAGGCCGATGAACAGGCCGAATTCGGTCTTGTTCTTGACTTCACCTTCAACAACGGTACCGACAGGGTACTTCTGGGCAAAGGTCGTCCACGGATTGTCGAGGGTCTGCTTGAGGCCGAGCGAGATACGGCGCTTGACCGGATCAACTTCGAGCACAACGACTTCGACTTCCTGCGTGGTGGAAAGAATCTTGCCCGGATGGACATTCTTCTTGGTCCACGACATTTCGGAAACGTGGATGAGGCCTTCGATGCCCGGCTCGATTTCAACGAACGCACCGTAGTCGGTGATGTTCGTGACGGTGCCGGTGATCTTTTTGCCGATCGGGTACTTCGCGCCGATGCCATCCCAAGGATCGCTCTCGAGCTGCTTCATGCCGAGCGAGATACGATGGGTTTCCTGGTTGATGCGGATGATCTGCACCTTGACCGTCTGGCCGATGGTGAGGATTTCCGACGGATGGTTGACGCGGCGCCATGCCATGTCGGTCACGTGCAGGAGACCGTCGATGCCGCCGAGGTCAACGAACGCACCGTAATCGGTGATGTTCTTGACGACGCCTTCAACGACCTGACCTTCTTCAAGGTTCTGGACGATTTCCGAACGCTGTTCCGCACGGCTCTCTTCAAGAACGGTACGACGCGAGACAACGATGTTGCCGCGACGCTTGTCCATCTTGAGGATTTCGAACGGTTGCGGGACGTGCATGAGCGGGGTGACGTCGCGGATCGGACGAATGTCGACCTGCGAACGCGGCAGGAAGGCAACAGCGCCGTCGAGGTCGACGGTGAAACCACCCTTGACCTGATTGAAGATGACGCCATCGACGCGCTCGCCATTGGCGAACTTCTGCTCGAGCTTGACCCAGCTTTCTTCACGGCGTGCTTTTTCGCGCGACAGGACAGCTTCGCCCAGAGCGTTTTCAATGCGCTCGACGTAAACTTCCACTTCGTCGCCCGGCTTCAGCGTACCGTCTTTGCCCTTTGCGCCGAATTCCTTCAGCGGCACGCGGCCTTCGACCTTCAGACCGGCGTCGATGATCGCCATGTCCTTTTCAATGGCTACGATGCGGCCCTTGACGACATAACCTTCAGCAAGGTCGTTCGTTGCAAAGGATTCCGCCAGCAGCGACTCGAAGTCTGCGAGGGATGGATTGAATTCTGACATGAATACTCCTGGTGCATCCGGAAAATTCATCGGATGCGGCGCCGGGGGTTAGCGTTGCGTTATGCCCGACCTCGGCCCCGTCTTTGCAGACAACCGGCGCGTGGAACGCGAAGTCAGGCTTTCAGTATGAGTGCAGCCTATATAGGTCCGAACTCAAGATAATCCAGCTTTTCGGGGCATAATGAGATCCAAAAAGTCTAAAAACTTGTCGGTTTCATCCCCGATGCTGCGCCAAAGCATGATCGATCAGCTTTTTTGCGGCTAGAAATGCCGCTTCTATACTCATTTCGCTCGTATCTAGCAAGTGCGCGTCTTCAGCGGGTCTGAGGGGAGAATCGATGCGGTTCGTGTCACGCTCGTCGCGTTTCCTGAGGTCGGCCAGTATTTCCGCGAAATCTGCCTTCTCGCCGCGTGCCACGATTTCTTCAAAGCGACGCTCGGCGCGCACTTCCGGCGACGCCGTGACGAAGAGCTTTATGGCTGCATCGGGACAGACGACAGTGCCGATATCGCGCCCGTCAAGCACGCTTGAGGGCAGGGCATTGGCGAAATTGCGCTGCGCTTCGACAAGCGCACGTCTGACCTTCGGCATGACCGCGACCTTCGATGCCGCTTCGCCGATCGCGTGAGCGGAAAGGACCGCCTTGTCCATCTCGCGCAGATCGAGATTGAGCGCGGCGTCAGCCGCCACCGCTTCATCATCGAGCGGCAGCCCCTTGTCGATCAGCGCCTTGGCCACAGCGCGATAGGTCAGTCCCGTATCCAGATGCGGCATGCCGTAGTGAATGGCGATGCGCCGGGCAAGGGTTCCCTTGCCCGAGGCGGCCGGTCCGTCGATAGCGACGATGAACGGCGTCATCGCGCGTCGCTCAGTTCGATCTTGGCGCCCAGTCCCGGCATCATGTCCATGAATTCGGGGAAAGACGTGGCGATCATGGTGCTGTCGTCAACCGTCACCGGCTTTTCCGATGCAAGGCCCATGACGAGGAAGCTCATCGCGATGCGGTGATCGAGATGGGTTGCGACTGTGCCACCGCCCAGTCCCTTGCCGTCGGGACGACCGCGGACCGTCAGCGACATCTCGCCTTCGGTGCAATCGACGCCATTGGCTTCAAGACCGCGTGCAACCGCTGCCAGACGATCCGATTCCTTGACGCGCAGTTCGTCGAGACCGTCCATCACGGTTTCGCCTTCCGCGAAGGACGCGGCGATGGCCAGAACCGGATATTCATCGATCATCGACGGAGCGCGTTCCGGCGGAACGACAACGCCCTTCAGCTTCGAGGCCTTCACGCGCAGATCGGCGACATCCTCGCCGCCGGCAAGACGGGCATTGAGCACTTCGATATCGGCGCCCATTTCCTGCAACGTCAGGATCAGGCCGGTACGGGTCGGGTTCATCAGCACGTTGCGGATGGTAACATCCGAACCTTCGACCAGAAGGGCGGCAACGAGCGGGAAAGCCGTTGACGACGGATCACCCGGTACGTCGATGGTCTGGCCGATAAGCTTGCCCTGTCCGGTGATGCGGATATGGCGCACGCCGTCCTTGTCGGTTTCAACCGAAAGATCGGCGCCAAAGCCCTGCAGCATCTTTTCGGTGTGGTCGCGGGTCATGACCGGTTCGATGACGGTGGTGACGCCCGGCGTGTTGAGACCGGCGAGCAGCACGGCGGATTTGACCTGTGCGGATGCCATCGGCACGCGATAGGTGATCGGATTGGCCGTCTTGGGGCCGATCAGCGTCAGCGGCATGCGGTCGCCTTCGGCTGCTTCCACCTGAACGCCCATTTCACGCAACGGGTTCAGCACGCGACCCATCGGGCGCTTGGAAAGCGAGGCATCGCCGATAAAGGAGGTTCTCATGTCATAGGTGCCGACAAGGCCCATGGTGAGGCGCGCACCGGTTCCGGCATTGCCGAAGTCGAGCGCTGCTTCGGGCTGCAACAGGCAGCCGTTGCCGACGCCATTGATGATCCAGGCATCGCCATCCTTGCGGATTTTCGCGCCCATGGCCTGCATGGCGCGACCGGTATTGATGACGTCTTCGCCTTCCAGAAGGCCGGTGATGCGGGTTTCACCCGATGCAAGGCCGCCGAACATGAAGGAACGATGCGAGATGGATTTGTCACCCGGAATGCGAATTTCGCCCGTAAGTGCCTCCGAGCGGCGGGCGGTTGCTGGTTTCGGGGGTGCAGAATGGGACATGGATTTTTCACAGTCACATTTTTGGCGCGGACACGCGCCGGGATTGAGAGATAAGCCGGGCTTCCCTAGCATAGTAATATTGTGCGGTCATCCGCGAATACGCGGTGCGGATGAAACCCATAATCAGGAGGGAGAGCCAAGAGTCTGCACATCCCTTTGCGTTTGGCTTTGACAAACGCGCCAAATTGCGTTTATGCACCGGACAACAATATAAACGCGCTTAAGACTTGCCCCTTGCCATATGGCTCCATGAACAGCATGGTGAAGGGCTATATGCTTCAAGGCAGGCATTCCGGCGCGATTTTATGAATTTGTGTCCCCGTGCGAATTAACGAGGCTAGACGTGGCAAAAGCTGAACTTGGTACCAAGCGTATCGACCCGGAAACGGGCAAGAAATTTTACGATCTCAATCGCGACCCGATCGTTTCGCCTTACACCGGCATTTCCTATCCGCGTTCCTATTTCGACTCCACGCTTGAAAGCCGCGTTGTCGAAGAGGAAACCGAAGAGGAAGAACTGGATACGGCACTCGAAAAGCCGGAATTCGTCTCTCTCGAGGATGCCGACGACGAAACCAAGGGCAGCGGCGACGACCTGCCGGATATGGACGACGACGATGTCGATCTCGGCGACGACGATGAAGACACCTTCCTCGAAGAAGAGGAAGACGAGGACGACGACATGTCGGGCATTCTCGGCGGCGGCGTCGGCGGTGAAGACGAGGAAGGCTGATCTGTTACACAGATCAAGACCGGATGCTTTTGCGAGGCGACCTTCGGGTCGCCTCGCTGCGTTTGGAGCATATCCCGGATGAGGCTTCGGCGTGATCTGTGAATTATTTTCGACAGATGTGAAAAGAGTTGCGATTTAGCTCTTGATCTTCTGACAAACGCCATTTAATAAGCCGCCACACCGGGCAGCAAGTCCTGCCTGATGCGCCTCGAAAGAGGTCTGATGGGGCCATAGCTCAGCTGGGAGAGCGCCTGCATGGCATGCAGGAGGTCAGCGGTTCGATCCCGCTTGGCTCCACCAAATGTTTCTTCTCAAGTAACCAGAACGGACACCATCATCGGTCGGCACAATGGCTATCGGTGGACAAAGCCTGTCCAAGCGCTATGTCATTTCCCATGACAGAGATGATTTTGGCGACATTCGACTGGGTTCCCAAAATGCCGCGTGGCTTCGTCCGCGATCTTCGCGTGCGCTGGGCGCTGGAAGAAGCCGGATTGCCCTATCGTGTCGAAGGCGTTCCATTCAAGAATCGCGGGCCGGAACACTTCACCCATCAGCCTTTCGGGCAAGTGCCATGGCTGATCGACGGTGATATGTCGGTCTTCGAAAGCGGCGCCATCCTGCTTCATATAGCCGAGAAGAGCGATGCGCTGTTGCCGCCCGATCCGAGGGCACGCAACGAGGTCATACAATGGCTGTTTGCGGCGTTGAACTCGGTCGAAATGGCCGCCTTGCCGCTCGCCCTTTATAAATTCACCGGTGATGAGGAGCAGACACCGGGGCGTCAGCTCATGGACAGCTTCCTTGCCGGTCGGCTGGCGCACATGGAGCAGGCGCTGTCAGGTCGCGAATGGCTGACGGATCAGTTTTCGGTTGCCGATATTCTGATGGCCGACGTATTGCGTCTGGTCGATCATTTCGACGGTCTGGTGCAGCATCCGGTCTGCCGGGCCTATGTCGGGCGCGCGACGGCACGGCCTGCATTCCAGAAGGCCTTTACCGACCAGATGGAACATTTTGCAGCAGCGGACTGACGCTCTCATTGAAATTAGCATGATCGCGCTATTTCACGCTCAAGTTGCACTCGACAATTCCTAAAAAATTGCTAAACAGAAATTGTGTGAAGTAGTTCCAGTGTTTTTAAATGAAAAGAATCCAAGATTTTGATGGGTTGCGATTTTTATTATGTATAGGAATCGCAATCTTCCATTTTTCTTTCCGGGTTCCGGTAAATAATGAGATTTTGAATTCTTTTATATTAACATTTGCTTATTTTACCGACGTCTTTTTTATTGTGTCTGGATTATTTCTGGCGAGGCGACGAAATTATCTCTGGAGCTGGCCGCGTTATGTAGCTTTCGTTGGGAAGCGGCTCGCGCGGATTTATCCGCTGCACGTGGTGACCTTCTCCTGTTTCGCGCTTCTTTCTGTCCTGACAGCAGCGGGAATTCTGCATCCTCTGGTCGAACCCAGCATGAGCTGGCGAGACGGGCTGACCCAGTTACTGCTGATTCATAATTGGGGTTTGGGGCGCACCTTGTCCTACAATTATGTCAGCTGGTCGCTGAGTGCCCTTTTAGCCATGTATCTCGCTTTTCCGCTGTTCGATATGTTGTGCCGTCGTTTCGGGAGCTGGGTTCTCGTCGGTGTGATGGCTGCAGCCGTGGGCGGTGATTATCTGGCGCAACAGCTTGGCGTATTGTCACTCACACGCATTCAATTGTCCGATGCCGGGGTCTTGCGAGCCCTGCCTTCCTTTGTCTTTGGAATGTGGCTTGCTCGCCGGGAACATCCACCGATGCCGGCACCGGCAATCAAGGCATTGCTTGCCACTTGCCTGATTGTCTTTCTGTTCTATCACCCGGCAAACGGGCCGGACGAACCGCACACGCTTGAAGGCCCCTGGCGGCTGGCCTTCCTCTATGCGGGTGTCTATGTGCTTTATGCCGCATCCACTCGGGGCATTTATACACCGCTGCAATGGCGCGGATTCACAAGGCTTTCCCGTTACAGCTTCGGCATCTTCATTCTCCATCCTGCGGTCGGAATGGTTTTCTTCAAAGCTGCTCCGGAACGATGGGGCGAGGCGA
Source organism: Brucella sp. GW823-FHT04E01 (assembly GCF_058796175.1). Classification (NCBI taxonomy): domain Bacteria; kingdom Pseudomonadati; phylum Pseudomonadota; class Alphaproteobacteria; order Hyphomicrobiales; family Brucellaceae; genus Brucella; species Brucella sp. GW823-FHT04E01. The sequence continues at coordinate 597,021 of NZ_JBXAIK010000004.1, read as the reverse complement.
CGGCAGGCGCGGTCCTGCTCATCGCTGCAGGTGTTCTTGCAAGCGTGTTGACTGCCATTGCCTCTTACCACCTGTTCGAAAATCCCGTTTACCGCTGGCTGGTGAAAAGAATTGACGCATGGGTCAGCAGATCGGAAGGCTCAAGCGGGTTTTCTGGTTCTACGCAAAACGGCCTGCCTGTCTCCCGATAGGCAGGCATCCTCACCGGATCGATCAGGCGGTGCGCGACGTACCGCTGTCCTGCCGCATCAGATAGAGCGATGCGCCGATGATCAGGGCCGCTCCCGGCCAGAAGTTGATGCTTGGCGCTGCTGCAAACACGATCCAGCCGAAGATCACGTTGATCGGCAGTCTCAGGTCATCGAACGGTTGCAGATAGACCGCATCCGCTATCGAATAAGCTGCCGTCTGGAAATATTGGGCGAGAGCTGTGAATGCGCCGATGACGATCAATATGGACCAGATTTCGACGCCCGGCGCGGTGATTGCGGACATGCTTAAGCCGGATGCCAGCCAGAGTGCCGCGTTGATGGGCGTGAGCAGTACCAGCATATAGGCCGAAATGCTGGCGGGCTTTTCGAAACGGGTCAGATATTTGGTCATCACCGAATAGCCCGCCCACAACGCTGCGGCCAGAATCGGCAGGAGCGAATAGACCGTATAGGAATCCGACCAGGGTGCGATGATGATCAGCGCGCCAATAAAGCCGGTGAATGTGGTCAGCAGCCGTGCCGGCGTGACCTTTTCCTGCAGAAAGAGCCGTGCGCACAGGATGACGAAGAATGGCGACGTCATGGACAACGCGACCACCTGCCAGATCGGCACATGGGTCAGCGCATAAATCCAGACCTGTACGCCAGCGGCAGCCAGCGCGACGCGAATGACGTGAAGACCGAAATGCTTGGTACGCAAGGCTCTCGTGCCGTCGCGAATGAGCAGGGGCAAGGTCAGTACCAGCGCGATCACATATTGCCAGAAGGCGATGATGACGGAGGGAATACCGGTACGCGTTCCCGCCCATTGGGTGGCGACATTGACGGCGGCATAGGCCGAACAGGCTGCGACCATCAGCGCTGCTCCGCGTATGGTCGGTTTCAAAGTTGGCGAAGAGGCAAGTTGGCTCAACGGTTTCTTCCTTCGGAGCATTTTGCAGCCAAATGGAAACATTTGACGTCGCATAAATGCGGCAAAACAAATGGACAGAGCGTTCCGCTTCAGGCGGAACTTGCTCTGGCAAGCCTGTTACCTCAGGGTACGGGAAGAAAGACTGCAGGACGAAGACGGCAAGCCGTCCAGCCGAGCATGATTCCAACCTCGTTCTCTCTCATCCGGACTATGACCGTCGGCTTCGGAATTGCACCGAATCTGCTGACCCTGACACGGCAGACGTGTCAGGCGCTCGCGGGCTTCGGACACTTGGTCCGTTACCGCCGGTGGGGAGTTTCGCCCCGCCCTGAGAACTGGATATTTCGTTTGCACCGAAGGACATCAGGATGAACTCCGACGCGGGCTGTAGTTATGTTACGCTTTCCCATAAAGCAAGGTGCAGGCTAGGTTCTGCCTGCCTGTCCGGCAATCACAATTGAGTGCAGGGCAACACAAGGGATGAGCCTTTGATAGCCAAGTCACGGGAAAAGCATGGACGTATCGGAAACTCTCTTTTAGAAACTCGTGTCGGAGTTGATCGGGAGAGGGTCTAATTCCACATGGTTCTGGGAGGAATGATGAGCACCAACGCAGTCCCCACGCAGTTTTCGCATGACCATCCGCTATGGCAACCGGATGCGGGGCGCATCGCCGCCAGCAATCTGGAGCAATTCCGTATTCGCGCAGAACAGCGCACGGGCTTGAGCCTGCCGGATTATACCGCGCTGCATCGCTGGTCGGTCGAGGATCGCGCCGGATTCTGGCAGCTTGTGTGGGATTTCTGCGAGGTTATCGGCGAGCGTGGCAAACCAGCCCTTGTCGATAAAGGCCATATGCGTGACGCAAAATTCTTCCCCGAGGCACGGCTCAACTTTGCCGAAAACCTGTTGCGCCATGAGGGTGGCGAGGAAGCCATCGTCTTTCGCGGTGAGGACAAGATCGAGCGCCGCCTGACATGGGACGATCTTCACGCGCTGGTCTCGAAACTGCAGCAATTCATGCTGGCGGAGGGGGTTCAGCCGGGCGACCGTGTGGCGGGCATGATGCCCAATATGCCGGAGGCGGTGGCCCTGATGTTGGCCGCTTCGTCCATCGGTGCGGTCTGGTCTTCATGCTCACCGGATTTTGGCGTGCAGGGCGTACTCGACCGTTTTGGCCAGATCGAACCGAAGCTTTTCTTCGCCTGCGATGGCTACTGGTATAATGGCAAGCGCATTGACGTTGCCGACAAGATAGCAGAAGTGACGGCAAAGCTGCCGGGGCTGAAACGTGCGGTCATTGTCACCTATCTCGGCGAAGCGGAAGCCGTTGCTGACCGCGCTGAAAAGGGCATTGCGCTTGATGCGGCTCTGGAACCGTTCAAGGCCAAAGACGTCGAGTTCACGCGGCTCCCCTTCGATCATCCGCTTTGTATCCTGTTTTCGTCCGGCACGACGGGCATTCCGAAATGCATCGTGCATCGCGCGGGCGGTGTGCTGTTGCAGCATTTGAAGGAACACCGCCTGCATGCGGATATCCGTGATGGCGACCGTTTCTTCTATTTCACCACTTGTGGCTGGATGATGTGGAACTGGCTGGCTTCCGGCATCGCCTCCGGCGCCACGCTTCTGCTCTATGACGGTTCGCCCTTCTATCCCGATGGCAATGTGCTGTTCGACTATGCCGCCGCCGAGGGCATGACCTATTTCGGCACTTCGGCGAAATTCATCGACGCGGTGCTGAAAGCCGGTCTGAAGCCCGGCGAGACACATAATCTTTCGGCACTGCGCACTGTCTCCTCGACCGGCTCGCCGCTGTCGCCGGAAGGCTTTGCCTTTGTCTATGAAGCGATCAAGCCGGACGTGCATCTCGCCTCCATTTCCGGCGGTACGGATATCGTGTCCTGTTTCGTGCTGGGCGTTCCGACGGAGCCGGTCTGGCTGGGCGAAATTCAGGGCGCGGGCCTTGGCATGGCCGTCGACGTCTGGAACGATGACGGCAAGCCGGTGCGCCGTGAGAAAGGCGAGCTGGTCTGCACGAAGGCATTCCCTTGCATGCCGCTGCAATTCTGGAACGATCCCGAAGGCGCGAAATATCAGGCCGCCTATTTCGAGCGTTTCGACAATATATGGTGCCATGGCGATTTTGCCGAATGGACCGAGCATGACGGCATTGTTATCCATGGTCGTTCGGACGCGACACTCAACCCTGGCGGCGTGCGTATCGGTACGGCAGAAATCTACAATCAGGTCGAGCAGATGCCGGAGATCGCCGAGGCACTCTGCATCGGGCAGGATTGGGATAATGACGTGCGGGTGGTGCTGTTCGTGCGGCTCGCCGAAGGTGTGAGGCTGGACGACGACCTCAAGGCGCGCATCAAAACCAAGATTCGCACCGGCGCCACGCCGCGTCACGTTCCGGCGAAAATCGTTGCTGTCCGGGATATTCCGCGCACCAAGTCGGGAAAAATCGTGGAGCTTGCCGTGCGCGATATCGTGCATGGGCGCGATGTGAAGAATCGCGAGGCGCTGGCAAACCCCGAAGCGCTGGAGCTTTATCGCGATATTGCCGCGCTTCATGAGGATTGATTTGATCACCCTCCAATTGCTTGGAGTTGCCGGGTAACGGACGCAACAAAATTTCGTTATCCGGTAATAAATAGCCACAGAACGCCACGCAAAGCCATTGCCTAATTGGCCGCCACGGGACACTCTGGCCGGAACATAGCCGTCTTGCAAAAGATGGACACCGAGCAGAACTTGTGGAGGACGAGTATGTTTGCATCGGGCATGAATTTCGGTCTTGGCGAGGAGATCGAAGCCCTTCGCGATACGGTGCACCGTTTTGCGGAAAGCCGCATTGCGCCGCTGGCCGCTGAAACCGACCGCAACAATGCATTTCCCATGCGTCTGTGGCGTGAACTGGGTGAGCTTGGCGTACTCGGCATTACGGCGCCCGAAGAATATGGCGGCGCTGGCATGGGCTATCTGGCCCATTGTATCGCGATGGAAGAAATCAGCCGCGCTTCCGCTTCCATCGGTCTCAGCTATGGCGCGCATTCCAATCTCTGCGTCAACCAGATCAAGCGAAACGGTTCTCCCGAGCAGCGCGCGAAATATCTGCCAAAACTTATTTCCGGCGAGCATGTCGGCGCGCTCGCCATGTCCGAGCCGGGCGCGGGGTCCGATGTCGTTTCGATGAAACTTGCCGCCGAGAAACGCGGCGACCGTTACGTTCTCAACGGAAACAAGATGTGGATCACCAACGGCCCGGACGCCGATGTGCTGGTAGTCTATGCCAAGACCGATCCGGCAGCAGGCCCGCGCGGCATCAGCGCCTTCATCGTTGAAAAAGGTTTCAAGGGGTTCTCGACCGCGCAGAAGCTCGACAAGCTTGGCATGCGCGGTTCCAACACCTGCGAACTGGTGTTCGAGGATTGTGAAGTGCCTGCCGAAAACCTGCTCGGGACAGAAGGCAAGGGCGTCAATGTGCTGATGTCCGGTCTTGACTATGAACGCGTGGTGCTGGCGGGTGGTCCGCTCGGCATCATGGCGGCCTGTCTCGATGTCGTGGTGCCCTATGTGCATGAGCGCAAGCAGTTCGACCAGCCGATTGGCGAGTTCCAGCTCATGCAGGGCAAGCTTGCCGACATGTATGTGACCTTCAATGCCTCGCGCGCCTACACCTATGCGGTGGCGGCGGCCTGCGACCGGGGCGAGACGTCGCGCAAGGATGCGGCGGGCTGCATTCTCTATACGGCTGAAAATGCCACGCAGATGGCACTGCAGGCGATCCAGTCTCTCGGCGGCAATGGCTACATCAATGATTATCCGACGGGCCGCCTTTTGCGCGATGCGAAGCTCTATGAGATCGGTGCGGGCACATCGGAAATCCGGCGCATGCTGATCGGACGGGAACTCTTTCAGGAGACCCGTTGATGGCGGTTCTGAAATCGGAAATCTCGACGCGCGGCGCCAGCTTCGAGGCCAACCGCAAGGCGATGCTGGCGGCGATCGACGTGGTGGGTGAAGCTTCCCAGATTGCACTTGATGGCGGTGGTGAGAAAGCGCGCGAACGCCATGTTTCGCGTGGAAAACTGCTTCCTCGCGAGCGCGTGGCGCAATTGCTCGATCCGGGGGCGCCCTTTCTGGAAGTGGGGCTGACGGCAGCCCATGGCATGTATGGCGGCGCGGCTCCTTCGGGCGGGATTATCACCGGCATCGGGCGGGTATCGGGCCGCGACTGCATGATCGTCTGCAACGATGCGACGGTGAAGGGCGGCACCTATTATCCGGTTACGGTGAAAAAGCATCTGCGGGCGCAGGAGATCGCGGGCGAAAATCGCCTGCCCTGCATTTATCTGGTCGATTCCGGTGGGGCCAATCTGCCCAATCAGGATGAGGTGTTCCCGGACCGCGACCATTTCGGACGCATTTTCTATAATCAGGCGCAGATGTCGGCTGCGGGCATTCCGCAGGTCGCCGTGGTCATGGGGTCGTGCACGGCGGGCGGCGCCTATGTGCCCGCCATGAGCGACGAGACGGTGATCGTGCGCAATCAGGGCACGATTTTTCTGGCCGGTCCACCGCTGGTGAAGGCCGCAACCGGCGAAGTGGTGAGCGCGGAAGACCTCGGCGGCGGCGATGTGCACACAAGGCTTTCCGGCGTGGCCGATCATCTGGCCAATGACGACGCCCATGCATTGCAAATCGCGCGCGCCATTGCAGCCAATCTCAACAGCGAGAAGCGTGAGTTTATCCCAAGAGGCGATGGCGCTGCCCCGCTTTATGATCCGGAAGAAATTTTGGGCGTCGTTTCCGCCGATACGCGCATTCCCTATGATGTGCGCGAAGTGATTGCACGACTGGTCGACGGTTCGGATTTCGATGAGTTCAAGGCGCGCTATGGCACCACTTTGGTCTGCGGTTTTGCCAGCGTCTACGGCATGCCGGTCGGGATTATCGCCAATAATGGCGTACTGTTCTCCGAAGCGGCCTTGAAGGGCGCGCATTTCATCGAGCTTTGCTGCCAGCGCAACATTCCGCTGGTGTTTTTGCAGAACATCACCGGCTTCATGGTCGGGCGCAAATATGAAGCGGAGGGTATCGCCAAGCATGGGGCAAAGCTGGTGACGGCGGTGGCGACGGCCAATGTGCCGAAAATCACCATGCTGATCGGCGCTTCCTATGGTGCGGGCAATTACGGCATGGCGGGGCGGGCCTATTCGCCGCGCTTCCTGTGGACCTGGCCGAACAGCCGCATTGCGGTGATGGGCGGCGAACAGGCGGCAGGCGTGCTGGCAACCGTCAAGCGCGACGGGATCGAGCGCACCGGCGGCACATGGTCGGCGGATGAGGAGGCGGAGTTCAAGCGCCCGACGTTGGAGATGTTCGAGCGCCAGAGCCATCCGCTTTATGCCTCGGCGCGGCTTTGGGATGACGGCATCGTCGATCCGCGCAAGAGCCGCGAAGTGCTTGGCTTGTCGCTCTTTGCCACGCTGAATGCGCCGGTCGAGCCGACGCGTTTCGGCTTGTTTAGAATGTAAAAGGGCCGTCAGATGTTCAAAAAGATACTGATTGCCAATCGCGGAGAAATTGCCTGCCGGGTCATTCGCACGGCGCGGGAATTGGGTATTGCCACCGTCGCAATTTATTCCGATGCCGACGCCCAAGCACTCCATGTGGAAATGGCTGACGAGGCGGTGCGCGTCGGCCCTGCCATTTCTGCGCAAAGCTATCTGAATGTCGAGGCGATCATCAAGGCTGCGAAGGAAACCGGCGCAGAGGCGATCCATCCGGGCTACGGTTTTCTCTCCGAAAATGCCGGTTTCGTGGATGCTGTCGAGGCGGCGGGGCTTGTCTTCATCGGCCCATCGGCCAAAGCCATTCGCGCCATGGGGTTGAAGGATGCCGCCAAAGCATTGATGGAGAAGGCAGGCGTGCCTGTCGTTCCGGGCTATCACGGCGATAATCAGGATGGATCCTTCCTCAAAAGCGAGGCGGACCGGATCGGCTATCCCGTGCTCATCAAGGCGCGTGCGGGCGGCGGCGGAAAGGGTATGCGCCGTGTCGATCAGGCCGCTGATTTCGCGGCGGCGCTGGACAGCGCGCGCCGCGAGGCGGAAGCCTCTTTCGGCGATAGCGCTGTGCTGATCGAAAAATACATGACCAAGCCGCGCCATATCGAGGTGCAGGTCTTTGGCGACAGTCATGGCAATGCGGTGCATCTCTTCGAGCGCGATTGTTCGCTGCAGCGCCGCCACCAGAAAGTAATCGAGGAAGCACCTGCGCCCGGCATGACCCCGGAAATGCGCGCCGCCATGGGTGAGGCTGCGGTGAAGGCGGCTTTGGCCATTGGCTATTGCGGCGCGGGCACGGTGGAGTTCATCGCCGATGTTTCGGAAGGGCTACGGCCGGACCGCTTCTTCTTCATGGAAATGAACACCCGCCTGCAGGTTGAGCATCCGGTTACGGAAGCGATCACCGGCCTCGACCTTGTCGAATGGCAATTGCGCGTTGCTTCCGGCGAAGCGCTGCCGAAACGTCAGGACGAACTTTCCATAAACGGCTGGGCTTTCGAGGCGAGGCTTTATGCGGAAGATCCGGCGCGGGATTTTCTGCCTGCAACCGGCAAGCTTGCTCTGTTCGCACCGCCTGAAAATGCACGTGTCGATTCCGGTGTGCGAACCGGCGATACGATCACGCCGTTCTATGATCCGATGATCGCCAAGATCATCGCCCATGGTGCAACGCGCGATGAGGCACTGAACCGGCTTGATGCGAGCCTGAACAAGACCCGGATTGCGGGCCTCGTCACCAATCGCCAATTTTTGTCGGCGCTTTGCAACCTCGAAGCTTTCCGCGCCGGTGATGTCGATACCGGCCTGATTGCACGCGAGACGGCGGCGCTTTTCGCCGATAAGCAGCCTTCGGATATCGCATTTGCGCTGGCTGCACTCGGCGCGCTCGATCTTCTGGACGCGCCAGTGATCGGCGACCCCCAAGGTGATCCATGGTCGAGCCTGCGCGGGTTCCGGCTTTGGGGTGAGGCATCGCGCTCGGTTCTGATCGATCATCATGGCGAGCGCCACACGGTCAGCTTCACGACCATGGGCGACAGGCATTTCGGCTTTGCTTTCGGCACTATCGAAATCCGTTTCCATGAAAACGGGCTGGTTCGCTTTGCTGTCGATGGCCGTGTTTCAGAGGCGTCGGTCGTGCGCATCGGACATGATGTGGCGGTGCAACTCGAAGGTCGCGACACCATATTTCATCATGTGCAGTCTGTTGGCGCGGAAGAGGATGCTTCGAGCGAAAGCCGTATCCTGTCACCGATGCCGGGACTAGTGCGACTGGTTTCCGTCGTGGAGGGGGCAAGCGTCGCCAAGGGCGATCCGCTTGTAACGATGGAAGCGATGAAGATGGAACTGTCACTGACCGCGCCGCGCGACGGCAAGGTTTCGTCCGTAACTGTTGCAGCGGGCGATCAGGTCAATGAAGGCATCCTTCTTGTAGAACTGGAGGAAGAACATGGCTGAACACGTAGAAATCGTTGAAATGGCTGCGCGTGATGGCCTGCAGAATGAAAAGCGGTTTGTGCCGACAGCGGACAAGGTCGCACTGATCGACCGCCTGTCGGATTGCGGCTATGCCCGCATCGAGGCAACGAGTTTCGTCAGCCCGAAATGGGTGCCGCAACTGGCGGATGCCGCAGAAGTCATGGCCGGGATTCGCCGTGCTGATGGCGTGCGCTATTCGGTACTGGTGCCCAACATGAAGGGCTATGAAGCTGCTGCCGCTGCAAATGTTGACGAGATTGCGGTTTTCATTTCCGCCTCGGAAGGCTTTTCGAAAGCCAATATCAATTGCACGATTGCTGAGAGCATCGAGCGGCTGTCGCCGGTCATCGGTGCTGCGATCAATGATGGTCTGGCCATTCGCGGCTATGTGAGCTGCGTCGTGGAATGCCCCTATGATGGGCCGGTGGCCCCGCAAGCGGTTGCCGATGTGACCGAACAGCTCTTCTCGCTCGGCTGTCACGAAGTAAGCCTCGGCGATACGATCGGGCGTGGCACGCCGGACAAGGTGGCAGCCATGCTGGATGCCGTGCTGGCCATTGCGCCTGCGCACAGCCTTGCCGGCCACTATCACGACACGGGCGGGCGGGCCCTCGACAATATCCGCGTCAGTCTGGAGAAGGGCTTGCGCGTGTTCGATGCCTCGGTCGGCGGTCTCGGCGGCTGTCCTTTCGCGCCGGGCGCCAAGGGCAATGTCGATACGGTCTCCGTCGTCGAAATGTTGCATGGATCGGGTTTTGAAACCGGCCTCAATCTGGACAAGCTTAGATCGGCGGCCTTGTTCGCGCAGGCGCTGCGTCAGGACAAAGCCGCATGAAGGCGTTTGAGACGATCCAGATTGCGATAGATCAACGCGGCGTCGCGACACTGACGCTCAACCGTCCGGAGCAGCATAATGCGCTGTCCGGTCGGATGATCGATGAGCTTCTGACGGCGACGCTGCATCTGGCGGATGATGACGCCGTGCGCCTCGTGGTCCTGACCGGCAATGGCACAAGTTTCTGTGCGGGTGGTGATCTGGGATGGATGCAGGAACAGGTCAAAGCCACACGCGCGCAGCGCATTGAGGAAGCGCGCGAGCTCGCCCTCATGCTGAAAGCGCTGCGCGATTTGCCAAAACCGCTGATCGGGCGCATCAACGGGCAGGCCTATGGCGGCGGCGTCGGCCTCATCAGCGTCTGCGATGCGGCCATCGCTGCATCCGGCGCGCGCTTCGGGCTGACGGAGACCAAGCTCGGTCTGATACCGGCCACCATCAGCCCCTATGTGGTAGCGCGCATCGGTCAGGCGAATGCGCTGCGCACATTCACTTCGGCGCGACTGTTCGATGCCGAGGAAGCACGGCGGATCGGGCTGGTGCATGACGTGGTCGAGGCGGAACGTCTCGATGCGGCGGTGGAGGTGGAGATCAAACCCTATTTTGCCACCGCGCCTGCAGCGGTTGCCGCCTCCAAGAGGCTGGTTCATGCGCTGGGCGCGCCGATAGACGAGGCCGTCATCGAAATGACGCTGACCCGTCTTGCCGATACATGGGAAACGCCAGAGGCCGCGGAGGGAATCGCGGCCTTTTTTGCGAAGAAATCACCATCATGGAAGGGAGGGAACTGAACATTTGGGAGGAGCCGATTTTCGTTGTAGTTGCGGGCACTTGGCCCCTTGCAATCGGAAGCCGGAAATGCATTCTTATTACATCATGAAAGCTCGCTCCCGTTCCGGAGCATGATTCCGAAAGGGCAGATGCAATTTCGGATAATATTATGGCTCTGACCTCTTCGAGGCGGCGGTGCGGCGTGCTTTTGGATTGACCCTTTGAGATCATGTGATGAACAAAAGGGAGGGCCCGGCAATTCGGCAGCGCAGACGCGTTGAGATTTGACCGGCAAGGGTTGTCTCGGGGCCGTCGGAGGACGCTGCCCTACAAAGGAGAAAAAGAATGAACCTGAAACTTCTGTCCAGCGTGGCTTTCGCAGCTACACTCGGCTTTGCCAGCGCCGCCTATGCTGACATCACCATCGGCGTCGTTGCACCGCTGACGGGCCCTGTCGCTGCTTTCGGTGACCAGGTGAAGAAGGGCGCGGAAACCGCCGTTGAAGTCATCAACAAGGCTGGCGGCATCAAGGGCGAGAAAGTCGTTCTGAAGTTTGCCGACGATGCCGGTGAACCGAAGCAGGGCGTTTCCGCCGCCAACCAGATCGTTGGCGACGGCATCAAGTTCGTCGTCGGCCCGGTCACGACCGGCGTTGCCATCCCCGTTTCCGACGTCTTCTCGGAAAACGGTGTGCTGATGGTCACCCCGACCGCCACCGGCCCGGATCTGACCGCGCGCAATCTGGAAAACGTGTTCCGCACCTGCGGCCGCGATGACCAGCAGGCTGAAGTCATGGCCGATTATGTCCTGAAGAACTTCAAGGACAAGAAGGTCGCCGTGATCCATGACAAGGGTGCCTATGGCAAGGGTCTGGCCGACGCTTTCAAGGCGGCGATCAACAAGGGCGGCATCACGGAAGTCCATTACGATTCGGTCACGCCGGGCGACAAGGATTTCAGCGCGCTCGTCACCAAGCTCAAATCTGCTGGCACTGACGTCGTCTATTTCGGCGGCTACCATGCCGAAGGCGGCCTCCTGTCGCGTCAGCTGCATGACGCTGGCATGCAGGCACTGGTGCTCGGCGGCGAAGGTCTGTCCAACACCGAATATTGGGCAATCGGCGGCACCAACGCACAGGGCACGCTCTTCACCAACGCCAAGGACGCCACCAAGAACCCGGCTTCCAAGGATGCTATCGAAGCGCTCAAGGCCAAGGGTATCCCGGCTGAAGCCTTCACCATGAACGCCTATGCCGCTGTGGAAGTCATCAAGGCCGGCATCGAACGCGCCGATTCGACCGATGATTCTGCTGCCGTCGCCAAGGCTCTGCATGATGGCAAGCCTATCGAAACCGCTATCGGCACGCTGACCTATGGCGCAAACGGCGACCTTAGCTCGCCAAGCTTCGACATCTTCAAGTGGGATGACGGCAAGATCGTCGGCCTCGAATAAAATTGTCGTGGTTAGAATAAAGAACGCCGGGGTTATCCCCGGCGTTTTGCATTTGTGGAGCTGAAAACCGTCAGGAACCGGTATAGCCGAGTTCCGCCTCGATGGCTTCGAAGGTCTTTTCCATCGCGTAGGTCGGGCTGAGCGGAAAACCGAAATGTCCGTAGGCGATGGACATCTGCCGCTCGGCCTTGCCTTCGCTACCCTTCGCGACGGCTGCCACATAGAGCGCTGCAGCGAGACCGGTGCGGTCGGCGCCGGATTTGCAATGGATGAGCACCGGCTTTTCCGCATTCTGCATCAGGGCGATTAGCTGTCTCGTCTGTGCAGGGGTCAACTCCCGCCTTGACGACATTTCGAAATCGGCATGCTTGATGCCGAGCGTTTTCGCGGTTGCGATCTCTTCATCATACCATTTCGAGCCCGGCTCCGGGCCGCGCAGATTGATGATGGTTTTGATGCCATAAAGCTTCTGCAGGGATGCGATGCGCGCAGGATCAGGCTGGTTCGAGCGATAGGCCTGTCCGTCGATGATGGTGTGGACGTTGCCCTTATATTGCAGCGTGTACAGATAACCACCCATGACGCTTGAGCCGACGAGCAGTCCCAGCCCGGCCATCCGGGCATAAGTAAAGGACCAATCGACATATTTCCGAAAGAACGACATAGGGGCCTCATCTGAACGAAAGCAAATAATAAAATATAGCGAGTTGAAAATTTCTTCTTGGTTTTCGCGGAAAATATACTAGGATTTGGACTTAATCTTGTCCGAAAAACAAGGTTTTCAATTTTCTGTTTAAGTTATTTTTGAAATGCATTCCGCAGGTTCTTGCGGAAAATTTTTGGAGCAAGCGTCTGCGTCAGTTTGTGGTGTCAGTAAATCGCGTTGGTTTTTCGTGGCTTAAGCTTCGGTTAACCATGACTGTTTAATCTATGACCATGTGCTGGGGCAGATAGCGGAGCAGGTTTATGCAGCGCTACAGATTTGACGACAAGAGAATTCTGATCGAGGCGATTGTTGAGTTGCTCAACAGGGGCGTAGAGCCCGACGAACTCGATCTTGTACTGAGCCGGATTGGTCCGGTCGATCTCGACTTGATGCGGCAATGCCTGATCGAGGTGTGGAATTACAACCACCCCGATGTGGCGGAAACGCCGATGGCGGCCTGACGACAGGTTCTGCAGCCCTTTGGGCGCAAAGCTTCAGACGTCGGAAACGGATATTACAAGCGTCGATCTGCGGAAGCGGGATGAACGCGGACTACATGGGGCGTGATCAGGCGCCCACGCAAGAATACGGCAGTTTCAGGCAACGGTTTGTGGGTCGAAACTGTCGGGGCAGGGCCGGGTTGAACCGGTTTTGGAGCAATCTGGCCGCTGCCCGCAATGTCATATTCCTGAAACGCAGACGGGTTATATCCATATGCGTATCGGGGATTCACTTGGGATCGTGACCACGGATGTACTGGCGCAACTCAGGTGAAAGCGGAAGGTCGGGTTCAACCCGGCCTTTTTCGTTTTTGGCGTATTTTCCGGAAAGAATGACGTGTCCGTGCCGGGAACCGGTCCACGGGATTGGCTTCTCATCTCGCTTCGATGCGTTGAATAATGCGACGAAACAAATACTTGCAGCGGTTCAGCGACTCCGTTTTTAACTGGAACCGTTGAGTACTGCCGTCAGGCGAGTTCCAGTGCGAGGCCGCACGGAATTGCGAAATGGCTTTCGGTGCGGTTCCGTTTCAGCGACGCCTGACAGGAGGCATTTTCCCCGCTCGATAAATACCGTATGAAAGAGGTTGCCTGCTGCCATTTCTGGAGGCCGCGCGATCTCATTTTCAATCACGGAAACCGTTCATGATACGCCATATCGTTCTCGTCAAATTCAGGTCCGAACTCGGAGCCGCGCAGATCGAAGAGAAGCTGCAGGCCGTTGTGGCCCTCAAGGACAAGATCGGCGGCATCCTGTCCATTACGGCTGGCGAAAACAACAGTCCGGAAAATCTCGAAAAGGGTTTCCGGCACGGTTTTGTTGTCGATTTCACGGATAGCGCGGCGCGGGATGCCTATCTTCCGCATCCTGAACACGCGAAGGTCGGCAAAAGCCTCGTCGAAGCCGCTGAAGGTGGCATCGAGGGCATATTGGTTTTCGACTACGCGTTCTAGAGAACCAGTCCACCAACCCCCATGCGGGAAAGATCGTCGGCGGAAAGTGTGATCCCCGCCATCAGACGATCCAGCACCCAGTCGAGGCTGTTTTCGCGGGCGCTGCGGGCCGATCCGGGGGCGGCGACAATATATTTGCCGTCATGCCTGCCCAGGACCAGCAGATTGCCCGGATCGACCGGCATGCCGATGCGCAGGATTTCACCGCCTGACATGCGGATCGACTGCGGCACGATATCTGCCTCGTCGGCAACCGCCGATGCGCTGAAGATCACGATAATATCGCAGGCCCGGCTCACTTCCGCGATTGCCGCTGTCAGCGCAACCTGATCGTGCGCGACGCGCTTTTCGCAAACAAGTGTCCCGCCATTCCGAGCAGTCCGCTTTCCCATCAGTTCGCGGGTCTTCTCAAGAACCGTTTCGCGTATCGAGGGAAGGCGCGACTGGATCAGCCCGATCCGCGCGCCGTTGAAGGGATGGACGCGCAGCGCAGGCCGTGCATCGAGGCCGATGTCCCGCAAAAGGGTCCCCGGCACAGCAAAAGGAATGATCTTGACTGTGGCTACCATCTGTCCGGTTTCCACCCGCACATGATTGCGCAGCGTCGCGATGGAAATGCGCGCATCATGCGCATTGACTGCATCAATACGGTCGGCATCTACCAAAAATACGCCATTCTTCCGGGCGTGCAGATTGACCCGTCCGGTTGTGGGGCTGCCGATCTCCACTTCGCCGGAAATAAGCATACGTCCGATGGCAAGTGCGGCCTCATCCTCGCCGATATCGCCCTTTTCCAGGCGCGCAGCCAGAACCGAGCTGATACCCGCTTCCTGCAACAGGGCAAGATTGAGGGCATCGAGAACTGTGCCTTTGCGTAAAGTGAGCGCACCTGCCGTCATAGCATAGCCGAGAATTGCACCTTCGGCTTCATCAAGCGGCATTTCGGCAAATATCATTTCTATCCCCAATTCCCTCGCGCATTTTCAATAAGCATACACAGCGCGGAAGATAAACCGTCTCTGCGCCCCGGGGTTATTTTGCCGAAGATCGTGCCGCCACAAAACCTCGGACATGGATCGGAGCGGCTGTCCGAAAACCGTTTAACACTTTCCGGGATGCGCGCAATTCGCGTCAAATTCGGTAAATTCCCATCACGATCCCGTTTATTCATGGGGTAGATGGCGGTTTTCATCTTGCAAACCCTTTCCTTTGGGCCTATTCGCTCCGCCGCACCTGACAACTGGCGACCCATTCAGACCGCCGGTCAGGACATCGATCCCTTGAGAGGGCCGATGGATTTATTGCATTTATGCATTGCCCAAAACATGGCCCGCATCAGCGATCTGGCCGGATTGTTCAGACAAAATGCCCGCTTTTGGGCGCGACATTACGATCCAGCACAATTTTCGTCAGGCACGTGACAAACGGGATTATTCGTTATAACGGTACTTTTGGAAATTTCAGAATTTACCGAAAACTAGGAAATGACGCATGCGCCGGAGATGACACTCCGCGCGCAGGATGGAAAGACAAATGAAACACGGCACCCCCCGGACGATCGTTTCGTTCGCCGTCTTGGCCCTCACGGCGTTTCTCGCAGGCTGCGAGAACCAGGTCCTGCTTTCCCCGAAAGGGGAAATCGGCATGGCAGAACGCGATCTCATGCTTTTTGCGACCGGCATCATGCTGCTCGTCGTGCTTCCCGTCATCTTCATGACGCTTTACTTCGCATGGAAGTACCGCGCCTCGAATGAGAAGGCGGATTACCAGCCCGACTGGCACCACTCGACCAAGATCGAGCTTGCCGTCTGGCTCATCCCGTTGGCGATCATCGTCGTTCTGGGCTCCGTGACCTGGGTCGCCACCCACAAGCTTGATCCGTACCGCCCGCTGGAATCGAATGCAAAGCCGATCAATGTCGAAGTCGTTGCGCTCGACTGGAAATGGCTTTTCATCTATCCGGACCAGGGCATCGCCACCGTCAATGAAATGGCAATGCCGGTCGATGTGCCGGTCAACTTCAAGCTGACCTCCAGCAACATCATGAATTCCTTCTTCATCCCGCAGCTCGGCAGTCAGGTTTACACCATGCCGAGCATGCAGACGAAGCTGCATCTGATTGCCAATCATGCTGGCGAGTTCGACGGTATCTCCGCCAACTATAGCGGTCAGGGTTTTGCCCAGATGCGCTTCAAGGCGCATGCCTACAATCAGGCCGACTTCGACAAGTGGGTTGCCGATGTGAAGGCCAAGGCGAATGGCGAAGAGCTGAGCCGCGACCGTTACGCCTCGCTGGTTCAGCCGAGCGAGAAGGTTCCGCCGCAGTTCTTCACCTATAATGACCAGGCGCTGTTCCACAACATCGTGAACCGCTGCTGGGACGGCAAGTCCGTCTGCCTCGACGATGAAATGCATCGTCAACAGATGATCCGCGAAGCGCGCGCCAATCTGCGCAAGTCTTCGCCTGTCGATTTCAGCCAGTGGGCGAGCGACATCATCTGCGCAGTCCAGCCGCAGCGCCTCTCGCAGCTCGAAAACTGATGTGCCGATCGGTCCGTGATCTCGCAGGAGGTCACGGCCATCCGCATTCAATCCTTTGTTTCACGCGGTTCCGGAAAGATGGCCGTCTTGCGCCGTCCCGGAATTGCTAAAATCGAAGCGTGATAAAAAATGTTCGGAAAACTTACGCTCGAAGCGATACCCTATCACGAGCCAATCATCATGGTCACTTTGGCCGCGGTGGCTGGCGGGGCGCTCGCTATTCTTGCAGCCATTACCTACTACCGCAAATGGGCTCCGCTCTGGAACGACTGGCTGACGTCCGTCGACCACAAGCGCATTGGCGTGATGTATATCATTCTGGCACTCGTGATGCTGTTCCGCGGCTTCTCGGACGCCGTCATGATGCGCGCCCAGCAGGCAATCGCCTCCGGCGCCAATGAAGGCTTCCTGCCGCCGCACCACTACGACCAGATCTTCACCGCCCATGGCGTGATCATGATCTTCTTCGTGGCGATGCCCTTCATCGTCGGCCTGATGAACTTCGCCGTGCCGCTTCAGATCGGCGCGCGCGACGTGGCTTTCCCGTACCTCAACTCGCTCAGCTTCTGGCTGACGGTTGCCGGTGCGATCCTCATCAACATCTCGCTCGGTGTCGGCGAATTCGCCAAGACCGGCTGGCTGGCCTATCCGCCGCTTTCCGGCAAGGAGTTCAGCCCGGATGTCGGGGTGGATTATTATATCTGGGCCTTGCAGATTTCCGGTATGGGTACGCTGCTTTCGGGCGTGAACCTGATCACCACCATCATCAAGATGCGCGCGCCCGGCATGGGCATGATGCAGGTTCCGGTCTTCACCTGGACCGCGCTCTGCTCGAACGTGCTGATCGTCGCAGCCTTCCCGATCCTCACCGTCACGCTGGCCCTGCTTTCGCTGGACCGCTATCTGGATTTCCACTTCTTCACCAATGATGCCGGTGGCAATCCGATGATGTATGTGAACCTCATCTGGATCTGGGGTCACCCGGAAGTCTACATTCTGGTTCTGCCGTGCTTCGGCATCTTCTCGGAAATCGTGGCAACCTTCTCCGGCAAGCGCCTGTTCGGCTACAAGTCGATGGTTTACGCCACTGTGGCCATCACGGTTCTGTCGTTCCTGGTCTGGGTCCACCACTTCTTCACCATGGGTGGCGGTGCCAACGTCAACGCCTTCTTCGGCGTGGCAACCATGATCATTTCGATCCCGACAGGGGCGAAGGTCTTCAACTGGCTCTTCACCATGTATAAGGGCCGCGTTCGCATGGAAACGCCGGTCATGTGGACCATCGGCTTCATGTGCACCTTCGTTGTCGGCGGCATGACGGGCGTTCTGCTCGCAGTTCCGCCAGCAGACTTCGTGCTGCACAACTCGGTGTTCCTGATCGCCCACTTCCACAATGTGATCATCTCGGGCGTGCTGTTCGGCTGCTTTGCCGGTCTCGTTTACTGGTGGCCGAAGGCTTTCGGCTTCAAGCTGAATGAGCGTCTGGGCAAGAACGCATTCTGGTGCTGGCTCGTCGGCTTCATCCTGGCCTTCATGCCGCTCTACGTGCTCGGCCTGATGGGCATGACCCGTCGTCTGAACCACACCGAAAACCCGGCATGGCACATCTACCTCATCATTGCCGCCATCGGCGTTGCGATCATCCTTTGCGGTATCGTGTTCCAGGTTCTGCAGATCGCAGTTTCGATCCGCGACCGCGAAAAGCTGCGCGACAACAATGGCGACAGCTGGGGTACGGGCCGTACGCTGGAATGGTCGCTGGCTTCGCCGCCTGCCTTCTACAACTTCGCCGAAGTTCCGCATGTGCGCGATCATGACGGCTGGTGGGACATGAAGCAGAACGGCTATGTGCGCCGCACCGAAAAGTTCGCGCGCATCCACATGCCGAAGAACACCGGCACCGGCTTCATCATCGGCATTCTGAACATTCCGCTCGGCTTTGCCCTGGTGTGGCACATCTGGTGGCTGGCAATCGCCTCCGCCGTCGCTGTGCTGGCCGTTGCCATCGCTCACTCCTTCAATAATGACAGAGACTTTTACGTCTCGGCCGAAGAGGTGCAGGAAGTCGAAGACCTCCGTACCCGGCAACTGACTGCTCAGGAGGCCTGATTCCGATGAGCGCAAGCATTTCAACCACCGCTCCGTTCACGGGCGGGAATGAGCACCCCGCTCATGAGGACCATCACGATGCAGGGTCGACCACGCTGGTCGGCTTCTGGATCTACCTGATGAGCGACTGCGTCCTCTTTTCGGGCCTGTTTGCAACCTATGCCGTTCTGGCGCATCAGTTTGCGGGCGGTCCGACCGGCCGTGAACTGTTCGATCTGAACTTTGTTCTGATCGAAACCATGCTCCTGCTGGTGTCGTCGCTGACCTATGGTCTGGCCACGCTTTCGATGTTCAAGAAGAACCGTGCCGGCCTTCTGTTCTGGCTGGGCGTAACCTTCCTGCTGGGCGCTGCCTTCCTCGCGATGGAAGTCTATGAGTTCAATCACCTGATCCATGAAGGTGCAGGTCCGGGCCGCAGCGCGTTCCTCTCGGCCTTCTTTGCGCTGGTGGGAACCCACGGTCTTCACATCACGTCGGGCCTGATCTGGATTCTGGTGCTTTCAGCCCAGCTTCTGCGTGACGGTCTGACGGAAAAGAACCAGACGCGCGTGATGTGCCTCAGCCTCTTCTGGCACTTCCTGGATATTATCTGGATCGGCGTCTTTACCCTTGTCTATCTGTTGGGTGTACTGTGATGAGCTCTGCACACGAAACACATGACCACGGCGCGAGCCATGGCAGCCTGAAGACCTATCTGATCGGCTTCGTGCTGGCAGTTGTTCTCACCGTCGTTCCATTCATGCTGGCCATGAACGGCTACTTCACGCCGGGAACAACCGCAGCCATTGTGCTCGGTATCGCCGTCGTCCAGATTTTGGTGCATCTGGTTTACTTCCTGCACCTCGATCCGAAGTCGGAAGGCGGCTGGAATATTCTGGCACTCATCTTCACGGTCATCATTCTGGCTATCGTTCTTGCCGGCTCCATCTGGGTCATGCATCACCTCGATACCAATATGATGCCGATGTACATGTCGCCGGAAGACGTGCGCAATCTGCCGTAATACCAGGTCTCGTTGAGTTTGACTCATCGAGACTTGTTAAGCCCGTGCGGCGATAGAGCATTTTCAGGGCGCGGATAGCGCAAGCATCTTAGCGCCCTGCTATGAAAGGCTCGTCAAACACATTCCCTGCACCACAACGCTGCAGGGAATGCATCTGTGAGCCTCGCAAAACAACTGGCCTGACGGCCCGTGATCGCGGCTTTATCCTCCCTCTCTCCCCCCAAAGCCGCGTGGCGTCCCGGTTCCCTCCGGGACGCCTTTCTTTTTGACTGTCCGTCAAAGAGGTGAGAGTAACATTTCCTGTAAAATTTTAATCAACTTGCTGTAAGTGCGACGTTGTATTTTGTAAAATAAAGATGATTGCAATCAATATTGAAGTGTAGAAAATAATAATATACGCCCTAAATTTACCATTATTGCGCATGTTGTTTGCATATTGTACTATATCAACATAGATTAGCTCGTGTTTGATACTTATTGCGTCTCTGTTCGATCGCTAATCTGGAGAAGATGCGATGTCTTTATTTAAGGGAATGCTTACTAATAATCGTATTCTTGGTGCGGCTGTTATTGCTGCAACCCTGTTCACGCCCGCTATTGCTTCCGCTGCAACAGCCTATGTCTCGGCTTCGGTCAATGTCCGTTCGGGCCCCGGTTCCAATTACGGACGGCTTGCCGCGCTCCCCGCCGGTGCGACGGTCAATGCCGGTTCCTGCCGCAATGGCTGGTGCCAGATCTATAACGGGAGCCGTGTCGGCTGGGTCTCGGCGCGTTATGTGCGTTTCGGCGCCTATAGCGGCCCCGCCTATGCCGCACCGTCCAGCACCACGGTGATCGTTAATAATGACGGTTACGATGACGGCTTCGGCCTCGGACTTGGTATCGGCTGGGCGACCGGCGGCTATTGGGGTCCCGGCTGGGGCGGTGGTTGGGGTCCAGGCTGGCGCGGCGGACCGAACTACGTCAATGGCTGCATTGGCCGCAATTGCCAGTCCAATCGCGGCGGCTGGAATCCGCGCTGGGGCCATGGCCCGCGCTGGAACGGCGGCGGCAACTGGGGCGGCCGTGGATGGCCGCAGGGCCAGATTCGTCGCAACTGGGGTCCCGGTCCGGTGATGTCTCCGACCCGCTTTGGTGGTTTCAACCGCGGCTTTGGCGGCGGTGGTATGGGCGGTGGCGGTTTCCATTTCGGAAATATGCGCCCGATGCACGCTGGCCGCTGACGGCATCCGGTGTGTTTGTGCCAGAACTTATTTTGATCAGGTCGTTCTCCCTCCTCCCAATGGCCTGATGGACAGCTCGCCGGCAGCACCCCGCCGGCGAGCTGTTACAATTTTCTGATCGCGCCCTGCAATCACTGCGGAATGCGAGCACAAAGCGCTTCAATCTGCGCGGGAAGTTGCAATGGTGTGGTAACGTTAATACTCCATTGACTGAAATGGTCCATATCTAGCGTTGTTGCTTGGACTTCCGTTCTCCCTATGGTAATCCCTGAATCGTCCTGGGCTTGGGGGTAATGAACGGGACGCCGCCAGGCGACCGCATAGACAGGAACCGGACAGTAGCGCGTATGACTTGGAGTAACAGGACGATACAGGGAAGGGGCATCGCCGTGCTTTTGCTGGCGGCTCAATTTTCCTCTTTCATCGTGTCGCCTGCTTTGGCGTTCGAGATCTTTGGTGTTCGTCTGTGGGGCGAGGACAAGAAGGAAGATCCTGACATCATCGACCCGAAGACCTACTCCGTCGAGGTCACGACCACGGGCGACCGCAAGAATGCGGACGGCACGGAAGCCGATCTGAAATCCACCATTGAAGGCGCTTCCGGTCTCGTTTCGGATGCCGAGAGACCAGCTTCGGGCTCCGCCGGACTGCTGGCCAAGGCGCGCGGCGATTATCGCCGCATTCTGGCCGCACTCTATGGCGAAGGCCGCTATGGCGGTACGATTTCTATTCAAGTTGATGGTCGCGAGGCGAACGACATTCCGCCCGACGCGGAAATCCCCAATGATGCGAAGGTCGCGATTTCGGTTGACCCCGGCCCGCAATTTCTGTTCTCGCGCACGGCTATTTCCAATATTGCGCCACCGCCGGTCGACAAGCGCGATCACGTGCAGTCGCCCGAAGATGCGGGCTTCGCGCCGGGACAGGTGGCGCGTTCGGGCACGGTCATCAAGGCGGAGCGCCTTGCCGTTGAGGCGTGGCGCCAGCAAGGCTATGCCAAGGCGCGGGTTACCGATGAGGATATCGTCGCGGACCATGCCGACAACCGGGTTTCCGCCAATGTTTCGCTCGATCCCGGCCAGAAGGCGCATTATGGCCCGGTCAGCGTCGTTGGAATCGCGCGCATGGACCCGCAATTCGTGGCCTGGATGACCGGGCTGAAAGAAGGCCAGGAATACGATCCCGACGATATCGAGAAAGCCAAAAAGCGTCTCGGTCGTATGGAAGTGTTCCGCGCCATGAGCTTCGAGGAAGCCGAAAAGATCGAGCCGGACGGCAGCCTGCCGATGACGCTCAACGTACAGGAGCGCAAGCCGCGCCGCTTCGGCTTCGGTGCCGAATATTCGACCATCGATGGTTTCGGCCTGACCGGCTACTGGATGCACCGCAACCTGTTCGGACGCGGCGAACGCCTGCGTTTCGACGCCAAGGTCAGCGGTATCGGCGGCACGCAGGACAATTCCTTCGATCCGAAGAACTTTACCTATCTTCTGGGTACGAGCTTCACGAAGCCGGGCGTCTATACACCGGATACGGATTTTGTCGCATCACTTGATGCCAAGCGCGAAGTGCTGGATCCTTATACCGAAACATCGGTCAATGCGAAGACCGGCTTCACGCAGATATTCAGCGACGAGCTGTCAGGCGCGCTCTATGCCAAGGCGAGCCAGGGTCATTTCGACGATGACGTCTTCGGCTCGCGCAGCTTCACGACGGCGGGTCTTGAGGGCAATCTTCTTTATGACAGCCGCAACAACAAGCCGGATCCGAGTTCGGGCTTCTATCTGGAAGGCAATATCCAGCCCTTCTACGAATTCCAGTACGGCAATTTCGCCACCCGTTTCACAGCCGAAGGCCGCACCTATTACGGCTTTGGTGAAAAGGATCGCGTGATCCTCGCAGGCCGTCTCAAGTTCGGTTCGATCGTCGGCGCGTCCATTGAGGACCTGCCGCCGAGCCAGCTCTTCCTGGCAGGTGGCGGCGGCTCGGTTCGCGGCTATGGTTATCGCAATATCGGCGTCAGCGCGGGCAATGGCGAGATCATCGGCGGGCGCTCGCTTGTCGAGGCCAATGGCGAAGTGCGCACCCGCATCACCGATTCCATCGGCGCGGTGGCATTCGTCGATGCCGGTTATGTGGGCGAAAAATCGTTCCCCGATTTCTCGGAACAGATGCGTGTCGGCGTCGGTGGCGGTCTGCGCTATCTGACCGGTCTCGGACCGATCCGCCTTGATGTCGCCGTTCCGCTCAACCGCCGCTCGGGTGACCCGAGCTATGGCTTGTACGTAGGTATAGGACAGGCGTTTTGACCAGATTTCTCGCAATCATCGCCTTCGTCGCTTTCGCCGTCACGGCAGTCATCT
The DNA here is from genome assembly GCF_058796175.1 of Brucella sp. GW823-FHT04E01. Lineage (NCBI taxonomy): Bacteria > Pseudomonadati > Pseudomonadota > Alphaproteobacteria > Hyphomicrobiales > Brucellaceae > Brucella > Brucella sp. GW823-FHT04E01. Next base: position 573,881 of record NZ_JBXAIK010000004.1, on the reverse strand, counting down.
TCGGCTGGCCGGAACAGCAGAAGCAGTTGCAGGCTCAAGCTCAAGTTCCCGCTCAGGCTCAGGATCAGGCCTCTGGACAGGAACAGGCAGAAGCACCAGCAGAAGAAGAGAAATCCTATTTCCTGTCTTTCGTGGAAAGCCAGCTTTCCGCGCCGAACCGCCGCATTTCCATTTCCGGCATCAGCGGCGTTCTGTCTTCGGAAGCAACCGTCGGCTCAATCACCATTGCTGACCGCGAAGGCGTCTGGCTGCGCATCGAGAATGCCAAGCTGAACTGGAGCCGTACCGCACTTCTTGTTGGCCGTCTCAGCATCCAGTCGCTTGCTGCCGAGCGTATCGACATCATTCGCAAGCCGTTGCCTGACAACAGCCTGCCGTCGCCTGAATCGTCCACGTTCAGCCTGCCGGAACTGCCGATTTCAATCAGTCTCGACCAGCTCGCCATTGCGCGCCTGCATTTCGGGCCGGATATTTTCGGTCTCGAATCGGAAGTTTCTGCCAATGGCAGCCTGTCGCTTGCCGATGGTTCGCTCGATTCAAATTTCGACATCAAGCGTCTCGACGGTCCCGGCGGAAATTTTGCCCTTCGCGCGGCCTATGCCAATTCTGACCAGAAGGTCGATCTCGACCTTAAAGTCTCGGAACCGGCTAACGGCATCGTCGCCAACCTGTTGAACATCGATGGTCGTCCTCCGGTCGATCTTACTTTGAAAGGCGCCGGTCCGCTTGACGAGTTGAAGGTCGATCTTGCGCTCGACACCAACGGTAGCCGCACGTTGACAGGCGAATTCGCGCTCAACCGGCAAGGTCAGGCGCCCGATGGCGGACGTGTTTTCTCTGCCCGTTTCAACGGTCCGATCGCGGTTCTTGTACCGCCTGTATTCCGCGATTTCTTCGGTGCCGAAACCGTACTGTCGGCGGATGGCTTCCTGAAGGATGCAGGCGGCTTCCGCCTTGATGATCTGGCGCTGAACAGCGCTGCCTTGAAACTGAAGGCTTCTGCCGAAACCGGCAATGACCGCTTCCTGAACAAGCTGCGCATCGATGCCTCCATTGCCGATGAGAGCAAGGGCCGCGTCCTCCTGCCGGTCAAGGGCGCTGAAACCTATATCGACAATGCAAAGTTCCAGGTCGCTTACGGTGATCGCCCGACCAATGACTGGACGGGAACGCTTGCCATTGCCGGTCTCAAGAACGCAACGATTTCCGCCGACAGCATCGCGCTCGATATGGGCGGCGTTGCCGAGAACCTGAGCGATGCCGCCAATCGCCATATCACCTTCAAGGTCAATGGCGGGATGGATGGCATTTCGGCAGAACGGGCGGAAATTGCCGAGGCGCTTGGCAGCAAGATTGCGCTCGCCATCGATGGCGCATGGCGCGCCGGCTCGCCGGTCGAGCTGGCGCAAGCCAATATTGCCGGTAACGGTCTCAGCCTCGATCTCAAGGGTAATATCGACGACTTTGCCTTCAATGGCGATATCGCCGCCAAGATTGCAAGCCTTGCGCCGTTCGGCGCTCTGGCTGACCGTGACCTTGCAGGCAGCATCGATGTCAACGCCAAGGGCATTGTTCGCCCGGTTAGCGGTGCATTCCAGCTCGACCTTAACGGCACAGCACAGAACATGCGCACCGGCACGGAAGCAGTCGACCGCATTCTCGATGGTGCCGTCAATCTCAGCGGCGCGCTTGGCCGCAGCAGCGAAGGGTTTTCGGCGCGTGATTTCCGTATCGGCAATGAGCTGAGCGAAATCACTGCCAATGGTTCCTTTGCATCCGACAAGGCAAGTTTCGACTTCGGCGTCATGCTGTCCGATCTGAAGCTTCTTTCCGATCAGGCATCGGGGCGGATGACCGTCAAGGGCAGTGCGCGCGGCGACGACAAGCTGATCGCGCTGGCGCTGCGCGCCGATGCGCCGGAGGGCACTCTGGCCGGTCGCAAGCTTTCCGAAGGCGGTCTCGATTTCAATGCCATGCTCGATGGAAATGCAAAGACAGGTGCTGCCCTTTCCGGCAAGCTTGCTGGCAGTGCATTCCTTAATGGCCAGCGTGTTGATCTTGGAACGCTCATCGACATCGTCAATGACGAGAAGCGTCTGACCGACCTCGTCTTCAATGCAGGCGGTGCGCATCTTTCGGGCAATGTCACCCAGACCGCGAAAGGTCTCCTGACCGGCGCGCTGAAGCTCGATGCGCCGGATATTTCCACGGCAGCAGCCCTGGCGCTGGCGGAGGCGACCGGTGCGGCCAATGCTGATATCACGCTCGACGCCAATGACGGTCGCCAGAATGCATCGGTCACTGCCAATGCCAAGGACATCAAGGTCAATGGCAATCGTATCACCTCGGCTGATATTGCCCTGACGGCAAAGGACCTGTTCGGCGTGCCGGTGGTGGACGGCAATGCTGCGGCGCGCGACATAATGGTCGGCACTTTCGGCATCGACAGCTTCGATGCCAAGGCCAATGCGACCGGGTCGAAAACCGATTTCACTGCCAATACCAAGTTGAAAATCGGCACAGTCGCCAGCGCTGCCGGTTCGCTTGAGCCGAAAAATGGCGGTTTTGAACTGGGACTGGTTTCGGCCCATGTGAAGCAGGGCACACTCAGCGCCAACCTGGCCGCGCCCGCCACCATTTCCATGAAGGGCGAGGAAATCTCCTTCGGGGATATCATCATCAATACGGGCGCAGATGCCAGCGCGGGGCAGGTCAAGGTCAATGGCGTGGTCGATGGTCGTCTCGATCTTTCGGTCGCCCTTTCCAATCTGCCACTGGCTCTCGCCAATACGTTCAAGCCGGAACTGGGGCTTGGCGGCACGGTCAACGGCACAGCCCGCATCACTGGTACGAAAGAAGCGCCCAATGTCGCTTTCGACATGGCGGCGCGAGGCGTGACGGCAGCAGAGCTCAAAAAGCAGGGCATTGCGGCTCTCAATGCCGATGCCAAGGGCACCTCGGCCAATAATCGGCTCAATGTCGATGCGCATGTAACCGGAGGGGGCGGCATCGATGTCCGCGCCAATGGCGGCGTGCCGCTCAGTAAGGGCGATCTGGCCATCGACGTCAATCTCGCCAATCTTCCGCTGACGGCGCTGAACGGTGCGGTCAAGGGACAGGATCTCGCGGGCAATGTGACCGGAACGGCGCGTGTCACGGGCCCCCTCACCAATCCTGCGGCAACCTTCAATCTGCGCGGTACAGGTCTTGCGGCCAAGCCGCTGCGCGATAACGGACTTGCGCCGCTCACCCTGCAAGCTGCAGGCAGCTATGCGGCCATGGCTATCGACTTCTCGTCACTGACCGTCGACGGTCCGCGCGGCCTCAATGTCACCGCCAATGGCAAGGTTCCGTTCTCGGGGCAGGGGCTTGGAGTCAATGTCAATGGCAGCATTCCGCTGGCGCTCGCCAACCGCTTCCTGGCGGATCGCGGTGCGCAGGTAAACGGTACGCTGACGCTGACGGCCAGCGTTTCGGGCGGCTTCAACCGTCCGCAATTGCGCGGCATGTTCTCCACCAATGGCGCAACCTTTGTCGATCCGGACACCAATGTTCGCCTGAACAATATCAATGTCATGGGCAGCCTGGATGGCGAAACCGTCACGCTGCGTCAGGTCAATGCCGCGCTCGGCAGCGGCGGATCGGTTTCCGCCAGCGGTACGATCTCGACCAATGCCGAAGCGAGTTTCCCGGCCAATATCGAGATCAAGCTCAATCGTGCCCGCTATGCCGACGGCAAGCTGGTTGTGGCGACCGTCGACGGCGGGATCACGATCAGCGGGCCGCTGATGCGAGATCCTTTGATTTCAGGCCGCATCGATGTCGACAGGGCTGAAATCTCGGTGCCGGAAAATCTGGGCGGCGGCGCAGCCTATGTTCCGGTTCGCCACAAGAACACGCCGAAGAACGTTCAGGTGACGCTTGATCGCGCCAAGGTCGAAACGCGTCGCAGCAAAGTGCCGACGCCGACAGCGCGTCCGACCGTGCCGCGCCTCGACGTTGTCATCAATGCGCCCAACCAGATTTTCGTGCGCGGTCGCGGCCTCGACACGGAGCTGGGTGGACGTCTTCGCCTGACCGGGCCTGTGACCGATATCAAGCCGGTCGGCGCATTCGACATGATCCGCGGCCGCATCGGCATTCTCGGGCAGCGCATTACCTTCGATGAAGGCAATGTCACGCTGGTGGGCGATCTTAATCCGCAGCTCAACTTCGTCGCCCGTTCGGAAGGCAATGAAATCACCGCAATCGTGACGGTGACGGGCACGGTTGATAATCTCGACATCAAATTCTCGTCGACGCCGGAACTGCCGCAGGATGAAGTGCTGGCGCAGTTGATCTTCAAGCGCTCCATCGGCGAGTTGTCGGCCTTCCAGATCGCACAGCTTGCCGCTGCCGCCGCCGAACTTGCGGGCGGCTCCAACAACTCGCTCATGAACAAGCTGCGCGCCGGGACAGGTCTCGACGATCTTGATGTCGTGACGGATGACAAGGGCCAGACAGCAGTTCGTGCCGGTCGCTATATCCGCGACAATATCTATCTGGGCGTGGAAGCGGGTTCAGGCGGTTCGACCAAGGGCACCGTCAATCTCGACATCACCCGTAACCTGAAAGCCAAGGGTTCACTGGGAGCGGAAGGCGATTCAAGCGGCGGTATCTTCTACGAAAAAGATTATTGATCGCCGCAAATTATTGAAGGCAATCAAGGCCGGGTTTCATGACCCGGCCTTTTGCTATCCGGCTACAATTCAGAATAGCGGTTTTGAGACAAAGCCACATTTTCGCCAATAAATAGCCATGAGATACATACGTTCACCGCATTTGCCATGAAGCTTAAATCGATTGAATTTTCACATTCACTGCAATTTATGCTTTCAAACGGAATTTTCAGACACGTTTGCGCGAGTTGTTTAACCGTTCTTCAACCATAAGAACGCAAATTGCTGTTGAGTATGGCGGTCGCTTGACGGCTGTGTTTCACCCCTTCTGTCCGGGTAATTTGCATGACCAAGTTCATTGACGATCTGAGCCGCCGCCGCTTCCTTTTCGGCACCGGTGCCGTCCTCCTCACCGGTGCTGCCGGTTGTAACCAAACGATGGATATGTCGGCCTTCCAGATGAATGTCGATCCGATGTCGACGGGCGGGATTACGCCGATGCGTCCGCAGATCAGCGTCGACCGCGATATCACGACGCCGGATGTCATGTACGCCGCCGTGCAGGAAGGGCCGTATTCACTGCCCGCAATTCCATACGAGAAGGTGCCGAAGCAATTCCGCCGTCAGATCGTGCCGGACCCGACAGGGCAGGCGCCGGGAACGATTGTTGTCAGCCTCAAGGACCATCTTCTCTACTACGTTCTGCCGGGCGGAGAAGCGCTGCGCTACGGCATCGGGATCGGCAAGGCGGGCTTTGAGTGGTCGGGCACTGCCAATGTCCAGTACAAGAAGCAATGGCCGGTCTGGACGCCTCCACCGGAAATGATCCAGCGCAAGCCGGAACTGGCAAAATATCGTAACGGTCAGGAACCCGGCCCGCAAAATCCGCTGGGTGCGCGCGCGCTCTACATTTTCCAGAATGGGCAGGACACCGGTTATCGCATCCACGGCTCGCCGGAATGGTGGTCGATCGGCCAGTCCATGTCATCCGGCTGTATCCGCCTGATGAACCAGGACATCATCGATCTCTATAACCGCGTACAGGGTAAGGCTCCGATCATCGTCGGATAACCGGACCGGATGAATTCCGGCTCTGACGGCCTGCAAATGGCGTTGTGCTGCGCTTCCGGTGCTCATGTACCTAAAAGTACACTCCGTTCCGGTGCTCGCACTCCACCATTTTCGGCTCGTCATAACCGAAATCTCAACGGTCCGCACGGTGCATCAGCGTCTGTTGGAAATTGAAGCGTTTCTGCTGCAAATAAAAAGGCCACGCCAGATCTGGCGCGGCCTTTTTGTATCAGGTTCGATACGATTACTCGTAGCGCACCGACTTCGGCATGGCTTCGCCGAGATTGACGAAATGGCGTAGCTCGGCGCGCAGATTTTCTGCCGAAGCCATATGAATCTGGCTCTTTGGCACCACATCGTTCTGCACGATCTGGGTGGATACGCCCGGCATGACAAACGCTCCTGCGGTCAGGACGAGGGCGGCGGCAATGCCGAGGCGTCGTTCGGTTCTGGCCTGCATTTCTATCTCCTTGCGCCGGGTGACGGCGACTTGAAATCTGGAATCACATTCATTCGCAAAACGCTGGGACTTTCCGGCCAAGGATCGATCTGGGGCCAATCAGTGAAAAGTCGCGCGCGGCGTAAAATTCAAAGCGCTGTCGATGGCATGGATCGGTATTGGCAACAAAGTCTGGCCGAAATCAGCCAGCGTGTCGGCAAAATTGCGGGCAGCCCCTGCCACATCGTCGCAGCGGCGATGACAGGCAATGGCTTCAAGGCAGGTATCAAGCAGCAGCGCGTCCTGATTCTGGATGCCGGAAATCAGCCCCAGCGTCAGGCATTCCTCGCGGCAGACATGGTGCGAGTCGAAAGGGAAAGCACGCAACTGGCAGCTGGCGCAATGGCGCAGCACGCGGATGAAATGCGACAGCTCGCCCACCGCGCGTTTTGCTTCCGAAGGCCCAAGCACTTCCGAATAGAGGCCCCAGGTCATTTCCCACGGGATGATCGAGCCTGTCTCGAAACCCGCAGTCCAGCGGCGATAACCTTCCAGCACCAGCTTTTCCGGCAGGCGATCGAAATAGCCCGCAGTGTTGGCGCCGTTCAGTTGGGATATGCGCATATTCATGTCCGCCTCCCGTAGAAGCTACGGAATGAAGACATGCATGCGGGGCGTGAACCCTGCATTTTTACAGAGGGACGTTCGGTTTCCCCCCGCACATTGCAATATCCGGTCGGCAAGAGACTGAGCTGCCAAGGCAGGCCGTCGACATTTGCGGACCGGCATTCGCCGAGACCAATCATAGGGTCCTCCAATCGAAAGGGTTCAAGGCCCAGACATCAAAGGTTGTGAATTTGCACCATGCATAAAAGCCAGAAAATCCATCTGGAGTCAATTACTCAAGTTTAAAATCTTATTAGATTTCAATTGTTTGGAATTATTCTAGACTTTAATACTCATGTTTACAGCATTCGAGAAGGAACGCAACCGCTGTGGGGGAGCAGCGGTTGCGGCAAACGGGCGCATAATGCGCGAAGGAGAGAGGACGCGGATCATTCGCCCCTTTGCTAACACCACAGTCGCATTCTTCGTGATGCCGGGTTGCAAAGAGCAATCTTCCCCGTTCCGGTGCTCACGTAGCTTTCTCTGGCGCTTAGCCTTATCCGAAAAGTCCGCAACTTTTCGGGACTATGCCTGGAAGCACGCTCCGCTCCGGTACTCGAAAATCACTCTTCTCGCCACGGCCTGACGAATTTGCAACTGTAGTGCTGGAGCGCATCCCGCAAAGTATGAAACGGTTTTCAGGATGCGCTTTAGAACAAAAAGCCGAGACGCGCTGATCTGATTCAGTCAGATCGAAACGCGCTCTAGTGACCCGAATGCTCTCCATCTTTCTGGCCGCCCTTTTGACCGCTTTGGGCGGTGACGGGGAAGTCGATTGTGACCTTGCCGGCCTTTTCGAATTCCAACGTGACAGGAACGGTCTCGCCTTCCTTGTATGGCTTTTCCGGCTGGATGAACATGAGGTGATAACCACCGGACTTCAGCTCGACCTTCTCGCCTGCCGGAATATCCAGACCGCCTTCAAGCTGGCGCATCTTCATCACGTCGTTCTGCATCGACATCTCATGGATTTCGACGCGCTTGACGCCACCGGTGGTGACGGAAACCAGTTTGTCGGCATCCTTGCCGTCATTGGCGATGGTCAGGAACCCGCCTGCAACCTTGGCACCGGGAACCATGGCGCGCACCGAAGGGGCCGTGATTTCCAGTTCGCCAAGCTTCGTCGGCATTGCTGCCTGCATGGAGGCCCCATCCATCTGGCCCATCTTGTCGTGCCCACCATGGCCGCCGTGCCCATCGTCAGCGCCCGCGGCCTTCACGAGCAGCTGCGGTGCCGGATGCGCCAGATCGTGCGGGTTCTGGCCATCCTTGGGCACTTCCGTCCACGCAACCGAAGCGTCGCTTCCGCAGACCTGCGTCACGGGAAAGGAGAGGGTGGTATCCTTGTCGAACTTGGCGAGCTGGCCGACAACGGTGAACTCGTCGTAGAAATCACCGGGCAGGTTGCCATCGGTGAAGCGGACTTCGCGGACGCCGGAAGTCACATCCTTGCCGTGCACCTTGTAGCTCTGGGCATAGTCACCCTTGACGGTCTCGATCTTCCAGCCCGCCTTGACCTGCGGCTGGGCTGAAATGAAGCCTTCAGGCAGCTCGACCTTTACTTCGGTCGTGGCCTTGCCATCGCAGCCATGCGGTACGCGGAAGGTTGCCTTGTAGAAGCCGCCTGCCTTGGCTTCGCTCTGGTCGAGGGAGGAGTGGGCTTGGGCCAGGCCAGCAGAGGCGCACAGTGCGGCAATCGAGATGGCAGAGGCGAAAAGACGATAGTTCTTCATTGTGTCAAACCTGAATAATCATTGGAAGGCACACCGGTACCAAGTTCGGGGGAACAGGGTTCGGGCGTGTTTCATTTCCGAATGCGATCCGGGGAACGCATTCGCTCAAACGATATTATTCAGGCGAGAGGCGGCGCTTGCGGCGGTGCCGATGGCGGATAGGTGTTGTGCTGCAGGATCGGTTGCGGCGGCACGATGCCATCCGCCATGGCGATATGCGGGGCAGCACCGGTTGAACCCGCAGGCGCAGGGCACAGGAAGGCCGATGAAATCCGGCAGGCTTCGCAACTATTGTTGCTCAGATGCTTGTCGTGACCCTGATGGTTGGGATCGGAACCATGATCGCCGATGCAGAGCACCGGGTAGGTTCCGTCAGGCAACTGGTATTGGGCAAGCAGGTAGCTGTCGGGCGCATTGAGGTCGATGGGCTTGTGCGCAAAGGCGACGAACATCAGGGCGAATACGCTAAGGACGCGTATAGCCAGGGATATCCGATATTGGCCGATGCTTGTCTTCAACTCAAAGCTTCTCCATTCAAGCCGAATTTACCTAGCCTAAAGGAGCTGTCTTTGCCAAGCATCAAACAGAAACGGCGCGAATTGGTCGCGCCGTTTCTGTTTTCCATCGGTCGGGAGAATAGATATGGAGGTCAGATCGCCCGCTTCTTCATCTGTTCCGCGATGTAATCAGCCTGACGGATAGCGAGAGCCACGATGGTCAGGGTCGGGTTTTCCGCGCCGCCGGTTGTGAACTGGCTGCCATCGGAAACGAACAGATTCTTGATGTCATGCGTCTGTCCGTGCTTGTTCACGACGCCATCCTGCGGCTTTTCGCTCATCCGGTTGGTGCCCAGATTATGCGTTGACGGATAGGGTGGGGTCGGGAAGGTACGGACGGCACCCACGGCCTCATAAAGCGCCTTGCCCTGCGCATAGGCATGATCGCGCATGGCGATATCGTTCGGGTGATCGTCGTAATAGACGTCGGGAACCGGCAAGCCGTGTTCGTCCTTCACGTCCTTGCTCAGCGTGATGCGGTTTTTCTCCTGCGGCATGTCTTCGCCGACGATCCAGAGACCGGCCATGTTGACATAATCGTCGAGTGCCGAGGTGAAGCTGCGCCCCCAACCGCCCGGATTGAGGAAGGCAGCCATGAAGGGCAGGCCAAGCGAAACGGTTTCCATCTCATAGCCGCCGACGAAGCCTCGTTTCGGATTATGCGCAGCCTCATCGCGGATGATGCCTGCCATGGTGGTGCCGCGATACATATGAACCGGCTTTTCAAACGAGGCATAGACCGAACCGGTGGTGTGGCGCATATAGTTGCGCCCGACCTGTCCTGACGAATTGGCGAGGCCGTCCGGGAATTTCGACGAAGCCGAATTGAGCAGAAGGCGCGGGCTTTCAATCGAATTGCCTGCCACGCAGACGACGCGCGCCTTCTGCAAGTGCTGCTTGCCATCCTTGTCGGCATAGAGCACGCCCGTCACCTTGCCAGCTGCATTGTGCTCGATCTTGAGCGCCGTGCATTCCGGGCGAACTTCCAGCCTGCCGGTTTCCTCGCCCTTGGGAATTTCCGTATAGAGCGTCGACCATTTCGCGCCCCATTTGCAGCCCTGAAAGCAGAAGCCGGTCTGCTGGCAGGCCATGCGGTCGTCGCGCGGCGCTGAATTGATAGCCATGCGACCCGTATGGCATTCCTTGTAGCCGAGCTTGTCGGCACCGGCTTTCATAACCTTGAAATTATTGTTGCCGGGCAGACCCTCAATGCCGTTGGTGCGGGTGACCCCCATCTTGTCCTCGGCCTTGGCGTAGTAAGGCTCCAGATCGGCCAGCGTGATCGGCCAGTCGAGCAGATTTGCCCCTTCGATCTTGCCGTAATGGGTCAGGGTCTCGAACTCGTAATCCTGAAAACGCAAGGATGCACCAGCCCAGTGGGTGGTGGTGCCGCCGACAGCCTTCACGATCCATGCGGGCAGGTTCGGGAAATCGTGCGCCACGCGCCAGCTGCCCGATGTCGTGCGCTTGTCGAGCCAGGCGAGCTGGGCAAAACTATCCCATTCATCATTGATAAAATCTTCGAACTCGTGGCGTTTTCCGGCTTCGAGAATGACGACGTCGATGCCTTTCTGGGCCAGTTCGTTGCCGAGCGTGCCGCCGCCAGCGCCCGAGCCGATGATAACGACGACCTTGTCGTCCTTGAGATTGTATGGAGCAGCCATTGTTTCCTCCCAATGCTTTCCCGTTTCCGCAAAACGCAAGGCGCTTGCAGGACGGTGGTGCCGCTTTGAAATTGGTATGTCCTGCGCCGGGGGCGCCTAGAGCCATTCGATATCGTCGAAGCCGCGCTGGATGTAACCGCCCTTGGAATAGGCTTCGCCCTCGTAGCCGAAGAGCGGCCAGATATCCTTCTGGTTATAAAGGCCGGTCACAAGCCCGCTGCGCACCTTCTGGAAGAAGGGGCTTTTCTCGATCTCGCGCAGGATCGCGACGCGCTCTTCCTCCCAGCCAAGCCCCAGATAGCCTCCGGCTCCAGCCCGCTTGTTCAAATCGGCAACACCGTCCTCGATCAGCTTTTTGAGCGTCTCGTCCTTGGCGGAATCCGCGTCATAAGGTTTGACGGCAATGGCATAGAAACGGTCGGGAAGCTTGTCATGCGGATAGATGTCGCGCGCAAGCTGGATCAGGGTCGCCATGGTTTCGGGCTTGAGCGTGGTGGTTTCAAGCGCCCATGCGAATTGCGGGCAGATAACGGCATTGCCGCTGACAACGAGCATGGCGCCGAGGCTGAGGCCTGCGCCGCGCTTGAGAATATCGCGGCGGGACAGTGTCTTTTTCTCTCGGGTGGAAAGACCGTCAAAAACGGTAGTCATTCGGTTCTCCTCCTTTGCTTGCCCGTCCGGAATGGGCGGGCTGGCTATGCGTTCCCGGAGATTCTCACCACCGGGAATGCTGGCTTTCCCGTCTTCCATGGCCGCTCCTCCCGGCCAGAAAAGACGATAGGGAGCGGCTCACTGGTAGCGGCCACCCCGTTGCAGAACTTCGATCTTGTAGCCGTCCGGATCTTCGACGAAGAAGAAGCGGGCAAGCTGCACGCCGTTATTCTTGAAATCGACAAGCTTGCCGACCTTGAAGCCAAGTTCCGTGAAACGGGCATGTTCGGCATCGACGTCATCGACCGCCACGGCGAGATGACCATAGCCGTCGCCCAGATTGTAAGGCTCGGTACGGCCCTTGTTGACCGTCAGCTCGACTTCGAAATCGGCTTCGGCATTGCGCAGATAGATCAGCGTGAAGGTTTCGAAATCAATGCGCTCGGCAATATCGAGGCCAAAAGCTCGGATATAGAAGGAAACGGATTTTTCCTCGTCGAGAACACGGATCATCGAATGAATGGCTTTAGCCACAAGCTACTCCTGTTTCTTTTGCCGCTTCCTCAAAAGCGGCTTGCGATTGTCTTGCTGGTTGTCGATTATGAAAGAAAAAGCGACGGCGTGGTGGCAATCGGCTACCACAGCCAAGTTCGTGCTCTTAATGAAGGGAGGAACCCATGTGCAAGGTTTTCGCCGAGCAGGACCCGGAAGGCTACCGGCAGATCAATCGCTCCGTGCGCATAGGCGGCCATTCCACCAGCATTCAGCTGGAGGCCACCTTCTGGCGCCTGCTGGATGAGATCGCGGCCAGCCAGAACCTGACCACGCCCCGCTTCATATCGACGCTTTACGACGAAGCGCTGGAGGCCAATGGCGCGATCCCGAATTTTGCCTCCATGCTGCGCACCACCTGCGCGCTCTATCTCATGGGTCATCGTCCCGAGGCTGCCGTCTGCGAGGAGGCAGCCTGACAGAGGCCTGAAACGGGCATTGGCCTTTTGATGAAAAGGGAATAGGGGAGTAGGGCAATATGTTCTTACATCGGACATACTTCCTTACTCCGGTATTCCCTTGCTGCCTTCATTAAAGGAATCGAAATGACAAGCGTAACACGCGAACAGGTTCAGGAACGGCTGAAGACCGTGACGGGACCGGATTTCGAAAGCGATGTTGTGTCGCTCGGACTGGTGTCGGATATCTTTATTGCCGACGGCAAGGTTTTCTTCTCCATCACGGTTCCAGCAGCGCGCGCCGATGCGCTGGAGCCGATGCGGCTTGCCGCTGAAAAGGCCGTGAAGGAAATTCCGGGCGTCACTGGCGCGCTGGTCACGCTCACCGCCGAAAAGAAAGGCGGACGTACCAGCGACGATGCGCCCCCACCACCAAAGCCGCAAGCCAGACCTGCAGCCGCACCGGCGCAGCATCGCCACCCGCCACAGCCGCAGCGCGCAGCGACGAAGCCCGGCATTCCAGGTGTTGGCGCGATCATCGCTGTTGCATCGGGCAAGGGTGGCGTCGGCAAGTCCACCACCGCAGTCAATCTTGCGCTCGGTCTTGCCGCCAACGGGCTGAAGGTCGGCATTCTCGATGCCGATATTTACGGACCATCCATGCCGCGCCTGCTCGGCCTTTCCGGTCGTCCGGAAACGGTTGAAGGCCGCATCCTGAAGCCGATGGAAAATTACGGCATCAAGGTCATGTCGATGGGCTTCATGGTCGATGAGGAAACGCCAATGATCTGGCGCGGGCCGATGGTCATGTCGGCGCTGACGCAGATGCTGCGCGAAGTGGCCTGGGGCGAACTGGACGTTCTGGTGGTCGACATGCCGCCGGGCACCGGTGACGCACAGCTCACCATGGCGCAGCAGGTGCCGCTGGCGGGTGCCGTGGTCGTTTCGACACCACAGGACCTGGCGCTGATCGACGCGCGCAAGGGCTTGAACATGTTCCGCAAGGTGGATGTCCCGCTTCTGGGCATCGTCGAAAACATGAGCTACTTCATCGCGCCCGATACTGGCGCGCGCTACGATATTTTCGGCAATGGCGGAGCGCGCAGGGAAGCGGAGCGTCTCGACGTGCCGTTCCTGGGCGAAGTGCCGCTGCATATGGATGTGCGCGCCTATTCGGATGCGGGCACGCCGATCACCGTCCATGAACCGGACAGCGAACACGCGAAAATCTATCGCGAGATCGCCCGCAAGGTCTGGGACAACATGAAGGGCGGCAAGGGGGCTGGAAAGCCCGCGCCGGCGATTGTCTTCGAATGAAAAAAGGGCCGGAAACGGCCCTTTTTCTTTTGTCAGGTGATAACGCTCGGCTCTGTCCGCCCGCTGCGCTTTTTCACCTCGGCGATCTGTTCTGCCGCGTCGATGAATGGGGCCAGCGTTTCCTGCGTGTCGAGATTGTGCCTGGTGGTATCCGCTTCATAGCGCTCGACATAGATGCGGATGGTAGCACCTGACGTACCGGTGCCGGACAGGCGCAGCACCACACGACCGCCATTCGGGAAATAGATGCGGATGCCCTGATGTTCGCTGATCGAGCCGTCGACCGGATCGTGATAGGCGAAGTCGTCGGCCTTCTCGATTGTGAGGCCATTGACAGTCGTGCCGGGCAGGCTTGCAAGCTTGCCGCGAAGATCGGCCACCAGTTGTTTGGCGATATCGGAATCGACAGCTTCATAGTCGTGGCGGGTGTAATAATTGCGCCCGAAGCGCGCCCAATGTTCCTCGACGATGTCTTTCACGCTTTCCTTGCGCACCGCCAGAATATTGAGCCAGAGCAGTACGGCCCACAGGCCATCCTTCTCGCGCACATGGTCGGACCCGGTGCCGGAGCTTTCTTCGCCGCAAATCGTGACCTTGCCATTGTCGAGCAGATTGCCGAAGAACTTCCAGCCCGTCGGCGTTTCAAACATGCCGATGCCGAGCTTGTCAGCCACGCGGTCGGCGGCAGCACTTGTCGGCATGGAACGGGCAATGCCCTTGATGCCGTCCTTGTAGCCCGGCGCCAGATGCGCATTGGCGGCCAGCATGGCAAGCGAATCGGATGGCGTGACGAAGATGCCGCGCCCGATGATGAGATTGCGATCCCCGTCGCCATCGGAGGCGGCGCCGAAATCCGGCGCATGGTCGGACATGAGCAGATCATAGAGATCTTTTGCGTAGACGAGATTCGGATCCGGATGGTGGCCGCCGAAATCCGGCAGGGGCACGAAGTTCATCACGCTGCCTTCCGGCGCGCCGAGACGGTGCTCGAAGATTTCCTTGGCGTAAGGCCCGGTCACTGCATGCATGGCATCGAATTTGAGACCGAAACCGCCCTTGATCATGGCGCGGATTGCGTCGAAATTGAACAGGCTTTCCATCAGCTCGGCATAATCGGCGACAGGATCGAAGATGACGACTTCGGTGTCGCCGATCCGGCTCGTGCCGATCGTGTCGATATCAATATCGGCCACATTGGCAATCTTGTACTGGTCGATCACTTTCGAGCGGGCGAAGATCGCCTCGGTGATCTTTTCCGGTGCCGGTCCGCCGTTGCCGATATTGTATTTGATGCCGAAATCTTCATTCGGGCCGCCGGGATTGTGGCTTGCCGAAAGTATCATGCCGCCGAAAGCCTTGTATTTGCGGATCATGTTGGAGGCGGCAGGCGTCGAAAGAATACCGCCCTGACCTACCATGATGCGCCCGAAGCCATTGGCGGCGGCCATCTTGATGAGCTTCTGGATCACTTCGCGATTATAGAAGCGTCCGTCGCCGCCCACCACAAGCGTCTTGCCTTCAAACCCCTCCAGCACATCGAAAACCGACTGGATGAAGTTTTCGGCATAATTGGGCTGCTGGAATACAGGAACCTTCTTGCGCAGGCCTGAAGTGCCCGGCTGCTGGTCCTGAAAAGGTTTGGTCGCGATCGTCTTGACGGTCATATCTTTCCCGTTCGATTCAATGAATTAAGCAGTCAATGTGTTGGCATTTGCGGTCATTGCAAGACAACATAGATCAAACTTATTGATTGAAAATAACAAAGCGTGTGTTTGTGCAGCGATGTGCTACAAATTTATCCGATGACCGACACGAACCACCATGGCCATGACGCCCGCGACATCATGCGCCTGAAACGCGACGATGCAACCGGCCTCGAAGCCGTTGCCGCGCGTTTCCACAGCCATGCCTATGACATGCATTTCCATGACGAATGGCTCGTCGGGGTGACCCATGAGGGCGTACAGGACTTTTTCTGTCGCGGAAAACGGCGGCAGAGCACGCCAGGGCGAGTGATTCTCATCGAGCCGGGCGAACGCCACGACGGGCAGGCGGTCGCGGCGGACGGTTTTGCCTATAACATGCTTTATATGCCGCAATCGCTGGTCAGAAGCGCGATGGGTGGCAATGATGCGCATATCGGTTTTCGCGAGACGCTGGCCGATGACGGACAGTTGTTTCATGCGGTCGCCCGCGCCTGCGAGGCAATCTTCCTCGAAGCGCCGCGCCTGATGATTGAAGACTGCCGCGATCAGGTGATGAACCATCTTGCCCGACATCTGGCCCGGCATCTTGGGCAGGACGTGACAGAAAAAGGGTCGGCTCCGCATCCGGTCGCAGCACGCGCGATGGACTATCTGCGGGCGCGCTTCGACGAGGAGTTCGGCCTCGATGAACTGGCGGAAGCGGTCGGGGCCGCCGACCGTTTCCAGCTTTCACGCGGGTTCCGGCGTGAATACGGCACCTCGCCACATGCCTGTCTGGTGCAGTTGCGCCTTGCTGAAGCACGGCGCCTGTTGCGCGAAAAAGTGGCGCCAGCAGAAGCATCCGCGCTCAGCGGATTTGCCGACCAGAGCCATATGGGGCGCTGGTTCCGCCGCGCCTATGGCATGACGCCTGCCGCTTATCGCAAGGGACGCACAAACGTTCCAGAAATTGCAGCGAAAAGCCGTTAGGCCTGTCCTCGAAAAGAGGAAAAGCTCATGATTTTCGATACAAAAGTAGCCATTCTTGTCCTGCATGATCTGCCTGTCTGGCAGAAGCTGAACGTGACTGCCTTTATCGCGACCGGCATATCCGGCGCTGTGCCGCACGCCATGGGCGATCCTTATGAGGATGCGGCAGGCCGCAAGCATACGCGTCTGCTCGGCCAGCCGATGCTGATCTTCTCGGCAACACCGGACGTTTTGCAACGGGCATGGCAGCAATCGATCCAGCGCGATCTTATCCGTGCGCCCTATGTGCGCGCCATGTTCGAGACCGGGCATGACGTCGCCAACCGCGCTGTATTCATGGCGGAAAATGCCGACGCACCCGATCTGGTCGGCCTTGCGCTTTACGGTCCAAAGAAAGATATCGACAAGGCGATCAAGGGAACTAACCTGCATCCTTGAACAGGACGCTCTGGTCGAACAGATAGCGGTTGGAAAGCGGCAGGCTTGCCGCGCCCATCGCCTTGGCGTGGACGCCAACCTTGCCCTCGATGATCTTCGGCGCGCGCAGGCCCTGCAAGTCGAGGCATGAAAGCTCCACGCGGGTCGCTTCCACGATGCGGTGACGCACATTACCCGGCAACCAGCCATCGATGACGGCGGCGGGAAAGTCGATCACGGAGGCGGCAGCTACCGTTGCATGGGCCAGCCCGCGTGCGGCAAGCGCTACCCATTCGTCGAGCGGCGTACCAAAGTTGCGCCAGTTTTCCGGTGAAAGCCACAGATCGTCGGAGGGCAGGTGCCGCTCCTGCAACATGCGTTCGAGGACGAACAGCGAAGCCGTATCGATGAGCTGCAAGGTTTCGCCGCGCTCCCACGTGCCGCGCATCCGCATCGGCATGGAGCCGAGCGCGCCCGCATTGCCCGTGCGGCCCGGATAGAGTGTGTTGTTCAGCACCACACCGCCGCCGATGAACGAGCCGATGAAGAAATAGACGAAGTCGGTGAATTCAGGCCCGCGACCAAAGGTCAGTTCCGCACCACAAGCAGCCGTTCCGTCATTCTGCACGAAGACCGGAAACGAAAACGCCTTGGCGAAATCGCCGACGAGATCGGCGCCGAGCCATGCATCCAGATCTTCGGCAGGTGCACCCACTTCCTCGACCCAGTTCCACAATTCGAAGGGTAATGCGATGCCGAGCCCTGCAATGCGGTCGCACTTGGCCGGTTCGAGGGCTGCCGTGAAAGCGGCGACGCTCTCGACGGCGAAGCGGCGGATTTCACCCGGTACAGGCCAGCGATAGGTAATGTGCCGCCGTTCGCGGATCGCTCCCAGAAAATCCATCAGGATGATTTCCGCGCTGCGCCGCCCGATCTTGAGACCGAAGGAGAAAACCCCGTCGGCGGCAAGGCGCATCGGCATGGAAGGCTGGCCGACACGACCGCGCACCCGTTCGCCCTGCGTAATGAGGCCGTCTTTTTCCAGCGCACGAATGATGACGGAAACCGTTTGTGCCGAAAGTCCGGTCAGGCGCGCAATTTCGGCGCGGGCCAAAGCGCCATGCCGGCGCACGAGCGCCAGAACCAGCCGCTCATTATAGGCGCGCACGCCGATCTGGTTTGAACCACGATTGACGCTCGCGCCCGGCCCGGCGAATTGCAGCATGGCAGGACCCGGAGTGCCGGAAAGGGTACCAGAAAGGGTGCTGGAAAGCGTATCGGCAGACCCGTTGTCTGGTTCGCCTTCAACTTTATGCCTGACCATAGCCTCTCCCAGATTCCGTGCCATGGAATGCAATCTCGAAATGCAGCCATGGAATGCCGGAATTCCTAAACCAACCATCGAAGGAGAAAAAGCCCTCATTGTGAGGGATATAAAATAAAAACAAACGCTTAAGATGGACCACGTAATGAAACGACCAGCCTGCTGTTCGCTTTGCCGGTCCTCTCTCCTCCGTCTCCCAGAGTGACACAGCATATTAATAAATCAAGTGGATTTATTAATTGACTCTGTTTTGAAGCCGTGTTTTGCTTCTCTTCTGCCGGGGGAAGAGGACCGGTTTCAATCTGGGAGGAGTCCATGAAGAAGACAGTTCTGTCGGCAGCCTTTGCTGCCTTCGCGCTTGGCGCTGCCGCGTTGCCTGTTGCTGGGCCAGCGAATGCCGCCGATGTCGGTGCGTGCCTCATCACAAAGACCGATACCAATCCGTTCTTCGTCAAGATGAAGGAAGGCGCTATCGCCAAGGCGAAGGAGCTGGGCGTCAATCTCAAGACCTATGCGGGCAAGATCGACGGCGATTCCGAAAGCCAGGTTGCAGCTATCGAAACCTGCATTGCTGATGGCGCCAAGGGCATTCTCATCACGGCTTCCGACACCAAGGGCATCGTGCCGTCGCTGCAGAAGGCACGCGATGCGGGCCTGCTCATCATCGCGCTCGATACGCCGCTTGAGCCTGCCGATGCGGCGGACGCAACCTTTGCAACCGACAATTTCCTGGCCGGTGAGCTGGTCGGCAAATGGGCAGCGGCAACGCTTGGCGACAAGGCCAAGGATGCGCGGGTTGCCTTTCTCAACCTCACCGCGTCGCAGCCGAGCGTCGACGTTCTGCGCGATCAGGGTTTTGCCACCGGTTTCGGCATCGACCCGAAAGACAAGACCAAGCTCGGTGACGAGGATGATCCGCGCATTGCCGGTCGCGACCTGACCGATGGCAACGAAGAAGGCGGACGTCGCGCGATGGAAAACCTTCTCCAGAAGGATCCGAACATCAATGTCGTCCACACCATCAACGAACCTGCCGCCGCCGGTGCCTATGAGGCGCTGAAGGCTGTCGGGCGTGAAAAGGACGTGCTGATCGTCTCCATCGATGGCGGTTGCCCCGGCGTGAAGAATGTCGAGGCCGGTGTGATCGGCGCGACTTCGCAGCAATATCCGCTGCAGATGGCGGCACTCGGTATCGAGGCGATCAAGAAGTTTGCTGATACGGGTGAAAAGCCGAAGCCGACCGAAGGCAAGGACTTCGTCGATACCGGCGTGTCGCTTGTCACCGACAAGCCGGTGGAGGGCGTTCCGTCCATCGACACGAAGACCGCACTCGACAAGTGCTGGGGCTGATCCCCTTTCTGAAACTCGGACCCGGCAGATCGGAAGATTTGCCGGACCTTTCTGCAGGTGAAGGCAGGAGACAGACATGAGTGAGCCACAGGCGGCTTCCGCTGCACAAAAACCGTCTATGCAGGACTATGAAAAGACGCTGGCGCAGAGCGCGGCCGATGTCGCCTCTTTCGATGCGGGCGACCAGTCGCTGCTTTATCGGATGCGGAATTTCCTGCATCACAATCCCGCTGCCGTGCCGCTGATCGTGCTCGTCCTGTCGCTGCTGGTGTTCGGCATCACGCTTGGCGGCAAGTTCTTCTCCGCCTTTGCACTGACCCTCATTCTGCAGCAGGTCGCCATCACCGGCATCATTGCCGTGGCGCAGACGCTTGTGATCCTGACCGCAGGTATCGATCTTTCGGTCGGCGCCATCATGGTCCTGTCGTCGGTGGTGATGGGCCAGTTCACCTTTCGCTATGGGCTTCCCGCCGAACTTTCCGTTCTGTGCGGCTTTGCCACGGGCGCGCTATGCGGCTTCATCAACGGCTTTCTCGTGGCCTATGTCCGCCTTCCGCCCTTCATCGTGACGCTCGGCATGTGGCAGGTGATCCTCGCCACAAACTTCCTCTATTCCGCCAACGAGACGATCCGCGCGCAGGAAATCACGGCTGAAGCGCCGATCCTGCAATTTTTCGGCGAGAGCATCCGCTTTGGCGGCGCGGTCTTTACCTATGGCGTCATTGCGATGGTGCTTCTGGTTCTGCTGTTCTGGTATGTACTGAACCACACCGCCTGGGGACGGCACGTCTATGCCATTGGCGACGATCCCGAAGCGGCACAGCTTTCCGGTGTCTCGGTCAAGCCGATCCTCATGTCGGTCTATGTGCTGGCCGGTATCATCTGCGCGCTTGCAGGCTGGGCGATGATCGGCCGTCTCGGTTCGGTATCGCCGACCGCAGGCCAGTTCGCCAATATCGAATCCATCACCGCAGTGGTGATCGGCGGCATTTCGCTGTTCGGCGGACGCGGTTCCATTCTCGGCACCATGTTCGGTGCGCTGATCGTCGGCGTGTTTTCGCTGGGGCTACGCCTGTGGGGCACCGATCCGCAATGGACCTATCTCCTGATCGGCGTTCTCATCATTGCCGCCGTCGCCATCGACCAGTGGATCAGAAAGGCTGCCGCATGAAAACGAACACCACGCCTGTTCTGTCTGGCAAAGGTCTGGTCAAGCGCTATGGTCGCGTCACCGCACTTGATCATGCCGACTTCGATCTCTATCCCGGCGAAATCCTCGCGGTCATCGGCGACAATGGCGCAGGCAAGTCCTCGCTCATCAAGGCGCTGTCGGGCGCGATCAAGCCCGACGAGGGGGAAATCCTTCTCGACGGCAAGCCGGTCAGCTTTCATTCACCGATGGAAGCGCGACAGGCGGGCATCGAGACGGTCTATCAGAACCTTGCCCTGTCGCCCGCGCTTTCCATCGCCGACAATCTGTTTCTGGGCCGCGAAATCCGCCGCAAGGGACCGCTTGGCTCGCTGTTCCGCATGCTGGATCGCGGTGCGATGGAAAAGATCGCGCGCGAAAAACTGTCCGAACTGGGCCTGATGACGATCCAGAATATCGGCCAGGCGGTGGAAACCCTTTCGGGTGGCCAGCGTCAGGGCGTTGCGGTGGCGCGTGCCGCCGCCTTCGGCTCCAAGGTGGTCATCATGGACGAGCCAACGGCCGCGCTTGGCGTCAAGGAATCGCGCCGCGTGCTGGAACTCATTCAGGATGTGAAGCGGCGCGGCATGCCTATCGTCCTCATCTCGCACAACATGCCGCATGTGTTCGAGGTTGCCGACCGCATCCACATTCACCGACTCGGACGCCGCCTGACGGTCATCGACCCGAAGGAATATTCCATGTCGGATGCCGTGGCGCTGATGACCGGGGCGATGAGACCGAAGGAAGCGGCTTGACCACTTGCGCTTGAACAGGGTTGCTGCGCCTTTAACACGGTGACAGGACGAATCACGGAAACCGGACATGACGCCTATTGAGCGCGAAGCCCTGCCTTCGGAAATTCTTGCGCGGCTGACGGAAACCGACAAGCGCCTGATCGTGGCCATCGCAGGCCCGCCGGGAGCCGGGAAATCCACCATTTCCGACTATCTGCTCCATGCCATCAACAAGGGCGGCGAAACGCCGTCCATCGTCGTGCCCATGGATGGGTTTCATCTTGATGACGGGATTCTCGATCAGCGCGGATTGCTGGGCCGCAAGGGTTCGCCGCCCACTTTCGACTGCGCCGGGTTTGCAGTGCTGCTGCAGCGTTTGAAACAGGCGGAGGCCGAAGTTTTCATCCCGGTCTTCGACCGTTCTCTGGAGCTGTCGCGCGCTGCGGCATCCGTGGTCGGCCCGGAGCATCGCGTGCTTCTGGTCGAAGGCAATTATCTGCTGCTCGATCAGCAACCATGGGCGCAGCTTGCGCCTTTTTTTGACATGACGCTCTATCTGGATGTGCCCTTTGCAGAGCTGGAGCGTCGCCTGATCGAACGCTGGCTCAGCTTCGGTTTCGATGCCGAAACCGCCCGAAACCGCGCCCTTTCCAACGACATTCCCAATGCCGAACTCGTGGTAGCGCAGTCGCGCAAGGCGGATTTTGTCGTGGTCTCGGACGGGCGATAACAGGGAATTGCACCTTTCAAGGGTTGCGGCGATGCGCTTGCGTCTGCATGATGGGAAAATCGCTTCATCAGTTTCCGACCGGAATAGTTCCCCATGACGACTTATGTTTTTGCGCCGCCCCCGCAGCCTTTTTTGCCTGTGAAGGGAACGGACGCGCGCTTTCCCGTGCACCGCATCTATTGCGTCGGCCAGAACTATGCCGATCACGCCATCGAAATGGGTGGCGATCCGACCCGCAATCCGCCTTTCTTCTTCCAGAAGAACCCGGACAGCCTCGTGATCGAAGGTGGTGATTTCCCTTATCCGCCGAAGACCGAGGACGTGCATCACGAGATCGAACTTGTGGTGGCGCTGAAGGCCGGCGGTACCGACATTGCTGTCGAAAAGGCGCTGGACCATGTTTATGGCTACGCCGTTGGCATCGACATGACACGTCGCGACCTGCAGGCCGTGGCCAAGAAGGCCGGGCGCCCGTGGGAAGTCGCAAAAGCTTTTGAGCACTCCGCACCCTGTTCGGCCATCGTGCCGGTGTCTGAAATCGGCCACCCGGAAAAGGCTGTGATTTCGCTCGCCATCAATGGCGAAACCCGCCAGTCAGGCGACCTCAACCAGATGATCTGGAAGGTGGCGGAAACCATTTCCTACCTGTCTTCGCTCTTTGAGCTGCAACCCGGCGATCTTATCTTTACGGGTACGCCTGCGGGCGTCGGGCCGGTGAAGCGCGGCGACCGCCTGGAAGGCAAGGTCGACGGCGTGGCAACCCTCACCGTAACCGTAGTCTGATTCTCTTCACGTGGAGGAGCATGAATGAGCATCTATCTTCCCGATGACGTGCACGACGCTCTGGAGCGCTTCATCGCCGAAAAGCATCCTGGTCTCAACCAGACCGAGGCGATGACGCTTATCCTGCGCAAATGGCTGGTGCGCGAGGGCTATCTGTCGGCAGAGCCCGAACACGGCACACCGCCGGATGAACTGAACGCGACCAATGACGATTGAACAAGGCAGCAATTGACTATGGCCAAACAGCCGCCGGAAGGAGCGGGTCGCAAGACCGCGCTCGGGCGACGCCTTTTGATTCTCATGATTCTGGCAATTGTGCTCGTGATCGCGCTCGTCTGGATGAGCATTTATCTCTTCGATCCAAATGGCGGTCTGGACTTTGATGATCTCGGTATTTTTGCTTTTGATTTCAATGTGGTAGATGCAGTGTCGCCGCGCATTTTGTGAGTGCGTTAATCTTTTTGTTACCATTTGAAATATTCATTTTGGCAGAGCCCCGACGTTTAGCGCTTCCGTTTGCCGTCTTTTGCATGGTACATGATCCTCATCGACCGAAAGAATATTGACTGAAACGGGCGCTTTCCGATGCCCGTAAAGCCAAGAGGATCTGGATGGCATTCGAGGACATCAAGGCGGAAATTGCGCTGCTTTTCGAGCAAATGGTGAATCAGCCGCAAGACGCTCATGAAATCCGTGAAACGGTTCGCGAGAAGCTCAATACGCTGCGGGCCAGTGGTTTGCCTCTGCCTGAAGATCTGGTCGAGCTTGAAAAACGCATCGAAAAAGATTTCGATTCCTGAGAACGGATCCGGTCATGCGTTACGCGCTTTCCTCTTCTTCCTCCGCTGGTCTGGTCCGCAAGGGCCTCATGCTTCTTGGTTGTGCCGTGGCGCTCAGCGCCTGCAACACCACCAATGACGGCAAGCCCGTGAAAACGGCGCTGATCACGCAGACCGATACTTCCAGCCAGACCGCTTCCGCAGCAGGCAGCGCTGCCAGTGCCACGGCCAATACCGCAGGCACGGCGACTGCCGATGCGGGCGCTGCTGCCGGAACGCAGACCGTCGCAGCCGTGAGCGATCCTTCCGATCCGGTCCTGCCTGCCGTTGTTCCCATTCCCGGCATTCGTGGCCAGTCCGAACCGATGATGGCCTATGCCGGTGCGCAGGCTGCCGCTTCGCCGGCATCCGTTGCTGCCAATATGGCGTTTGAGACACCGGATCATGCGCCGGAAGAACTCGATGCGCTGATCACCAAATATTCCGTCGCCTATGATGTGCCGGAACGCCTTGTGCGCCGGGTCGTGCATCGCGAAAGCCGGTTCAATCCGGGCGCCCGTAACGGACCTTATTGGGGGTTGATGCAGATCAGCCATCCGACTGCGCGCGGCATGGGTTATACGGGCGCGGCCAAGGGCCTGCTCGATGCGGAAACCAATCTGAAATATGCGGTTCGCTATCTGTCCGGCGCCTATAAGGTCGCGGGCGGTGATGAAAGCCAGGCAGTCCGCTATTATGCGCGGGGCTATTATTACGATGCCAAGCGCAAGGGACTGTTGCAGGAAACCGGCCTCGACGGAAGCTGGAAGCGCAGCGGCCCGACCCGTGATGCAGCCGCTTCCATCCAGCCGGTATCCTTGCCGGAAGGCGGGGCAGCACCGCTCCCCGGCGTCGCTCCCATTCAGGCTTCCTACGCACCGGCGGGGCAATAAACTAACTGTCATCTTGACGCTGCAAAGTGATGGCAGTTTCCTGTCCTGAACCGACGACAGGGAAATTTCATGAATGTAAGACTGCCTCATCCAGTCAAATGGAAATATGACCGGGCCGAATTGTGGGCCGATGGCGTCATCCATGTTCTGGGTGTCGGGCTGGCGCTTGCAGGCGCCATTGCCATGCTGATCTATTTCCTGCCGAACATGCCTGCAGCGACCTCGATTTCGTCGGGTGTCTATCTCGCGAGCCTTCTGGCAGCGCTCGGCATTTCGGCTGTCTACAATATCTGGCCGGTTTCGCCGACCAAATGGTTCCTGCGCCGTTTTGACCACTCGGCGATCTATCTTCTGATCGCCGGAACATACACGCCTTTTGCCATGCATATGGGCGACCGTGCTCTGCCGCTGCTTCTTTTCGTCTGGAGCGTGGCTTTCGTCGGCATCATGCTGAAACTGTTCATGCCGGGTCGTTTCGACCGGCTGTCGATCCTGCTTTATCTGGCGCTCGGCTGGAGCGGCGTCATGGTCTACGACACCATGGTGCAATCGCTGCCGCCAGCCGTTTTCTGGCTGATTGCAGCCGGTGGCATGGTCTATTCGTTGGGGGTGATCTTCCATGTCTGGGAGCGCCTGCGGTTTCAGAATGCCATCTGGCACGGCTTTGTCGTGGTGGGCGCGGCACTGCATTATTGTGCGGTGTTTTTCGTTGGCGCATGGAACTGAAGCCCGCTCTATTTCGGCTTTGACGGTCTGCAAATGGCGCACTTCTGCGCTTCCGGTGCTCATGTACCTTAAAGTACACTTCGCTCCGGTTCTCGAATTGCACCATTTTCGTCGCGTCATAGCCAAAATAGCGAACGGGCTTCGGAGCGCGTGATTGCTCAATGAAAGTCTCGCGAGTTCGGCATGATTTTTACATTCCGCGGATGATGCGCCATCTGGGATGGAGCGACGAGGCGCTGCGCTTCGCGTCCGCTCATTTCGATCAATGCTGTCGAACGGTCCTGCAGCTTTGACGCCACCAGATGCACGACCCCTTCGGGGCTGCGCTGGAGGCGACCTTCGATATGGATCAGCCGCGCACCCATCACTTCGCGGCGAAATGCTTTCATGACCTTCGGCCAGACGACAATATTGGCGATGCCGGTTTCATCCTCGATGGTGAGGAACACCACACCCTTGGCGCTGCCGGGGCGCTGGCGGACGGTGACGACGCCCGCCACTTTCATGCGGCGTCCGTCGGCACCTTCCTGCACTGCACGACAGGTTGAAACGCCTTCCGCCGCCAGACCCTCGCGCAGATATTGCAGCGGATGCCCTTTCAGCGAGAGCCGCGTCGTCTCGTAATCGGCAATCACATGTTCCGACGCGGCCATTTCAGGAAGTTTTGTGCGCGGTTCCTCCGCCAGTTCGCTGGTTGCGGCGGCGCGGAACAGCGGCAGTGTTTCGTCATTGGGCAGACGGCGCACGGCCCACAGTGCTGCGCGGCGGTCGATGTCAAGCGAGCCGAAGGCATCGGCATCGGCCAGAAGCGTGAAGGCGCGCCGGTCGAGCCGGAGCCGTCGATGCATGTCCTCGATGGTACGGTAAGGCTCCTGCCGGTCGGCAATCAGGAGTTCGGTGTCCCGTTTGGAAAAGCCGTCGATCTGCCGGAAGCCGAGCCGGAGCGCTGGTCGAATATCGAGCGTATCCTCCAGAATATTATCCCAGTGACTGAAGTTCACATCGACGGGCAGCACCATCACGCCATGTTCGCGGGCATCGCGCACAATCTGGGCGGGGGCATAAAAACCCATGGGCTGGGAATTCAGAAGTGCGGCGGCGAACACTTCCGGATGGTGGCACTTGATCCACGCGGAAATATAGACCAGATGCGCAAAGCTTGCCGCATGACTTTCGGGGAAGCCATATTCGCCGAAACCCTTGATCTGGTTGAAGCAGTTTTCGGCAAAGGTCCGGTCGTAGCCACGATTGACCATGCCTTCGATCATCTTTGTCTCCATCGTATGGATGGTGCCCATCTTGCGGAAAGTGGCCATGGCGCGGCGCAACTGGTTGGCCTCATCCGGTGTGAATTTTGCAGCCTCCATGGCAATGCGCATCGCCTGTTCCTGAAACAGCGGCACGCCCTTGGTCTTGCCGAGAATCTGCTGTAACTCATCCGCCGGCCCATGTTCCGGTGCCGGTGACGGAAGGAGTGGTTTTTCCTGTCCGTTCCGCCGCCGCAGATAAGGATGCACCATATCGCCCTGAATGGGGCCGGGCCGCACGATGGCGACCTCGATGACAAGGTCATAGAATTTACGCGGGCGCAGCCGCGGCAGCATGTTCATCTGGGCGCGGCTTTCCACCTGAAACACGCCGAGTGAATCCCCCTTGCACAGCATGTCGTAGACGACTGCATCTTCGCGCGGCAGATTGGCCAGCGTCAGCTTTTCGCCGCCATAAAGCTGCGGCTTGTGCTGGTGAATGAGGTCGAAAGCCTTGCGGATGCAGGTGAGCATGCCGAGCGACAGCACATCCACCTTCATCAGCCCCACCTCGTCGATATCGTCCTTGTCCCATTCGATGAAAGATCGCTTGTCCATTACCGCCGGGCCGATGGGCACGGTCTCGTCCAGACGGTCGCGGGTGAGCACAAAGCCGCCGACATGCTGCGACAGATGACGCGGAAAGCCGATCAGCGTGATGGCCAGTTCCACCGCGCGCCGGATGATGGGATTGTCGGGGTCGAGACCCGCCTGTCTGATATGCTGCTTGTCGATGCCGCCGCCCGATATGCCCCAGACCGTATTGGCGAGCGCTGCCGTTACATCCTCAGTCAGCCCCAGCGCCTTGCCGACATCGCGAATGGCGCTGCGGGACCGATAGCTGATGACGGTTGCGACAATGGCCGCGCGATCTCTAGTGTAGCGGTCATAGACATATTGCATCACCTCTTCGCGCCGCTCATGCTCGAAATCGACGTCGATATCCGGCGGTTCCTTTCGCTCGACCGAAAGAAAGCGTTCGAACAGGAGGTCAACCTGTGTCGGGTCTACACCGGTGACGCCAAGGCAGAAGCAGACAACGGAATTGGCCGCCGAACCGCGCCCCTGACACAGAATGCCTTTCGAGCGGGCATAGCTCACAATGTCATAAACCGTGAGAAAGTAAGCCGCATATTGCAGCTTTTCGATCAGCGCCAGTTCCTTGTGGATCAGCGCCTGCACCTTCGGCGGGATGCTGTCCGCACCGTAATGACGGGCAGCACCTGCCCAGGTGAGATCATGCAGATGCTGTTGCGGCGTCTTGCCGGGTGGCACCGGCTCGTCGGGATAATCATATTTCAGCTCATCAAGCTGGAAGGTGATGGGCGCGACGAAATCGGCGGTCGCTTCGACGGCCTCAGTGTAGTCGCGAAACAGTCGCAGCATTTCCTTTGGTGGTTTCAGGTGGCGTTCGGCATTCTTTTCGAGAAGCCGACCGGCTGCGAAAACAGTTGTGTGGTGGCGGGTTGCCGTCAGCACGTCCTGAAGCGCGCGGCGGTCGGGGTGATGATAAAGAACATCATTGGTGGCGAGCAGCGGCACATTGGCTTCGGCTGCAAACCGGGCGATGCGTTCGGCCCGGCGTCCGTCATGGCCCTGATGCGGCATGGCGAGCGCCAGCCAGACCGAGTCGGGGGCAGCTTGTGCAATCTCGGTCAGGCGTGCGGCAAAATCCGGCCTGTCGTCTTCAGGCGGAAAGACCGCGATCTGGAACTGCCGGGCGCGAAACAGCAGATCACTCCA
This sequence comes from Brucella sp. GW823-FHT04E01, assembly GCF_058796175.1. Classification (NCBI taxonomy): domain Bacteria; kingdom Pseudomonadati; phylum Pseudomonadota; class Alphaproteobacteria; order Hyphomicrobiales; family Brucellaceae; genus Brucella; species Brucella sp. GW823-FHT04E01. The sequence goes on along the minus strand of NZ_JBXAIK010000004.1, from coordinate 545,483 downwards.
TTCGAGGTGGCATTCGCCCTTGATGGCGGCGCGTACCTTGCCCTCCGTCAGCAGGCGGCACAATTGCCCATAGGCAGCGCGATCACGCGGATAGACGACCATATCCGGCGTGCCGTCGATGAAAGACAGGCGGCAGCCGATGAAAAGCCGGAAATCGCTCTTGTCGCGAAAATCCTTCCATGCCGCATGTGCCCGCACCACACCGGCCAGCGTGTTGCGGTCGGCAATGCCGATACCGGACAGGCCAAGCTCATGCGCACGCGCTACCAGTTCCTGCGGATGCGAGGCGCCGCACAGGAAGGAAAAATTGCTGGCAGCAGCCATTTCGAAATAATGAGTCATCACGCGAACAGTCCGTGTAAAAACCAGCGCGGATGATTGGCGCCGTCATAAAGGCCTTCGCGAAAAATCCAGAAGCGCTGGCCGTTCTCGTCTTCCACCCGGTAATAATCGCGCAGCTCCGGAACCGCGTGACCAATTGCGAGCCACCATTCCGGTTCGATCCTTTCAGGTCCTTCGGCAAGGCGTACATGATGGCGCACCCGCCGCCACAGGAAAAACGAAGGCGGACTGTCGGGCACTTCCGCCACGCTTTCGATCAACTGCGGCGGGCGAAACAGTTTTATGGGGCGCGCTGGCGGGTCACCGGGAAGCACTGGGGGAAACGCTGGGGGAAGTGCTGCCGCACTCTCATAATCGGCTTCGCCCTTGCCATCCGTGTGAAGGGCAGGGCGCAGGCCGAAGGCCCGTTCAGGAATATGCGTGTTGCGCGAAAAGGAAACGAGAACGCGGTTCTGTCCAAGCCGCGCCGAAAGCCGGTCGACAAGCTGACTAAACCCCGCTTCATCTTCCTCATGCTGGTCGAGCCCCGTCTGGCGCTGGGCGATTGCCGCACTGCGCAGCGCTGCCAGCCGGATCATGTCGAAGCCGAAACCTGCATCGAGCGGGTCGGTCAAGGCGTTGAGCCTTTCACGCGCAAGGCGCAGGAAAACCTTGTCGCTGCGCAAGGGCTGGCCGGTTTCGATGTGGATATGACGCACTTCGCCATCGACACGGAAGAAGAAGGCCTCAATCAGAAGCGCGCCTTTTCCCTCCGGTTCAAGCTGCGTAAAAAGCTCCTGCGCCAGTTCCTGCAAGATGCGTTCGACCAGTTCCATTGCGGTAACCGGCTCTGACAGGCGGCGCTCGACGGCACTGAGCGGCATGATGCGCAAGGGGGAAATCGGCGCGCGCTCGCGCCGCGCCAGCCGGTCAAGCCTGGTGGCAAGATCGGTGCCGAAGCGGGCGGTGAGTGCGGCGCGCGGAAGCCCCATCACATCACCAATGCGTTTCAATCCGGCGCGCTTGAGGCCGGTTTCGGCAGCTTGCGCCAGTTCAAGCGCGGAGAGCGGCAGGCGGGGAAGCAGCCGGTCGGCCTCCGCCCTGCTGAAGACACCGCCCTTCGTTCCCCGTGCCAGAAGCCGCGCGGCAAAACTGTTATCGGCAACCGCCGCCTGTACGCCAAGCCCGGCTCGTTCCAGACGCCGGATTGCATCGGCACGCATGGCGTCGAGCCCGCCAAAAAGATGCGCGCAGCCGGTTATGTCGAGCATCAGCCCATGCGGCTCATCGAAGGCGACAAGCGGCGTGTAGCGCTCGCACCAATGGGCAAAACGCTTGAGTAATGCCGCATCATGTTCCGGTGCTGCCGTTGCCACTTCAAGCCTTTCCACGCGGGCGCGCGCATCCGTTAGCGCCATGCCGGGAAAAAGGCCGAGCTTTGCCGCTCCGGCATCCACTGCTGTCAGGCGCAGCGCATTGGTCGTGCGTTCGGTCACAACCAAAGGCAGGTGCGGTTTACCATCAGGCGGAGTGCTGCTGCGAAGCCGGTCGGTCGGCAGAAACGGAAACCAGAGGGCGAGAAACAGACGTTCTGCCATCCCGTTCGTTAGCACCAAATTCCTGGGTTTCATTGTTCCATTCCATGATCCATTGCCCGCATGTGCCGTGGCGATTGCGTTCCAGAACCGCCGAAAAGACAGGCTTGCCGGGTGCGTTCGCTCCACTTGAACGGGACGGCGCGGGCGCCACCCGCCAGCGGCTGACGGCAGCGCTTTGCACAGCCGTCCGGTGGCTCCGGAGCAGGATGACGGGCAGCTGCGCGGTTTCGGTTGCCAGAAGCAGACGACGCGAAGCGGTCAGGTCGAGGCATTTCGGCTGGCCTGTCACCGAGGCGACAACACCGGAAACAAGATGCGAAGCCTTGCCGCCGCTTCCGGCTTCCAGCGCATCGTTTGCCGCCTTCAGGACATCCTGTGCCGTGGGGCAGCGCACGATCAGAAGTCGCGACGGATCGATCCCGAAGGCATGAAGTCCCGGCGGATAAAGCCCGCCATATTCACTTGCAGCGCTTTCTTCCTCGATCCAGATAATCGGGCGACGAGGCTCTGCGGCGCGTTCTGCCGCACGGGCGGCAAAGGCTAGCGCAAAGCCGGTCGCGGCCATATGCGCGCCGGGGTTTTCGGCAAAAACCTCATGCAGCGCGTCGCCTGCAAGGCCATGCGGAAAGGCGGCATCCGCCCCGGCAAGGCCGAGCGTGAAACTGCGCGCCCGCCCGAAGCCCGTTTGCCCCTGATTTGCAAAACTGCCTTGCGGATCGTTGCCTTCAATGGTCGTAACCATGCGCCGCAGCGCCGCGATGTCGATGCCGCTCACGTCTAGATTCCATCTTTTTGTTCTCTATATGTTCCAGTATTGAATCGAGCGAGGCAAGAGTCAAGCGGGATCAGAAATCAGTCCAGTGGACTGATTTCCTTGCGTAGGCGTTTCACACTTTTCGGGATACGCTCTATCATCGCGATAGTGGTTTTGGATTAGGCGGCGTCCCTGAAAGGCACGCCTGCCAGTTGCGCCAGATGGCCGGGAAGGTCGGTGCCTGCACCAGCCGCATTGATCGTGTCGAAATAATCATGCCAGCCGGTGGCGGTGATTCCGGCAATCAGCATGTCGAGAGCTGCTTCATCCGGGAAACGCCAGATGGCGAAGAAGCTCTGGCTGGGCGCAAAAGACTTTGTCGCGTCGACGGGACCCAATGCCAAAGCCTCGATACCGAGCGCGCCAAGCCCGCCCATACCCGCGCCGACTTTCTCAAAGAAGGACTGCCTGCCTTCAGCATCAAGCGCGTGCCAGCTCGATTTCGGGGAATAAAGCTCGGCGAGGTAATAGGTCATGTCATATCCCTTAGGGTTTCATTGATCTTGAAAGAGCGACCGGCATCGGTGCGGCTCCAGATGCGGCGCAACAAGGTGCTGAGAAGCTGCTGTTCACCTGATGAGAGATCGCTCATCAGGCTTGCAATCCATGCGGTATGTTGTTCGAAAAGCTGTTGCGCCAGCAGCATCCCTTCGGATGTCAGCCGGACAGTCAGTTTGCGGCGGTCCTCGCTATCCGCGTGACGCTTGAGGAAACCATCGCGCTCCAGCCCGTCCAGCAGGCCGGTGATGGTGGCGCGCGTTACGCCTGCGCGTTCTGAAAGCTCGTGCGGCGAGAGGCCGTCGGGCGCATTGTGCAGCAGAAACAGCAGGACGAACTTGCCCTCCGAAAGCTTGTGCGGAGCTAGCCGGTTGGCGCAATCCCGGTCAATGGCCGCAGCAAGTGACAAAACTTCAAAGCAGGCTTTCAGCGCGTCGGTGGACGGGCTGTGCCGGCGTTCCATTTCGCCCAGAAGGGCGTGGTGCTTTTGCTCGATTATTTCCATACGGCGACTTATAGTATGGCACCATACTAAATGCAAGTGACTTTGATTGCTTGAGCAGGAACAGTGGAGAGCTTGATCGATGGGTATATACGGTTTATATATGATCCGTATATGAACTATATGGTCTGGACAATACTATGGGTATCGTGAAAATCGGCGACGAGCTGCATGAGGAACTGCGCAAGGCGAGTGACGTCATGTGCCGGTCGATCAATGCGCAGGCTGAATACTGGATGAAGATCGGCATGCTGGCACAAGCCCATCCCGACCTGTCGTTCAACGAGATCGTGCAGATGCAGTTGCGCGCAGCACGGGTCGAGCTGCCGGTTCTGCCCGTTCTTACTGTGCAGTCGTCATGACCAAAACCCCTGCCGAAGTGGAGAAAATGGCGACATCCGGCGCGCTGCTTGCCTCTGTTTTTGCGCTTCTCGACCGCACGCCGCTGGCGGGCATGACCACGATGCAGGTCAATGATCTGGTCGAGGATTATATCACCCGCGAATTGCAGGCGCGGCCAGCCAGCAAGGGGCAATATGACTATCCCTATGTGCTGAACAGTTCCAAGAACGAAGTCGTCTGCCACGGCATGCCGTCGGATGACGAGATCATTAAAAACGGCGAGATCATCAACTTCGATATCACGCTGGAAAAGGACGGCTATATCGCTGATTCCAGCAAGACCTATATGGTCGGTGACGTTGCTCCCTTTGCCTCACGGCTGGTCCGTGTGACCTATGAGGCCTTGTGGAAGGGGATTGCTGCCGTGCGACCCGGCGCGACGCTGGGCGATATCGGCCATGCCATCGAGCGTCACGCCAAGCGGCATGATTACAGCATCGTGCGGGAATATTGCGGCCACGGTATCGGTCGCGAGATGCACGAGGAACCGCAGGTTCTGCATTTCGGCAAGCCGGGCACCGGCGTTCGTCTGCGCGAAGGCATGGTGTTCACCATCGAGCCGATGCTCAATCAGGGAACGGCCAAGGTGAAGACAGAAAAGGACGGCTGGACGGTGGTAACGCGCGACGGAAAGCTGTCAGCGCAGTTCGAGCATACGGTCGCAGTCACCGCGAATGGCGTGCGGGTGCTGACTTTGCGTCCCGGTGAAGAAAAGATGCTTGCTGGTATAAAACACGCCGCTTGATCTCATGCGATCTTGCCTGCCATCCAGAGCACAAAGACAATTGTTCCTCTCTAAAAACAAAAGCCCGCCGGAAGGCGGGCTTTTGTCCGGATTGGATATGCTTATTTGCGGTCGCGTGCAGCCAATGTGCGCAGACGAAGCGCGTTGAGCTTGATGAAGCCTGCTGCGTCCTTCTGGTCGTAAGCACCCTGATCGTCTTCGAAGGTGACGAGCTTGTCGGAATAGAGCGACTTGTCCGATTCGCGGCCGATCACCATCACATTGCCCTTGTAGAGCTTGAGCGTGACTTCGCCTTCAACATGGCGCTGGCTGTGATCGATTGCCGCCTGCAGCATTTCGCGTTCCGGCGAGAACCAGAAGCCGTAATAGATCAGTTCCGCATAGCGCGGCATCAGCTCATCTTTCAGGTGCGCCGCACCGCTGTCGAGCGTGATCGATTCGATGGCGCGGTGTGCTGCCAGCAGGATCGTGCCGCCCGGCGTTTCGTAGACGCCGCGCGACTTCATGCCGACGAAGCGGTTTTCCACGAGGTCGAGACGACCGATGCCATTGTCGCGGCCATAGTCGTTGAGCTTGGCAAGAAGCGTCGCAGGCGACAGACGTTCGCCATTGATCGAAACGGCATCACCTTTTTCAAAGCCGATCTTGATGATCGTTGCCTTGTCGGGCGCGGTTTCCGGTGAAATGGTGCGCATATGCACATATTCCGGTGCCTCGACAGCCGGGTCTTCCAGAACCTTGCCCTCGGACGAGGAGTGCAGCAGGTTGGCGTCGACGGAGAATGGCGCTTCGCCCTTCTTGTCTTTCGCAACCGGAATCTGGTGCTGTTCAGCAAATTCGAGCAGATGCGTGCGGCTCTTGAACGACCAGTCGCGCCATGGGGCGATGATTTTGATGTCCGGGTTCAGCGCATAGGCCGAAAGCTCGAAGCGAACCTGGTCGTTGCCCTTGCCGGTCGCGCCGTGCGCGATGGCGTCGGCGCCGGTCTTTTTGGCGATTTCGATCAGGTGCTTGGAGATCAGCGGGCGGGCAATCGAGGTGCCGAGCAGATAGACGCCTTCATAGACGGCATTGGCGCGGAACATCGGGAAAACGAAATCGCGCACGAATTCTTCGCGCACGTCCTCGATGAAGATTTCCTTGATGCCCAGCATTTCCGCTTTCTTGCGGGCTGGCTCAAGTTCTTCGCCCTGACCGAGATCGGCAGTGAAGGTCACAACTTCCGCGCCGAGTTCTGTCTGAAGCCACTTCAGGATGATCGAGGTGTCGAGGCCGCCCGAATAGGCGAGAACGACTTTCTTAACGTCTTTCCACTTGCTCATAATAAACTTCCGTCTCATCAGGCGCTCCAGAGCGGCGCCCAAAATTTGTCCGTAGTTCTTTTAGCAGTTGCCAAGCAGCGTGCAAGCCGAAGGGCTGCGACTTATCGCGAAAACTCATGCGGATTACGTGATCTGTGGTTCGCCAACTTCATAAACAACGAGATTGCGGTCGCCAATACCAAGCCCAGGCCAGGCCGCACGCCATTCGGCAATATGGGCGGAGGCAAAATGCCGGTCGAGCGAAGCACGGTCGCGCCACATCTCCTTCACATGGATGAGACCCGGTTCGAGAATATCTGCGGCATAGCCATAGTCCACACAGCCATCCTCCGCCCGACTGGCGGAGATCATGCGCTGCATGGCTTCACGCGCTTTGGCGAAGTTTTCCGGCGGCAGGCGGACGGTCCCTACGATCAGCAGCATTTCTGTCTCCATTCCACTGTTTCATTTGCCCGGAAATTATTCTAGCGTGCGCCATCTCTTGGAGCACATTTCGATGTCTTTTCTGACAAACCTGACCTTCATTCCCGAATGGACGATTTTTGTCCAGTTCGCGATAGCAACCGCGATCCTTTCCATTACCCCCGGTCCTGACATGACGCTTTTCGTCGGGCGCGCCCTGTCCGAAGGCAAGGCCGCAGGTTTTGCCTGCATGGCTGGCGCCAGCACCGGCATCGTCATTCACACAACCATGGTGGCGCTCGGCCTTTCGGCGCTCATTCTGGCGTCTCCTGCAGCCTTTACGGCGCTGAAAGTGGTGGGGGCGGGCTATCTGGTCTGGCTGGCCGTGCAGGCGATCCGCAAGGGATCGGCCTTCTCGCCGGAAAAGAATGGCGGCAAGAAGCATACGCTGTTCCAGAACTGGCTGACCGGTCTTGGCATCAACCTTCTGAACCCGAAGATCATCCTGTTCAACATGACCTTCCTGCCGCAGTTCGTCTCCGCGCATGACCCGCATGCCATGGGCAAATTGTTCTTCCTCGGCCTGTCGTTCATTCCGATGGCGCTGCCCTTCACCATTCCGATGGTCGTGGCGGCAGATCGTTTCGCCGGGCTCCTGAAAAAGAACCCGACCGTGACGCGCATCGTGGACTGGATGTTTGCGGGTGTATTCTCGGCCTTTGCGCTGAAGATCATCACCGCACAGGCAAAATAGAGCATTTCCAGCAAAAGTGCGAAGCGGTTTTGCGTAGGACAATGCGAATGAAAAAGCCATTTCCAGCAAAAGTGCGAAGCGTCTCCGCGGGGAAATCAGTCCACTGGACTGATTTCTGATCCCGCTTCGATGCGTAGGACAATGCGAAAAAGAAGATGGATTTTATTCAACCGGGCGGGTTAAAAACCGCCCGGCATTGCGCCCTGCCAGCAGCCAGTAGACGAAGCTGCCGACGACACCGGCTCCTGCAATGGCTGCGATCCAGAGCGAGCTTTCCGGCACGCTCCGGCCATCGCTGAACGGAAGCGATGCGCCTGCGGCGGCAAGCCCGATCAGGGCGCCCGCAACGCAATAGAACAGGGATGATTTGTAACCGCGCGCTTCAGCCAGAATGATGAGGATGAGGGCGGGCACAAAGCTGAACCCGCCAGCCATGGCTGCAATGGCAAAACCGCCAACGAAGACGGTGCTCCAGAAGCTGGTGGCTGCAAAGAGCGAACCGGCATCCGCATCGCTTGCCATCATGACGAAATCGCTCATGAAGGAATCGATCCCGAGGGTGCGGAAAAGGATGGCGGCGAGAAACCAGCCTGCCGTCAATACACCGCAGCAATAGCCGAATACCACGATGGCGAAGCGCGTTATGTAATCGAAAGTATCGTTCAAGCGCGCTCACCCATCGGTTTATTCACCCCGTTATTCACCATGCCCGGCAATCATCATGGCTTCGAGTGCAAGGCGCTCGCTCTTGCGCATGCGCTCCGACTCCGACTTAAGCTGGCCGCAGGCCGCGAGAATGTCGCGACCACGCGGGGTGCGGATCGGCGATGCATAGCCAGCTGCGTTTACATAATCGGCAAATTTCTCGATCTGCTCCCATTCCGAGCACTGGTAATTTGTGCCGGGCCACGGGTTGAACGGGATCAGATTGATCTTGGCCGGAATGCCCTGCAAAAGCTTCACCAGCAGCTTGGCATCCTCAAGGCTGTCATTGATGTCCTTCAGCATCACATATTCGAAGGTGATGCGCTTTGCATTGGACAGGCCCGGATATTCGCGGCAAGCCTTGATGAGCTGTTCCAGCGGATACTTCTTGTTGATCGGCACCAGAATGTCGCGCAACTCGTCGCGCACGGCGTGCAGCGAAATGGCGAGCATCACACCGATCTCGTCGCCGGTGCGATAGATTTCCGGCACGACGCCGGAGGTCGAAAGCGTGATGCGACGCTTGGAAAGCGACAGGCCGTCGCCATCGGAGGCGATCAGCAGGGCCTTCTTCACTTCCTCGAAATTATAGAGCGGCTCGCCCATGCCCATCATCACGATATTGGTGATCTTGCGGCCCTCGGCGGGCACCATGGCGCCGTCTGGTGTATCCTTGTCCGGGAAATCGCCGAGCCGGTCGCGGGCGGTCAAAAGCTGCGCCAGAATTTCTTCAGAGGTCAGATTGCGCACCAGCTTCTGCGTGCCGGTATGGCAAAACGAGCAGGTGAGCGTGCAGCCGACCTGAGAGGAAACGCAGAGCGTTCCGCGCCCTTCTTCGGGAATGTAGACGCTTTCGATTTCGACCGGACGGCCTGCGCCGCGCGGCGGAAAACGGAACAGCCATTTGCGGGTGCCGTCCTGCGAAATCTGTTCTTCGACCACTTCAGGCCGCGCAATGGTGAAATGCTGCGCCAGCATAGCGCGCAAATCCTTGGAAATATTGCGCATGTCGGCGAAATCGGAAACGCCGCGCACATAGAGCCAATGCCAGAGCTGGCTGATGCGCATCTTCACCTGACGCTCGGGCACACCGGCCTTGACGAGCGCTTCGGCCATTTCCTCGCGCGACATGCCGATGAGCGACGGCTTTGCCTCCAGGCTGGCGCGCGCATGGCGGGCAAGCTGGTCGCGCGTATCATCAATGGTAAGGTCGAACGAAATGGACATCTGTTTTCAACTGTTGGAGACGACGGCTGAAGCGCGTCGATAAGCTTCGCCAGATAATCTGGCCCGAATGCATGGATAAATAGGGTCCGGCACTTGGCTTTGCGACCCCTGTTGCGCGCGCTCTTAGCACACAATATCGCATTCGTCATCCCACATGAAATCCGGCCACATGAAATCCGGTCTGCTATGCATGACGGCGGGGAGCAAGGCTGCAAAAGAAAAAGCCGGGCTTGCGCCCGGCTTTGAAAGTTGTCCAATCGCGAGGATTACTTGCACTTCTGGATGGCTTTCAGCGCATCCGAAATACCCTTCAGCGAATAGGTATAGTTGGTCTTGGTGCCGCGCTTCGACTGTGCCTGCACCTTCATTTCCGAACCGCCGCGCATGGCTGCGATGAGCTGCGGCTCTTCTGCTGCATTTTCCATCCAGCCGGACTTGCCGTTGACGAACATGTTGAAGTTGCGGTTGCCGATGGAGACGACGACCTTGGCATTGGTATTGAGGTCGTAACCGGCCATGAATTGCGGTTCGAACGAGATGTTCTGGCCGGGCTTCTGGCTCACGAGGAAGAAGTTGTCACCGTGATCGACGTTGGCCGGAGCCTTCTGGGTCGGTACGGAGAGGACATAGCAGACCTTGCCGTTGCCCGACTGATAGCTGTAGGCGCCCCAGGCATTGAACTGGCTGATCTGGCTCGGGGTCTGGGCGAGTGCCGAACCCGCCATCCCAATCATGAACACAGAAGCCGCGACGATCGATTTTCCAAGCATTGGTTTTTACCGGTTCTCTTTCGTTTGCTTCAAACTTGAATATCGGGATGCCGCCGTTCATCACGCCGTCCCGCTCAGTTGCCGATTAAATTGCCTTAATCTGGGTTACCAAACGGTGAAGTTTCGAAAGAAAACTTGAATGAGCAGCTAAGTCGCCCCGCCATCCCTTGGCTCCACTTGAATTAAAAGAAAGCGGCGAGAGTGTGTTCGTGGGGATAAGGCAATAAGGCAGCAGTGGATTAAGGCAATATGTTGAAAGGGGGATAGGATGTCGGAATTAGGGAAATAAGGAAAAAAGCGGAGGGCAATTGAAGCAAAGTAGCCGGAATCACATAGCTGTGATCAGCCGCCGCTATTCCCTTGCTCCCTCATCCTCAAGTGCCTGTCGCGCGGCCAGCCGGTGCGCCGGTGTGATATGGGCACGAACGGCTGTCAGCGCTGCCATCAGCACGGCAACGTCATCGGTGAAGCCGATACCGGCCAGAATATCGGGAATGGCGTCGAAGGGCAGGACGAAATAGGCGAGCGCCGCCATCAGGGTCATGCGCACACGGGTTGGGGTCCTCTGGTCGAGCGCGCAGTAATAGGCTGCCACCACCTCATCCATGAATGGCACCATGCGACCGGCGCGGCGCGCGGCCTTCCAGAATCCGTTCTTCACCCGTTCGCTGCGCTTCTTGAATTCGCTCTCGCTGCCGGGTTCGAGGATTTCACCGATTCTGACGTCATCCATTCTCGTTCAACTCCTGTCGTCCCGATTCCAATCGTCGAATGCGGGTTCTGACCGGTAAAAAATGGGGAGTTTGTATCGCTCTTGCAAGGCCAGTTCGATTTCCCCGTAGTCCTATCCTGCAAGAACCATCAGCTACAACGCCCTCGTCAAATCCCCAAAATACAGATTCGACCGGATTGCTCACCAAACGGCTTGGACCGCGCTGGAGCGATGCCGAACGAATGGAGGTTTTGATGCATTTGACCGGCTATGGGGAAAATTTCATCCGCAGCGACCGTTCAACACGGCTGTTTCGCGGCAACCAGCTACTGGCTGCTGGAAGCGAAGATAATTACATCACCGTCGATCTGTCGGAGGCGGGATGCTACGATGCCGCCGTCTATCTGCGGTTTCTCTTCGGAGCCGGAATTTCGCTCAACACTTTGCGCGGCACATCCAGCCAGAACTGGATACCGATCCTGAATTTCAGGGCGGGCGAACAATGGAACGGTTATTCGGCTCTACCCTTCGGTCAGGCAATCGGCTTTTATGACGTGCAGGCGGGGCACATTTTCCATGCTGCAATTTCGCTCGGCGATGTTCATATCCGGGGTGTCCATGGCGGCAAACTCGGGCAGAACTGGCAGGATCGCATCAATCTTACCCGCGTTCTACCCTATTCGAGCCGCAATCCAGATGGCAGCTTCAATTATGATCGCCGGAAGATTTACGTCTATATTTCAAAGCTCTAAATTCAGGCTATCGCATTCATCTTGCGCGCAAGCTTGATGTCGAGTTCCGTAATGCCGTTCTCGCTATGGGTAGCGAGCGTGACATCGACGCGGTTGTAGACATTGAACCATTCAGGGTGATGGTCGAGCTTTTCCGCATGGAGCGCTGCGCGCGTCATGAAACCGAAGGCGGCATTGAAATCCTTGAACTTGAAGCTCTTGGCAATCGCCTCGCGTCCGTCGACCTTCTGCCAGCCATCCAGTTCAGTGAGCGCTTCGTTCAGTTCATTTTCTGTCAGCCGGTTGCGTGCCATCGTCTTTCGCCTATGTTGCGGTTCCTGAACTAACTTATCATGAGCGCGAGAGTTCCGTGATCGTATCCGTAGCCGCACAAGCCCCGACCAGCATTCTTTTCGTTTGCGCAGGCAATATCTGCCGTTCTCCGCTTGCCGAAGGCGTGATGGGGCATGTGCTGGAAAAGCGCGGCATCCGCCATGTGCTGGTCGATTCTGCCGGAACCAATGGCTATCATACCGGCGAGGAGCCGGACGAGCGCTCCATCAGCGTTGCAGCGCATCATGGTCTCGATATTTCCGCACAGCGCTGCCGACAGCTCATCGCCGGTGATTTCAGCCGTTTTGACCTGATCCTTGGGATGGACCGTTACAATATGCGGATGATCGCTGAGCGCAGGCCTGCAAGTGCAGACGCGCATATCGGGCTTTTCGCGGAGATTGCAGAAGGGCGGGCAGTTGAAATCCCCGATCCCTATTATGGCGGGACCGGGGACTTCGAAAAGGTTTACCGGATGGTTCTGGCAGCCTCCATCGCGCTTGCCGACCAGTTCTGGCCGGAACGGGCAACCAAAGGCCAGGCTTCCTCCACGATATAAGGTCCGCCACCGACGGAATCGCGTGACGACATCAGCACGAACCGTCCCACCTTGAAGGGCAGCGTCGCGAAGTTGCCACGTGAGGAGAGATAGCGCACCACATCCTCGATGCGGGGATTTCTCAGCCGCGCCAGTGTCACATGGGGCGTGAACTTGCGCGGGTCGGCGGGAATGTGAAGTCGCCGGCAGATCCGTTCGATTTCCGCCTGCAATGCGTTGAGCTCAGGCGAGGGGGATACACCCGCATAGATGCTGTGCGGCTTTTTGGAACCGAAAGCATTGACACCCGACAGGTTGAGCATGAATTCCGGCCGCCGCACGCGATCAAGCGCATTGGCAACCTCGTCGGCCACGTGGCCTTCCACATCTCCGATAAAACGCAGCGTTATGTGGTAGTTTTCGACATCAATCCAGCGTGCGCCGGGAAGACCGCCTCGCAACAACGAGAGCGAAAGCGCGGCGTCGCGCGGGATTTCGAGGGCAGTGAAAAGACGCGGCATAGGGCATCCTCCTCGAAGCGTTCCATGCCAGAGCGCCGGGCATCCAAAGGATGCGTAAAGGACACTCTAGCCTAGAGAGTCAGTGCATCGTACCTGCCGAATTGATTCGGTTAAGTTGATGCAACTGCAGCGAATCAAAGTTTGAGTCCGGGAGCAAGCTGTTTATGCTCCCGACCGGCGTCAGCCTCCCGATGTCCCCTTGTTTTGCATATCTGTCAGGCTCTTTTCGATAGTGGGCATAAAGTTAGACACCATCGTTTCGACGCCCTTTTCATTGGGGTGCATTCCGTCCTCGAGCAGAAAGTCCTTCTTGGTTGCTACACCGTCGAGGAAAAACGGGTAGAGCGGCACGCCATATTTCTGTGCCAGCTTCGGATAGATCGGGTTGAACTTGGCGGCATAGTCCTTGCCCATGTTGGGCGGGGCCATCATGCCGGCAAGAATGACCGAAATGCCGCGCTGCTTCAGGCGCGCCAGCATCTCATCGAGGTTCTTTTCGGTAATGTCGGGTTCGATACCGCGCAGCGCGTCATTCGCTCCCAGTTCAAGGATGACCAGATCGGTGCCATCGGGGACGGACCAATCGATGCGCGAAAGCCCGCCCGTGGTCGTGTCGCCCGACACGCCCGCATTCTCGATCGAAACCTCGACACCCTTGTCGTTGAGTGCCTTTTCAAGCTGCTGCGGAAAGGCGGCATTGGCCGGCAGCAGATAGCCCGCCATGAGGCTGTCGCCGAAACCGACAATTCTCACCTGCGACAATTGCTCGGTCGGCAGTGCGTCTTCGAGGCCGGTCGGATCTTCCTGCGCCTGCGCCGTAGTGATGGGACTTGCCGCCATAAAAGACGCCATCATCGCAAAAATCGGGAGCCATGCCGGAATTGAGAGTTTGAAACGCATCGTCGAAAACCCATATTTGAGGGGCTGTGGGCGAATGGCCCGCCGGACTTCTCTTCAATAATTGGCGCAACATAAGTTCAAATTTGTGGCGCGCTGTTTGGTTCTAAAGATTCATATAGGATAAAAACCGCGTGACGGAACAGGTTGTTGGCCCGATTATCGAACTTGAGAACGTTCATCTAACCCTTGGTCACGCCGCCTCATTGGTGCATGTGCTGAAGGGCGTTTCCCTTCATATATCGCAAGGACAGTCGGTTGGCATCGTTGGTCCGTCCGGTTCCGGCAAGTCCACGCTGCTGATGGTTCTGGCCGGTCTGGAGCATGTCGATAACGGAACTGTGAAGATTGCCGGTGAGACGATCAGCCAGATGAGCGAGGATCAGGCCGCCGCTTTCCGTGGCGCCAATATCGGCATCGTGTTCCAGTCCTTTCACCTTATTCCCAACATGACCGCGCTTGAAAATGTCGCCGTGCCATTGGAACTGGCCGGGCGTCGCGATGCTTTCGAGGTGGCGGAACGCGAATTGCGCGCTGTCGGCCTTGGCGAGCGCCTCACCCATTATCCATCGGAGCTTTCCGGCGGTGAACAGCAGCGCGTTGCGATTGCCCGTGCTCTTGCGCCAAGCCCGAAAATCCTGATCGCGGATGAGCCGACCGGCAATCTCGATACCACGACGGGGCGCCAGATTGCTGATCTTCTGTTCGCCAAGCAGCGCGAAAACGGCCTCACCATGGTGCTCGTCACGCATGACCCGGCGCTTGCGGCGCGCTGCGACATCGAAATTCCGGTGCGCTCGGGCCGGATCGAGGAGCCTGCACAGGGCGGCTCCGTTCTCGAATCTCTGGCAGCTGGCGCATGAGTGCGGCAAAATCGTTCTCGCTTGCTCTCCGCTTTGCGCTGCGTGAAATGCGCGGTGGCCTGTCCGGTTTCTATATTTTCCTCGCCTGTATCGCGCTTGGCGTTGCCGCTATCGGCGGCGTCAACTCGGTGGCGCGCTCGGTCAGCACCGGCATTGCGTCGGAAGGCCAGAGCATTCTGGGCGGTGATGTCAGCTTCGCGCTCAATCAGCGGGAAGCAACGGCGGAAGAACGCGCCTTCATTGCAAAACAGGGCAGAATGGCGGAAAGCGCCACCATGCGCTCCATGGCGCGCATGCCCGATGGCTCCGACCAGTCGCTGGTCGAGGTGAAGGCTGTCGACGCTGCCTATCCGCTCTATGGTCAACTGAAAGTCCAGCCGCAGCAATCGCTCGCTGACATGACCGGCGAGAAGGGTGGCCTCTATGGTGCTGCCGTCAGCCAGGACTTTCTCAATCGCATGGACCTGTCGCTTGGCGCAAAAGTGCTGCTCGGTTCGCAAGTGTTTGAGCTGCGTGGCCTGATCGAGAGCGAACCGGACCTGCTTTCCTCGGGTTTCAATTTTGCGCCGCGCTTTCTGGTTTCGCTGGATGGCCTGCGTGCTTCCGGTCTCATTCAGCCCGGAAGCCTTGTCGATCATATCTACAAGGTTGCCCTTCCGGACGGCGCGCCGGATGCAGCAATTGCCGAAGTCAGGCGGCAGGCCGCTGCCGATTTCCCCGATGCAGGCTGGAACATCCGTTCCCGCACCAATGCCGCTCCGGCGCTGAGCGCCAATATCGAGCGCTTCTCGCAATTCCTGACACTGGTGGGCCTGACAGCCCTGATCGTCGGCGGTGTCGGCGTCGCCAATGCGGTGCGCGCCTATCTTGACGGCAAGCGCGGTGTGATCGCCACCTTCAAGTCGCTTGGCGCGCCAGCGCGCTTCGCGGTGTTGGTTTATCTCGTGCAGATTATGGTGATCGGCTTCATAGGCATTGTTCTCGGGCTGATACTGGCGGCGATTATCCCGTTTGCTGCCGCGATGGCGCTTGCCAATTATCTGCCGGTCGCCGGTGGTGGCGGTTTCTTTCCCGATGCTCTGGCGCTCGCTGCCGTCTTCGGCCTTATCACCACGCTTGCCTTCGCGATTATTCCGCTGGGCCGCGCACGCGATATTCCGGCGACGGCGCTTTTCCGCGAACAAGGTTTTGAACAGCGCGGCCTGCCACCATTCCTCTATCTCACCCTCGCGGTTCTGCTGATTGCTGCACTCGCCGGTCTGGCGCTCTACGTTGCTTATGACCGGCGTATCGCCGCAATCTTCATCGTTTCGGCCATTGCGGCTTTCGGCGTGCTGCGGCTAGTCGCCGACGGCATCCGCTGGCTTGCCCGCCGGGTTCCGCGCGTGCGCTCGACGTCGCTCCGGCTCGCAGTGGGCAACATCCATCGACCCGGCGCGCTCACGCCCTCCGTGGTGCTTTCACTGGGCCTTGGCCTGACGCTGATGGTGGCAATCGCGCTGATCGATGGCAATCTGCGTCGCCAGGTAACGGAAAACATTCCAGCGCAGGCGCCTGACTTTTTCTTCGTCGATATCCAGAACCGCGACATCGGTGATTTCACCAAGCTGGTCAGCGGCATCGTGCCTGATGGCAAGCTCACCTCCGGTCCGATGCTGCGCGGGCGTATCGTTGCCTTCAACGGCACCAATGTGCGCGACATGACCATCCCGCCGGAAGCAGCCTGGGTGCTGCGCGGCGACCGTGGTATTACCTTTTCCGATACAGTCCCCGAAAACTCGACACTGACGGAAGGCGAATGGTGGCCGAACGACTATAGTGGCGAACCACTGGTGTCCTTCGCGGAGCGCGAGGGCAAGGAACTGGGTCTGAAGCTCGGCGACACGGTGACGGTCAATGTGCTGGGCCGCAACATCACCGCGAAGATCGCAAGCTTCCGTCAAGTTCAGTGGGAAACGCTTGCGATGAATTTCGTCATGGTGTTTTCGCCCAATACCTTTGCCGGTGCGCCTGCGACTTGGCTGGCGACGCTCACCATTCCCGATAGCCAGAAGAATCTTGCGCCTGATGTGCTGCGGCAGGTCACCAAGACATGGCCCGCCGTTACGACGGTCAGTGTGACCGATGCGCTCAATGTCGCGAATGATCTGATCAGCCAGCTTGCAACCGCCATCCGTGCGGCTGCCTCCATCGCGCTCGCCGCTTCGGTTCTGGTGCTGGGCGGAGCGCTCGCAGCCGGTAACCGTGCCCGCGTTCACGATGCAGTAGTGCTGAAGACGCTGGGGGCTACGCGCGGCACGCTGATCACGGCCTATGTGCTTGAATATATGCTGCTCGGGCTTGCAACGGCGCTCTTTGCACTTGTCGCCGGCAGTGTGGCTGGCTGGTATGTCGTGGTGGAAATCATGAAGCTGAAAGCGAGCTTCCTGCCTGATGTCGCGCTGATGACCGTTGCCATCGCGCTGGTGCTGACTGTCGGTTTCGGCCTGGCCGGGACATGGCGCGTTCTCGGCCAAAAGCCTGCCCAGGTGCTCAGGACGATATGAACGATTTGTAATCGTCACCGGCAGAAAAACGTAAGTCATTGGATCGTATGGAGAAAGCGTTTGCATTTCCAAGCTGCTGCATCACGTTTTTTTACAGGTGGTACTTGTACGCGAAGGCCGAAATCCCCATAATGTCAGGCAGGCATGCTGGGGTCCCGCCAGCGGCGCCTGGCGGCGGCTCGACCTTTTGAGCGCCCCCGACACCGGACGGGACATGGCAAGAGGATTTAAGTCATGGCTGACTTTCGCAATATTCAGGCGCAGCAGAGGCCGGTAGGCGGCGCTCGCGCTGATGCAGGCATCGATCAGGGCCTGCGCAGCTATATGCTCGGCGTCTATAACATGATGGCTATCGGCTTGGCCGTTACCGGCCTTGCCGCATTTGCCGTTGCAGCACTCGCAACGACCACGGACCCGTCCGCAGCCGTCGCCCAGCTCGCCAACGGCAAGATGCTCACCGGTCTCGGTGTAGCGCTCTACACGTCTCCGCTTCGCTGGGTCGTGATGCTTGCGCCGCTTGCGGCAGTGTTCTTCCTGAGCTTCCGCATCGAACGTCTTTCGGTCTCGACCGCTAACGCCGTCTTCTGGGGCTATGCAGCTCTCGTCGGCCTGTCGCTGTCGTCGATCTTCCTGGTCTTCACCGGCCAGAGCATCGTTCGCACCTTCTTCGTGACGGCTGCTTCCTTTGGCGCGCTGTCGCTCTACGGTTACACGACCAAGCGCGACCTGTCCGCCATGGGCTCGTTCCTGATCATGGGCCTGTTCGGCCTGATCCTGGCATCGGTCGTCAACATTTTCCTCGGCTCGACCGCGCTGCAGTTCGCGATCTCGGTGATCGGCGTTCTGATCTTCGCAGGCCTCACCGCCTACGACACGCAGTCGATCAAGGAAATGTACTACGAAGGTGATTCTTCGGATGCGCATGGCCGCAAGGTTGTGATGGGCGCGCTGCGTCTCTATCTCGACTTCATCAATATGTTCACCTTCCTGCTGCAGTTCATGGGCAACCGGGAGTAAGGTTCTCTTGTAGAGTTTTATACGGGAAACCCCGCCAAGCTTCCGGCTTGGCGGGGTTTTTTGTTTGCGTCTGGGTGATTGCCATTTCAAAGCATCCAATTGTTTTCGATCCCGGAAAATATCGGTCATGTGGGTGCTGTGTGAAATGTATTCATTCTGATTGTAGTTTTATCTTTTTATTTCAAATATTTATATTGGTTCAGCGTGGCTATGGCATTGAATGATTTCAATCTGAACCCAACAGCAGATGCTTTCCTTCTCATTTGACACCATTTTGAACTCGTCCGGTTAAGGCACAGAACGAATGAAGTCAGAAAACGCTGTGCTTCACGAGCGTTGCAGGGAAAGGAAGGCTGAGGCTATGTCGATTGCAAGAGTATGCAGCTCACCTCGTATCGACAACCGTAGTCAGTCCCGCATTCCTGTGGAGCGCGAGGAAAAGTTTCCAGCTCATATGCTGGCCATGATGTGGCTCGCAATGATCGTTGGCTGTCTTTGGTTCTGGGGAGCCGTGTTGCGCTTCCTGCTTTCCGGCTTTTGAACCTCAAAAGCTCCATTCCGCTGTCCAGAATACGCGGAATGGCTGGTGCTCGCCTTGGTTCTCGCCAAGCGCGATCCTATGGTCTCATGATGCCCCGCATCATTGAGGCCGTAAACTCCCGGCCGACTACAGATGCCCCCGCAACGCCCGTCGGTCGGGAGTGCTAAGTCTGTTGGAAAGTGCGCAATCACTCACACATCATTTCAATGATGGCCATCCAACGGAAAAGTTCCCCAACCACTCCTCCTGTTCTGTCGGTTGATGCGCTGCCCCTGAAGGAGAGCCGTGCCGTGATGCACGGAGGCAATCTTGTTTCAGCCTGCATTCCAGAGGTGTTGGAAAGGCTGAAAACAAGACTGAAGCAAACGTGCCGGATTGTGAGAGTGGCACATCCAGCGTCACCTTCATCGCCCTGGAAATCCGGTAATCGGGAGGCGTTTCATGATTGGCATTATCGGCCGTTCGGGACTGATTGCACTGCTTATGACAATTCCCGCTGCCAGTCATAGCGATGTGGTCTTGTCGGCACAGATAAGGCGGCTGGAAGATACGTTACTTTCCGGCTTGCCTGCTAACGGCCAAAACCGCTTTCGGGAGGCGCAGTCGGCGTGGGTTACTTATAAAAATGCCGAATGTCGCCAACGATATTTGAATTATCCCGCAATGACGGAAATTGAAGAATGTAATAGCGAATTGGATCAGGAGCGCATGAAATATTTACGTCTACAGTTGCGTTGGCTTCATGGTCTTCCAGGGAAAGTTAAATAACCACGCCCGACAAATCCTTTCTCTTTGTTATAAATTATGTGTTTTACTTGTTTGTGCTGATATGCCTGATTTCGGGAAGTCGATGGAACGTCTCACAAAGATTGATCGCAGCACCCTGCGTACCTACTGGCTAGTGGCGGCGTTCGTGGTTTTGATAGCATCGCTTGGCGCTGCAACCATGATTTATCGCGATTATAAGAATCGTATTGATGATACCGGACAGCAGGCCATGTCGTTGGCGCAGGCGCTGGCAGAACATACAACCCAAATTTTTGCCAAGCTGGATGCATTGAGCCGCGCAATCATGGAAGATCGCGCGGACAGGATCGTTTCCGAAGGACTTCTCTCAGAGGTCATGCGCCGCCGCGCCGCTGCCGAACCTGCGGCCATGGGAATAGCTATCATCGACCGGGATGGCCGCGTGTACGCAAGTGGACTGGATGATTATCCGGTGGGGAGAAACCTTAGCGATACACCAGACTTCAAGACATTAAACAGATCAGACGCTCCCGATTTTTACATCAGCAAACCTTACAAATCGGATTTGAATGTGCCCGGAGATTATAGTGGTTGGGCGATGAGCTATGCGCGGCGGATCAGTAGCGAAAGCGGGGGGTTCAATGGATATGTTCTCATCGTCGTCGATGAGGCCTATCTCTACGGCTTTTACACTCAGCTCGATGAGCAGCCCGGCATGGTCATTGGTTTGATGGGAACTGACGGTGTCATTCGAGCGTCCAGCTCGCCTTCAGTCGTAGGTCAGAATGTTGCTTCCTATATTCCCGAGGAGCTGGAAGCGGGGAAGGGTATCAGGATCAATCCATCCGTCCGAAGCGGCATAGAACGAATTTTCGCTTATTATCGCTCCTCGGCAGCACCATTGATGGCTTATGTGGGTGTTCCTACTGCCCCAATTTACGCGGCATGGCTTGCGGCTTCATCGGTCATTGTAGCGGCTCTGGCAGCCTTGTTCGCTGCACTGATCGCGATTGGAATAATTCTCGGCAAATATATGCAAAGTCGGGTTTCCCTTGTTCAGGTGATGATCGAGGCTGCCAATCAGCGTCGGGACAAGGAGTTTCTGGAAACCATCGTTAATACGGGTGGTGTCCTGATGGCTGTCACCGACGCTGAAGGACGTTTCATTGTCGCCAATCAGGCAATGCACGAGCTTTTCCCCGACATTGAAAGCCGAAAATCGGAAGCAGGTGCAATCTCCCATCCGTTGGGTGAAGCCTTCTCAACTGTGGTTGAGAATCTGCCTTGGCAGGCACTGAACAACATCGTGCTGGCAGATGGGCGCAAGCGAGCCCTGTCCTGGTCCGTTTCCCCTATTAAAACCAACGAAGGTGATATCAAGAATCTCGTCGCGGTGGGGCTCGATATCACTGAACAGCGTGATGCCGAACTGGCGATTTACCAATCGGGAAAACTCGTGACGCTGGGTGAAGTTGCCACCGGCATTGCCCACGAGATCAACCAGCCTTTGGCAGCGCTCGCTATGGCCATCGACAATCTTCAGGCTCGTTTATCAGAGGGAAAGCTCGATCAGTCGATGATGATCGAGAGCCTCGAACTCGCCTCCGGGCAGGTCGATCGGGCGGCAAACATCGTTCGTCACATGCGTATTTACGGCCATCGAAGTGACGGCTCGCTCAGACCCCTTGATCCGGCCGACGCGATTGAAGGGGTTCTGACCATTGCCGGCAGACAGATTGCAAATGAGGGAGTTACCATCAATCGCAATTACAAATCTGGCGAATTCAGCGTGATGGGAGATCTCGTTCTGGTGGAGCAAATCATCCTGAATCTGCTTCTCAACGCAAGAGATGCAATTCTTGAAAACTGCGTGTCAGCTGGGACGACTGCCGAGGAGGCGGACGCCGACTATATCACAATCAGTGTTGAGCGGGGACCGGACAATATGATTGCGATTGTTGTGGCCGATTCCGGTCCGGGCATTCCGCCTGCGATCCTTGATCGCCTGTTTGAGCCATTTTTTACGACGAAGCCGGTTGGTAAGGGAACCGGGCTTGGGTTGTCGCTGGGATACGGCATGGCTCGGGACATGGGTGGAAGTCTGGAAGCGCGCAACGGTGCCAAAGGAGCTGAGTTCAGACTTGTTCTCTGTAATGCAGAAACCATTTCCGGGCGGGAGGCGATCAATGAATAGCGCAACAGCTAACACAGCAGTTCTGCTGATCGACGATGAGGAGCCGTTGCTTGAGGTCTTGGGCACGGCGCTGACCGACGCGGGTTACAACTGCCTGCGCGCATCGGCTGCTGTGGGGGCCTTGAAGATTCTGGACAGAACGCCGGAAATTGATGTGGTGGTGAGCGACATCCGTATGCCCGGAATGGACGGGATCGAGTTATTGCGCAATATCCGTGAACGACATGCAGACCGCAACTGGCTGCAGGTCATTTTCGTAACCGGACACGCGACGCTGGACAATTCCGTGGAAGCCCTGCGGCTTAACGCGGTTGATTTTCTGCACAAACCGGTTCGCCGGGTACAGTTCTTGGAATCTGTAGGCAAAGCGGCAGCAAAGGCCCATGAACAACGCACAACGGCAGCTCAGTGGTCGCAGGGAACAGAGCGCCTTTCCCGACTGATGGAGGAAGCACAGCAGTTGGGCACGATGCTCGGGTCGCTGCAATCATTTGTACCCGGCGGTGCACAACCCTTGGCACGGCCAAAGACACAACCGGCGGATATGTCACCGGTCTCGCCCGACAAGGAGCGCCTGTTGGAACTCTTGCGTATCCGTGACATTAAAACGCGCTATTTCTCAGACAAACTCTTCGTCGATCCCGCTTGGCATATGTTGCTCGACCTGATGGAAAACCATCTCCAGGAAAAGCAGGTCTCGGTATCGTCATTGTACATTGTTTCGGGTGTTTCCCCTGCGACGGCATCGCGACGTCTCGATGAGATGGAAGCGGCAGGTCTTGTTCGTCGCTGGCTAGATCCGAACGACGGCAGGCGTCAGCTGGTGGCCCTGTCGGAGCGTTCCGTCGCGTCGATGCTCTCCTATCTGACGGCGCTGGATCGTCAAATGCAGGGTGAGTGAGGCTGATTACGGAGTTTGCTTCACCCGCAGATTGCCCGAGCCGCCGCGTAACTATGCGGAATCTATGCTTGATGCACATTATTAGCTGCATTCTTGAAGCTATATAAAATTAATAAAAACAGATATTTAGATTGATTGCCTTGGCGATGGGGCTGCATCGCTTTCAATCTGAAAGCATCTTCGAGTGAATTCTGTGCGGATCAAAGCCATCTAAGCTCCGAACCGGCACGAAAACTACCCCCCAATTTGTACACTCGATTGCCGGCCAGGTTTACGCCTGATGAGGAATGACGGTTATGTCGATCATGGAAAATACCTTGCCCCGGTCCGAGGTCTGCGAAACTTCGAAGCTGAACGATGACCTGCTGGAGGCCGAAATCCGAGCCCATCTGCGTTTTACGCAACGGCTTGGATGGATCATGATCTACTTTTTTTCCTTCCTTCTTAGCGCAGGCGCAATCCACTTTATCGCACTCAGCCTTTAAAGGACGGCCCCGGATATGCTGAAGAAGTCCATAATTCTCTCTGGGATTGGTATGGCGGCGTTTGCCGCTGCAACGGCCTATGCTGCCGATCCGACGCTTCCCAATGGCGCAACCTCACTGCGGGAGCAATATGCCGACTGGACTGTTCTGTGCGGTATTGCAGCTGACGGCGACAAGAAGACCAAGGTCTGCTCTTTGCAGCAGGAACAGGTGCGTCAGGTCAAGAACGGCCCAAGCCAGCGTGTGCTGGCGGTTGAATTGCAGCCAAAGGATAAGGGCCTTGAAGGTGTGCTGGTACTGCCGCTCGGTCTCAAGCTCGACAAGGGGGCGACGCTGAAGATTGACGACGGTCAGCCTTCGGATGCCAACCGGTTCCGCACCTGCATCTTTGCCGGTTGCGTCGTCGATATCAGGGCTGACGCCAAGATGGCGGCAGCTCTTGGCAAGGGTAAGACCATTGCCGTCAAGACGATCACGGATGAAGGCAAGGATGCCGACTTCACGATCTCGCTCAATGGTTTCCAGAATGCGGTCAATCGTGTCAGCGAACTGATGAAATAATCAACCATTCAGCTTCCGTCCCTCTGCCGAGAGACGGATAGCGACTGGAAGGACGGACATCCCGCCAGGTCGTCTGCCCTTCCAGTCTGCAGACATTCACAAAATCAACGTTAGCGCATCGACCCGACGGCTCGGGGAAAACAGCTGCGCGCCAAATTTCGCCGTCGAGAACGGCGCTTCGAAAGGACTAGACCCATGCCAGCCCCCGACGGCATCAAGAAGCGGAGCAACGTCCGCGCCAAAGAGAATACCAATACGCTCGGGAAGCTTCTTTCCGCGAGCATAGCTTTGTTTGCAGCCTCGACTGTCCTTTCAGGTGTGGCTTATGCAGGCACTGTCGCGCCTGGCGGTTCCGCAGTTGTTGGTGCCGGTGATCCTGCCGAAACATGGAACGTTCAGAACGACGCAACGCTCGATGTGATGGCTGGCGGTAAGGTAAATGAAACCACCGTGTTCGGCACGTTGAACATGAATGGCGCCACGGCATCACCGAGCGGCGCGCCGAGTGGCTATGTTGTTACCGTCTTTGGCGGCAACGCCAACATCACGGGTTCCTCCCTTTCGGGGCAAGGCGGCCTCGGAATTTCCGGTTTCATCGACACAGTTGGCTCGGCTGTCGTGACCAACAGCGACATTCAGGGTGTTTCGCAGGCCGTGCTTGTCCAGCATGGCAGCACGCTGAACATGACCGGCGGTACCGTCAAAGGCGGCACGCACGGCTTTGAACTGATCAATGGTGCCGATGTCATCATCGACGGAACGACGATCACTTCCGGTGGTGTCGGAATATTTGCCTATGCGGGTAGCAGTGCAGGTGCTGTCGGATCGAACGTGGAACTGCGCAATGGCAGCATCACCTCCGTTGGCCATGGCGTTAACCTGCGCGATGGCTCACGCGCCGTTATCAGCGGGTCCAAGATCGAAACGACTGGAGCCAATGCCCGTGGCGTGTTCGCGAATGGCATTGGCACCCATGCCGAGATTACCGACACGGATATTATCACGCGGTCCAATACGGCTCCGGGTATTGAACTTGCTGCGGGCGCATCGGCGAATGCGACCAATGTGAACATCACCACGAGTGGTAGTACGTCGTCGGGCGCCCGCGTGAGCGGTGATGGCTCAACGCTCGTTTACAAGGGCGGCAATATTTCAACGACTGGCGGCACCGCACACGGCATCGATGCGTGGAGCGGCGCTCAGGTGAGCGTCGATAACGTCAATATCAAGACGGGAGGCAGCAACAGCGCCGGCCTGCGGCTCAATTATGCCGGGACCTCGCTTGTCGCAAATGGTGGCACGATCAACACGTTGGGTGCCAATGCCTACGGTGTCGATGTAGCTGCTGGCGCCAAGGCAGAAGTCAACAACGTCGATATCACGACGGCTGGCGGTGGTGCTTACGCAGTTCGTGTATCCAATGTGGGATCGGAAGCTGTTATCAACGGTGGCAACCTTACTGCGTCGGGTGTGAACAGCGCGGGCATAATGGCAAGGGCCGGTGGGCAGGTGGTTGCGAACGATGTGAATATCATCATGCTCGGCGGGAACGGAGCTGCCGTCTGGGCAGGTGATGCAGGTTCCTCGGTAACATATAATGGTGGATCGGTGACCACTTCAGGTGTGACCCGAGCATTCAATATAGAACGCGGTAGCCATCTCGACGCATCGAATGTCGTTGTCTCGACGTCAGCTCAAGATAGCCATGGTGTGGTTCTTTCCAGCAACTCAACCGGCTCGGTGTCTAATCTGGATATTACGACCTCAGGTCTCAAAGCCTATGGGGTCGCTATTCAGCGCAATTCCGAACTCGACGTTGCAAACACAAAAATCGTCACTGGTGGGCAGACGGCTTATGGCTTGACAGCACAAACTGGCAGTAAGCTCGAAGCAACGAATATTCTCGCGACCACAACCGGTGAAGGCTCTTTTGGCATTCGTGTCCTGGACGCTGATACACAGGTTGATGTATCAAGTGGCAGCTTCCGAACCGACGGTGTTGGTGCTGACGGTGTGAACGTGACGACCGGTGCCGTTGTCAACATCGCTCATGAAGACGGTGCGCTGAACACGCGAATTACGACGACGGGTGCCGAGGCAGTTGCTCTTCACGCTCTCAACGGCGGTACGATCAACGCATCGGGTGCAGATGTGAGAACGCTGGGTAACGGTTCGCACGCTGTGGTTGCCGCAGGCGGCAGCACCGTCAACCTGACCGGTGGCGGGTTCAATCCGAACGGAACCGGTGCTCATGGTGTGGTGGCGTCCGGTGGCAGCACTGTCACCATGAACAGCTCGATCTTCCAGGTGTTTGGTGCAGATAGCCATGGCGTTTCTCTGGCGAATGACAGTATCGTCATCGCGGAACGCTCCTTTATCGGCTCTTATGCTCCGGCCCTGAAGACGGAAAGCGGCAATGTCGTTTACGATCTGCGTAATGGAACACAGGTGGTCGGTACTTACGGTACGGTTCTCTCTGCTGCGTCTGGCTCGACGACCTTGACAGCTGACGGTAATGTTCAGTTGTCGGGTGATATGGTTGTCGAGGCCGATGGTGCGGTGATCGATGCAACCCTGTCGAACAAAAGTCAGTGGTATGGCGCGGCCAAGGGCGTGACGAGCGCATCTGTTGATGGTTCATCATACTGGGCGATGACGGGTTCGTCGGATGTCGGTGCGCTGAGCAATGACGGCGTTGTCGACTTCGATGCGGCTAATCCGTACAAGACACTGAAGGCTGGCAGCCTTGCGATGAATGGCGGTTCATTCATTCTCAACACCAAGCTCAATCAGGGCGGTGCGGCAAGCGAAACCGACAAGATTGTGGTTACGGGCGATGCAACCGGTAACGGCCTCATCAATGTCCGCAACAATGGCGGTGCAGGCGCCTTGACCGGAACTGGTGCAACCGATGGCATTCAGGTTGTTGAGGTCGGTGGCGCAAGCGACGCCGAGTTCAAGCTCGGTTCGGCAGCCGTTGTCGGTATCTATGATTACCAGTTGAAGAAGGCCGATGGCCAGAACTGGTATCTGCAGACCGAAGGCAGCGATGTCGTTGATCCGCCTGCCTGCGCGCCTGGCGTCGATTGCCCAGGTGACGGTGGAGACGATGGCGATGGTACCGGTAATCCTGGTCCAAGCACGGGCCATGTTGTCGATATCGTACCGGGTTACAACATCGCGCTTTCGGCAGCCCAGAACCATGTCCTGACCTCGCTTGACACGTTCCATGAGCGTCTGGGTGAATTGCGCGCCGAAGAGCTGCAGGATGGCTACCATGCCTGGATGCGCGGCATTGGCAAGACGGGTTCCTATTCGCCAAAGAGCATCACCGGTTATAATGGCCATGGCTTTGACATGACGACTGCTGGCGTTCAGATCGGCGCTGACTATTCGAAGAGCGATGTGTTTGTTGCTGGCGACAAGCTCACCATTGGCATGTTCGGCGAATATGCCAATTCGAGCTTCGATGTGCGTGGCCGTACCGCTGACGGTTCGATCTCATCGAAAGGTCTGGGTGGCTATGTGACCTGGCAGCAGAAGGCTCCAACCGATCGCAAGCCTGGTACCGGCGCTTATGTCGACGCCGTGGTGAAGCAGGACTGGCTCGAATTTGGTGTCAACGCCAAGTCTGTCTCCGGATTTGACCTGCAGAACGGTTATAAGGGCAAGGCTACCACCGCGTCGATTGAAACGGGATACGGCTTCGATCTTGGCAACGATGTCGTGCTGCAGCCTCAGGCTCAGCTGACCTGGTCGAAGGTGAAGGCCGACAGCTTCACCGACAGTTACGGCATTGCCGTGCACGGTCAGGAAGCTGAATCGCTGATTGGTCGCGTCGGCGTGCGTCTGGAAAAGACCTTCTACTTCGGTGATGAAGAAGAGACGGTTGAAGCAGCCCCTGTTCCTGCACCAAAGGCGCAGAAGCAGGTGAAGGGCAAGAAGGGCAAAGCCGCCAAGGCTGTTCCTGCTGTCCTGCCGGACGCGCCGAAGAAGAAGAAGTTTGTCAAGTCGGTTACAACTTATGCGGACGCCAATGTGAAGCATGAGTTCAAGGGGAAGAACGGTCTTGTTGCTTCCAACACCGGCATTGGCAATGACATGGGTGGCACGCGGTATGACGTCGGCGTTGGCGTGGTTGCCCGTGTGTCGGAAAATGTCAGCCTGTTCGGGCGTGGCTCTGTCGAATTCGGCGGCTCCACCAATGTTGCAGGCAAGGTCTCTGGCGGTCTCAAGATTACCTGGTGATCGATAAGCTGCCAGTTCCCGGGCACACAGTTCGCGACCGGGAGGCCAACCATAGATTTCCACCCATTGGTGGAGGTCTATGGGACAGTGAAACCGGAGTGGGGCCGTTGATTGTTCCCTCTTTGGTATCTCTTTCAAATAAAAGCCCGCCCGACTGCTGATCGGGCGGACTTTATCCGTCAGGAAGCCAATCCAACATCTATTTTAAAGTGATAATTCTCTTTCCCTTCATGCCATGGCCAAAAGCCAAAGCGGTAAACCGGTCTGTCGATTGTGCTGGCGATCAAATCGAATGAAGGATTCGCTTACTGGGCAAAAGCTATCGAGCCAGCCTTTGCGGCGTGCGTTGACTACTCCGACGCCGCTATTATCGAAGCATCACAGTTGCCGGTGCCTAGTTCCCCTTACTGATTTCTGGCTCTGCCTCGATCAAATAAGATGGGCTTAGAAAGAGATAGACAGAGTGGTTCTTTTGGAACCATTCTGGCAACCGTCCAACAATTATCCTCCGGTTCCTCCCATGCCCGTCATTCGTGATTTCCAGCCTGCCGATATTGAAACGATCACCACCATCTATACGGAAGCCGTTCTGACCGGCGCGGGCTCCTATGAGATCGAGCCGCCGACAATGGACGAAATGGTGAAGCGTTTTGAGGCATTCGTGGAGCAGGGCTTTCCGATCCTCGTCGCGGAGGAGGATGGTCGGATTCTGGGCTATGCCTATGCGAGTTATTTCCGCGTCAGGCCTGCCTACCGCTGGCTTGCGGAGGATTCGATCTATATCGCCCCGGATGCGAAGGGAAAGGGTATCGGCAAGCTTTTGCTGCGGGAACTCATCGACCGTATTGCTGCATTGGGGTTCCGGCAATTGCTGGCGGTCATCGGCGATGGCGAACACAATATCGGTTCGGTCAAGCTGCATGAGAGTCTTGGCTTCACCCATTGCGGACGTATCGAGGGCTCCGGGTTCAAGCATGGACGCTGGCTGGACACGGTGTTGATGCAGCTACCGCTCAACGGCGGGCGTTCAATCGAGCCGGGGACGCCGCCGCTTTCATGATCCTGTAGTCGCTGCCGAAATCAGCTTTCGACGAGCTTGAGGCTCTTGTCGAACACGCGCAGCACGCGTTCCAGCTCATGGCCGCGCTTCATGATAAGCCCGCTTGCAGCGATGACCGAATAAGCGCCCTGTTTCTGCGCCAGCTTCGGATTCTTCTCGATGCGGAAGAGCGGTACTTCGCTTGCGCGGCGAAAGATGGAAAACACCGCACGGTCAGCCAGATGATCAATGGCGTAATCACGCCACGTGCCGGAGGCAACCATGCGGCCATAAATGTTCAGGATTTTGGCAAGTTCATGCCGGTTGAAACTGATGGGAGCCGGTCGCACACGGTCGATAGGAACGACCTTTGGCGAAGCAGACGAGGGAGAAGGGGATGACAAATCCTCATTCGCCACGCTTGACGTATTCATGTCGTTCCTTTCAGCCTTTTGCAGAGCCGGACCGAAGACCGGGCGGGATCAAGAACAAACTGCGCGCAACCGGTTTGGATATTCGGCAATGGCGACGAAGCGAACCGAACCGGCGCATGACAACAGGGTGATGCTTTTGTGAAGCAATTTCAAGGGGAGGCTTTCGCAGGCCGGTTTTCATCGCCAATTATCTGGCGGGGAAAGCCCCAATAAATAGGGATTATGGGCTCTATATTAGTTATTCACGAAAAGAGAATGCCTGTTTGGAATGGTGATTGTCGGCCACATTTTCGCCTTGTCAGCTTCGCATTCCAGCCTGATTATGGCTTCAGCATCTACACGTTGCCTGAGACGGTTCGGTTCGGGTATGTCCGACCCCAAGCCCCCCGCCCAAAGGACTGCCCGAGCCGAACCAACCTTTTCCAGCCCCCGCTGAACCAAGTTGCAACACTCGCCCAGATGCCAGACGCTACATCAGCCCAAAATGAGAATCTGTTCGATCTGATCGAAACGCATTTCTTGCTGTAAATCGCGCAAGAGCGATGAGGATCGCAGAAAGCTCAAAGGCCGATCGGCTTCTTCTGCTTGAACATGGCCGCGCCATGGATGGGGCCGAGCGAATTGTCATCGCGCGTTTCCTGCAGCACCACCGCACAGCCTGAAACATCCTTGCGTTTCAGTTCCGACGCCGGGATTTCGATCTTCAGCGGCTTGCCGTCCCACATGCCGATCGTATTGGTATCGCGGACAGTGTTGCGATAGGTGACAGCCTCACCGGCATTTTCACCTTCGGTGATCGGAATGGTCACGGAATCGCGGAAATAGAACAGCACGACATGCACCGGCGCTTCCGGCTTCTTGCCTGCACCGATATCGATGGACAGGCGTCCATCATCGAGCTGTGTGATCGAAACCGGCACATCCAGCTTGTTGGCCGCAATCTGCGCCTGAACGGCTTCGCTGTCGCGACCGTTCACTTCCGTCGTACCATTGATGATGGCTTGCGGCGTATAGATCATGCGCGCATTGAAGGAGTTGCGATAGGCGTTCTGCCGGTCGGTGTTTTCCTGGGTGGCAAGCGTGTCGCGCCATCCCATATAATCCCAGTAATTGACATGGAACGACAGCGCCAGAACATTGGGATCGTCGGCATATTTCGCGAAATTCTGGTCAGCCTTGGGGCAGGACTTGCAGCCCTGGCTGGTGTAGAGCTCCAGAACGGCGGTCTTCTTGCCGCTGTCCTGTGCCTTGGCGGGCCCCTGCATGGAGATGCAGCCGGTGAATGCCAGCCCCAGAACGGCACAGATGCTACGCCAGCCGGGCAAATGCTCGCCGGTAAGCCATGAACCTGTCCCATAGAAGGGGGCGTGGAGTATCACTTCGTTTCATCCTGCAATAATTGTCGCTGACATCTATTATGTAAGAAGTCCTGCAATCAATAGGAATTCACGTTGCGGTGAGATTCGCAGGCGTTACGATTCCCATATCTCACCCTTAAGGGCGAATATCACCAAATTAGCCCACAACAGATTGTGCGAGAACGAGACTGGCTGAACATGAGATCGAGCTTGAGAGAAAAAGCCATCGCCATTTGCGATGAGAAGATAGCGAAAAAAGGCGAGCTGGTCGGTATTTCGTTCTATGCTTTCTTTGCCAACAAGAACACGGAGCCGGAATTGCTCATGGAAGCTGCCGAGTGGTGGATCAAGACCCATACCCTTGATCACTTTGAGAAAGCAGTAAAAATCAGAGAAATGATCCGTTCAGGCCGATAGTTTCCGTGTCTAATCTAAAATAAAAAAGCCGCCGGATTTCTCCGGCGGCTTCTGAATTTAAAGCGCGTGCTGATTAAGCAGCGAGATCGCGCAGAACGGTCTGCAAAATGCCGCCGTTCTTCATGTAGTCGAGTTCGTCCAGCGTATCGATGCGGCAGATGAGCGGAACCTTCTTCACCGAGCCGTCGGCATAGGTGATCGAAGCTTCGACTTTCTGGCGCGGACGCACATCGGCGAGACCTTCGATGGAGACCATCTCGTCGCCCTTGAGACCGAGCGTCTGCCAGCTGGTGCCTTCCTCGAAGACGAAAGGCACAATGCCCATGCCGACGAGGTTGGAGCGGTGGATACGCTCGAACGACTGCGCGATCACGGCCTTGACGCCGAGCAGGTTGGTGCCCTTGGCAGCCCAGTCACGCGAAGAACCGTTGCCGTATTCGACGCCTGCGAAGACGACGAGCGGAACGCCCTCGGCCTTGTACTGCATGGCAGCATCATAGATCGAGGTTTCTTCCTTCGACGGATAGTGGATGGTGTAGCCACCTTCACGTCCGTTTTCGCCCAGCATGTGGTTGCGGATACGGATGTTTGCGAAGGTGCCGCGCATCATCACTTCATGGTTGCCGCGACGCGTGCCGTACTGGTTGAAGTCTGCAACGCCGACGCCATGGTCGATGAGGTATTTGCCAGCTGGCGACTGTGCCTTGATGGAACCGGCAGGCGAAATGTGGTCGGTCGTGATCTTGTCGCCGAAGAGACCCAGAATGCGGGCACCCTTGACGTCGCCGATCGTGCCGGCCGACTTGCCCATGCCGACGAAGTAAGGCGGATTCTGCACATAGGTCGAGTTGTCGTCCCACGCATAGGTCTGGCCCGCAGGAACCTGAACGGCCTGCCAGTTTTCGTCGCCCTTGAACACGTCCGCATACTTCTCCGAGAAGATCTTGCGGGTGACGTTCTTGGCGATGAATTCCTGGATTTCCTGAGAGGAAGGCCAGATGTCGCGGAGATATACCGGGTTTCCGTCCTTGTCTTCGCCGAGCGGCTCCTTGGTCAGGTCCTTGGTGACCGTACCGGCAAGAGCGTGGGCGACGACGAGCGGCGGCGAAGCCAGGTAGTTGGCCTGAACGTCCGGCGAAACACGGCCTTCGAAGTTACGGTTGCCGGAAAGAACGGCAGCCGCGATCAGGCCCTTTTCGTTGATCGTCTTGGAGATCGGAGCAGGCAGCGGACCGGAATTGCCGATGCAGGTCGTGCAGCCGAAGCCGACGAGGTTGAAGCCGAGCGCATCGAGATCCTTCTGGAGGCCAGCGGATTCGAGATAGGCGGCAACGACCTGAGAACCGGGAGCCAGCGACGTCTTGACCCAAGGCTTGGTCTTGAGGCCCTTGGCAACTGCATTGCGGGCCAGAAGGCCGGCCGCAATCAGCACGCTCGGGTTTGAGGTGTTGGTGCACGACGTGATGGCGGCAATCGCCACATCGCCATGGCCGAGATCATAGTCTTCGCCTTCAACGGCATAACGCGCGGTCTGGCCGGTGGTCTTCTTGTACTCGTTTTCGAGCGAGGTGGCAAAGCCCGAACCGATGTTTTCCAGTGCGATGCGGCCTTCCGGACGCTTCGGGCCGGCCATCGACGGAACGACGTCGCTCATGTCGAGTTCGAGAATGTCGGTGAAGACTGGATCGGCTGCGCCCTTGTCGCGCCACATGCCCTGTGCACGGCAATAAGCTTCGACGAGTTCGATGCGATGCTCGTCGCGGCCGGTCGTGTTCATGTAGTTGAGCGTTTCGCGGTCAACCGGGAAGAAACCACAGGTCGCGCCATATTCCGGGCCCATGTTGGCGATGGTTGCGCGGTCGGCCAGCGTCATGTTTTCGAGGCCTTCGCCGAAGAACTCGACGAACTTGCCGACAACGCCCTTCTTGCGCAGCATCTGCGTGACGGTGAGAACGAGGTCGGTCGCGGTCACGCCTTCCTTGATCTTGCCGGTCAGACGGAAGCCAACGACTTCCGGCAGAAGCATGGAAACCGGCTGGCCGAGCATGGCAGCTTCAGCTTCGATGCCGCCAACACCCCAACCCAGAACGCCAAGGCCGTTGACCATGGTGGTGTGGCTGTCGGTGCCGACGCAGGTGTCGGGATAGGCAACGGTTTCGCCGTCTTCTTCCTTGGTCCAGACAGCCTGGGCCAGATATTCGAGGTTCACCTGATGGCAGATGCCGGTGCCCGGAGGAACGACGCGGAAGTTCTTGAATGCCTGCTGGCCCCACTTCAGGAAGCGGTAGCGTTCGCCGTTGCGCTGATATTCGAGGTCCACATTGGCCTTGAATGCGCTTGGATTGCCGAATTCGTCGACGATGACCGAGTGGTCGATGACGAGATCGACGGGAACGAGCGGGTTGATCTTTTCCGGATCGCCGCCAAGAGCCTTGAGGCCGTCGCGCATGGCTGCAAGGTCAACGACGGCAGGAACGCCGGTGAAGTCCTGCATCAGCACGCGGGCCGGGCGGTAGGCGATTTCTGCGCCTGCGGAACCGCGGTCGTTCAGCCACTTGGCAACAGCTTCGATGTCCGACTTCTTGACGGAGCGGTCGTCCTCGAAGCGGAGCAGGTTCTCGAGCAGAACCTTCATGGAGAATGGAAGCTTGGAAACGCCTTCGAGACCGTTCTTTTCGGCTTCGGTCAGGCTGTAATAAACATAATCCTTACCACCTACGGTAAGGGTTTTGCGGCATTTAAAGCTGTCGATGTGCGACACTGCGTTCGTCCTTCATGCTACTGGCCGGAAAACCAGGACGAACGCCTCTGCTGCGTTTCAAGGACGCGCCAAGGTGCGGGTGCAGTCATTTCCGCTGTCCGTCCCGATGCCTGTGTCCTTGAGGGCAACAGGTTGAGATCGGCCAAAAATGGTTTCCACGCCGACCGCTGGCGTGGTAGCCCTCATATAGAGAGTTTTCTAAAACGATTCCAGACAGAATATCGTGAATTCGGCCCCTTGCGGCGAAATGTTGCGATGCCTTTCCATAGATTTTCCGAGGGGCCGGTTCTATTGGTCTGGCAATTATCCATCGGGGCTTAGAGGGTATAAAATGCGGCTTGAAGCCGAAAATCTGGCGGGCGAGAGAGGCGGGGAAACGATTTTCGCTGGCCTGTCTTTTGCTCTCAGTGAAGGCGAGGCGCTGGTGGTGACCGGCCCGAATGGCTCGGGCAAGTCCACGCTGCTGCGAATCATCTGCGGCCTGCTTCTGCCAGAAGCAGGAAAGGTGGAACTTCGCGAGGATGGCACAGTTCTTCCGGTGCGCGCCGCCTGCCATTATCTCGGCCATCAGAACGCGATGAAACCGGCGCTCAGCGTGCGTGAAAACCTGTCCTTCTGGCAGAAGTTCAATGGTGCTGCGCAAACGGAGATCGATGAGGCGCTGGAAGCCGTCGATCTGCCCGGCGTGGAGCATCTGCCGTTCGGTTATCTGTCGACGGGGCAGAAGCGCCGTGTTTCCATTGCCAAGCTTCTGGTCAGCCATCGTCCGCTCTGGATCGTCGATGAACCGACCGCCGGTCTCGACAAGGCGTCCGAAGCCCGCTTCGCCGAGCTGATGCGCGGACATATGCGCGACGGCGGCATGATCGTCGCTGCAACGCATATTCCTCTTGGCCTTGAAGGTGTCAGCGCGCTCGACATGGCCGCCTGTTCAGTCGAGGCTGCCTGATGCTGGCGCTTTTTCTGAGAGATTTGCGCCTCAGTTTCCGCGCCGGTGGTGGCGCGCTGATCGGAATCCTATTCTTTCTGGCCGTGATTTCGGTGATGCCCTTCGGCGTCGGGCCTGATCTCAACCTTCTCGCACGCATCGGTCCTGCCATGCTGTGGATCGGCGCGTTGCTGGCAACGCTACTGGGGCTCGACCGGCTGTTTCAGGCTGACCGGGAGGATGGTTCGCTCGACCTGCTGCTGATCGGCGCGGACAGTCACATGCTGGCCTTCACGGTTTTTGTGAAATGCGTGGCCCATTGGGTGGCAAGTGTGCTGCCGCTGGTAATCGCATCGCCAATGCTCGGCCTGTTCATGAACATGGATGCATCGGCAATCGGCGCAACATCGCTGACGCTTCTGGTGGGAACGCCCGCCATCGCCTTCATTGGTGCTGTGGGTGCAGCCCTTGCCGTGGCGCTGCCGCGTGGCGGGTTGCTGGTGTCGGTGATCGTTCTGCCGCTCACCATTCCGGTGCTCATTTTCGGTGTATCAGCTTCGCATGGAGCGACAGTAGACAATGTGCCCTTTCTGGCGCCATTCCTTATTCTTGCAGCACTCACCCTGTTCTTTGCCGTCCTCGGGCCTCTGGCCGCGAGCGCGGCACTGAAAAGTTCGGCGGATTGAACATGATCCCGAAAAGTGGGAACCGGTTTTCGGAAACGATCAAGTTCGGCGGATTGACGCAGTTGATTACGGTCAATTGAACGGCACGGGGGTGGAAGGTAAGTATAGGCCATGGAAAAAGACATGACCAAAGACGCCGTTAAAACCACGAGCTGGCTCGATCTGGCCAATCCCACGCGCTTCCTAGCCTTTGCAGGCAAGGTGTTGCCATGGCTGGCCGTGCTTTCGGTGCTGTTTCTGGCGGCTGGTCTCTATATGGTCTTTTTCCTGTCGCCGGAAGACTACCAGCAGGGCATGACGGTTCGCATCATGTATATCCATGTGCCTTTCGCATGGCTTTCCATGATGTGCTATTCGATCATGGCTGTTTCGGCGCTGGGCACGCTGGTCTGGCGGCATCCGCTGGCCGATGTGTCGATCCGCGCCGCCGCTCCGCTCGGTGCCGTCTTCACCGCGCTTGCGCTTGCCACTGGTTCGCTCTGGGGCAAGCCGATGTGGGGCACGTGGTGGGTGTGGGATGCGCGACTGACTTCGGTTTTCGTGCTGTTCCTGATGTATCTCGGCATTATCGCGCTGTCGCGCGCCATGGACGATCCGGCGAAAAGCGCCAAACCTGTGGCCGTGCTCACGCTGGTCGGCTTCATCAATATTCCGATCATCAAATTCTCGGTCGACTGGTGGAACACGCTGCATCAGCCAGCATCTGTTTTCCGCATGGATGGCCCGACCATCGACGGCTCCATGTTGCGCCCGCTTTTCGTGATGGCCATCGGCTTCTCGCTTCTGTTCTTCACACTGCATATGATGGCCATGCGCAATGAAATCTGGCGCCGCCGCGTCGCGTCGATGAAGAAGCTTGCCGCACGGAATGCCGACCGCAATCGCAAAGCACAGGAGGGTGCAGTATGAACCATCTTGGCTATGTTCTCGCATCCTATGGCATCACGGTCGCGGCACTCGCCGTCACCATCGGCTGGATATTGATCGATCAGCGTATCCAGAAAAACGAACTGAAGCGGCTTGAGGCGCAGGGTGTGCGCCGCCGTTCTGCAAAAGCCCCCGGTAAAGCACAATGACCGAAACGACCGAGAAGCCAGCCGCGCCGAAAAAGCGCTCCACATGGGTTGCCCTGCTGCCGCTGGCGATTTTCGTCGGACTGGCGGCGGTGTTTGCGGTCCAGCTTCTGTCGGGCAAGGACAATACGACGATCCCTTCCGCTTTGATCGGCAAGCAGGCACCGCAGACGAACCTGCCGCCCGTCGAGGGGCTGGTGCGCGATGGCGCGCCTGTTCCCGGCCTCAACAGCGAAGAGTTTAAGGGCAAGCTGACACTGGTGAATGTCTGGGGATCGTGGTGCGTTCCCTGTCGTCAGGAGCACCCGCTGTTGATGGAAATCGCCAAGGATGAACGCATCCGCGTGGTTGGCCTCAATTACAAGGACCAGCCGGAAAATGCGCGCCGTTTTCTCGGCGATCTCGGTAATCCCTTTGCCGCAGTCGGTGCCGACCGCGCCGGGCGTTCAGCCATCGAATGGGGCGTCTACGGCGTGCCGGAAACCTTCCTCGTCGATCAGAACGGCAAGATCGTCTACAAGCATGTCGGGCCGTTTACGCCAGAGTCGGTGAAGAACGATCTGATGCCTGCTGTGGAGAGGGTTCTTCAGTAATAGTCGTTGAGCTTATTCATGGATCGATGATTTAAGGTCCTGCTGCAGCTTCTCTAGCATTGGAGCAGGCATGTTCAGTCCCTCGAAGTCGCAATATTCATCCAGAAGTTCCGGAGATTTCTGTCTGAACTTGGAGGTGTCGACTTCGCCCTCATCATTCACAGCTCCAACCTTATAAAGAAGGTCGGCTGTCGCTTTGACTGAAATACGTCCTAATTTGAAAGCGATTACTTCCTGTGGGTCTCGTGCCATGATTGCAACTGTGTCCAGTTTAAACTCTGAAGGCATGTCAAGCGTGAGATCCATGACACTAATCTTGTTGCTTTCTAGTGCCTCATAATATTGCTTTCCTAGATCATAAGCCTTTTGTGTGAAGCTGGTCGATAATAGGAAGGAAGAGGCAGATGGATTTATTGCAGTTCCTATGTTCTGGATGAGAATTGCACATTGAAAATTTTTCAAAGATTTTGCAGGGAGTGCGAGATAATCTTGCTTGGTGAGCTCTTCACCATATGTTGCAGTAATTGATAATAAAGAAACAGATATAGATGCAAATAGCATTGTTCTGAAATTCATGATCTCCAGTCTCCCGAAAAAATAAAAAGGGCTCCGAAGAGCCCTTAGTAAAATACTTTCTTACGAAATCAATCCGGCAACTTCCGTACCGCGCCCTTGGCGGCGCTGGTTGCCATGGAAGCATAAGCCTTAAGCGCGGTGGAAATCTTGCGCTTGCGTGTCTCCGCTGGCTTCCAGCCAGTCGCATCCTGCTCGGCGCGGCGTTCTGCCAGCGTTGCATCATCAACAGCCAGATGGATCTTGCGGTTTGGAATGTCGATATCGATGATATCGCCTTCGCGTACCAGCCCGATCGTGCCGCCTTCGGCTGCTTCCGGCGAGACGTGGCCGATCGAGAGGCCCGAAGAGCCGCCCGAGAAACGTCCATCGGTGATCAACGCGCAGGCTTTGCCGAGGCCTTTCGACTTCAGATAGCTGGTCGGGTAGAGCATTTCCTGCATGCCGGGGCCACCGCGCGGGCCTTCATAGCGGATCAGCACAATGTCGCCAGCCTTGATCTTGCCGTTCAGAATGCCGAGTACCGCGGTATCCTGACTTTCAAAGATGCGGGCGGGGCCGGAGAATTTCAGGATGGAGTCGTCCACGCCAGCCGTCTTCACGATGCAGCCGTCTTCGGCCAGATTGCCGTAAAGCACGGCCAGACCACCATCCTGACTGAAGGCGTGTTCCTTGGAGCGGATGACGCCCTTTTCACGGTCGGTATCGACGCTGTCGAAGCGGCGTTCCTGAGAGAAGGCAACCTGCGTCGGCACGCCACCGGGCGCAGCCGAATAGAACTTGTGCACCATGTCGCTGTTGGTGCGGGTCACGTCCCAATGATCGAGCGCCTTGGCAACCGTTTCGCTGTGCACGGTTGGCAGATCGGTATTGATCAGGCCTGCCTTGTCGAGCTGGCCGAGAATGCCCATGATGCCGCCTGCGCGGTGCACATCTTCCATGTGAACGGTATTGTTGGCAGGCGCGACCTTGCAGAGCACCGGCACGCGGCGGGACAGGCGGTCGATATCGGCCATGGTGAAATCGATCTCGGCTTCCTGTGCAGCTGCAAGCAGATGCAGAACCGTATTGGTCGAACCGCCCATGGCAATGTCGAGCGTCATGGCGTTTTCAAAAGCCGGGAAGCTTGCAATCGAGCGCGGCAGCACGCTTTCGTCGTCCTGCTCGTAATAACGGCGGGCGAGATCGACAACCAGATGACCGGCTTCCACGAAGAGGCGCTTGCGGTCGGCATGGGTTGCGAGCGTGGAGCCATTGCCCGGCAGCGACAGGCCGAGCGCTTCGGTGAGGCAGTTCATCGAATTCGCGGTGAACATGCCTGAGCACGAACCGCAGGTCGGGCAGGCTGAACGCTCAATCGCCTTGACCTGATCGTCGGTGTAGCTGTCGTCGGCAGCTGCAACCATCGCATCGACGAGGTCGAGCTTCTTGACCTGATCGTCCCAGACGACCTTGCCTGCTTCCATCGGACCGCCGGAAACGAACACGACCGGGATATTGAGGCGCAGAGCGGCCATCAGCATACCGGGAGTGATCTTGTCGCAGTTGGAAATGCAGACCATCGCATCGGCGCAATGGGCATTGACCATATATTCGACCGAGTCGGCGATGAGTTCACGCGACGGCAGCGAATAGAGCATGCCGTCGTGACCCATGGCGATGCCGTCATCGACCGCAATGGTGTTGAATTCTTTTGCCACGCCGCCAGCGCTTTCAATTTCGCGCGCAACGAGCTGGCCGAGGTCCTTCAGGTGCACGTGGCCGGGCACGAACTGGGTGAACGAGTTCACCACGGCAATAATCGGCTTGCCGAAATCCTCATCCTTCATGCCGGTGGCGCGCCATAGGCCGCGCGCGCCGGCCATGTTGCGACCGTGGGTGGTTGTACGCGAACGATAAGGAGGCATTTTCAAACCTTTTAGGAACTATTCCAATGTGTAACGTCGATATGACAGAACCGTTCCCGCTGAGCAAAGCGCAAATTGCCCCATACTATCGGGGCTGAACCATTCGCAGACTTGCGGACAACGGAAAGGGTTCCGGCGTGCGACAGCTTTCGCAGGCACAGACACGGCAATCTAGCACGTTATTGTTATAATGCAAAAGATATTGCGCTGAAAACGTAAGGAAGTTGCTCGGCCTCAAGATGGTGCGTCTGCCATGGCGGCATCCAGCAGGGCATTCGCCGTTTTCATCCGCTGTTCCGCGGCAAGGCGAAACTCTTCCGGCAGGCGGTCCGGATGATTGCTGGCGGCAAAGCTGCGCCGCCGCCGTTGCAGTTCGGAGCGTCTCAGGCCGGAATGCAGGTCCAGCTCCTGGCGGATTGCATCCGGCGACAGCTTCTGCATCCGCGCTTCTATCGCCTGTCTTTCCTGTTCAGGCTCGGGCGCAGCCTCCGGCACGCTCTCAATATCGAACAGGCTTTCAAGATCGTCCGGCTGGCGGGGTGTTGCTGGCGTATCGCCGAAACCCACGGAAAAGACGGCGGAAGCAAACCCGAATTGCGGCGGACGGGTGTTTTCCTCGGGGCCTGCGTCAGCCTCGACTTCCTTCAGAACCGTTGCGAAATCCGGGCGGTTCCGCAGCATCAGGCTTGCTGCACCCTATGCGACGAAAAGGCGGAAGCCAGAGCGCGCGTCAGCCGGGATGGCAGCACAGGCTTCTGAAAGACCGGTATTCCGGGATAACGTGCCGCAAGGCGCGCTGGAAGGCCACCGCCGGTATGGATGACCACGAAGACATCACGGCTCTTCAACCGGTCCAGCACGGCTTCCACATCGCCATCGGCGAGGTTCACATCGAGAATGGCGGCATCAACTTCATTGCGATTGATGATATCTATTGCTTGCCGGACGGTGCCGACCGGACCGAGAAC
The DNA here is from genome assembly GCF_058796175.1 of Brucella sp. GW823-FHT04E01. Lineage (NCBI taxonomy): Bacteria > Pseudomonadati > Pseudomonadota > Alphaproteobacteria > Hyphomicrobiales > Brucellaceae > Brucella > Brucella sp. GW823-FHT04E01. The sequence continues at coordinate 504,851 of NZ_JBXAIK010000004.1, read as the reverse complement.
GGTTCCGTTCGCATCCTCGACAGTCGCGGCGACATCGAGGGCGACGAAAATCTCGTCTTCCACCACCAATACCCGCCGCTGTCCAAGATCATTCATCACTTGTCTCGCTGCCTCCCTTTTTGAGGTGAGCCCTTCACGCAAGAAATGCGCGAGCGCAAGCAGAGGTTCCCTTCGCCGGCATGATAATTCGTTAATGGTGAATCAAACCTTTACCGGTTTTGGAGGCCGCGATGTCAGAAGGCGGTGAAGGTCAGCGTCGTCAGTGAACGGATGATGTTGGGAATGTTGAGAACATTCTCGTTGATGAACTTGCCGATATCCTGATCCTCGGCAATGTAGATCTTGGCCAGAAGGTCGAATTCGCCGCTGGTGGAATAAAGCTCGGAGACGATTTCGCGCTGAAAGAGCGTATCGGCAACTTCGTAGGTCTTGCCGGGGGCGCACTGCAGTTGCAGGAAAACGGGCTTCATGTCTCTTCCTTTCGCGACGGGACTGCGTGGCGGATATCACAGCAGTGTTTGCAGGTTACAAACACGGACAGCCCGCCGAAATCAAGAGCGAAAGCATAGCGGATGGCGATGTTTGGCGCAGCAGGTTTGTCCTCCACGCATGGCTGGTTCACGCGGAGGTTTTAATTTACTCAATTGTAATTTTCTTGAGAGGGCGCAATAAGACTTCTCCCAGAAATTGTAATTTGCGCGTCCGATTTATATGAAATTTGTACTTCCCGCCGTTTTGCTGCTGTTCGCGTTCGCCTTTTTCTCGGCGTGGCTTTCCGATCGCGGTCGCCGGTTTCTGGCGTCCTGCGGCGCTTGTTTCCTGCTGATCGGCCTCGCAATGCTGGTCCAGCTTGGTGATTTCCCTTCGGACGACAATCTGAACACGGTGCTTTCCGCCGCATTTTATGTCGGAGGCACGCTGGTTGGCGGCTATGGCATTTTGCAGCGAAGCGGGCTGCGGCTTACATCTGCCTTCTACATATTGAGCTTTGCCCTCATCGTCGGCGGTGTCTGGTATTATTGCTATATTGAGCCCGATCTTCTGTCGCGGGTCTATGTGCTCAATCTGGGCATGGCCACGTTGATCCTTTCTTTCGCATGGCAGGCGCGGCGGCTGTTCAAGGGGCCGCTGGTGGACAAGCTGCTGCTGGTCATGCTCGTTCTGGTGGCATTGCAATTCGTGCCGCGCACGCTTCTGACCGCCCGTTCCCTGCTCGGCGATGTCGATGGCGACGATTTCGCAACGACTGTTTTCTGGCAATGGACGGTGTTTTCTACCGCTATCGCAGCGGTTGTCACCGGCTTCGCCTTGCTGGCCGCTGCCGGTTACGATCGTATCGGCGAACTGTCGCATGAACGTGACAGCGATCCCTTGACCGGGCTCCTCAACCGGCGCGGACTGGAAATGCGCTACGATGCGCTTTCACAGACGAAAAAGGGCGTGCCCGGCTGGGTTGCCGTTTGCGATATCGATTACTTCAAGGCGCTGAATGATGCCTATGGCCATGCGGCGGGCGACGCGGTTTTGAAGGAATTCGCTGGAATCCTGCGCAAGCTCATCGGCGAACGGCCACTGATTGCGCGTACTGGCGGGGAGGAGTTCGTGATCTGTGTCGACGACATGCATGCCGATAATGTCTTCCAGCTTATGGAAGGTGTGCGACAGAACATCGAGAGGCACCGGTTCCAGCGCCTCGCAAAGGAAGCCAGCGTCACATGCAGCATCGGCTGTGTCCGTTTGCCGGAGCAGGGTGATTTCTGGCAGGCGGTCGATAAGGCCGACAAAATCCTCTACGCCGCCAAGAAAGAAGGACGCAACCGCACCTATGTGGAAGGGTTGAACCCGAACAGCGACGGATAGTTCACAGAGCGGACGAATTTTGGGGATGGCGGTTTTTACGGGTGGTCTTCGATAACTTTCCGGTGATGATCCGCACATTGCCGCAAATCATGCTTATTATCGCCGCCGATAATGTGAGTACCGAGGAGTTCCCGAAAGTCCGATGAAATTCAAATCCCTTGTGTTGCCTGCGTCCGCTGTTGTTGGTCTCCTCTCGTTCGGCCCGGCGGTTTCTCCGTCTTTTGCAATGAATGCTTCCGAAAAGGCCCAGCTCGAGAAGCTCGATCCGGCAACCCGCCTTGAGCAACGTTGCGACGTGGAAGCAATGGAACGCATCACGCGGGAACAGAAGTTTTCGGTCGACAAGGTTCTGGCCTATGCCTTCTCCGATCCCGTGACCACGAAGAATTCGATCGAGGCCGATGGCGCTGCCTTCCGCAGCCGCGAGCACTGGTACAAGCTGTCCTTTGTCTGCAAGACGGATGAGGAACATATCAATATCGTTTCGTTTCGCTACGATATCGGCGATGAAGTGCCCCAGAACCAGTGGGACAAGCACTACCTCGTCCCATAACAGGGTCGTCTATTCTTCCGAGTCGTCCGAACGGCAGGCTGACAGCAGCGTCACTTCCTTGGCGGTGTGATCGGCTTCGAGATGGCTCAGCACAGCCTGACCGTCCTTGTCGCTCCAGCGGTAGCTGTCCTGCTCATCGATGGCGACATATTTCTTGAGACTGTCATGCCATTGCAGCGCGATCATCTTGCCTTCCGCATCGAGAACCGCAAAGCCGGGCGCACTACCATTGCGGATATAGGTGACAGGCACGACGACCCCACGTTCGCAGATGTAATCGACCCGCTCGATGGGGTTTGCATCCTGAGCCTGCGCCGAAACAGAAGGCGCGAAGAGCATTGCCGGGCCTGCTATAACCGCGAAAAGGGTGCAAATGGAACGCTTGCCATATGCCATGGTGAAAAATCCTCTGGTCAGCCAATCGATACAGGGAAAATAACTCTTCGGCGGCCCGGTTCAAGAGCGATCATATCGCGCGGTAAAGTTGCAACCTGACAGCAAAAATAATCAGCCTGCGACCGATTTCCTGCAACCGAAACAGGTTTCGCCCGTTATCAGCCTGCCGGTCGCGAGATTGGCGGAGGCCCGGATGAATACTTGCCCCCCGCAACCCCAGTCCGGGCCTCACTTCCGAGGTTGGAAAGATTGTATCTGAAATTATTGGGATTGTTCGTACTCATAGCAGGCACTTATATCGGGTGAGCTTGATTTAGAAATTTATACTAAAGCCTGGTGATCCCATATGACGCTCAATCTGATCGTGGCTTTTGTTGTTGCCGGATTGCTCCTTCATTTTTTCAATTGGCGTAAGACCGGAATCGTTCTGATCGGCCTTGCGGCCATCTTTTACGGTGCAATTGCTTTGGCAATTCTTCCCGACACGCTGATGAGCCGCCTGCAATCGGCCTATTCATCGCAATTGCAGACGCAGCTTGAAGACAATACTGCCTTCATCGTCTTCGGCATGGGAACCCAGACAGTCGATGGCGACGGTCAGAAGGTGGTCGAACCACTTGCCTTCTCCTACGGGCCGATTTTGGCGGCGGTCGCCATGAACCGACAATGTGTCGAGAAGGGTTTTCGCTGCAAGTTCATCGCCAGCGGCGCCGATGTAGCCGGAACGGGTGTTTCCGAAGCCGCATCAATCGCCACGCAGCTGGAAAAGGCCGGTGTCGATCCCGCTTCCGTCCTGCTTGACGAGAAAAGCCGCAACAGCTGGCAGAACTCCAGGAACGTGGCAGCAATCCTGCGCGAGATCAGACCGGCGAAAGTTGTTCTGCTACAGGCTGCGCCGATGATGAAGCGCGATCTTCTTTATCTGGCACATTTTGGTGTGAAGCCTGAGCCGGTTGCGGCCGGTTATCTGACCGGATCGCATACCAACATGTCTTCGCCGGGCCTGTCTTTCCTCATGACCGATCTGGCGCTTCACGAGGAGATCGGAGTCTGGCGCTATACGCTCTACAACTTCATGGGCTGGAATGAGCCGAAGCAGCCTCCGCTCCAACTGGGGCAGGCCACGAGCAGCCTCCCCACCCAAACTTCACCGCTTGCCGGACCGGTGTCGGCTCAATGAGTTAATGATACTATCACCGGCGTGTTTCGACACGCCGGTGGAAAAATTATCTCCGAATTCTCCGACAAAATGAGTAGATTTTTCGAAGTCGTTTCAAATAACGACCGGCTTGTGGCATCCTGTCTTCAAAGAGCTCTGATACTGTCTTGGCCAGTGAAACATGGAGGCGGTCATGAAGATATCGAGATTCTCGCTCACTTTGGCAGCATTGGTGGCTGCGGCTTCGCTGACCGGAACGGTTCAGGCAAGCTTTGCCGATCAGACACTTCTGAACGTGTCCTACGATCCGACGCGTGAACTTTACAAGGATTACAACGCCGCTTTTGCCGCCCACTGGAAGGCAGAAACCGGCGAAACCGTCACCATTCGCGCTTCCCATGGCGGGTCGGGCAAGCAGGCGCGTTCGGTGATCGATGGCATCAAGGCCGATGTGGTGACGCTGGCGCTTGAAAGCGATATCGATGCTATTGCCGCACTTTCAGGCAAGATCGACAAGGATTGGCGCAAGCGCCTGCCCAACAATTCGGCTCCCTATACGTCAACCATCGTCTTCCTTGTGCGCAAGGGCAATCCGAAGGGCATCAAGGACTGGGGTGATCTGGTGAAGGACGGCGTCGAGGTCATCACACCGAACCCGAAAACTTCTGGCGGTGCCCGCTGGAACTATCTCGCCGCATGGGCCTGGGCCTACAAGCAATACGGTGGCGACGAGCAGAAGATCAAGGATTACATCGGCGAACTGTTCCGCCATGTCCCGGTGCTCGATACTGGTGCGCGCGGCTCGACAACCACTTTCGTGCAGCGTCAGCTCGGCGATGTGTTGCTTGCCTGGGAAAACGAAGCCTATCTCTCAGTGGCTGAATTTGGCGAGGATGCATTCGACATCGTCGTTCCGCCGCAATCCATTCTGGCTGAACCACCGGTCGCGGTGGTGGACAAGAATGCCGAGGAAAACGGCACCACCAAGCTGGCGCAGGCCTATCTTGAATATCTGTATTCGCCGGAAGGTCAGGCGCTTGCCGCCAAACATTTCTACCGTCCGTCGAAGCCTGACATCATCCCTGCCGACAAGCAGCGCAAGTTTCCGGACTTGACGCTGGTGACGATCGATGATCCGATTTTCGGTGGATGGGCCAAGGCACAGCCCTATCATTTTGGCGATGGAGGAACGTTCGACCAGCTCTACAAGCCGGGAAAATAATCCGGAGTTCGAGAGCAATCAGTAACAATAAGTACTGAAGAGGGAACAAACCAACGCATGTCTTCGCTCCCTGCACGGGCCAGAGCAGGGTCGCACTTCAGAAAGCCGAGCGTCATTCCCGGTTTCGGGCTGACGTTCGGCTTCAGTGTTGCCTATCTGACCCTTCTCATTCTCATTCCGCTTGCGGCATTGGTGCTGCGTTCCACCGAAGTCGGGTTTTCCGGCTTCTGGCGCCTCGTCACCGACGAGCGCACATTGAAAGCGCTTGAAACGAGCTTTGGCACCGCCTTCATCGCGGCGCTGGTCAATGTGGTCTTCGGCGTCATCCTCGCCTGGGTTCTGGTGCGTTATCGCTTTCCGGGGCGCCGCTTCGTTGATGCCATCGTCGATATTCCCTTTGCGCTGCCGACGGCAGTGGCCGGTATTGCGCTGGCCGCGATCTATGCGCCGAATGGCTGGATAGGCAGCCTGCTGGCTCCGTTCGGCATTCGCATCGCCTTTTCGCGGGCGGGCATTATCATAGCGCTGATCTTCATCGGTCTGCCGTTCGTGGTGCGCACGGTCCAGCCGATTATGGAGGAAATCAGCCGCGAGGTCGAAGAGGCGGCGGCAACGCTTGGCGCATCCCGGTTTCAGACCATCTGGCGGGTGCTGCTGCCGAGCCTGCAACCCGCCATCCTGACCGGCTTCGCGCTCGCCTTTGCACGCGGCGTCGGCGAATATGGCTCGGTGATCTTCATTGCGGGCAATACGCCTTATGTCTCGGAGATCGCGCCGCTTCTGATCGTGATCAAGCTGGAGGAATATGATTATGCCGGGGCGACGGCGCTCGCCACGGTGATGCTGGCGCTTTCCTTTGCGATGTTGCTTTTCATCAATCTCATCCAGTCGTGGACACGGAGGAAATATGGTCATGGCGAATGAACCTGTCTCTGCCGCTCCTCGCAACAGCCGAAGCGCTGTCACGGAAAGCCCGGCGACGCGCATCACGCTGATCGCTCTGGCGCTGGCATTTCTGGCCCTGTTCCTCATCCTGCCGGTGATAGCGGTTTTCGTGGAAGCCTTCCGCAAGGGGGCAGGCGAATATCTGGCGGCACTGGTCGAGCCGGATGCCTGGGCTGCGATAAGGCTCACCCTCATGGTGGCGGCCATTGCCGTGCCGCTCAATCTGGTCTTCGGCATTGCAGCTGCGTGGGCAATCGCGAAGTTCGAGTTCAAGGGCAAGGCGCTGCTGACGACGCTGATCGATCTGCCGTTTTCCGTGTCGCCGGTCATTTCCGGTCTTGTTTTCGTGCTGCTTTTCTCAAGTCACAGCCTGCTTGGGCCGTGGCTGTCACGGCACGGCATCGAGATATTGTTCGCCGTTCCGGGCATCGTGCTGGCGACGGTGTTCGTCACGTTTCCCTTCGTCGCGCGCGAACTGATCCCGCTGATGCAGGAACAGGGAACCGGGGATGAAGAGGCAGCGATTTCGCTGGGCGCCAATGGCTGGCAGACGTTCCGCTATGTGACGCTGCCCAATATCAAATGGGGGCTGCTTTACGGTGTGCTGCTCTGCAATGCCCGTGCAATGGGCGAGTTCGGCGCTGTTTCCGTTGTCTCTGGACATATTCGCGGTCTCACCAATACGATGCCGCTGCATGTGGAAATCCTCTACAACGAATATAACTTCGTCGGTGCATTTGCGGTGGCGTCGCTGCTGGCTTTCCTGGCGTTGTTGACACTTGCCATCAAGACAGCGCTGGAACTGCGTTATGGCGATGAACTGGCTGGCAGCGGAAACGGGCACTGACATCTAAACGAGCAATTGGCCGCACGGCGGCAGAAGTAAAGCATAGTCCTGCTATGGCAGACGGAAGGATTGGGAATGGAAGTTCGTGTTGCCGGTGTGCGTAAGGAGTTCGCTCGCTTCCCGGCGTTGCATAATGTCTCGCTGGATATTCGTTCCGGCGAGTTGATCGCTTTGCTGGGACCTTCCGGTTCAGGCAAGACCACGCTTTTGCGCCTGATTGCCGGGCTGGAAACGCCGACCGAAGGTACCATCTTCTTCGGCGACGAAGACGCCTCGCAGAAGAGCGTTCAGGAGCGCAATGTCGGCTTCGTCTTTCAGCATTATGCGTTGTTCCGTCACATGACGGTGGCGGACAATATCGGCTTCGGTCTGAAGGTGCGTCCAAGCGCGACACGTCCGTCGAGTGACGATATTCGCAACCGCGCGCTGGAATTGCTCGATCTCGTCCAGCTACAGGGACTGGAGAAGCGCTATCCGGCGCAGCTTTCCGGTGGTCAGCGCCAGCGCGTGGCGCTTGCCCGCGCCATGGCGATTGAACCGAAAGTCCTGCTTCTCGATGAACCGTTTGGCGCGCTTGATGCGCTGGTGCGCAAGGAACTGCGCCGTTGGCTGCGCGAGATTCACGACAAGACCGGCCATACGACCGTTTTCGTGACCCACGATCAGGACGAGGCGCTGGAGCTCGCCGACCGCGTGGTGGTGATGAGCCAGGGGCGTATCGAGCAGGTCGGTACGCCCGACGAAGTCTATGACAATCCGAATTCCCCGGGCGTCTATGGCTTCATCGGCGAGTCCAGCACGCTTCCGGTACGGGTCGAAAAGGGCGAGATCTGGCTGGTGGATCGCAATATCGGCCTGACAGCCCAGGATGTGGCGGATGGCGATGCGCAGCTCTTCTTCCGTCCGCACGATGTTGAATTGCTGGACGGTTGCGGCGGCTGCATCGCAGGCACGGTGGTGGCGAGCCGTCGCTCGGGCGGCAAGCGGCGTGTCGAACTGGAAGTAGGCGGCGCACGCGAGCGGGTGGAGATCGAAATTCCAGCCGAACATCCAGCCGCGGAAAAGAGTCGCATCGCCTTCCGACCGCGTTACTGGAAGCTTTTTCCTGCCAGTGAAACCGGTTCCGGAGCAGATTCCTGATCGTCACTTTCTGGTGAAGTGAAATATGAGGCCCGGCAGATGCGCGGTGATTCCCGCAGACCTGTCGGGCTTTTCTCTATTGACGGGTGTGGCGGGGCCGCACCGAAATTTTCCGGCACGTTACCTGCGGTAGTATTATTTTTATTTTCAATATGTTAGGGTTGCAGGAAACGGGGTGTTCCATAACGCAACATTAATGGGCGGAAAGAATTGTGCGTTGCGATTCAAACGGTTTGAATATCAGCACATTGCGCCGTCGCATTTTGGCCAAATGCGGTCGACATTCAGGGAACCGATCACGGATACTGCCGTTTCCCTGAAATGAAAATTCGGAATAATGTCAGTATCCACCCGCCGCAGATAACTCATTTCCTTCGGAAAGGCTGTTAAGGCAGATGCCGGAATTGTCTTCTTCGCTCTCCAATTCAACCTCTACCGAGAATAAATCGCCGATGCAGAAACCTTCGATGGAACCCAAATCCAGCGAGCCCGATGCATCGGGCCGGATTCCGCCCGAACAACCATCTCCCATCCGGGCCTTGTATAAAACCGAGGAAGAGCTTGGCGCGCTTGCCGCTGCCGTGGCGCGGGGCGAAGACATTCCGCTGCCGGGCTATATCGCCTTCCCGTTCGATCAGCGCCTTTCCGAAAACGGCAAGCTGATCCTGCATGCCTATCGCGCCTCAGATGCCGCATCGCGTGCGGGCGAGACCATCACGCCAGCCGCGCAATGGCTGCTCGACAATCACTACCAGATCGACAAGAACGTGCAGCAGGCCCGCCGCGACCTGCCACGCCGCTTCATCCGTCAGCTGCCGCTCTACAAGGCGCCGGTTGAGAAATATGAAGGCATGCCGCGCATTTTCGCGCTGGCCTGGCTTTATGTCGCCCATACGGACAGCAATTTCTCGCTGAAGACGCTGACGGCCATCGTCAAGGGTTTCCAGACCGTGGAGCCCCTGAAGATCGGTGAATTGTGGGCGCTGCCTTCTGCGGTGCGTTATTTCCTGATCGAGAATGCACGCCGTCTGGCGCTGCGCGTCGACCGCGCGCGCATCATGCGCAATCTCGCCAATACGGCCGCCGACCGCATCGTGGTTGCCACCGACGGTGCCGAACTGGATTCGGTTCTGGCGCAATATGCCGATGCTGCCCGCGACAGCACTTTCGCGACCCACCTTCTTTATCGCTTGCGTTCCTCATCGACCGACACCACGGCTGCTGCCAGCTGGCTGGAACGGATTCTGGAGCAGGAAGGCAGCAATCCGGAAGACGCCATCGTTGAGGAACATGCCCGCCAGTCCACCGGCGGCGTCACGATGGGCAATGTCATCCGCAGCCTGAAATCCATCGATGACGTGGACTGGGAAACCTGGTTCGAAACCGTCAACGAGGTCGATGCGATCCTGCGTGACCACAGCGATTTCGAGCTTCTGGATTTCCGTTCCCGCAATGCCTATCGCGTGACCATTGAAAAGCTCGCCCGGTATTCGGACATGAGCGAAATCGACATCACATGGGCTGCGCTGAAACTGGCCGAAGACGGACATCGTGCGGAAAAGGCCGGTCATCCGGAAGCCGAGGGCAAAGGCGCAATCGCCTATTACCTGTCCGGCGAAGGGCGCAAGGAGCTGGAAAAGGTTTGTGGCTACAAGGCGCCGTTCGGCGTCAAGGCGCTGCGCTTCTATCGTGGTCTCGGTCTGTGGGGGCTGTTCATCCCGACGGCGATCTTCACGATCCTGATCCTTCTGCTCGTCAATTACTGCATGATCCGCGCCGGTCTTTCGACTGATCTGCGCACGCTGTTCACGCTTCTGGCGATCTTCCCGGCAATGGACGCGTCCTATTCGCTGTTCAATGCGCTGGTGCCATGGTTTGTCCAGCCGACGCGGCTCATCGGTTTCGAATATAAGGAAGGCTTGCCGGAGGAGGCGCGCACGCTGGTCGCGGTGCCGACCTTCATCACCTCGCGTGATTCCATCGACGAGCAGATTCGCAATCTGGAAGTTCATTATCTGACCAATCCGCGTGGTGAAATCTACTTTGCGCTGGTCAGTGACTGGACCGATGCGAAGCAGGAAATCACCCCTGCGGATATGGAAATCTATGAATATGCGCGCGAGGAAATCGCCAAGCTCAACGAGCATTATACCGGCGACGACCAGCCACGCTTTTTCCTCATGCATCGTCGTCGCCTCTTCAACGAGAAGCAGAATTGCTGGATGGGCTGGGAGCGCAAGCGCGGCAAGCTGCACGAGCTGAACCTGCTGCTGCGCGGTGATCAGGATACGAGCTTTTTCCCGCCGGACGGACGCCTGCCGAAGGAAATCAAATATGTGATGACGCTGGACGCCGACACGCGTCTGACGCCGGAATCCGTCACGCATCTGGCCGGCAAGCTCAGCCATCCTCTGAACCGTCCGATCATCGACGAAAAGACCGGCAAGGTCGTGCGCGGTTACGGCATCCTCCAGCCGCGCGTAACGCCCTCGCTCACCACCGGTGACGAGGCGTCGTTCCTGCAGCGCGTCTTCTCCGTCAATCGCGGTATCGACCCTTATGTCTTCGCCGTGTCCGACACCTATCAGGACCTGCTCGGTGAAGGCACCTTCACCGGCAAGGGACTTTACGACATCGATGCCTTCGAGGCAGCGCTGAAGGGCCGCGTGCCTGAGAACACGCTGCTCAGCCACGATCTTCTCGAAGGCGGCTATTCCCGCGCGGCTCTGGTCAGCGATGTCGAAGTGGTCGAGGATTATCCGACCGGCTACAATGTCGACGTATCGCGTCATCATCGCTGGGCGCGTGGCGACTGGCAGCTTCTGCCCTGGCTGTTTTCGACAAGTCGTGGCGTCAGCCACATCACGCGCTGGAAGATGGTCGACAACCTGCGCCGCTCGCTCAATCCGATCCTGTGGCTGATCGCAGCCGTCGTCGGCTGGAGCGTGCTGCCAATCGGGCCTGCTGCCGTCTGGCAGGGCTTCCTCATTCTCTCCATGTTCGTTGCGCCGACATTCGGCATTGTGACCAATCTCATTCCATCGAACATGGACTATTCGCTGAAAGGTCATGCGCAGTCGGTGCTGACTGACATCGCGCTCGGCACGGCCGATGTGGCGCTGCGCACCACCTTCATCGCCCATTCGGCGTTCCTGATGGCGGATGCGATTGTGCGTACCGTCTATCGCCTGTTCGTCTCGCATCGCAATCTTCTGGAATGGCGCACGGCTGCGCAGGCGAGAACCTCGCCCGATACGCTGCTGTTTTATTTCCAGCTGATGTGGCCGGCCATAGCCATTGCGGGTCTGGCGATCTTCATCCCGCTTGCTGCCCAAAGTCATGCGGCAATGATCGCAGCGCCATTTGCCGTCATCTGGTTTGCCTCACCGCTGATTGCATGGCTGGTCAGCCGTTCGGCGAAGCCGCAGGACACGCTGGAAGTGCTTTCTTCCGACAAGTCGGACCTGCGCCGCTATGCACGCCGGACCTGGCGTTATTTCGCCGAGTTCGCAAACGAGGAAAACCACCATCTGCCGCCGGACAACTTCCAGGAAGATCCGGCGCCGATTGTCGCGCAGCGCACGTCGCCGACCAATATCGGCGTCTATCTCCTGTCCGTCGTCGCCGCGCGCGATTTCGGCTGGATCGGCTTCGGTGAAACGCTGGACCGCGTTCAAGCCACTGTCGATACGCTTGAGAAGATGGAGAAGTATCAGGGCCATCTCTACAACTGGTACGAGACCAACACGCTGACGCCGATGCGCCCGCTTTATGTCTCTGCGGTGGATAGCGGCAATCTTGCCGGGCATCTGGTCACGCTGTCGTCGGCGCTGGAAGAATGGGCGGAAGCACCATCCGTCTACATGCAGGGCGACCTCGACGGTATCCTTGATGTCAACGACATCCTTGAAGAGACAATCGCGAGAATCCCGGATGATCGCCGGATTCTGCGTCCGCTGCGCCGCCGTCTGGAAGAGCGGATTGCCAATTTCCGCCGCGCCGTGATTTCCATCAAGGATGAGCCGGAAACGGCCTCCTTCCGCACCATCAACCTGTCGCTGTTTGCAACCGACATCGTTCGCCTGATGGACGAACTCGATGGCGAAATCGAAACCCCGGCAAGCGCTGAAGCCGTGGAATGGGCGCGCATTCTCGTCGATACCTGCAAGGCGCATACTGAGGATTCCATCGGCGAGCACGATACGGACGCGCTGCGTGAGCGTTTGCGCTATCTTGCTACCCGTTCGCGCCAGCTCGCATTCGATATGCAGTTCGGTTTCCTCGAACGGAAGGAACGCCGCCTTCTCTCCATCGGTTTCCGTGTGCAGGAAAACGAACTGGACGAAAGCTGCTACGATCTTCTGGCGTCCGAAGCGCGTCTGGCGAGCCTGTTCGCCATCGCCAAGGGCGACGTTCCGGTCGAACATTGGTTCAAGCTTGGCCGTCTTCTGGTGCCGGTGGGCTGGAAGGGCGCTCTGCTCTCCTGGTCCGGCTCGATGTTCGAATATCTGATGCCGCCGCTGGTCATGTCCGAGCCGCTTGGTTCGCTGCTTGACCAGACCAACAAGCTCGTGGTGCAGCGCCAGATCGATTATGCGACCTCGCGCGGTCTGCCATGGGGTATTTCGGAAGCGGCGTTCAATGCGCGAGACGCGCATATGAACTACCAGTATTCCAATTTCGGTGTGCCCAATCTCGGTCTGCAGCGTGGCCTGTCGCGTAATGCGGTCATCGCGCCCTATGCGAGCCTGCTCGCCGCGCAGTATCAGCCTGCTGCCGCTGTCGCGAACCTGAAGCGCCTTGCCAAGCTCGGCGCGCTCGGACGCTATGGCTTCCATGATTCGGTGGACTTCACGCCGTCACGTGTTCGCGAAGGCGAACTCTGTGCTGTGGTGAAGAACTACTACGCCCATCACCACGGCATGGCGATCATCGCGGTCAACAACGTGATCTTTGAAGGCCGGATGCGCGAGCGTTTCCACTCCGATCCGGTGATCGAGGCCGCCGAACTGCTCCTGCAGGAAAAGGCACCGCGCGAAATCCCGATGATCTACGCCAAGACGGAAAATCCGATGCGCGTGGATTCGGGTGGCTTCGACGATGCGCCGATGCGGATTGTCGACAAGCCGTTCAAGGCGCCGCGCACCACGCATATGATGTCGAACGGACAATATGCGCTGATGGTGACAGCAAACGGTTCAGGCTACAGCCGCTGGCACAATTGGGACATTACCCGCTTCCACGCCGATGCGTCGGAAGACCTTCAGGGCACGTTCCTGTTCCTGCGCGACATGGAAAGCGGATACTGGTGGTCGGCAACCGGCGAACCGGTCCGCAACCCGGAAGAGGAAACCAAAACGGTCTTCACCGAAGACAAGGCGGAATTCTACAAGACCGCCGGTGACATCAAGACCGTTATGGAAGTGATCGTGTCGTCGGAATCGGACGGCGAAGGCCGCAGGCTCGACATCATCAACACGTCCGCCCGCGACCGTATGATCGAGGTCACCTCCTATGCGGAACTGGTGCTGACCGACAGCGACAGCGATGCCGCCCATCCGGCCTTTGCCAAGATGTTCGTAGAGACCGAAATCTCCGATAACGGTTCGACCATCTATGCCAAGCGCCGCAAGCGCGCGCCATCCGATCCGGATATCCACGTCGCGCATTTCGTGACCGATCTTTCCGGCTCGATCCGCGAAACGGAAGTCGAAACCGACCGCCGTGCCTTTGTCGGTCGTGGCCGCAGCTTGCGCGATGCGGCTGCCTTCGATCAGGGTGCCAAGTTCAACGGCAGCCAGGGTTGCGTGCTCGACCCGATCGCTTCGGTGCGTACACGTGTCCGCGTTCCGGCGCATAAAAAGGTGAGCCTCGTTTTCTGGACCTTCGCAGGCGGCAGCCGCGATGCGGTAGAACACGCCGTGGCGCTGCATCGGCATCCGGAAACCTTCGCCCGCGAATATTCGCTGTCATGGACCAGCTCGCAGGTGCAGCTCTACCATATCGGCATCAAGCCTGCCGAAGCTGCCGACTATCAGAAGGTGGCCGCCTATCTGCTCTATCCGGAGCGGACATTGCGCCAGCCGCCGGAAACCATCGCCAGCGGCCTCGGCAAGCAGTCCGACCTGTGGCCGATGTCGATATCCGGCGACTATCCGATTTTCGCATTGCGTATCGACAACGAAGCTGATCTCGACGTGTTGCGTGGTGTGCTGCGCGCGCAGGAATACTGGCGCTCGAAGGGCCTAACCGTCGATGTCGTGGCGGTCAACGAGCGTGCCTTCTCCTATGCGCAGGACACACAGCGCGCCATCGACTGGATCGTGGAAGGTTTCCGCGCCCGTGGTGGCGGTCAGCCGCACATCTTCGCGGTGCGCCGCGACCAGATGAGCGACGAAAGCTACAACACGCTGCTCGCCTCGGCGCGCATCGTCATGCATGCGCAGAACGGCTCGCTGGCCGAGCAGCTTCGTCGCAGCGAGGAAATCACCGTCGATCTGGCGGCGCGCGATGCCAAGACTGCCATTGGCGGTCAGGCTTCGGCTCAGGGGCTGGGTGCTGCGGGGCTTGCGCCTGTCGCCATTGAACGCGGGACGGAAGAACGCCGTCCTGTGGTCAAGCCTGTAGTAAACCGTCCTGCGCCGTCCGGGGACGATCTTCGTTTCTGGAATGGTTATGGTGGCTTTGCCGAGGACGGCAGCTATGTAGTGCGCGTCAACAACCGCGCCAACACGCCGCATCCGTGGATCAATGTGATCGCCAATCCGAATTTCGGCTTCCATGTCTCGGCGGAAGGTTCGGCCTTCACCTGGGCAGGCAACAGCCGCGATTATCAGCTCACCCCATGGGCGAACGATCCGGTCACGAACCGTCCGGGCGAGGCGATCTATGTCCTCGACCGTGAAACGGGCCGCACCTTTGCGCCAACGGCAAGCGTGCTGCGCGATGAGGCCGTGACCTATGAAGCGCGTCATGGCCACGGCTATTCGAGCTTCGGGGCACAGCATGGCGAATTGGCACTCGACCTCACCCACATCGTGGATGCGGACAAGCCGGTGCGCCTGTCTCGTCTGACCGTCACCAATAACGGGCGTTCCAAGCGCAAGCTGCGCGTCTATGGCTATGTGGAATGGGTGCTGGGCAATGCCCGCTCCAAGAACGTGCCTTTCATTGTACCTTCGCAGGACGAGGAATTGGGCGCACTCTTTGCAGGCAATCCGTATCATCCGGACAAGTCCGGGCAGATTGCTTTCTTTGCGGCAACCGAAAAGCCGCAATCCGTCACTGCCGACCGCAGCGAGTTCATCGGCACCACCGGTTCGGTGGACAAGCCGGAAGTCGTGCTGGCTGGCAAGGCGCTTTCGGGTACGGTCGAAGCAGGCCGCGATCCATGTGCGGCGCTCGCTCTTGATATCGAAGTGGGGCCGGGTGAAGCACGCGAGATCGTCTTCCTGCTCGGCAATGCCGCCGATCAGAGACAGGCGAAGGCGCTGATCGCCGAAACCCGCAAGGTGTCGTTCGGTGACAAGCTTGCTGCTGCCAGACAGCAGTGGGAAGGCCTGTTCGACCGCGTTCAGGTGAAAACGCCAGACCCTGCTTTCGACCTTCTGGTCAATGGCTGGCTGCCCTATCAGGCGATTGCCTGCCGTATATGGGCCCGCGCTGCCTTCTATCAGGCAAGTGGTGCGTTCGGCTTCCGTGATCAGTTGCAGGACACGCTGTCGCTGCTTCTGATTGATCCGACGCTTGCCCGCGCGCAGATACTCAATGCGGCATCACGCCAGTTCCCGGAAGGCGATGTCCAGCATTGGTGGCTGCCAGCGACCGGGGCGGGCGTCCGCACGCTGATCTCGGACGATGTTGTCTGGCTCGGCTATGGCGCTTCGCTTTATGTCGAGACGACGGGCGACCGCTCGATCCTCGATGAAAAGCTGCCGTTCCTCGAAGGGCGCAAGCTGGAGGAGGGCGAACACGATGCCTTCTATCAGCCGGAAATCTCCGAACAGACGGCAAGCCTTTATGAGCATTGCGCCTTGGCGCTCGACCTTGCTGTCGAGCGAACCGGCAAGCACGGTCTGCCGCTGATCCTCGGCGGCGACTGGAACGACGGCATGAATCTCGTCGGCGTGAAGGGAGAGGGCGAGAGCGTTTGGCTTGGCTGGTTCCTCGCCTATACGCTCGGTAAATTCATCCCGATTGCCGAAGGGCGCAAGGACAAGAAGCGCGTCGATATCTGGAAAGCACATCTGGAAAGCCTGACCGAAGCGCTCGACCGCGATGGTTGGGATGGCCAGTGGTATCGCCGTGGTTTCTACGACAACGGCGCACCGCTTGGCTCGAAGGACAGTGACGAATGCCAGATCGATGCCATCGCACAGTCGTGGAGCGTGCTTTCCGGCGTTGCCGATCCGAAGCGCGCCGAACAGGCGATGGCTTCGCTCGAAAAGTACCTGCTGGATGACGAAGGCGAATTGCTGCGTCTCTTCACGCCGCCTTTCGACAGGACCATTCAGGAGCCGGGCTACATCAAGGGGTATCCACCGGGCGTTCGTGAGAATGGCGGCCAGTACACCCACGGTGCGACCTGGGCCATTCTGGCGCTCGCCCGCATGGGCAAGACGGCTGAAGCATGGCGTCTGTTCTCGCTCATCAGCCCGGTCAGTCATGGTCGCAACCCGGATATCTACCGCGTCGAGCCTTATGTGATTGCAGCCGACATCTATTCTGTCGAGCCGCGTCGCGGGCAGGGTGGCTGGACCTGGTACACCGGTTCCGCCGGCTGGTTCTACCGCGTTGCGACGGAGGGTATCCTTGGCGTTACAAAACACGGCGACCGCCTGCATCTCGACCCGGCCTTGCCGCCGGAATGGGATGGCTATGAAGCCGAGCTCCGCTTTGGCGAAGCGCTCTATCGCGTGAAGGTCGTGGTAGGTGCCCCCAGTGCCAAGGACAAGGTGGTGAAGCTCAACGGTCGCAAGGTCGGCAAGCCGGAAGAGGGTGTGCCGATCAAGCCGGACGGAGAACACGAAATCGTCGTAGAGCTTCCCAAACAGAAGTGAACCGATTAAAAAGGCGGGTGAAAACCCGCCTTTTGCACGACTCGGCGAAGTAAAGCCGGATGTTTGTGCTATCGGAAACATGCTTTTTCTGGAGGCCGTCATGGCCAAGACTGATATTGCGCGCCGCGTCTACAATCACGCATGGAAGCTCGATCCCATCGTCCGCAGCCTTCTGGATACGGACTTCTACAAGCTTCTGATGCTGCAGATGATTTGGGGCCTTTACCCCAAGGTGGATGCAACCTTCTCGCTCATCAATCGCACGACTTCTGTGCGCCTTGCCGACGAAATCGATGAGGGCGAATTGCGTGCGCAGCTCGACCATGCCCGCACGCTGCGTTTCTCCAAGAAGGAAATGATCTGGCTGGCGGGTAACAGTTTCTATGGCCGCAAGCAGATTTTCCAGCCCGAGTTCCTGAACTGGCTGCACGATTTCCAGCTTCCGGAATATGATCTGCGCCGCAAGGACGGCCAGTACGAGCTGCATTTCCATGGACCGTGGTCGCACACGACCATGTGGGAAATTCCCGCACTTGCCATCATCAACGAGCTGCGTTCGCGCGCGGCGATGAAGAACCTCGGACCGTTTTCGCTCGACGTGCTTTATGCGCGCGCCAAGGCGAAGATGTGGAGCAAGGTTGAACGTCTGCGCCAGCTGCCGGGGCTGAAGATTTCCGACTTCGGCACGCGCCGCCGCCATTCCTTCCTGTGGCAGCGCTGGTGCGTCGAAGCGCTGAAGGAAGGCATTGGCGATGCCTTCACCGGCACCAGCAATGTGCTTCTGGCCATGGATACCGATCTTGAAGCACTTGGCACCAATGCGCATGAATTGCCGATGGTGCTGGCAGCTCTTGCCAAGAATGACGAGGAACTGCGCTCAGCCCCCTATCGCGTGCTGCAGGACTGGAACCGTTACTATGGCGGCAATCTTCTGATCGTTCTGCCCGATGCTTTCGGCACGGCTGCCTTCCTGCGTAATGCGCCGGACTGGGTTGCCGACTGGACCGGCTTTCGCCCCGACAGTGCCCCGCCCATCGAAGGCGGCGAGCGCATCATCGAGTGGTGGAAGTCACGCGGCAAGGACCCGCGCGAAAAGCTGCTGATCTTTTCCGACGCGCTCGATGTGGATACGATCGAGGAGACTTACCGTCACTTCGAAGGGCGTGTGCGTATGAGCTTCGGCTGGGGCACCAACCTCACCAATGATTTTGCAGGTTGCGCTCCGAAGGAAATCGAAGGGCTGAATGCCATCTCGCTGGTCTGCAAGGTGACGGATGCCAACGGCCATCCGGCGGTCAAGCTTTCCGACAATCCGCAAAAGGCGACCGGCGATCCCAAGGAAGTGGCTCGTTATCTCAAGTTCTTCGGAAATGAGGAGCGGGTGGAGCAGCTCGTCCGCGTGTGACGAGCTGCAACGAGCGATTAAAGCGCGTTTCGATCTGACTGGATCAGATCGGCGCCCTAATCTTTTGTTTTGACGCGCATCTTATCCGAAAACCGTTTCACACTTTTCGGGATGCGCTCTATTGCATCAACCGTGCGGTGCCGGAAACGCGGATAGAGCCGCCGCGCTCATTGCCGATCTGGGCGCGCAGATGTGACGGACTGCCCATATCCTCGCCCTGAAAGACTTCGATCTCGCCGCCATGCGGCCAGCCGCTATCACGCAGATAGGCGGCAAAGGCCGCCGTGGCCGCGCCAGTCGCCGGGTCTTCATAAACTCCGCCGGAGGCAAACGGGTTGCGGCTGTGGAAGCGCTTCGGCGTCTCGGAATAGATGAGCAGGATCGTCGTCCAGCCTTGCCGCTTCATCAGGATGCGCCCGCGCGTCATGTCGTAATGCATCGAAGCCAGCTTTTCGCGTGAACGAAGCGGAAGCACGATATGGTCCGCCCCGGCATGGATCAGGGCCGGTGCCGGACCGGGTGCCAGATCATCCTGTTCGAAACTGAACAGTGCCAGCGCCTGTTCCACTTCCGCATCATTGGCGGCACGCTGGCGCGTCGGTGGCGATTGCAGGCTGGCCGCAAACAGCTCGCCTTCCTTGCGGCCTTCGACGCTGATATCGCCATTGTTGAGCTTGAGTGCGAAACGTCCATCGCCCATGCGCATGGCCAACGCAGCGCCGAGAGCAATGGTAGCGTGACCGCAGAACGGCACTTCCATTTCCGGCGCAAAATAGCGAACGCGCCAGCTATCGTCCTCCGGCGCAGCAAAGGCGGTTTCGGAAAAGCCCACATCCTTTGCGATTTTCTGCATATCTTGCGGGGAGGGGAGGCGATCGGCGATCAACACTCCAGCGGGATTGCCGCCCTGATTGCCTTGCGAAAAGGCAGCAATGCGCAACACGTCCATGGTTTCTCCTCGCCAGTCTGATTCGTGTCCCGCCCACCCCTATAAAAGGCGTGAAATGTGGCTGGTCAAGCAGTCTGTCGGCTAGCGGAAACTATCAACAGCATAGGTCGTTCCATCTCCTCCGACAGTGCTGGCCATGCCGCGATCTGCTCTGGCGACGGATGCCATTCCTCCAGCCGGTTGATGGCAAATCCGGCCTCAATCAGCGCATTAACGGAGGTGCTGAGGCGGCGGTGATATTTGATGACACCCTCTGCCAGCCAATCGGTCCGCCTCTCACCTTCCACTGCATAATGATAGACCGGCCAGCGCTTCTGGCCGTTGCCTTCCTCGATCCAGCCCGGCGTAAGCGGCGCCATGAAGATCGGATGCTCAATCGTGAAAACAAAGCGACCTTCTGGCCGCAAAGCTGCATGGATCGCTTTCAAAAGACGCGGGAAGTCGCGGATATAGTGAAAGGCCAAAGAACTGTAGACGAGATCGAAGCTTGCTTCTGGAAGTTCCAGCCTTTCCATGTCGGCCTGAATGTAGCGAATGGCGTCATCCTGTGTGTCGCGGCGTGCGCGTTCGAGCATGTTTTCTGAAAGGTCGTAGCCGGTGAGGGAGGCAGCTCCCTGTTCGCGAGCAAAGCGGCAAAACCAGCCGAAACCGCAACCGAGATCGGCAACGTCACGGCCGGTCAGATCGGGCAAAAGTGAACGGACAAGTGGCCATTCAGGCGCGCCTTCCAGCCCATGCACGGAACGTGGCAACTGGCTGTAAGCGGCGAAGAATTCGTCGCGATCATAAATATTCTGGGCCATGGTCTATCGTTCGGTCAGTGCGAGTTTTGCCCCGAGCGCGACGAAGGCGGCAGCAAAGCTGCGGCGCATCCATGCAAGCACAGCGGGGCGCGAGATGATCTGGTTACGGACGGCGGCTGCGAACACACCGTAGAACGCAAACACCACGAATGTCATCGCCATGAAGACGAGAGACAGTTCCACCATACGGGCAACCGTCCCGCCCTGCTGCGTATTTACGAACTGCGGCAGGAAGGCAAAGAAGAATATCGACAGTTTGGGGTTCAGCAGATTGACGAGGATCGCCGACCAGATGACCTCACGGTCCGAACGCGGCGCGTCGTTGGTTTCGATCTTCAGTGTGCCATGCTCCTTGAGCGTCATCCACGCCATATAGAGCAGATAGGCAACGCCTGCATATTTGATGACCTCGAAAGCAAGTGCGCTGGTATGGAGCAGAGCCGCCAGCCCTGTCACGGCAGCCAGCATATGCGGCACGATGCCGAGCGTGCAGCCGAGCGCGGCAATGACTGAGGCCCGTGCGCCACGGGACAGCCCTGCCGCAAGCGTTACCAGCACGCCAGTACCAGGCGATGCAACGATGATGAAGGATGTCAGCAGAAATTCGATGCTCATGATGTTCTGGACTCCTGTTCGGACCTTGTCGGAAAAGGTCGACGCAGGCCGGACGCATCATGTCACGGCTTTGCCTTGCGTCAATCCTTCATCTCATGCGCCCATGGCGGGTTTGCACCTGCACGCGAGACGGTGACGGCAGCAGCCCGGACCCCGAGCGCGACGGCGGAATGAATCTGGTCTTCAGTCAGTCCGGCAAGCGCGTCCTTGTCGAGAAGGCCCTGATTGTGAAGGCTGGCGAGAATGCCCGCATTGACCGTGTCGCCCGCGCCAACGGTGTCAATCACGTCCACTTTCACACCCGGCACGCGCACGGTTGCCTTGGTCGTATAGGCGTCAGCGCCATGCGCGCCCTTGGTGATGACCACCAGTTTCGGTCCGAGCTTCAGCCATTCGGCTGCGATTTCGTCGTGGCTGCCCTTTTCGCCAAACCAGGCGAGATCTTCATCGGAGAGCTTCACGATATCGGCGAGCGCGATCATGCGCTTCATGCGCGCCAGATGTTTTTCGCGGTCGGTGATGAAGCCAGCACGGATATTCGGGTCGAGGAACATGACCCGCCTTGGTGCCTCACGCGTCATCAGCGCTTCATAGACGCTGCCGCACGGTTCGGAAATCAGGCTGATGCAGCCGAACAGCATGGCGTCGATGGCATCATCGACATAGGGCATGTCGCTCTCGGCCAGCATGCGGCCAGCAGTATTTTCATCATAGAAGGCGTAACGCGCCTGCCCATCGACCAGACGCACGAAAGCCAGTGTCGTCGGGCGGTCCGAGATTGCGGCAAAAGAATAATCGACATTGGATCGCGCCAGATTATCGCGCAGCACCTCGCCGAAAAAATCGGAGGAAATGCCTGAAAAGAAACCGGTTGGGACCTCAAGGCGTCCAAGTGCGATGGCCGTGTTGAAGACGGAGCCACCCGCGAAAGGCTGGAATGCGGTCTCTCCCGCTGCGGTTTCGCGTGGCAGCATGTCGATCAGGGATTCACCGCAGCAAAGGATCATGAAGGCACAACTCTGTTGTTAAATCGATTGAAACAGACATAAGCACAAAAGCGCGAAGAATTTCAATCTCCGCGCTTTGTTAAGATGTCAGACGTGCTGGCCGCCATTGATATGAATTTCCGAACCCGTCACATAGGATGAGGCCTCGGAGCAGAGGAAGTAGATGGTTTCCGCCACTTCCGATGTCTTGCCGAGGCGGCGCATCGGAAGCTGTTCCACTAGCTTGTCGGTTCCCGGTGAAAGGATCGCCGTATCGATTTCTCCCGGTGCAATGGCATTGACGCGGATACCGTAAGGGCCGAAGTCGGAGGCCATTTCGCGGGTCAGGGCAGCAAGTGCGGCCTTCGATGTAGCATAGGCGGTTCCGGCAAATGGGTGCACGCGGCTACCCGCGATCGAGGTCACATTGACCACCGAGCCATGTGCAGCCTCGAGTTCCTTGAACAGGCCACGTGCCAGCATGATCGAGGCAAGGAAGTTGACCTGAAATACATCGCGCCAGACCGCCATGGGCGTTTCGATGGAATTCATGCGGCGTCCGCCCTCCGCCTTCGGCGAAATACCTGCATTGTTGACTAGTGCATGAAGCTTGCTGCCATCGGCTTCGAGACGGCGGCGGATTTCAGCGATTGCCTTGCCGACATCTTCCTGATCGGCGAGGTCGACCTTGATGTGATCTTCCGGACCGGCAGGCCAGGGGCAATTGTCGGAAAAATCCTGTCGCGAGCAGGTGATGACGCGCCACCCGGCCCGCGAAAAACGCTTCACCGTCGCATGGCCGATGCCACGGCTGGCACCGGTCAGGACCAGAGTTTTACGTTCGGTATCCGCCTTGGGAGTATCGGAACCGGCAACGTCTGTTTTGGTGACTTGGGACATGGAAACCTCGCTCTCCAATCTTGAATAGACCAAGCCGCTCAAGATTTCGAGGGGAATTAAAGCGCATCACGAAAAGTGTGAAACGGTTTTCGGAAACTGTGCGTGTTAGCGGAAATAGTGAGAGCGTTGATCTGACTTAATCAGATCGAAACGCGCTCGAACAAGCTTGTATTGAAGCTGCTTCACTTGATCGCGAGTAAAGACCGCCAGTGGCGGCCTCTATTGATGTTACTGTGAATTACCCATGATGATATCGAGCAATGTCGTTGATTTTCCTGGCTGCTGCGGCTGCCCGCCGCCCACGTCGCCTGGCGGCATCGGGCGGTAATTGTCATTGGCATTGGCCGGGTAAGTCGCAGCGCCGGGCTGTTCGGCGAGTGGGCGGCCCGTCTCATTCGACTGCTGGATACCGCTGCGGGCAGCGGAATCCGGAGCAGGTGGCCAGTAGCCGTCATCACCATTAGCCGCCATCGGCTGATTGCCATAGGAATCCTGCGGCATCATGCCGGGATCGTAAGGCGCATTCGGATCGATGCCGTCGCTGCCACCGGGAACGACGTTCTGGATATCGTAATGGCCGGGAAGCTCGGCAATCGGCACGCCCTTATGTGCTTCCTTCATGAAGTTTTTCCAAGCGGCGACCGGTAGGGTCGAACCGAACACGCGCTTCATGCCCTTGCCGTCATCATTGCCGAACCATACACCGGTTGTGAGGTTGGCCGTATAGCCGACAAACCACGCATCGCGGAAATTCTGGCTGGTGCCGGTCTTGCCTGCTGCGGGCCAGCCGAAGGCGGCGCGCTTTGCCGTCCCGTCTTCCACCGTGCGCCGCAGCATGGCGTTCATCATGCCGACATTGCGTTCATCGATGACACGCGGGCCAACGCCATCTTCCTTCTGATAAAGAACCTTGCCGTCGGAATCCGTCACCTTGGTGATGAAATAGACCGGCGCGCGATAGCCGCCATTGGCAAAGGGCACATAGGCATCGGTCAGTTCCAACAGGGTCACTTCCGACGTGCCGAGTGCCAGCGAGGCATTGGCTTCGAGTTTGGACTGAACGCCAAGCCGATGGGCCGTGTCGATCACGGTCTGCGGGCCGACTTCCATCACGAGCTGCGCCGCAACGGAGTTCAGTGAATGAGAAAGGGCGGTAGCCAGCGTCACCTGTCCCATATATTTGCCGTTATCGTTGCTCGGCGTCCATTTGCCGATACGAACCGGAGCATCGTTGCGTACCGAGTCCGGTGTCCGCCCCTGTTCGAGCGCTGTCAGATAGACGAAGGGCTTGAAGGATGATGCAGGTTGGCGGTGAGCATCGGTGACACGGTCGAACTGGCTTGTGGCATAATCGACGCCGCCGACCATGGCGCGAACTGCGCCGGTACTGTCAATGGAAACGAGCGCGCCCTGACTGGCGTTCATCTTTGTACCGCTCTGGGAAATCTGGTCCTTGATCGCCTCTTCGCCTGCGCGCTGCAGGTTCAGATCGATGGTGGTCTGGACGGTGATGTCTTCCTTCGCTTCACCGATCAGCTCGGGTAGTTCCGCCACAACCTTGTCAGCAACATAGTTTTCCGAGCCCTGCCAGTAGGATGGCGCACGCGTCATCGGTTCGCTTTCGGCGATGGCCATCTGGCTGTCGTCGATCATGCCTTCCTCGCGCATGGCACCCAGCACCAGCTTGGCACGTGCAGCGGCGGCTTCCGGATCACGGGCAGGTGACAGACGAGACGGTGCCTTCAGAAGACCGGCAAGGGTTGCCGCTTCCATCAGGTTCACATCCTTGGCGGGCTTGCTGAAATAACGCCGGGAGGCCGCATCAACACCGAAAGCACCGGAACCGAGATAGACCCGGTTCAGATACATCTCGAGAATCTGGTCCTTGGTGTATTTGTGCTCAAGCCAGAGCGCGAGCATGACTTCCTGCACTTTACGCTCAAGCGTGCGGTCGGGAGAAAGAAACAGGTTCTTGGCAAGCTGCTGGGTCAGCGTTGATCCGCCCTGAACAGCGCGGCCCGAAACAACGTTGGTTACTACCGCGCGGGCAAGGCCGATGGGGTCAATGCCGAAATGCGAATAGAAGCGGCGATCCTCGATAGCGATGACGGCCTTCGGGATAAAGGGCGACATTTCATGCAAGCCCACGGCCTCGCCGCCGGTAGTCCCGCGATTGGCGATCAGGTTTCCGTTGACGTCAACGATACGCACATTCGGTGGACGATCAGGAATGGCCCAATCCGTCGTCGGCGGCATCTTGGCTGCGAAATAGACCAGCATGCCTGCAAAGGCGATACCGCCCCAGAGGCCAAGTACGAGGCACCAGTAGATCGAGCGGCGCAGAAAGCCGAAAAAGCCACGCGGCTTCTTCTTGCCACGTCGTGAAGCGCGTGGTTCCGGTTCTTCTGATTGCCTGCGTCGGCGCTGCTGTGAGCGTGCCATGCGATCCTCCTCGTCGACGCGAAAAACCTCGTCATCTTTTTTCTCTTCGCCACCGAAGGAAGGTTCGATGCGCCGGTTTTTATCGTCACGCGATGTCATGTCAGCCTGGATCCGCCCACCCGTTTGCCGGTCCAATCGTGATGTGGACCGGTCATTCTGAATAATGTCTGCGTGCTTTACGGGATTTTGTGCCGCAAAAGCAAATAAGGGCCTAATCCGGTGCAGGGTAAATGCGGCAGTTTAAAGGGACGTAAATCGTTCACACACAAAAAAGGCTCCGCGGGGGCGGAGCCTTTTCTCAGTTATAGGCCCGATTATGTGCTTATCCCAGGGCGACGAAATGCTAACGCATCATGCCCTGAAAATGCTCAATCGCCGCACAGGCTTAACCAAAACGCGATGAGTCAAACTCATCGAGTTTGGTATTAGAACTTGTAAGCAACACCGAGGCGGATATCGTTGGTCTTGAACGAACCGCGTGTCGCGGTGTTGCCAAGGTCGAAATCCTTGTTGCCGAAATCGGTATAGCGATATTCGAGGCGCAGAAGGACATTGTCGGTCGCAGCGTAGTCAACGCCGGTACCAACAGTCCAGCCGGTCAGGGTCTTGTCGTTGTTATAGTCGCTGCCGCCGACATTGAGCGAGTTCTTCACGCCGCCGAAAGCAACGCCACCGGCGATGTAGGGCATGAAGCGGTCAACGGCATAACCAGCGCGTGCGCGAACAGCGCCCGACCACTGCAGCTTCGTTTCAGCTGAAGTCTGAACAGCGTTGCTGTTCGAAATATAGTCGTGCGACTTCTTCAGGTCGTTGTAGTCGAAGTTGCCGTCAACGCCGAGAATGACATTGTTGCCCATGTCGAAGTTATAGCCAGCATAGACGCCACCGATGAAGCCGTTCGGCTTGAACTCGTTGGACTGATCCGTGGACTTGTCGTCAAGCTTGGCGCGGCCCCAGCCCCAGCCAATTTCACCACCGATATAAGCGCCGCCCCATGAGAAGGCGGGAGCTGCCATTGGGGCAGGTTCCTGCGAAACGATTGCGTCGGCTGCATAAGCACCGGTGCTGGCGACGACTGCGAGCAGGGAAGCACCAAGTAGAACTCTGAACTTCATCGAAAACTCCTATAAAATATGTTCGATATGGATTTTTAAATAGTATTTCTATGTCATGATGTATGTAGAATTATGGCAACATAAATATAGTTTAGAGATAAATTAATATACAATTTGTTATTATTCAATTTTTGCTTTACTAAAAAGCAAACTCCGAATGTTTTTCGTTCTATGTATTTTAGTTATCAATAAATTTTATCCAAATAAATTCAGGCCTATGCCAACGAAAAAAAAGGCCCCGCGATGCGGAGCCTTTTCAGATATGTTTTCAACCAGAATTAGAACTTGTATGCGACGCCGAGGCGAACTTCGTTGGTCTTGAAGTCCTGATTGACATTCAGGCCGCCAAACTCAATGTCCTTATCGCCATAGTCGGTGTAGCGATATTCGAGGCGAACGATCAGGTTGTCGGTTGCGGCATAGTCAACGCCGGCGCCTGCAGTCCAGCCGGTAAGCGTCTTGCTTTCGGAGAAGCTGCCGATACCGTCAATGCTGCCGCTGTTTTTGATGTTGCCGAATGCAACACCACCGGCGAGGTAGGGCATGAAGCGATCAACCGCATAACCGACACGTGCGCGAACGGCACCGGACCAGCGAAGCTTGGTTTCGAAATCGCCAACTGCGAGGTCGCCGCTGTAGACATCGATGTCCTTGGAAACATCATTGTAGGTCACGTCGCCGTCGATACCGAGAACGATGCTGTTGCCGAGATCGAAGTTGTAACCGGCATAGATGCCGCCGAGGAAGCCATCCGGCTTGACGTTGCCAAAGCTATAGACGTCGCCGCTGAAATCGGACTTGCCCCAGCCGTAGCCGATCTGGCCACCGATGTAAGCACCGCTCCAGGTAAAGGTTGGTGCAACCACAACCGGAACTGGTTCCTGCTCGATGACAGCGTCAGCAGCCTTTGCGCCTGTAGCGGCCACAAGGGCGACAGTCGATGCAAGAAGAAGGGCCTTGAGCTTCATGATAAACCTCCTGAAGGAAAGTCTCAGAACCAATATTTGTCCCTAATATAAGCGATTGCTGTCAAAAGTCTGTAGCAAACGAGACACATCAAGGGGAATGTCGCCAGAGCGGTACACGTTAGCGTGAGCACCCTGTGAGGAGTCTTGACGTCGTCAGGCGCAATATGGCGCAGGCACACGCAAGTTATACCGGATGTAATTCCGCCGTTGTCGCGTTATAGAAAGCGACAGAACTTGCGGGGGAAACGGAAATGCATGACACGAAGGGCATGAATGGGCGGGTCGACTGGGTCGATATTGCCAAGGGTATCTGCATCATCTTCGTGGTCATGATGCATTCGACGCTGGGCGTGGAGAAAGCAGCCGGTGCCCAGGGCTGGATGCACTATGTGGTCGCCTTTGCCAAACCCTTCCGTATGCCGGATTTCTTCATGATATCAGGCTTGTTTCTCAGTCTTGTGATCGACCGGCCATGGCGGCGTTATCTTGACCGCAAGGTCGTGCATTTTCTCTATTTCTATATTCTGTGGCTGACGATCCAGTTTGCGTTCAAGGCGCCGGGCATTGCCAGCGAAGCCGGAGTTTCCGGTGTGGTGAACGCCTATCTGATGGCTTTCATCGAACCGTTCGGAACGCTCTGGTTCATCTATATCCTGCCTGTTTTCTTCATCGCGACGCGGCTTTTGAAGCACGTGCCGGTAGGCGTGACCTTTACGGCGCTGGCATTTCTCGAAATCCTGCCGATCCATACGGGTTGGATTATGGTCGACGAATTCTGCTCCCGTTTCGTCTATTTCTATGCGGGCTATGCTTTTGCTCCCGCCATCTTCCGGGCTGCGGACTGGCTTCGACAGCGCCCGCTCATCGGTGTTGCCGGACTGCTGGTCTGGGGCTTGATCGAATACAAGCTCGTCTTCATGCCAGTGCCGGAAAGCCTTGCCGCGCTGATATCACCCGCAAGCGACCTTCTGGATGGGCGGGGCGCAATCAGCGATCTGCCGGTCGTTTCACTTCTCCTGGGTCTGGTGGGTGCGCTGGCAATCATTTCCATATCTTCGCTCCTCAGCCTGCTGTCGGCCAGAAACTGGCTGCATCGAGGCTTGAGCTGGCTCGGTGCGCATTCGATTGTCGTCTATCTGGCTTTCTTCCTGCCGATGGCCATTGCCCGCACAGCGCTGCTGAAACTCGGCATTGGCGATATCGGTACAGTCTCGCTCCTGACGACAGCCAGCGGCGTCATCGGTCCGGTCATTCTTTATGGCTGTATCCAGTGGAGCGGTTACGGACAGTTTCTGTTCCGCCGTCCCGGCTGGGCCTATATCGATCAGGCGCCGCAAAAGAAAACGGCGGCTACCGCCGCCGTTTGATCTCATCACGAATGGGCGAAAATGTCGTCCTCGGGCCAGCCCATCAGATCGAGTTCCGAGCGCGTTGGCAGGAACTTGAAGCAGGCTTCGGCCTGTTTCGCACGGCCATCGCGTTCCAGCCGCTGTTCGAGCACGGCTTTCAGACGATGCAGATAGAGCACGTCGGAAGCCGCATATTCGAGCTGCGCAGCTGACAGTGTTTCCGCTGCCCAGTCCGATGATTGCTGCTGCTTGGAAATCGAAACGTCGAGAAGCTCGTTGCAAAGCTCTTTCAGGCCATGGCGGTCCGTATAGGTACGGGTCAGCTTCGATGCGATCTTGGTGCAGAACACAGGTTGCGGCATGGTGCCGAAAGCCTGCGCCAGCACGGCCAGATCGAAGCGGCCAAAATGAAAGATCTTGGTGATCGAGCGATCCTTCAGAAGCTTGACCAGATTGGGGGCCTTCTTCTGACCGGCTTCAATCTGAATCACGTCTGCCGTGCCGTCACCAGGCGAAATTTGCACCACGCAAAGCCGGTCACGATGCGGGTTCAGGCCCAGCGTTTCGGTGTCGATGGCGACCGCATCGACCTGATAGTTGTCGAGGTTCGGCAGATCGTTCTTGTGAAAACGGATAGTCATTCAGTTATCCTTACTTCGCGGCGATAGCCGCCATAATACGTGCCCAAGAGCGTTGTCCCTTGTGGAAGGAGTTCAGCTCGTATTTTTCATTGGGCGAATGGATGCGGTCATCTTCGAGGCCAAAGCCCACGAGCAGCGATTCCATGCCGAGGAACTTGTCGAAGTCGCCGACAATCGGGATCGAGCCGCCCATGGCGATCAACACGGCTGGCTTCGGCCATTCGTCGGAAAGCGCATTCTTGGCCTTGGAAACAAGCGGTGAATCATAAGGTAGCTGGATGGCTGGCGAGCCGCCATGCGGATGGAACTCGACCGAACAATCGGCTGGCAGACGTTCCTTGACGAATGTGCGGAAGGCTTCGCGGATTTTGACCGGGTCCTGCTTGTGGACAAGACGGAACGAAACCTTGGCGGAAGCTTCTGCTGCAATGACAGTCTTGAAGCCTTCGCCGGTATAGCCGCCGGTGATGCCGTTGACTTCAGCGGTCGGGCGCGCCCATGTCAGTTCCAGAACGCTGCGGCCTTTTTCGCCGGATGGAATGGACAGACCGATCGGACCGAGGAAGTTTTCAGCCGTGCGGCCAAGGCTTTCCCATGACTTCAGAATCTGCGTCGGTGTTTCTTCGACGCCCTCATAGAAATCGGGAACTGTCACGCGCCCGGTTTCGTCGTGCAGGTCGGCCAGAATTTTTGTCAGGATATGGATCGGGTTTGCCGCAGCACCGCCGAAGAAGCCGGAATGGAGATCGCGATCGGCTGCCTTGATGACGATCTCCTCGCCGACGAGGCCGCGCAAGCCCACGCTGATGGCAGGTGTTTCTGCGTCCCACATGGCCGTGTCGCAGACGAGTGCCACATCGGCCTTCAGCTCTTGCTTGTTGGCGTCGAGGAACGGCTTCAGCGATGGCGAGCCGGATTCCTCTTCACCTTCAAACAGGAGTGTCACCTTGACTGGCAGATTGCCATTGATTGCCTTGTAGGCGCGGCAGGCTTCCACAAAGGTCATCAGCTGGCCCTTGTCGTCGGACGTGCCGCGACCGGTCAGGATCTTGCGGCCATTACCCACGTCCTTGATAGCCGGATCGAAAGGATCGTTTTCCCAAAGATTTAGCGGATCGACCGGCTGCACGTCATAGTGACCATAGAACAGCACGTGCGGCGCATCCGGTGTCGCGCCTTCATGATGGGCAACCACCATCGGGTGGCCGGGCGTGTCGCGCACACTGGCATCGAAACCGATTGTCTTCAAATCTTCGACGAGCCATTCCGCAGCCTTGCGGCAATCGGCCTTGTAGGCCGGGTCGGTCGAAATCGACTTGATCCGCAAAAGATCAAACAGGCGATCGAGGCTCTGATCGAGATTGGCGTCGAGGTGGCTGAGTACTTTGTCGAGCGATTGCGCAGACGATTGCTGGGACATGGAAACTTCCTGACGAGTCGTAACGTAAACTGGCGGCACACTACAACCAGCGTCGTCAGGATGAAACCCGGTTTGGAAGAAAGAAGAGCCTCGATAAAATGAATTGGCCGTTACGGTGAGGGGGTACCGCAACGGCCATGTCACTACACTCAAAGCGGCAGCCCGGAGAGGGGAATGAGGCTACCGCTAGCATCCGGCATCCAACGGGGGACGGGTCAGAAAACCGGCGACCGACGAACTGTCGATGACTGAGATTTGGCCTTTCAACTGTGGCTATTCAAGGGCACGGAAGATTACAAATCTGTAACAAACGTGTTACCGCGACGTGATGGGTTTTCTTTCACGTGGACGGATGTTTCTCCTGACACGGGAGTGGTTTTCTTTAGGCGTCATTTCCTCTAATTCTAGCTTATGAAAAAAGGCGATCATCTCTTTCTCGTTGACGGCTCGGGCTATATTTTCCGCGCCTATCATGCCCTGCCACCGCTGACCCGCAAGACGGATGGTCTGCCGGTCGGCGCCGTCTCGGGCTTCTGCAACATGCTATGGAAGCTCTTGAAAGATGCGCGCAACACCGATGTGGGCGTGGTGCCGACCCATTTTGCGGTCATCTTCGATTATTCGTCGAAGACGTTCCGCAATGAAATCTATCCTGAATACAAGGCCAATCGCACCGCTCCGCCGGAAGATCTCATTCCCCAGTTCGGCCTCATCCGTCAGGCAACGCGCGCATTCAATCTGCCCTGCATCGAGAAGGAAGGTTTCGAGGCTGACGACCTGATCGCGACCTATGCCCGTATTGCCGAGCAGGCTGGCGGCGATGTCACCATCGTTTCGTCTGACAAGGATCTCATGCAGCTCGTGACGCCAAGCGTATCGATGTATGACAGCATGAAGGACAAGCAGATTTCGATCCCGGAAGTGATCGAGAAATGGGGCGTTCCGCCGGAAAAGATGATCGACCTGCAATCGTTGACCGGCGACAGCACCGACAATGTTCCTGGCATTCCCGGCATCGGGCCGAAGACGGCGGCGCAATTGCTGGAAGAATTCGGCGATCTCGATACGCTTCTGGCCCGCGCTTCCGAAATCAAGCAGAACAAGCGTCGCGAGAACATTCTGGCGTTTGCCGACCAGACGAAGATTTCGCGCGAGCTGGTTACACTCAAGACCGACGTGCCGCTGGATGTCGATCTGGACAGTCTGGTGCTGGAGCCGCAGAACGGCCCGAAGCTGATCGGCTTCCTGAAGGCTATGGAATTCACTTCGCTCACTCGCCGGGTGGCCGAAGCGACTGACACCGACGCATCGGCTGTCGAGCCGTGCCATGTGGAGACAGACTGGGGCGCGGACGCCCATGGTCCCGATGTCGATGTTCCCGCCAAGGCTGATAATGCTGCGTCGCAACCGACATCCGCTGTCGCTGCCTCGGATCAGGGCTACACGCCGAAGGCGCTCGCAGAAAAGCGGGCGACAGAAGCAACCGCACAGACAATCGATACGAGCGCTTATACCTGCATTCGCGATATCGCCACGCTGAAACTCTGGCTCGCAGAGGCGGTTGAAACCGGTGTTTTGGCCTTCGATACGGAAACGACGTCGCTTGATCCGATGCAGGCGGAGCTGGTTGGTTTTTCTCTGGCCTTGGCGCCGGGCAGAGCCGCTTATATTCCGCTCCAACACAAGTCTGGCGCCGGTGATCTTCTCGGCGGCGGCATGGTCGAAGGACAAATTCCGCTGGATGAGGCGCTGGCCGCGTTGAAGATTGTGCTTGAGGATGCTTCCGTTCTCAAGATCGCGCAGAACATGAAATATGACTGGCTGGTCATGCGCCGCCATGGGATCAATACAGTCTCGTTCGACGATACGATGCTGATTTCCTATGTGCTTGATGCTGGCACGGGCAGCCATGGCATGGACCCGTTGTCCGAGCGCTGGCTCGGTCATACGCCAATTCCCTATAAGGATGTGGCGGGAAGCGGCAAGAGCGCTGTCAGCTTCGATATGGTCGATCTCGACCGTGCTACGGCTTACGCGGCGGAAGACGCCGATGTGACCTTGCGCCTGTGGCAAGTTCTGAAACCGCGTCTTGCAGCTGAAGGGCTGATGTCGGTCTATGAACGTCTGGAACGTCCGCTGGTCGATGTTTTGGCGCGCATGGAAGAACGCGGCATTGCCGTTGACCGCCAGGTACTGTCGCGTCTTTCTGGCGATCTGGCGCAGGCTGCCGCTGCCTATGAAGACGAGATTTACGAACTGGCAGGCGAAAGATTCAATATCGGTTCGCCCAAGCAGCTTGGCGATATTCTGTTTGGCAAGATGAGCCTGTCGGGCGCGTCGAAGACCAAGACCGGTCAATGGTCCACGTCTGCGCAGGTGCTGGAAGACCTTGCTGCCGAAGGTCATCCGCTGCCGCGCAAGATCGTCGACTGGCGTCAGCTCACCAAGCTCAAATCCACCTATACCGATGCGCTGCCGGGGTTCATCAACCCCGAGACCAAGCGTGTTCATACGTCCTATGCGATGGCGTCCACTTCGACCGGACGTCTTTCGTCATCCGACCCGAACCTGCAAAATATTCCGGTGCGCACCGCAGAAGGCCGCAAGATCAGGACGGCCTTCATTGCCGAACCCGGCAACAAGCTGGTTTCTGCCGATTACAGCCAGATCGAACTGCGCGTGCTGGCCCATGTGGCCGATATCGCGCAACTGAAGCAGGCCTTTGCCGACGGCATGGACATTCACGCCATGACGGCATCCGAAATGTTCGGCGTGCCGGTGGAAGGTATGCCGTCGGAAGTGCGCCGCCGTGCCAAGGCAATCAATTTCGGCATCATCTACGGCATTTCTGCATTCGGCCTTGCCAACCAGTTGTCGATTCCGCGCGAAGAAGCAGGGCAATATATCCGCACCTATTTCGAGCGCTTCCCCGGCATCAAGGATTACATGGAGGCGACCAAAGCTTTCGCGCGCGAGAATGGCTATGTCGAAACGATTTTCGGGCGTCGTGCGCATTATCCCGATATCAGGGCATCCAACCCGCAGGTTCGTGCGTTCAATGAGCGCGCGGCCATCAATGCGCCGATACAGGGTTCCGCCGCCGACATTATCCGCCGCGCCATGATCCGCATGGAAGATGCGCTGGCGGAGCAAAATCTTGCCGCGCGCATGTTGTTGCAAGTGCACGATGAACTGATCTTCGAAGTGCCTGATAGTGAAGTCGAAAAGACCATACCGGTCGTTCGTCACATTATGGAAAATGCGGCGATGCCAGCCGTCTCGCTTGCTGTACCGCTGCATGTCGATGCGCGCGCAGCGCATAACTGGGATGAGGCGCATTAGAGCGCATTCCGAAAAGTGTGAAACGGTTTTCGGGCCAAATGCGCGTCAAAAAGGACCAGAGCGGCGGTACGATTCAATCGGATCGAATTGCGCTCAGAGGTTTGGCCGGTTGACCTGAGCGGCCCAACCCTATAGGGAAGCATCAATTCTGTTGCTTCGGTGGTCGTCAGGGGAGTCGTGGACAAGTGGGTTCACGACCAATGGGTATACGGCTTGAGAAGCTTTTTTCGTGAAAGTGGTTCATGTCTTTGCCCGAAACCATCGCTCCGGCTCTGTCCGGAGCATTAGCCGCTCGCGGTTATAATACACTCACCGCCGTTCAAAACGCCGTTCTGGCGCCCGAAACGCTTGATGCCGATCTTCTCGTTTCCGCACAGACCGGATCTGGCAAGACGGTCGCTTTCGGCCTCGCAATGGCCAACACCATCCTCGAAGACGAGCTGCGTTTCAGCGATGCCGGTGCGCCGCTTGCCATGATCATCGCGCCGACGCGCGAACTGGCACTTCAGGTTCGCCGCGAGCTGGAATGGCTTTATGCCGATACCGGCGCGCGCATCGCATCCTGCGTTGGCGGCATGGATATCCGCACCGAGCGTCGCGCGCTGGAACGTGGCGCTCATATCGTTGTCGGTACGCCAGGACGTCTGCGCGATCATATTACCCGTGACGCTCTCGACATGTCGGAGCTGCGTGCTGTCGTTCTCGATGAAGCCGACGAAATGCTCGACATGGGCTTTCGCGAAGATCTCGAATTCATCCTCGGCGAAGCACCGGAAGACCGCCGCACGCTGATGTTCTCGGCAACCGTGCCGAAGCAGATTGCCCAGCTTGCCAAGCGCTTCCAGAACGATGCACTTCGCCTCACCGTCCAGAGCGAAACCAGCCAGCACGCCGATATCGATTATGTCGCCATGCCGGTGCCGCCGCATGAGCGCGACCACGCGATCATCAATACGCTGCTCTATTACGATTCACAGAACTCGATCATTTTCTGCTCGACTCGCGAAGCGGTGAAGCATATGGCAAGCCGGCTTTCCAATCGCGGCTTTGCCGTGGTTGCGCTGTCGGGCGAATTGAGCCAGGCCGAACGCAACAACGCCTTGCAGGCAATGCGCGACGGTCGTGCCCGCGTCTGCGTGGCAACCGACGTTGCCGCGCGCGGCATCGATCTGCCCAATCTCGACCTTGTCATTCATGCCGATCTTCCGAACAATCCCGAGACGATGCTGCATCGTTCGGGGCGTACGGGTCGTGCCGGTCGCAAGGGCACTTGTGTGCTGGTTGTACCGTTCTCGCGTCGCC
Source organism: Brucella sp. GW823-FHT04E01 (assembly GCF_058796175.1). NCBI lineage: Bacteria > Pseudomonadati > Pseudomonadota > Alphaproteobacteria > Hyphomicrobiales > Brucellaceae > Brucella > Brucella sp. GW823-FHT04E01. The sequence goes on along the minus strand of NZ_JBXAIK010000004.1, from coordinate 469,433 downwards.
GCACTGCAGAGCGCCTTCTGCATATGGCGAAGCTTGATGCGCAGACGGTTCCGGCACCAAGCATCGCTGCTGTTCAGGCCAAGACCAATGAGCGTATTTTGAATGCGGAAGTCTTCAACCAGCCGGTTGAGGAAGAATATCAGGATCTCCTGAAGGCGCTGACCGAGCGTTATACGCCGGAACAGATTGCCGCTGCTTTCCTCAACCGCGAAGTGGCTTCCTATCCGGCAGCGGAAGAAGTTTCCGATGCACCGGTGCATCCGGTTGGTGGCAAGAAACCCAGAGATCGTTTTGAAAAAGGCGAACGTTCTGACCGTGGCGACCGCTTCGAACGCGGCGAGCGTCGTGAGCGTGGCGAGCCGGGCGAACGTTTCGACCGCAATGCACACTTTGACGGCGTTTGGTTCTCGGTTTCTGCCGGTCGCAAGCATCGCGCCGATCCGAAATGGCTGCTCCCGCTCATCTGCAAGGCGGGCGATGTTTCAAAGCGCGATGTCGGTTCGATCAAGATTTTCGACAATGAAACCCGCTTCGAAATCACGGCTTCTAAGGCCGATGAGTTCCGCCGTTCGGTCGAAGAACGCGGCACCGGTGAAAAGGGTCTTGTGATCCGCACTGCCGTTGCAGGTGCAGGCGGTGACGCTGCTCCGCGCGAAGGCAAGGGTGGTTTCAAACCACGCGGCGACAAGTCCAAGGAAGGCGGCTTCCGGGATGGCTACAAGAGCGACGGCTATAAAGGCGACCGCTCGAAAGGCGACAAGTGGGACAAGCCACGTGATTTCTCCCGTGGAGACGACTTCAAGAAAGATGGCTTCAAAAAGGGCGGTAAAAAGCCTGAAGGCGGCGGTTACAGCAAGAAGCGTCGCGGCGAGTAAATAACCACGATAAAAGAAAAGCCCGCTAAATAGCGGGCTTTTCTTTGGGTATTATAAAACCCCGAGAAGCTTTCCGGCTTTTCGGGGTTTGTGTTTTTTAAACGTCCAGATTGGCAACGCTCAGCGCGTTTTCCTGAATGAACTCGCGCCGTGGTTCCACATCGTCGCCCATCAGGCGCGAAAAGAGTGAATCGGCATCGGTCGCATCCGTCACCTTGACCTGCAGCAGCGAACGCACGTTCGGATCGAGCGTGGTTTCCCAAAGCTGTTCGGCGTTCATTTCGCCCAAGCCTTTGTAGCGCTGCAGGGTCAGGCCCTTGCGGCCCGTCGCAAAGATTGCGTCGAGCAGGCCCATCGGCCCGGAAAGTGTCTCCACCTTGTCCTTGCGGCGCAGCACAGGCGGCTCGGCAAAGACCTCTGACAAGCGTGAAGCCACGCGGTCGATCTGACGGGCATCGGCAGAACCGAGCAATGCCATGTCGAGAATGGCAATGTCCTTCACGCCGCGCACCATGCGCTCAAAGCGATAGCCGCCATCTTCTGTCACATGTGCTTCCCAACCACGTTCGGTTTCTTCCGAGATCATGTCGAGACGCTTTGCAACAGTATCGGCGGAACGCTGTGCGGTTGCATTGTCCCTTGATGCATCCGGATGCAGGAGCCCCGCGATGGCAGCCTGCTCCACCACGCGACGGTCATAGCGCGTGTGAAGACCCGCCAGAAGCTGACGCATGGTGCGTGCATCTTCCACCACCGAACGCAAGTCAGGCCCGGCGCGAACTTCGCCGCTTGCCATTTCCAGCGTGGCTTCTTCAAGACCTGTCTCAATGAGGAAGTCTTCGAAGGCAGCCTCGTTCTTGATGTATTGCGAGGACTTGCCACGCGAGACCTTATAGAGCGGCGGTTGGGCGATATAGATATGGCCGCGCTCGATCAGTTCCGGCATCTGCCGGAAGAAGAAGGTTAGCAGCAATGTACGAATATGCGCGCCGTCGACGTCAGCATCGGTCATGATGATGATCTTGTGATAGCGCAGCTTGTCCGGGTTGAAACCGTGCGTTTCATCCTTGCCGATTGATGTGCCGAGCGCAGTAATCAGCGTGCCAACCTGATCGGACGAGATCATGCGGTCGAAGCGGACGCGTTCCACATTGAGGATCTTTCCGCGCAGCGGCAGGATGGCCTGGTTCTGGCGCGAACGACCGCTCTTTGCGGAACCACCTGCCGAGTCACCTTCGACGATGAAGATTTCAGACTTGGCCGGATCGCGCTCCTGACAGTCGGCAAGCTTGCCGGGCAGGGACGTTACGCTCAGATTGCTCTTGCGGGTGATGTCGCGGGCCTTGCGGGCAGCTTCACGGGCAGCGGCTGCCTGAATGACCTTTTCAACCACGACCTTGCCACCAGCCGGATGTTCTTCCAGCCATGTCGAAAGCGCTTCGTTGACGAGGCTTTCCACAACCGGGCGAACTTCCGAGGAAACCAGCTTGTCCTTGGTCTGCGACGAGAACTTCGGATCAGGAACCTTGACCGAAAGAACGGCGGTCAGGCCTTCGCGGCAGTCATCGCCGGTCAGCGTCACCTTTTCCTTTTTGGTCATGCCCGAAGCATCGGCATAGCCCGTCACCTGACGGGTCAGCGCGCCGCGGAAACCGGCCAGATGCGTGCCGCCATCGCGCTGCGGGATGTTGTTGGTGAAGCACAGCACCTTCTCGTGGTAGGAATCGTTCCACCACATGGCGACTTCAACCGTCATGCCGTCTTTTTCACTGCGGATATAAATCGGCTCTTCCAGAAGTGATTTCTTGCTCTGGTCGATATATTTCACGAACTCCACAAGCCCGCCGTCATAGTGCAACTCATGCTCGACCACGTCCGCATGGCGGCGGTCGGTGAGCTTGATGCGAACGCCGGAATTGAGGAAGGCGAGTTCGCGCAGGCGGCGCTCCAGCGTATCGAAATCGAATTCGACCATGCTGAAGGTATCGGGCGAGGGCAGGAAGCTGACTTCCGTACCCGTCTCCGCACCGGCATCACCGGTTACCACGAGTGGGGCATCGGCCACGCCATGGGTAAAGCTCATCTCATGAATCTTGCCGGCACGACGGATCTTCAGCTTCAGCCAGATCGACAGCGCGTTCACAACCGAAACGCCAACTCCGTGCAGACCACCGGAAACCTTGTAGGAGTTCTGGTCGAACTTACCACCGGCGTGAAGCTGGGTCATGATGACCTCGGCTGCTGAAACGCCTTCTTCCTTATGGATGTCGGTCGGAATGCCACGACCATTATCGGTCACGGTGCAGGAGCCGTCCGGGTTGAGGGCGACGGTGACAAGCGTGGCATGTCCTGCCAGCGCTTCGTCGATCGCATTGTCCACGACCTCGTAGACCATATGATGCAGGCCGGAGCCGTCATCCGTGTCACCGATATACATGCCGGGACGCTTGCGAACAGCATCCAGGCCTTTCAGAACACGAATGGAATCCGCGCCATACTCGGCGGGGGCTTCGGAATTCATCTCGGGCATCTCGCTCATGAAAATCTTTCGAAAAACGCGCTGCGAATGCAGCTTCAAAGATATGTCGAATCACGCGACAAACATGGCTTTAATATAGGTGCTAAAGGCTTTTTTTCCAAATTTTGGCGGTAAATTTGCCGGGGATTCCGGCAGTTGGTTCATATGAGAACAGTACCGGTGCCGCTTGGCTTCTGGAACCGCCACAATTGACGCTTATATCGGGTTTGACGGGGGCGTTCTCGACCTGTTTTATGACGAAAGGAACGCTTGATGGAAATTGCGAACGTCATGAGCGAAAGACCGGTTCCATTTGTGCCGCCCGCACCGCGCCCGCGCGAAAAGCCGGTGGGGCGTTTCGAGATGATGCGCGTCGTTTACAAGAACCCGCTCGAGCTTTGGGGTGAACCTTCCTATAACGAGCGGTGGATTTCCGTCAGCTGGTTCGGCATGAAAACCATCATCGCCAATGATCCGGGGCTGATCCGCCATGTGCTGGTCGACAATGCAGCCAATTATCCCATGTCCGCCATTCGTCAGCGCGTGCTGCGCCCCTTGTTGCGCGACGGCCTGCTGACGGCTGAAGGCCAGGTGTGGAAGCGGTCGCGAAAGGCCCTGGCGCCGGTTTTTACCCCGCGCCATATCGGCGGCTTTGCCGAGACCATGCGTAACCGCTCGCTCCAGTTCGTCGAGCGATACAAGACCCCCGGTACGATTACCGATGTCGCCCATGACATGACGCTCCTGACCTATGATATTCTGGCGGAGACGCTGTTTTCCGGCGAGATCGCAGGCGATCCAAACGATTTCGCACATCAGATCGACAAGCTGTTCGAGACCATGGGGCGGGTCGATCCGTTCGACCTTCTGGGGCTGCCCGACTGGTTGCCGCGTCTCACACGTCTGCGTGGACAGCAATCGCTTGGCTTCTTTCGTGAGCTGGTCTCAAACACCATCGGGCTGCGTAAAACGCGCATGGACAGGCAAGAAGACGTGCCGAGCGACTTCCTTACCCTGCTGTTGCGGGCCGAAGGACCAGACGGCCTGAGCCGCTCCGAGATCGAGGACAACATCATCACCTTCATTGGCGCCGGTCACGAGACGACCGCTCGCGCGCTTGGCTGGACGCTCTATCTGCTCGCCAAGGCGCCGCACGAGCGTGAACGTATCGAAACGGAAATTGACGGCTTTTTTGCAAAAGGCGGTCGGGATCTGCCGCCGCAGGAATGGCTGGCATCGCTGCCTTTCACGCGCGCGGCTTTTGAAGAGGCGATGCGGCTTTATCCGCCTGCGCCGTCGATCAATCGCGAGGCGGCGACCGACGATACTTATGACGATCTGAGAATCCCGAAGGGCGCGACCGTTCTGGTCATGCCATGGGTCATTCATCGTCATCGGCTCTACTGGAGCCAGCCGGACGCCTTCATGCCTGAACGCTTCTGGCCCGAAAACCGCGACAGGCTGGACCGTTTTCAATATCTGCCATTCGGTGCTGGCCCGCGTGTCTGCATCGGTGCAAGCTTTGCCTTGCAGGAGGCGGTCATTGCACTGGCCATCCTGCTTGACAGGCATCGTTTCGAGGTGCTGGAAACGACGAAACCGTGGCCGGTGCAGAAGCTCACCACCCAGCCGCAAGGCGGTCTGCCGATGAAGGTGGTGAAGCGTTAACTAGCTCTTGAGGCGTTCGGCGTGCCATTTCAGATGGTCGTCCATGAAGGTCGATATGAAGAAATAGGAGTGGTCATAGCCCTCGCGCATATTGAGCGTGATGGGAATGCCTGCCTTCTTGCAAGCCTCTTCCAGAAGCCACGGACGCAAGCCATCATCGAGAAAACCGTCTGCGGTACCCTGATCGACCAGAAATTCCGGGAACCGATAGCCGTCTTCGATGAGCAGCGTGGCGTCATAGGCGCGCCAAGCCCGTTCTTCCGGTCCGAGATATTTTTCCAGTGCCGGTCTGGACCAGCCTGCAGTAGAAGGTTGGACGATGGGTGCAAAGGCGGATGCTGACTTGAAGCGATCCGGGTTCTTGAGCGCAATGGTCAGCGCGCCATGTCCGCCCATGGAATGGCCGGTGATCGCCTGTCGCGACATATCGAGCGGGAACTCGCGTCCCACCAGATCGGTCAATTCCTTCGTGATATAGCTATACATCTGATAGTTTTTGGCAAATGGCTCCTGCGTGGCATCGACGTAGAAACCAGCACCTTTGCCGAACTGCCAGTTGTCCGGCTCATCCGGAATGTCATCGCCGCGCGGGCTTGTATCTGGGCAAATGACGGCAATTCCCAGCTCTGCGGCCATTTGCCGATATTCGCCTTTGTCCATGACATTCTGATGCGTGCAGGTAAGGCCGGAAAGATACCAGAGTACCGGTACCGGACCGTCTTTTGCCTGCGGCGGCAGGAAGACGGCAAAGGTCATGTCGCACTGGTTCGTCTCGCTTTTGTGGCGATAGACGCCTTGCATCCCGGCGAAGCTCTTTGCGGTCGAAATGGTTTCCATAGGTATTTCTAGCTCCCAAGCGCGACGATGACATTGACCGCCGCAGCCACAAGTACGGTATTGAAAGCGAAGGATACGATGGCGTGCATCGTATTGATCTGGCGCATGACGGTGATGGTGATGTTGGTGTCGGATGTCTGTGCTGCCATACCGATCACATAGGCGAAATAGACGAAATCCCAGCCGCATGGCTCGGTCGTGCCCGGAAAGTTAAGCCCGCCGCGCGGCACTTTTTCGCCTTTTCGGGCATCTTCGGTTTCAGCTTTCACGGCCACTTCCGTTGACTGCGGCTGCCAGTAGAGATGGGCATAATGCAGCGCTGCCATCATATGAATGGTCGCCCAGCCGAGTGGTACGGCGGAAATGGTGACCGCAAGATCGAACCAGTGTGGGGTATTTTGCTGGTTGATGAGCATGAACAGTGCAAAAACTGCACTGATCACGGCCGCAAGTACGATCAGGAAGATGATCCATGCGGGTTCATCGCTTGAGGCGGCGTGATTACGCAGGAATTGCGATGTCAGGCGCGGCATGCGCCAGAGTGCGGTGATCAGATAAGTCAGGAAGAACGCGCTGGCGGCGATGGCGATCACAAGGCTCGGCCTGAAAAGCAGCGCTAGAACGATGGATGTCAGGGAGACTATCAATGCCAGATAAAACGGCCGGTGGCGCTGATATGGCAAGCGTGACAGCATGGCGCTCCTCATGATTTTTATTATATCACGCCGATATTATCTGCGATTCAAGCCGCATATCCACATGCGGTATGCCATCTTCTAGATACTCTTCAGAAATAGCCACGAAGCCGAACGAACCATAGAATTTCTGCAAATGGCTCTGTCCGCCAAGTTCGACCGCTATGCCCGGAAAACGGGCATGAGTGAAATCGATTGCCTCTTTCATCAGGCGCTGGCCAAGCTTGTAACCGCGATAATCCGGCGCCACGACGACGCGCCCGATTTTCACCGGCTTGCCAGCCTGTTCAGGTGGCAGAACTCGCAGCGATGCTGCAAGTTCCTCGCCGTCGAGAATGCGCAGGTGAAACGCCTCGAAATCCTTGCCGTCGATTTCCGGGTAGGGGCATTTCTGCTCCACCACGAAAACGTCCACGCGCAGCTTCAGCATCGCATAAAGCGCGCGCGGGCTCAGATTGTCGAGTTCATCCCATTGGGAAACGAGAAGCTTTTCACTCATCAGTAGACAATCACCGAACGGATGGACTTGCCTTCATGCATCAGGTCGAAGGCCTTGTTGATTTCATCTAGCGGCATGGTGTGGGTGATCAGATCGTCGATGTTGATCTTGCCGTCCATGTACCAATCGACGATTTTCGGCACATCCGTGCGACCGCGTGCGCCGCCGAATGCGGTGCCTTTCCAGACGCGGCCTGTGACCAGCTGGAACGGACGTGTGGCAATTTCCTTGCCCGCTTCCGCCACGCCGATGATGATCGATTCACCCCAGCCGCGATGGCAACATTCCAGCGCCTGACGCATGACGTCGGTATTGCCGGTAGCGTCGAACGAATAATCCGCGCCGCCGTCGGTCAGGTCCTGAATGGCCTGCACCACCTTGTCATTGCCGATTTCGCGCGGGTTGACGAAGTCGGTCATGCCGAATTTCTTTGCCATTTCCACCTTGGCCGGATTGATGTCGACCCCGATGATCTTGTCGGCGCCGACCATACGGGCACCCTGAATGACATTGAGGCCAATGCCGCCAAGACCGAACACTACGACATTGGAACCCGGACGAACCTTGGCGGTATAAATCACTGCACCGATACCCGTGGTCACGCCGCAGCCGATGTAGCAGATCTTATCGAACGGCGCGTCTTCACGCACCTTGGCAACCGCGATTTCCGGCAGAACGGTAAAGTTCGAGAAGGTCGAGCAGCCCATATAATGAAACACTTCGCCGCCATCGCAGGAAAAGCGCGTGGTCTTGTCCGGCATCAGGCCCTGGCCTTGCGTGGCGCGGATCGAGGTGCAGAGGTTCGAGCGCTGCGACAGGCAGGTTTTGCACTGGCGGCATTCCGGCGTGTAAAGCGGGATCACATGATCGCCCGGCTTGACCGAGGTCACGCCTGCGCCCACTTCGCGAACAATGCCCGCGCCTTCATGGCCAAGAATCGCCGGGAATTTGCCTTCGGAATCGAGACCCGAAAGGGTGTAGGCATCTGTATGGCAAACGCCCGTCGCCATGATTTCGACCAGCACTTCGCCAGCCCGTGGACCGCCAATCTCGACTGTTTCGATGGTGAGCGGCTTTTTCGCCTCCCACGCAACGGCTGCGCGTGATTTCATGACGATGTTTCTCCCTTTCAGTCTATCTTAGAGCAACGCACTCATTTGAGGTAGGTGCGTAGAATCCGCATGATTTCGTCGATTTGTGTATCGGGATCAGCTTTGGTTTCCTGCCCAAAGGTCTCGCGAAAATGGCTTTCCAGCACTTCCGCCATCAACCCGTTGGCCGCACCGCGCAGTGCTGCAATCTGCTGCAACAATGCCGCGCATTCCGTGCCAGCCTCCACCGCACGCTCCAGCGCTTCGGCCTGTCCGCGAATGCGACGCAGGCGAGTCAAGGCACGCTTCTTGTCTTCCGGTGAATGCGGCATGGAAACTCCCGATTTCAGCGAAATCTATATACTCTAGGGGAGTATGTCAATTGTTGGTTGCCAGCCGCAGATGCAGGAGTGGATAGGGGCGTCCCTGGTCGTCTGTCTCCGAACGCCCGGTTTCGACAAACCCCATATGCAGGTAGAAGCCGACACCCTGCAGGTTTTGCTCGTTCACATCGACTGTCAGCGGACTGCCGAGCGTTTTTGCATGCGCTATCATCTGTTTGCCGATGCCTTTGCCGCGCTGATCAGGTGCGATGAACAGGCTATCGATATGATGCTCGCTCATGCCCATGAAGCCGACCGGCTTGCCAGCGTCCTCAATAAGCCAGACTTCGACGTTCGGCAGATATTGCTCGGCCACCAGCTTTTCGATTTCCAGAAAATCATCGCGGCTCAGGAAGTCATGCGTAGCGAGAACGCTGGCGCGCCATATTTCGGTCAACGCAGGCGCATCGGCCTTGTTCGATTTTCGAATATGGATCATGTGCGTTCCCTGTGTGATAAGCACGAAAGTGGAAGCCTTATCTGACGGAAATTATTTTGACGAGCCTGCCTGATCTTCCTGTGACACGAATTCTGCCTCAGCTGGATGAGGCATTGGCGCATCATGCGAGCGCAGTCCTTGTCGCGCCGCCCGGTGCGGGCAAGACGACACTGGTGCCTATTCATATGCTGAACGCGGACTGGCGCAAGGATGGCATGATCGTGCTGCTTGAACCGCGTCGTTTGGCGGCACGGGCAGCCGCTCGCCGCATGGCGCAGCTCCTGGGCGAGGAACCGGGTGAAACGGTCGGCTACCGGATGCGCCTTGAAAGCAAGGTATCAGGGAAAACCAGGATCCTCGTCGTCACCGAGGGCGTCTTTGCGCGCATGATCCTGGACGATCCAGACCTCAAGGGTGTCGCCGCAGTCCTGTTTGATGAGTTCCATGAACGCAGTCTCGATGCGGATTTTGGACTGGCGCTGGCGCTGGATGTGCAGGCAGCCTTGCGTGACGATCTCAAAATCCTTGTCATGTCGGCAACGCTTGATGGCGCTCGCGTGGCTCAACTGTTGGGTGATGCGCCGGTGATCGAAAGTGAGGGGCGCGCTTATCCCGTCGATATTCGCTATCGCGATCGCAAGGCGGATGAACGGGTCGAGGACGCCATGGTGCGTGCGATCCGTGATGCGCTGGCAGATGAAACCGGCAGCATCCTCGCCTTCCTGCCGGGGCAGGGCGAGATTGAGCGCACGGCAGCAAACTTGGAAAAATTCCTGCCTGCCAATATCATTCTGGCGCCGCTTTACGGTGCAATGGAAGGCCGTGATCAGGATGCGGCAATCAAACCTGCACCGGCAGGCCACCGCAAGGTGGTGCTGGCGACCTCGATTGCAGAAACCTCCATCACGATTGATGGCGTGCGCGTGGTGATTGATAGCGGGCTTGCACGCCAGCCGAAATATGAACCGGCCACCGGCCTCACCCGGCTTGAAACCGTGCGGACTTCGCGTGCGAGCGCCGATCAACGTGCCGGCCGTGCGGGTCGTACCGAGCCGGGCATTGCCATTCGCCTCTGGCATCAGGGGCAGACCGCGTCGCTCCCCGCTTTTTCACCACCGGAAATTCTGGAAGCTGATTTGTCAGGCCTTGTGCTGGATGCGGCTGCGTGGGGTGTGACCGATCCGGCAACATTATCGCTGCTCGACAAACTGCCGGCACCTGCGCTCAAAGAAGCCAAGGCGCTGCTTATGCGGCTCGGTGCGCTGGATGAAGCGGGACGCCTGACTGCGGATGGCGAGGCCATGCGTGCGCTGGCCCTTCCTGCACGTCTGGCACATATGGTGGCCGAAGCAGGCAAACGTGGCGAGGTGCAGAAGGCGGCTGAACTCGCTGTGTTGCTGACCGAACGTGGTCTTGGCGGCAATGAAACCGACCTCGACACCCGTATGTCACGGTTTCGCAATGACCGTTCGGATCGTGCGCAGCGTGCAAAAGGACTGGCGAGGCGGCTTGCCGCAAATGTCCCGAACAAGGGCGAAGCGGCAGGCTCAAGCGTAGGTCGGGTGCTCATCGATGCTTATCCGGACCGCATAGCCAAGGCTCGCGGGCAGATGGGGCAGTTTCTTCTGGCCAATGGACGTGGCGGCGAGGTCGATCCCGCTATCAGCCTCAGCAGGGCGGCATGGCTTGTGGTTGCCGATATGTCTGGAAGAGCGGGCCGCGCCCGCATTCTTTCTGCCGCGGAAGTTTCGGAAACCGAAATCCGCGCAGCCCTTGGTAACAGGATCGAAAGTGGACGACAGGTCGTCTATGACGCGGAAAAGAACGCCCTGCGGGCTCGTGAGGCTGTGCGCATCGGCGCGATTGCTCTCTCTGAAAAGCCGCTCGCCGCTCCTTCGGGAGCTGCCGCCGACGAAGGCGTAATTGCCGCCGTGCTTGAACATGGCCTCGATATTCTGCCATGGGGCAAGGAGGCCGACACTTTGCGCCGTCGCCTTGGCTGGCTTCATCGCGGCCTTGGTGATCCGTGGCCTTCGATGGATGGCGACCATCTCGTCGAAAGGCTGGACGATTGGCTGCTGCCCTTCCTGACGGGCGAAGCGCAACTTGACCGCATTCCCGGGCACGTGTTGAAGAACGGTCTGATGAGCCTTGTACCCTTCGATCTGCAGCGTAGTGTCGACCAGCTTGCGCCGACGCATTTCGAAGTGCCGACCGGATCAAATATTCCGATCCGCTATGACGCCGAAGAGCCGGTGATCGCAGTTCGTGTACAGGAGCTTTTCGGTCTTGGGGTGCACCCGGCCATCGCCAATGGCAAGGTGCCGCTCTTGCTGGAACTGCTTTCTCCAGCTCATCGTCCGATCCAGATCACCCGCGATCTTCCCGGCTTCTGGAAGGGATCATGGGCGGATGTGCGCGCCGACATGCGCGGACGCTACCCGAAGCATGTCTGGCCGGAAGACCCGGCCAATGCGGAAGCGACGCGTCGCGCCAAGCCACGCGGAACCTGATTCCAACCTGCGACCGGATAACGCAGTTCCGCTTGCGTTGAGACCCGACCTTGTCTCATAAGGAGCGAGTAGAGGGACTCATGCACGCAGAATTCGAGAATCGCGCTTCCAATCTTTCGCGCCGCCCGCGCCTGACCACGTTGATACGTGTGCGCTGGCTGGCCATCGCCGGGCAGACCGCCGCCGTCATGTTCGTGGCGCTCTATCTGCAATTTCCTTTTGCAGTCGGTATCTGTTTTGCTCTGATCGCCTGTTCTGCATGGCTCAACCTTTATCTGGCCTTCCGTTTTCCGACCAACCACCGGCTCAATCCGGCGGCGGCAAGCCTGGTTCTGGCGTTCGACGTTCTGCAACTGGCAGGGCTGCTCTATCTCACTGGCGGCTTGCAGAATCCTTTCATCATTTTGATGATCGTACCCGTCATTATCTCGGCGACGTCGCTTTCGGCTCGTCATACGCTGGTACTCGCCTTGCTGGTGGTTGCCTGTACGTCGGTGCTTACCATCAGGCACGAACCGCTGCCCTGGTATCCGGGCGAAACGCTGGACCTGCCGTTTCTGTTCGTCATCGGCATCTGGTGCGCCATTATTTCGGCGCTCGGATTCACTGGCGTTTACGCCTATCGTATCGCCGAGGAAGCGCGTCAGCTGGGCGATGCATTGAGCGCTGCCGAACTTATTCTCCAGCGTGAACAGCATCTGTCGGCGCTGGATGGTCTGGCTGCCGCAGCCGCCCATGAATTGGGCACACCGCTGGCAACGATTGCACTGGTGGTAAAGGAAATGCAGCGCGCCCGCACCACCGATCCGGGCCTTGCCGAAGACATCGCCTTGCTCCATTCCCAGACCCAGCGCTGCCGTGAAATTCTTCAGCGGCTGACCAGTCTTTCCTCGGAGGGCGAGGAACACATGTCGCGCCTGCCGCTCTCCTCTCTCATCGAAGAGGTGATTGCGCCGCACCGCAACTTCGGTATCACGATTGACGTGCAGAAGACGGAAGGTCCGAAACCGGAACCCGTCACCCGGCGCAATCCCGGCCTTCTCTACGGTCTCGGCAATCTGGTGGAAAATGCCGTCGATTTTGCACGTGGTACGGTCAACGTGACCTGGGGTTGGACCGACGGTAATGTGAGCGTGACCATTCAGGATGATGGCGAGGGGTTCAAGCCGGAAATCCTCGACCGTATCGGCGAGCCCTATATGACGAGTCGCGACAATACGCGGAACGGCGGCGGACTCGGCCTTGGTCTGTTCATCGCCAAGACTCTGCTGGAACGCTCAGGCGCGCATATCACCTTCCGCAATCGCAACAATCCCGGACAGGGCGCAGAAGTGAAGGTGGTGTGGCCGCGTTCAGCATTCACATCAGGCTGAAGAAGGATGCAGCATGACGATTCCGCTTGAAATCCAGAGGGCGACGGAGGAGTTCGACAAGTTTCTCCATATGGCTCGGGATGAGGCAGGGCTCGCTACACGCAATCAGGCCTATACGATGGTGGAAGCTGTGCTGCTCACCTTCCGCCACCGGTTGGAGGTCGATGAAGCGATTCGCTTTGCCACGATATTGCCACCCGTTCTTCGTGCGGTTTTTGTAGCAAACTGGGATATTGGCGAAATTAAACGGCCATTTCAGAACCGACAAGTCTTGACCCGTGAAGTGCAATCTCTGCGCAAAGATCATAATTTTGCACCGGATTCAGCTATTTACGATGTTGCCAAGGCGCTGCGTGCGCATATCGATCAAGTGGAGCTCGACAGCTTTCTGGCTGGGTTATCCGCCGAGGCTCGGCAATATTGGGCCATCTGAGCAAAGGACTGCGGCTTACGCACGATTTTGCTATCAATTCCTTGTGTCCATTTTTAAAAATATTCTGAAAATACAATGGCTTGTATTATTCCTGTGTATGGGCGAATGCTGAAATTGCTTCAACAATTCAATGGCTATTTGACTTTTTGACGCAGGGGTATCAATAAGGAAAGAAAAATACAGGCAGGAAGCACCCGATGGACGACTTGAAGCAGGAAGACACCGAAGCCATAGGCAACGATCCGACCCTCCTTCTGGTTGATGACGACAAGCCCTTTTTGCAGCGCCTTGCCCGCGCCATGGAGAGTCGGGGTTTTCAGGTGACAACTGCGGAATCGGTTGAGGAAGGCATTGCTGCCGCCAAGGCCGCCGCCCCGGCCTATGCGGTCGTGGATATGCGCCTCGGCGACGGCAACGGCCTCGACATCATAGAAGCTATTCGTTCGCGCCGTGCCGATACGCGCGCCATCGTTCTCACCGGATACGGCAATATCGCAACTGCTGTGAACGCTGTTAAGCTCGGCGCAATCGACTATCTGTCGAAGCCTGCCGATGCGGATGAGGTCTTCGCAGCATTGACCCGCCGTCCCGGCGAAAAGGTTGCGCCGCCGGAGAATCCGATGTCTGCCGACCGGGTTCGGTGGGAACATATCCAGCGCGTCTATGAAATGTGCGAACGCAATGTCTCCGAGACCGCACGCCGTCTCAACATGCATCGCCGTACATTGCAGCGCATTCTGGCCAAACGCGCGCCTCGTTAACTTGGGCAGCTAAATCAATCTATTTCTGTCTCGGGTACATCGAGACCCGCAAGTTCGGCGATTGTCAGGCGGGCGGCGCCCGCCCGCGCAAAGCGTAGCATCAACGCCTTTCGGGTTGCGCCGGGCAATTTATGTTCTGGCGCATCACGCATAATTTCCGCCCCATATCCATCAGAGAGAATGAAGCCGCATTCCTGCGGAAATATTTCGCGCGGCACCGCCGGATGAGTGGCGAAGAACAGCCGGTCGCAGTAAGCGCGATATTCGGGCCATTTGTGATCTGCTTTCCAATCCTCGATCGACGATTTGATCTCCACGATCCAGATTTCACCCTTGCGGTTGACCGCCATCAGGTCGGCGCGCCTGCCGGATGCCAGCGGCAGTTCAGGCAATGTTGCAAGCCCCATTTCCAGAAAAAGACGCTGCACGCCACGCCGCACCAGCATGGCGTTGTCCGACTGTCGGCCGTCGGAAAGAGGATGGGTCTGGTTGGGAATCACGATTGGCATGGGCGCATTTTGTGCGTGGATTCAGATCGAAACAATCGGAAAACTGGGACGAGCCGTACGAAAACCGCGCTACCAAGGCAAACATGGCCAAAAAATGTCTTATTCAAGGAATTTTCAATTTACGGTTAACGCCTGGTTAACAATACTACCGCATCTTCGACAAGAATGAGCGATTCGCTTCTATCTCCGGCCCATCGTGGTCCCATTGACGGAATGAACCAATCTGGGGGAATGCATGAATTCTCGCGTCCTTAAATTGACGACGGCTCTTTTTCTGGCAGGTGCATTGGCAGGCTGCTCGACCGTAGGCGGCACTTTCTATACTGCCTCCTATTCTTCGGTCACCGACGCTGGCTATGTCGTCCCGGCCATCCCGAGTGAAAAGATCCAGGCGCAATATCGCCGCCAGATCGTCAAATATCCAACGGACGAAGCCCCCGGCACGATCATCGTCGATACGCGGGAAAAGTTCCTCTATCTCATTATGCCGGAAGGCAAGGCCATGCGTTACGGCATCGGCGTCGGTCGTGAAGGATTTGAATGGTCCGGTACGGCGCGCGTTGCCATGAAGCGGGAATGGCCGACCTGGACGCCGCCTTCCGCCATGATCAAGCGCCAACCGGAACTGGCAAAATATCGCAACGGCATGGACCCCGGCCTGCGCAATCCGCTCGGCGCGCGCGCTCTATATCTCTACAACAAGGGTGGCGACACGGGCTATCGTCTGCACGGAACGCCGGAATGGTGGTCCATCGGCAAGGCAATGTCTTCCGGCTGCATCCGCCTCATGAATCAGGACATCATGGATCTTTACGACCGCACCGAACAGGGTGCCAAGGTCATCGTGAAGCAGTAAGTCCAGATGATGACAGATATGAAAAAGGCCGCTTCAAGCGGCCTTTTTCTTTACAAGTCTCAGCAAGGTCAGATCTGTTCGACCTGCTGCACTTCCGGCACGAAATGGCGCAGGAGGTTCTGAATGCCGTGCTTCAGCGTTGCAGTCGACGACGGGCAACCAGAGCATGCACCCTTCATGTTCAGGAACACGGTGCCGTTCTCGAAACCGCGGAATGTGATGTCGCCACCATCCTGTGCAACTGCCGGACGAACGCGGGTCTCGATCAGTTCCTTGATTATCTCGACGGTTTCGGCATCGGCTTCATCGAAAAACTCTTCTTCGCCATGAGCGGCGGCAGCGTCTGCATTGCTGTTGCCAGCCATTGCAGGTGCGCCCGACATGAAATGTTCCATGATCGTGCCAAGAATGGCGGGCTTCAGATGCTGCCACTCGCCGTCTTCCTTGGTGACGGTGATGAAGTCATAACCGAAGAAAACACCGGTCACGCCCGGAACCGAAAAAAGCTTGGCTGCGAGCGGCGATGTGTTGCCCGCGGTGGAGGCATCGCGGAAATCGGCGGTACCTTCCGGCATCACGACCTTGCCGGGAAGAAACTTCAGGGTCGCCGGGTTGGGCGTGGTTTCAGTCTGGATGAACATGCCAGTTGTCCCGCTTTCAGATTTTGGAACGATTCTCGTAAGCGCAGATACTCATGGACGCAAGTACTGTCCCGATGCTGCGTGTATCAGTTGTCATCAATATAGGGTGATTAGGTCACCGCATCAATGTCATCGTCGCTCATACCTGCCGGAATGACCGTAACCGGGATCGGGAACTGGGAGCGGCTGGCCAGCGATTGCACGAGAGGGCCGGGGCCTTCCTTGCCCGAACCGGCAGCCAGAACCAGAATGGCGATGTCCTGATCTTCTTCGATGAGGCTAATCAACTCCGAGGCGGTTTCGCCCTCACGGATGTTGATTTCCGGCTCGATGCCCTGGGCTGCACGCACAGTTGCGGCGAATTTTTCCAGCGCTGCGCGAGCACGTTCCTGCGCTTCGGAGCGCATGATTTCGCCGACGCCCAGAATTTGCTGGAAATCAGAGTCATCAATCACGAAAAGCAGGATGAGAGAGCCGCCCGTATTTTTTGCACGGCGCGCGGCATATGCAACGGCGCGCCCGCATTCGGGCGTCTCATCGATGACGGCAAGAAACTTGCGGCGGTGACCGGCTTCCCGGCTAAGTCGTTTTGATACCATGGCCGCAATTTGCCATCGGGATTGACCGTCTGCAAGCTGACATTTGGTAGGTACTTGAAGATCGGATGATGATTTTCAAGTGAAGAGCGGCGGCAGCAAAAATGTTGCCGCTCGCTTGATCATTGAGAAGTTTAGTTCTGCAGCCAGCCGACGATGTCGCGAACATGGCGCATGGTCTGTTCGGCAATCACGCCAGCCCGCTCACCACCGTCGCGCAGAACGCTGTCGATGTAAGCCGGATCAGCGACCAGACGGCGCATCTCATGAGTGATCGGCGAAAGCTTTGCCACCGCGAGATCGGCAAGTGATGCCTTGAATTCGGAGAACTGGCGTCCGCCGAATTCGTTGAGCACATCTTCCTTCGATTGAGAGGAAAGTGCTGCATAGATGCCAACCAGATTATCGGCTTCCGGACGACCGGCGAGACCGTCGAGCTCGGTGGGCAGGCCGTCCGAGTCGGTCTTTGCCTTGCGGATTTTCTTGGTGATGGTCTCTTCGTCGTCGATCAGGTTGATGCGCGACAGATCGGACGGATCGGACTTCGACATCTTCTTGGTGCCGTCGCGCAGCGACATGATGCGCATGGCAGGGCCGGAGATCATCGGTTCCGTCATCGGGAAGAAGCCGGAAACCTGCTCGTCACCAACCTGCATATCCACGCCCACGCCGAGCGAAGCGATGCGATCCGAATAATCGTTGTTGAATTTCTGCGCGATGTCGCGGGTCAATTCCAGATGCTGCTTCTGGTCCTCACCCACCGGCACTGCGGTTGCGCGATAAAGCAGGATGTCGGCGGCCATCAGACTTGGATAAGCGAACAGGCCGAGCGAAGCGTTTTCGCGGTCCTTGCCTGCCTTGTCCTTGAACTGGGTCATGCGGCTCATCCAGCCGATGCGCGCGATGCAGTTAAATACCCATGCCAGCTCTGCGTGCTGCATGACGCGGCTCTGGTTGAAGACGATGCTTCTCTTCGGGTCGATACCGGCAGCAAGGAAAGCCGCGGTGACTTCACGGGTCGATTGCATCAGTTCAGCCGGATCTGGCGAAATGGTCAGCGCGTGCATGTCCACGACGCAATAGATGCATTCCTGCGTTTCCTGAACCTCGACCCACCGCTTGATCGCCCCAAGGTAATTGCCGAGGTGAAGATTTCCGGTCGGTTGGACGCCGGAGAAGACAAGCGGTTTGAACGTGCTCATGGCTTTATCCTAAAAAAGTTAGCCCCGCCGGTGGAGAGCGGGGATTTTGAATGCTGGTCTTTTCGCAGAGACGCAGCCGCCTTTCAAGCTTGAATTATTGCTCGCTTTCAGGGGCTTTCTTTGCCGCGCCGCGCTTGATGTTGCGACGGATCATTCCCGTATTGGCGCCACCCAGACCGAAGGCCAAACCGAAATAGACCACCATTGCCGCAACAACGATAGCGGTGACGGTTCCCGCCCGCAGAGCAAGCGGCGCTGCGGAGGAAAGTTCGTAGGCAAAATGGCCGATGGCATAGTGGATTCCGAATGCCATGATCGCGGCAGCGATGAGGAGACGCGGAATACGGGTGAGCAGCGGAATATCGCGTCCCCAATGGCCGCGCTTCACGAGCATGGCGAACAGCAGGATAGCGTTGACCCATCCGGCAACGATTTCAGCCGTGGCGATGCCGGTCGGACCGAAATGCGGGAAAAGCGTGATGGCAAGCGAGACGTTCACCGCCACCGAAATGGCGGCGAAGATCATCGGTGTGCGGGTGTCTTCTCGGGCAAAAAAACCGGGAATGAACGCCTTGATCAGCACGAACGCGGGCAGGCCGAGGCCGTAGATGGCCAGAATATTGGAAACGACAAGCGTGGAATCCGGGCTGAACTTGCCGCGTTCGAACAGAAGCCGGACGATAGGTTCCGACATGACCAGAAGAGCGGCAGCGGCTGGCAACGTTAGAAACAAGGTGAACTCAACCGAGCGGTTCTGAAGGTTCGACGCTTCTTTCATGTGCCCGCCACGCAGCGCGCGTGACAGTTCCGGGAGAAGCACGGTTGCGACGGCGATGCCGACGACGCCGAGCGGAAGCTGATAGATGCGGTCCGCATAGACGAGCGACGATACCGCGCCTTCCATGCCGGATGCGATATTGGTGTTGATGAGCAGGTTGATCTGCGTGATGCCGCCGGTGATCGCTGCGGGCAGTGCCAGCACGAGAAGCCGTTTGACGTTCGAGGTCAGACGTGGACGGCGGAAGCCGATCTTGATACCTGCATTGCGCACGGCGATCCACACAATGGCAAGCTGGACCAGACCTGCAGCCATCACGCCCCACGAAAGGCCATAGCCGACCGAAAGCGCGTCATAGCCACGCCACCACGCGAAAGCCAGAACCCCGATCAGGATGATGTTGAGGAATACCGGCGCAATGGCCGCTGCAAAATAGCGATGCAGCGAATTCAACATCCCGCCCATCATCGCCGCCAGCGACATACAGGCGAGATAGGGGAACATGATAACGGCGAGACGCACCGTATTGTCGAACTTCACCGGATCGTCGGTGAAACCCGGTGCAATTATCGTCCGTACGATGAAGGGCATCGAAAGTTCCATCACGATGGTCAGGAACAGAAGCACCGTGAAGAGAACGCCGAACACTTCTTCGGAAAAACGGCGCGCGCCGTCCATGCCGTTCTTTTCGATTTCCTTGGCAAAAAGCGGCACGAAGGCTGAATTGAACGCGCCTTCGGCAAACAACCGCCGGAAGGTATTTGGAAAACGGAAGGCGGCGTTGAAGGCGTCGGCTACCGGACCGGTGCCGAGCGCTGCCGCCATGAACATCTCGCGCGTGAAGCCGAAAATGCGGCTCATCAGCGTTCCGGACGCGACCGTGGCGAACTTTTTGACCAAACTCATTTACTGAAAAACCTATGCTGCGGCCTGAGATGAGCGGCCGTTTGTCTTGCTGCCATTTTCGCCGCTGAGAACACCAAGCAGCTTGCGCCTGATATTGCCCTGACGGGTGGCGTTTGAAATCTTGTGGCCCACAAGGTCAGTCACATAAAAACTGTCGATCACTTTCTCGCCGAAGGTGGTGATATGAGCCGATGCAATATCCAGCGAAAGGTCGGAAATAAGGCCAGTCAGTTCTGAAAGCAAACCGGGCCGGTCCAGACCTTCCACTTCAATGACGGTAAACTTGTTCGAAAGCGTGTTGTTGATCTCGACTCGCGGTTCCACCTTGAACGCCTTGGCGGCCCTCTTCGGCTTGGTGCGCTTGGCCAGCACGTCCGGCAGATGGGCCTTGCCGGACAAAACATCCTCAATGACCTTGCCGACGCGTTCGGCACGGCGGCGCTCGTCGTCATCAGTGTCGAACTCGCGGCTGATGAGAATGGTATCCAGTGCGCGCCCGTCGCCAGTGGTGAAAATCTGCGCGTCGACAATGTTGGCGCCAGCTGCTGCGCAGGCACCGGTGATGATCGACAACAGGCGCGGATGGTCAGGCGCCAGTACCGTGATTTCCGTAACCGCCTCGAAAGTATGCGGCTTGGCCATGGTGGCCAGCGCCCGCTCGTTGCGGTCGGCTTCGCGAATGAAATGGGCGTGCCGGACCTGATCCTCGAGGCTGACAGTCAGGAAATAGTTGGTGTAATGAAGCGCCAGGTATGCATCGCGCTTGTCCTTCGGCCAATCAGAGAGCCGGTCCGCCAGCGCCTCTCGCGCCTGATGGTCGCGGTCGGCACGGGACAATTCCGAAAAGCCACCGGTCAGGACCAGTTCGGTTTCGTAGAAGAGCGTACGCAGAAGCTGGCCCTTCCAGCCATTCCACACGCCGGGACCAACCGCCTTGATATCGCAGACGGTCAGGATCAGGAGGAGCTTCAACCGCTCCATGGTCTGCACGGTGTCGGCGAAGTCGATGATGGTCTTGCGATCGTTGAGATCACGTGACTGCGCGACCATGCTCATGGTCAGATGTTCGCGCACAAGCCATTCAACGGTTTCTGTTTCGGTAGGGGTAAGACCCAGCCGTGGTCCCAGCCTGCGGGCGATGCGTGCACCAGCAACGGAATGATCTTCCGGGCGCCCCTTGGCGATGTCGTGCAAGAGCAGCGCCACATAAAGCAGGTTGCGGTCGCGCTTGACTGTCGTGATGAGGTGGTTTGAAAGCGGATGTTCGTTTTCAAGCTCACCATGCTCGATTTCCGACAGCACGGCGATGCAGCGTAGCAGATGCTCGTCCACCGTATAATGGTGGTACATGTTGAACTGCATCATGGCGACAATCTTACCGAAGTCAGGAATGAATTTTCCAAGCACGCCGGATTCGTTCATACGGCGCAGGATGAGTTCGGGATTGCGCGGCGAGGTCAGGATTTCGAGGAAAAGCTTGTTCGCTTCGGGATTCTCACGCAGATCGGAATTGATGAGTTTCAGTGAGCGCGTGAGGCTCTGCATTGCTTCGGGGTGAAATTCCAGCCCGTGTTTGTCGGCCAGATGGAAGAGGCGGATGATATTGACCGGGTCTTCCTTGAAAACGTCTGGCCGTGCGATGTTGATGCGGTGATTTTCCGAAACGAAGTCGCCGTCAGCGGAAAGCTTACGCTTGCGTCGCGAGAACGTAAGGAAAATGCGGTTGAAGCCCGGTACATGCTTGGCCTGCTGCTCCTCCAGCGCTGCGCTGATGATGCGGGTGAGATCGCCCACATCCTTGGCCACGAGGAAGTAATGCTTCATGAAACGTTCGACATAGTTCTGGCCGGGATGCGCCGTATAGCCAAGGCGTTGGGCGATTTCCGGCTGGATGTCGAAGGAAAGGCGTTCTTCTGCCTTCAACGTCGCGAAATGCATGTGGCACCGCACCGCCCAAAGAAAATCTTCCGCCTTGTTGAACAGCTTCAGCTCGGCTCGTGACAGAACGCCGAGCTTGACCAGCTCTTCTTTCGTTTTGACACGGTAAAAATATTTGGTGATCCAGAACAGCGTATGCAGGTCGCGCTGGCCGCCCTTGCCTTCCTTGACGTTCGGCTCAACCAGATAGCGGGTTTCGCCTGCCTTGCGGTGGCGCTGGTCGCGCTCGGCAAGCTTGGCCTGGATGAATTCCGGGCCGGTATCCTTGACGATTTCCTCGTCGAAGCGGGTAACAAGCGTTTTGAAGAGCTCGCGATTGCCGGTGAGAAACCGCGCATCGAGAATTGCCGTGCGGATCGTCATGTCTTCGCGCGAAAGCCGGATGCACTCATCGATGTTGCGCGTGGAATGGCCGACTTTCAGTCCCATGTCCCACAGCATGTAGAGCATGTATTCGACAACTTGCTCGCCCCAGGGGGTCTGCTTGTAGGGCAGCAGAAACAGAAGATCGATATCTGACCCCGGCGCCAGCCCGCCGCGCCCGTAACCGCCGACCGCGACGATAGCCATGTTCTCGGCCTTCGACGGGTTGATCATCGGATAGGCTTTGGTAGTGGCGAATTCGAACAGCGCCTCGATCAGCGTATCCATGAGAAAGGACAGACGTTTGGCGCAGAGCGTGCCGCCGCCATCCTTCATCAGCATGCCTTCGGCATTGGCGCGACCGCGCACCAAAGCGTCCTTCAGAGCCTGAAGCACCACTTTTCGCACGGTAGGACTGGTGTAGTTTTCGTCCGTGGAATCCGCCAGTTCGTTGAGCTTGCGGCGTAGCGTCTCGGGATTGACGATCTCTTCCAGCTTAAGGTCGTGTGCGCTCATGCGGCATGTAGATCCGGTTTGCGGAGAAAAGGATAGTGGACGATGGCTATCCTATAGCCGCTTTTATGGATGATGAATATCCAAAAGCAAAGGCCGGGAAAACCCGGCCTTTGTATTACTCTTCGCTGATCTTTCAGTTCGTCGCGTTATAGGCGGTAATTGCCGCCATATTGACGATGTCGGAATCCTTCGCTCCGATGGTGACGATCTGCGCTGGCTTGTCGAGGCCGACGAGCAACGGGCCGATAATCGTTGCGCCACCCAGTTCCTGCAGCATGTCGGCGGCAATCGAGGCCGAATGATTGTCCGGTGTGACGATCACATTGGCCGGGCCCGACAGGCGGATGAACGGATATTGTTCCATCAGCTTCGGGTTCAGCGCCACATCGGCACTCATTTCGCCGTCGAATTCGAAATCGACATGACGCGTTGCGAGAATGCGGACGGCTTCCTGAATGCGCGCGGAGCGTTCACCGCCCATATGGCCGAAAGTCGAGAAGGCGGTCAGTGCAACACGTGGTACATAACCCATGCGGCGCGCCATGCCCGCAGCTTCAACCGCAATATCGGCAAGCTCCGCTGCGGTCGGCATTTCATGAACGGCGGTATCGGCGATGAACACCGTGCGTCCACGGCAAAGTGCGATGGAAACACCAACCATGCGGTGGCCGGGCTTGGAATCGATCACGCGGCGCACGTCGTCCAGACCCGTCGCGTAATTGCGGGTCACGCCCGTTACCATACCGTCGGCATCGCCGAGCGCCACCATACAGGCCGCAAAATGATTGCGGTCATTGTTGATGAGGCGGTGGCAATCGCGCGTCAGATAGCCCTTGCGCTGCAGTTTCTCGTAGAGATAGTCGGCATAGGCCGCATTGCGGCTCGAAAGGCGCGCATTGATGATTTCGATGCCGGGACGGTCGAGATCGAGACCGGCAGCCTTGGCCGTATCCTTCACCCGTTCCTCGCGGCCAACCAGAATAGCGGTGCCGAGGCCCTGATTGACGTAGGAAACGGCGGCACGCATCACCTGTTCTTCTTCACCTTCGGCAAAGACGATGCGCTTCGGCTGACGACGCACGCGCTCATAGATGCCGCGCAGCGTCGAGGCGATCGGATCGCGACGTGCCGACAGTTCGCGCTTGTAGCCTTCGATGTCGGCAATGGCACGCCCGGCAACGCCGGTTTCCATCGCTGCCTTGGCGACGGCAGCCGAGACGGATGCAAGCAGACGCGGATCAAACGGCACCGGAATGATGTAACTTGAGCCGAAGCGCGGACGGCTGCCCTGATAGGCGGCAACCACATCGTCCGGCACGTCCTCGCGGGCAAGTTCGGCCAATGCATTGACGGCTGCGATTTTCATCGCATCGTTGATGGTGGTTGCCCGTACGTCGAGTGCGCCACGGAAGATGTAAGGAAAACCAAGGACATTGTTGACCTGGTTCGGATAATCCGAACGACCGGTGGCAACGATGGCGTCATCACGGATGCGCGCCACTTCTTCGGGCGTTACTTCCGGGTCGGGATTGGCCATGGCGAAGATGATCGGGTTCGGCGCCATGGAACGGACCATGTCTTCGGTGAATGCACCTTTGGCCGAAAGGCCGAACACGACATCCGCGCCGTTCATGGCATCTGCGAGGGACCGCTTGTCGGTTTTCACCGCATGGGCGGACTTCCACTGGTTCATGCCCTCTTCGCGGCCCTGATAGACGACGCCCTTGGTGTCGCACAGGATGACGTTTTCCGAGGCAAAACCCATCGCCTTGATAAGCTCGATACAGGCAATACCCGCCGAGCCCGCGCCATTGCAGACGAGCTTCGTCGTCTTCATGTCGCGGCCGGTCAGATGCAGCGCATTGATCAGGCCGGCAGCGGCAATGATGGCCGTTCCATGCTGGTCGTCATGGAAAACCGGAATGTCCATCAGTTCGCGCAGGCGCTGCTCGATGATGAAGCAGTCGGGCGCCTTGATATCTTCCAGATTGATGCCGCCGAACGACGGTCCGAGATAGCGCACCGCATTGATGAAGGCATCGATATCGGTCGTATCGACCTCAAGATCGATGGAATCGACATCGGCGAAGCGCTTGAACAGCACAGCCTTGCCTTCCATCACCGGCTTGGATGCGAGCGCACCCAGATTGCCGAGCCCGAGAATGGCGGTGCCGTTCGAAATGACAGCGACGAGATTGCCCTTGGCCGTATAGTCATAGGCGCGGGCGGCGTCTTCAGCGATTGCCTTCACCGGCACGGCAACGCCCGGAGAATAGGCGAGCGACAGATCGCGCTGCGTGGTCATGGGCTTGGTGGGGTTGATCTCCAGCTTGCCCGGGCGACCCTGCGCGTGAAAGTCTAGCGCTTCCTTCTCACTGGCTGTGGGTGCGCGTTCTGATGTGTTGCCCTTCGGCGTCGAGGCTGGCATGTTCCCTCCGGTTTCATCTGCGGGAGAACCTCGATAGCGCCAGTCACGCATCGTGTAAACAGTGCTTCGAGGAATAGATATTCATCCAAAAACGATGGAATACGAAATTTTATAACTTTAGCCTCGCCGGCTAAGCAATAAATGAAGGTTTTCAGATGGAAACGACGGCTAACGAACACGGCTCGGAAGCGGAAGAAAACACCGCCGAGGCAGCGCCCGTTCGCCTGACGCCCATGATGGAACAGTATATTGAGATCAAGGCGGCGAATGTCGATTCGTTGCTCTTCTATCGCATGGGCGATTTTTACGAGCTGTTCTTCGATGATGCAGTGGAAGCCTCTGCGGCACTCGGCATCACGCTCACCAAGCGCGGCAAGCATCTGGGCGAGGATATTCCCATGTGCGGCGTGCCGGTCCATGCCGCCGACGATTATCTGCAGAAGCTGATCGCCAAGGGCTATCGCGTCGCGGTCTGCGAACAGGTGGAAGACCCGGCAGAGGCGAAGAAGCGTGGCTCCAAATCGGTGGTGAAGCGCGATGTGATCCGTCTCGTCACACCGGGCACGCTGACCGAAGAAAAGCTGCTGGATCCGTCCGAAGCCAATTTCCTGATGGCGATGGGGCGTACGCGCGGCGATGGTGCGCTGGCGCTCGCCTGGATCGACATTTCAACCGGAACTTTCCGTGTGGCGGAAACCACGCCGGACCGGCTTTTCGCCGATGTGATGCGGGTCGACCCGCGCGAACTGGTCGTGGCTGACAGCGCCTTCCATGATGAGGAGCTGCGCCCGGTCTTCGATCTGGTCGGCAAGGCGGTAACGCCGCAACCGGCGACCCTCTTTGACAGCGCGGCCGCGGAAACGCGCATCCAACGTTATTTCAACGTCGCGACATTGGATGGTTTCGGCCAGTTCAGCCGTCCTGAACTTTCAGCTATTTCCGGGGCAATCGCCTATATCGAGAAGACGCAGATTTCCGAGCGCCCACCCTTGATGCGGCCCGAACGCGAACATGAGGGCGGCACGCTTTTTATCGACCCGGCCACACGCGCC
The DNA here is from genome assembly GCF_058796175.1 of Brucella sp. GW823-FHT04E01. Classification (NCBI taxonomy): domain Bacteria; kingdom Pseudomonadati; phylum Pseudomonadota; class Alphaproteobacteria; order Hyphomicrobiales; family Brucellaceae; genus Brucella; species Brucella sp. GW823-FHT04E01. The sequence goes on along the minus strand of NZ_JBXAIK010000004.1, from coordinate 443,563 downwards.
AGTCTGGAACTTGCCCGCACCATGTCGGGCAATCGAGATGGCAGTTTGCTGAAGGCGGTTGATCGCACGGTGACGGGCGGCGGCGCGCGACTCCTTGCCGAACGCCTGACTGCACCGCTGACCAATCCGAAGGAAATCGCGCTGCGGCTCGATTCCGTTTCCTGGTTCCTGAGCGAGCAGTCGCTCTGTGAAGCCATGCGCGCGGAACTGAAGGGCGTGCCGGATATGCCGCGCGGTCTCTCGCGCCTTGCCGTCGGGCGCGGTGGTCCGCGTGATCTGGGCAGCCTTGCCCGAGGCTTCGAGGCTGCGCATGTCATTGCGAGCCTGCTGGAAAGCGCTTTGCTGCCCGACGAACTGGCACATGCCCGCGATGCCGTCAGTGCCATGCCCGCCATCTTTACCGCCCATCTCGACCGGGCCTTGGCCGACGAATTGCCGCTTCTGAAACGCGATGGCGGTTTTGTGCGCGGAGGCTATAATTCCGAACTCGATGAAATGCGGGCTTTGCGTGATCAGTCACGCCGGGTGATCGCCGGTCTGCAGGCAAATTATATCGAAGAAACCGGTATCAAGTCGCTGAAGATCAAGCATAACAATGTGCTTGGCTATTTTATCGAGGTGACGGCCAACAATGCCGGGGCGATGACGGATACGGATGAAGCCAAGAGCCGTTTCATCCATCGCCAGACCATGGCCAATGCCATGCGCTTTACCACGACCGAACTGGCGGAACTGGAAAGCAAGATCGCCAATGCTGCCGACCGCGCATTGTCAATCGAGCTTGCCGTGTTCGAGGAATTGACGGCGGAAGCGGTCTCCCATGCTGATAGCATCCGTGCCGCCGCATCGGCGCTTGCTGTTTTCGACGTCTCGGCAGCGCTTGCTGTGCTGGCGGAAGAGCAGGGTTATTGCCGTCCGCAAGTCGATGACAGCCTGTCCTTCAATATTATCGCGGGTCGTCATCCGGTCGTAGAGCAGGCCCTCCGGCGTCAAGCGGCCAATCCGTTCGTCGCCAATGATTGCGATCTCTCGCCGCAAGCAGACGGCGGCAATGGCGCGATCTGGCTTCTGACCGGCCCGAACATGGGCGGTAAGTCAACCTTCCTGCGCCAGAATGCGCTGATTGCGATCATGGCACAGATGGGCTCCTTCGTGCCTGCGGGTTCTGCACAGATCGGTGTCGTGGACAGGCTGTTCAGTCGTGTCGGTGCTTCCGACGATCTGGCACGCGGGCGTTCAACCTTTATGGTTGAAATGGTGGAAACGGCTGCGATCCTCAATCAGGCAGGCGAACGCTCGCTGGTGATCCTCGATGAGATCGGGCGCGGTACAGCCACTTTCGACGGATTGTCCATTGCCTGGGCAGCGGTTGAATATCTGCATGAAAAGAACCGTTGCCGGGCTTTGTTTGCCACGCATTTTCATGAAATGACTGCACTTTCAGAAAAGCTTGAGCGGCTTTCCAATGTCACCATGCGGGTCAAGGAATGGGACAATGATGTCGTCTTCCTGCATGAGGTGGCGAAAGGGGCAGCTGACCGTTCCTATGGCGTGCAGGTCGCGCGTCTGGCGGGGCTGCCCGAAGCGGTCGTCAATCGCGCGCGCGATGTGCTGCACCAGCTTGAAGCGGGCGAGACCTCGGGCAAGGCTGACAAGCTGATCGATGATCTGCCGCTGTTCTCTGTCGTCTTGCAGCAGGAAAAGCCGAAGCTGCAGGTTCAGGGGAAAGATAGTGAACTGACCAAGGCTGTCTCTGCAATCAGTCCAGACGAACTGACACCGCGAGAAGCGCTGGACCTGATCTACAAATTAAAGGAACTGGCCGGAAAGGCGTGACGAGTTCTGGCCAGGTAGGGTGCTCCAGTCTGTTTGAGATTCTGGTTATGACGAGCCGAAAATGGTGATGTTTGCGACCCGGAGCGGAGTGTACTTTTGGGTACATGAGCACCGGAAGCGCAAAACAGCGCCATTTGCAGGCCGTCAGAACCAGAATATCTACAGACTACACAAAGCGGTTCGCTTCCGCGCCGTAATAGGTGATGTAGCGGCTGGAAATGCGCTCAATCGGCAGGATGATGAAGACATCGGTTGTGCCGAATGCCTCGTCGATCACTGCGCCGTCGCCGATCATTGCGCCGAGACGTAGATAACCCTTGACCAGTGGCGGCATTGAGAACAGCGCAACCTTGTTGTTGATGGCTTCCTTCGGCATCAGGTCCATGGCCTGATAACGATTGGGCAGGGCACGAACGTCCCAGTCATCGGTGGCACGGCAGTTGTGATGGAGGAACGACAGGCCGAGCGCGTGCGCTGCAGGCACCGCGCCGTGGAATGAAGCACAGCCGAACATCACATCGATGGAATGGCGGCGGCAATAGGCCCAGGCACCTTGCCAAAGAAGCTCGACAGTGCGCTTGGAGCGGTATTCCGCCTTCACGCAGGAGCGACCCAGTTCAAGCAGGCGGAGGTTCGGGCGTGAAAGGGCCAGACGCTGCACGTCATATTCATCGGCAGAATAAAAGCCGAGCGCCTGTTCCGCCTGATCGCTACGCATCAGACGATAGGTGCCGACAATCTGCTGATGCTCCGGCACGGGCAGGGCGGTGTCGTAAACGAGCAGATGATCGCAAATAGCGTCGAAACGGTCAGCGTCTCGAAGCTCCACCGCTTCGATGCTTTCCCTACGCGCGCCCATTTCGTCGAAGAAGACGCGGAAACGCAATTCCTGCGCGGCTTCTACCGCCTCGCGTGAATTTGCAAGCCGTACTTCCAGCGATCCGATGCGTCCCAGAACGATGGGATCGCCGTTGGACGCGAACAGCGCCTGTTGTGCTTCTAAGCCTGACATGACCGTATCATCAATGATTTGCTGGTCCATTCCAAGCAGTACTGTCATGATGATGGCTCCTGATTTGTCTATTCACGTATTCCTGAACGGCTTTCCCACGGATATTTCAGCGAGAGCTAGCCAATTCCAATCCTTGTTCAGCCGATTGCATGGACAGGGTGTCCAGTTCGACCGAAGCAGTACAGATTCAGTGCTACGCGACGATGACAGAAGCATGTCACCAATGTGTCAATTCGGATGGCTGGACCTTATCCTCTTCAAAAAGCTTTTAATTTTAAGAGATCAAATTATGCGAAAGGCAGAAACTGTTCAACCCGGCGGGTTAGCGGGCAGCCCGTTCGCGCCGCCAGCCGAGGAATTCCTCCAGAATTATGAGACCTGCACCGATTGTAATGAAGGTGTCGGCGAGGTTGAAAACTGCGAATGACCAGGTTGGCAGGTGAAACAGAATATAATCCACGACGTAACCGTGCATCACGCGGTCGATAAGATTGCCGATGGCGCCGCCAACGACAAGTGCAAAACCGTAGCGTGCGAAGATGCGGTCCGGCGCGTTGGTCCACCACAGATAAAGTACGAACAAGATAACTGCTGCGGTGATTGCGACCAGTCCCCAATCATGCAGCCATGCCAGCATGGAAAAGGCGATGCCCTCATTGTGCGTACGAAACAAGGCAAGGAACGGTAGCAGGTCGATCTGCTGGCCGTAGCCCATCCGTGTTTCCACCAGATGTTTGACACCCTGATCGATCAGTATGGTGAGGACAACGACGAACAGTGAGGACCAGACTGCGTGTCGCTTCATCCGGAAACCCTTTCATCGAGCGTGAGTGCGTCGCGACGAATTTCGTAGAGCATGACGCCGGTGGCAATTGCAAGATTGAGGGAATCTGCACGGCCTGCCTGCGGAATGCGTGCGAGCTTGTCGCAAGTATCGGCCAGACTGTCCGGCAGGCCCTGCTGTTCGTTGCCCATCATCAGCACGACCGGCTTGTTGGCATAGGGAATGGTGCGATAGTCGACCGCACCTTTCAGATGGGTGCCGACGACAAGGCCGGAAATGCCCTTGCGCCAGTTGAGGAAGTCGGCTTCCGTCACTTTATAGAGCGGCATGGAAAAGACCGAGCCCATCGTGGCGCGCACGGTTTCCAGCGAATAGGGGTCGGTGGTGTCGCCGATCAAAATGATGCCCTTGGCGCCGACCGCATCGGCGGTACGGATGACAGTGCCCAGATTGCCGGGATCGCGCACGCGGTCGAGCGCGATATAAACATCGTTGTTCTTCGGCTTGAGGTTTGTGAGCGGGCGATATTGCTGTTCGAAAACACCAACCACCATTTGCGGGTTGTCGCGGCGGGTAATGGCAGCCATGATCTTTTCGGTCACTTCCAGCACCAATCCGCCCTTGGCGAAGGTGCGGGCGGCAACCTGCTCGACCATCTTGTTGCCCTTGCCGGATTTGGCGAAGACCAGCGTCTTGATGCGCCAGTCCTGTTCCAGCGCGTCGATGACAAGCTTCAGCCCTTCGGCCAGAAAAACGCCCTGCTGGTCGCGGAATTTTTTCAGCGCCAGCGAGCGGAGATCTTTCACGATAGGGTTGGTGAGGCTGGTGACTTCCTTCACCTGACCTACCTTGGAATATTCGGCACGAGAGCCGCCTTTGGAAAAATCGTCGTCACGGCTCATTTTGCTACCCAGCGGCTGAACATGGATGTGGAAAGCGCGCGTCCTCCCGACTGATCGGCGGAACGTTCGCGCAGAATAAGTTCGCCCGATTCGACCGTACCACCAAGACCGGTGAAACGGTCGCGCATCAGTTCGTGAATGGCGAAGAAGGATGCGCGGATCGAATAGGCAGTCAGGATGACGGCGAGCGGTTTTGGCGTCAGGATGGACCGGCATGTATCGACCATTGCGGGCAGATGCTCGAACAACTGCCAAACCTCGCCGCTCGGCCCGCGCCCATAGGCAGGCGGATCAAGCAGGATGATGTCATAGAAACTGCCGCGCCGTTCCTCACGCTGAACGAATTTCATCGCGTCTTCACAGATCCATCGGATTGGCTTGTCCGAAAGCCCGGCCATTTCCTGATTTTCACGCGCCCAGAGAATGGCCTTCTTGGAGGCATCCACATGGGTCACTTCCGCACCTGCACGTGCCGCTACCAGCGAGGCGACGCCCGTATAGCCGAAAAGATTGAGCACCTTAACGCTGCGTCCGGACTTTACCCCATCTCGGATAAGCCCATCCATATAGGACCAATGCGCGGCCTGCTCTGGGAACACGCCAACATGGCGGAACGAGGTGAAACGGCCATGAAAGGAAATGCCATCGTGCTGCATTGGCCATGTTTCGCCGAGCGGCACTTTCGGAAAGGCCCAGCGTCCCATGCCTTCCTCGTCGGTGTTGCCGGTGAAGACGGCATCGGCCTGGTCCCATTCCTTCTGCGGCAGGCTCGGCAACCAGATTGCCTGACCTTCCGGGCGGACGATCCGATAGGGACCATATTGCTCGAGCTTCAACCCGTTGCCGCTGTCGAGAAGCGCATAATCGGGCGAGGGTTCCGTTTCGAGAATGAGCGGCAGTCGTTCTCCCGGGCGTGCACCGGCATAAGGCTTGATTTCGCGAAGCGGAGTAGCGGGCTTGTCGTCTACGGGCTTGGGTGCGGCCTTGGCGAATTGGGGACGCGGCTTTTTGAAAGACGAGCCTTTATTGTCAGACTTGCCATCAGATCGGCCTTCAAATTTGCTTTCTGAACGCGGCGCATCATGTCTTGCGCGCTCGAAACCACGGTCCTGTTTGCCGCCCGACGGCTTTTTGCCTTTTCCCTTTGGCGCTTTCACCCGAAACTCCAATCATCATGATTGGGGTCTAGGTAGGATAAACAGGGCCGGTGTGAAAGGGGAAAACGACGTTCAATCGCGCTTCGACCATGAAAACCCGGAAGTTTTGCCTCCGGGTTTGAGAATAGCAGGTGTTTCAGGAGTTCACGACCGGCATATTGCGCTTTTCGGCGGCGGTGCTCCGTTCAAGCAGGCGCGCAGCTTCCTGCTTGTACATGCGCTCCTTGCGGCGGTGCTTGCCTTGTGTGAGCCACGTCACCAGTGAGCCGATGACAACGCCGAGAAGAAGCGCGCCGAACAGCCACAGAAACAGAGGCGCATTATAGGACAGAGCGGGATTGCCCGGATTGAACGGATCGATCGTAAACTGCACCGATGCGCGATTGGCAACCGACAACGCAATCAGAGCCACTGCAAGCGGCACGAGAACGATGATGGCGATGATGCGTTTTGCCGCCATGATGTCTATCAGACTGCGCCGTTGAGACGGTCGCGCAGTTCCTTGCCGGTCTTGAAGAAGGGAACCCACTTTTCTTCCACATCCACCGTTTCGCCGGTGCGCGGATTGCGACCGCTGCGAGCAGGGCGGTTCTTCACCGAAAAGGCGCCGAAGCCGCGCAGCTCAACACGATTGCCTTCGGCAAGAGCGTTTGTGATCTCGTCGAATACCGCGCCCACGATGTTTTCGACATCGCGCTGAAAGAGATGCGGATTACGGCTGGCGATAATCTGAACGAGTTCCGATTTGATCACGGCTTTAAACCCCTGTTCTTCTGTTTGTTTCATCCGGTATCTACCGGATATTGTGTAAGTTTACCTGGCTGGCGTCAATTCGCTTCAGGCGTACCGTCAACGTGCCAAACCGAAAGAAGTCCGTCAAGAAAGATGCGTTCCTTGGCGATCTGCTTCAACATGCCGTCTGCTTCCTGCGGCACGCCAAGAAGGCGTGCACCGGCATGAATGATAAGATCGCGCAGCGAGAAACCCGTTTCACTGCTGACCGGCTTCCATTCCAGACGCGGCAAATCTTTGGAAAGCCCCTTGCTCGCAAGCCAGGCGACCGCTTCCTCTTCACCGCCCAATCCGTCGATCAATTTTTTATCGAGTGCCTGTCGCCCTGTAAAAACCGCGCCATTGGCGAGGGCCAGCGCCTGTTCATGTGTGAACGAACGGCGTTTTTCGACAATGTCCACGAACCATGCATAGGAATCCATGATCATATTGCGGATCATGCCCTTGGCTTCTTCGCTGGCCGGGCTGAAATAATTGGGTTCCGCCTTGAGTGGTGAGGACTTGATGGTTTCGACCTTCACACCGATCGTATCAAGCAGCTTCGAAACATCGGGATACTGGAACAGGACACCAATCGAGCCAACGATGGATGTCTGTCGTGCCACGATGTGGTCCGAAGCGCTGGCAATCATGTAACCGGCGGAAGCTGCAAGGGTTCCTACCTGCGTGACGACCGGCTTTTTCTCGGCAATCTTGCGCACGGCTTCGAAAATCGCTTCGCCGCCCACCGTCGTTCCACCGGGCGAATCGAGAACCAGAATCACGCCTTTGACGGCGTCATCCTTGGCGATCTTGTCGAGACGCTTCAGCAATTCCTCATTCTCGAAGATGGTGCCTTCGATACGAACCTTGGCAATGTGCGGTTGGTTGAAGTTGGTGCCGCGCATGGACCATGAAGCGAAGACGGCAATCAGGGCGGCGATCAAAAGCAGGAAGGCCCCACGCCAGATCGTCAGCTTTCTGCGCAATTTCCGGCGTTCGATAATTGCTTCGGCGTCTTGAGCCATTCCCGTCCATCCGTTCGTTCAAATCGCGCGGCTTGCGCCCCGCAGTTCACCTTGTGCCCCGAATGAGGGCACGCGGCAAGTATCTTCGAAAAATAGGTCTGGTTAGAGATAGTGCCTGAAATACATATTGTAATGAAGCTGTCCGAGATTCTTATGTTCGTTGCCGGATCAGCTCTGGCGGTTGCATTACGCACAGCTGTAATTTGACCGAGTTTTGTGGTATCAAAGAGTTGAATAGCATCCTGCTTAATTCGGTGGGGTGTCAATTGGGCTGAATTATCAAAGGCATAGGCCGTTCCTGTTTGCGAGGCGGGTGCGGTGTTTTGCGCGGTATAAAGCTATTGAGCGACCGACTATTTCACCCCAAATAAACCTTATTGAAATGAAAAAGCGCGACACACACGCGCTGATTATCGAGTTTTACGAAAGCCGTTGAGGAATTGAACGCCACATGACCGCCGACACCACAGATAGCCATGCGCCGCAGAACGCGACCGCTCAAGGTCGCGGCACGGGTGGCATGCGTTTTGGTGCGTCGGAGAAGGCCGAGACGCTTTTTCATGCTGCGCAGCGCCATTCGATCCGCGTTCGCGTTCTGAAGACAGTCCTTCCTGTCGCCGCAATCATCGTGGGAGCGGTATTCTCTTGGTATACGTTTCTTGCGACGCCGAACGCGCCCGTTAAGGTCGAAGTGAACAATGGCGGCGAAAGCGGAAAGCTTGTCATGACGAGCCCGCACCTGAATGGTTATACCAAGGATAACCGCCCCTATTCGATGACCGCTTCCAAGGCGACGCAGGATGCAAAGAACAGCGGTGCGATTTCGCTTGAAGGCATTTCCGCGGAGCTGCCGGTTGGTGACAAGGGCACGGCCAAGGTCGAGGCAACGTCCGGTGTTTACGACAATGCCAATGGGCGTTTGCAACTTGATAAGGACTTTACTGTTACGACAGACGACGGTTTACGTGCGGTGCTGCGTTCTGCGGACGTAAATCTCAAGAGCGGGCAGATCACCACTGACAAGCCCGTGGATATCCGCAGCGGCAGCACGCATATTCTGGCCGACAGCATGCAGGTCAAGGACAACGGCAAGGTTCTGATTTTCGAGAACAAGGTTCGAATGACTGTTGACGGCAGCGTTGTTTCGCCCAACAAGGCTCCCTGAAAAGGGCGCCTGATTTGAGGATAGGGGAAGCGTTCGGACCGATTCATATCTGTGCGGCGCGGTTGAGTACATTCTGAAACCGGTCCTCGGATCGAAATGTGCTCGAAAACAGATTGTTAGAGCGTGATTCTGATGCAATCGGAATGGTACAGGCTCTAAGCCGCTTTTTTGATCGCATTTTGCGATGCTGAATGTTCCCATTTGGCCGCAAAGTGCTTAATGTTGCGTCTGACCGCATGTCGACCCAGAGATGGTCGAATGCTTCGGGGAGCTGAAATTATATGGAACGCGAGACGGGCAAGATGAACAAGGGTACGATGGCCCGCACTTTGCGGATGGGATTTGCAGTTCTGGCGCTCGGCATTGTCGCGGCTCCGACAGTTTCACTGGCGCAGGAAGGCGCAGCCGTGAACGGCCTGAAGCTTTCCAACAGCAAGGCGCCCGTCAAGATCGACGCTGACAAGCTGGAAATGCGCGACAAGGAAGGCATTGCCATATTCACCGGTAATGTTGCCGTTTCGCAGGGCGACGCCCTGTTGAAGGCAGGCCAGATGACAGTCTATTACAACAAGGCCAAGAAAGACGGCGAAGCACCGGCCCCGGAACCGACAAGTGCTGGCGTGGGCGGCCTCGATTCATCGAGCATCGATCACATCGACATTTCGGGGAAAGTCTATCTCAAGTCCGGGACGCAGGTCGCAACTGGTGATACCGGGCGTTATGATGCGAAAAACCAGGTTATGGTTCTTCAGGGGCAGAAAGTGGTTCTGACCGATGGCGACAATGTCGTGACCGGTTGCAAGCTGACGGCGCATCTCGATACGGGCCGCGCCAATGTCGAAAGCTGCAAGGGCCAGACCAAGGGTCGCGTATCGATTATCATGGCCCCGAAAGATCAACAGCAGGGCGGTGCTGCGCCCAAGCAGAACTGACCGGAGCAGGCGTGGGATTGTTCTGGAACAAGAAGGCCGACGGGCCGCAAGACGCATCGCAAAATGTGAACGCACCATCCGATGTCGCGGGCGCTATGCCCGGCCAGCCGGGTAAGTCGACGCGTCTCAAAGGGACGCTGGTGGCACGCGGTCTCTGCAAGAGCTATCGCGGCCGGCAGGTCGTCAATGGCGTATCGTTCGGTGTGCGTGCTGGCGAAGCTGTCGGTATTCTGGGGCCGAACGGCGCAGGCAAGACCACTTGCTTCTATATGGTGACAGGCCTCGTTCCGGCTGATGCCGGTTCCATCGAGATCGACGGTTTCGACGTCACGTCTATGCCGATGTATCGCCGTTCCCGTCTTGGCATCGGCTATCTGCCGCAGGAAGCATCCATTTTCCGTGGCCTTTCGGTGGAAAACAACATCAAGGCTGTGCTGGAAGTTGTGGAGAAAGATCGCTCCAAACGCGCTTCCGAGCTGGATGCGTTGTTGGAAGAATTTCACATCGCTCATCTGCGCAAGGCGCCTGCCATTTCGCTGTCCGGCGGCGAGCGCCGTCGTCTCGAAATTGCGCGTGCGCTGGCATCGCGCCCAAACTTCATGCTGCTCGATGAACCTTTTGCTGGTGTCGATCCGATTGCCGTTTCGGATATCCAGCAACTCGTTCGCCATCTGACAAGCCGCGGCATCGGCGTTCTGATTACCGACCATAATGTGCGTGAAACGCTCGGCCTTATCGACCGCGCCTACATCATTCACGCCGGTCAGGTGCTGACACATGGTCGTCCTGCCGAAATCGTCGCCAATCCCGACGTGCGCCGGCTTTATCTCGGCGACCAATTCACACTTTAATATTCGGCATTTTCATATCGTCTCAGGCTCCTATGGAAATGCCTTCATTCTGATCAGCCATCGGTTTGAGCCTGTTATGTTCTGTACAAAGTTACAGAAAGTGCCGCTGAACCGCGACTATTTCCCCTTTTGTCCCCAAACCGCACATTCTGAATTGACAAGCAAGGTTCATACCAGTTTTCATTCAAATACGCTTTCAGCTTGAAACGGCTGCGAGCGCACGGCTTATTCCTCTGTATGGACTCAGGTCCCATGTCGATGAGTGCCGTCTGAAGGCCAGATTGCTGTCAAGGATATCTCGCGCGTTGACCATGTGTTCCGCGGTTATTGACAGGGTTTAACGGGGGAGAATAACGCGTCGCATGGCTCTGTCGCCCAAGCTCGATTTCCGTCAATCGCAATCGCTGGTGATGACCCCCCAGCTGATGCAGTCGATCAAGCTGCTGCAGATGACGCATATGGAGCTGGAGCAATTTCTCGACATTGAAATTGAAAAAAATCCGCTGCTGGATCGAATTGAGGCAGCGAATGATGATTTTTCAGGCGCTGAATCAGCACGAGACGGTGCTGAAACCGGCGGAGAGGATGCGGCGTCGGACGACTCGCCGGATGGCGACTGGTTCAAAACAGGCGCTTCGGATAATGCCGAAAATCTCTCATCCACCTTCGACAGCTCGCTTGAAAATATCTTTCCGGATGATCCGGGTCGCTTCGACGAGATCGGTCCCGATCTTGCCGCGCAATGGAAATCGTCCGTCGGTGACGGATATGTTTCAGGTGGCAGTTACGACATCGATCAGGTTACGGCCAGCCGGATTTCATTGAGCGAGCACGTAGCGGAACAGATCACGCTGACTTTTTCCAAAGCGGCAGACCGGTTCATTGCGACGGCGCTCGCCGATGCACTGGACGAGAGCGGCTATCTGCGTGTCGATATTGTCGGTCTGGCCCAGAATCTTGGCGTGGAAACCGTCGAGATCGAGCGCGTTCTTGGAATGATGCAAGGCTTTGATCCGGCAGGACTTTTTGCCCGTGATCTGCGGGAGTGTCTGGCGATACAGCTGCGTCTAAAGGATCGGTTCGATCCAGCTATGGAGGCGTTGATCGACAATCTCGATCTTCTTGCACGGCGGGATTTCGCGACGCTCAAGAAGCTGTGCGGTGTCGATCAGGCCGATATCCTCGATATGCTGACCGAAATCCGCATGCTCGATCCGAAGCCGGGTGCTTTGTTCGAAATCTCCGTGGCCGATGCCATCGTGCCGGACGCACTGGTTACACCGTCGCGTGACGGTGGCTGGACTATTGAACTCAACGCAGCCGCAATGCCACGTCTTATCGTCAACAATGAATATTATGCAGAGGTGAGCACCTCGGTCAAAGCCGAAGAAAAAGCATTTCTCTCGGATTGCATGCAGACCGCGAACTGGCTCGTACGCAGTCTCGACCAGCGCGCGCGCACCATTCTCAAGGTAACACAGGAGATCGTCCGGCAGCAGGACGGCTTTCTGCGTCACGGCGTGACCCACTTGAAGCCGCTCAACCTGCGCACGGTTGCCGACGCGGTCGGTATGCATGAATCGACCATCAGCCGCGTGACGGCGAACAAATTCATGGCCACGCCGCGTGGCGTGTTTGAACTGCGCTATTTCTTTACGGCCTCCATTGCCTCATCCGAGGGCGGCGACGCTCATTCGTCGGAGAGCGTGCGCCATCGTATTCGGCAGATGATCGACGCCGAAAAGCCCGATGACGTGCTGTCCGATGATGCCATCGTGGATGCTCTGAAGAAGGACGGTGTGGATATCGCGCGAAGAACGGTCGCAAAATATCGGGAATCGATGAATATTGCTTCATCGGTTCAGCGCAGGCGTGAAAAGAAGGCAAGATTGTCAGCTTCCTGACTGCGTAGAGCATTTTGCATTCAGGTGGTATCACCTGACGTTGCATAAATGCGGTAATACAAACAGATAGAGCGGAAGCGCGAACGAATGTGAGCGCATTTCGCTCTAGCCAAAATGGTTCCACAGATTGCGCTGAGAAGGGACCGTTTTAAATTACCGATTGTACCTCTAGGGCCTTATTCCCGTATTCGAATAGGGGGGAATGCTCTAAAATTTTGGATCTGTAGCGCTGCTCTTTCAGAAAAATTCGATCTCGATTTGTGGAAAGATCAGCATTGCAAGAGGACCAACTGGCAGGAGGACCAATTGACAAGCGCCATTTCACCCAATAGAAGCCCGGCTCGCGTTGCGGCACGTGTCTGGACGCCCTCATTTCCAGGGCTTCCTGATAAGTCGTCAGCGTGAGTTGGCGAGATGTCAGCAGAAGCACTTGTGTTTCTACGATCGAAAATACGCCAAAGCAGAATTGAAGCATGTCTCCTCAAAGTAGAACCGGTTTGGGGATGAAGACATGGGTTGGACGTTTCCGCCGAATGCGTTTTGCAGACAACGTCCGATAATATCGCTGTAATTTCTGGAAGAAATTGCGGTTGTCCATATGTTTGAAGGAAGGGCAATGTGGCGTTCCGGGAAAATCGGGCCGGAAAAATCCGGGCAACGGACCAGCTACTGGGGCGTTACTTAAAAGAGCAATGTGCGGCAACCATCCCGTAAAGGGGCTATTGATTGGAGCAGTCACGACTTCGACGGCTTTTCGGAAGGTGTTTCAACGCCTCATCGGAAAGTGCGCCTGGCAAGCGTGCATGCACCATGAATTTAGTTGGAAAACGCACAGGACGAAAAGCATCTTTGATGCTGGTTCGCTTTGCGCTTCGCTCGCCTTGTGATTAGACTGAGTCCTGTGGTGTAACGCAAATGAGGTGTGCCAAATGACTCTGCGTGTATCTGGAAAGCATATGGACGTCGGTGAAGCTTTCACAACCCGGATCATTGATCGGGTGAATGAAGCAGTCGGCAAATATTTCGATCATGGCTTTTCCGGACAGGTTACGGTCACCAAGTCCGGTTCGCGTTACAGTGCGGATTGCACCTTGCACCTCGATAGTGGTGCAACTCTGCAAAGCACTGGCGACGCGCAGGATCCGCAGCTGGCTTTTGAAGCGGCCGCGGACAAGATCGAAACCCGCCTTCGCCGCTATAAGCGTCGTCTGAAATCGCGCCCGGCTACGCAGCCAGATGCGATCTATGATGACGTTGCATATCGTGTTATGGCACCGCTGTCGGAGGAAGAGGAGGATCTTCCGGCGGATTATGCGCCGACAATTGTTGCGGAATCGTCCGTCGCCCTGCGCACCATGTCGGTGGCGTCGGCGGTTGTGGAACTGGATCTGATCGAGAACCCGGTTCTGGTATTCCGCAATGCCGGCAATGATGAAGTTAACATCGTCTACCGTCGCGCGGACGGCAATATCGGCTGGGTCGATCCATCGATGGTCACCCGCCAGGCCGCGCCACGCGCCTGACGGCAAACCTGAAGCGCACGCAGCAGATCGCGATTAGGCGGCCGCGTGCGCTTCCCAAAACCGGGCCGCAAAGGCCTGATTGAAGAAGGAACGGAGAGAATGGATCTTAGTGATCTGATTCAGCCTGGGGCGATTATCCCGGCGCTGAAAGCCAGCTCCAAAAAACAGCTTTTGCAGATTCTGTCTGAAAAGGCTGCGGAACTGACCGGTCTCCCTGAGCGTGAAGTTTTCGAAACAATTCTCCAGCGTGAGCGCCTCGGTTCTACCGGGGTGGGCAATGGCGTTGCCATTCCGCACGGCAAGCTGGCGAACATCAACAAAATAGCCGGAATTTTCGCTCGTCTGGAAACCCCGGTCGATTTCGAGGCGCTGGACGATCAACCCGTCGATCTTGTTTTTCTGCTTCTCGCGCCGGAGAATGCCGGCGCGGATCACCTGAAGGCACTCTCGCGCATCGCCCGTATGCTGCGCGATGCCGATACGGTTGCCAAATTGCGCGGCACACATGACGCGCAGGCGCTCTATTCATTCCTGACAGCTCAGCCTGCTTCCAACGCCGCCTGAGTTCAAATAGTTTCTCGTAGACAAAACCGCCGTTCGGCTTGAACGGCGGTTTTGTTTGTTTGCTCGCAGAAACGAATTGGCAGGGAAGGAAAAAACAGTCCGAGCAGAAGCATATTTCTTCTGCCTCAAGACGACTTGCGGCATTTGTATACGCCACGATCTTCCGTACTGATTTCATACGGAAGCGCGATACCGGCGATGGCCGGTATCGCGTCTATCCTTAGTGCAGCATTACCGTGCGCAGTTCATGGTCTTGCGCGCCTTGTAGCGCGGTGGCGCGGACATCGGAGAGCACGATTGGCTCGCCGCTGGCGCCAAAAAGCGCCCAGAGTTCAAGGCCCGGCTCTATCGGTGGGAGGGCAGGGAAGCTGCGGGCAAGGTCATCTGAACGGATCTTGCGCACATAGGCAACTTCACCTTCGCCGAGATGGGCGAATTCATTTTCGGTGAATATATGTCTGTTCATGGTCTTAGCCTCCATTTCGTCGGCATGTCATTTGCGACCATGCCGCATCAGAGCTTCACATTCTCAATATAGCGGTATTGTGCTGAACAAAAACTGAACAAGCTCAGTCTTTCACCGCTATGCTGATTCGTTTAACCAGCCGTTCGGGTTCGGGGCGGTCGAGATCGATGGCCAAAAGGCCGTTTTTCAGGTCGCAACCGAGAACCCGCATACCGTCTGCCAGGACGAAAACGCGCTGAAACTGTCGGGCAGCGATGCCACGATGCAGAAATTCCCGTTCGGTATCGTCGGTCTGGCGTCCGCGGATGACGAGCTGATTGTCTTCCGTCATGACTTCGAGGTCTTCGCTGGCAAAACCGGCCACCGCCAAAGTGATGCGCAGACGTTCGGAACCCGTCTCGCCGCGCAGGCGTTCAATATTGTAGGGCGGATAACCGTCGCCGGATTTTGCGATCCGTTCCAGCGTTTTTTCCATCGTGTCGAATCCGAGCAGCAAAGGGCTCGAAAACGGTGTCATTCTTGTCATTGCATCAGTCCTTGATGAGAAGCGACCGTTATGAAGAGAACCCTTACGGCGTATCTCCTCGCTAACTGATATGGCTTGTGAAAAGCCTGACTTCAAGGGCCAATCCGGATTCCTTCGTTTCAACTTAAAACGAAGGAGAGGTTCAGGATACCCGGCAATATTAGGGTCAGGACCTATTAATCTGGTGAAAATGGTGTGAGGCCATCCATTCGGATACGAGGAGAAAAGGCGAAGGAAATGTGGTTCATTTTCGAGCTTTTTCGACAAAGTAGCCGGGTGGATGGACCACATCCTCTGGACACCGAAATGACTGGCGATCTGCTGCGTCGAACCGCTTGACCGGGGAAACCACCCCGTTCTTCGCGTCTCTCCTAGCAGCCCTTGTCATTTCAGGTGCCATTTCCATCAAATTAATAGGTCCTGACCCTAGGGTGTTGCTATCGTCGTGCTTCTGAAAGCGCTGCGCCGAAAGCTGTCGCAAAGCTTTCGCGATCATCCGGGGAGAGGAAGTTTCCGATCACTACACTCGCTTCACGGCTTTCGACGCTCATACCGGTAATTCCGATATCCGGCTTTCGCGCAACCTTGAATCGCGTCCAGAATGGATTGAAACGATGCGCAGTCAGCTTACCGGACGCTGCATATTTGCGAATATACAGGGTGGAACGCGACATGGAAATTTCCTCGCGGGCACGGGCTGCGCGGTAATTCCAGCGAAAAGCCAGATAGATCAGCAGTACATCGAGACCGAAAAATCCGAAGATCGGCCATGCGCCGATGGACCAGAAAAGAATACCGACGAACATCCAGCAGCCGATCAGAGCGCTCATCAATATGGTGAAGCCCGTACGTCCCAGCGAACGATAGGGGGTGAGGAGAGCTTCGAAAATGGGTTTGTCGAACCGGTCAGGTTCTGCGCCGTCTGGGTGATGCATAGCATTCAGGTCGTCTGGCAGATTGTCCCGGCCTATACTGGCCTGCGGCAAGCTGCTGATTGTTTTGTCGATCAAGAAACTATTATAGAGACGGAATGGAAAAGGCCAAAATCAAATCGCCTGTGAACGTCTCTGCCGCCACCCGCCCTCAACGTCGGGTGCGTGGTACGCTTTATACAGCAGACGAAATTCATGAGATATTTCGCCGTTTCTCCATTCAGAGACCGGAGCCGAAGGGCGAGCTTGAGCATGTGAATGCTTTTACGCTTCTTGTCGCCGTGGTCTTGTCGGCACAGGCCACCGATGCCGGGGTCAACAAGGCGACGCGCGGGCTCTTCGCAATTGCCGATACGCCGCAGAAAATGCTGGCGCTGGGCGAAGAGAAAGTCGGCGACCACATTCGCACCATTGGTCTTTGGCGGAACAAGGCAAAGAACGTCATTCTCCTGTCCGAAGCCTTAATCCGCGATCATGGCGGAGAAGTGCCGGGGGACCGGGACGAACTGGTAAAGCTGCCGGGTGTTGGCCGCAAGACTGCCAATGTGGTGCTGAATATGGCTTTCGGCCAGCCGACAATGGCGGTGGACACGCATATCCTGCGTATCGGCAATCGGATTGGTCTTGCGCCGGGAAAAACGCCAGAGGCCGTGGAAGCCATCCTCGTTCGGGTCATCCCCGCAGAATATATGCTTCATGCGCATCACTGGCTGATCTTGCATGGGCGTTACGTGTGCAAGGCGCGCAAGCCGGAATGCGAGAAATGTGTGATTGCCGATATCTGCAAATATCCGGCGAAAACCTGCGACATTCCTGCGCCGCTTATCCCCTTGCCACCGCAGGCGTGAGCCGGGCTTCGCGTTGCGAGACAGCCTTGTGCAGATGGACCATCATCGTTGCCGCGAAAAGCGGTGTCAGCAGATTGACGATGGGGATAGCCATGAAGCCTGCAATCAGCAGCCCGGCCAGAAAGACGGTTACGCTATAATGCGACCGTAGCGCCTTGGCCTCGGCTTCGGAATGATAACGCATAGCGGCAAACTCGAAGAATTCCCGCCCGAGCAGATAGGCATTGATGACGAAGAAGGCGATCAGATTGACGCCGGGTATGAACAGCATGAACAGGGCGACGATGTTGCCGAGGATGACGATACCGAGGAATTTCAGCGAAACAACGATAGAGCGGCCGGTCGGCAAAGGCGTACCGGGTGGATCGTTCGGATAGTCTTCGCGTTCGACCACTTCGGCGACGTCATCGAGAAAGAGACCTGCCACAAGTGCAGTGACAGGTGCGATCATCAATGCGAGAACAAGCGCCAGACCGAGGCCTGCGACAATGGCTGCAACAATGCCGAGCCAGCCTGCCCATTCCGGCATGCCGGGCAGTATCTGCTCCATCCACGGCCAGGCAAAAGTAAAAAAGATTTGACGAACTGCCGCCCAAAGACCGATCAGCAGCAACAGCGTCAAACCGAGGGTCTTCCAGAAAACTGCACGCAATTCTGGCGTGGTCAGGCGTTTCAGAGCTTTCAATGCAGCATCTAAGATCATTTTCGACCCAATTCCGACTGTGGACGAAGATGGAAATAGGTATGCCTTCATCTTGGCGCAAGCTGCACTACCCACAATGCGGGAGGCTTGCAGGGTAGCCAAAGGGGTTTCAAACCGCTAAACCGGCACCCACATGACTGCCGCATATCCGGCCCAACGCATGTCGCGGAAAAATGCATAGCGACTTTTCCGATGACGATCTGTTTTGCCGGATAGGAGACTAATTAAAAGGGGAGCTTCTCGCGCTCATGGCCACATTCGACGTTCTTTGCATCGGCAATGCCATTGTCGATATTCTTTCGCGCACTGATGACTCTTTTCTGGAAACGAATGGAATCGTCAAAGGCGCGATGAACCTGATCGATGCAGAGCGTGCTGAATTGCTCTATGGCCGGATTGCAGGTCCGGCAACAGAAATGTCGGGTGGCAGTGCCGGAAATACGGCAGCCGGCGTCGCGAGCCTTGGCGGACGCTCGGCCTATTTCGGCAAGGTTGCGACCGATCACCTGGGCCGTGTTTTCGCGCATGATATCCGCGCGCAAGGCGTTGCATTCGACACCCGTCCGCTGGAAAAGGGATCGCCGACTGCTCGCTCCATGATTTTCGTGACGCCGGATGGCGAACGCTCGATGAACACCTATCTCGGTGCCTGCGTGGAACTCGGACCGGAAGATGTCGAAACCTCCAAGGTGTCCGATGCGAAGGTGACCTATTTCGAAGGCTATCTGTGGGACCCGCCGCGCGCGAAGGAAGCCATCGTCATGGCATCGAAGATCGCGCACGAAAAGAAGCGCCAGATGGCGATGACGCTTTCCGATCCGTTCTGTGTCGACCGGTATCGCGAAGAGTTTCTGGAACTCATGCGCTCGCGCACTGTCGATATCGTTTTCGCCAATGAGGATGAGGCCAAGTCGCTCTATAAGACGAAGTCGCTTGAAACGGCGATTGCCTCCATGCGCATGGACTGCGCGCTTTCGATCATCACCCGTTCGGAAAAAGGTGCGGTCGTCGTCACACCTGACCAGACCTTGACCGTCCCAGCCATTGAAATCGACGCGCTGGTCGATACGACCGGCGCAGGCGATCTCTACGCAGCTGGTTTCCTTTACGGTTATACGAACGAGCGTTCACTGGAAGATTGCGCCCGTCTTGGTTCATTGGCGGCGGGGCTTATTATCCAGCAGATGGGGCCGCGTCCGCAGCTCAGCCTGCAGGCTGCTGCAGGTCAGGCTGGCCTTGTTTAAGATTTATTCCGGCCTGATGATCCGGTCGCGCTGAAGCTCTTCTTCAGTGCGTCCGGGGCGGCTTTTATAGACGGGCAATGTCCAGCCGAAATAAAGTGCGCCGCCGCGAATGAGAAACGCGGTCAGAGCCGCTGCAATCGCACATATAGCTGGCTCGACCTGCAACCAGGCAAGCAGGACATAGAGACACGCACCGGCAAGCGAAGCCGTGACATAGATTTCGCGACGCATTAGCACGGAAGGCTCGCCCGCCACCATATCGCGCAATATGCCGCCCAGAGTGGCTGTTGAAATGCCGGTCACAATGGCGACGGATGGTCCGAAACCGAGCGCCAGTCCCTTGGCTGCACCTATTACGGTATAGGCGGCCATACCAATGGCATCGAGCCAGAGCAGGACGCGATAGCGCGATTCGACCATGTGTGCGGTGAAATAGACAAAGATGGCCGCCAGCGTACCCGCCAGCAGATAAGTCGGCTCGACAACCCAGAAAACCGGTGCACCGAGGACGAGATCGCGGAACGTTCCGCCGCCAATACCGGTGATATTGGCAAGGAACAGAAAACCGATGATGTCGAGCTGGCGTCGCGATGCTGCAAGAGCGCCGGTCGCAGCGAAAACGAAAACGCCTGCGAAGTTCAAAAACTCAGGAATCGTCACGCTGCAGGTCTCCTCCACACTTCCAGTGACAATTTTTCACCGGTTCGCGCCAATAGCAATATGCACATTAGAGCATAATCCGACCGGAGTGAAACGAGGATCGATAAGATTATGATTAAAATAGAATAGGTTAGACCGCTGATCCGATCCAGTCAGATCGAAATGCGCTTTATCGCAAACTGGACTGCAGATATGAAAAGAGCGGCAGACAAAGCCGCCGCTCCAATACTCATCCGTTATTGCTGAAATAATCAGCCATTGCCTTCGGAAGCGCCATTGTCGGCAGTCGCCTTCGGGCCGCCTTTGGAGACACCGACCATGGCCGGGCGCAGAACACGGTCGCCGATGGCGTAACCATCTTGCACGACCTGCACGACGGTGTTGTTCGGCAAATCCGGATTAGGCACTTCGAACATGGCCTGATGGAAGTTCGGATCGAACTTCTCGCCTTCCGGTTCAAGTTTCTTGACGCCGTGACGCTCCAGAGCCTGCAGCATGGCGCGTTCGGTCATTTCGACGCCGTCTGCGAGCGACTTCAGGCTGGCATCGGTCGCCAGAGCATCAGCAGGAATAGCGTCGAGCGCGCGGCGGAGATTGTCAGAGACCGACAGCATGTCGCGAGCGAAGTTGGTCACGGCATAGGTGCGCGCATCTTGCACATCGCGCTGGGTGCGCTTGCGAAGGTTTTCCATCTCGGCTGCAGCACGCAGGAGCTGATCCTTCAGCTCGCCATTGTCAGCTTCGAGCATCGCGATCCGGTTTGCGGTTTCATCTACCGCCGCCTCAGCTTCATCCTCGGCAACTTCCGCACGAGCTTCAGCCTTGCGCGCTTTCAGAAAATCGTCGGCAGCTCGGTTCAGCGCCTCACGATCCCGGGGATTGTTGATGTCGCGCTGCTCAAGATCGGGGTTCTGGGATTTGTTTTTTTCGTCAGCCATAATGCTACTTCCGTCTTGAATATCTTCTGGGGCGGATATCGAGTTTCATGCCAGTAAAATCAAGGTCTATTTTCAGGGACTTGGTTTGTCCCGGCAAATCTCACAGTTACCGCAGGAGCCGGGAAACGATCTGAGCGGTGTAGTCCACCATGGGAACGATCCGCGCATAGTTGAGCCGTGTGGGCCCAATGACTCCCAGAGCACCAATAACCCTTTGCTCGCTGTCGCGATAGGGGGCGACCACCAGCGATGAGCCGGAAAGGGAGAAAAGCTTGTTCTCCGAACCAATGAAGATGCGGACACCCGAACCGGCTTCCGCGAGATCGAGAAGCTGGACCATGCCGTCCTTGGTTTCGAGATCATCGAACAGATGGCGCAGGCGCTCGATGTCTTCCTGCGCATGGATATTTTCCAGAAGATTAGCGCGTCCGCGAACAATCAGCCGTGCCGGTTGATCCGTTCCGGCACCGCTCCAGACCGCCAGCCCTTGGGCAACAAGTTCCTGCGATAGCTGATCGAGTTCCTGCCGTGTTTCTTCCGTCAGCTTTTTCAATTCGGCTTTGGCTTCGGAAAGCGTGTGGCCATGGATGTGTGCGTTGAGAAAGTTCGATGCCTCGACCAGCTGCGAATTGCTGATGCCGACGGGCAGATTGACGACGCGGTTTTCGACATCGCCGTTCTGCATGACAAGAACAGCCAGTGCCCGTGTCGGTTCGAGGCGAACGAATTCGATGTGTTTCAGCGCACCTTCCGCCTTGGTGGCAAGCACGAGGCCCGCGCCGCGCGACAGACCTGAAAGAACCTGACTTGCTTCGGTCAGAACGCTTTCGACAGAATTGTTCATACCGGCGGAACGAACCTGCGCCTCAATGGAGGAGCGTTCCTCCGGCGGCAGATCGCCCACTTCGAGAAACGCGTCGACAAAGAAGCGTAGCCCGATCTGGGTCGGCAGGCGCCCGGCTGAGACATGCGGTGCGTAGATGAGACCCAGATGCTCGAGATCGCTCATCACATTGCGGATCGTGGCAGGTGAAAGCGTGTGTGGCAGCAGTCGTGAGAGATTGCGCGAGCCAAGCGGATCGCCATCGTTCAGATAGGTTTCCACAATCAGCCGGAAAATATCGCGCGAACGCTGGTCGAGCGAACTCAAAAGCTGGTGTTCCGGCGTTTTCATCATAATATGGTCGCGAACCCTAGTGTGGCTTTGAATCCGAAATTCGTTCACAGCGCTGTTCCCAGGTGATGCGAATTTCGGATTCGCCACACTGGAAATAGCATACGCCAAATATAAGGTCGCAAGTCAAAGCGTCAAAGCCTTTAGGCTATAGTGACAGGCCTCTCAACATCTCTGACGGTTTTTCGGGCAGAATGGCTTTCTATTTGCGACCGGGAAGCCTAAAAAGCCGCACCGGAAAAATGAATCGAGGAATTTTCTATGCGTCCATCCAAGCGTGCGGCTGACGAAATGCGTGCCGTTTCTTTCGAACGCGGCATCTCCAAACATGCCGAAGGTTCCTGCCTCGTCAAGTTTGGCGATACGCATGTGTTGTGCACCGCAAGCCTTGAGGAAAAGGTGCCGGGCTGGATGCGCAATACGGGCAAGGGCTGGGTCACGGCGGAATACGGCATGCTGCCGCGTTCGACCGGCGACCGCATGCGCCGCGAAGCCGCTGCCGGTAAGCAGGGCGGACGCACGCAGGAAATCCAGCGTCTGATCGGACGCTCCTTGCGCGCCGTCGTGGACATGCAGGCGCTTGGCGAAGTACAGATCACGGTAGATTGCGATGTCATTCAGGCCGATGGCGGCACGCGGACGGCAGCCATCACCGGCGGCTGGGTAGCGCTTCATGAATGCCTGCGCTGGATGGAAGCACGCCAGATGGTGCGCGTCGAGAAGGTTCTGAAAGATCATATCGCGGCGATTTCTTGCGGCATCTATGAGGGCGAGCCGGTGCTTGATCTCGACTATGCCGAAGACTCTGTCGCCGAGACCGACAGCAATTTCGTTATGACCGGCAAGGGCGGAATTGTTGAAATTCAGGGAACGGCGGAAGGTGCACCTTTCTCGGAAGAAGAGTTTGCCAATCTGATGAAGCTCGCTCGCGGCGGCATTGATCGCCTTGTGTCCTTGCAGAAGATGGCTGTCGCCTGATAGGAACGAGGTCTGCTCCATATATCGAGGAGACCTCTTCCATGCGCGCAGCACGCATCCTTGAAACCGCGCTCTATGTCCGCGATGTCGCGGAGGCTATAGAGTTCTATCACGGCATTATGGGTCTGGAGCCGGTTGGGAAAGTCAGCGAGCGCAACGCATTTTTCCGGTGCGGCGACGGCATATTGCTTCTCTTCAAGGCCGAAGAGACATTGAAGCCGCCATTGCCAGAGCACTTGCCCGTGCCGTCCCATGGCACAAGCGGTCCCGGCCATGTATGTTTTGCTGCAAGCCGCGAGGAGATGGAACGCTGGCGCAACCATCTGGCAAAACATGGCATAGCAATCGAGGCCGAGTTCGACTGGCCGAATGGTGCGCATTCGATCTACTTCCGTGATCCGTCCGGCAATTCATTGGAGATTGCCGAACCCAAACTGTGGAACTGAAAATGAGAAAACTGGAACAGGGCAAGCTGATCGTCGCTTCGCACAATGCGGGCAAGCTGAAGGAGTTCGACGGTCTGATCGGTCCGTTCGGCTTCGAAGTCAGTTCGGTTGCCGCTCTTGGCCTGCCTGAGCCGGACGAGACCGGCACCACGTTTGAGGAAAACGCCTATATCAAGGCTCTTGCTGCGGCTGAGGCCACCGGATTGCCTGCATTGTCCGACGATTCCGGCATGATGGTCGATGCGCTCGATGGCGATCCGGGAGTCTACACGGCAAACTGGGCCGAGACTGAAGACGGCACACGCGATTTCGACATGGCGATGCAAAAGGTCGAGAACCTGCTGCAAGAAAAGGCTGCCGTTGCGCCACAGCAGCGCAAGGCGCGTTTCGTATCGGTCATCTGCCTTGCCTGGCCCGATGGGGAGGCTGAATATTTCCGTGGCGAAGTCGAGGGCGCGATTGTCTGGCCGCCACGTGGCACTACGGGTTTCGGTTTCGACCCGATTTTCCTGCCCGATGGCTATGAAAAGACTTTCGGCGAAATGACTGCCGATGAGAAGCACGGCTGGAAGCCAGGTGATGCTTCGGCCCTGTCGCACCGTGCCCGTGCTTTCAAGCTTTTCGCCGAAAAAGTGCTTAATGTGGAGCCGGCATCCGCAAAATGAACAAGCTGTTTCCCCCTTTGCAGGCAATAGATGCTGCTCGCGCAAATGCCGCCGGGTCGATCCCAATCGCGCGTGCAAATGGGGAAAATGCGTTTGGCGTTTACCTGCATTGGCCATTCTGTCTGGCCAAATGCCCTTACTGTGACTTCAACAGCCATGTTCGTCACAAGCCGGTCGATCAGGCGCGTTTTTCGGAAGCATTTCTTCGCGAGATGGAAATCTTGCGTGAGCGCACCGGCCCACGCACGATCACCAGCATATTCCTGGGTGGCGGCACACCGTCGCTGATGCAGCCGGAAACCGTGGGTGCACTTCTCGATGGGATCGCGTCCCATTGGTCGGTAGCGCCCGATATTGAGGTGACGCTGGAGGCCAATCCGACCAGCGTGGAGGCAGACCGTTTTCGCGGCTATCGCGCGGCAGGCGTTAATCGCGTGTCGCTTGGCATTCAGGCACTCAACGATCCCGATTTGCGCCGTCTCGGACGCATGCATTCGGTCGAGGAAGCCAAGGCGGCCATTCGGTTGGCACGTGAGATTTTCCCGCGCCTGTCCTTCGATCTGATCTATGCACGCCCGAACCAGACAATCGAGGACTGGCGGGAGGAACTGAAAGAGGCCATCGGGCTTGCTGCCGATCATCTTTCGCTCTATCAGCTGACGATCGAGGAAGGCACACAGTTCTATAATCTCTGGAAGGCTGGCAAGCTGACGACGCCCGAGCCGGATCACGCCGCAGCGCTTTATGAGGAAACGCAAAGGGTCACGGCAGAGCACGGCCTTCCTGCCTATGAAATCTCCAACCATGCGGTGCCGGGGCGCGAGTCACAGCACAATCTCGTCTATTGGCGTTACGGGCAATATGTCGGCATCGGTCCCGGCGCGCATGGGCGTTTCGTAGAGAATGATATTCGTACCGTCACCATGACCGAAAAACATCCGGAAACCTGGCTGGATAAGGTCGAACGCAATGGCCACGGCATTATCGAAGAAGAATATCTCGATGGCGGACAGGAAGGCGACGAGTTCCTGATGATGGGCTTGCGTTTACGCGAAGGCATCGATCTTGCCCGTTATGAGCGACTTTCTGGCCATGCAGTTGATGAAAAGCGACTTGCGAAACTGATCGCGGAAGGCATGATCGAGCCGATGAGCGGCAGCATCATTCGCGCAACGCCAGATGGTGCGCTGGTGCTCGACGCGCTGGTTGCCGACTTGGCGGCATAAGGAACTTATAATGACGGACGAAGCAGGCGAGGGGCGACGGGAATATGTGGTTGGCGGCACGACAATGCGCGCCCGGCCACTGGAGCCTGCTCTTTATATCGTCTCGACCCCCATCGGAAATCTCGGCGATATGACGCTGCGCGGTATCGAAACGCTGGCGTCCGTCGATATTCTGGCTTGCGAAGATACGCGTGTAACCCGCGTTCTGCTCGACCGCTATGGTATAGCGCGCCGCCCCATCAGCTATCATGAGCACAATGCCGCCGAAGCCGGTGAAAAGCTGATAGCGGCGCTCTCAGCGGGCAAAAGCGTTGCGCTGGTGTCCGATGCCGGAACGCCGCTCGTCTCCGATCCCGGTTTCCGTCTGGTGGGCGAAGCGCGCGAGGCGGGCATTCGTGTCGTGCCTATTCCGGGTGCTTCCGCCGTTCTGGCCGCACTTGCCGCTTCGGGCCTGCCGACCGACGCCTTCATGTTCTGCGGCTTTCTGCCGTCCAAGCATGGACAAAAACAGTCGAAGCTCGAAAGCCTCAAGGGCATCGATGCGACGCTGGTTTTTTATGAATCGCCAAACCGGACAGCGGCAACGCTGGCGGAAATGGCCGAAGTGTTCGGGCCGGATCGTATGGGCGCGCTCTGCCGTGAACTGACCAAGGCCTACGAGACCATTCGCACTGCGCCGCTGGGCGAGCTTGCAGCCGAGTTTGACGGCGAAGATCGCATTCGCGGTGAAGTCGTTCTGCTAGTGGGGCCGCCAACGGGCAACGCCGTTCCGCAAAGCGAGGAAGACATCGACAAGCTGCTGCTGTCGCTTGCCGCCGAACTGCCGCCATCCAAGGCCGCAGGCGAGGCAGCCCGCATGACCGGCGGACAGAAATCGGTTCTCTATCAGCGTCTCATGCAATTGAAATCGGATCAGCGATGACAGACCTCCGCGAGAAAAAGCGAACTGCTTTCTTTCGCGGACACAGCACCGAACGTTTTGCTTCAGTGCTTCTTCTTCTGAAAGGTTTTCGGATCGTCGCCCGGCGCTATCGGACAAGGCTCGGCGAAATCGATCTGATCGCCCGGCGTGGCAATCTGATTTTGATCGTTGAGGTCAAGGCGCGGAGCAGTCTGGAAGCAGCACACCTCGCTGTCACGCCGCAGGCCATGCGCCGCATCGAAGCCGCAGCCGATCTCTGGCTGCAACGCCAGCCCGACCATGCCCGCCTGTCGCTGCGTTTCGATCTGATTGCCGTGCTGCCGCGACGGTGGCCCAAACATATTCCGGCATTCTTCACGAGCGGCAACTACTGATAAGTCTATGTAAATCCTATAAAAATTGTGGGGTATATTTCCGGCATTACGGGAAATTAAAATCCCGTATTCCTCTGTTTTGAGGAAAAGTGATGCTCGCCGTCATTTTCACGCGCAAGCCCATTTCTTATAAAATCACGTCGCTCAACGGATAATGGCGCCAACTTTTACAAGACGCATTTCCGCACGCGAAACCAGTATCCACTTTCGCTGGAAATGCTCCCAAGGATGGCGCCGTGTCTCTATCGCAAAAGCGTTTACTGGCTGATTTTCCTGCCTTCTTCCGGGTATCGGAAGAGGTGGTTGTCGTCGTTGGCGGCGGCGAGGAAGCTTTGAACAAGGCGCGCCTTGTGGCGCAGACTTCGGCGCGACTTCGCATCGTTGCCGAAGAAACAGAACATCATCTGGCCGAGTTCATCGCAGGCCACGGCGCGGAGCATGTGGCTGCACCTTTCGCGCCTGAGCATCTCGATGGCGCAAAGCTGGTTTTTGTCGCAACCGGCGATGAAGCGCAGGATCGCGCCATTGCTGCTGCCGCGAAGGCGCAAAAAATTCCGGTCAATGTGGTTGACCGTCCCGCACTTTGCGATTTTCTGACGCCCGCCATCGTCAACCGTGCGCCGGTCACCATTGCTATCGGTTCGGAAGGGACAGCCCCGGTTCTGGCGCAGATGGTGCGCGCGCGGATTGATGCCGCGTTCTCGCCGCGTCTGGGCGAGCTTGCGCATTTTGCCGAAAGCTGGCGTCCGCTGGTCGAGCGCGCCTTGCCCAAGGGGCTGGCACGCCGCAGCTTCTGGCGCGGGTTCTTTTCGGGCCGTGTCGCCCATGCCATCGAGAATGGCGACCGGGAGGAAGCGCAGAAAGCCGCGAACGACCTGATCAAGCAGCGCGACAATGTCGCCGGTTATGTCTGGCTGGTCGGTGCCGGTCCGGGTGCCGAAGACCTGCTGACCCTGCGCGCCCATCGCGCCTTGATGGAAGCCGATGTGATTGTGCATGATGCGCTGGTGCCGGAAGGTGTCATCGCCATGGGTCGCCGCGATGCGGAGCGTCTTGCCGTCGGCAAGCGCAAAGGCTGCCATTCCAAAAGTCAGGAAGAGATCAACCGCCTGCTGGTTGCGCTGGGCCGCGAAGGCAAGCGCGTTGTGCGGCTGAAATCGGGCGATCCGCTGGTGTTCGGACGTGCAGGTGAAGAAATGGCCGCACTGCGTGCCGCCGGTATCGGATTCGAAATCGTTCCCGGCATCACTTCTGCCTTTGCCGCCGCAGCCGACATGGAACTGCCGCTGACGCTGCGCGGTGTCGCCTCGTCGCTGGTGTTCACTACCGGTCATGACATGACCGGCGACGTGCTGCCGGGCTGGGCGAAGCTCGCCGTCTCCGGCGCAACCATTGCCGTCTATATGGGCTCGACCGTCGCGGCATCGGTTGCCGCGCGGCTGATGGGTGCGGGCCTGCACGAAGATACCGCCGTGGCGGTGGTGGAAAATGCGAGCCGGCAGGACAAGCGCCTGTTCCACGGTACGCTGAAGGATTTGCCGGATCTGGAAAGCCGCAAGGAGCTTTCCGGTCCGGTCATGGTGATCATTGGCGATGCGGTCGCCGGTGCCGCAATCGACAAAGCCGAAGCGCTGGCCCTCAAGCCGGTATCCGTCGCAGCCTAAACCTGCGGGATGCGCGGTTAACAAAAGTTTGGAGTTTGGAAATGGTTGTAAAAGTTCTCACTGCAAACCGGCTGATCGACGGACAGGCTGTTTGGCTCGGTGCTGACGGGTCGTGGCAGGAGACCATCGACGGCGCGCTGATCGCCCGCCATGCCGAAGCTGTCACGGCGCTTGAAGATGCGGGCAAGCTTGCAGCGAAGGCCAATCTGGTTGTCGATGTGAATGTGATCGATGTCGAGGAGCGCGAGGAGGGGCTTTACCCGATCCGCCTACGCGAACGCATCCGCCTTTCCGGCCCGACCATCGTGACCTTTGGCGATTTGCCCCTCGAAAAGCCTGAATTGAAGCGCGCCTCCTGATTGTGGATTTGGACCTAGCCTATGTATCGTTACGATGAATTCGACCGCGATTTTGTTGCGGCCCGCGTTGCCCAGTTCAAGGATCAGGTCGAGCGCCGTCTGGCCGGAGAACTGACGGAAGACCAGTTCAAACCGCTGCGTCTGATGAACGGTCTCTATCTGCAACTGCACGCCTATATGCTGCGTGTGGCAATTCCCTATGGCACGCTGTCGAGCCGCCAGCTACGCAAGCTCGGTCACATTGCCCGCGTCTATGACCGCGGCTTCGGCCATTTCACCACGCGCCAGAATATCCAGTATAACTGGCCTGCGCTGAAGGATGTGCCGCGTATTCTGGAAGAGCTGGCGGAAGTCGAAATGCACGCCATCCAGACCTCCGGCAATTGCATTCGCAACGTGACGGCTGATCATTTCGCGGGCGCTGCCGCCGACGAAGTGGCCGATCCGCGCCCATTCGCCGAAATTTTGCGCCAGTGGTCGTCGCTGCATCCGGAGTTTTCCTATCTGCCGCGCAAGTTCAAGATTGCCATCGTCGGCTCGGACCACGACCGCGCCGCCATTCAGGTGCATGACATCGGCTTGCAGCTGAAGAAGAACGAGGCGGGCGATCTGGGGCTGGCTGTCTATATTGGCGGCGGTCAGGGCCGCACGCCGATGGTGGCGAAGAAAATCCGCGACTTCCTGCCCATCGAGGACATGCTGACCTATGTGACGGCCATCGTGCGCGTTTACAATCTGCATGGCCGTCGCGACAACAAATACAAGGCGCGCATCAAGATTCTCGTCCATGAAACGGGCGTTGAAGAGCTGACCCGTGAGATCGATGCCGAGTGGGACGAAATCCGCAATGGCGAATTGAAGCTGCCGCAGCGCGATATCGACGCCATCGAAAGCTATTTCCGCATGCCGAACTTGCCGCAACGGCCGGAAGGTTGGGAAATTCTGGCTGTCACCCAGAAGGCCGATGCGGAATTTGCAAGTTGGGTGGCGCGCAATGTCACGCCGCACAAGAACCCGGATTATGCGGTCGTCACCATTTCGCTCAAGCCCATTGGCGGTATTCCGGGTGACGCAAGCGCTGAACAGATGGAGCTGGTGGCGGATATTGCCGAGACCTATTCCTTTGATGAAATCCGCGTCAGCCACGAGCAGAATCTGGTTCTGCCGCATGTGGCCAAGGCCGATCTCGCAGCCGTCTACGATCTGCTGCAATCGGACGGTCTGGTGACGCCGAATGCCGGTCTCATCACCGATATCATCGCCTGCCCCGGTCTCGATTATTGCGCCCTTGCCAATGCACGCTCCATTCCGGTGGCGCAGCGCATTTCGGAGCGCTTCGGCGACCAGCAGCGCCAGCTTGAGATCGGCGATCTCAAGATCAAGATTTCCGGCTGCATCAATGCCTGCGGTCATCACCATGTCGGCCATATCGGCATTCTGGGCGTCGAGAAGAAGGGCGAAGAGCTTTATCAGATCACGCTTGGCGGTTCGGCGGACGAGTATTCGACTATCGGTGACATCACCGGTCGCGGCTTCTCGTCGGAAGAGGTGGTTGATGCCATCGAAACAGTTGTGGACACCTATCTGTCCTTGCGGGAAAGCCCGGAAGAAACCTTCCTTACCGCCTATCGCCGCGTCGGCATGGAGCCGTTCAAACAAGCGCTTTATGGAGAAATAAGCCGTGCAGCTTGATGCTGAAGAAAGTGCTGCCGCCGAAGCCCGCCTTTTGGAGGCAAGCCACGGTGCGTCTTCCCCGCAGGATGTGATCGCGCTCGTCACGCGTGAACTCTATGAGGGGCAGATCGCGGTCGTGTCTTCCTTCGGCGCGGAATCGGCTGTGCTTTTGCATATGATCTCGCAAATCGATCCGGCGACGCCGGTTCTGTTTCTCGATACGGGCAAGCATTTTCGGGCGACACTTGATTATCGTCATGATCTGGTGGACCGGCTGGGATTGACCGATGTGCAGGATATTCTGCCGCTGGAAGACAGTGTCAGGACGGAAGACCCGTTTGGCGCTTTGTCGATGACCGACAAGGATCGCTGCTGCTTCATCCGCAAGGTCGAGCCGATGGCGCGCGCCGTGGCCCCTTATCGGGCCTGGATGACGGGCCGCAAGCAGTTTCAGGCATCGACGCGCGAAAGCCTGCCGGTGTTTGAATCGGTCGGTTCGCGCATTCGTATCAATCCGCTGGCGCGTTTGCAGGCAGCCGATCTCAAGGCCTATGCCGAAAAACACGACCTGCCGCCGCATCCGCTGATCGCGCAGGGCTATCGTTCCATCGGCTGCATGCCCTGCACACGGCCCGTGAGCGAGGGCGAGGATCAGCGAGCCGGACGCTGGGCCGGATCGGAAAAGACAGAATGCGGCATCCATCTGTCGGGTCTGTCCGATAGTTTGAAGAATTTGGGAGCAGGTGACCGGAAATGAGCGATATCAACGAAACCAAACTCTGGTCTGCCGAGGGCTTTCGCGAGGACGACTATGTCTTTGCCGACGATCTTGAAATGGCGGGCGATGCCCCGGCAATCATCATTCCGCTGGCCGTCTGGCTCGGACTGGATGAGGAGCGCCGCCGCGCCTCCAATCGCCGGATCGGCGTTTCGGTGGCGCCGGGCGAAGCCATTGATCCGCTTCTGGATGATCTGGGCAGTGTGCCGCTGATCGCCTTGCAGTTTCCGGCCTTTAATGACGGGCGTTCCTATTCCAAGGCGGAGATTTTGCGCCGCGAAGGCTTTGCGGGTGAGTTGCGCGCCGTTGGCGACGTGCTGATCGATCAGGCCGCCCTGATGCTGCGGACCGGTTTCGACAGCCTTCAGGTGACCAACAAGGTGGCGCAGGGCCGTCTTGGCGAAAATCGTCTGGTCGATACGCCCGGCTATTATCAGCCAGGACGCGGTTCTGTGCCGGAAGAGGCTGGGTTCGCCTGGCGTCGCGTCAAGGCAAGTTAGGCACATCACTCAAATTTGCCATTTTTCTGCGGGCCTTGATGCGCTAGACACGCCTCACCAACTTCAGGGAGTCGCGGTGTGATCCGGCATATTGTTTTCTTCAGTGTCAAAGAAGGTCAGGATATAGAGACTGTCAAAAAGGGGCTGGAGCAACTCGGCACCATTCCTCATGCTGACCTTTTTGAAGTTCTGCCGAATTCCAGGGTCGATCCGATGTGTGACCGCATTGATCTCGTGGTCTATGCCGAGTTCAAAGATGAGGAAGCGCTTTTCGCTTTTAAGAAACATCCGACCTATGACGCGACGACGCAACTGGTGCGTCCGATGCGCGAATTGCGCTTTTCAGCCGATGTTTTGACAGACAAGCGTTAAAGCATTTCCAGCAAAAGTGCGAAGCGGTTTTGCGTTCGGAAATGCGTAAAAATAACTACCAGTCGGCCTGTGGTCTTTCCTGTAACGGCAGGCCGCCGAAAAGATCAGGCTCGCTGGACGTTCTCGCTCGTTCGATATTGAGGAGCTTGAGTTTTGTTGCCGTTCCGCCTGCTGCGGAAAAGCCGCCGACCTTGCCATTGGCACCGAGCACCCGGTGACAGGGCACAATGATTGGAAACGGGTTTTTGCCCAGTGCATAACCGACAGCCTGCGAGAGACTTACGTCATCGATCCGTCGGGCAATCGCACCATAGGTCGTTGTCTCGCCCGGTTTCAGCTCAAGGATAATTTCATAGACCTGCCGGTTGAGATCGGGCTGGGCATCCAGCGCCAGCGGTGTACCTGAAAAATCGACATCGGTGCCTGCCAGAAGCGCGCGCACACCTTGGATTGCATTGCTGACGAAGGAGGGCTCGTTGATATCTTCGGCACCGGGGAACCGCTCGCCGAGCCGATAGCGGGTTTCCTTCTCGTCAGCATCCCCGATCTCGACGCCCACAATCTTCTGTCCGCGCCATGCAATGCCGCACGGTCCGATCTCTGTTTCGAAAATGGTGACGCCTGACGATTCCATGGAAGTCATATTAACATGGTTTTGAACGGGACAAATGCCGGTTATCGGGCAACGATAGGAACGTTCACGTGAAAAGTCGTAACAATTGCGAAAAATGGCGCAGCGAAATGGTTGAAGAACGACACAAATAATGATTGTGTGATGGCGACCGGCCAATGCCCTTAAATGGCCAAACGGATTGACGAGAGTTTCCGGCACCTGTCACGGCGGGC
Organism: Brucella sp. GW823-FHT04E01; assembly: GCF_058796175.1. Classification (NCBI taxonomy): domain Bacteria; kingdom Pseudomonadati; phylum Pseudomonadota; class Alphaproteobacteria; order Hyphomicrobiales; family Brucellaceae; genus Brucella; species Brucella sp. GW823-FHT04E01. The sequence goes on along the minus strand of NZ_JBXAIK010000004.1, from coordinate 410,839 downwards.
GCGGAACCAAGGAATTTAAATGGACGATTACGAGCGATATGCCACAGGGTTGATGATCGTTTTTGGCGCGCTGATTATCGGCGGCCTCATGGCGGCCAACCTGTACCACGGCGACAAGCCGGGCTTTTTATTCGCGCTGGGCGCTGCGGTTGTCAGCTGGTTCGCGGCTTTCGCCGTCCTGTTTGACAAGCCACGCGTTTATGGCGTGATGATTGCGGTTGCGATCGGTCTGGTTGCGGCTTCAATCGGTGCTTATGTCACCTGATTTTTGTACCGTATGATTAAGAAAAAAAGCCCCGGTTTTCCGGGGCTTTTTCGTTTTAGAGATATGGCGAATAGCACTGGCGCCGTGGCCCATAGTTGGGCTGGAACGTATTATCGTAGGCTCGGTAGGAACGATAACGGTTGTAGCACCACCGCACATGCGGGTTGCCGCCGCGATAGACCGGTGCCGGACGGTAGCGATAAGCAGGCGGCGGTCCCCAGTAACGGCGATCATAGCGATAGTATGGGCGGTAACGCGGACGATCATGCCGCCAGTGTCGACGATGCTCCCGCCAATAGCGGCGGTCACCACGATAATCGTAATACTGAACGTTCTGAACATTCGGTGCTGGAGCCTGGGCGGACGGTGTCGCCATCAAAGACGGCTGCGCCGCATTCGCAGTTCCGGCAGCAGCGGATAGTCCCATGCCGAGTGACAAACATGCGGCAAACAGAGAATAAGCAAACCTTTTCATCGGTCTCTCCTCACAGCGCATACCGAAAAATGTGAAACGGTTTTCGGATAAGATGCGCGTAAAAATAAACAACACATATCGTCCCTGCCGTTATTTTAGGCCGGACATTGTGGCGGAGCAGTGGCCCTGCGAAGTCACGATTTCTTCGTTGCGGCAACAGATGGGTGATGCTCTGATTTTGGGGTAGGAATTAGTCGCCCCGAATTGACATAAAGATATGTTTATGTCATTAAGCGACTTCCGTGATGTGCGTATAAAGGGCAATTCAGGTTTATGTGTCCGAACAGACCTGCTGCCTGGTAACAGATTGAATATAGGCGGTGTTTTATGGCCTCTTCCCTCGACGGTCTTTTTGGTGCAACGGCTGCGCAGCCGGATGGCTCAGAAGTGCTCGCAGCTCTCACCAAGGCAGCGCGTGAGCGCATCCTGATCCTCGACGGCGCGATGGGAACCCAGATTCAGGGGCTTGGTTTTCATGAAGAGCATTTCCGCGGCGAGCGCTTCGGCGCCTGCGACTGCCAGCTTCAGGGCAATAACGACCTTCTGACGCTGACCCAGCCCAAGGCTATCGAGGAAATCCATTATGCCTACGCCATTGCGGGCGCAGATATTCTCGAAACCAATACGTTTTCGTCCACGACAATTGCCCAGGCCGATTATGGCATGGAAGAGCAGGTCTACGAATTGAACCGCGACGGTGCGCGTCTTGCCCGCCGTGCAGCCTTGCGCGCCGAGCAGAAGGATGGCCGCCGCCGTTTCGTTGCGGGCGCTCTGGGGCCGACAAACCGCACCGCTTCCTTGTCGCCTGACGTCAACAATCCCGGCTACCGCGCTGTTACCTTCGACGATCTGCGCATCGCCTATGCCGAGCAGATCCGGGGGCTGATCGACGGCGGTTCTGATATCATTCTGATTGAAACCATCTTCGATACGCTCAACGCCAAGGCTGCCGTCTTCGCGTCGGAACAAGTGTTCGAGGAAAAGGGCATCTTTCTGCCGGTAATGATTTCCGGCACGATCACCGATCTTTCCGGTCGCACCCTGTCCGGCCAGACGCCAACGGCATTCTGGCATTCGTTGCGTCACGCCAAACCATTTACCATCGGCCTCAATTGCGCGCTCGGCGCCAACGCTATGCGTGCGCATCTCGACGAATTGTCGACCATTGCCGACACCTTCATCTGCGCCTATCCGAATGCCGGTCTGCCGAACGAGTTTGGCCAGTATGACGAAACGCCGGAAGCGATGGCTGCCCAGATCGAAGGCTTTGCCCGTGACGGCATGGTCAATGTGGTCGGCGGCTGCTGCGGATCGACGCCCGAACACATCCGCGCCATTGCCGAGGCTGTTGCGAAACACCCGCCGCGCAAGCCTGCCAAGGTCGCGCCGCTGATGCGCCTTTCGGGCCTTGAGCCCTTCACGCTGACCGAGGATATTCCTTTCGTCAATGTCGGCGAACGCACCAACGTGACCGGCTCGGCACGCTTCCGCAAGCTGATCAAGGCTGGCGATTTTGCTGCTGCGCTCGACGTCGCGCGCGATCAGGTGGTCAACGGCGCCCAGATCATCGATATCAACATGGATGAAGGCCTGATCGATTCCGAAAAGGCCATGGTCGAATTCCTCAATCTGATTGCTGCCGAGCCGGATATCGCTCGCGTGCCGATCATGATTGACAGTTCCAAATGGGAGGTAATCGAGGCTGGCCTGAAATGCGTTCAGGGCAAGGCGGTGGTCAATTCCATCTCGATGAAGGAAGGCGAGGAAGCGTTTATCCATCACGCCAAGCTCGTCCGTGCTTATGGCGCGGCGGTTGTCGTCATGGCTTTCGATGAAACCGGGCAGGCCGATACTGAGGCGCGCAAGATCGAAATTTGTACCCGGGCCTACAAGATCCTGACCGAACAGGTCGGTTTCGCACCGGAAGACATCATCTTCGACCCGAACATCTTTGCAGTGGCGACCGGTATCGAAGAACACAATAATTACGGTGTCGATTTCATCGAAGCGACGCGCAAGATCATGGCGACCTTGCCGCATGTCCATGTCTCGGGTGGCGTGTCGAACCTTTCTTTCTCGTTCCGCGGCAATGAGCCGGTGCGCGAGGCGATGCATGCCGTCTTCCTCTACCACGCCATTCAGGCGGGTATGGATATGGGCATCGTCAATGCCGGTCAGCTGGCGGTTTACGATGCCATCGATCCGGAACTGCGCGAGGCCTGCGAGGATGTGGTGTTGAACCGCCGCTCCGATGCGACCGAACGTTTGCTGGAAATCGCCGAACGTTTCCGCGACTCCGGCTCCAAGGAAGCCAAGGTGCAGGATCTGACCTGGCGCGAATGGCCGGTGGCAAAGCGCCTCGAACATGCGCTGGTCAACGGCATCACCGAATATATCGAAGCCGATACGGAAGAGGCGCGCCAGTCTGCCGAACGTCCGTTGCACGTCATCGAAGGCCCGCTGATGGCTGGCATGAATGTGGTCGGCGATCTGTTCGGTGCCGGCAAGATGTTCCTGCCACAGGTGGTCAAATCGGCCCGCGTGATGAAGCAGGCCGTGGCCGTTCTCCTGCCATATATGGAAGAAGAAAAGCGTCTCAATGCTGAAAAAGGCATTGGCGGCGGTGAACGTCAGAGCGCTGGCAAGGTGCTGATGGCGACCGTGAAGGGCGACGTGCACGATATCGGCAAGAATATCGTCGGCGTCGTGCTGGCCTGCAACAATTACGAGATCATCGATCTTGGCGTGATGGTGCCATCGCAGAAAATTCTGCAGGTAGCGCGTGACGAAAAGGTGGATATCATTGGCCTTTCCGGCCTCATCACGCCTTCGCTGGATGAGATGGCGCATGTGGCAGCAGAAATGGAGCGCGAAGGTTTCGATATTCCGCTTCTGATCGGCGGCGCGACCACGAGCCGTGTCCATACGGCGGTGAAGATTCATCCGCGCTATGAACGCGGACAGGCGGTCTACGTCATCGATGCCAGCCGTGCCGTCGGTGTGGTTTCGAGCCTGCTGTCGCCGGAAGGCAAGCAGGCCTATGTTGACGGTCTGCGCGGGGAATATGCCAAGGTGGCAGCCGCTCATGCGCGCAATGAAGCGGAAAAGCAGCGCCTGCCGATCGCTCGTGCCCGCGCCAATGCGCATAAGGTTGACTGGGATAATTTTGTTCCGGTAAAGCCGACATTCACTGGCACGAAGACCTTCGACGATTACGATCTGGCCGAAATCGCCCGCTATATCGACTGGACGCCGTTCTTCCAGACCTGGGAGTTGAAAGGCCGCTATCCGGCAATTCTTGAAGACGAGAAGCAGGGCGAGGCAGCCCGGCAACTCTGGGACGACGCTCAGGCGATGCTGAAAAAGATCATCGACGAAAAGTGGTTCACGCCGAAAGCTGTCGTCGGTTTCTGGCCCGCCAATGCGGTCGGCGACGATATTCGTCTTTTCACCGATGAAAGCCGGAACGAGGAACTTGCCACTTTCTTCACGCTGCGCCAGCAATTGAGCAAGCGCGATGGTCGTCCGAATGTGGCGATGTCCGACTTCGTCGCACCCGCCGAGAGCGGAAAGCAGGATTATGTCGGCGGCTTCGTCGTCACGGCAGGCATTGGCGAAGTGGCGATTGCCGAGCGTTTCGAGCGCGCCAATGACGACTATTCCGCTATTCTTGTGAAGGCGCTGGCTGACCGTTTTGCCGAAGCCTTTGCAGAACTGATGCATGAGCGCGTGCGCAAGGAGTTCTGGGCTTATGCATCTGACGAGACTTACACGCCTGAAGAACTGATCGGTGAACCCTATCAGGGTATTCGTCCTGCGCCGGGCTATCCGGCCCAGCCCGATCACACTGAAAAGACGACGCTTTTCCGCCTTCTGGACGCGACCGCGAATACGGGCGTGGAACTGACCGAAAGCTACGCCATGTGGCCCGGCTCTTCCGTATCGGGTCTCTATATCGGCCATCCGGAAAGCTATTATTTCGGCGTGGCCAAAGTCGAACGGGATCAGGTCGAGGATTACGCGAGCCGCAAGGGAATGACGATAGAGGAAGTCGAGCGCTGGCTCGCACCGATCCTTAATTATACCCCAGGTGCAGCTCCCGAAGAGGCTGCGGCGTGACAAATGCCGCAACTTGTTTAGCTTAATCTCATATACTCGTATTTCTGACAGATGTATTGGGTGCGTTTGACTGGTTTGTAGTTGCTTGTTGACTACAAACTAGCAGACGTAACTGCATCGGCTCGGCATTCCATGTTCCAGAACCGTTGATTTATTTGGCGTTTTAGAGCTGGCCTTGCTTCATGTAATAATTAAGTATTTATTAAAGTAATTTATAATTTAGATTACTGTAATATTTAACCGGTGGAGATGTATGCATTTCTGATTAGTATATAGAGAAAAATACAGAGATGTGTTACTGATTTGTTGGCGTTTTATTTAAATGCTTCGAATTTCAATAATCATCAATAGTTATATTTTTCGTTGGGAAGTCTGCAATGAAATGGGAACAAATTTATGAATCCATGCAATCTGCTGACGATGCCGGACAGCTCCTTGAATATATAGGCACCTATGCCAGGCAGTGCGGATTTGCACATACGGCGTATGTCATGCGCGTTCCCTTGTTGAACGGCGTGGTCAAATGGCTCAGCTTTGGGTCGTTGCCGCAGGAATGGACCGATCACTATACAGCCCGAAAATATGCGGATGTTGACCCATTGGTTCGCAAGGCACTGAACAGCATAGAGCCATTGGTCTGGTCGTCGAAGCTCTTTGCGGAAGCACCACAGATATGGGCCGATGCACAGCGCTTCGGCCTCAAGGTTGGGATTTCCCAGCCGTGTTGGGCTGCTCAAGGCGTGTTCGGAATGCTGTCTTTCCTGAGAACTGGCCCGGCATTATCTTCCGGCGAGATTTCAATGTTGCGGCGCCAGATGCAGATCGCAGCCAATCTGCTGCATTTGTCCATGTACGAACATCTTGATGTTCCGACGATGAACTGCGTTTCTGAAGTGAACCTGACGATGCGCGAGCGGGAAATCCTGCGCTGGACGAGTGAGGGAAAGACTGCCGAGATCATCGGCACGATCCTCAATATTTCGACGCGCACGGTGAATTTCCATATCAGCAACGTGCTCACAAAGCTTGTTGCGGTGAATAAGGTTCAGGCCGTCGCCAAGGCCCGCACTTTCGGTCTTCTGTAAATATCTTCCAAGTCCCTCGGCGGTTTGATCCGAAGGGCATTTTTCAGCGGCTTTCCGGTTTGCGCTTTTTCTGAAACGGGCTACAAATTCATTATCTTTCCCGGAGGATCAATGAATGACTGCTCAGCCAAACTCTCTTGAAGCTCGCGATATCCGTTATCATCTCCATTCTTATACCGATGCTGTCCGCCTCGAAGCGGAAGGTCCGCTCGTCATCGAGCGTGGCGATGGCATTTACGTCGAAGATGTATCGGGCAAGCGCTATATCGAAGCGATGTCAGGACTGTGGAGTGTTGGCGTGGGCTTTTCCGAACCGCGTCTGGCCGAAGCAGCTGCACGACAGATGAAGAAGCTGCCTTTCTACCATACATTCTCCTACCGTTCGCATGGTCCTGTCATTGATCTGGCTGAAAAGCTTGTCTCAATGGCTCCTGTTCCGATGAGCAAGGCCTACTTCACCAATTCAGGTTCCGAAGCCAACGATACGGTCGTGAAGCTGATCTGGTATCGCTCCAATGCGCTGGGTGAACCGGAGCGCAAGAAAATCATCTCACGCAAGCGCGGCTATCACGGTGTGACGATTGCCTCTGCCAGCCTGACCGGCTTGCCCAACAATCACCGTTCTTTCGATCTGCCGATCGATCGTATCCTGCATACGGGCTGCCCGCATTATTATCGCGAAGGACAGGCTGGCGAGAGTGAGGAACAATTCGCAACGCGGCTGGCGGATGAGCTGGAACAGTTGATCATCGCTGAAGGGCCACACACGATCGCCGCTTTTATCGGAGAGCCGGTCATGGGTGCCGGTGGCGTGGTGGTGCCGCCCAAAACCTATTGGGAAAAAGTGCAGGCTGTTCTCAAGCGCTACGATATTCTGCTGATCGCTGACGAGGTTATTTGCGGCTTCGGACGGACAGGCAATCTGTTCGGCAGCCAGACTTTCGATATGAAACCGGACATTCTGGTGATGTCGAAGCAGCTTTCGTCATCCTATCTGCCGATTTCGGCCTTCCTCATCAACGAGCGTGTGTACGCGCCAATTGCCGAAGAAAGCCACAAGATCGGCACGCTTGGCACGGGCTTCACGGCATCCGGTCATCCGGTGGCGGCAGCGGTAGCGCTGGAAAACCTCGCCATTATTGAAGAGCGTGATCTGGTCGCCAATGCGCGCGACCGCGGCACCTATATGCAGAAGCGCCTGCGTGAGTTGCAGGATCATCCTCTGGTCGGCGAAGTGCGTGGCGTTGGTCTCATAGCCGGTGTCGAGCTTGTCACCGACAAGCAGGCCAAGACGGGCCTTGAACCAACCGGCGCTCTGGGCGCAAAGGCAAACGCCGTTCTTCAGGAGCGCGGCGTCATTTCCCGCGCAATGGGCGATACGCTTGCCTTCTGCCCGCCGCTCATCATCAACGATCAGCAGATTGATACGATGGTGTCCGCGCTCGAGGCGACGCTGAACGATGTTCAGGCAAGCCTCACCAGGTAATAATTTGCTCTGGAGCTGTCCGAATAACGGGCAGCTCCAGAGCAAAATCCCGTTAAATATCACAAAAATTGTATGATTTTCCGTGACTTGGCCAAAAAGCGGCTTTTCCCGGCGCGCGCAAGTTTGTTCCGGCCCCGCGTGCAAATACGGTAAGTTTTTCGCGCAAGCGAGTTGCAATACGCGATAGGTTTCTTTCACTTTTCCGCATCATTTCACGACAATGCGCGCACCGTGGCTTTTGCCACACCTGCGCCGGATGAAGGCATTCGCCATCCCTCCCGCCAGTATCGAGTCCCCATCCGGTTGCCGGGAGTAAGTAGTCGTGCATCATGCATCCCTGACCAAGAACCTGACGCATCTTCAGCGCCTTGAGGCGGAAGCTATCCATATTTTTCGCGAGGTTGCGGCAAGTTTTTCCAACCCGGTAATGCTTTATTCGGTCGGTAAGGATTCGTCGGTGATGCTGCATCTGGCGATGAAGGCATTCTATCCCGCTCCGCCGCCTTTTCCCTTTCTGCATGTTGATACGACATGGAAGTTTCGGGAGATGATTGAGTTTCGCGATGCGCAGGCGCGTGAAAAGGGTTTTGAGCTGCTCGTGCATATCAATGAGGATGGCGTGCGCGAGGGGGTTGGCCCCTTTAGCCATGGATCGAATGTCCACACTCATGTGATGAAGACGGTCGCTTTGCGGCAAGCGCTCGACAAGTACAAGTTCGATGCTGCTTTTGGTGGCGCCCGTCGCGACGAGGAGAAATCGCGCGCCAAGGAGCGCATCTTTTCCTTCCGTAACGCGCAGCATGGTTGGGACCCCAAGAACCAGCGTCCGGAAATGTGGAAGATCTACAATACGCGGGTTTCCGCAGGGGAATCGATCCGCGTCTTTCCGCTGTCGAACTGGACTGAACTCGATATCTGGCAATATATCCTGCAAGAGAATATCCCCATCGTCCCGCTTTATTTTGCAGCGCATCGTCCGGTGGTCGAACGCGACGACATGCTGATCATGCTCGACGACGACCGCATGAAGTTGCGTCCGGGCGAAACGGTGGAAAACCGGCTGGTGCGGTTCCGCACGCTTGGCTGCTATCCGCTGACCGGCGCTATTGAATCCAGTGCGGCTGACCTCTCCGATATTGTCGAAGAAATGCTGATTGCCCGTACATCCGAGCGGCAGGGCCGCGCCATTGACCGTGACGAAGCCGGATCGATGGAAAAAAAGAAGCGCGAGGGCTATTTCTGATGAATGCGATAATCAAGCCTGTTGCGACCAATGCCGCAGTCAGCGACTTCCTGGCCGATCAGGAGCGCAAGACACTCTTGCGCTTCCTTACTTGCGGATCGGTGGATGACGGCAAGTCAACGCTCATCGGACGCCTGCTCTATGACACGAAACTGATCTTCGAAGACCAGCTCGCATCGTTGAAGAACGATAGCCGCAAGTTCGGTACCACGGATGATGATTTCGATTTTGCGTTGCTGGTTGACGGTCTGGAGGCCGAGAGGGAGCAGGGCATCACCATCGATGTCGCCTATCGGTTCTTTTCGACGCCACGTCGTAAATTCATTGTCGCTGATACACCCGGTCATGCGCAATATACGCGCAACATGGCGACTGGTGCCTCGACAGCCGATCTTGCTATCGTGCTCATCGATGCCCGTCAGGGTGTACTGACCCAGACACGACGCCATTCCTTCATTGCCGCTGCACTTGGTATTCGTCACATCGTTCTGGCCGTGAACAAGATCGATCTGGTCGATTTTTCGCAAGAGGCTTTCGAGCGCATCGTTGCCGATTATATGAGTTTCGCCAATGAATTAGGCTTTGTCAGCATCCAGCCGATCCCGCTTTCGGCGCGTTTCGGCGACAATGTCACCCTGCCGTCGCCACGCATGGACTGGTATGAAGGGCCGCATCTGCTCGAACATCTGGAGACCGTGCGCATCGACACGGAGGCAGCGGCCAAGCCGTTTCGTTTTCCGGTGCAATATGTGAACCGGCCGAATCTCGATTTTCGCGGCTTCTCCGGCACTGTGGCATCCGGTTCGATCAGTGCCGGTGATGCCGTGGTGGTTGCCAAATCAGGAAAAACCTCCCGCGTAAAACGCATCGCCACCTATGACGGTGATCTGCCACGTGCTTCCGAAGGACAGGCTGTCACACTGGTGCTTGAGGACGAGATCGAGGTTTCACGCGGCAATATGCTGGTCGGGACGGAGGCCCGGCCCGAAGTTGCTGATCGGTTTTCAGCCAATATAGTCTGGTTCGGCGAGGAGGCGTTGCATCCCGGCCGTTCCTATATCCTGCGTACCGAGACTGATCAGACACCGGTAACGATCAACGAGATCGTATACAGAACCGATGTCGATAGCTTCACCCGTCAGGAAGCACCCCGCCTTGACCTCAACGAAATCGGACTTTGCCATCTCCAGACGGTGGATCAGATTGCGTTCGATCCTTACGCGGATAATCGCGTAACCGGCGCCTTCGTCTTGATCGACCGGCTTACCAACGCGACTGTGGGCGCTGGGATGATCGATAGTGCTCTTCGTCAGGCGACGAATGTGCATCTGCAGTCCTTCGACCTCGACAAGCAGACACGCGCAGCGCAGAAATTCCAGAAACCGGCTGTGCTCTGGTTTACGGGGCTGTCAGGCTCCGGCAAATCCACCATCGCGAACCGGCTGGAACAGCGGCTCCACGCGCTTGGCAAGCACACCTACCTGCTGGACGGTGATAATGTCCGTCATGGCCTCAACAGCGATCTGGGCTTCTCCGATGAGGATAGGGCGGAGAACATCCGCCGTGTCGGCGAAGTCGCCCGGTTGATGACCGATGCGGGGCTGGTTGTGCTGGTTTCCTTCATCTCGCCATTTCAAGCTGAGCGTGATCGGATTCGCGCTCGCCTGCCTGAAGGCGAGTTTGTCGAGATTTTCGTGGATACACCGATAGAGGAATGCATCGCGCGTGACCCGAAGGGGCTCTATGCGCAGGCTTTGCGTGGCGAGATCAAGGCTTTCACCGGGATCGATTCTCCCTATGAGGCGCCAGTTTCACCGGAATTACGCCTTAGCACGACAGGTCGTGACGTTGACGAACTCGTCGCAGAAGTAGAAAAGTATCTTGCCGAACGTGGTATCATCGGCAGTTATGGCAGCGATTCCTGGTCAATCTGAGCAATGAAGATTTCAGCCTCCCCGAAAGCCGATCCGAACGACGAAGCAATGCTGGCCGTCCTGCAGGAAGCTGCACTCGAGGCGGGGCGCGTTATCATGAAGCACTATGCCAATGGTTGCGCGGTTCAGAGTAAGAAAGATTCTTCCCCGGTCACGGAAGCAGATCGTGACGCGGAAGCCATCATTCTTGCTGCACTCGCTTCCGTTGTTCCGGATATTCCGGTTGTGGCTGAAGAAGAAGTGGCAGCGGGACGTTTGCCTTCACATTTGGGGCGGCGATTTTTATTGGTCGACCCTCTCGACGGCACCCGTGAGTTTCTGTTGCGAAACGGCGATTTCACGGTGAATATCGGCCTGATCGAGGACGGCGCTCCGGTTCTCGGCATCGTTTATGCACCAGTTCGCAATCGCTTGTTTATTGGAAACAGCAATGGTGCTGAAGAAATAACGACGACCAAAGATCATGCAATCGGAACAAGGCGTGGGATAGCGGTGCGCGTCCATGGGCCAGAGCGGGTGGCCGTCTGCAGCCGGTCACACAAGAACCCGGAAACGGAAAAGTTCCTGAACGACAACAGGATCAACAGCTGTGTTTCCATCGGTTCGTCGCTGAAATTCTGCCTGATTGCCAGTGGAGAGGCCGATATTTATCCACGTTTCGGCCCGACGATGGAATGGGATACGGCGGCGGGCGATGCCGTGTTACGCGCCGCTGGTGGCCTCACCACGACTTTCGAGGGAACGCCGCTCTCTTATGGTCAACGCGCCAATGAAGGTGTTGCGGGTTTTGCAAACCCCAATTTCGTGGCTTTTGGCGGTGGTACGAAGCCTGTTTTTGCTATGCTTTAATAGATTTTGGAAGCAAACGGATAGCGCCGTCCTGCTCTCATATGCAACTCGTCTGAAGCCATTTCCAACTTTTGGGGTTAGGCATTAAAAAAACGACAGGATGCTCTTGCAGCTTGAAATTGGGGGCGTTATAAGCCGCCTCAATGGTCAAGACCACGTGGTCACGGAGTGTAGCGCAGCCTGGTAGCGCACCTCGTTCGGGACGAGGGGGTCGGAGGTTCGAATCCTCTCACTCCGACCATTTTCCTGAGAGTGAAGGCTGCTCTTTCATCCGATTTTTAGTATCAGACAGAGTATATCATCGCCGATGATGGGCAATTGCTTGTGTGTCAGGCGATGCTTTTTTCCTTCAGAACATCAGTATTGGCTACCTCCTAAACGGATACTGTGGTAAGTGCCTTTTCGAAGAGCATTGGCGCATTGAGGTAGACTTTGCCTAACTAATACCGGTCTCAACCCAGTTTCACCTACGCGACCTGACAGCAGAGAGCTGTCGGGCGTGTGAACTTGTTCATTGGGTGGTGGCTAGAGACCGGTTTGGCATTGTCAAATGTGCCGGAACAGCTTGCGCTGTCTCTGCTCTTCAGCCACTTGAAATATCGCCATGCCGCGCCCGGATTGGGCACCTCATTCGCCATCTTGGTGAACTTCCAAAATGGAAGACCGAGATATTATGAGCGATACTCTTCGGGTGCGGTGGATGATCACACCGAATATTGCCCCCCAGCCTTGGATTGCGTGCAGCGGATGCGGCAAGCTGAAGCCTTTTCAATCAAGTGGAAAGGTTCGGTTGAATGCCAACGGTCGCAAGCTTGATGCGTGGCTGATCTATAAATGCCTGACATGCGACAAGACATGGAACCGGACGATCTTCGAACGACAGAATATCCGCGAGATCAATCCCAGGATACTGGAGGCACTTCATTCCAACGATCCGCAATGGATTTGGGTCGAGGCGTTTAATATGCAGGCACTGAAACGGAAATCGCAGCGCGTCGATGAGTTCCCGGAGTACGATGTTGCTAAACGTATCGTGTGTGGGGCTGCCAGCTGCAAGGCAATCGAGATCGAATTGCAAATTGCCCTGCCGGTCAGCATTCGCCTTGATCGTCTGCTTGCAGCTGAGCTTAAATTATCTCGTGCTCGCCTTCAGGCACTTAGCGATGGAGGTGTAATTCGGATTGTACCGGATGAAAACGGCATGCTGCGACGACGCCTCAAAACCGGTGTCATGATCTCGATAAAACCGGGAGAACCGGGTCAAGAGACTGGTTGGCAGTCGCTGCTTACGGCAGTCACGTCCTGACATAAAAGGAGGCCCGTTTCGGGCCTTCTATCATCCTCAATGGGTGATGTTTGAATGCTGTTGCGCTCACTTAGTCCGTTTTCCCGAAAACCGACATGCGCATGAACTCCCCATCATATTGGGCGAGGGCGACCACGCGTTTGCGATCCAGTATCTCCACTCTGTTTGAGCGAAACAGGATCAGCCCTTCCTCGCGCAGGTCACGCAGCATCCGATTGAGATGTATCGGTGTCAGCCCAAGAGCGTCGGCAAGCTGATATTGCGTCAGCGGGCAGTAGAACGAATTCGGATCACCCATTCCGCACGATTTCACGCGGTCGGAAAGCTCCAGAAACAGATGCGCAGTTCGGACGAACGCCGCGCGGCATCCGATATTGGTGAGATGTTCGATCAACATCGACCGCTGCCGCGCCAGAAGTTCGATAAGGATCAGACTGAGACGTGGCGCGCGTTCGATAGAAGCTTCAAGTGAGGCAAGCGGAATCTCGAAAGCCGACATAGGCGTAATTGCCGCGATTGTGTTGTAGCTGTAGCCATCGGCGGTTCGGAGTCCGAGAAAATCGCTTCGCATGGGAAAGTCGATGATCTGCCGCTCGCCGCTTGAAAGATCGCGATATACGCACCCCCAACCGGATCGCACGAGATGGATGCTTCTGACACGTGCCCCCTGTTCAATGAGGGTGGCATCGGCCGCATAATCGTTTTCGATAACAGTGAGAGAAGAAAGCGCATCTGTTTCCCGCGCTTCCAGCTTGGCAAGAATTGGAGGTGCCTCCAATAAACCAATAAGCGCTTCAATCGATGGGTCTGTGATCTGCTTGCCACTATGCATTTCTAACCCACTAGAGCGTATCCCGAAATTTGTGAAACAGCCTTTCGGAAAAGATGCGCGTCAACATGAACAGTTAGGGCGCTCGTTCGATTCAATCAAATCGATATGCAATTTAAAGCACTTCCACCATACCGCATGGCGGTTTTGCGCGGAAATCGAATAAACAACCAGTTGAACATTTCAGTTGGAAGTCTGAGTTGCCCCTGAGCTTTGAAACGCGCAATTGCCCCCCTTTGCGCTGACGAATTCAGTAAAATCGAAAACCAACTAAACGAAAGATATAGAGGCTATATCCTACCTCTCTCCAAGTCGTTCTTATGGACGGTCATAAATTTTCTGCATTGCTAACATAAGTTAATGACACGATTATTTCCCGATAGCAATATTTACCCCAGTCAAGGCTACAGGTCTATCCAGACAAGCACCGGAAATCACTCGTCTCTGACGAAAGTAATAGTTGGATGCATAAACATAGAGCAACTTGAGTAGCGCCGGGAGTATCACATGTTGGAAACAAGAGGGGATAGCCTTTGGGCTGCTTCGGAAAGCATGGGCGACAGGGGAAACGCCGCAAGCATTGAGGCAGCACGTGGTCGGCGTTTGTTGCTCGTATGCAAGAGCAATCTTGAGCGGCAGTGCCTTTATAACGGGCTTGTGCTGAACGGACTCAAGCTTCCCGTGGAAACACAAGCGGCGGTTGAACTCGCAGATCCAACGGACGATATTGCTGTTGTTCTGATCAATATCGGCTCAAAGCGTTTGGCCGATCCGTTTTTTTCGGAGAAGTTGCAGGCTGTGATCGAACTCTGGCGTCCGGTTCCGGTCGTTTTTCTCGCCGAACGCGAGGAGTGGTCCCAGGTTGTGCGCGCCATGGAAATCGGTGCTCGTGGCTACATTCCCACTTCAGTCGATATCAAAGTCTGTGTTGAAGCCATCCATCTTGCCACCGCTGGCGGTATGTATGTTCCGGCCTCCATGGTTTTCCAAACCGCGCCGACCGATATCGACGACGATGTTTTGGGTGAACTGCTCACGGCACGAGAGATCGAGGTCGTCCATGCCATCCGAATTGGCAAATCGAACAAGATCATCGCGTTCGAACTCGGTATGAGCGAAGGCACGGTAAAGGCACACGTGCATAATATCATGAAGAAGATCGGTGCCGCGAACCGCACGGAAGTAGCGTGCAAGCTGCACAGAATGTACGGCGAGAAGTTCGATTTCGACTGACTATTTCGATTTTCGTTGGACTGGCTCAGCGCCTGTTGCCCACAAAATATGGAGGGGCGAACTGGTGATCCGCTCCTCCATAATAAGGATGGATGTTCTTTTGTTGGGCTCTCAGTCCAGTCTCCCCTGAAATACCAGCCTTCCAGAGCCCGATTACATACTCGATCTGCTACGCTATAACGCTACTCATTCCCCACATTCTTCGACCAAAGCTAAACAACATCATTAAACGGCTCGATGGTTTTGTTTTTTAGTTACATCGAACCGGGATAAATGCGCTATGCGAAGTTTTTACCATACCAGTAACTCTTGCTTTGCTTCAGTCTTTCGTGTGCAAGAGATAACTGAAAGAATACAACTGTTCGATTTTCAGTGAATATAGATATTGGATTCTCTATTAACGATTAGGTTTATGAGAGTTGCGTCGGGCCGTTCGAAGGGGCGGTCGAGCTTTAGACATTGATCGGTGAAATATGCGTTTCGTTTGAAATGTAAACGAATGTTTATACTTGAATTTATGCTGTTTTTGTTGGCCATTGGGCGAAAGCGACAAATATCGAAAATTGCTGAAAAGCGAATGCTATTCGAAGCCATTCGAACTGAAATGGTTGCTTTCTATTGAAAAAACGCGAAATTACCCGAACGTAATCAGAATAATGCCAGATCCGGGATAAAAATGCAGCTCACTCCCCGTCACAACGCAATTCTTGAGCTCGCTCGCAAGCAAGGGCAGGTTCTGGTGGATGATCTGGCTGCGGCTTTCGAGGTGACGCCGCAGACGGTCCGCAAGGATTTGAATGATCTTTGCCGCGCCCGGATGTTGCGCCGCATCCATGGGGGTGCACTCTATCCATCCGGCGTCGAGAACATGGAGTATGAAGCACGACGCCGCATCGCCGCGCATGAAAAGGAATCGATCGGGCGCGCTGCCGCAGAAATCATTCCGGACGGTGCTTCCTTGTTCATCAATATCGGCACCACAACCGAAGCCGTCAGTCAAGCGCTGGTCGACCACAACAATCTGATGGTCATCACCAATAATATCAATGTTGCCAATACGTTGCGTGTTCACCCCTCTATAGAGGTGGTGGTGGCAGGCGGCGTCGTGCGCCCGTCTGATGGAGGGATTGTTGGCGAGGCCGCCGTTGATTTCATCCGCCAGTTCAAGGTCGATTACGCAATCATCGGCGCTTCGGCTATGGACGAAGACGGTGCTTTGCTCGATTTCGATTTCCGCGAAGTGAAGGTGGCGCAGGCCATTATCGCCAATGCCCGGCACGTAATCCTTGTGACTGACGCCACAAAGCTGGAGCGGACAGCTCCGGTGCGTATCGGCCACATATCGCAGATCAATACCTTCATTACCGACCATTGTCCGTCGAACCAGTTGCGGGAGCTGTGCCACGAAAGTGAGGTAGAGCTGATTGAAACCCTTGGAGAAAGCCGGGCGGCAGAAAAACAAGCATAGTTTCGTTTATTTTCGATTTGCTTTCGTATGAAATGATTTATATTCGCTTTGGTTTTCGGAGAGTGGTCTTCGGGGTTCGCCATGGCGCAAGAGAAACTATTTGATATTTTTGTAATCGGCGGTGGCATCAACGGCTGCGGTATCGCACGTGATGCGGTTGGTCGGGGATTTTCAGTTGGCCTTGCCGAGATGAACGATCTGGCAAGTGGCACCTCATCGCGGGCAACCAAACTCATTCATGGTGGTTTGCGCTATCTGGAGCACTATGAATTTCGTCTGGTGCGCGAGGCGCTGATGGAGCGCGAGGTGTTGTGGGCCAACGCACCCCACATCATTCATCCGATGCGCTTTGTGCTGCCTTATCATAAGGGCGGAATGCGCCCTGCATGGCTGTTGAGGCTCGGGCTGTTTCTCTACGACCATCTGGGCGGGCGTAAAAAGCTCCCCGCCACGCGTACGCTTGATATGCGCTCCGACCCGGCTGCGCAGCCCTTGAAACCGCTTTTTACCAAGGCATTCGAATATTCGGACTGTTGGGTGGATGACGCGCGTTTCGTTGCCTTAACTGCCCGTGATGCAGCGGATCGCGGAGCGATAATCCAAACCCGAACCAAGGTCGTGGCGGCGCGCCGGGACAGGGAATACTGGACCATTACGCTCGAAGATACCGGCACACGTGAGCGCGAGGAAGTTCGGGCTCGTCTGCTGGTCAATGCTGCTGGTCCCTGGGCCGACAAGGTTCTGCAGGGTGTCGAAGGAGATCGACAGCTTCACAATGTCCGGCTTGTTCAGGGCAGCCATATTGTGGTGCGCAAGAAGTTCTCCGATCCCCGTTCCTATTTCTTCCAGAACAATGACGGGCGTATCATATTCGCCATCCCCTACGAGGATGAGTTCACCCTGATTGGCACAACCGATCAGGACTATCAGGGTGACCCGGCCAAGGTTGCGATCACCGACGGCGAGACCGACTATCTCTGCGCGGCAGCCAGTGAATATTTCAAGGAGCCGGTCAGACGCGCGGATATCGTCTGGACCTATTCCGGTGTGCGCCCGCTTTATGATGACGGTGCAAGCAAGGCACAGGAAGCAACGCGCGATTATGTCCTGAAAGAAGACGCACCCGATGGGCTTGCACCTCTGATCAACGTTTTTGGCGGTAAGCTGACCACTGCGCGGCGACTTGCCGAACATATGCTGGAGAAGATCGAGCATAGGCTGGGACAAAAAGGTGCGCCGTGGACCCATGCTGCTCCGTTACCCGGTGGTGATTTCGTGGATGTCGAGTTCGAGCGTGAGCTGCAGAAGGTGAAAGTTGCATATCCTTTCCTGACGCCTGCTCATGCGCGGCGCCTGTTCCGGCAATATGGGACGCGTATTCGTGTTCTGCTTGGGGAAGCCGCTTCACTTGCCGACCTTGGACAGCATTTCGGTGCCGATCTTTATGAAGCCGAAGTGCGGTATCTGCTTGAGAATGAATGGGCGGTGAGCGCCGAGGATATTTTGTGGCGGCGTACGAAACTTGGTCTTCGCCTGAATGCGGCGGATGTTTCCTCGCTTGAGGAATATCTGAAGCCTGCACGCGTCGCCTAAGCCCTCTCAATCTGTAGCCGCACTTGCCAGTTGTGTTTTGAGCGGTCATTATCCTCCCAGACAGCGGGTTCCAGCCTTCCTGGGAGGAAAAGATGGGCACACCGCAAGACCGAACACATGCCGATCTGATTCAATCCGCGATCATGACAGCGGGAGGGGCAGCGCGATCTGCTCTGGTCGCCTCGTGGCGACGCTCGTCGGAACTGCACGGGCTTGATCCTGCCGAACTGGGGTCTGTGCGCACCCTTTCCGATGGTGAATTCAGAACTGCTCATCAACGTATCGAACGTCTTGTCAGCATAGCGCAAGCCAGTATGGATCGCCTTTATCTGGCCGTCGGTGGTGTGGGTTGTTGCGTGCTTCTGGCTGACAGCGAGGGCGTTCCCGTTGAACGTCGTGGTGCGCCGGGCGATGATGATACATTCTATCGCTGGGGGCTTTGGACCGGTGCTGTCTGGAGCGAACAGAGCGAAGGTACCAACGGGATCGGCACCTGCATTGTTGAACAGCGCCCGCTGACAATTCATCGCGACCAGCATTTTCATACCCGTAATATCGGGCTTTCCTGTACGGTCGCCCCGATCCATGATCATCAAGGGCGTTTGATGGCAGCGCTTGATGTTTCCTCGTGCCGCGCCGATCTGACGGAGGCTTTTGCGCAGCTTATATCTGTCGCAGTGATCGATGCTGCACGGCGCATCGAGGCTGAAAATTTCCGTCAGGCTTTTCCCGAGGCTCGTATCATGCTGGCGCCAAGCCCCGACAGAACCGGCGGAGCACTGATCGCGGTCGACAAGGATGATCTGGTCATCGGCGCCACACGTGCGGCGCGTCTGGCAATGGGCCTTGACGATGCCGCTATTGCAGTTCCGTTGCCTGCAGCCGATCTTCTCGGCTGGCATGCTGACCCTCGTGAGGATATGGCCGAGTCAGAGCGCAGCGTTATTCTGCGCGCTCTTGCGCGCGCGGAAGGGAATATTTCGGCCGCAGCCGGCCTTTTGGGCATCAGTCGCGCCACGCTTCATCGCAAGCTCAACCGCCTGAAGATCATTCGTCCGCACTAATCAGCAATAAGCGGGCGCAACTGTCTCAATATTGCGACACATAACCTTGCGAGCTTGAATGCGCGGGATGACTCTTTCGTGCTGCCGCGCGATCCTCACTCATGAAACGCTGTAGGAGCAGCGTGGTTTTGGGAGGAATGTCATGAACAAGGTTGAATTCAGCCGGACCGTGAAGCCGGCTTTCGCAAAACGCTACGGAAACTTCATCGGGGGCAGATGGGTCGAGCCCAAGTCGGGCCGCTATTTCGAGAACACTTCACCGGTCAATGGTCAGGTGCTTTGCGAAGTAGCCCGCTCGGATGCCGCCGATGTTGAAGCGGCTCTTGATGCAGCGCATGCCGCCAAGGATGCCTGGGGCAAGACGAGCGCGGCGGAACGCGCGCTCATCCTCAATCGCATTGCTGACCGGATTGAGGAAAATCTGCCTGCGCTCGCTGCCGCCGAAACCTGGGACAACGGCAAGCCAATCCGCGAAACCACCGCTGCCGATCTTCCTCTGGCCATCGACCATTTCCGCTATTTCGCCGGTGTGATCCGCGCCCAGGAAGGCAGCATTTCCGAAATCGACCACGACACGGTCGCTTATCATTTCCATGAACCACTCGGCGTTGTCGGTCAGATCATTCCGTGGAATTTCCCGCTTCTCATGGCGACGTGGAAGCTCGCTCCGGCCCTTGCGGCGGGCAACTGCGTCGTACTGAAACCGGCTGAACAGACACCGGCATCGATCCTGGTGCTCATGGATCTGATCGGCGATCTTTTGCCCCCCGGTGTGATCAATGTCGTCAATGGTTTTGGTCTTGAGGCAGGCAAACCGCTCGCGTCGAGCCCGCGCATCGCCAAGATCGCCTTCACCGGCGAAACGACGACGGGTCGATTGATCATGCAATATGCCAGCCAGAACCTCATCCCGGTTACGCTGGAACTCGGCGGCAAGTCGCCGAACATCTTCTTCAAGGATGTCGCAGCGGAAGACGACGATTTCCTCGACAAGGCCATCGAAGGCTTTGTGATGTTCGCACTCAATCAGGGCGAGGTCTGCACGTGCCCAAGTCGCGCGCTCATCCATGAATCGATTTACGACAAGTTCATGGAAAAGGCGCTCAAGCGCGTGAATGCAATCGTGCAGGGCGATCCCCTCGATCCTGCCACGATGATCGGTGCACAGGCTTCCAGTGAGCAGCTGGAAAAAATCCTGAGCTATCTCGATATTGGCCGCCAAGAAGGTGCTGAAGTGCTGGCAGGTGGCGAGCGCAATATTCTGCCGGGCGATCTGGCTGGCGGTTATTACGTCAAGCCAACCGTATTCAAGGGCACTAACAAGATGCGCATTTTCCAGGAGGAAATCTTCGGACCGGTTGTGTCAGTTGCTACCTTCAAGGACGATGCGGAGGCGCTATCGATTGCCAACGATACGCTTTACGGTCTGGGCGCCGGTATATGGACGCGTGATGGCACGCGTGCATATCGCTTCGGGCGTGCCATTCAGGCCGGTCGTGTGTGGACCAATTGCTACCATGCCTATCCGGCGCATGCAGCATTCGGCGGTTACAAGCAATCGGGTATCGGTCGCGAAAACCACCTCAAGATGCTGGATCATTATCAGAACACCAAGAACATGCTGGTGAGCTACAGCCCGAAGAAACTGGGTTTCTTCTAGCCGAAGCTGACCCCGGAACTGCAATACGGAGAAAACATCTTCGTATTGCGCTCAATCAAGGGATGGAACCGTTCCTCATGCCAGTATTGCGTCGAGCATAACGGTTTCCAATACCCCTCCCAAGGGGGCCTGGGCGGAAACGCCCGGGCGACCTTCTTCTAGTGCCTCCGGAAAGCATTCAGTTTTCGACATTCATTTCTTCCCTCCCCCAGGAAGCCAGCTCAGTTCGACAACGAAGGAGAAACTTCATGGCAAAGACAATGAAAGCCGCTGTGGTGCGCGCATTCGGAAAGCCACTGACAATCGACGAAGTGCCGATACCCGAGCCCGGACCGGGACAGATACAGGTTGCCATCCATGCGTCCGGCGTTTGCCATACCGATCTGCATGCAGCCGAAGGCGACTGGCCGGTAAAGCCCAACCCGCCATTCATTCCGGGGCATGAAGGCGTCGGTTATGTTTCGGCTGTCGGTAGCGGTGTCAAACACGTTAAGGAAGGCGACCGCGTCGGCGTTCCATGGCTTTATACCGCATGTGGCCACTGTCGTCATTGCCTGGGCGGCTGGGAAACACTCTGCGAAGAGCAACTTAATACAGGCTATTCGGTCAATGGTGGCTTTGCCGAATATGTCGTTGCCGATCCGAATTTTGTTGGTCACTTGCCGAAGAACATTGATTTCAACGAAATCGCGCCGGTTCTCTGTGCTGGCGTGACGGTCTACAAGGGTCTGAAGGTAACGGATACCAAACCCGGTGACTGGGTTGTGATCTCCGGTGTCGGTGGTCTCGGCCATATGGCGGTGCAATATGCCAAGGCAATGGGGCTTAACGTTGCCGCTGTCGACATCGACGACAGAAAGCTTGATCTCGCGCGGAAGCTTGGCGCGACGGTTACCGTCAATGCAAAAACGCATAATGATCCGGCGGCCTATATCAAAAAAGAAACCGATGGCGGTGCGCAAGGCGTGCTGGTTACGGCTGTTTCGCCGATCGCATTCGAACAGGCCTTGGGCATGGTATCGCGTGGTGGGACTGTATCTCTAAACGGTCTGCCACCCGGTGACTTCCCGCTCTCAATATTCAACATGGTGCTGAACGGCGTCACCGTGCGCGGCTCAATCGTCGGTACGCGGCTCGATCTGCAGGAGTCGCTGGATTTTGCTGGCGACGGCAAGGTCCGCGCTACCATCCGCACGGAGAAGCTCGAAGATATCAACTCCATCTTCGATGATATGCGCCAAGGCAATATTGAAGGTCGCGTAGTCGTGGACCTGACTCAATAGGCAAGTTGGGCTAATATTAAGAGAGGGCGGTGAATTTCCGCCCTTTCGTATCATGGAGGAGGATATGGTTGAGGTAGCTCCCGGCGACGGCAAGGGTCAGGTTAGCGCCACGGCGGCAGCGCTTGACCTCATCCGTGAATTGCAGGCCGAATATGGGCCGATCATGTTCCACCAGTCGGGTGGTTGTTGTGACGGGTCATCACCGATGTGCTATCCACAAGGAGAATTTATTGTCGGCGATACGGATGTAAAACTGGGCGAAATCGGTGACGCTCCGGTCTATATCAGCGGCCCGCAATATGAGGTCTGGAAGCATACCGAACTCATCATCGATGTCGTTCCGGGGCGCGGAGGCATGTTCTCCCTCGACAATGGGCGCGAAGTTCGGTTTCTGACGCGTTCGCGGGTCTGTTCGGTTCCCTGATTTCTCTTTTCGTTTTGTGGCGAAGCGGTTAGTTAGATCGGAGAGGGAGGGAGACGATCCAACATGGCCGCAGCAGGAAAACGAGCAACCATTCATGATGTGGCACGCCTTGCCGGTGTGTCGATCAAGACAGTTTCACGCGTCTACAATGACGAACCGAATGTGCGCGAAGCCATTCGCGAAAGGGTCAGACAGGCGGGGGGTGAGCTCCGTTACCGTCCCAATGCTGCAGCACGCAACCTTGTTGAACGGCGTTCTCACCTGATCGGACTTTTCTTCGAGAACCCCAGCGCCAGCTATGTCACCGAACTGCAGATGGGCGCACTGGAACGGCTGCGCGACACGCGATACCGGCTGCTGATCTTCCCCGTCGAAAATCGCGAAGACATCCGTGGTGCGCTGATCGAAACAGCCCACGCTTCAGGTCTCGACGGCATCATCGTGACGCCCCCCATGTCGGACGATCCTGAAATTCTGGCCGAACTGACGGCTTCCGCAATGCCATTTGCCCGTGTCGCAGGCGACGCGAATGTTCACCCGACCGATAGCGTCACGATCGATGACGAAGCGGCTGGCGTCGATCTGATGGAGTATCTTCTGAAACTCGGCCATCGCCGGATTGCGATCGTGATTGGCGATCCAACCCATCGCTCGGCAGAGCTGCGCCTCGCAGGCTATCGCCGCGCACTGGAAAAGGCAGGGATCAAGCGCAATCCCGATTATGAGGTGCAGGGTGGCTTCAGTTTTGCGAGCGGTCTCGCCGCCGGAAAGAAGCTGCTTTCGCTTGAGGAACCACCCACCGCAGTGTTTGCGTCAAACGACGATATGGCCGCCGCCGTCATGCAGGTCGCCTATGACCGCAACATTGCGATACCTGATCAGCTAACGGTGGTTGGCTTCGATGACAGCGCGATTGCCAGCATGGTTTCGCCGCAGATCACCACCGTCCGCCAGCCGATTTTCGAGATGACCCGCGATGCGGCGGACATGCTTCTCAACCAGATCGAAACCGGTCATTTGTCGGCCTCCCGGCGGATTGAGTATAAACTCATCATCCGCCAGTCATCGGGAAAAGCGCCGGTATAGGCCTGTCTAGCTCTGGGCAGGATGCGAGGGGAAGAACCGCTCGCGGGCGAAATTGCTGCCGAAGATCATGTCATATTGCAGCATCTGATAGTCACGCAGGAGAGGAGGAAATGGCGGCCTCTGTTGCCAGCCTTCCTCGACTTTCTCCGAGCGGTCGAAAACCGCATGATTGTCAACGACCTGGTAGCGCTCATGCAACTGACGCAGGAAGCCTGTGTAATAGGGATGCTGCATCCCTGCCATATCCAGAATGTGCAGGGGCAGGAAGGCAGGGCTGATCGTACCGGTTCCCCGCTCGGCACCACGTTTATTCGACCAGAGAACAAGCGGCGTTTCGTGTTGCAGCATCATATCGGCGGCAGGCGCTGTGCGGCTCGCGACCCGGTTTGCCATGAACCCGGTCTCGACATAGACGGGGCCGAGTGGTGGCAGATGGTCACCGAAGAAGACGAGAATGGTTTCGCGGTCGCGCTTCGACGCCCACTCCATCAACCGTGCAAGGCTCGCATCGGCATCCATGGCGCCTTGCGAATAGGAACGGATCGACTGGCGCGTGTGCTCGCTGGCGTCAGTCTGCACCTCAAGTTTGGAATCCGGGTAACGATTGGCTTCGTAGGGGCCATGTCCCTGAAGCGAGACGGCAAAGAAGAAGAACGGCGCATCCATGGAATCTGCTTCGCGGATGATTTCGTCGGTCAAAGCAGCGTCGGAGGCCAATGAGCCGCGCTTTTCCAGCGGTGGCATGTTTTCTTCTGACATGAACTTGTCAAAGCCCATGCTTTCATAGACGGGGCCGCGGTTCCAGAACCATTGGCGATAGGGGTGGATGGCGCGCGTCGCATAACCCTGATCCTTGAAAAAGCTTGCAAGCGAGGGAAGCGGGCGACGGATATATTGCTGATAAGGGATACTGCCGGAGGGCAGGAAGGCTTTGGAAAAACCGGTCAGAGCCTCGAACTCGACATTGGCAGTCATGCCACCGAATTCTGGCGAGAAGACATGGCCGGATTGTTCCGCCCGGACTGTCGGAATCGGGTCGGCGCTGAAAGCCACGCCCGGAAGGCGGGTCGGATCCCAGAAGGATTCGCTCATCACCATAATGACGTCAGGCTTGCTGGTATCGAATGCAGCAGGGATCAACTGCGCCGGCGGTTCGATGGCGGCAATTGCTTCGGAAGAATAGCCTTCCGGAGCGAAGACGGTAGCCATTGGCACATTCAGGATGAAGGCCATGGTAAAGCCGTTATGGGCGTAGTTTTCCTTCTGGTCCCACATGATCGGCAGGATGCGCAGACGGTCGCGCGCCAGCGAAAAACTGGCATAGTCGGAAATCACTGCGAACCAGGCGAGCAAGGGCAGCGCGAAGGCAATACGCAGCATCCGACCCTTCCATGGGATCGGATCAAAGCGCCGCCACCAGAACAGCGTCACGGTGATCATCACCGCTGCCGAAGCGATGAGAAGCAGGGCTATGCCGACCGCACTCCACGGGCGGTCACGCACCAGAAGCGGCAGAAGATCGACGATCTGACGGGCATAGAGAAAATCGCTCGGATAAAGCGGGTCACCGAGATAAAGGCTCTTTTCGCGTGCAGTTGTGGCCGCAATCAGTGCCAGCGGGGCGACAACAAAGAAGCCATAGTGAATGCGTCCGAAAATAGCGTCGCTTGCTGTCAGGACCACGACGAAGAGCGCAACGGTCGTCCATGCAGGCTTATGCGGTGTGCGGAAGAACTGCATCGTGTCGGTGAACGAGCCGCGCACGATCCATTCGACAGTGAAAACCAGCAGCGTTGAAAGTACAATGGAAGCGAGCGCAATTGCGGCGAGGCGCAGCGGCCAGGCAATACGGGCAGGCCCGAAAATCGCGGCATCGCTCCAGCGACGCGCTGCGGTATTTTCCATCACACCCGGCATGTTTTACTCACTAACTCCCGCACTTCTACAAAAAGCCTGTCACATTTCTGTCATGGAAATGTCAAGGCACGCTTGGGCCGCGAGTGATACGCACCGTGATCTGAATGGATGATGAATGGAGCATGTCTCCCGAAAGTGGGAACCGGTTTCAGGATAAAGACATGCGTAAAAACAAACAGATAGAGCATTTCGAATGTTTCAATCAAAACAGGGAATGCTCTAAAATGAAAACAGGGCCGGAACTATTCCGGCCCTGTCCATGGCATTATAGCGGATTGGATTACGAAAAGACGTCTTCCAGTCCCTTGGTCAGTTCCAGCGCCTGCCGCTCGAACAGGCGGCGATAGATGCCACCCGGCTTGCGGATAAGCGCATCATGATCGCCTTCTTCAAGGATCTTGCCCTTGTCGAAAACCAGCAACCGGTCAAGCGCACGAACCGTCGAAAGCCGGTGCGCAATGACAAGCGTCGTACGACCAACCATCAGCCGTTCCATTGCCTGCTGGATCAGCACTTCCGATTCTGAATCGAGGCTCGATGTGGCCTCATCCAGAATAAGGATTGGTGCATCTGCCAGAAACGCACGGGCAATCGCCACACGCTGACGCTCGCCACCCGAAAGCTTCACACCCCGTTCACCGACAAGCGTTGCATAGCCTTTCGGCAGGCGGCTGATGAAGTCATGCGCGCTTGCGAGGCGTGCAGCCTCTTCGATTTCCGCCTGTGTCGCACCGGGGCGGGCATAGGCGATGTTCTCGGCCAGCGTCCGGTGAAACAGGATTGGCTCCTGCTGCACGATGGCGATCTGCGATCTGAGCGATGCCTGTGTGACTTCGGCAATGTTCTGTCCGTCAATCTTGATGGCGCCGCCACTGACATCGTAGAGACGCTGGATCAGCTTGACGAACGTCGTCTTGCCCGAGCCCGAATGACCGACCAGACCAACCCGTTCGCCTGCCTCGATCTTGACTGAAAAGTCGCGATAGAGGGCTGCTTCGTGGTTGCCATAGTGGAAAGTGACGTGATCGAAGGTGATCTCGCCATTTCCAATCTTGATCGCCGGTGCACCTGGCTTGTCGGCAATGCCGTAAGGCTGTGCCTCGATGTCGACCAGTTCTTCCATGTCGTTGACCGAACGCTGCAGGTTGCGGATATGCATTCCTACGTCGCGCAGATAGCCTTGCAACATGAAGAAGGCTGTCAGGACGAAGGTGATATCACCCGCCGTTGCCTTGCCCTGGCTCCACAGATAGAGCGCAAAGGCGATGACCACGCCGCGCATCACCAGCAGGTTCGCGCCCTGAATGAAGCCATTCAGCGTACCGATCAGCCATGTGCGGCGTGTGCGACCGCGCCACTTGGAAACGACCTTTGCAAGACGCGCATCTTCACGGCTTTCCGCGCCAAATGCCTTGACAACGGCGTTGCACGAAATGGCATCGGCCAAAGCGCCGCCCATGCGCGTGTCCCAGCTATTGGCAAGCGTTGCCGCAGGCGCAACAAAGCCAAGCGAAATCACGATCGTGCAGACGATGAACAGCACCGAACCGATTGCAACCAGCAACCCCATCAGCGGCCAGTACCACGATAGAAGTACCACCGAACCAACCAGCATCAGGATTGACGGCAACAGTGCCACGATCAGCGTATCGTTGAGCAGGTCGAGCGCCCACATGGCACGCGAGACCTTGCGCACGGTCGATCCGGCAAAGGCGTTGGCGTGCCAGTCTGTCGAAAACCGCTGCAGCTTACGGAACGAACTTGCTGCCATGTCGCTCATGATCTTCAAGGTGAAGTCCGTGATGACATAGAAGGTCAGCTGACGCGTAATCAACGCCAGCGCACCCAGCGCAAGCAGGATGATCAGGGCGTGGATGGCCGCATCCCATCCACTGTCGCCGCCAAGCGACAATGCGTCGACCAGCCGACCGGAATAGAGCGGTGTCAGAACATCTGCGGCTGTTGCAAGCAGCATGCCGATTATCATCAGCGTCAGCCGCAAGGGCTGACTTCGCCAATGGCCGAAAGTGTAGCCGAGGACATTGCGGAAGGCAGGTCCCCGGAAATCTATGCGAAACCGAGTCATATCTATAATACCAGGCCGTGTTTAAACGGATTCTGGTTCCTTTAAAGAAGACAAAACAAGCAGCCGGTGAGGGCTGCGGCAAATTTGGAAGTTTTGGAATTTGCCCTTTTAGGGAGGGCGTTCAGGCCTCAGCCTGCAATGCGGGCCAAAGACTTAAAGCTTGGAAGCGCCCGCGCAAACACTGGGCACCATGGGGAATGGGTAATAGACACGCATCTCATACCTCTTGCCAGTGTTGCAGATGCGTGCACAATAAATGAGCAGAAAATTTTGCCAAGACGCAAAATGGCGAATTTCCTATCCAGCCATTTGACTGTGACAAATTTGCAAGCCTTGTTTAAAGGGCGTTGTTAGCTTTCAGCCCTTTGCCGACCGGATATTTTCACTTTTTCCGTTACAGGACGGCTCCGGCCTTGCAATTCTGCCGCTCATGGGTGAAGGGTCGTCCTGAGATATATCAGAGCCGTGCGGCGCACAGGGAGAGTTCATGACAGTCCATCAAAATCTGATCGCGGGCGAATGGGTCGGCGGCGACGGGATCGCCAACATCAATCCTTCGGATACGAATGATGTCGTTGGGACCTATGCGCGGGCAACTGCCGAAGACACCAAGGCAGCCATTGCCGCCGCGAAAGCCGCTTTCCCGGCCTGGTCGCGTTCCGGCATTCTGGAACGCCACGCCATCCTGCGCAAAACTGCCGATGAAATTCTGGCGCGCAAGGACGAGCTTGGCCGTCTCCTGTCGCGCGAAGAAGGCAAGACGCTGGCTGAAGGCATCGGCGAAACCATTCGCGCCAGCCAGATTTTTGATTTCTTCGCGGGCGAAGCCCTGCGTTTGGCTGGCGAAGTTCTGCCTTCTGCACGTCCGGGTATCGGTGTGGAAATCACCCGTGAGCCGATCGGTGTCGTGGGCATCATTACCCCATGGAATTTCCCGATCGCTATTCCGGCCTGGAAGATTGCGCCGGCACTTTGCTACGGCAACACGATTGTGTTCAAACCGGCTGATCTCGTGCCGGGCTGCTCCTGGGCGATTGTCGATATCCTGCACCGTGCGGGATTGCCAAAGGGCGTTCTCAATCTCGTCATGGGCAAGGGTTCGGTTGTCGGCCAGACCATTCTGGACAGTGCGGACGTTCAGGCCGTCACCTTCACCGGCTCGACCGGCACGGGCAAGCGCGTTGCGGCGGCTTCCATCGAGCACAACCGCCGCTTCCAGCTCGAAATGGGCGGCAAGAACCCGGTTGTCGTCCTGGATGACGCTGATCTCGATGTCGCTGTCGAGTCCGTGGTCAATTCGTCCTTCTTCTCGACGGGCCAGCGCTGCACGGCGTCGTCGCGTATCATCGTGACGGAAGGTATCCATGACAAGTTTGTCGCTGCTGCAATCGAAAAGCTGAAAAGCGTTGTGGTCGACAATGCCCTGAAGCAGGGCACGCATATCGGCCCGGTTGTTGATGAAAGCCAGCTTCAGCAGGACATGGATTATATCGAGATCGGCCGCAAGGAAGGCGCAAAGCTTGCTTTTGGCGGCGAACGTCTGAACCGCGAAACGCCGGGCTTCTATCTCCAGCCTGCGCTTTTCACTGAAGCCACCAACCAGATGCGTATCAGCCGCGAGGAAATCTTTGGCCCGGTCGCTTCGGTCATCCGCGTCAAGAATTATGAAGAAGCGCTTGCTACCGCCAACGATACGAGCTTCGGCCTGTCGTCGGGCATCTGCACGACGAGCCTGAAATACGCCACGCATTTCAAGCGCAATTCGGAAGCGGGCATGGTGATGGTCAATCTGCCGACCGCCGGTGTCGATTTCCACGTGCCATTTGGCGGACGCAAGGGTTCGAGCTACGGTCCGCGCGAGCAGGGCCGCTATGCCGCCGAGTTCTACACGACGGTCAAGACAGCCTATACGCTGGCCTGATAGCAATGTGAGTGGATGCAAAAACCGGCGGGAAACCGCCGGTTTTTTCTATGCGGCTTTTTTAGGCCAGGCAGCAAGCTTGCGGGCGAAATGCGACACGGTGCCGTGCAGCAGCATGGTGAAGGCCGCCAGCACGAACAGGCAGGCGAACATCAGATCCACCTTGGCGCGTCCATTGGCGAGCAGCATCAGATAGCCGAGACCTTTCGATGCGCCCACCCATTCGCCGACTACAGCGCCGATGGGCGCATAGACTGCGGCGAGGCTCAGACCCGACGCCAGCGAAGGAAAGGCGGATGGGATGCGGATGCGAAACAGGATCGCCATGCGTCCGGCACCGAGAATTTCCGCTGCGTCGATAAGGCTGCTGTCGGTCCGCCGCATGCCGTCGAAGAATGTCGAAACGACGGGAAAGAAGATCATCAGCACTGTGACTGCAATCTTCGATGCGGGACCGTAGCCAAGCCACAAAGTCAAAATGGGGGCGAGCGCGAAGATCGGGATCGCCTGACTGAACACCATGGCGGGCATGACAAGCCGCTGCGCCAGCGGTGACATCATCAGGCAGATGGCGGTGGCAATGCCGACCGCGCAGCCAAGCGCCAGACCGCCCAGAACTTCGCCGATAGTGGCGGCAGCGTTTTCGGCAATCAGCCCGGCATTGCCGATCAGTGACTGCAACACATCCAGCGGGCCGGGCAGGATGAAGCGCGGCATCTGGCCGATGCTCACCACCGCCTGCCAGATGGCAAGCGCTATGGCTGCCGACAGTAAACCGTCGGCAGCACGCTTTTTTCGACTTCGGTTCGGGAGTGCTTCGTTCACTATCCGGCCTTCAAGCCCATGGACCAGAAATCGGCTTCGAGCCTGCTTGCCGTCGCGAAAATCTGGCAGAGCCTTGGCCAGCGCGGGCTTTTCTCAAAGTCGTCGCCGATGCGGTCCTTTGCAGCCTGATCGAACAGCTTGCCGACCGTGTGGCACATGTCCTGATAGTCAGGCCCCGCATAGGTGTCGATCCATTCTTGATAAGGCGTACCGGGCAGGGCGGTCACGGCAAGGTTGAGGCCGATCTCGCCGTAGCCGTGTGCGCAGGGCACGAGCGCCGTCAGCAGGTCGAGGAAATCGCCCGCCTGTCCGCAGTCGAGCACATAGCGCGTATAAGCGAGGTTTTCCGGTTCTTCCTTCGTCGCGTAGAGCTCGTCTTCACTGATCCCTTCACGAGCACAAATGCCGACATGAAGCGGCAGTTCCGTGACGGCCAGACCATGCATGATCTGGGCGCAGAGCCGTGTTTCCTGCAGTGTGTTGGCCTTGACGACGCCGAGCGCAAAGGCGCGGGCATAGTGGTGCAGATAGACATAATCCTGACGGAGATAATGCAGGAAGGCTGCCTTGGGTAACGTGCCGTCACCCAATCCGCGCACGAATTCATGATCGATATAGGGCTTCCAGTCATCAAGCGTCGCGGCGCGCAGGCGCGTGAACAGTTCGGATGAATAATGCGGTTGCGGCTGGCTCATGACTTGCTCCCTTCCGCGTTGACGTCGATGGCGAATTTTTCGACCGGAAGGACCGAAGGCACGAGACCGTTTTCCTTGAGATAGGTTTCGTAGCGGCTCCAGCGTCCGTAATCGAGACTTGCAGGCGAGCGGGAGAAACGGGCGACCGTGTCTTTCCAGGCGCGCTGGTTCAGCTCGTCCTTGAGTTCGGAACTATAGGATGCGAAGACGTCGTAGCTCTTCTCCGGGTGATTGACGATATACTGCGCGGCCTTCTCGGTAGCCGAGAGGAAGCGTGCGATCTTGTCCTTTTCCGCCGCGTCCAATTTGTCGGAAGCTGCGACATAGACGAGCTCGTCATAAACCGGCACGCCTTCTTCCTCGACGAAGAAGCATTTTCCGGGCACGCCTTCGACAGCCATCTGGTTCAGTTCGACATTGCGATAGGCGCCCATCACCGCATCGACCTGCTTCGACATCAGCGATGGCGCGAGCGAGAAATTCACATTGATGAGCTCGACATCCGAAAGTTTGACGCCGTGCTGGCCGAGAATGGTGCCGAGCAATGTTTCCTCGGTTCCGGCGACCGAATAGCCGATCTTCTTGCCCTTGAGATCGGCGATGGAATTCACCGATCCATCGTCTCTGGTCATCAGGCAGTTGAGCGGCGAGTCGATCAACGTGCCGACGCGGATAAGCGGCAGGCCTTCATGCACCTGAAGATGCACCTGCTGCTGATAGGAAATGGCGAGATCCGCCTGTCCTGCCGCCACCATCTTGGTGGGCGTCGAGGCGTCAGCAGGTGCGACGATGTCCACATCCAGACCGGCATCCTTGAAGTAGCCAAGCTTGTCGGCGACGATGATGGGGCCGTGATCGGGGTTCACATACCAGTCGAGAATGAGCTTCAGCTTGTCGTTAGCGTGAGCCGAAGTGGCAGCCGTGAGGGCGAGGCCGAACAGGGCGGCGAAGGCGGTCTTTTTCATAGGGTCTGCTCCAGAGTATGGCCTGCATAAGTGCGCGTGGTTTCGATCCATTGGCGCAGGCGGCTTTCGGGGTCGGCATGGAGGGTAATGTCGGTGACGACGGAAACGATATCGGCGCCTGCTTCGAAAACACCGGGCGCGCGTTCAACGCTCATGCCACCGATGCCCACCAGCGGAATGTCGCCGATGCGCGCTTTCCATTGTCCAAGGCGCGGCAGGCCCTGCTCGTGCCACTTCATCTTTTTCAAAATGGTCGGATAGATGGGGCCGAGTGCGATATAGTCAGGCTTCACCGACAAGGCACGGTCCAGTTCGGCCTCGTCATGGCTTGAAACACCCAGTTTCAAGCCACCGCCGCGAATGGCACTGAGATCGGCATCGTCGAGGTCTTCCTGCCCAAGATGGATGAAGTCGCAACCTTCCTCCAGCGCCAGCTTCCAGTAGTCGTTGACGATCAGCTGGCAGTTATGTGCAAGGCAGATTTCCCGTGCGGCACGGATTTCACTGCGCAGCTCCGGCTCGCTCTTATCCTTGACGCGCAGTTGCACCAGCTTGACGCCGAGCGGCACCATACGCTCCAGCCATTGGGCGCTATCGAAGATCGGGTAGAACGGATCGAGGGCCATTACAAAAATGCCTTTCCGAGAAGAGGGGTGGACGGCGCGGCCATGTCGCGCGCCTCGATGGCGTCTGCTTCGAAAGCAAGCCGCCCGGCTTCGACCGCAAGCGCGAAGCCGCGTGCCATGGCGACGGGATCGCCAGCCTTGGCGACGGCGGTGTTGATGAGCACGGCGTCGAAGCCCAGCTCCATCGCCGCTGCCGCATGGGACGGCACGCCGATGCCGGCATCGACAACAAGCGGAATATCGGGGAAATGCGCCCGCATGGTCTTCAGCGCATAAGGATTGTTGAGGCCTCGGCCCGAGCCGATCGGCGCCCCCCAGGGCATCAGCACCTTGCAGCCAGCTTCAATGAGCCTTTCCGCGACGACCAGATCGTCATTCATATAGGGAAAGACCTCGAAGCCGTCGTCGCAGAGTGCGCGTGCCGCCTCGACCAGTCCGAACGGGTCTGGCTGCAATGTGTCGGTATCACCGATCACTTCCAGCTTGATCCAGTTGGTGCCGAAGATTTCGCGCGCCATTTTTGCCGTGGTCACCGCTTCGCGCGGCGTGTGGCAGCCTGCCGTGTTGGGCAGAACGGCTACGCCCAGCTCCCGGATAAGCGCCCAGAAATCCTGTCCGGCGCGAGCCCCGCCACTCTCACGACGCAGCGAGACGGTGACGATATCGCTTTGCGAAGCGCGCACCGCATCGGCCAATATGGCAGGCGATGGATATTGCGCCGTGCCGAGTAGCAGGCGGCTTTCAAATTTTTGTCCGTAGAATTCCAGCATCTCAGCCTCCCTGCATCGGGGCCAGAACTTCGATGCGGTCGCCAGCCGACAGGGTCGCGGCTGCGCGCTCGTCGCTGGCCACGAATTCGCCGTTCAGCGCGGTTGCAACAACCGCTTCATCCAGTTCGATTTCGGCGAGCAGCGCCGCCAGATTGGCGGCTGCCGTGGTGATGACCTCACCGTTCAGCACGATCGTCATGCATAGTCCTCCACAAATTCTGGTTTGGGCTCTGGCGCATCCTCCGGCATGGTCGCGCTCGCAACCGCCATGCGCGCTATCGCCGGCGAAAGCAGGAAGCCGTGGCGGTAAAGCCCGTTGACATAGACGGTTTTGCCGCGCCGTCGGACGCGGGGCAGATTGTCGGGAAAGGCCGGGCGCGCATCGACGCCGGTTTCGAGAATTTCCGCCTCGCCGAAGGCCGGATGCAAGGCATAAGCGGCGCTCAAGAGTTCCAGCGTCGAGCGCACGCTGATGCCACCCCGCTCATCGCTTTCGATCATCGTCGCGCCGATCATGTGCACGCCGTCGCCGCGTGGCACGATGTAGAGCGGAATCCGCGGATGCAGGAGGCGTATGGGTCGCTTGAGATTGATATCGCGCGAGCGCACAACCAGCATTTCACCCTTGACGCCGCGCAGGTCCTGCAACTGATCACGCGCTGCAAGACCGCGTGCATCGACGGTAATGTCGGCCTCGACTTTGACGTCTTTCGCATCCTGTCCCAGATGAAAGACCACGCCTTTCTTCTGCAGTTTTTCGGCGAGCTCGATCAGTGTCTGGCGCGGGTTGAGATGGCCTTCTGCCGCAAAGAAAAGTCCCTGCCGAAAACGGCCGGCAAGGTCTGGTTCCAGCGTATCGATCTGGTCTTGATCAATGGTGTCAAATGCTTCCGTCCGGCGGGCGAAGCGGCGCAGTTCGGTCGCATCGCGTGTGTGCGAGAGTACAAGCGTACCCTTGCGATGGACTGTCGAAACGTGCCGCTCCCACCAGCCGATCGCTTCCTGTCCCAAACGAACGACCGGCTCTTCCGCGCTCTCGCCTTCGCACCATGGTGCCAGCATTCCGCCTGCAAACCATGAGCAGCTGTCGGAACCGATCTCAGTGCTTTTGGCAATGACAGTGACGGCATGTCCCTGATCGTGAAATTCTGCCGCGCACACTAGACCGGCGACACCTGCTCCGATGATGGTGACGCGCATCACATTGCCTCCTCTGAGTGAACTTTCCAGAGATTATGGAAGTGATGAACAGGCCCATGGCCGTGTCCGATCTTCAACGCATCGGCGGCGCGGATTGCCCCTTGCAGATAGGCATGGGCTGCAATGACTGCTTTTTCGAGCGGCAGGTTCTTGGCAAGCTCTGCAGCAATGGCTGAGGAGAGCGTGCAGCCCGTGCCATGGGTGTTGGCGGTCCGGATACGCGGTGCCTCAACACGCAACGTGGGCTGATCGCGGCGAACCAGCAGGTCGACGCAGATTTCGCCTTCCGCATGGCCGCCCTTCATCAAAACAGCTTTCGCGCCGAGTTCGAGCAAGGCACGCCCCTGTTCTTCGGCGTCTACATCGTCGCGAGCCAGATCGCTGTCGAGCAGGCAGGCCGCTTCAGGCCGGTTGGGCATCAGCAGCGTGGCCAGCGGAACCAGTTTCTGGCGCAAAAGCGCAATGGCGTTTTCGCTCAAAAGCCGGTCGCCGGATTTTGCAACCATCACCGGGTCGAGTACGACAGGGCCGGAGAAATGCGCAAGGCCCCGCGCTATGGCCTCGATGGTTTCGGGCACGGAAACCATGCCGATCTTCACCGCCGCTACATCGAGATCGCTGAAGACGGCATCGATCTGCCCTGCGACGATGGCGGGTGGGATATCGTGCACCGCGCTCACCGTGCAGGTGTTCTGCACGGTCACAGCGGCAATGACGCTCGCACCATAGACGCCGAGCGCCGAGAATGTCTTGAGGTCGGCCTGAATGCCAGCTCCGCCACCACTATCGGAACCGGCAATAGTCACGCATATGGGCACGAATGCCGCACTGCCGTTTGATGTGGTTCGGGAGAAACTGTTTTTTTGGTCCATCATCACGTCTCTCATTCCGAACGGAAAAATGAGACGTCATGAACCTGTTTGGAGCTTGAACTCCGATGAGGGAAACCCTCGGCTGCGACGCGTCAAACTCCGTTCCCTACGCAGGTATTACCCGGATCAGGTTCAATGGGTTAACGCGATCAGCGTCTCTCAGCCTTTTGTGTCGCAACATCGGACGGAAAACTGCTTGGCACTTTTCCTGATATTGCTTCGAAGGCACCCCAACGAATTTTGCGTCTTTAGGCATAGGCTGGAAGTTGAAGCCGGTCAAGCGATGGAAAAATGCAGTTTTAAAGAAAATCCTTAAATCGACCCTCAATTTGTATATGGTTTATTAAAATTCTCGGCTTTAATCTATGTTCGGGGTGCATCTTCCGCGTGTTACTCATGGTGCCATGAAACTTGACGGTCCACTTATAGGGTGGATCGAGATTATCCAGTAGGATCAGTTGGATGAGGGATTTACGATGAGGAAGCGGAGGGGCGCTTCAGCTTCGACGGAAGGCACGATGGCGCGCACGTCCGAGCAGGACTTCCGCATCCTTTTCACAACCCATCCGACACCGATGTGGGTTTATGACCCGGAGACGCTGCATTTCATCGTGATGAATGACGCTGCCTATCGGCTCTATGGATACACTGCTGATGAAATTCCGGGCATGACAGTGCTCGATATTCGACCCCAGACAGAACGGGATCGAATGCTGGCTGCCATTCGTGATCGCAGCGACCTTGAACGACCGGAGCGCTGGCAGCATCTGCGCGCGAATGGTGAAATCATTGATGTTCTGACTTATGGACGTCAGGTTCTTTTCGACGGCAAGGAAGCGATTCTCGCCATTGTTCAGGACAGGACAGAGTTGGCAGAAGCCAATCGTCAGGCAAACCACGCCCAAACCCTGCTGGACAGCCTCGTCAACAATCTGCCGCTTGGTGTCTTCGTCAAGGATATGCACGATGACGGTCGGTATGTGCTCTACAATCAGGCCGCATCAGCGGCGAGCGGACAGCCGGTAGACGAAGCCATCGGTTCGACCGACCTCGATCTTTTCCCTGAACGCGAGGCAACCGTCATCATCCAGCAAGATCGCACGGCGATGCGGCGTCGGGGCGTGTTGAACGTCGAACGCAAGATCGAGCGCAAGGACGGAACGTCACGAACGATGCGGATCATAAAATGTTCGATCCCACCGGTCGAGGGCAACGAGCCTCGCTATTTGATCGGGCTCGTTGAGGATATAACCGAACGGCGTGAGATTGAGGAACGCATGGCACATATTGCCATGCATGACAGTCTGACAGGCTTGCCGAACCGCGCCTATTTTGCTCACCATGTAGAGAGTTTGTTGAAAAAGGGCGGGGATTCCGAGCCTTTTGCCTTGTTCTACCTTGATATCGATCATTTCAAGAACATCAACGACAATATCGGGCATCAGGCTGGCGACCAGCTTTTGCAGGAAGTGGCGCGTCGACTGAAGCAGATCACGACTTCGGACGAATTCATTGCCCGGCTGGGAGGCGACGAATTTGCCATTGTCTACCGGAGCGGGACGCTGGCACAAATTGCAATGTTCGCTGACCGTATCCTTTCTGCTTTTCAGGATCCGTTCGAACTGGTGCGCAATTCAGAATTCGTCGCCTGCAGCATGGGCATCGCCCAAGCGCCATTGCATGGAGACAACCCCGATGTGCTGATGCGCAATGCCGATCTCGCGCTTTATGCTTCAAAATCAGGTGGACGCCGTACATTCCGGTTCTATCAGCACTCCCTGCGCCTGGCGGCGGAGAAGCGTTATGTCATGACCGGCGAACTTCGTCAGGCTCTGCTGGATGAACAGTTTGAACTGCATTATCAACCGATTTTCAATCTTGAGAGCGGCAAGATTTCCGGCTTTGAAGCGCTGATCCGCTGGCGTCATCCTGATCGCGGTATGGTTTCACCGGCGGAATTCATTCCACTGGCAGAAGAAACCGGGCTCATCGGACCGATCGGCGACTGGGTTCTAAGGACTGCATGTCGGGAGGCTGTGCTCTGGCCGGAGGACATAAAAGTCTCGGTCAATCTTTCACCGGTCCAGTTCAGTCAGACCACGCTCTTGAATTCCGTCACGGATGCGTTGGAAGCAGCACGTCTTTCACCCGACAGGCTTGAGCTTGAAATCACGGAGTCGGTCTTCCTGTCGAACAGCAAGAACAATATCGAGTTGCTGTTCGAACTTCGCCGATTGGGTGTTCGTATCGCGATGGATGATTTCGGGACTGGCTATTCCTCTTTGAGCTATTTGCGATCATTCCCATTTGATAAGATCAAGATTGATCGCAGTTTCGTTTCCGGGATCGAAGTCGATACCCGCGATCTGGCCATCATTCAGGCTGTGGCAACGCTCGGTGCGGGCTTCAATATTGTCACGACGGCTGAGGGCGTGGAAACCGCACAACAGCTGGAACGTTTGAAGACCGAGCGTTTTGGTGAGGTGCAGGGTTTCCTGACCGGGCGGCCAATGCCTGCCGGAGACGTGCATTCCTTTATCCAGAATCGCAGCAATGTCGGTCTGGAAATGCCTGCGGCACACAACAGATTGCCGATTTAGGGCATCGCCCACCTGTTATTGAGCGGCGCTCGAAAAGCCATAACACCAAACGAAAAGTCCAAATCGAACCTCGCCTTAAAAAGGGCTTGACCTTCCAACGGTGGGAAGGCCTATCTAAGGAGCAACTCTCGAATTATGCCCTTTCCGGGCGATGAAAGGGATTGCCATGAACAAGCCTGTTAATCACGAAACCATCAGTTTTCCAGTGCCCGTCGAAGGGATGAGCTGCGCGTCTTGCGTGTCATCCGTTGAAAAAGCCGTGTCCAAAGTTCCGGGCGTCGACAAGGTTTCCGTCAATCTTGCAACGGAACGCGCCGACGTGACTTTCAAGGGCGAACCGGATTTGCCGTCGGTGATCGATGCCATTCGCAAGGCGGGTTATGATGTCCCGGCAGGGAACATTGATCTCGCTATTGAAGGCATGACTTGCGCTTCCTGCGTTAGCAAGGTTGAGAAGGCGCTGAATGCTGTGCCGGGCGTAACACGCGCCAGTGTTAATCTCGCAACTGAACGTGCCCATGTGGAACTGGCCGGGCCGGTACAGCCCTCCGAACTCATCAAGGCGGTTGAACAGGCAGGTTATGAGGCGCGTTCGCTGGGTGACGCGCAGAGCGACGTCAAGCAGGAAACCCAGTCCGAGAAGCGGGATGCTGAAGCGGCAGAACTGAAGAAAAGCGTCATTCTCTCTGCCGTTTTGACCTTGCCTGTTTTCGTTATGGAAATGGGTTCGCATCTGATCCCTGCGGTTCATATGTTCGTCATGGACAGGATCGGCATGCAGAACAGCTGGTATCTGCAGCTTGTGCTCACCACGCTGGTTCTGTTCGGTCCGGGATTGCGCTTTTTCAAGAAAGGCATTCCGGCGCTGTTGCGCGGCACGCCTGACATGAATTCGCTCGTCGTGGTTGGCACGCTCGCGGCATGGGGCTATTCGGTGGTCGCGACTTTCCTTCCCGGTGTGCTGCCGGAAGGCACGGTGAATGTTTATTTCGAGGCCGCCGCCGTCATCGTCACATTGATCCTGATCGGGCGTTATCTGGAGGCGCGTGCCAAGGGACGCACCAGTGCGGCTATCAGCCGGCTGGTTGGCCTGCAGGCGAAATCGGCGCGTGTGGTGCGTAATGGCGAGACGATCGATGTGCCGCTGGAAGATGTTCGCGCTGGTGACGTCGTACAAGTCCGCCCCGGCGAGAAAGTGCCGGTCGACGGCGAAGTGATCGAAGGTTCGTCCTATGTGGATGAATCGATGATTACCGGCGAGCCTGTGCCTGTTGCCAAGGAAAAAGGCGCGGAAGTGGTTGGCGGTACGATCAACAAAACCGGTGCTTTCACCTTCCGCGCAACCAAGGTTGGCCGTGATATGGTGATCTCGCAGATCATCCGCATGGTCGAGGACGCTCAGGCTGACAAGCTGCCAATTCAGGCAAAGGTCGACAAGGTGACCGGCTGGTTCGTACCCGCTGTTATGGCAGCCGCAGCACTGACCTTCGCATTGTGGCTTGTGATCGGTGGCACGGGCATGCTGGGTTACGCGCTGGTGAACGCCATTGCGGTTCTCATCATCGCCTGCCCGTGTGCCATGGGCTTGGCCACGCCGACCTCCATTATGGTTGGCACTGGCCGCGCAGCCGAGTTCGGCGTCCTGTTTCGCCGCGGTGACGCATTGCAGACCTTGCGCGATGCTTCCGTTATCGCCGTCGACAAGACCGGTACGCTGACACAGGGAAAGCCCGCGCTGGCTCATTTCGCGACCGTCGAAGGCTTTGAGAAGGACGAACTTCTGGCGCTTGTCGCGGCTGTGGAGGCACGTTCCGAACACCCGATTGCCGACGCGATTGTGGAAGCAGCAAAAGAGAAGGGATTGAAGCTTGCGGATGTATCGGCTTTCGAAGCCGTTCCTGGATTTGGCCTGAAGGCTCATGTGTCCGGCCATGAGATTGCCATCGGCGCTGATCGTTACATGGCAAAGCTTGGTCATGACGTTGCTGTCTTTGCCAATGATGCGAAGCGTCTCGGCGATGAAGGGCAGTCTCCGCTCTATGCAGCTGTCGATGGTAAGCTGGCAGCAATCCTGACTGTTGCCGACCCAATGAAGGAAACCACGCCAGCGGCGATTGCTGCCCTGCACGAGCAGGGGCTGAAGGTCGCCATGATCACCGGCGATAACCGCCGCACGGCGGAAGCCATCGCAAAACGTCTCGGCATCGATGAAGTCGTTGCAGAAGTGCTGCCGGACGGCAAGGTCGAAGCGTTGAAGCGGCTTTCGGCAGGTGGCAAGCGGATTGCTTTTGTCGGTGACGGTATCAACGATGCGCCTGCACTGGCTGCTGCCGATGTTGGCATTGCGATTGGCACCGGCACGGATATTGCGATCGAAAGCGCAGATGTGGTGCTAATGTCGGGCGATCTTCGCGGCGTGGTCAATGCCATTGCCATATCGAAGGCGACGATCCGTAATATCAGCGAAAACCTGTTCTGGGCCTTTGCCTATAACGTCGCGCTGATCCCTGTCGCGGCGGGTGTCCTCTATCCGTTCACTGGCACGTTGTTGTCACCGGTTCTGGCGGCAGGCGCCATGGCTTTCTCCAGCATCTTCGTGCTGAGCAATGCCTTGCGGCTCAAGGCTTTTAAAAGCCCGATAGAGGCCTGAGCAAAAGAAAGGCGCGGTGTTGACCGCGCCTTTCGATTTCAGTGGGTTCCGACAGCCTTGCCGTATGTCCGGACCACATTGCGGACGGCCTCCACCATCAAGGCGTGGGGCGTCGCTTCAATCTCACCCGAGGCGACTGCTGGATAAAGCGTGCCCAGATACTGACTGATCAGCGTTTCCGGTATCTTGCGCCCTTCCAGACGGTTCAAAAGCGCATCCACGGCAGCAGTTGCGACCGGATGCGGCCAGTAATAGCGAATGCGGTCGCTATAGGAGAAATGGCGTTGCAGGCGCAGTTCTTCCGCGTCGCCGTGGTAATATTTTTCCCAGTTCTTCGGTTCGGCCAGCAGCAGTGCTTCCATCTTGCCGCGCAGGGTTTCTTCTTCCGGCAGCTTGTCGAGGAAAGCCGCAATCTGGTCGAGCCCATAGAGCGCCTCGCGCAGCGCAAAAGTCAGGCCGGGGCCGACTTTCAGAATGGTGAAACCGTCATCAACCAGATCGGAAAGCGCTTCCACCGGCTGATAGTCGGTGGAGTGGGCTTCAAAGACGAATTGCGCCATTTCGCTGAGAACGCCGCTGAGAGCTGTCGCCTTTTCGCTGTTGTAGAAGACGACATTTTCGTTGCCGAACTCGACGCCCGGCTGCACCACGACACCGATGGCGCGGGCGAAGGCGTCCTCCAGCCCGAGTGCCGCAAAAGCCTTGCGGTGAATGGCGACGGTTTCGACCGCCGCACCCGGCTTGGTCAGCTCCAGCTCTTCGATTTCTTCCATCGCGCCGCCTGGGATCGGGACTTCCGTTCCGATGATATAGACAGGCAGGTCGTATCCGGCTTCACGGGCCGCTGCTTCCGAAACCTTGGCCAGACGCGCAGCGCGCCCGGCGGTCACGGCATCAGGCAGCGCGACCGGTTCGCCAGCGCAACCCATCGACGTATCGAGATGGATTTTGGTGAAGCCTGCGCGCACGAAGGCGTCGATCATCACATCCGACTTCGCAAGGGCTTCTTCGGCGGGCAGATGCTTCCACGGGTTGGGGCCGAGATGGTCGCCGCCCAGAATAAGCCGCTTGGTGTCGAAGCCGACACGGGCGGCGATGTCTTCCACAAAACGGCGGAAGTCGGCGGGCGTCATGCCTGTATAGCCGCCGTCCTGATTGACCTGATTGCAGGTGGCCTCGATCAGCACGTCGGTCTCGGTCGCGATGCCTTCAAGAAGGGCTGCTTCAATCACCAGCGGATGCGCAGAGCAGATCGACGTAATGCCGCCGCGAACGCCGCTGGCGTAACGGGCGGGAAGTGCGCTCAGAACCTTCGTGCTGCTCATGCTGGAACTCCGTTTTTCTGAAGGAAGGCTTCAATTTCGGCCATGGTCGAGGTGCCTTCCATCGGTCCCTTGACGCCGACGGCGCGTGCGCCGGTGGCGTTGGCGATGACGAGGGCTTCTTTCGGTGCCATGTCGCGCAGCCAGCAGGTAACGAATGCCGCGCCAAAACTATCGCCCGCTCCGGTCGGGTCGATCTCATCGACCTTGAAGGCAGGCGCGAAAACTTCGCCGGACTGATCGAAATAGCTTGCGCCTTCCGCACCGCGCTTGACCACAACGGCCTTGACGCCCCGCGCCAGCAGTTCTTCCACGGCCGCCTTTTCCTCGGTCGCCTTGGTGAAGAGGAAGATTTCCGGGCCGCTTGGCATGAACAGGTCGGTGTTTTCCAGCGCATGGGCCAGTGCCTGGCGCATACCCGGCAATTCCAGCATTTCCTTGCGGATATTCGGGTCGAAGGAGACAGTGCCGCCCTTTGCCTTGATGCGGATCGTCGCCTCGTGGATCGCCGAAACAATGCCCTCGGAGAACAGGGCAGAACCCATGATATGCAGATGATCGGCGGTCTCGATCAGCTTTTCGGCTTCCGGCGTCAGGCCGATGGCACTGCATGCGCTGTGCTTGATGTTGAAGATGAAATCGCGATTGCCATCCGGGCGATAACGCACGAAGGCGCTGCCGGTGGCGGCTGTCGGATGCACGCCGATGGCCGAAACATCCACGCCGTCCTTCTGCAGGCGCTCGACATTGAGCGCGCCGAAATCGTCATTGCCGACCGCGCTGACCATGCCGCAAGGCTGGCCCATCTTGGCCACCTGATCGATGAAGATTGCGGGCGCGCCGGAGGCGAACGGCCCGATCAATGGGATGGCGGTCTTGAAACCGTTGCCGGTTTCTAGGGCCATGATTTCGACGACGATCTCGCCGATGGTGATGATCTTTTTCATAAGGTGCACCGCGATTATGTGCGCATGGATTTCGAGCGCACGTCCAGCCAGACGGCGACCAGAATGACCACGCCCTTGACGATGAGCTGATAGAAATAGGGCACCGACAGCATGTTCATGCCGTTGTTGATGACACCGATGATGAGCGCGCCCAGAATGGTGCCGACCATGGTGCCGACGCCGCCAGCAAGCGAGGTGCCGCCAAGCACGACCGCCGCAATGGCGTCGAGTTCATAGCCCATGCCTGCATTGGTCTGTGCTGAGGACAGGCGTGATGAGAGCAAGATGCCGCTGATGGCTGCCATGACGCCGGAGAGCATGAAGACGATGATCTTGATGCGGTCGACGCGGATACCCGAATAGATCGCCGCTTCCTTGTTGCCGCCCGAAAGATAGATGCGGCGGCCGAAAACGGTCTTCGACAGCAGGATATAATTGAAGATGAACAGGATGCCGACGATCCAGATGATGATCGGCAGACCGAGCCAGTTTTCCGAGCCGATGGTAAGCCAGGTATCGTTTTCGATGATTTCAGGCGCGCCATTGGTCGGCAGACTGACCATGCCGCGATAGATGCCCATTGTCGCAACCGTCACGATGAAGGATGGCAGCATCAGCTTTGCCGAAAGCACGCCGTTCAGGCCACCCATGATGGCGCCCGCCGCAAGGGTGAAAACGACCGTCGGCACAAAGCCGAAGCCCATGGCGAAGGCTTGCGCTGCCACCATGCCGGAAACTGCGATGATCGAGCCGATGGACAGGTCGATTTCGCCGAGCAGGATCACATAGGTCATGCCATAGGCAGCAACGGCGATCACCGCCACCTGCTGCATGATGTTCATGAAGTTGTTGAAGGCGAGAAAGCGCGGGTTCAGCACCGCGAAGACCACGCAGAGCACGGCCAGTGAGATGATGATGCCGCCATACTGGCGAACCAGCGGGGAGGAGAAAAGCGAACGGCGGACTTCCGCGTCCACGGCTTTCTTCTGAATATTTTGTGCGTTGCTCATATGTGCATTCCTGCTGCGTAGCTCATGACGGTTTCGGGCGTAAGACCATCGGCATCGACAATGGCGGCGACATGCTTGTTATGCATGAC
This sequence comes from Brucella sp. GW823-FHT04E01, assembly GCF_058796175.1. Classification (NCBI taxonomy): domain Bacteria; kingdom Pseudomonadati; phylum Pseudomonadota; class Alphaproteobacteria; order Hyphomicrobiales; family Brucellaceae; genus Brucella; species Brucella sp. GW823-FHT04E01. The sequence continues at coordinate 366,942 of NZ_JBXAIK010000004.1, read as the reverse complement.
GGCCACGCGGTCGCTCAGGCCCAGCACTTCCGGCAGTTCGGAGGAAACCATCAGGATCGCCGCGCCATTGGCGGCAAGTTCACGGATGATGCGATAGATTTCGAATTTCGCGCCGACATCGACGCCGCGTGTCGGCTCATCGAGAATGAGAATGCGCGGCTTTGTCTGCAGCCACTTTGCCAGCACGATCTTCTGCTGGTTGCCGCCGCTGAGCGACCCGGCAACCGTGTCGATGGATGCTGTCTTGATGGCAAGACGCAGTACTTCCGCCTTGGCGGCGGAGCGCTCTGCTCTGGAACGCATCAGGCCGAAAGGCCCTGCAAGCTGTCCGAGCCCAACCATGTTGATGTTGCGCTCAACGCTATGCGGAAGGACAAGGCCTTCTTCCTTGCGGTTCTCGGTCACGAAAGCAATGCCGTTGCGGATGGCGTCGGTCGGTGAGGAGAGGGTGATAACCTCTCCGTCCAGCCTGATTTCGCCCGTGGGCCGCAGCATACCGAACAATGCCTTCATCACGTCCGAACGGCCGGAACCGACCAGTCCGAAAAGACCCAGAACTTCGCCGGGTTTCACGTCGATGGAAACATCGCTAAATTTGCCCGCAACCGAGAGGTTCTTCGTTTCAAGTATGGGCGGCACGCTTGCCGATGGTCTCGGCGCTTCGCGCGGCGGATAGATGTCGTTCATCTCACGGCCGACCATCAGGGCGATCAGTCGCTCGATCGTGGTCTCACTCTTCTCGGTTGTCGTTACATATTCGCCATCGCGAACGACCGTAATGTCGTCGGAAAGCCGCATGATTTCTTCCATGCGATGCGAAATATAGATGACGGCTGTGCCCCTGGCTTTCAGGCGCTCGATAATCGAAAACAGGATTTCCGCTTCGCTGTCTGAGAGCGATGAGGTCGGCTCATCCAGAATGACGACGTCAGCAGGCTGGCTCAGGCCCTTGGCGATTTCGACGAGCTGGCGCTGGGCAATCGACAGGTCGCCAACCTTTGCGCGTGCATCGACAGGCAGACCAAGCTCATCGATGAGCTTGTCGGCAGCGGCGTTCAGTTCGCGCTCCCGCACAAAACCGAAGCGGCTTGGCTCATGATTGGCGAAGATGTTTTCGGCCACGCTGAGATTGCGCGACAGGCTCAATTCCTGAAAGACGATGGCAGTACCATTTGCACGGGCATCGCGCGGGTCTTTCGGCGCATAGGCCGCGCCCTTGAGCAAAATGGTGCCGGAGGTTGGCTTGAAAACGCCAGCCAGAATCTTCATCAGCGTGGATTTGCCGGCGCCGTTTTCGCCAAGAAGCGTATGCACGCGGCCGCGGCGCACGGTCAGGTTCATGCGCTTGAGCGCGATGACCGGGCCGAAGGATTTCGCCACATCGCGAATTTCAAGCACCGTATCCGGCAGGGCGTTTCGTTCGGATCTGGTGGCTGTCTCGGTATCTGTCACTTTGGGGGCCTCCACTCTCCGTTATTCAGTTTCGCAGTGGATTTTAAGATCGATCCCGAGCGAAGTCTGCAATTCAAAAGGGTTGCGGCGGCGGCAAGGCGTGTGGTGTTCGCCGGGCCGCCGCACGCAGATAGGAAACAGCGACTGGGAGGAGTGTCGCTGTTTCACGCGGTGTTACTTGGTTTCGCCGTCCTTGGTGACGACGCCCGGAACGATTGGCTGCTTGGCTGGAACTTCCTCGCCCTTGATGACCTTGGCAGCGGTTTCAACTGCAACCTTGCCCATCTGGTCCGGGTACTGGGCGATAACGCCGACCATGACCGGGTCGCTTTTGACGGCATTGCGGGCTTCTTCCATGCCATCGAAGCCGATCACCTTGACCTGGTTTTCAAGCTTGGCCGACTTTACTGCCGAGGCAGCAGCCAGCGCAGCGTCGTCACCGAAACCGAAGATGCCGACAATATCCGGATTGGCCTGAAGGATGTTCTGGGCAGCCGAAAGAGCTTCCGGACGGGTGATGCCCGGCTGGATCGCCACGATCTTGATGTCGGGATATTTGGCAATGCCCTTCTTGAAGCCTTCAATACGGTCCACGACCGACTGAACCGTCGGATAATCGATCACGGCGACGTTGCCCTTCTCGCCGATGGACTTTGCCATCAGTTCGGCAGCCTTTTCACCGCCTGCGAAATTGTCCGTGCCCACAAAGGAGGTCACATCGACATTGTTGGCCGGTACGTCGACAGTAATGACCTTGATGCCAGCCTTTTCAGCCTTGTTGATGGCCGAGCGAACGCCCTTGCTGTCAACCGGCGAGATGATGATGACGTCAACGCCCTTGGTGATGAAATCTTCCACATCAGCAAGCTGCTTGCTCAGGTCCTGATTGGCGATGGAGACTTCCAGCGGTACATTTTCTGCCTGCGCTTCCTTCTTCATCGCGTCTGCGAGCGAGATGTAGAACGGATGCTGCTGGGTGAGAAGCGATGCGCCGATGCCTTCGGCAGATGCAGCACCTGCCATCATTGCCAGAGCTACACCGGAAAAGAGAATACGGCTGAGCGATTTGCGAAACATGATTTCCTCCGAATGACCGGCGCTCGCCGGGGCGTCCTTCTATGGGACATGAACAACGGTTTTCCTGCTGGTCCGTCAGTTGTCGCCAACTTCAAACCTCCCGAAGGGCAGGGCCTTCAGCTCGTGATTGAGCTCCCCTAGACATGCTAGAGCTTGTTCAGTGTGTCAATATAAAATTTTTCACGTGTAAAAATTATAACGATTGAATTTGGGCAGGTTACATAGGCGTGAACTGCAGTAAGCACGTGAAGGCGTGGACTACTGATCACTGATGTGTTGAAACTTGTTGCTTCCGGGCGGAAATAAATTTACGCATGAAAAGAAAAGTGGGTGGCGCCGAAAAAACGCTTCGATACCCCAATGGGAAAAGCAGGGCATGACCGAACAGAAGATCAGGACGATGGAAGAGTTCGCGGCGGCAAGCGGATTGTCTCGTCCTACGGTCTCGAAATATTTCGACAATCCTGAAAGCGTAAAGCCTTCCACGCGGGCTCGTATCGAAAAGGCGTTGAAAGACTATAATTATCAGCCCAACATTTTTGCAGTCAGCCTCAATCGCAAGAAGCCGAAGAACATCGGCGTTATCGTTCCGCATATATCCGATCCATTCTACGCGGAAATCATTCGCCAGATCGAGATGCGCTGTCTGGCGGAGGGCTACTGGACCATCGTGCTGTCATCTCATGGTGAGAGAAAACTCGAAGCGCGGGCGATGCGCACCTTGATGTCTCTCAAGATTGCGGGTGTTCTGATGGCTCCGCTCGGTTTCGATACGGATGAGAAGCTTCTTTCCAGTCTGTCGAACTCGACACCTGCAGTTTTCCTGGACAGCCGTATCAGCGACGATCAGCCGTTCGTCGGCACGGATAATCGTCAGAGCATAGGGAATATCACCGAGTATCTCTATCGAACGGGGGAACACCCCTGCTTCCTCGAAATGCCGGCCGTAAACCAGAATGCGCTGGAACGGCGTTCGGCCTATATCGAAACCATGGAAAGGCTTGGCGTTGAACCGATCGTCCTTCCCATAGAAGCAAAGAACTGGAATTTCGAGGAACTGGGCTATCAGGAGGCAGGCCGGATTTTTGATCGCGGCGGGTTTCCGACGCGCACGGTTCTGTGTGCCAATGATCGTCTGGCCTTCGGCGTGATCTCCGCCGCCTTCGAGCGTCGGCGCCATGTCGGACGCGAAGAGGGCTGCGATCTTCGTGTTGCCGGTCACGACGACCATCCTCTCAGTCGCTTCACCTGTCCGCCGCTGACGACGGTTGCGCAGGATTATCGGCAAATCGCGCAATTGGGTCTCGATATGCTTTTCTCGCGGATCAATGCGCAGGAAAGCGGGGTAGCCGTCGAGAAGGAAATTCGCCGTCTCGATAGCCACCTCATCATGCGCGGCTCTGCGTGATGCCACCGAAAAGCCTCCTGAAAGCCGGAATATACACAGTTTTGCCATGCGTTAGCCATAATTGATGGGCGAAAATACGCCTATTCGCGCAACCTTTCGCGTCTTCTGACAGCTCAAAGCTTCTTTTCGGCACTCTGCCTTAATTAAGGATGCCGCTTGGACTGAAACCAGTCCCTCTCGACCTTTCCGGCGAAAGAATTACTCTGCCGCTCCCTAGATTTTTTCCATGCTCGCCTATGTGGATATGTAGGCAGCAGGGAGTTGTGCGGCACACGGATTGCTGCAAGACTTGCAACCTATATCTGACCATATCTGGCCATATCTGGAATGCCTCGAAATTGGTGAGCGGTTAATCCGCCCGGCTTCCCTGCACATATGACGGGATGCCGGTTGTGCTAGAAGGGGGTAATGTCTTGCTTATCTGGTTAACTTCTATTGTTCTTTTCCTGATCGGGCTTGCGCTCGGCGCGGGAGGCATCTGGCTCGCCGCACTCGGCGGTAGCTGGTATTACATACTCGCGGCGATCGGCTTTCTGCTGACCGCCGTTTTGCTTTCCCGGCGCAGCGCCACAGCATTATGGGTCTATGCGCTTGTCATTCTTGGATCGCTCGGCTGGGCCGTTTATGAAGTCGGCTTCGATTGGTGGCAGCTTGGCGCACGCGGCGGCATCATCGTGCTGCTCGGCTTCTGGATGCTGACGCCCTGGATCAGGAAACCATTGAATAACGGAGCAGGCGATAGCGGTCTGCCATTGGCTGCAGCCTCGGTGATCGCAGTCGTGGTCGCAGGCTATGCGATAACACAGGATAGCTACAATATTGCCGGAGACCTGCCGACGGAGAAGGTCGCTGCAACGCCCGATCTTGGTGGCAACGTACCCGATGGTGAATGGCATCAATATGGTCGAACGCCTTACGGTCAGCGCTATTCGCCACTGGCACAGATAACGCCGGAGAATGTCTCCAGGCTTCAGGTCGCCTGGCAGTATCAGACCGGCGATGTGAAGCAGCCGCAGGATGTGGGCGAAACGACCTATCAGGTCACGCCGCTCAAGATTGGCGATTCCCTTTATCTCTGCACGCCGCATAACTGGGCTATTGCGCTGGATGCGGCGACCGGCAAGGAAAAGTGGAAATTCGATCCCAAGGTCGGTTTCAATACAGACCGCCAGCACCAGACCTGCCGTGGTGTGAGCTACTGGAAAGATACGACCGCAACGGCTGGAGCGAAATGCGCCGAGCGTGTCTATCTGCCGACATCTGATGCGCGATTGATTGCACTGGATACGGCCACCGGAGAAATCTGCACGGATTTCGCCAATGGTGGAACTCTCGATCTCAGCCACGGCATGAAATACAATCCGGCAGGGTATTACTACTCCACTTCGCCCCCTGCGGTCGTCGGCGACAAGATCATCGTTGGCGGTGCCGTCAACGATAATTATTCGACGGAAGAACAGTCGGGCGTCATTCGCGCATTCGATATCCGCACCGGCCAACTGCTGTGGAACTGGGATTCAGGCAATCCGGATGTCACCACGCCGCTGCCGGAGGGTGAGCACTACACGACCAACTCACCCAATAGCTGGTCCGTTTCAAGCGTCGATGAGAAGCTCGGGCTGATCTTTGTTCCGCTCGGCAACAAGGTGCCCGACCAGCTTGGTATGGACCGCAGCGAGAATGTGGAGAAGTTTTCCTCGTCCATCGTCGCTCTCGATGTGAACACCGGACAGCTTCGCTGGGTGCGCCAGACAGTTCACCATGATCTATGGGATATGGACGTTCCAGCCCAGCCGGTCCTGCTGGAAATCAACGGGGTTCCGGCACTGGTCGGACCGACGAAGCAGGGCGATCTCTATGTTCTGGATCGACGCACTGGCGAGCCGATCATTCCAGTCAGGGAAATTCCTGCTCCGACAGGCGCGATACCCGAGGACCATACTGCGCCGACGCAGCCGATCTCCGATCTTACTTTCAGTCCGCCGCCCTTGCGCGAAAGTGACATGTGGGGTGTGACGATGTTCGATCAGCTCGCTTGTCGTATCAAGTTCCACGAGCTGTTCTATGAAGGCCGATATACCCCGCCTTCGCTGCGCGGAACGATTGTCTATCCAGGCAATTTCGGTGTGTTCAACTGGGGCAGCGTTGCTGTCGATCCGGTGCGGCAAGTCATGTTCGGTATGCCGACCTATCTCGCCTTCACCTCGCGCCTCGTTCCACGCGCGGACATTCCGCCGAAAGGACAGGATGAAAAGGGAAGCGAGCAGGGCCTGAACCGCAACGACGGCGCCCCTTATGGCGTCTTCATGGGACCATTCCTGGGCCCACTCGGTATTCCCTGCCAGACGCCGCCATGGGGTTATGTCGCTGGTGTTGACTTGCGAACCGGCAAGATTGCCTACAAGCATCGGAATGGAACGATCCGCGATATGTCACCGGTTCCACTTCCGCTGAAGGTCGGCGTCCCGGGCATTGGCGGACCGATGATCACCGCAGGCGGCGTTGCCTTCCTTGGTGCAGCCGTGGATGATTATCTGCGCGCCTATGACCTGACTTCGGGCAAGCAGCTCTGGGAAGCACGGCTTCCTGCTGGCGGGCAGTCGACGCCAATGAGCTATACGGTCGGCGATCAGCAATTCGTTCTGATGGTTGCCGGCGGGCATGGTTCTGTTGGCACCAAGCCCGGCGATTATGTGATCGCCTATACTCTGCCGAAAGGCTGAGCCGGTGATGTGAAAGAAAAGCGCCGGGAGTGATCCCGGCGTTTTATTTGCAGACCTTAAATTTTACCGTGCAGCAATTCACCTTTGCGTGGAGCCGGGCGTTTGCGGCTTTCCACGCTGTTTTCTGCGAGCTGGTGAATGATCGGGCAATCGGGGCGGTTGTCCCCGTGGCAGTTTTTCGCGAGGTAGCGCAGCGTATCAGCCATTTCCTGCAACTGACGCATCTTGGCTTCCAGCTCCTCGACATGGCCAAGCGCTACCTTCTTGACGTCAGCCGATGCGCGGTTGCGATCGCGCCAGAGCGTCAGCAGTTCCTTGATCTGTTCAACCTGAAAACCGAGATCGCGGCTGCGGCGGATGAAGCGCAGCGTCTCAACGTCTTTCTGCGTATAGACGCGATAGCCCGAACCGGTTCTCTCGGCAGCTTCAATGAGTCCGATCGTTTCATAATGGCGGATCATCTTCGCCGATATGCCAGATGCTGCAGCTGCCTGCCCTATATTCATCCCGTTCCTCGCTGGCTGGTTATTTGCAAGGATATAGGAATGCAGAGACGTCTTTCAAAGAGGCTTATGCGTTCAGATGGCTCGTCCGGAACGTTTCATGAGGTAATGTTCAATTGCCTGAAACCCATCAAAGATGAGTATGGCAAGTGCAGCCACGACGAGCCCTCCTTGCAAAACAAAAGCAAGATTGTTGGAAATGAGCCCGGCGATGATGACTTCTCCAAGTGTTCTGGCAGCGACAGTCGAGCCAATGGTAGCCGTTGCAAGGCCGATCACAACGGAAAGTCTGATACCCGCCAGAATAACCGGCATGGCAAGCGGAACCTCGACTTTGACAAGCCGTTGCGCGCTGGTCATCCCCATGCCGCGTGCAGCTTCGACAACCGGAGGCGGCAAAGTCGTTAGTCCTGTCAGTGTATTTTCAAAAATCGGAAGCAGACCATAGAGGAAGAGTGCAATCAGGGTCGGCTTGTCTCCGAAACCGAAGACCGGCACTGCAAGTGCCAGCACTGCAACTGGAGGAAAGGTCTGGCCGATATTCACAAGGCTGCGTGAGAGTGGCAGAAACTCTGCGCCCTGCTTTCTGGTAACAAAGATTGCCATCGAGACGGCTACAATCGTGGATGCAAGTGCGGCCAGAGCGACCAGGCCGAGATGCTGCAAAGTCAGTGTCACGAAGTTTGCACGATCATAAATGACCGGGACGCCCTCATCGACGAGCGGTCGAAACAACGGCTCGAAAAGATGGGGCCGCCACAGAAACAGCAGCAGAACGCCCAGAAGCAGCGCACGCGGAACAAGGGACAGGAACAACCTCATGCCGGACGCTCTGCCTGATGCAGGAGCCTGTCGAGCGTAACTTGTCCAAGTGGTCTTCCATCATGATCAAGAACGGGAAGAGCCTTGCGTCCTGACCACAGAAGCTCGGCAAGGGCATCGCGTTGCGACGCTGTTACAGGCATTGTTGCACCGCTTGCATCACCGGGCTGGAGCACGGTTTTAAGGTCCATGAGAGAGAGGAGGCGGAAAGGCCGTTCGCCCGTACCGACAAGACGTTCGACGAAATCGGTTGCCGGACGGGCAAGAATTTCTGCCGGTGGACCATATTGCAGCAATTTTCCGTCATCCATGACGGCGATACGATCACCCAGCGATATGGCTTCCTCCATGTCGTGCGTGACAAGGATTATGGTCGTGCCGAGCCGCTTCTGGATCGCCTTCAGATCTTCCTGTGCCTTGGCTCGGATTACCGGATCGAGTGCCCCGAATGGCTCGTCCATGAGAAGGATGTTCGGCCCGGCAGCGAGTGCGCGTGCCACACCGACGCGTTGCTGTTGCCCTCCGGAAAGTTCATGCGGATAGCGGTCGCGATAGTCCGCTGGTTCAAGCTGGAAGAGGTCAAGCAGTTCATCCACACGTGTATCGATGCGCCGTTTCTGCCATCCAAGCAGAAGGGGAACCGTCGCTATGTTTTCCGCGACGGTACGATGCGGAAAAAGTCCGTTCTGCTGGATGACGTAACCGATCTGCCGCCGCAGAACATGACCAGGTTCGTCCATGATGCTGCGGCCATCGATGCGGATTTCTCCGTCGGTCGGCTCGACCAGACGATTGACCATCCGCAGGAGGGTCGTCTTGCCGGAACCTGACGTCCCGACAATGGCAGCAATACTGTGGGGTTCGATGGTGAAGCTCACCGCGTCCACCGCTGCGCGTCCGTTATAGCGCTTCGTGATATGGTCAAACTCGATCATTGGGAGCTGCCTTTCCCGGTGATTTCTATCGCTGCATCGAGAATGACAGCAGCCGCAAAGGCGAGGAGAACGGTAGGCAAGGCACCCAGCAGAACAAGATCCATGGCCGTTTGCCCAATGCCCTGAAAGACGAATGTTCCGAAGCCGCCGCCACCAATCAATGCCGCAATGGTCGTCAGGCCGATATTCTGCACCATGACGATACGTATGCCGGTGAGAATAACGGGAAAAGCGAGCGGAAATTCCGTTTTGAAGAGGCGTTGCAGGCGCGTCATGCCCATGCCGCGGGCTGCGTCCGTTACCGGCTCCGGCACCTGTGCCAGCCCTGCGACGGTATTTGCCACGATAGGCAGCAGCGAATAGAGGAAAAGCGCAACGAATGCCGGTGCAGCGCCGATACCACGGATACCGATAGCACCCGCCCAGGGAAACTGCGTGGCGACCCAGCCGAGTGGCGCAATCAAAATACCGAACAGGGCCATCGATGGAATGGTCTGCACGATATTGAGGCTGTTCAGAACGAAAGCGCGCAACCCGGCCAAGCGATGGCAGACAAGCCCCAGCGGAATGCCCACTGCGGTCGCCGCTGCAAGCGACCCCAAAGCCAGGGCTATATGTCGTTCGGCTTCGTTCCAGAAGCTGTCCGCGCGGCTTTGATATTCCTTCATGAATGAGATGCTGTCCCAGAGGCCTGAGGAAAGCAGCGCGGCCAGAAGTAATCCTGCAATGACCAGCAGTCCGACCCGTAAAAACGGACCGGCACGCAACCGGACCAGCCCATCCGCGACATAAAGTGCGCTCGCAAAAAACAGCAGCCAGAAACCGGAAGCCGGAGAAACGCGCGCATATCTGCTTCCTTCAGGCGACAGATATGACGCGGCCAGGCCGATTGCCACCATGACGGATGTGAGGCAGAACAGAGCCGCGAACAGCCGCAACAAATTGTTGCTGCGGACAAAGCCGATCAGCAGTCCTGCCGCTACGACAGCGGCGAACAGCAGCGCCAATGAGGGTGGCAGGGCATCCAAAAGATAACGCGGCTCGCCTTGAACGATGCGGTTTGCCCGAAAGTTTGCGAATGGCAGAAGCAATCCCGATAAGCCGATTGCCGCAATGACCAGTCCGAGCTTGTCGATATATGCAAACAAGCCCCTCGTGCCATTTGCCTGGATCGTCTGGTGTGTTGCACTCATGCCCGGCAATTATCCGTTATCGCGCTCTCTACTTGAGAAATCCGTTGGCTTTAAGAAAATCCTCGGCAACCGCCTTTGCCGGTTCGCCACCCAGTTGCACGCGACCGTTGAGTTCCTGAAGGGTGGTCAGATCGAGTTTCTCGAAGACGGGTTTCAGAAGTTCCTCGATCTTCGGATTTTTCTTCAAGACTTCCTCACGGATGATCGGGGCGGGCTGGTAGACCGGCTGCACATGCTTGTCGTCTTCGAGAACGACAAGTCCGGAAGGCGCGATGCCGCCATCGGTGCCGTAGACCATGGCCGCGTTGGCGCCGCTGGTCTGGTTGGCAGCGGCAGCAATGGTTGCAGCCGTGTCCCCGCCTGAAAGTGTGATGAGCTGGTCGGGTTTCAGGGTAAAGCTATAGGCGGTCTGGAAAGCGGGCAGGGCTGCTGCCGAGTTCACGAATTCCGAGGATGCGGCCAGAATGACCTTTCCGCCGCCTGAAATGTACTTTCCGAATTCGCTCAGGTTCGTAAGCTTGTTTTCGTCGGCGACATCCTTGCGCACCGCAATGCCCCAGGTGTTGTTTGCCGGTGATGGTGCCAGCCAGACGATCTTGTTGGCATCGTAATCGAGCTGCTTTGCAGTCTCATAAGCTTTGGCTGGGTCTTTCCAGAGCGGGTCGTCAGCCTTGTTGAAGAAGAAGGCGGCATTGCCCGTATATTCGGGATAGATGTCGATTTCGCCAGCGGTGATCGCCTTGCGAACGACCGGCGTGGCGCCGAGCTGGATGCGATCAGTGGTCTGGATACCATTTGCATTGAGAATGGCCAGAATGATGTTGCCAAGGACGCCGCCCTCAGTGTCGATCTTGGAAGACACGACCACCTGTGCCTGCGCGAGGCTGGGAAACTGAACTGCGCCTGCAAAGAGGGCAAGTGCGATGGCACTTCCCTTGAATAGGTTTCTGTACGACATGCTCATCATCCCATCGCGCTGGTTTTTCCTTGTGAAGGTAAACTATAGCGCCAACGGGAAAAGGAAACCGCCGTTCGACACCCCTCCTGACAGCAGGCTGGCAGGAGGGGTAATGTCAAAAGGCTGGATCAGGCAGCAAAATCGTTTTGCGTGCCGTGTGCTTCAATAGCCTGTGCAAGACGCTGCAGCGCATGGACATAAGCTGCCGAGCGAACCGTCACATTGTGCTGCTTGGCATGGTTCCAGATGGCGCGGCCTTCACGTTCCATGATGGTTTTCAAGCGCTCGTGGATTTCTTCAAGCGTCCAGTAATAGCCCTGACGGTTCTGCACCCATTCGAAATAGGAAACTGTCACGCCACCGGCATTGGCCAGAATATCCGGCAGAACGATGACGCCATTTTTCGCAAGGATTTCGTCTGCTTCCGGTGTCACTGGACCATTTGCAAGCTCGACAATAAGCTTTGCCTTGATGGAAGCTGCGTTGTCGGCATGGATCATGTTTTCCATGGCGCTTGGCACCAGAACATCGCAGTCGGCTGCAAGCAATTCATCGGGAGTGATGGCTTCATGGCCGTTCTTGCCAGCTGTCGAGACAACCGACTTGTTCTGTGCTTTCGCTTCCAGAAGAGCATCGAGATCAAGGCCGTTGGCGCAATAAACAGCACCTGACGAATCCGATACGGCAACGATCTTGTGACCATCGCTAGCCATCAGCTTGGCGATGAACTGACCGGCATTGCCGAAGCCCTGAACCGTGACGCGAAGCTGCGCAGCAAGGCCCAGATCGTGTGACAGATGGCGCACGAGATAAAAGCCGCCGCGCGCCGTGGCATCATTGCGTCCAAGCGAACCGCCAAGCGCCAGCGGCTTGCCGGTGATGACGGCAGGCGAGGACTGTCCGACGATCTGGGAATATTCGTCTGCCATCCAGCCCATGATCATGGAATTGGTGTAGACATCCGGTGCCGGAATGTCGCGATCCGGCCCGATAATACCGGAGAAAGCCTGGATATAGGCGCGCGAAAGACGCTCCAGCTCAGCCTTTGAGAGTTGACGTGGATCGACCTGAATTGCACCCTTTCCGCCGCCATAAGGCAGGTTCATGACTGCGCATTTGAAAGTCATCCAGAAGGCCAGCGTTTCAACCTCTTCCGCGGTCGATTCCGGATGATAGCGGATGCCGCCCTTCGTCGGTCCGCGCGTGTCGTCGTAGCGGCAGCGCCATGCAAGAAAGGATTTGCGAGAACCATCATCCATGCGGATCATCAGTCGCACTTTCATGGTCTCACGTGCATATTTCAGCTTCTCGATGACGTCCGCATCGATGTTGATGTGGCCTGCAGCCTCGTCCAGACGGACAAGTGCACTTTCGAGTAGATTCTCCTTAGTCACGGAATCACCTTTCTTGCGTTTCTTTTATTTTGGACGCGATTTTACGAAAGAATGCGTAGTCTTTTGCGCAATAAAAGAAAAGGGAAAAGGACAATAATGTTGTCCTATTTTACAGGGGCGATTTTTGAAACTGCTTTGCCGTCAGGTTGCAGACGCGGGCCCACTTGTATGAGGTGGGCGAGATGTCGCGAAATGGTGGGCATGTCGTATTTGTGGCGTCTTTTGACGCAAGCCTGCTGTCGGGTTTGAAACGGAAACAATAGAAATATCATCAAAGGCTTCGCTTGTGCCGACAGGGCGCTTGCGGTCGCGAAACTGGTGGTTGTCTATGTCCCGTTTTTCTGCAGCTTCTATTATTAAAAATGCGCTTTCCGGCAACAAGAACTGGAAGCCGCAATGGCCGAATGCCGAACCCAAGGCCGAATATGACGTGATCATCGTCGGCGCTGGCGGGCATGGTCTGGGTGCGGCCTATTATCTGGCCAAGGAACATGGCATCACCAATGTCGCGGTCATCGAAAAAGGCTGGCTTGGCGGCGGCAATACCGGGCGCAACACCACAATTATCCGCTCCAACTATCTCTATGATGAGAGCGCACATCTCTACGAACATGCGATGAAGCTGTGGGAAGGCTTGAGCCAGGACCTCAACTACAATGTCATGTTCTCGCAGCGCGGCGTGATGATGCTGGCGCATACGGTGCATGATGTGCAGAGCTTCAAGCGTCACATCCATGCCAACCGCCTCAACGGCATCGACAATGAGTGGCTGACCAAGGAGCAGGCGAAGGAATATTGCCCGCCGCTCGATATTTCAGCCAATGCGCGCTATCCGGTCGTCGGTGCCACCTTACAGCGGCGCGGCGGCGTGGCCCGTCACGATGCGGTTGCATGGGGCTATGCACGCGGCGCGACGGAGCGCGGCGTTGATATCATCCAGAATTGCCCGGTCACGGCCATTCGTCGCGATGCGTCGGGTCGCGTGACCGGCGTGGATACGCCACGCGGTTTCATCAAGGCGAAGAAAGTGGCGGTTTCCGCTGCTGGCAGCACATCGATTGTCATGGATACGGCAGGCGTGCGTATGCCGCTTGAAAGCTTTCCGCTACAGGCGCTCGTGTCCGAGCCGGTCAAGCCGATCTTCCCATGTGTGGTCATGTCCAACACGGTTCATGCCTATATCAGTCAGTCCGACAAGGGCGAGCTGGTGATCGGTTCCGGCACGGACCAATATGTGTCCTACAGCCAGCGCGGCGGCCTGCCGCTGATCGAGCATACGCTTGCGGCCATCTGCGAAGTCTTCCCAATCTTCACCCGTATGCGAATGCTGCGCAAATGGGGCGGTATTGTTGACGTCACGCCGGATCGTTCGCCGATTATCGGCAAGACGCCGGTTCCGGGCCTGTTTGTCAATTGCGGCTGGGGTACCGGCGGCTTCAAGGCGACGCCAGGTTCGGCGCATGTCTTTGCCCATACGATCGCACGCGACGAACCACACTGGATCAACGCACCGTTCACGCTTGAACGCTTCACCACCGGTCGCCTGATCGATGAAGCGGCTGCTGCCGCCGTCGCGCACTAAGGGAGGTATGATATGCTTTTAATCCGTTGCCCTTATTGCGAGATGGAACGTCCTGAGCTGGAATTCGCCTATGCGGGCGAAGCGCATATTGCGCGTCCAGCCGACCCATCGACACTGACCGATGATGAATGGCGCGACTTCCTGTTCACGCGCTCCAATCCGCGCGGCACCCATTATGAACGCTGGCGGCATATCAATGGCTGCGGCCGCTTTTTCAATGCGGTGCGCGATACGGTGAGCGACAAGTTTGTCACCACCTACAAGGCCGGTGAGCCCCGTCCTGCTTTGGCAGAAACTCCGGCTGCGGAGACGAAATGATGACCGATATGCGCATTCATAACAAAGGCCGTGTCAACAAGACCAAGTCCGTGCGATTCAGCTTCAACGGCAAGACCTATTCCGGTTTTGAAGGTGACACACTGGCATCCGCGCTGCTTGCCAATGGCGAACATCTGGCCGGTCGTTCGTTCAAATATCACCGCCCGCGCGGCATTCTTTCTGCCGGTTCCGAAGAGCCGAATGCACTGATGGGCGTCTCGCGTGGACCAGGTCGGTTTGAGCCGAACACCCGCGCAACGGTGCTGGAACTCTATGATGGTCTCAAGGCCGAAACCCAGAACCATTGGCCGTCGCTGAAGCACGATGTCGGCGCGATCAATGATGCGTTCTACATGTTCTTCTCGGCAGGCTTTTACTACAAGACCTTCATGTGGCCGAAAAGCTTCTGGAACAAGGTTTATGAGCCTTTCATCCGTGGCGCTGCCGGTCTTGGCAAATCGCCGTCCGAGCCCGATCCGGACACCTATGCCAGCCGCTATGCTTTCTGCGATGTGCTGGTTGCCGGTGGTGGACCTGCCGGTCTGGCCGCCGCCCTTGAAGCCGCAAAGAGTGGCGCGAAGGTCATCCTCGTCGACGAGCAGGCCGAATTTGGCGGCTCGCTTCTGTCGGAACCGGAGCCGGTCATCAATGGCCGCGCAAGCTGGGACTGGCTGAACGAAACCATAGCGGCCCTTAAAGCCAATCCGAATGTCACGCTTTTGCCGCGCACGACGGCCATCGGCTATTACCATCAGAACATGGTTGGTCTTTGCGAACGCCTGACCGATCATCAGGCCAAGCCTGCCTCCAATGCGCCGCGTGAGCGTATGTGGCGCGTGCGCGCAAAACAGGTGGTGCTGGCGCAGGGCGCGATTGAAAAGCCGCTGGTCTTTGCAGGCAATGATCGCCCCGGCGTGATGCTGGCTTCTGCCGCACGCACCTATCTCAATCGCTATGGCGTCAAGGTCGGCAATCAGGCTGTCGTCGTCACCTCGCATGACAGCGCATGGCTTGCGGCTTTCGATCTCGCGGTCGCAGGCGTCAAGGTTCCGGCCATCATCGATGTGCGTTCAAGCGTTGCCGACAGCCTCGTCAATCGCGCAAAAATGCTTGGCATTGAAACACTGACCGGCTGGACTGTGACGGATACCGGCGGACGCCATCGCGTGTCGTCGGTCCGCGCTAATCCGGTTTCTAACGGCTCGGTCGGTGCTGCGCGCACGATTGCCTGCGATGTGCTGCTGATGTCCGGCGGCTGGAATCCGAGCGTGCATCTGTTCTCGCACACGAAAGGCTCTCTCGTCTGGGATGAGGCACGCCAGATTTATCTGCCAGGCGAACGCACCGAGGAAAGCCGCTGCGCCGGTGCAGGCAATGGCAATTTCGACCTGCAGGCTGCATTGCGTGAGGGTGCGGAAGCGGGTGCCGCTGCTGCCAATGATTCCGGACACAAAGCCAAGGTATCGGAATATGCGGTCGCCGGTGATTTTGTCTGCGATGGCGTAAGCTGTCGCGAACTGCCAACCGATCGCGATCCGGGCAAGGCCAAGGCTTTCATCGATTTCCAGAACGATGTGACTGCCAAGGATATTCGTCTGGCCGTGCGCGAGGGTTTCCATTCCATCGAGCACGTCAAGCGCTATACCACCAACGGCATGGCGACCGATCAAGGCAAGACCTCGAACATCAACGGTCTGGCCGTTGCAGCCGATGCGCTCAAGCGCCCAACGCCGCAGGTGGGTCTCACTACCTTCCGCCCGCCCTATACGCCGACGACCTTTGGCGCTTTCTGCGGTTACAATCGCGGCAAGCTGTTCGATGTCACGCGCAAGACACCAATCGATAGCTGGGCCGAACAGCATGGCGCAGCTTTTGAGCCGGTCTCACTGTGGCGTCGCGCATGGTACTTCCCGAAAACCGGCGAAGACATGCATCAGGCCGTGGCGCGCGAGTGCAAGGCGACCCGCCAGTCGCTCGGCATGTTCGACGCCTCAACGCTTGGCAAGATCGAAGTGGTCGGCCCGGATGCCGCGGAATTCATGAACCGCATGTACACCAATCCATGGACGAAGCTTGGTGTCGGGCGCTGCCGTTATGGTCTGCTGCTTGGCGAAGATGGTTTCATCCGCGATGACGGTGTTGTCGGTCGTCTGACGCAGGACCGCTTCCACGTGACGACCACGACCGGCGGCGCCGCGCGTGTTCTCAACATGATGGAAGACTATCTCCAGACCGAATGGCCTGACCTGAAAGTCTCATTGACCTCGACCACCGAACAGTGGGCAGTGGTGGCAATCAACGGCCCGAATGCGCGCAAGCTCATTGAGCCAATGGTTGAAGGTCTGGATATTTCCGATGAAGCCTTCCCGCATATGTCGGTTGCGGAATGCACATTCCTTGGCGTGCCAGCGCGTCTGTTCCGCATGAGCTTTACCGGCGAGCTGGGCTATGAAATCAACGTGCCTGCCCGTTACGGCCTGTCACTCTGGAAGGCGCTCTATGAGGCCGGTCAGCAATATGACATCACGCCTTATGGCACCGAAGCCATGCACGTTCTGCGCGCTGAAAAGGGCTATATCATTGTCGGTCAGGACACTGACGGCACGATTACGCCGGATGATGCAAGCCTTGGCTGGGCTGTCGGCAAGCAGAAGCCGGATTTCGTCGGCAAGCGTTCGCTGGCGCGTCCGGATATGCTGAAAGCGGATCGCAAGCATCTCGTGGGTCTGTTGACCAACGATCCGAAGCTGGTGCTGGAAGAAGGTGCGCAGATTGTTGCCGATCCAAAGCAGGCGCTGCCGATGACCATGCTTGGTCATGTCACCTCGTCCTATTGGAGCGAGGCGCTTGGTCGTTCCATCGCCATGGCAGTGGTCTCCGGTGGCAAGGATCGTATGGGTGAAACGCTTTATATGCCGATGCCTGATGGCACAGTGCATGAGGCTGTGGTTTCGGGAATGGTCTTCTATGACCCCGAAGGAAAGAAACTGAACGGATAACACTACAGCTGCATTCTTCGTGATGCCGGGCTGCAAAGAGCAATTTGTCTGCGTTCCGGTGCTCACGTACCTTTAAGTACGCTCCGCTCCGGTACTCGAAAATCACTCTTTTCGCCACGGCCTGACGAATTTGCAACTGTAGTGATAAGGATTGAACCATGCTTGTTGAGACAAAACCTTATTCGAACCGCAAGGTCGTCATTCCCGGTCGTCTGGAAATCCATGCAGCCGATGATGCCGCCCGTTTCATCCTGCGCATTGCCCCGGCAAAACTGGCCTTGGCCGAAAAGGCACTGGGTGCAAAAATCCCGGCAAAGATCGGCGGTTTGATCCGCACGGACGATATTGCCGTTGCCTGCATCGGACCGGATGAATGGTATATCTGGGCTGATGAAGCCAAGGGTGCTGCGATCACGCAGGCTTTCGCCACGCTTTATGAAACAGAGCCGCACAGCCTGACGGAAGTAAGCCATCGGGAAACCGGCATCGATATTTCCGGTTCGCAGGCCGAATGGCTGTTGAATGCCGCTTCCCCACTTGAGCTTTCGCAGATGAGCTTTCCGGGTGCTGCGCGCACAATCTTTGATCACGCCCAGATCATTCTGTTGAAGTGGGATGCCGATCACTACCGGATCGAAGTGTGGAACTCGTTTGCCGATCACGTCTGGACCTTGCTGGAACTGGCCAGCAACGAGGTTTAACACGCAATCCAATTCATCAAATCGAGACTGAAAACGCCGCCCAACCGGGCGGCGTTTTTGCATTCAAAGCCCAAATTCGGTCTTGCCTTCCATAAATCCATATGTGAAGACTGTATTCACATAAGAAATTCATGAGGAGGGAATTTCCCGATGTCGGAAAGCGAACTGCCGCTGAGCGGGCTTGTCGTTGTCGATATGAGCCAGTTTCTGTCGGGGCCTTATTGCTCGTTGCGTCTGATGGATCTGGGCGCACGCGTCATCAAGATTGAACGGCCCGATGGTGGCGATCTCTCGCGCAGGCTTTATCTGAGCGACACGGAGATCGGCGGCGATTCCACGATTTTTCATGCGATCAATCGCGGCAAGGACAGTCTTGCGATCGACCTCAAAAATCCTGACGATTTGGCTGCTTTGAAAAAGCTTCTCACACAGGCGGATGTGCTGATCCAGAACTTCCGTCCCGGTGTCATCAAGCGTCTTGGCCTTGACTACGACGCCGCTAAAGAAATCAATCCGCGTCTCGTCTATGCATCGATCAGCGGCTATGGCGAAGAGGGGCCATGGGTCGGGCGTCCGGGGCAGGATCTGCTGGCGCAGGCGCGCTCGGGCCTGATGTGGCTCAATGGCGATGAAGGGCAGGGGCCGGTGCCATTTGGTCTGGCGGTTGCCGATATGCTGGCGGGTGCAGCCGCAGCGCAGGGCATTCTTGCAGCACTGGTTCGGCGCGGCATCACCAATAAAGGCTCGCATGTCGAAACCAGCCTTCTCGAAGCGCTGGTTGATTTCCAGTTTGAAGTGCTGACCACCCACCTTAACGATGGTCGTCGTCTGCCAAAACGTTCCGATTTCCGCAGCGCCCATGCCTATCTTGCTGCTCCCTATGGCGTCTATCCGGCAGCGGACGGCTATCTTGCCATCGCCATGATGCCGATTGCGAAACTGGCAGCATTGCTTGAAACAGATGCGCTTTCGCCTTTTATCGACGATCCGAAAGTGGCTTTCGCCAAGCGCGATGAGATCAAGCGTCTGATTGCCGAATGTATTGCCAAGAAAACTGTCGATGAATGGCTCGCCATTCTGGAACCTGCCGATATCTGGTGCGCCCGCGTTCTCAACTGGGAAGAACTGCTCGCAAGCGAAGGGTTTTCGACCCTCGACATGCTCCAGACGGTAACGCGTGAGGATGATGTTTCCATTACCACGACACGTTCGCCGCTGCGCATCAACGGACAACGCCCAAAGGTGGCACGTGCTGCACCGCGCATTGGCGAAAACAGCAAAGAAATTCGCGAGGAGTTCGGTCTATGAGTACGATCAAGCTGAAAGGCATGACCTGGAGCCACCCGCGCGGCTATGATCCGATGGTTGCGGGTGCCGAACAATGGCTTGCTGACAAGGGCGTCGAAATCGAGTGGGAAAAGCGGTCGCTACAGGATTTCGAGACCTTTCCGGTCGAGGAACTGGCCCGCAATTTCGATATGATCGTGATCGACCATCCGCATGTGGGGCAGATCACCAAGGAAGGCTGTCTGCTGCCGCTTGATGTGCCGGGCCGCGAAACGGAACTGAAAGAGCTTGCCGATGGTTCCGTGGGCCAGTCCTTCCCAAGCTATAACTGGCAGGGGCGGCAATGGGCGTTTCCGCTCGATGCAGCAACACAGGTTCAGGCATGGCGTCCGGACCTGATGGATAAGCCAGTCACCTCATGGGGCGAGGTGTTGCGTCTTGCCCGCGCCGGGAAAGTTCTGCTTCCACTGCGCTCGCCGCATTCGCTGATGTGTTTTTACACGCTTGTCGCCAATGCTGGAACACCGTGCGCGGTCGAAGGCGAGCTGATCTCTGTTGAGGATGGTGTCAAAGCTTTCGAGCAACTGCGCGAGATCGCTTCGCTAGTAAAGCCGAAATGCTTCGGCATGGACCCGATTGCCGTGTTTGAGGAAATGGCAAAGCCAGATTCGGATATTGCCTGCTCACCGCTGATCTACGGCTATGTGAATTATGCCATGCCGGGCTTCCGCGATCGCCTGATCCGTTTTGCCGATATTCCAGCGGGTGCGGCGGGTGTTGCTGGTTCTGCTCTGGGTGGCACAGGCATTGCAGTTTCTGCCTTCAGCAAGCATCCTGAAGCGGCAATCGACTTTGCTTATTGGATTGCCAGTGGTGACGTGCAAAAGGGGCTTTATGCGGCGTCCAACGGCCAGCCCGGACATGCAGATGCATGGGAAGACGATACCGTAAACAATGCAACTTCAGGCTTTTATCGCGACACGCGCGCGACGTTGGAAGGCGCATGGGTGCGCCCGCGTCACGATGGCTATATGCCGTTTCAGGAAGCGGCGTCGGAACGCATCAACAAAGGCTTGCGGGAGAATGAGAAGGCGGAGGTCGTCATCGCCGATCTCAACCGGCTTTTCCGCGAAAGCTTCTGATTTATATGGAAAGGCTGGCGGCGTGCCGCCAGCCTGATTGGTTTTATAGTTTCCAGAGGCGCGTTGCATTCTCAGAGAGAAGCAGCGCTTTTTCGTCTTCGCTGCATCCTTCAAGAAGCGCATGGGTTGTGGCCACCCATGTCGAAAGTCCGGCATCGACATTGCTTGCCAGTGTGCAGACAGGCCAGTCGCTGCCCCACACAATCCGCTCCCAGCCGAAGGCCTCAATGACATGCTCCACATAGGGACGTACCGTGTCGACGGTCCAGCTTGTCTGCTCGGCATAGGCCACTACGCCGGAAATCTTTGCCGTCACATTGTCGCGCTGCGCAATCTCGGTAATGCCCTTTTTCCAGCCGTCCAGCGCACCTGACTTGATGTCCGGAACGCCGCAGTGATCGAGCACGAATTGCACGTCCGGGGCAAGATCGGCCAGCGCAAGTACCTTGTCGATCTGATGTGGGAGTGTGCAGAGATCGAAGGTCAGGCCAGTGCCTTCCAGCCGCTTGATATTCTCGCGGAAAAGAACACCCTCGGAAACGTCATCAGGTACGACATGCAGCACACGACGAAAGCCTTTGACGAAAGGATTGCCAAGCTGCAATTCGAGATACTCGGGAAAGCCCGGTTCTTCCGGGCGGCAGGAGGCAATTGCACCTTTTATGAAGCCATCATTCGCGATTGAAATATCCTGAACATGGTGCGTCTCGGCTTGAATGCTATCAGCCGCAACATCCACTTCCATATGCAGTGCTGCCTTGATGCCGCAGCGCTCAGCCTGCTTCCGATAGGTCTCAAACAGAAAATCGCGGTCGAGCGCCGGTACATCCCCCAGCCATGGGTAAGTCAGCGCGCTTTTGTCTATCAGATGCAGATGGGTATCGATAATCATGAAAACTCTCCTCCATTGACATACTTTCAAAAAAGAAGAGAGTTTTCAAATAAGAATTATCGGCATTGCTTAGTCGGTTGCCCCGATATCGGAGCCAACCAGTTTCGACAGGTCTTTGACGGTCTTTTGAAGCAGGCTGATGGTCTGCGTAATGTCGGGTGCTGAAGCCGAATTGACGAGTGTCACATAGGGACAGGTCAGTGAGGCAATGCAAGTACCATCCGGGCCGAGAATCGGGGCCGAGAGATTGTAGACGCCTGCCACCTGAGCGCTGGGCATCATTTCATAGCCACGTTCGCGAATCTGGTCGAGGCGCTCGTAGAAACTCTCATCGAGCTTCACGCTTTCACCGTCTTTTGCATATTCGGCAATCATCATCTTGCGTTCTTCCGGTGACCGGAAGGCGAGAAGCACATGGCCGGAACCGGTATCGAACAGACTGATATGCGAACCGACGCGGATTGAGATGCCCCAGTAATCCGGAGCCTCCTGCTGTGCAATGACAACGACAGATCCCCGGTCAAACACGGCAAGCTGGTTGGCCTGCTTTGAGCGGTCGGCAAGTTCACGCATGAAAGGCGTGGCAAAGGAAGCAAGTCTGCGCACCGGTGCATGAAGGTGTGCAAGACCGAACAGCTTGAGCGTCAGTGAATAGCGGTCGCCCTCGAGCTTGGTCACGTAACCGCGCTTCACCAGGCGATCCAGCATCCGGTAAAACTCGTTGGGGCTGCGGTCGAGGTGTTTGGCAATTTCTGCCTGTGTCAGCCCACCATCCACGCTCGCAAGCAGTTCCAGAATATCCAGTCCTTTGTCCAGCGCGGGCGCGCGGTAGCGATCGTCTGTTTCCAAGTTGGCTCCCCTCATGAATATCCCTCTTCATATACGAACAACCCGGAATGCGAAAGTCGCAAATGTGCGGAAACTCGCCTTGACCGGTTTTGAATAATATGTTTGCATATAAATACCAAATTCACAATTGGGGGCGGACCGGGGAAAAGTCCGTCGTGAGGAGGAGAAGCATGATGAGTTTCAAAACGTCCTGCCTGGCGGGAACGGCTCTACTGGCGTTGGCAATGGGTTCCGCTGGTGCGGCCGATTTGCCGGGTAAATTTGAAGGCGTGACGGTAAACGCCAAGCTGATCGGCGGTCAGCAGTATGAAGCGCTGTATTCACGCATTGCCGAATGGGAAAAAGCGACCGGTGCCAAGGTCAACATCCTGTCCAAGAAGAACCACTTCGAACTGGACAAGGAAATCAAGTCGGACATCGCTTCTGGTTCGATCAACTGGTGCGTCGGCTCCAACCATTCGTCCTTTGCGCCGCAATATCCTGATCTCTATGCCGACCTGAATGGTTTGCTTCCATCGGGCGAAATCGAAGGTTTCGTGCCATCGGTGATCAAGGCTTCGACGCTTAACGACAAGCTGGTCATGCTGCCGCGCGCGCAGTTCGACGTCTCGGCGCTCTACTATCAGAAGAGCCTTTACGAAGACGACGCCAAGAAGACCGCGTTCAAGGAAAAATACGGCTACGATCTGGCACCGCCAAAGACCTGGAAAGAAGTTTCCGATCAGGCTGTGTTCTTTGCCGATCCACCGAATTTCTACGGCACGCAGTTTGCGGGCAAGGAAGAGGCGATCAATGGCCGCTTCTATGAAATGCTGGTCGCAGAAGGCGGCGAATATCTCAAGGACGGCAAGCCTGCTTTCAATTCTGAAGCCGGTGTCCGTGCGCTCGACTGGTTCGTCAATCTCTACAAGGCCAAGGCCGTTCCTGCAGGCACCACCAACTATCTGTGGGATGAGCTCGGCGCTGGCTTTGCATCCGGCACCATTGCAATCAACCTGGATTGGCCGGGCTGGGCGACCTATTTCAACGACCCAAAGTCGTCGAAGGTCGCAGGCAATGTCGGTATCGTTCCGCCTCCGACAGGTTCTTCCGGCAAGCGCACCGGCTGGTCGGGCCATCACGGCTTCTCGGTCACCGAATCCTGCGCCACCAAGGAAGCTGCTGCTTCGCTCGTCTGGTTCCTGACCAACGAGGATTCGCAGAAGCAGGAATCGGCTGCTGGCACGCTGCCAACCCGTACGGCTGTCTGGGATTATGTCATCGAACAGGCTGCTTCCGATCCATACAAGAAGGAAGTGCTCTCCGTGTTCCAGGAAACGGCAAAGACCGCTTTCCCGGTTCCGCAGACCCCTTCCTGGATCGAGATTTCCAACGCTGTTTATCCTGAGCTTCAGGCGGCGATCCTTGGCGACAAGACCTCACAGCAGGCGCTTGACGATGCAGCCAAGAAGGCAACGCAGATCCTTGAGGATGCTGGCGAACTCTAGTCTCGCTTTGTGACTTCATGGCCCGCCTTTGGGAAACCAATTGGCGGGCCGTTTTGACAGGTTTTCTGGCTGATCCACCGCTTCGGAAGAACAATGTTTAAACGAATTTCTCCGCCGGTTCTGCTTTTGCTTCCGGCCATTATCATCCTCGCAGCGGTGGTTCTTTTTCCCCTCGCGCTTTCGCTTTATTCAAGCTTCACGCCATTCCGGCTGACGCGCCCTGACAGCCTGTTCAACTTCATCGGCTTGCGCAACTATCAGCGCATCATGAGTGATTGGGTGTTCTGGGCTGCATTCATCCGCACGGTGATTTTCCTCACCATCGCGCTCAATCTGGAAATGCTGCTCGGCCTTGGCTTGGCGCTGCTCATCAACAAGGCCACCCACGGTCAGCGTGTTTTGCGCACGCTGATGATGTTCCCGATGATGTTTTCGCCGGTTCTCGTCGGCTTCCAGTTCAAGTTCATGTTCAACGACAATATCGGTCTCGTGAACAATGCGCTGCAATCTCTGGGCATCACCAGCCAGGCTATTCCATGGCTGATCGACGGCAATCTGGCGCTGTTTGCGATTTTGCTGGCAGAAGTCTGGATGTCGACCTCGGTGTTCGCGATCCTTATTCTGGGCGGTCTTCTGTCCATGCCGCAGGACCCGGTTGAAGCCGCGCGCGTCGACGGCTGCACGCCATGGCAGACATTCCGCTATGTCATCTGGCCTTATCTGATGCCCTTTGCTTTCATCGCAATGACCATTCGTTCGCTCGATGTGGCCCGCGCTTATGACATCGTGAAGATCATGACCGATGGTGGCCCGGCACGCCGAACCGAGCTGATCTGGACGCTGGTCGGGCGCACCGCCTATTCGGATGCGCAGATGGGCTTGGCCAATGCCATGGCCTATGTCGCGATCCTGCTCTCGATCCTCTTCACCGTAATGTTCTTCCGCAAGCTTGCAGCCGCACGCGCGCAAATTGGAGCGGAGTGGTAATCATGGCATCAACAACGCTCTCCAATAACCAGCATCGCCTGCTGCGCCGCGTCAAGAAAGTCGCCTATCTTATCGGCCTGTTTCTCGCGATGGCGATCATTTGTCTGCCCGGTCTGTGGATCGTGCTGTCCTCGCTGCGTCCGCCGGTCGAAATCATGGCAAAGCCGCCGGTCTGGATTCCGCAGGAAATCACGCTTGATGCTTATTATGCGATATTCTCAGGCGCAGGCGGCGGCGGTATTCCTGTCTGGGATTATTTCCGCAACTCGCTGATTATCTCGGTCACATCCACCATCATCGCGCTGATTGTCGGCGTTTCGGGTGGCTATGCCTTTGCGCGCTTCCGCTTCTGGGGCAAGTCGACGACATTCCTCGGCCTCATGCTGACGCGCTCGGTGCCGGGCATTGCGCTTTCACTGCCGCTCTTCATGCTCTATTCGCGCATCGGCATTATCGACACGCATTTTGGTCTCATCGTCACCTATGTGGCGCTCAATGTGCCGTTTACGATCTGGCTGATCGACGGCTTCTTCCGTCAGGTACCGAAGGATCTGGCAGAGGCTGCCCAGATTGACGGTTGCACGCGCTGGCAGGCCTTCTGGCAGGTGGAATTTCCGCTGGCCGGTCCCGGCATTGCGACTGCTGGCATCTTCGCCTTCCTCACCTCATGGAACGAGTATGCGCTGGCGTCCCAGCTTACCCGTTCCGTCAATTCCAAGACC
The DNA here is from genome assembly GCF_058796175.1 of Brucella sp. GW823-FHT04E01. NCBI lineage: Bacteria > Pseudomonadati > Pseudomonadota > Alphaproteobacteria > Hyphomicrobiales > Brucellaceae > Brucella > Brucella sp. GW823-FHT04E01. The sequence continues at coordinate 341,511 of NZ_JBXAIK010000004.1, read as the reverse complement.
CTTCCAGTCGGTCTTCTCGATTACACCGCTGAATTCACCATCGACTGGCGTGGCATGTGCGCGCTGGCGGTCGTGATGATTATTCCGGCGCTGACCCTCACATTCATCGTTCAGAAGCACCTTGTTGCTGGTCTGACGTTCGGCGCGGTTAAAGGTTGATATAAAATGGCTCAGCTTTCCATTAAAAATCTCGTCAAGCGCTACGGCAATGTCGGCGTGGTACATGGCATCAATCTCGAAATCGCCGACAAGGAGTTCGTGGCGCTGGTCGGTCCGTCCGGCTGCGGCAAGTCCACGACGCTGCGCATGATCGCAGGTCTTGAGAGCATCTCCGACGGCGCGCTCGAAATCGGCGGCAAGGTGGTCAACGATCTGCCGCCGCGTGATCGCAACATCTCCATGGTGTTCCAGTCCTATGCGCTTTATCCGCATATGTCGGTGCGCGAGAACATGGGCTTCTCGCTCAAAATCGCCAAGCAGCCGCAGGCGGAAATCGACCGCCGCGTCAATGAAGCCTCCGCCATTCTTGGCCTCGAAGCGCTGATGGAACGCCGTCCGGCACAGCTTTCGGGCGGTCAGCGTCAGCGCGTTGCCATGGGCCGCGCCATCGTGCGCAATCCGGAAGTGTTTCTGTTCGACGAACCGTTATCGAACCTCGATGCCAAGCTGCGCACGCAGATGCGCACGGAGATCAAGAAGCTTCATGCCAAAGTGCAGTCCACCGTCGTTTACGTGACGCACGATCAGGTCGAAGCCATGACGCTGGCTGATCGTATTGTCATCATGCGCGACGGCCATATCGAGCAGGTCGGCACACCCGATGAAGTGTTCAAGCACCCAGCAACGCAGTTTGTCGCGGGCTTCATCGGCTCGCCACCCATGAATATGGCCGAGGCTACCGTGCAGGGTTCGGAACTGGTTTTTGCCAGTGGCGACCGCCTGCCAGTGCCGGCACAGTTCAAGGCCAAGGTCACGGATGGCTCCAAGGTCACGTTCGGCCTGCGCCCGGATGATCTGTTTCCGAAAGGCCATGGGCTTTCATCGGGAGACGCCGTTCATGAGGGCGAATTGCGCGTTTCGATCACCGAGCCGCTTGGCAATGAAACGCTGGTCTTTGTCGAATTTGCCGGCAAAGAGTGGGTGGCGCGTATGCTGAACCCGCGTCACCTTAATTCCGGTGAAGCGGTCTCCATGCATTTTGATCTGTCGCAGGCGCATCTGTTTGATGCGGCAAGCGGCAAGAGCTTGGCGGTGTAGTTATGGCGCGTATTGAAAAAGTCGAACTGCGCATGGTCGACCTTCCGCCGAAGGTCAAGCGCACCGATGCGATCCAGAGCTTTGTCAGCCAGGAAACGCCAATCGTCACCATCACCGACAGTGATGGTGCGGTGGGTACGGGCTACAGCTACACCATCGGCACCGGCGGCTCGTCTGTCATGCGCCTGTTGAACGATCATCTGGTGCCGCTGATTATCAATGAGGATGCGGATTGCATCGAGGCGATCTGGCGCAAGCTCGAATTTGCAACCCACGCCACCACCATCGGCGCGATTACGGCTTTGGCGTTGGCTGCGATTGATACGGCCCTTTGGGATTTGCGTGCGAAAAAACAGAACCTGCCGCTGTGGAAGCTTGCAGGCGGTGCCAAGGATCGTTGTCCGCTGTACACGACCGAAGGTGGTTGGCTGCATATCGAGAAAGAAGCGCTGGTCGAGGATGCGTTGCAGGCCAAGGCCAAGGGCTTCTCCGGTTCCAAGGTGAAGATCGGTAAGCCGCATGGTTCGGAAGACTATGCGCGTTTGGCGGCTGTTCGTGCTGCCGTGGGCGACGGCTTTGAAATCATGACCGATTGCAATCAGGGCTTTACGGTGGACGAAGCCATTCGCCGCGCCGAACGCCTGAAAGAACTCGATCTCGCTTGGATTGAAGAACCACTTCCGGCGGATGATCTTGACGGCCATATCCGTCTGACCCGTTCCACCCCGACACCGATTGCTGTGGGTGAATCGATCTATTCGATCCGCCATTTCCGCGAATATATGCAGAAGGGCGCTTGCTCCATCGTGCAGGTCGATGTGGCGCGTATCGGCGGCATCACGCCATGGCTGAAAGTGGCACACGCCGCAGAAGCTTTCGACATTCCTGTCTGCCCGCACTTCCTGATGGAACTGCATGTCAGCCTTACCTGTGCCGTCCAGAATGGCCGCTATGTCGAATATATCCCGCAGCTTGATGATCTGACCACCAAGGGCATGGAAATTCGTGATGGTCACGCTATTGCTCCATCGGAGCCAGGTATTGGTATTTCGTGGGATTGGGATGCCGTGCGTGCGCGCTCCGTTTCCGAATTCACCCGCGAGATCGTGAGGTCGTGATGTCGCAGCGAATGGGCATGGTGATCGGGCTGAAGCCTGAGAAGATCGCAGAATATAAAAAGCTGCATGCGAGCGTGTGGCCGGAGATTCTGTCGCTCATTTCCGAGTGCAACATCACCAATTATACGATCTTTCTGAAAGAGCCGGAAAACCTGCTGTTTGGCACATGGGACTATGTAGGCACCGACTTTGAAGCCGACATGAAGAAGATGGCCGATAACCCTAAAAATCAGGAATGGTGGTCAGTCTGTATGCCATGCCAGCAGCCGCTTGAAACCCGTAAAGAGGGTGAGTGGTGGGCGATGATGGAGGAAGTTTTCCATCATGACTGAGACTTTTGATCCCAAGAGCCTGCGCCAATGGTGGGCCAGGCCGTCGAAGCCGAAGCCCATCGTGATCTTCGGCGCGGGCAGCATTGTCGGCGACGCGCACCTGCCCGCCTACAAGAAGGGCGACTTTCCGGTTGCGGGCATTTTCGATCCCAATCTGGAAAAGGCTAAAGAGCTGGCCGACCAGTGGGGCATCAAGGCTTTTGCAAGTACTGAGGAAGCTCTTGCCGTCGAAGGCGCGATCTTCGATCTGGCGACGCCGCCCTCAGCCCATGCTTCGATCCTCGCGCAATTGCCGGAAGGTGCAGCCGTCCTCATTCAGAAGCCGATGGGCAGCGACTTGGCTAGCGCCACGGAAATTCTGAAAGTCTGCCGCGCGCGCAATCTGAAAGCGGCGGTGAATTTCCAGCTGCGTTTCGCGCCGATGATGTTGGCACTTTATGATGCTGTCGATAAGGGCTTGCTTGGTGAAGTGGTGGATTTCGACGCGTGGCTGGCGCTTGCGACTCCTTGGGGTCTGTGGCCGTTCCTCAAAGGTCTACCACGCATCGAGATTGCCATGCATTCGATCCATTATCTGGATTTCGTGCGTGGTCTGCTCGGCAATCCGCTCGGCGTTCACGCCAAGACCATCGGCCATCCGAACCACGAAGTTGCCCAGACGCGCACCGCAGCGATTCTCGATTATGGCAACCGCGTGCGTTGTGCGCTGTCGATCAATCATGACCATGATTTTGGCCGCAAATTTCAGGCTTGCGAGTTTCGCATCTGCGGCACCGAAGGTGCTGCCTATGTGAAACTGGGCGTCAATCTCGACTATCCTCGTGGCGAGCCGGACGAGCTGTGGATCAAGCCAAAGGGCGACGACGACTGGGTGCAGGTCGCACTTCAAGGCGCGTGGTTCCCGGACGCATTCTTGAACCGCATGGCGCAGTTGCAGCGTTTCGTGACTGGCGAAGACGCTGAACTTGTCGGCTCGGTCGAAGATGCCTGGCACACCATGGCACTGGTCGAGGCCGCCTATCAGTCGAGCGCTGCGCCTGCCACGCCGCTTGCCGCAAAACCGGAGGTCTGATCATGGCCGAACAGAAAATCTACTACGAAGATTATGAAATGAACCATGTGCGCCTCACCACGGGCCGCACCATCACCGAAACGGATTTCGTGGTTCACGCCGGGCATACGGGCGATTTCTTTCCGCATCATATGGATGCGGAATTCGCCAAGACCCTGCCGGGTGGTCAGCGCATTGCCCACGGCACAATGATCTTTGCAATCGGTGTCGGATTGACCGCAACGCTGATCAATCCGGTTGCATTTTCCTATGGTTATGATCGTCTGCGCTTTATTCGTCCGGTTCATATCGGAGATACGATCCGCACGCGCGTGACAATCAGCGCCAAGGAAGATGACCCGAAGAGGGCCAATATGGGCCGCGTTACCGAGCGGTGCGAAGTGCTTAATCAGCGGGATGAAGTGGTGCTGGCTTGCGACCACATCCTGCTTGTCGAACGGAAGGCTTGAAAATGACGATACGATTTGATGGAAAAACCGCACTGGTGACAGCCGCCGCTCAGGGCATTGGCCGTGCAAGTGCGCTGGCTTTTGCGGAAGCTGGCGCCAAGGTCTATGCGACCGACATCAACGAGGCCGCACTCAAGGAAATCGAAGGCGTTTCGGGCATTATCACCCGCAAGCTCAACGTGCTTGACGAGGCGGAAGTGAAGGCAGCGGTCGCCGAGATCGGTCAGGTCGATATCCTGTTCAACTGCGCGGGCGTCGTCCATGGCGGCTCAATCCTTGAGATGAAGGACGAAGATCTCGACTTTGCCGTCAATCTCAACGTCAAGGCCATGATCCGCACCATTCGCGCCGTGCTGCCGGGAATGCTGGAACGCAAGGACGGTTCTATCGTCAACATGGCGTCGGTCGCTTCGAGCGTGAAGGGCGTGCCGAACCGCTTTGCTTATGGCGTCACCAAGGCGGCGGTCATCGGCCTCACCAAGGCTGTCGCTGCCGACTACGTTGCCAAGGGCATCCGCTGCAACGCCATCTGCCCCGGTACGGTTGAAAGCCCGTCGCTTCAGGACCGTCTGCGTGCGCAGGGCGATTATGAAGAACAGCGCGCAGCCTTCATCGCGCGTCAGCCAATTGGCCGTATCGGCCAGCCGGAAGAAATCGCCGATCTCGCGGTCTATCTCGCAGGTGCCACGTACACCACCGGTCAGGCGTATAACATCGATGGTGGCTGGACGATCTAGAGCTATCGCTATTCAGGCTCTGGCGGCCTGCAAACGGTATTCTTCTGCGCTTCCGGTGCTCATGTACCTTTAAGTACATTCCGCTCCGGTTCTCGAAAAACACCATTTTCGGCACGCCATAACCAGAATTTCGACAGCTCTAGGCATTTCCACCACCCCCAATTTTATCCCCTCAAGGAGTAAACTCATGAAATTTCTTCGCTATGGCGAAACCGGTCAGGAAAAGCCGGGCCTTCTCGATGCAGACGGCAATATCCGTGATCTTTCCGCCCATGTAGGCGATCTTTCCGGCGCGGCTCTGACCCCGGATGCACTGGCCAAGCTTGGTGCGATCGATATCAATTCGTTGCCGAAGGTCGAAGGCAATCCACGCCTCGGTCCATGCGTTGCAGGCACCGGCAAGTTCATCTGCATTGGCCTCAACTATGCTGATCACGCTGCAGAATCCGGCATGGCCGTTCCGCCAGAACCAGTTATCTTCATGAAGGCCACCTCGGCCATCGTTGGCCCGAACGACGATCTGCTCATCCCGCGCGGCTCGGAAAAGACCGACTGGGAAGTCGAACTCGGCATCGTTATCGGCAAGACCGCGAAATATGTTTCGGAAGATGATGCGCTTGATTATGTCGCGGGCTACTGCACGCTGCACGACGTCTCGGAACGCGCTTTCCAGATCGAGCGCGCCGGTCAGTGGACCAAGGGCAAATCCTGCGACACGTTCGGCCCGACCGGCCCATGGCTGGTGACGAAGGACGAGGTTGCCGATCCGCAGAACCTTGGCATGTGGCTCAAGGTCAATGGCGAAACCATGCAGGACGGCTCGACCAAGACCATGGTCTATGGCGTACGCCACCTCGTTTCCTATCTCTCGCAGTTCATGTCTTTGCAGCCGGGCGATATCATCTCCACCGGCACGCCTCCCGGCGTTGGCATGGGCATGAAGCCACCGCGCTATCTCAAGGCTGGCGACGTTGTCGAACTCGGCATCGAAGGTCTCGGCACGCAGAAGCAGAACGTGCGCGCTGACGTTTAATTTTTTTGAGCATGCTCTGATCACGGATAAATCATGACGAAAATCACTGATCTGCGCGTCTTCGATCTCCGCTTCCCGACTTCGCAAAGTCTGGACGGCTCTGACGCGATGAACCCGGACCCGGACTATTCGGCAGCCTATGTCATCCTCGATACGGATGACGGGGCGCTGAAGGGCCATGGCCTGACCTTCACCATTGGACGCGGCAACGACATTTGCTGTCAGGCGATTCTCGCCATGCGTCATCTGGTCGTGGGTGCCTCGATGGATGATTTCCTCGCGGCCCCCGGCAAGTTCTGGCGCTACCTGACCGGTGACAGCCAGCTGCGCTGGATCGGCCCGGACAAGGGCGCGATGCATCTTGCCACCGGCGCTGTCGTCAACGCCTTCTGGGATTTGGCTGCAAAGCAGGCTGGCAAGCCGGTATGGCGGCTTGTGGCCGACATGTCACCGGAAGAGATCGCCGATATCGTCGATTATCGCTACCTCACCGATGCGCTGACCCGCGACGAAGCTGTCGAAATTCTGCGTAAAGCGGAAGCCGGCAAGGCTGAGCGTATCGCGAAGCTCGAAGCCAAGGGTTATCCTTGCTACACGACGTCTGCTGGCTGGCTCGGCTATGACGATGACAAGCTGCGTCGTCTTTGCCAGGAAGCGATTGATGAAGGCTTCAATCATGTGAAGATGAAGGTTGGTCGCGATCTCGAAGACGATATTCGTCGTCTCACCATCGCACGTGAAGTAATCGGCCCGGATCGTTATCTGATGATCGACGCCAATCAGGTCTGGGAAGTCAATCAGGCAATCGAGTGGGTCAACAAGCTTGCCTTCTCCAAGCCCTTCTTCATCGAAGAACCGACCAGCCCGGATGATGTTGCAGGCCATCGCAAGATCCGCGAAGCCATTGGCGATGTGAAGGTTGCGACTGGTGAAATGTGCCAGAACCGCATTATGTTCAAGCAGTTCATCGCGGAAGGCGCTATCGACATCGTTCAGATCGATTCATGCCGTATGGGTGGCCTGAATGAAGTTCTGGCCGTGCTGCTGATTGCTGCAAAATACAACAAGCCGGTTTGGCCACATGCGGGCGGCGTTGGCCTGTGTGAATATGTGCAGCACCTTTCCATGATCGATTATGTTGCCGTTTCCGGCACCATGGACGGTCGTGTGATCGAATATGTCGATCATCTGCACGAACACTTCATCGAGCCATGCATCATCAAGGATGCGGCTTATATGCCACCATCGCTGCCGGGCTTCTCGATTGAAATGAAGCCGCAGTCGATTGCGGAATATACGTTCAAGGATTGAGAGCCAGTTTTCGGCTTATTGTAAAATAAAAAGCCGCGCTGAAAAGCGCGGCTTTGTTTTTAGAGGAAGCGGATCATCAATGCGCCGGAAAGCAACAGAACCGCCCCGGCAATGCGCCCGGCGGTGATTTCACGCACCGCAACGCCCATGAAGCCGATGCGGTCAGCAGCCAGTCCGGCCATCAATTGTCCAGCAACAGCAAGCCCCATCACGGCAGCAGCCCCGATGCGCGGCGTCAGCAACACCGATGCGGTCACATAGATACAGCCAAGCGCACCGCCAGCCACGAACAGCCAGCCCGCAGGCACGTTGAACGCTGGCATTGCACCCGTCGCACGCGCGGTAATTCCGGCGATAACGGCAAGGATGACGGCACCGGAAAGAAACGAAATCGCAGCAGCTGTTACCGGCGATCCCAATCCACGAGCCAAGGCTGCATTGATTGGCGCCTGAATAGCAATACAGGCACCGGAAAGGATGCCGAACAACGTCCAGAGCATGGAGATTTCCTCGCTTGGTGAAGAACCTGGAAGGAACAAATGGAATGATTAGTCCTTGCAGAGGATAATCGTCAGGTCAATATTTCGAGCATGATCACGCCGAATACAGAGGCCTGATTGAACAAGTATTTTTGCGACGACTATTGAAGGGCTTAAAGTGGTGCCCGGAGGCGGATTCGAACCACCGACACGCGGATTTTCAATCCGCTGCTCTACCAACTGAGCTATCCGGGCATCCGTAACAAGCAGTTAGCTCGTTCGAGGCGGTGTTGGTTCCCGCCGGAAGTGGGTGGGTTATAGCATTAAATTTCGCGCTGTCCAGCACCGTATCGCAATTTTTATCAGCTTTTCTCACATCTTTGATAAATAACTGATTTTATTGGAGGAAGCCACTTTGAGAGAGGTTTAGTTTCCTTCTTCTTCCTCTTCGTCAATCGGCTTCCCCGGCAGGACATAGCTGCCGGATAGCCAGCGATTGAGGTCGATGCTTTTACAGCGTGGCGAACAGAACGGATAGGATTCGCGCGATGAAGGCTTTCCGCATTCCGGGCAGGGGCGCGTCGGACGCAATGGCGTCACTCGTGCACCTGCTGCGGTCGATATGTCCTTCTTGTCGCTCATACCTGCTCTCAGACTTTCCCGCTGTTCCAGTTAGCGTAAACCGGGTAGTCGACGTCGTTCAGCAGGCTGATAGTTTCCTGCAGCGGCAATCCCACGACGTTTGTATAGGAGCCAACCAGCTTCACAACGAAACTACCGGCCAGCCCCTGGATTGCATAGCCGCCCGCTTTCCCTCGCCATTCACCAGACGAGAGATAGGCATCCATCTGCTGGCGGGATAACCGTTCAAAACGCAATCGTGTTTCAACCAGTGTCTGGCGCAAATTCCCGTTCGGCAAGACAAGGCTCACTCCTGTGAACACCTTGTGCGTACGCCCGGAAAGCAGCCGCAGACATTCTCTTGCCTCGTCGGCAATCTCCGTTTTGGGGAGAATGCGCCGGCCCACGGCCACAACAGTATCGGCAGCAAGAATGAAGGCACCGGCGAAATTCGCATCGTCCTTCAGCTGCTCTTGTGCCTTGCGCGCCTTCTCCCGCGACAGACGTCGCGCCAGCGAGCGCGGGTGTTCCGCGCGCTGCGGCGTTTCATCTATATCGGCCGGATGAATGTGGTCCGGTTCGATGCCTGTCTGCCCCAGAAGCTCGATCCTGCGTGGAGAACCGGAGGCAAGAACCAGCTTGTGTTGCGCGCTCATCGAATAGACATTTCCTGGAACGGGAACGGATTGCTTACTTGAAGCGGTAGGTGATGCGGCCCTTGGTCAGATCGTAAGGGGTCATCTCAACCAGAACCTTGTCGCCGGCCAGAACGCGGATGCGATTCTTGCGCATACGGCCTGCCGTATGGGCGATGATTTCATGTTCGTTCTCGAGCTTCACGCGGAACATAGCATTCGGCAGCAGTTCCGTAACAACACCCGGAAATTCTAGGACTTCTTCTTTCGCCATGCGATACCTGTGTCTTTCTTTGATAAAATGCCGCTCTCGAGCGGTCTTTAGGTCGGAATTTGCGCGGAACCTATATGATTAGGCGGCATTTGTGAACAACGGAATTCCGTGAACTTGATGCTGGAGCATTTCCAGCAAAAGTGCGAAGCCGTTTTGCGTCGGATAATGCGACAAAACAAACAGTTAGAGCGGTTCCGCCGATTCCGTATTAGCCGGAACCGTTCTTGTCAAAACGCTGCATGATTTGCCGCTTCAGGCGGTCCCGCACATCGCGATAAGCCGCCATGATCTGACTTCTGCTGCCTGCCACCAGCGTGGGGTCCGGCGTTGGCCAATATTCGACATCAACCGAGAAACCCCGCATTCGCTCCAGCACAGTATGGTGGGCAAGTGGTGTCAGCGTTACAATCAGGTCGAAATATCCATCAGCAAGTTCTTCGAGGCCACGCGGTTGCCGGTTATCAAGCGACAAGCCTTCCTCTTGAAGTACAGCATCGACAAACGGATCACGTTCACCCCGCTTCACACCTGCAGAAGCTACATAAATATTGGGTGGCAGGGCCTGTCTTGCAAGTAACTCCGCCATGGGTGAACGAATTGCATTCTTGCCGCAGACAAAAAGCAGGGACTTGGGCAGGCTCGATTTATGATCTTCGTCGCCGTCGGCGCTGAAATTCACGGGAGGGGCATCGGTGATGACCATCAATGATCAGCCTCTCCAGTGCAGGACGCAGACAAGTGTGAAAAGCCGCCGTGCCGTGTTGAAATCAACCTCGATCTTGCCCTGCAGCCTGTTCTGGAGCGTCTGCGATCCTTCATTGTGCAGGCCGCGCCGTCCCATGTCGATTGCTTCGATCTTGCTTGGTGTGGCCGACCGGATCGCCTGATAATAGCTTTCACAAATCATGAAATAATCCCGCACGACGCGCCGTAAGGGCGTGAGCGAGAGAATATGAGTTGCGACGTCTTCACCGGCCTCCCGGGTGATGGCGAAGATCAGTCGCGATTCCATCAGCGAAAGCTTGAGACGGTACGGCCCTCCCGTGTCGTCTCCGATCGGGTGGAAGGAATTTTCTTCGATGAGGTCAAAAATGGCTACCGCACGTTCATGCTCGACGTCAGGCGTCGAGCGCCCGATGGATTCATCGAGCTCGACGTCAACAAGGCGCGCATTTGGAACAGCGGCAGTCATGTCACCTCATAGATTCAGCCGGATAGCGACAGACTGCGCGTGTGCGTCAAGGCCTTCGGCGCGGGCAATCTCGATTGCCGCAGGTCCGAGCACGCGCAGTTGATCAGGGCCGAGTTTGAGAAGCGACGTGCGTTTCATGTAGTCGAGAACCGACAAGCCGGACGAAAAGCGCGCCGAGCGCGCCGTTGGCAGAACGTGGTTACAGCCGCCGACATAATCGCCGATCACTTCCGGCGTATAGCCGCCGATGAAGATCGATCCCGCATTACGGATTTTGGGCAGCAATGCTTCCGGATCGGCCGTAGCGATTTCCAGATGCTCGGCTGCAATGCGATTGGCAAGCGGAATGGCTGCCTCGAAATCCTCGACCAGAATAACCGCGCCGAAATCACGCCAGCTCGCGGCGGCAGTTTGCGCGCGCGGGAGATTGCGGAGCTGTCGTTCGACAGCTTCTTCGACAGCTAGAGCAAGAGCCTCATCATTGGTCATAAGGATCGATTGCGCAGCGGTATCGTGCTCCGCTTGAGCAAGGAGGTCAGCGGCGATCCAGTCGGGATTGTTGTCCTTGTCAGCGATGACCAGCACTTCTGATGGCCCGGCGATCATGTCGATGCCAACCGTGCCGAAGACGATACGTTTGGCCGCCGCAACATAGGCGTTGCCGGGGCCGACGATCTTGGCAACCGGACTAATTGTTTCGGTGCCATAGGCGAGGGCTGCGATAGCCTGTGCGCCGCCGACACGATAAATCTCGGAAACGCCAGCCAGACGTGCTGCCACCAGAACCAATGGATTGAGAATGCCGTCAGGTGCTGGAACCACCATGACAATGCGCTCTACACCTGCCACCTTGGCTGGAACAGCGTTCATCAATACGGAACTTGGGTAGCTTGCCGTGCCGCCCGGAACATAGAGCCCCACAGCTTCGATAGCGGTCCAGCGCGAACCGAGCTCAACGCCAAGCGCATCCGTATAACGATCATCTTTCGGCAATTGCCGCGCGTGGTGTTTCTCGATGCGCTCGTGAGCAAGCTTCAGCGCTTCGATCGTCGATGCCGGGGCTATGTCGAATGCGGCATCGATTTCAGCTTCAGTGACCGCAATTCCCGTTTTTTCGAGATCGATCCGGTCAAAGCGTCGGGAATAGTCGATGAGCGCACTGTCACCTTCACGACGCACCCGTTCAACGATCTCGCGGGCCGCACGATCGACATCCTCGGACGCCTCGCGTTTGCTGGCCAGAAATGTCGCGAAATTATTCTCGAAATCGGGATCGGTTTGTCTGAGCGTCTTGACCACGCTTCTGTTCCTTCAAATATGCTTTGCCAGACTGGCGTCTGGCTGACGAAAGACGGTTTTGTATAACCCTCTCTTATGCCAGGGTGCTAAGATGCTGACGCTATCCAAGCCCTGAAAATGCTCAATCGCCACACAGGCTTTCCAAATCTCGATGATTCAGCTCATCAAGGTTTGGTATTAGACGTTATGGCGAGGAAGTGATTCTGTTTCCCATGCCGCGCCAAGGTCCGTCATTTGCGCTTCGATACATTCCACTTCAAGACGGATAGCCGCATTTGCCGAGAAAGTCAGTTCTATTGTTCCGGCAGGTGTTTCACCGGCCGTGAACTGAATGGCCATCAGGGAAAGCACTTCATCCGGTTTCTGGCGGTCAATACCGACTGCCTTGGCTGCGATCACACGGTTGAAGTGCAGAGCGGTGCGCCTGCGCTGGTATTGCGGCTTGCGCAGGAACTTCGGTTTGCTTTCTTCCCAGACAAAACGGTTTGCAGTGAGAACGAAGCGCTTCTCGTTCCCGAGATACTGAAGGTCGGATACTTTCAAAACTGCGTCCTGAAGATGAGCGGACAGGACCTGCAAATCCTCCTCATCCAGCGCCACAAGCTTCAACATCTCCATACTCCAGCACCACTTTCCGTTGTCGGTTAATAACTGCTCCCAACAGGCAGAAAATCAATCACCCGCTCGGCCGATTATCAACTTGGCATGTCAAAACAAAAAAATCGACAGGCTTTTCAAGCCTGTCGCCCTTCGATTGGAATCTTTAGCGTAGCACAAGAAAAAGCCGGAGCGATGAATGTCACTCCGGCTTGGTCAGATCAGCCACTGATACGTTCTACTGTCGCGCCGCAGCGTGACAGTTTTTCTTCCAGGCGCTCAAAGCCGCGATCCAGATGATACACGCGGTTGACCATGGTTTCGCCCTCAGCAGCAAGGCCAGCGATCACAAGCGAAACCGAAGCCCGAAGATCCGTTGCCATCACCTGCGCGCCTTTGAGGCGTTCTACGCCTTCGACGGTTGCAGTCTGGCCGGACAGAGAAATCTTTGCGCCAAGACGTGCCAGCTCCTGCACGTGCATGAAGCGATTTTCAAAAATGGTTTCCGTGATGCGCGAGGTGCCCTTGGCCTTGGTCATCAGGCCCATGAACTGCGCCTGCAAGTCAGTCGGGAAACCGGGGAAAGGATCCGTGGTAACGTCGACGGGATGGATACCATGACCGTTACGGACAACGCGGAGACCGCTATTGGTTTCGGTGATTTCAGCTCCTGCCTGTCGCAGCGTTTCGAGAGCGGCTGAAAGCTGGCTTTCCTGAGCACCTTCCAGAAGCACATCGCCGCCGGTCATGGCGACGGCCATGGCATAGGTGCCGGCTTCGATACGGTCTGGAATAACACGAACGCGCGCACCCGACAGGTTGGTGACCCCATCGATATGGATAGTGCTGGTTCCGGCGCCGGTGATCTTGGCGCCCATTGCATTAAGGCAGTCGGCGAGATTGACGACTTCCGGTTCGCGGGCAGCATTCTCGATGACGGTTTCGCCCTTGGCGAGGGCTGCTGCCATCAGCATGACATGGGTCGCGCCGACGGAGACCTTCGGAAACTTATAGCGTGCGCCGACGAGACCGTTCCTGGCTTTCGCCTTGGCGTAGCCGTTTTCGATTTCGATGTCGGCTCCAAGAGCTAATAAGGCTTCGAGGAGAAGGTCGACCGGGCGTGTCCCGATAGCGCAGCCGCCCGGCAGGGAAACATTTGCTTCGCCCATGCGGGCGAGAAGCGGCGCAATAACCCAGAAACTCGCACGCATCTTGGATACGAGTTCATAGGGTGCAGTGGTGGTGACGATATTACGGGCAGTAAAATGGATCGTACGCGAATAGGCCCCATCCTGATGTTCGCGGCGTCCGTTAACCGAATAATCCACGCCGTGATTGCTGAGGATGCGGATCAACTGTTCGACGTCAGCCAGATGCGGCACATTTTCGAGCGTCAGCGTATCGTCGGTCAGAAGCGAGGCGATCATCAACGGCAGAGCGGCGTTTTTTGCGCCGGAGATTGGAATGATGCCGTTGAGCTTGTTGCCACCAACGATTTTGATGCGATCCATGCTGTGTCACCTTCTGGGCCGATACCTTGCCCGATAAATTTTCACCAAATCCGGCAGCCCTTACGGCGCGGTGGCGTTGCGTCATGAAATTACGAGTCTTGCGGCCAAATTACGTCAAATACGAATCACAATAGGACGACATCGCTGCGAAGAACAGAAATGAGCTTTTACCGCAGAGCCCCCCTATCTTCAAGGAAGGCTTTGTTGTTGCGATTCTCAGTCGGTATCGTCACTGGCGGCGGTGATGCCGTCGTTTCGTTCATCCGCTTCGCCTGCGCGACGTGATCTGGATTGTGCTTTGCGGCGCATCAGATTCGCGCGCAACTCCTCAGCCCGGCGCTTTTTGCGCTGGTCCGATTGGGTTTGTTTCTCTTTGTTGGTCGTATTTTCGCTCATGGCGGTCTTCTACTACGGGAAAAAGGGCCGGAAAAGCTGCTTTCAAATGCGCGTCCGGCAGATTTCCACATTATGTGAAAAGAAATGCAATTGCTTGCTTGCGATTTGCGTAATGATGTGGCAGAAGTCCGCCGCACTCAAGAGATTGCTGCGGTAGCTCAGTGGTAGAGCACTCCCTTGGTAAGGGAGAGGTCGAGAGTTCAATCCTCTCTCGCAGCACCATTATTTTCCAATAAAATCCAGAAACTGGCTTTGCCGTGCTTTCGTTAAAGCACGTTTCGATCTGACCGGATCAGATCGGCGCTCTAATCATTTGTTGTTACGCGCATCTTTTCCGAAAACCGTTTCACACTTTTCGGGATGCGCTCTAATGGAAAGTGCGTGTGGTTGCTGATTTGAGATCAGTTCACGCGGGGTTCAATCTCATTGAGCCGCTTTTCTTTCGCCACCAGTCTTTTCGATGTATACTGTTCGCCAGACCGTCAGGCGTAGCCCGACGAATTGGCGTCACGAAATCGGATTTATCCGGTGACCGGTTGAAAAAGCCAGAAATTGCGTGCAGGCCATGTCCTGACCGTTTCCTTGCCGTCAGGACTGCTTAATCCGCAGGAGGAGCGTCATGGCACAGTTTCATGTTGTTGCAGGTCGAGACCAATCAGCCTTTTATCCCGAAGTTAAGCGCATTCGCATGGCAGATGTATTTGATGCCCTGCGTCTGGGCTTCGACGACTTCTGGGCAAAGCCATCGCATTACGTTTTCCTTTGCCTCATATACCCGCTGGCGGGGTTGTTCATCACTTACTGGAGCACGAACGCAAACGCGTTACCGCTCTTGTTTCCCCTGATGTCCGGCTTTGCCTTGATCGGGCCAATTGCTGCGCTGCCGCTTTATGAGATGAGCCGCCGCCGTGAAGAAGGGTTGGATACATCCTGGAAACGTGCGCTCGATGTGAGCCATTCACCGGCATTGCCGTCCATCGTGGCTGTCGGTGCTTTTCTGTTCGCAATCTTTATTGTCTGGCTGCTGGTGGCTCAAAATCTCTATGTTCACTATTTCGGGCCGATGCCGCCCGAGAGCTTCTCAATGTTGATGAATCAGGTGTCGTCAACGGAAGAGGGACGCAGTCTGATTTTTGCCGGTTGTGGCATTGGTTTGCTTTTTGCAATCGTTGTCCTGTGCTCGACGATTGTGACTTTCCCGATGCTGCTTGATCAGGATTGCGGCGCTGCGGCAGCGGTTGCGACATCGTTGCGTGTTGTCATGCGCAACCCCATGGAATCGCTGCTCTGGGCTGCAATCGTAACCGCGATGCTGATCGTCGGTTTTGCCACGATGTTTGCCGGGTTGGCGGTAGTAATACCCATCCTTGGGCATGCAACCTGGCATCTCTATCGAAAGACGGTCACGCACCCGGCGGCAATGCGTATTTGACCGGGGAACTGATCGATAAATCCCATCCGAAACATTGCTTCGGGTGGGATTGCCGTGGCTTTTGATGAAACATTTTCAAGCTTTCCAATATGTGGCGGCGTCCTGCCGCACCCCCACCCCCCTTTATTCTGCGGTCAGTTCTGCTTTAGAAGAGCAAGACGAGATTCGCGCAGATGATAATAAATAACAATAAGTTAGCGGAGCTCTCCTCGCAGCGCGTCAACGGGCTGGGTGGGCTTTCGATACATTTCAAGGACGGGCGTTCGCGCATTTCCAGGCTTTACCAGGAAGGCGCAGCCAAGATCCGCATGCCGCAGGTCGGAGGCGATCCGCTGGAAGCAATCCTGATCAACACATCAGGAGGGCTGACGGGCGGTGACCGACTGCAATGGGATGTGGAGCTTGGCGAAAACGCTTCGGCTGTCATTACCACGCAGGCCTGTGAGCGTATCTATCGCTCAGGGGGCGGCGGGGCACGCATTGCCACGCGTTTGAAGGCTGCAAAAGGCACGCGTCTTGCTTGGCTTCCGCAGGAAACCATTCTGTTCAATCAATCCGTGTTGTCACGAACGCTGGATGTCGAGCTGGAGGAGGGGGCGGAAATCCTGGTGGTGGAGGCGACTATATTCGGGCGCCTTGCCATGGGTGAGCGGGTTGATGAAGCGATGTTCAGTGATCGTTGGCGTGTGCGGTTGGGTGGGCGGCCCGATGGGAGGCTTGTGCATGCCGAAGAGTTTCGGCTGGGACCGGATATTGGGGCTGAATTGCAAGCCCGTCCGGTGGCAGATGCGGCCTGTGCAGTCGCCACCGTGCTTCTGATTTCAGGGGAGGCCGGGAAACATCTGGAAGCTGCCCGGCAGATCATTGGAGAGGAGGGCGGTGCCAGCCTCTGGCAGGTTGGTCCTGCAACCAAACTGATGATGCGACTTCACGCGCCGGATAGTTACACCTTGCGCAAACGTCTGGGGCCATTGCTTGCCCTGCTTAACGGTAAGGCAGGACTGCCCAAAGTTTGGACATTTTGAGTTCGCGGCAATCCCGCCGCTTTTAACGCCAGCGGAATGCATACCGCTTTGAAAGTATGAAGTTTGGAACGAAGTCATGAATTTGACGCCCAGGGAAAAAGACAAGCTTTTGATCGCCATGGCCGCCATGGTTGCCCGCCGCCGTCTGGAGCGCGGGGTAAAACTCAATCATCCGGAAACGATCGCACTGATAAGCGATTTTGTCGTTGAAGGTGCCCGCGATGGGCGCACGGTTGCCGATCTGATGGAAGCAGGCGCGCACGTCATCACCCGTGAACAGGTGATGGATGGTGTGCCCGAAATGATCCACGACATTCAGGTCGAAGCCACATTTCCCGATGGCACAAAGCTCGTCACCGTGCACGAGCCGATCCGCTGATTTTCAGGTTTCGCCGAGGCGAACCTGTTTTTTGAAAGGTACGATAATGAAGAAGACTACGGTCCTTGCCGCAGTGGCAATGGCGCTCACCGCAAGCCCTGCCTTTGCCCATCTTAACCCGGCCGAACACGGCTCATTCGCGGCGGGCTTCACGCATCCGCTCTCCGGCGCGGACCATATCCTGGCGATGGTTGCGGTCGGGCTTTGGGCCGCCATGCTGGGTGGACGGGCACTCTTCGTCGTGCCAGCAGCATTTGTCGGTGTGATGCTGCTTGGCTTTGTGGCGGCACTTCTGGGCATGCCACTGCCCTTTGTTGAGCCGGTCATTCTGGCTTCGGTGGTCGTGCTTGGTCTTATGGTGGCGCTTGCCTTCCCTGTCACTCCGGTTGTTGGTGCACTTATTGCCGGCTTCTTCGCCTTCTTTCACGGTCATGCACACGGCGGGGAAATCGGAGGCGCGACATTCCTCTCCTATGCGGCTGGATTTGCGCTTGCGACCGCACTGCTACACGCCGCTGGCATGGGTGTCGGCCTTGCCGCAGGACGGCTTATGGCGGGCAAGAATGGCAAAATTGCTTTGCGTATGGCCGGTGGCGCTACCGCACTTGGCGGCCTGATGCTGATGGCCGGGTGAGGTGTGACATGATCCCCGGCGAAATTATTACGCAGGACGGCGATATAGAACTCAATCAGGGGCAACCCACCATCACGATCAAGGTCGCCAATACCGGCGACCGACCCATCCAGGTCGGCAGCCATTTTCATTTTTACGAAGTGAATGCGGCCCTTTCTTTCGAACGCGACAAGGCGCTCGGACAGCGGCTGGATATTGCAGCCGGAACTGCCGTGCGCTTCGAGCCCGGTCAGGAACGCGACGTGACATTGGTTCCCGTGAGCGGCAAGCGCGAGATCTACGGATTTCGCCAGATGGTCATGGGAAAGCTTTAGAACAGGTGACGGAGACATTTCATGCCAGCCAGAATTAGTCGCGCCACCTATGCGCAAATGTTCGGCCCTACTGTTGGCGATAAGGTGCGTCTCGCCGATACGGAACTGTTTATCGAAGTCGAACGGGACCTCACCACCTATGGCGAAGAGGTGAAGTTTGGCGGAGGGAAGGTTATCCGTGACGGTATGGGACAAAGCCAGATGTCGCGCGCCGACGGTGCGATGGATACAGTCATTACCAATGCTCTGATCCTCGATCATACCGGCATCTACAAGGCCGATGTGGGGCTTTGCGACGGGCGTATCGCGGTGATCGGAAAGGCCGGAAATCCGGATACGCAGCCCGGCGTTTCGATCATCATCGGACCCGGTACGGAGATTATCGCGGGTGAAGGCAAGATCCTCACGGCGGGCGGTATCGACACGCATATCCATTTCATCTCACCGCAACAGGTGGATGAAGCACTTAATGCAGGCATCACCTGCATGGTGGGTGGCGGCACCGGACCTGCCCATGGCACGCTTGCAACCACATGCACGCCGGGGCCGTGGCATATAGCCCGGCTGATCCAGTCATTCGACGGCCTGCCGATGAATATCGGTGTGTTCGGCAAAGGAAACGCTTCACTGCCCGGTGCATTGGAAGAAATGATCCGCGCCGGTGCCTGTGGTTTGAAGTTGCATGAGGACTGGGGTTCGACACCAGCCGCGATCGATAATTGCCTGTCGGTTGCAGACCGGTTCGATGTTCAGGTTGCGATCCACACCGATACGCTGAACGAAGGCGGCTTCGTCGAAGACACGCTCAACGCCTTCAAGGGACGCACGATCCATTCCTTCCATACGGAGGGCGCCGGTGGCGGGCACGCTCCGGATATTATTCGGGTGTGTCAGTATCCGAACGTGTTGCCAGCGTCGACAAACCCGACCCGGCCATACACGGTCAATACGATTGCAGAGCATCTCGACATGCTGATGGTGTGCCATCATCTGTCCCCGGCAATCCCGGAAGATATTGCCTTTGCAGAAAGCCGTATCCGCAAGGAAACCATCGCTGCAGAAGACATTCTCCACGATATGGGAGCGTTCTCCATCATTTCCTCCGACAGTCAGGCGATGGGCCGTGTCGGCGAAATGATCATTCGCTGCTGGCAGACTGCAGACAAGATGAAGAAGCAGCGTGGCAGTCTTCCCGACGACAAGCCCGGAAATGACAATTATCGGGCGCGTCGCTACATTGCGAAATACACCATCAACCCTGCCATCGCCCATGGCATGGCGCATGAAATCGGTTCGGTGGAAGTGGGCAAGCGCGCCGATCTCGTTTTGTGGAATCCTGCTTTCTTCGGCATCAAGCCGGAGATGGTTCTGCTTGGTGGCTGGATCGCAACCGCGCCGATGGGGGACCCGAATGGCTCAATTCCAACGCCGCAACCGATGCATTATCGTCCGATGTTCGGCTCGTTTGGAAAAGCCCGCACCAATACGTCCATTACATTTGTTTCGCAGGCCGCAATGGATGAGGGGCTTCGAGAGAAGATTGGGGTGGACAAGCAGATGATTGCAGTGGCCAATACCAGAGGCGGTATCGGCAAACATTCCATGATCCTCAACAATGCGATGCCGCAAATGGAAGTTGACCCGGAAACCTATGAGGTGCGCGCAGATGGCGAACTTCTGACCTGCGAGCCCGTCGACGTCGTGCCAATGGCGCAACGCTACTTCATGTTCTGATCTTGAAAGGCAAAAAAATGTTTCGTGCCACTGCCATTATTCGTGCGGATAAGGTGATCGATGCCGTGCCTGCGGGCCATGCCGTTCTCGAACGTGATGAACGTCATTTGCGGCGCAAAGCCATTGTTCTGGAAGGCGGCGAGAAGGTACTCGTCGATTTCGCAGAGCCGGTGGTGCTGGAACACGGTGACCGGCTTGTCCTCGATGACGGACGCGAGATTGAAATCCGCGCCGCAAGCGAGGAACTTTACGAAATCCGCGGGCGTGATCCGCTGCATATTGCCGAACTCACCTGGCATATCGGCAACCGTCACCTCGCGGCCCAGATCGAGAGTGATCGTATCTTCATTCTTCGCGACCATGTCATAAAGGCTATGCTTGAGGGGCTTGGTGCAACAGTCACGGATGTAACGGCAATTTTCAGTCCGCTGCGCGGTGCTTATTCTGGCGGCCATTCGCATGATGACCATGACCATGATCATCATCATCATGGTCATCACGAACACGATCATGAACATCATCACCACCACCACGACTGATACCACCACCGCTTTGCTGCGGCTGATGGCCTGGCTGTCGCCCGTCTTTCCGGTCGGGTCGTTCAGCTATAGTCATGGGCTGGAGCGGGCCGTCCATGATGGCTATGTCGCAGACACCGCCACAATGAGCGATTGGCTGCGCTGGCTTGTAACACGTGGCTCCGGCTGGAATGATGCCGTGCTTTGCGCGGAAAGCTGGCGGCGTGCGGTTGCCAAAGGCGATCTTGTTGAAGTTGCAGAATTGGCCGAAGCACTGGCCGGTTCGCGCGAACGTCATATGGAGACGATGCTGCAGGGCGAGGCGTTTCTGGCTGCAGCCCAAAGCTGGTCCAGTTCTGTATTCGACCGCCTGCCAGCCGATTGTCCCTATCCGGTGGCAGTCGGTGCTGTGGCGGGCGCTAACAAAGTATCGCTTGGATTGACACTCGCCGCCTTTCTGCAAGCCTTCTGTATCAATCTTTTGCAGGCATCGATCCGTCTTTCGGTCATGGGGCAGAACGGCGTGACTGCGACAATGTCGGATTTGGAGCCGGTTCTCGCCGAAACAGCGGCGCGAATAGAAAAAACTTCATTGAGTGACCTTGGTTCCGCGACTTACATTAGCGACATCATGGCCATGAAACACGAAACCCAACATTCGAGGCTTTTTCGCACATGACACAGAAAAACGGACCCTTGCGTATCGGCATCGGCGGACCGGTGGGATCGGGAAAGACGACGCTGACCGAAAAGCTTTGCAAAGCGCTGCGTGATAAATACTCGGTCGCCGTGATTACCAACGATATCTACACGCAGGAAGACGCCCTCATTCTGGCGCGTTCTCAGGCTTTGTCCGAAGATCGGATCATGGGCGTCGAAACGGGCGGATGCCCGCATACGGCAATCCGCGAGGATGCCTCCATCAATCTGCAGGCAATTGCCGAAATGAACCGGCGATTTCCCGATCTGGAGATCGTCTTCATCGAATCCGGTGGTGACAATCTCGCTGCTACCTTCTCGCCGGATCTGGCGGACCTGACGCTTTATGTCATCTCTGTTTGTCAGGGTGAGGAAATTCCGCGCAAAGGCGGTCCGGGTATCACACGGTCAGATTTTCTTGTGATCAACAAGAGTGATCTTGCTCCTCATGTGCACGTCGATCTCGATATTATGCAAGGCGATGCGGCTCGCATGCGCGGCAAGCGTCCATTCGGTTTCACCGACCTCCATCGCGGCAAGGGCGTGCCGGAAATCATCGACTTTATCGTTGAGAATGGCGGACTGGAAGCGCGTTGATTACGGCTGGCTGTTGAGCCGTTTGCGGGCCTCCCGTTGTGAGGCCTGCAAATCAATGATTGGTTTGGGATAGGTACTGCCCAACGCAATTCCAGCGCTGGTCAGCACATCCTTGGGGGCCTCAAACGGCTTGTGCAGCCATTTGTTGGACAGGCCTGATAGTTCTGGCACCCAATGCCGGACATATTGTCCTTCGGCATCGAATTTTTCACCCTGCAAGATCGGATTGAACACCCGGAAATAGGGCGCAGCGTCCATGCCGCAGCCTGCCACCCACTGCCAGCTTCCCGGATTGCTGGCGATATCGCCGTCCACGAGCGTATCCCAGAACCATTCTTCACCCTTTCGCCAGTCGATGAGCAGATTCTTGGTGAGAAAAGATGCCACAAGCATTCGCACGCGATTGTGCATCCATCCGGTGGCCCAAAGCTGACGCATACCGGCATCGATGATGGGAAAGCCCGTCTGTCCGCGACGCCATGCTTCGAATGCAGCTCGATCATCGCGCCATGCGATGCCGGACAGTGTGTCACGCATATCGTGTCGACTGATGTCGCGGCGGTGATAGAGCTGGTGATAATTAAAATCGCGCCAGATCAGCTCTGACAGAAACTTTTCACCGCCAGCGCGTGCAGAGTGATGCTCGTCCATAAACGCCAGCGTGGCATACCACGCCTGACGCGCGCTGATTTCACCGAACCGCAAATGAGGTGAAAGTCTTGAAGTTCCGTCGATGCCGGGAACGTCGCGATCCTCGGTATAGGTCGAAAGCGTGCTCTCCAGAAAACGTGGCAGGCAGTCGCGCGCTGCGTCTTCTCCAATATTCCAAAGCCCATCGAACTTTTCCGCCCAGGCAGGAACGTTGGGCGCGTAGTGGGCTTCCTGTGTTGGTTTAACGTTCCATTGCCTGCGCGAAAGCGGGCGGGGAACGTTGTGGAGGCGCAACGCTTTGGCGAAAGGGGTGAAGACCTGATACGGCGTATCGCTGGCCGTCTTGAGCTCCCAGGGCTCAAGAAGAAGATTGCCAGGAAATGAGGTTACACCGGTTCCACTCTCCTTGAGTTGTGACTTCAGTTTTGCATCGAATTCACGTTCCGCCGGTGCGTAGCGACGGTTCCAGAACAGTTCGGTGACGGCCAGTTTCGCGATCAACTGAGGGAGGATATCCCTCGGATCACCGGTCTCGATGAGAAGTTCGATACCACGATCAGCCAGCTGTTTTCTTATCGCTTCAAGGCTCTGATCGAGCCACCACCGCGCCGCGCCGCCGGGCGCCCGAATCTCGGCAACGGTCTCATGAACGTAAACTGCTGTTATATGGCCGCCTGTTTCGGCGGCTGCATCCAGTGCGGGATTGTCGTTGATTCGAAGATCGTTACGCAGCCAGACGAGCGCGTGATGCTTCATGAGAAAAATTCCACTGCAGAAATGTGATGCCGATATGTCGAGCCACATATAGCGGGGCGAGCAAAAACGTCACGAGGTCGGGGGCAGTCATTTTGGGAAATATGCAAAGCAATGCATAAACCGGTTCGTCACGCGCCGAAAAAAATCACTGATTGTTTTGAGAAAAATGGCGCACCCGAAAGGATTCGAACCTCTGACCCCCAGATTCGTAGTCTGGTGCTCTATCCAGCTGAGCTACGGGTGCTTGCCTGTGTGCCGCTCGCTGCGGCGATGGGCGGTTGATAATCGGACGGATCGCTAAATGCAAGCGTCTTCTTAGAAAAAAATGTGGTTCTGTGAAGATTTCTTGTCAGGTCCCACATTTCCGGGCTTTTCGTTCAAAGTTGGCACAACGGTAGATTGCCTAAACACTTTCCTCTGCCCGTTGGGGGCTCCGGTCTCCGCGTTGCATCGGCAATTCGGGGATGCGAATCTCGAAATGTGCCCCAACTGGGCGGTCTTCTCGAAGCTCGATTGTCCCACCATGCGCGCGGATCAGTTCTTGCGCGATGGCAAGCCCAAGACCAGTGCCGTCACTGCGTGTCGATCCCTTGAAAGCCGTGAAAAGATTGTCGCGTGCTTTTTGTGGCAAACCGGGGCCGGTGTCCTCGACACCGATGATTGCCATCGTCCCGATTCTTCCGGCAGAAATCGTGAGTCGCTTGACGGTCGCGTCATCAATGCTCTGATCACGCTCCATGGCTTGCACAGAATTCCGGCAAAGATTGCTCAGCACGCGGAACAACTGCTCTGAATCGACATTGAGTTCGAAATCCTCCGGGACAAGATTCTCGAACTCAACGCTGCTTTCTGACCTGGGGCTCAGGGTTTCCTGAACGTCAGCGATAATTGTGTGCAGCAGAACGCGACGCGGGCGCGGTGGTGCTTCTTGCGAGCGACCATAGGCCATGACGCTTTCGGAATAGCTGATCGCGCGGCTGAGAGTGCGGATAAGTTTGGGTGCAAACCGCTGCACCATTGGGTCTTCGGTATCGGCAAGCCGGTCAGACATCAACTGCGCTGAGGCCAGAATATTGCGCATGTCGTGGTTGATTTTGGAGACGGCGAGGCCAAGATCGGCGAGATGTTTCTGTTCTTTGAGCGTTCTCTGAAGGTCGCTCTGAATATGCGATATCTGACGCTGGGCCACGCCGAATTCGTCCTTGCGGTTTTCTGGCACAAGGATCAGCGCGGGATTGTCAGGGGATGAGGCGAAATCGATCATGTTGCGATGCATGATACGCACCGGCCGCAACAGCATTTCGTGAATGATCAGGTAAATCAGGCTCGCCGCTATGACTGAAATGATGAGCGAGATAAAAGTCACGTTGCGCGCATAGACGAGCATAGCGTGTCGGAGGGGTGCATCCGAGGTCACGATTTCAATAATACGTCCCGGAGAACTGGATGGCGAAACCGAACCATAGATTCGTAGCGTTCTGTCTCCGCCGTTGAACAAGGTTCCGAATGCGTCCCATATGGCAGCTGCTTCGCTGATATTGTTGAGATCAATGACCTGGTCAATCTTGCCGGGTACTTCCGACATGGCGAGCAGACGCGAAGCACCGGCTTCACGCATGGCTATGGCTTTCGTACCGGTTGCCAGAAGTACCTTGTCCTGAATGTCACGCGGCACATCCATATCGCCGCCTGCGGCGAGAACCTCGCTGACCGCGCCCACCGTATCAAGTCTCGAACTCATCCAGCGCACGCGCATATTGGCAACAGACGGGACGAAGATCAGAACTTCGGTGATCAGCACGGCAAGTGCGGTCAAGAGCAATAGCTTGCTCGAAAGCCGGTTTCGCCAGGGTAAACGTGTGAACTGGGTTGACGAGAGCCGTTCCGTGGTCGCAGTTTGGGAGGCCGCTTCAGGGGAAGGCGTGCCCGTATCTGTGGTCTTTTCAACAACCGCCATAGCCTGTGCTTCCAACGCGAGGTGAACCGGCCTAATCGCCGCAGTGCCTCAACCTGTGTGCCATCGAAACGCAATACATAAAGGTAGCCTCCTATATATGGAGCCGATCGATAAATCCAACAGCCTTTGTTCAATCGGTTAAGAACGCACCCGCTCCCGGGATCTCTGCGAGCAGTATTACCGAAATTTAACTCGACGCCTTGAGATCGTGCGTGCAAAGTCTTGGTTGGAAAAATCCATGCATCCTGATGGGTTGCATGATTTGCGCAATGTGAAGGCAATCATCATTCTGATACTATTTGCTGGCATTTTCCGCGCCCGACAAATTGGTTTCGAAAACGAGGGCCGTCAGGTGACGGTAGGCCTTGCCGGAGAGCTGAATGAAATCCTGGAAGCAGATTGCCTTGTGCCTGCTCATAGCTGCGGCTGCCGTTGGCGGCTGGTATGCCTATAAGAACAAGAATGATGTGGTGAAGACCGCAGCAACGGGCGAGGAAGCGCCGAAAGGCGAAGGCGGGCGATCCGCACCACTCGTTGTTGTCGAGGCCGCCGGCGAAGAGACCATCAACAACCGTTTGACGGCTATCGGTTCGGCACGGGCTCTCAGCACCGTGTCGATAACCCCGTACTCCAGCGGTTACATGACGAAGCTTTACGTCAAGGCGGGCGATAGCGTGAAGGAAGGCGACTCGATTGCCGAACTTGACGCCGAGACGGAAAAGATCGCTGTCGCTAAGGCCGAGACGGCGTTGAAGGATGCGCAGACGACACGCCAGCGCATTGCAAAATTGCGAGCGACGAACACCGCAACTGAAGTTCAGGTGGTTGAGACTGAGCTGGCGGTCGCCAATGCGCAGCTTGCTTTGCAGGACGCGCAGCTCGCCTTGAGCCGTCGCACGGTTCGTGCGCCAATCTCCGGTATTGTTGGTATTCTTCCTGTCAATGTGGGTAACTACATTACCGCACAGACTTCCATCGGTCGTATCGATGACCGGTCGAAAGTGCTGATCGATATATGGGTGCCAGAACGCTTCGCACCGCAAATCAAGGTTGGCCAGCCGTTGACAGCGGAATCGACCGCTTTCCCGGGTGAGACCTATAGCGGCGAGATCAACGCGGTTGACAATATGCTGGATGAAGCCAGCCGTACGCTGCATGTTCGCGCAGAAGTGCCGAACACGCAGGATCGTCTGCGCGCGGGCATGTCGTTCTCCGTCACGGTTCTCTTTCCGGGTGATCGCTATCCCTCTGTCGACCCGCTGGCCATTCAATGGGGGGCTGACGGTTCCTATGTGTGGCGTGTTGAGGACGGTGTCGCCAAGAGAATTGTCGCGCGTATCGTTCAGCGCAATTCAACCAACATTCTCATCGATGGTCCGGTGAAGCAGGGCGACATGATCGTTACGCAAGGTGTTCAAACCGTGCGCGATGATGCGCCTGTACGTGTAAAGGACGAGCAGGGTACGGCACTGGCTGATCCTGTTTCGATAACACGTACTGCAGGATGAGGGTAAACGCGTGACCGGTCACAATTCCTCATCCAGTAGCGGCGGATCGACGGCGCTTTTCATCCGTCGTCCAGTTTTTGCTTTCGTTATCAACGTTCTGATTGTCGTCGCGGGTCTTGCTGCTTTCACAGGCGTCGATATTCGCGAACTGCCGGACGTTGACCGGCCTGTGGTGACAATCAGCACGGATTTCAGTGGTGCATCCGCTGAAACTATTGACCGTCAGTTGACACAGGTTCTCGAAAACGCTGTCGCGCGCGTTTCGGGCGTAAAATCTATTTCTTCAACATCGTCGTTTGAACGCAGCCGCGTCACGGTGGAGTTCAACGATGGTGTAGACCTCAACGTTGCCGCCGCCGACATGCGCGATGCGATTTCCCGTGTCGCCAATGACGTGCCGGAAGAAGCGGACCCGTCGCGCATCATCAAGGCCGATTCCAACGCTGATCCCGTGATGCGTCTGGCGGTTACGTCCGACACCATGTCTGTCGATGACATGACGGTGCTGGTCGAAGACCAGATACAGGATATCCTCTCCGCGGTTCCGGGCGTGGCTGACGTCCAGATCAACGGTGACCGCGACAAGATATTCCGCATCGATATCAATCAGGCGCGCCTTGCGAGCTATGGTCTGACCATTGCGGATATTTCTACGGCGCTTTCTTCCATGGGGCTGGACGCCCCTGCCGGTTCTTTGCGTAGCGCCGATCAGTCCATCGTTGTCCGTGCCACGGCCAATCTGGAAAAGCCTGAGGATTTCGAGAACGTCTACATCAACGGACGCACGCAGATCCGCGATGTTGCTACCGTCACGCTTGGGCCGGATATCGAAAGCTCGGCGGTCCGGTCCAACGGCAAGACGGCAATTGGTCTCGGCATCGTCCGTCAGGCACAGTCGAATACGCTCGATATCTCGGAGGGCATTCGGGCAGCGGTCGCCAATTTGCAGAAAACCTTGCCCGCGGGCGTGAATATCGCCGTTACCAGTGACGATGCGAATTTCATCAATGGCGCTATCCACGAGGTGGAAATCGCACTGATCGCGTCAGTGATCATCGTTGTGGCGATTATCTTCGTGTTCCTCTGGGATATACGCGCAACGCTCATCCCGGCCTTGTCCATGCCTGTCGCTTTGATCGGCACGATTGCGGCCATCTATCTGGCAGGATTCTCGGTCAATATTCTTACCCTTCTGGCTTTGGTGCTCGCCACAGGTCTCGTGGTCGATGACGCCATTGTTGTGTTGGAAAACGTTGTCCGACGACGCAATCAGGGCATGGGGCCGCGTGCTGCGGCAGTCCTCGGCACGCAGGAAGTCTTCTTCGCCGTTATTGCCACGACGCTGACTTTGGCGGCAGTCTTCGTTCCAATTTCGTTTCTGCCGGGGCAGGCGGGTGGTCTGTTCCGTGAATTCGGCTTCGTGCTGGCAATTGCTGTTCTTCTGTCATCTGTTGTTGCGTTGACGCTTTGCCCCATGCTTGCCTCTCGCTTCCTCAAGGAAGGGAATGGCGAAGACGGCGGCCACGGTCCGCTTTTCCTGCGTCGTATTGGCGGCGGGCTTGCGACCTTCTATAAAAAGACGCTGCACATCTGTCTGTCGGCGCCATTCGTTGTTGTGCTGGTGGCAATGCTTTTCGCAGGCGCATCCTTTGTCGGCTACGGTCTGATCCGTCAGGAACTGACGCCCTCGGAAGATCGTGCCGTTGCACTGCTGCGTATCAATGGGCCGCAGGGCATCAGTGTGGAGTTCCTCCAGTCTCAGCTCGACAAGATTGAGGAGGCCGTCCAGCCTCTGCGCGATAGCGGTGAAATCATTACTACTTATGCCATCGCAGGTTCCGGCGGGTCGTCCAATAACGGCTTTGTTGTCCTGACGCTGGCACCGTGGAAGGAACGCGCGCGCAGCCAGCAGGAAATCATGGCTGACATTACCCAGCGCATCAAAGGCATAACGGCGGTGCGTATTTTTACCACCCAGCCGAACAGCCTTGGTATTCGTGGTGCGGGCAACGGTTTGCAGTTTGCCATAGTCGGTAGCGATTATGCCAAGCTACAGCCTGCCGCGCAGGCGGTCGTTGCCGCGCTGGAAAAGGATCCACGGTTCGTGCAGCCGCGACTGTCCGTCGAGCCGACCCAGCCGCAGCTTTCCGTCGAGATCAATCGCGAACGAGCATCCGATCTTGGTATCGACATCACAGGGCTTGCGAATGCTGTGCAGTCGGTACTCGACGGTCGCAAGATCGGATCGGTTTATGTCGGAGATCGCAGTTTCGATGTGAAACTCGTTGCCACCACCAACCCGATCAACGATCCGACCGATCTTGAAAACATATTCATGAAGACGACGGACGGTCGTTATGTGCCGATGTCGTCTATTGCTACGGTCGTTGAGAAAGCGGTTCCGCCGCAGCTTGATCGCGAGACGCGCCAGCGCTCGGTGTCCATAACGACAAATCTGCGCGACGATTTCGCGTTGGGCGATGCCTATAAGGTCGCACAGGAAATCGCGGCACCTTTGCTGCCTCCGGGAAGCCATATCATTCCGCTGGCGGAAGCTTCGACGCTCAGCGAAACATCAAGCGGCCTGGCAATGGTGTTCGGTTTTGCCATCATCATCATTCTTCTGGTGCTGGCAGCGCAGTTTGAAAGCTTTGTCAGTGCGCTGATCGTGATGGCGACGGTTCCTCTCGGGCTTGGTTGTGCGGTTTTTGCGATGCTGCTCACAGGTACGAGCTTAAACGTCTACAGCCAGATCGGTCTCGTGCTTCTGGTCGGCATCATGGCCAAGAATGGTATCCTGATTGTCGAATTCGCAGATCAATTGCGTGACAAGGGCTTGAGCGTTCGAGAAGCAATCGAGGAAGCATCCAACATTCGTCTTCGCCCGGTCTGCATGACGATGATCTGCGCCGTGCTTGGCGGTGTGCCGCTGGTTTTGGCAAGTGGCGCTGGCGCAGAAGCCCGTGTGGCTCTGGGCTGGGTCATTGTGGGTGGTCTTGGATTAGCAACGATTGCTACGCTTTATGTAACGCCGGTCGCCTATCTGCTGCTGGGACGCTTTACGCAGCCCAAAGCCGAAGAGGAAGCACGGCTCGAAAGAGAGCTGAACTACGCCCTTAAAGGGAAGTCACAAAAGGGTGGCACCGCTGAACCGGCGGAATAAACAAAAAGAAACCGGCCTTTTGGGGCCGGTTTTTTGCTGTTTTGAACGGGATCACTTCTTCATGGCGTCGGTTATCTTGGCTGTCCACGCGCCTTCCGGTTTCTTGGTGATGACGGGGTCGGAGCCACCGCCCAGAAGCGTTTCCACGGTGCGGTCGGCAGCCGCCACATCAAGGGTGCCATCGGAGCCGTCAACCAGCTTGCCGATTTCCTTGACCATACGTTCCTGAACTTCCTTGGTCTGAGCACCGGAAGCATCGTTGTCGAGTATGATATCAGCTGCTTCTCCAGGGTTCTCGGATGCGTATTTCCAGCCCTTCATTGAGGCACGGACAAAACGGGCGAGCTTGTCGACCATTGCCGGATCATCTAGGCTCTTTTCCAGCACATAGAGACCGTCTTCCAGCGTGGCGACGCCTTGCTCTTCATATGGGAAGACCACAAGCTGATCGGCTGGAATGCCTGCATCAATCACCTGCCAATATTCATTATAGGTCATTGTAGAAATGCAGTCGGCCTGCTTCTGGATCAGCGGGTCGACGTTGAAGCCCTGCTTGAGCACGGTCACGCCATCCTTGCCGCCTTCGGTCGGAATTTTCAGATGGCTCATCCATGACAGGAACGGGTATTCATTGCCGCCGAACCAGACACCGAGCGTGCGACCCTTGAAGTCTTCCGGCTTGGTGATGTTAGTATCCTTGCGGCAGGTCAGCATCATGCCGGACTTCTTGAAGGGCTGGGCGATGTTGACGAGCGGGACGCCTTTTTCACGGGTCGCGAGCGCCGACGGCATCCAGTCAACCACAACATCCGCGCCACCACCGGCAATCACCTGCGGCGGAGCGACGTCCGGTCCGCCCGGCTTGATATCGACATCGAGATTTTCTTCCTCATAGAAGCCTTTGTCCTTGGCTACATAGTAACCGGCAAATTGCCCCTGCGTCACCCATTTGAGCTGCAAGGTCAGCTTGTCGGCTGCCATTGCCGAACTGCTCATAAGCGCGAGCGCCAGTCCGGCTGTTCCAAGGCATAAAGAAATTGCCTTTTTCATTTCAGTTCTCCTCTGGTTCTTTTTATTGCCGCGCATTTTGCCCGAAAACCGGTTCCCACTTTTCGGAATGCACTTTGGTCTGCCTTATTTTTGCAGATGCCAATTATTCAGGCTTATGCCCTCCTGTATGAAGGGTGCCAGAATGTCATTCTGCGCTCGATCAGCGCGATCAGCCCATAAGAGAGCGATCCCGCAAGAGCAGCTACAAAGATTTCAGCCCAAACCATATCCACATTCATGCGCCCGATTTCCGCAGAGATGCGGAACCCCATGCCGACAATCGGCGTGCCGAAAAACTCCGCCACGATCGCTCCGATAAGTGCGAGGGTGGAATTGATCTTGAGAGCGTTGAATATGAACGGCATGGCCGCTGGAAGACGCAGCTTGAACAATGTCTGCCAGTAGCTTGAGCCGTAGGTTTCCATCATGTCCCGTTCCATTGCCCCGGTACTGGCAAGGCCCGCAACCGTGTTCACCAGCATAGGGAAGAAGGTCATGATGATGACGACCGCTGCTTTCGATTGCCAGTCGAAGCCAAACCACATCACCATGATCGGTGCGACGCCCACGATTGGAAGTGCTGCAGCCAGATTGCCGAGCGGTAACAGCCCTTTACGCAGGAATGGAATCCGGTCGGCGATGATGGCGGTTATGAAACCGAGACCGCATCCCGCCACATAGCCGATGATGACGGCCTTCAGAAAGGTCTGTCGGAAATCCGCCCAGAGAATTGGTACGGACGCCGTTATGCGTGCCCAGATTGCTGATGGTGCTGGAAGGAGAACCTGAGGAATAGCGAAAAGCCGGACGGTTACTTCCCAGAGCAATAACATTGCGATGCCAAAGAGCGCTGGCACTGCGATATCCAGAAGCTTTTGGCCCAAAGGGTTACGGGTCTTGAGACTTGCGACCCAGCCCACAACCAGCCATGAAACAGCTATTAGCGCTATGACGGATAGGATGCCTGTCATCATGTGGCTGCCCTTTCCGGCTTTACACCCATGCGTCGGTTCACGAGCTGTGCCGCGACGCCAATCAGCGCAACCAGCACCGCAGCCATCAGAGCAGCGGCAACGAGTGCTGCCCATATCTGCACGGTCTGGCCATAGTACGAGCCTGCAAGCAGCCGGGCACCAAGACCGGCGACTGCACCGGTTGGCAATTCACCGACAATCGCGCCAACGAGGCTGATCGCGACGGCGATCTGCATCGATGTGAACAGGAATGGCATGGCCGCAGGCCAGCGCAGTTTCCAGAACACCTGCGATCTTGATGCATTATAGGTGCGCATGAGGTCGAGATGCATCACATCAGGCGATCTCAGCCCCTTCACCATTCCCACCGCCACGGGAAAGAAAGAGAGATAGGTGGAGATGATAGCTTTGGGCAGCAAGCCCGATATGCCAATGGCATTCAGGACCACGATAATCATCGGCGCGATGGCGAGGATCGGGATCGTTTGTGAGGTGATGATCCATGGCATCAGGCTCTTGTCGAGTGTGCGGGAATGAACAATTCCCACAGCGAGAAGAACGCCCAGCGCCGACCCAAGCACAAAACCGAGCAGGGTGGACGATAGTGTGACCCATCCGTGATAGATCAGGCTGCGCTTGGAACTCGGTTTGACACCGAAGACGGTTTTCCAGATTTCTTCAGCTACCTGATGCGGTGCGGGCAGGACCGGTCGGTCCTGATGCATCGTATTGGCAACAAGCGTCGAGAAGGTGATTTCTGTCCCTGCGCGTGTCGCCTGATCACGCTCAAACGGGGCGTTGAGTACCGCCGCCAGGCCGTACCAAAGCGCAATAATGACGGCGAGTATAGTCGCCACGGGGATGAATCTGTCGTGCAGGAAGCCTTTCATGGACGATCTCCAGCACGATGCCGTTGAAAAGTGCCCTTATTCATGGATGTGTCCCAAACGCAAACCCTCACGGACGCGGTGGGCAATTTTCAGGAACGCTTCGGACTCCCTGATTTCAAGTGGTCTGTCCGGGCCAAGATCGCAATCGATGATTTCATGAATGCGGCCTGGGCGCGGGCTCATGACAACGATCTTGGTTGAGAGAAACACCGCTTCCGGGATCGAGTGTGTGACGAAAATCACTGTTTTGCGGGTTGCTGCCCAAAGCTTGAGAAGCTGTTCGTTGAGATGATCGCGCACGATTTCGTCCAGAGCGCCGAAGGGCTCGTCCATCAGCAGCATATCAGGATCGAATGATAATGCGCGGGCTATCGATGCGCGCTGTTGCATGCCGCCGGAAAGCTGCCAGGGATATTTTTTGTCAAAGCCTGAGAGATTGACGAGCGCGAGGTTCTTTTCGATCCGCTCGCGCCTTTCTGCCTTGGAGAACCCCATAATCTCCAGCGGCAGGCTGATATTGTCTTCGATGGTGCGCCACGGAAACAGAGCGGCCGCCTGAAATACGTAACCATAGGACCGGTCGAGGCGGGCTTGCTCCGGTGTTTTGCCGTTGACCGTGACAGAACCTGATGTCGGTTGCTCCAGATCGGCCACGACGCGCATCAGCGTAGTCTTGCCGCATCCCGAAGGTCCGATGAAGGAAACGAACTCGCCGCGCTTGACGGCAAGATCAATATTGGACAGCGCATGGACAGGTCCGTCATTCGTCTCGAAGACGAGCGACAAGTCTTTGATGTCGATCACTGTCTGCGCATTTGCCTCGCCCCTCTCCGGGGCCATGCTGTCATTCAAGTTCATGCGCGGTTCCCGAAGCTGGACGATGGCCATGTCTCAGACCCCTATCGGCATATGTTCGGCGCTGCGTTCCACCTTGCGCGGCGCAACGATTTCCTTCCATTGTGACAGCGCCCGATTGACGGCACCGTTCGGTTCGCGCTCGATGAAGCGCCCGTCGCCTGGCTCTGCCTTGACGTGTCCCTTGTCGAAAGCGATACGTCCGCGTGAAAGCGTCGTCCTCGGCAGGCCCTTGAGCTCAAAACCTTCGAACACGTTGTAATCAATCGAGGAAAGCTGTGTTTTTGCAGAAACCTTCTTGGTTGCCTCCGGATCCCAGATGACAAGATCAGCGTCAGCACCCGGCAGCACTGCGCCTTTCTGCGGATAGATGTTCAAGATCTTGGCAATGTTTGTCGAGGTGACAGCAACAAATTCATTTGGCGTCAGGCGACCAGTGCGCACGCCGCGCGACCACAACACTGGCATACGTTCTTCCAGACCGCCCGTTCCATTCGGAATCTTGGTGAAATTGCCGATGCCGTAACGCTTCTGTTCAGTAGTGAATGCGCAGTGGTCGGTTGCAACGCATTGCAGGCTTCCAGCCGCAAGACCGGCCCACAGGCTGTCCTGATTGACCTTGTCACGGAATGGCGGAGACATCACGCGGCGTGCCGCATAATCCCAGTCCTTGTTATGATATTCGCTCTCGTCAAGCGTCAGGTGCTGGATCAAAGGCTCGCCGAACACGCGCATACCCTTTTGCCGGGCACGGCGGATCGCTTCATGGCTCTGCTCGCAGGAAACATGCACGACATAGAGCGGAACGCCTGCCTGATCGGCAATCATGATGGCGCGATTGGTTGCTTCGCCTTCCACTTCCGGCGGACGCGAATAGGCATGGGCTTCCGGCCCATCGTTGCCTTCGGCCATCAGCCTGGCCTGCAACTGCGCAACAATGTCGCCGTTTTCAGCATGGACGAGCGGCATGGCGCCCAGTTCCGCACAACGCTGGAACGAGGCGAACATCTCGTCATCATTCACCATCAAAGCGCCCTTATAGGCCATGAAGTGCTTGAAGGTATTGATGCCGCGCTTCACCACCTCGGCCATTTCATTGAAAGTGCGCTCGTTCCAGCCGGTGATCGCCATGTGGAACGAATAATCAGTGCGCGCCTTGCCTGCTTTCTGGAACCATTCCTGAAGTGCGTCGAGCAGGTTGCCTTCGGAATCCGGCAGCACGAAATCGACTACCATCGTCGTGCCGCCGGAAAGGGCGGCCGCAGTTCCGGTATCGAAATCGTCGGAAGAGTAGGTCCCCATGAAGGGCATTTGCAGATGGGTGTGCGGGTCGATGCCACCCGGCATAATATAGCAGCCGGATGCATCTATGACTTCATCGCCGGAGAGATTGTCGCCGACAGCGACAATCTTTTCGCCTTCGATGAGAACATCGGCTTTAAAGGTGCGGTCAGCCGTGATGACGGTTCCGCCTTTGATGACCTTTGCCATTGTTCGTCGTTCCCCTTTTTGGTTTTGTTGCGAACAGTAGCAGTAGTGGATGGTTGTGAAATCAGCTTACAATTTCAGCAGTCTCCAATACCGCATGCAGAAGCACGTCGGTTCCCGCCGACGCCCATTCCTTCGAAATATCCTCGTCTTCATTATGGCTGAGCCCGTCCACGCATGGACACATGACCATGGCGGTCGGTGCGACGCGATTGACCCAGCAGGCATCGTGGCCTGCGCCGGAAACGATGTTGCGATGGCTGTAGCCAAGTCGCTCTGCCGCATTGCGGATCGCCACCACACAACCATCATCAAAGGTCACCGGGTCGAAATGTCCGGCCACCTCAATCTCGATGCCGATGTCCAGTTCTGCGGCAATCTTCGGCGCTTCCTTTTCAAACCGCGTTTTCATGTCATCCAGCACATCCTGGTTGGGCGAACGGAAATCCACAGTGAAAACGATCTGGCCCGGAAGCACATTGCGTGAATTGGGTGAAACGTCGATATGGCCGACACCGCCAACCGCATCCGGCTGGTGGGACATGGCGATTTCGTTGACGAGTTGCAGCATCTTGCCGAGGCCAAGGCTCGCATTCTTTCGCATCTTCATAGGCGTAGAGCCGGTATGTGCTTCCTTGCCGGTCAGGGTCACCTGCAGCCACCACAGCCCCTGACCGTGCGTGACAACACCGATATCCTTGTGCTCAACTTCAAGGATTGGTCCCTGTTCGATATGAAGCTCGAACATCGCATGGATTTTGCGCTGCCCGACCGGTTCATCGCCTTTCCAGCCGATGCGCTCCAGTTCGTCTCCGAATTTCTTTCCTTTGGCGTCGGTGCGCTGATAGGCCCAGTCCTGCTCGTGGACACCGGCAAAAACTCCGGATGACAGCATCGCCGGGGCAAATCGCGTGCCTTCCTCATTGGTCCAGTTGACGACGACGATTGGCCGCTTTGTCTTGATATTCATATCGTTGAGCGTGCGCATGACTTCGAGGCCGCCGAGCACGCCCAGCACGCCATCGAATTTACCACCCGTCGGCTGCGTGTCGAGATGGCTGCCCATATAGACCGGATCGGCGTCGGCATCTTCGCCGGGGCGGAGGAAGAACATGTTCCCCATCGTGTCCACGCCCATGGAAAGTCCGGATTTTTCGCACCAGCTCTGAAACAATTTGCGGCCTTCGCCGTCCTCATCGGTCAAGGTCTGGCGGTTATTGCCACCGCGCACGCCGGGACCGATCTGGGCCATGTCCATCAGACTGTCCCAAAGACGATCGCCATTGACTCTAAGATTGCTGGTGAGCACCATGCGCTCTGCCTCCGCATTATGTATGTGCGTTTAAATTCGGGCCATTATACTTCTAGCCCGTATCCACCCGCCAATATATGTTCCCACGACCCGGCTCTTTGGCCACAATATTCTTGCCTTGCGGGCAAAAACTTGACTAGTTGGTCAAATTGCAGGCTAGAAGAGCGTTTGAATATGGTCAAGCGCTTTTGAAAAATTCTACACTGCTGAAAGGTGTCAAATGGCCACAGCTCCTTCAGACTCACGGACCGACACGGTTGAAAACGAGAAAATGTCGAACGACAAGTCGGAAGGCGCGACGCGCATTCAGGGTATAAATCGCAGGCTTATCCTCGATGCAGCGCTGGAGGTTTTTTCCGCTTATGGCTTTCGAGGTTCGACGGTCGACCAGATCGCCGAGAAGGCAGGCATGTCGAAGCCAAACCTGCTTTATTATTTCCCGCGCAAGCAGAATATTTATGTGACCGTGCTGGAAGATACGCTTGCCACCTGGCTGGAGCCTTTCGAACACATTAATCCGGACGGTGATCCGCTGGAAGAATTGCGGCGCTACATTGCTGTGAAGCTTGAAATGTCGGCGAAGAAACCGGAGGCTTCGCGCCTTTTCGCCAATGAGATACTGCATGGCGCTCCGGCGATTTCTGACTTTCTCAAAGGGCATCTGAAGCAACTGGTCGATGAAAAAGCGGCAGTCATTCATCGATGGATTGCTGAAAAACGCTTGGCTCCGGTCGATCCTTATCATCTGATTTTCACCATATGGGCGGTAACGCAGCATTATTCGGATTTTTCCGTGCAGGTCGGGGCCGTTCTCGGCAGGCGGTCGGAGGAGGCCGGTTTTTATGATGAGACGGCCAAAGCGGTGAGTGCCATTATTCTTGACGGCATCCGCCCACGAAACGAAAATTCGGCATCATGAAAACGATTCTTATTGCAGCAGCCATTGTCCGTGATGAAGCGGGCCGTTTCCTCCTCGTGCGCAAGCGCGGCAGCGAATTTTTTTTCAGCCTGGCGGCAAGATCGATGCAGGCGAGCAGCCTGAAACAGCCCTTATCCGCGAAATCGAGGAAGAGCTTGGCATTCGCATTGACGAGGACCAGTTAAGCTATGCTGCGAAAATGTCAGCGCCTGCAGCTAACGAGCTTGATGCAACGGTTGAAGCAGAGCTGTTTCACCTCACGCTGAAGGAAGGGCAGGTGCCTGCCGCTTCCAGCGAGATTGAAGAGCTGATCTGGCTCAAAGCTGGCGATCAAAGCCGCCCTGTTGCCCTGCTTTCACAGAGCATTCAGGCGCGGTTTTTGGATGCAGTTTAAGCGCTCTCGACGCGATTTCCTTCGCCATCGAAAAGATGCAGGTGCTGTGCCGGGAAGCTCACCTGAATGGAGCCCTGCGCATGAAGCGCATCGCGATCCAGTGTGAAAATCTTGAACGGCAACCCGTGCAGGCTGAGATGCAGAATAATGCCGAAGCCGGTCGGCTCGACCAAATCGACATCAGCCGTCAGGCCTGCTGAATTCTCGATATGCACATGCTCTGGACGAATGCCAAGCGTGGCGTTCGCGCCATCCTTGAGTTTTACGGGCTGCGGCAATGCGATGAGCGTGCCGTCTTTGAGTTTCAGACGCGGGCCACCATCCTGTTCAAGATAGGTCACATCGAGGAAGTTCATGGCGGGTGAGCCGATGAAACCTGCCACGAAGAGATTGGCCGGGTGGTCATAAAGCTCAAGTGGAGAGCCGACCTGCTGCACCACACCACCATGCATGGCGACGATACGGTCGGCCAGAGTCATGGCTTCGATCTGGTCATGTGTCACATAAATGGATGTGGCTTTCAGCTCACCATGCAGTTTCTTGATTTCGGCACGCATCTGCTCGCGCAGGCGCGCATCGAGGTTGGAAAGCGGCTCGTCAAAGAGGAAGGCCTTGGGCTGACGCACAATGGCGCGACCCATTGCAACGCGCTGGCGTTGGCCACCGGAAAGCGCCTTCGGTCGACGTTCCAGCAAAGGCTCAAGGCCAAGTTTGGCGGCGGTCGATTTGATGGCGCTTGCGATCTTTTCTTTCGGCGTTTTGCGCAGCCGCATACTGTAGCTCATATTGTCGGCGACACTCATATGCGGGTAGAGCGCATAGGACTGAAACACCATCGCAATATCGCGGTCTTTGGGCGCCAGTTCATTGACGCGCTTGCCACTGATCTGCACCTGACCGGCAGTGATGTCTTCAAGGCCTGCAATCATGCGCAACAATGTGGATTTGCCGCAGCCTGACGGACCGACAAGCACAATGAATTCGCCATCTTTGATCTCAAGGTCAACGCCGTGCAGAACAGCATGTTCGCCATAGCTTTTGCGGACTGACTGAATATCGATGGAAGCCATAGGGAAAAATCCTTTCAGAGCATTTCTTGTCTAAGATCAATCGTTAGAAATGCTCTATCTATCTGTTTTAACGCATGTCTTTATCCCAAAACCGGTTCCCACTTTTGGGAGACATGCTCTAGCCTTTGACCGCGCCAGCCGTGAGGCCCTGCACGAGATATCGTTGAATGAGAAAGAAGAAGAGACAGGCCGGGATCAGCGCGAGCACGCCCGCTGCCATCATCTGTCCGAAATCGACCGAGAACTTTGAGACGAAGCTCAAAAGCCCGACCGGGAACGTGGCTGAATCATTGCCGGAAATCAGCATCAGCGCGAACAGAAGCTCGCTCCACGCTGCGGTGAAAACAAAGCCGAGCGTTGCTGCAATACCGGGCAGGGTCAGCGGCAGAATGATCTGGCGGAAAGCCATGAACTGCGTTGCGCCGTCGATCTTTGCGGCTTCTTCGAGGTCCTTCGGAATGCCGTCGAAGAACGACTGCATCAGGAAGGTTGCAAAAGGCACATTGAATGCCGAATAGACGATGATGAGGCCGATCAGGCTGTTGGTGAGACCGAGCGGTGCCATGATCTTGTAGATCGGCGCGATCAGCATCACGAGCGGAAACATCTGTGTCAGCAGCATCAACGCCACAATCCAGTATTTGGCGCGGAAGTTGAAACGTGACAGCGCATAGCCGGAGAGTGATGCCAGCAGCGTAACGATAATGGCAGTTGAGCCGGACACGATCAGGCTGTTGCGGAAGAACAGCGGAAACGAGCTGTTATTCAACACATGGCTGAAGTGATCGAACGTCATGCGTGATGGCCAGAGCCGCACGCCTTCGCTGTAAAGCAAATCATTGGGCGTGACGGAAACCTTCACCAGCCAGAAGATCGGAAACAGCGCGAACAGAACAAACAGCAGAATGGCAATGCGATGCGCGCCGACAAGGAGGAGTTTACGGTTGGTCATGGCCTCAGTCCTTGTTCAGAAGCGTCTGGCGCAACAGCACGATGAGCATCGAATAGACCATCAGCAGCACAAGCAGGACCATCGCAATCGCCGAGGCATAGCCGAAATCGAGCCGTTTGAAGGCCTGCGTGAAGATGTAGCTGGCGACGATCTGTGTCCGGTCGGCAGGGCCACCGCCGGTCATCACGACGATCAGATCGGCACTGTTGGCAATCCAGACGGTGCGCAGCAAAATGGTGATGGCCATGGTTGGCGCAAGATAGGGAAGTGTGATCGAGAGAAAACGCTGGACTGGGCCGGCGCCATCGATGGCTGCTGCTTCATAAAGGTCGCGCGGGATAGCCTGCAAAGCGGCCAGCATGGTGATGGCAAAGAACGGAATACCCCACCACACACCCGCGGTAATGATGCCCCACATCGCAAGATTGGGGTCGGAAAGGATATTGTCTGGCGCGCTTAGAAGGCCGATTGCATGCAGCCAGTGCGGTAGTGGGCCGATCACCGGATTAAAAAGCCACGCAAAGTTAAGACCTGTGAGGAAAGTCGGCACAGCCCATGGCAGGAAGATCAGCGCCTGTGCCAGCCCACGTCCGGCAAATGGTTTGTCGAGCAGCAGGGCAAGAATAAGCCCGAACACGAATTGCAGCAGCACCGAACAACCGGTCCACCAGAGTGTGTTTTTCAAAGAACGATAGAAAGCCTGATCCGTTGCAAGTTCGCGGAAATGATCAAGCCCTACATAGCCACCCGAAAACGGGTTAAGCAACTGAATGTCGCGAAAGGCATAGGAGACGCCGAGGACCAGCGGAACCAGCATGATGGCGCCGATGAGGATCAGTGCGGGGGCGCTATAAAGATAAGGCTCGGATGCATGCGCAAGTCGCTGCAGAAAGCTGCGGCGGTCCTGCTTTTCACTCGGCACTTCGTTGCGCACCGGGGCCTTTATGGAAGCGGTGTCGTTCATCGTTTTTCCCTTCGCGGGGCTGCATCATTCGCTTTGCAGGCGCGGTTGTTCCACGCCTGCAGGCTGTTCATGGTGCTATTGCTTTGAAAGGTGCTTCTGCTGTGCCTTGGTCAGATATTCTGCCCATTGGTCGGCCAGCTGATCTGGCGTGATGTCGCCGAGAAGCGCTTCCTGCGAGGTCTTGATGACGAGCGAATCCTTGAAGAAGGCAAATTCTTCCAGATAGGTCGGCATGACGGTTGGAACGACGTTCTTGTCAGCCAGTTCATCGAACCAGCCCTTGAACTGCTCGCCGCTATAGAACGGATCGTTCTGAGCAGATTTAAGAACCGGCAATGCACCGGTGCGCTTGTTCCATTCGATATTGCCTTCCGGACCTTCAAGCATCGAGATCAGCTTCCAGGAGAGGTCCTTGTTCTGGCTGCCGCTCATCATCGACCAGCCGGCAAAACCGATGGTCGGGAAGGTTTTGCCATCCGGGCCCTTTGGCATGATGGTGACGCCGAAATCTTCCGGCTTCATGCGTTCGGCAATGGCGATCAGCGCATCTGGATCTTGGTTGAGGAAGGCGCAGGTGCCGCTATAGAAACCGGCGACGGTTTCGTTGAAGCCCCAGTTGACGCTGTCCTTCGGTGCAAGGCCGTTCTTGTAGAGATCGACCATCCAGGTGATGCCCTTTTTCCAGCCTTCGCTGTTCATGGTCGAGGTGCCGTCTTCGTTGAAGAACTTATTGTCACCGGCCATGGATGCGGCAAAAATCACCCAGCCATTGAGACCACCGGGGCCACCACGCATACAGAAGCCGGACTTGCCGGGAAGGGCTGCGATCTTTTTGGAGGCTTCGACAAATTCGTCCATCGTCTTTGGCGGCTCGGACACACCAGCCTCAGACAGCAGCTTCTTGTTGTAGAACATGGCGTTCAGATAGAAGCCGTAAGGCAGCGTATAGGCTGTGTTGTTGACACTGCGGCCAAGCTCAAGTGCGCGCTCGGTCAGGTCTGGCGTGGTTTCCCACTTTTCGAGATATGGCTCGAGGTTTTCCAGCATGCCATTGTTGGCATAGAGCGAAACCCAGGTGTCCGGCATTTCCATGACATCGGGAATTTCACCAGCCGAAACCATGGTTGCGAATTTCTGGAAGGATTCGCCCCATGGCAGCGAGATGATTTCGACCTTGGTACCCGGATTGGCTGCCTCAAACTTGGCAACGATGGATTCAAGCGTCTTGGTGCGTTCCGGGCTGGTGATGACTTCAACAAGCTTCAGAGTGGTATCGGCAAGCGCCGTACCGCTCAAAAGCATGGTTGCGAATGCGGCTGCTATTAGTTTTTTCATTGCAGTTCCCCTTATTGCTCCTCACTGGATTTTCGTTATTCGGTCGATGCTGCGAGCGCTCCTTCAATATCCCGCCACAGCGCTTCCGTTCCTTCCAGTCCGACATGCAGGCGCACGGAGCGCGGGTCGATGCCGAACGTATGTGCCGAATTTGGCTGTGCTTTCT
This sequence comes from Brucella sp. GW823-FHT04E01, assembly GCF_058796175.1. NCBI lineage: Bacteria > Pseudomonadati > Pseudomonadota > Alphaproteobacteria > Hyphomicrobiales > Brucellaceae > Brucella > Brucella sp. GW823-FHT04E01. The sequence goes on along the minus strand of NZ_JBXAIK010000004.1, from coordinate 299,462 downwards.
GCTGCAGCACGACTTCGCCCGGCACGATCAGGCTTTCATGACCGCCCCAGCTCACGCCGAGCTTGAACAGATCGAGATGATTGCAGAATTCGCGAATGTTCACGCCTTCCCGGAAGATGACCGAGAACAGGCCGGACGTGCCCTTGAGACCCGCAGGCAGACGATTGGCAAGTGCCGGGTGGCAGACGGTTTCAACCACATCCAGTGCCTGAAGACGCTTTGCAATTTCCAGTGCCGAAGCCTCGTGCGCCTTCATGCGCGTCGGCAAAGTGCGCATGCCACGCACCAGAAGCCACGCATCAAACGGTGAAAGCTTGCCGCCGAGATATGGATAGGTTTCTGCGCGGATTGTATTGATCAGGGCTTTCGATCCGGTCACGACACCGGCCACGACATCGCTATGGCCACCGAGATATTTCGATGCCGAATGCACGACGAGATCAACGCCAAGCGACAGTGGGCGCTGGAAGATCGGGCTGGCCCAGCTGTTGTCGATGATGCTCAGCACGCCATGCTGCCTGGCAATCGCTGCCAGGGCACCGACATCATGGGCTTCCATGACCCAGCTCGTCGGGCTTTCCATGTAGAAGAGCTTTGCACCGGGCAGGGCTTTTGCAACCGCTTCCTCGTCGCGGCCATCGACGTAGTCTACCTGCACCTGCATACGCTTCATAATGGTGCCAAACAGGCGGAATGCATCCGGGTAGACATGACGTACCGCAACGATGCGATCACCGGGATTGACGAAGGCCAGCACACTTGAAGAGATGGCAGCCATGCCGCTGGCAAAGCCCAGCGCGTCTTCGCCGCCTTCAAGTTTTGCCAGCATTTCTTCAAATGCCCGCACGGTCGGGTTGAGGCCGCGTGTGTAGATCGGGCGAACCTTTTCGCCGCGATAAGAGGCGACCATGTCGTCATAGCTTGGGAAGGTGAAAAGCGAGGTCTGCACGATGGGTGGAACCACGGCGTCGTAGGCATTGCTTTCATCATGAGCAACCGTAAGCGCTGCGAAATCCAGCGGATCCATCCCGTCGGTCATTTGGACATTTCCTTGATGTCTTCCTCGACAATGTCGAGGATCTTGAGTGTTTCCTGCCGTGCGGCTTCAGGGTCCTGAGCCACGATGGCGTTAAAGAGCGTGCGGTGGAACGGAAAGGTCCGCCGCGCGAAGTCGATCCGCTCAAACGGATGATCCCAGAAGTGCAAGAAGGCTTCGCGCATCTGTTCGAGCAATTGTCTGAAAAGCGGATTATGGGTCGCGTCGTAAATGGCGAGATGAAACGCCAGATCTTCCGGGCCTGACGTGCCTTCCGCGATATGAACGCGCTCCATCTCATTGAGATTGCGTTCGATGATGACGAGGTCTTCCGCCGTGCGTTTGCGGGCGGCGACCATGCTGGCCTCGGCTTCGATGCCACGGCGCACTTCAAGCGATTGCAGCAATGCATCGCGCAATTGCGCGGGGTCGAATGAAAGCGGCATATGAATGGTTGCTGCCGAAATTGGCTTGAGCAGATAGGTGCCGCTGCCTTTGCGAGCTTCGATCACACCCAATGCCTGAAAATGACGGATTGCTTCGCGAATGGTGGAGCGCCCCACGGCCAGTGCAGCCATCAATTCACGTTCAGCGGGGAGGCGATCACCGGCCTGAAGATGCGCTGTCGCGATGTAGTTGGCGAGCGCGTCTGTTACCTGCCGGGCGCGATCCATCGGCGGTAGTGGTGCAATCTGCAGCAGCCTGCGATCTTTCATTCTGCCTCCATTTCACAGATTGGCCCAGAGACTAGCCCAGGGTCTGGCCCAGAGTCTCAACGCGCAATCAGGTCAGAGCCGGTTCCCTTATTGGTTCTTAAATTGGTCTGACATCATAGTAATATCGACAGGAATTCGAGACTGTCAAGCGCGGTTTATTTGCGAGTGAATAGACTGTTTGCATGCGCATGCTTTTCCGATTGCGCTTCGGCAAGCTTGCTCCTATCAATCGCTGGAAGAGGCGGCGCGTCCCAAAAAGTGTGAAGCGGTTTTTGGATAAGACGCGCTGAAAAAGGAGTGCGGCATGCTGCATGCCGCGATCGAGGAGATACCCATGCAATTGAAGGCATCCGAAAAGCGGACGCTTGGCCGAACTGGTTTGACTGTAACCGCGCTTGGTCTGGGAACCGCGCCTTTGGGCGGACTGTATGCGCCGGTTTCGCGTGCTGATGCGGACGCTTTGCTGGAAGCTGGTTGGGGCAGCGGTATCCGTTATTTCGACAGTGCGCCGATGTATGGCTATGGCCGATGCGAGCACCTTCTTGGCGATATGCTGCGTGAAAAACCCGAGCGCGCCGTCATTTCCACCAAAGTCGGGCGTCTGATGACCAATGAGCGTGCTGGTCGCACGCTGCCACCATCGCCGCCAAAGAATCCGCTCGATTCGGGCTGGCATAATGGCCTCAATTTCCGTGAGGTTTTCGATTACAGCTATGATGGCATCATGCGGAGCTTCGATGACAGCCAACAGCGCCTCGGCTTTCCTGAAATCGATCTGCTTTATGTCCACGATATTGGCCGTGTGACCCATGGCGACAGACACGAGCTTCACTGGAATGCGCTGACCAAGGGGGGCGGCTTCCGTGCGCTGACCGAGTTGCGCGCGGCAGGTAATATCAAGGGCTTTGGTCTTGGTGTGAACGAATGGCAGATCATTCGCGATGCGCTGGAAGAAGCTGATCTTGATTGCTCGCTTCTCGCTGGCCGTTATTCACTGCTCGATCAGGTTTCTGAAAAAGAGTTCCTGCCGCTGGCGCAAAAGCGTGGCATGGCGCTGGTGATTGCTGGTGTATTCAATTCAGGCATTCTGGCGGCACCGCGCGGCGGCGAACAGAAGTTCGACTATGCCGATGCACCTGCCGACATCATTGCGCGCACCAATCGTCTGCATGATATTTGCGATCAGTTTAATGTGCCGCTTGCCGCTGCCGCCATGCAGTTTCCGTTGAGGCATGAGGCCGTTAGCTCCATTCTGATCGGCGTCCGTTCGCCAGAACAGATCAGGCAAAATGTGGTCTGGTTCGAGCAGTCGATTCCGGATGAATTCTGGAACATGCTTCGCTCGGAAGGCCTCATTTCCTAATCATGACTTCCAAAATTCTCTGTGTCGGTGCCCTCACAATGGACACCATTTTCCGCCTCGACACGCTTCCCGAACAGGCAGGCAAATATCTGCCGCGCGAAGCGGTCGAGATTGCAGCTGGCATGGCCTCGAGCGCCGCTGCCGCGATTGCCCGGCTTGGCGGCGACGTGGCGCTCTGGGCTTCTGCGGGGACTGATCCGGTGGGCGATCGCGCCGTCGCCGAACTGGAAGCCGAAGGCATTGATTGTTCCTATATCCGGCGGCTGGAAGGCGCACGCACGGCCTTCTCTTCAATCCTTGTCGATGCAAATGGCGAACGCATCATTGTGCCCTTTTATGATCGCAAGCTTGCAAGCCCGTCTGATCTGGTGCCGCCGATTGTGGCGGGAGCCTATGCGGCTGTTATGACCGATGTGCGCTGGCCGTGGGCTGCGGAAACGGCGCTGCGTGCGGCTCGCGATGCCGGTATTCCGGCGATTCTGGATGCCGATACCGCGCCTGTCGAATTGCTGGAAACGCTGCTACCGCTTGCAACCCATATTGTTGCGTCGGAACCCGCTGCAATCAGCGTCACGGGCACGACGGATCTGCACGAATGCGTCCGTATTCTTAGCAACCGCTATGATGTTTTCACATCCGTCACGGCTGGCGCAGATGGCTGCTATTGGACTGAAGGTGCTGGCAAGCCTGTTTCCCATGTGGCGGGCTTCAAGGTTAATGCAGTCGATACGCTGGCCGCGGGCGACGTCTTCCATGGCGCTTTCGCGCATGGTCTGGTGGAAGGGAAGCCGATGACCGACATCATCCGCTTTGCCAATGCTTCCGCCGCCATCAAATGCGCGCGCTTCGGCGGACGTGCCGGTTCGCCAAGCAAAACAGAAGTTCTTTCTTTCATCGAAACCGGCGTTGTTCCAGTCCGATAAATTGAACGTCTCCTGTCGTCCCCTCCCTCATCCTGAGCCGATGCGAAGCACCGTGTCGAAGGACGAGGGGAGGCATTTGGTTCATTTTCCCTCGTCCTTCGAGACGCTGTTTTCAACAGCTCCTCAGGATGAGGGAAGGAGAGGTCAGCGCTCGAATTCTGCTTTCTCCCACGTTCTCCCAAAATCATGCGATTGCGCACTGAACTCGAATTGACTCTTTACTAACATGTTAGTATGTGCAAGCTTAAGGTTCAAATTTGGGAGGAGCCAGTTTTGGCACACAATAATTCTGGTCAGGAGCGCTTTGGACTCTCTGCAGCGCTTACGACGCCATTCGATGTAGATGGCAAAATCGATGTCAGCCGTGCGCTGAAGCACGCACGCGCACGCCTCGACAGCGGCTGCTCAAGCGTAACCTTATTTGGCACCACTGGCGAAGGGTCATCAATTGCCGATGCTGAGCGCGTAGCACTTCTCGATGCCTTCATCGCGCAGGGCTTCCCGGCTGCGAACATCGTTGTCGGCGTCATGGAAAATTCGATTGCCGATGCGGTCCTGCAGTCGGCCGATGCGCTGCGTCGCGGCTGCAAGGCTATTCTTCTGGCGCCGCCTTCCTATTTCAAGAATCTCTCCGACGAAGGTCTGTTCAACTGGTTTTCAGCGGTGTTCAAAGGTCTGGGCAGTAATGCCCGCAGCATCATTCTCTACAATATTCCGTCGGTGACTGCAGTTGAACTGTCGGTCGATCTCATCGGTCGCCTGCGCGCAACTTTCGGTGACATCATCATCGGCGTGAAGGATTCGTCCGGTAACTGGGCCTATACGGAAAAGTTGCTTGCTGCGCATAAAGACATTGCGATCCTGATCGGCGATGAACGCGACCTTGCTGCCGGCGTACGTCTCGGCGGGCAGGGTGCGATTTCCGGCATGGCCAATCTGTTCCCGGATCGCCTGCTGGGCATGATCAACGACGGTCAGGACGATGCCGAACTGGTCGGCGCAGTACAGCAATTGCTGAACTATCCGGTAACGCCTGCGGTCAAGGCCATGGTGGCGCGTCATACGGGTGACAAGGAATGGCGTCGCGTACGTGCACCGCTGATTTCACTGAATGATGCGGATTTCGATGCAATCGGCAGTGTATTCGACCGTTTGCATATGGCAAAAGCAGCTTAAGGGCGGCATAAGCAAACGGGACCAAGAGGGGGCAGGCTTTGGCAGACGATCACAACGAACCAGTAAAATTGCGGGATAAGGCTTATCAGAGCTTCACCCAGCATTTGCTGGCGCGTGATTTTCATCCGGGCCAGTTCGTTTCGCAGCGCCAGCTCGTCACCATGACGGGCTTGCCACTGGGTGCGATCCGCGAACTGATCCCGCGCCTTGAGGCGGAAGGTCTTATCAAGACAGTGCCGCAGCGCGGGCTCCAGATCGCCCATATCGATCTTAATCTGATCCGTGAAGCGTTTCAGTTTCGCCTTTTCATCGAAAAGGAGTCGATTGCGATTTTCTGTCAGTCGGCTTCCGACGAGCTGTTGCGTTCGCTGCGTGCCGAGCATGAAGACACTCTCAATCGCGCAATGAGCGAAGGTGAAACGCCGGAGCTTGAAGAACGGGCGCAGAATATCGACTGGAGCCTGCACGACACAATTGTCGGCTCGCTCGATAATGAGATCATCTGGCGTGCTTACCAGACCAATACGATCAAGATGCGCCTGATCAATCAGGAGCGCTTCCGTATCACCGGGCGTGTTATCCCGGTCATGCAGGAGCATCTCGCTGTGCTTGCTGCAATCGAAACACGCGATCCGCAGACAGCCATGGATGCCATCGCCGTTCACATCAACAATGCACGGAAGCTGGCTTTGCAGATTTAACAACCAGGGCCGCGCAAGAGGAGTTGCCGGGCCGGAAGAATGATAGGGCCAAGAAGCCATAGGGGAGGAGCATGTAATGAATCTATTACGTCCAACACGTCGTCAGTTTCTGGCGGGAACAGCGGCCATCGCCGCCTCGGGTGTCACGGGCATCAGCCCATCTTTCGCGCAGTCGACCGTTGACTGGAAGAAATATGCTGGCACCACGCTTGAAGTAAATCTTATCAAGAGCCCGCGCGGCGAAATCCTTCAGAAATATCAGAAGGAATTCGAAGAGCTCACCGGCATCAAGGTCAATTCCGAGCAGATGCCGGAACAGCAGCAGCGCCAGAAAGCGGTGATCGAGCTGACGTCCGGTCGTCCAAGCTTCGACGTTATTCACATCAGCTATCACGTTCAGAAGCGTCAATTTGAAAAGGGTGGCTGGCTTGCCGACCTCAACCCGTTTCTGAAAGACCCGACGCTGACCGATGCATCACTCACAGAAGATGATTTTGCAAGCGCCGGTCTGACCTTCGCCAAGGATGCCAATGGCCGCTTCGGCGCGCTGCCTTTCTCGGTCGATTACTGGATCATCTACTGGAACAAGGAACTCTTTGCCGCCAAGGGCATCGAATTCCCGAAGACTTTTGAAGAATTGGTTGCCGCTGCAGAAGCGCTCACCGATCCATCAACCAGAACCTATGGTTTTGTCGCTCGCGGCATGAAGAATGCCAATGCGCCGGTCTATACCAGCCTCCTGCTCGGCTATGGCAAGCAGTCGGTTGACGCAGACGGTAATCTGCAGACGGATTCGGCTGAAGGGATTGAAGCCGCCAAGCTCTATCAGCGCCTGATGACCAAATCGGCACCTCCCGGTGTTGCAGGCTTTAACTGGGCTGAATGCCAGTCGAACTTCCTGCAGGGCCGTGTCGGCATGTGGCTCGACGGTATCGGCTTTGCGCCGCCGCTCGAAGATCCGAACAAGTCGCGTGTTGTCGGCAAGGTTGGCTATGGCGTCATGCCAGCAGGCCCGAATGCGCAGGCAGCACCAACCACCGGCGATGGTATCGGCGTGACCGAAGCTTCCAAGAACAAGGAAGCTGCATATCTGTATTGCCAGTGGGCCATTTCCAAGGAAATGGGCGCTCGCCTGTTGCAGTCGGGATCGGGTGTTCCGTTCCGCAAGTCGGTCATCGATGATGAAGCCGTGCGCAAGGGCGTTACCATGCCAGCGGGCTGGGTGGAAGCTCTGTCAAAATCCGCACCAATCAGCCAGCTCTGCCTGCCGGTCATCGTACCTGTCACGGAATTCCGCGACATTATCGGTGTCGGCCTCACCAATCTGTTGAATGGTGCGGATGCAGAAACTGAAATGAAACGCGCGACGGAAGAATTCCGTCCGGTCCTCGCACGGAGCGAAGGAAAATGACATCTGCCGCCCCGATAGGTGCAAAAACGGAAGCTGCTGCCAATGCAGCTTCCTCCACCAAGACTGGCAAGAGCCGCTTGCGGCCAAGTTACTGGCCATTTGTTCTTCCAGCCTTGATTACCGTCGGGGCGGTGATCGTCTTCCCATGGGTGTTTACGCTCTGGATGAGCGCCAACCAGTGGCAGCTCGGCGGGGAGCAGAGCTTTGTCGGCTTCGACAATTATCTGCGTCTTGCAGCCGATATGCGCTTCTGGGAATCCATGTGGCATACGCTTGTCTATACAGTTCTCTCGGTCGTGGCGCCGATGATTCTGGGCACGATTGCAGCGCTGGTCTTTGACAGCAAGCTGCCAATGCGCGGGCTGTTGCGCGGTATTTTCGTGATGCCGATGATGGCGACGCCGGTTGCCGTCGCCCTTGTCTGGACGATGATGTATCACCCGCAGCTCGGTGTGCTGAACTATCTTCTCTCGCTGATCGGCATTGCGCCGCAGGAGTGGATATTTAATCAGAGCACGGTTATCCCGTCGCTGGTGCTGGTTGAAACCTGGCAGTGGACGCCGCTGGTCATGCTGATTGTGCTCGGCGGCTTGGCCTCCATGCCGCGCGATCCGTTTGAAAGTGCGGAAATCGATGGTGCCAATGGCTGGCAGAAGTTCCGCTATATCACGCTTCCGATGATCCTGCCCTTTATCATGGTGGCCGTCATCATCCGCTCGATCGATGCGCTGAAAAGCTTCGACATTATCTATGCGATGACGCAGGGCGGTCCCGGAACGGCATCGGAAACCATCAATATCTATCTCTATAACGTGGCGTTTTCCTATTATGACATTGGCTATGGATCGGCGATTGCCGTGGTGTTCTTCATTGTCATTATCGCCATGTCGATGATCCTTCTGGCCCTGCGCCAGCGAACCAAATGGAACTCGTGAGGACCGACCATGGCACGCAAGTCAATTCTTTCAAAGCTTGGCACGGCACTCATGGTTTTCATCATCGTGTCGCCTGCAATCTTCTTCTTCGTCTGGATGCTGTCGCTTTCCTTGAAATATGAAATCGACAACGGCGCCTATCCACCGATCCTGATCCCCGACCGCATCGCGTGGTCGAACTATAGCGGAATTTTCGAGACCAACGATTTTCTGCTCTATTTCTGGAACAGTATTCTCGTGACCGGAACAGCGACTTTGCTGGCATTGCTGGTCGGGGTTCCGGCAGGCTACGGCATTGCACGACTGCGCGCCAACAAGTCGGCAATCGTCATCATGATTGCGCGTATGACGCCGGGTCTGTCCTACCTGATCCCGCTGTTTCTGCTGTTTCAGACGCTCGGACTGCTCGGCACCCTCTGGCCGCAGATCATCATCCATCTGGTTGTGACTGTTCCAATCGTGATCTGGATCATGATCGGCTACTTCGAGACAACGCCGTTGGAGCTTGAAGAAGCCGCCATTATCGATGGCGCATCCTCGTGGCAGGTGTTCATGAAGGTGGCACTTCCAATCGCCAAGCCGGGCGTTGTGGTGTCGCTCATCCTTGCGGTGATCTTCTCGTGGAACAATTTCGTTTTCGGCATCGTGCTTGCAAGCCGCGAGACACGCACCCTGCCGGTCGCAGTTTACAACATGCTGTCCTTTGAACAGGTCAGCTGGGGTCCGCTTGCCGCCGCAGCCCTTGTGGTCACATTGCCGGTCCTGTTGCTAACCGTTTTCGCACAGCGCCAGATCGTTGCAGGTCTGACAGCAGGCGCCGTCAAATAAGAGTTGAGGTTCAAGATGGCATCTGTATCCATCCGAAATGCAATCAAGAAATATGGCAATGTCGGCGTGTTGCACGGCGTGTCCGTGGATATTCAGGACGGCGAATTTGTCGTGTTGGTCGGCCCGTCGGGCTGCGGAAAATCCACGCTTCTGCGCATGATCGCAGGGCTTGAGGAAATCAGTGACGGCGAAATCGCCATTGGTCCGCGTGTGGTCAATGACCTACGCGCTAAAGAGCGCGATATTGCCATGGTGTTCCAGAATTATGCGCTCTATCCGCATATGACGGTGGCCGACAATATGGGCTTCGCGCTCATGCTGAAAAATGCACCGAAGGAAGAACGCGACAGCCGCGTTAATCGTGCAGCAGAAATCCTCGGCCTCAACAAGCTGCTCGACCGCTTTCCACGCCAGCTTTCCGGCGGTCAGCGCCAGCGTGTGGCCATGGGCCGTGCGATTGTTCGCGATCCGCAGGTGTTTCTGTTTGACGAACCGCTCTCCAATCTCGACGCTAAATTGCGCGTGCAGATGCGCGGTGAGATCAAGGGACTGCATCAGCGCCTAAAGACCACCACGATTTACGTGACCCACGATCAGATCGAAGCCATGACCATGGCTGATAAGATCGTCGTCATGCGCGATGGCCTCGTGGAACAGATCGGCGCGCCGCTCGATCTTTATGACCGTCCGGCCAACATGTTTGTGGCTGGCTTCATCGGTTCACCATCGATGAACTTCGTCAATGGCAAGATCGAAGAAGGTTCGTTTGTGGCCGACGGCGGCTTCCGTATGCCGCTTCCGGAAGGCGATTATGCAAGTCTTTCGGGCAAGGCTGTTTATGGTGTGCGCCCTGAGCATATGAAGATCGCAGAGCAGGGCGTTCCAGTCACGGTCGAAATCGTTGAACCCACCGGCTCGGAAATCATGGTCATGGGCAAGCTCGGTGATCAGCCGATTACCTGCCTGTTCCGCGAGCGCCTGACCGTGCGTCCGGGCGATGTGCTGACCATTGCGATTGATCCGGCAACAAGCCATGTGTTCGAGCCGAAAAAAGGCAAACGCGTCAGCCGCTAACATCAAAACGCCGAGCTTTTGCCCGGCGTCTTTGTTTTATTCCGCGGCCTCTTTCACGGCCATCGGATTGTTTGGATGCGTGGTCCAATTGGCATATTGTGCCGGGATCGGTGCCTTGGTGCGCGGATCGAAATCGCCGATCTGCTCCATGGTGATGCAATCCTCGACCGGGCAGACATTGACGCAGAGATTGCAGCCAACGCATTCCTCATCGATCACCTCAAAGTGGCGCGCACCATTCACCAGACTGGTGATTGCCTGATGCGAGGTATCTTCGCAGGCAATATGGCAACGGCCGCACTTGATGCAGGAATCCTGATCGATCCGTGCCTTGGTGACATAATTGAGGTTGAGATACTGCCAGTCGCTGACATGCCCCACAGCCATGCCGCGGAAATCGTCCAGCGTCTGATAGCCTTTACTATCCATCCAGTCGGAAAGACCGTCGATCATTTCTTCAACGACCTTGAAGCCATAGGTCATAGCAGCGGTACAGACCTGAACCGTGCCGCAGCCGAGCGCGATAAATTCCGCAGCATCGCGCCATGTGGTAATCCCGCCAATGCCTGAAATCGGCAGGCCATAGGTTTCAGGATCGCGCGCAATTTCCGCCACCATGTTGAGCGCAATCGGCTTGACCGCTGGTCCGCAATAGCCGCCATGGCTGCCGCGACCGTCAATGGATGGGACCGGCGACATGCTGTCCAAATCAACCGAAACAATCGAATTGATCGTGTTGATCAGCGATACCGCATCGGTGCCGTTTTCTTTCGCGCCACGCGCTGGCTTGCGAATATCGGTGATGTTCGGCGTCAGCTTGGTGATCACCGGCATACGGCTATATTGCTTGCACCATTTCACGACCATCCCGACATATTCCGGCACCTGACCGACAGCCGCACCCATGCCGCGTTCGCTCATGCCGTGCGGACAGCCAAAGTTCAGCTCGATGCCGTCGGCACCGGTTTCTTCCACCAGGGGCAGGATTGCTTTCCACGCTTCTTCTTCGCATGGCACCATGATCGAAGCGATCAATGCGCGGTCGGGCCAGCGCATTTTCACTTCTTTCATTTCGCGCAGGTTCACTTCCAGTGGCCGGTCGGTGATCAGCTCGATATTGTTGAGACCCAGCAGGCGCCGGTCAGCACCATGGATAGCGCCATAGCGCGGACCATTGACGTTTACGACCGGCGGGCCTTCAGCCCCCAGCGTTTTCCAGACCACGCCACCCCAGCCAGCCTTGAAAGCCCGTTCGACATTGTAAGCTTTGTCCGTCGGTGGGGCCGAAGCCAGCCAGAACGGGTTTGGAGACTTGATGCCGAGGAAGTTCGTTGAAAGATCAGCCATTTTTACTCTCCTCAGCCCTGTTCCTGGCCCAATGGCACACTGCGGTCACGCGAAGCAGACGGGGAGGGCGCATGAAGTGCGCCGCCCGACAACACCGCATCGGCAAAACCTTCAATCGCTTCGGGACGTTTTGTCAGCGTCGCATGGATGGATTCTGCTGCAACCTTGCCGTCTTCCACCGATGCAACGGTCAGATCCTGACCACCTGCAACGCAGTCGCCTCCTGCCCATATGCCCTCAACGGATGTGCGACGATCTTCATCGACGCTGATGCGCCCTTTGGAAAGTCCGATGCCAGACCCGGCAATTGGCTCTGGTTCAAACTTCTGGCCGATAGCCTTGAACACCTGATCGGCTTCAAGAATGAGATATTCGCCGGTGCCGGAAAGTTTGCCGCTATCGGCATTGGTATATTCAAAGACCACGGCATTGACCGTGCCGTCTTCGTTCCGCTCAAGGGCATGCGGTTGCAACCAGTGACGGATCACCACGCCATGAATCTGTGCCAGTTCCTGCTCATAGGCGCTGGCATTCATGCTTTCCTGACCGCGACGATAAACGATTGTCACGTTTTCAGCGCCAAGCTTCTTGGTCTGGATCGCAACGTCTACCGCCGTCATGCCGCCGCCGATCACTACCACATTGCGGCCAACGGGGAGGGATGAGAGGTCTTTTGCCTGACGCAGATTGGCGATGTAATCCACCGCATCGATCACGTTGGGCGCATCTTCGCCGACAAGCGCCAGATCGTTGACGCCTGGCATGCCCATGCCGAGGAAAACTGCATCATAGCCAGCCTTCAGCGTTTCAATGGTGATGTCCTGACCGAGCGTCTGGTTATATTCGATATTGATCGCGCCGATTTTCAGCACGAATTCCAGTTCGCGCTGGGCGAAATTATTGACCGTCTTATAGGCGGCAATACCATATTCATTAAGACCGCCGCCCTTGGGTCGCGCTTCAAAAATCGTCACCTGATGCCCATACATCGCAAGGCGATGTGCTGCGGAGATACCTGCCGGGCCCGCGCCAACGATTGCGATGTGCTTGCCAGTATCGGGTGCGCGCTTGAATGGATGATTGCCGGTTTCCATCAGAACATCTGTGGCATAGCGCTGCAATTCACCGATCTTGACCGGTTTGCCTTCGGAGGTTTCGCGAACACACACTTCTTCGCAGAGCGTTTCTGTCGGGCAAACGCGGGCGCACATGCCGCCCAGAATATTTTCTGAGAGAATGGTCTTGGCTGCACCGATGGCATTGCCGGTGTTAATCTGGCGAATGAAACGCGGAATATCGATGCTGGTAGGACATGCATTCATGCAAGGTGCGTCATAGCAATAATAGCAGCGGTCGGATTCAACGAGGGCTTCATGCTTGTTCAGCGGCGGATGCAGATCATCAAAAACATGCGCATAGTCGGCCTTCTCAAGCCGCGAGCCGTGAATATCAGGCCCGTTCGTATGTCCCGGATTATCGACTGCATCAATAGGCGAATTGTCTGCTGATCTCATCGATCGCATCTCCCATTTTTGCTTGTTCAGGCGCGGGTTCCCTTTGCGCACCTTAAACGTTGTTCCGGGCTGCGATCTTTGCCGTCGCGTGATGCCCGTTAATGACAGGATGACAGATTTTTACGGAAGGTCAAATTTTTTATCATCTGGTCAATTTATGAGAGTTAGGCACTAGAAATAGAGAAAGGCCCGGCTTTGGAAGCGCGGGCCTTTGACAGTTGATCAGAGTGTGAAATCAAAGCGGATCGGACTTGAGGCCGTCCGGTGTCGCTTCCGAGGTAGGGAAAGTTTGGGATTCTTTGGGTAGTGCCGGGCGTGAGCTTAGCACCAGAGCACAGCCACTGATGATGACAGCAGCGCCGACAAACTGGATCAAGGAAAGCTGTTCTTTGAGGAACACCGCACCGACGAGAACCGCGATGACAGTCACGACGAATTCAACGCTGATGGCTTTGGTCGGGCCGACATTTCCAACCAGTTTGAAGTAAAGCACATAGGTAAGCGCACTCATCACACATGCCGAGATCAGCAGATATACAAAATCAATCATCCCCGGCATGGCTGGCACAGGAACGGCCAAGATCAGTGGCAAACTTAATATGCCGCCAAACACGAATGCGCCGATGGTGGTTTCCCATGAGCCGGTGGTAGAAAGACGACGGCTTGCATAGTTGCTGCCGAATGCTGCCGAGAAGCAGGAGAAAAGCACAGCAATACAGCCCATGATAAATTCAGGCGTAACCGCAACAGCCGGGAAGCCGACCAGAAGCACAATGCCGGTCACGCCGAGGAGCAGGCCGATGAGGCCGCGCGACGTGATGCGGTCGAGACCCCAGAGCTGGCTGATAACCATCGAGAAAAGCGGAATGGATGCGACGCAGATCGCGGCCATTGCGGTGCCGATCAGCGGCGTCCCGTAGGAAAGGCCAATAAGCTGGCCCGCAACGGTGGTTGCACCAACCACGGCGAAGGGTTTCCAGCCCGCCTGAAAATCAAGATTGCGTCCGGAGAGTTTCGCGATTGCAAAAAGTGTTCCGGCGGCAATGAAAGAGCGGAAGGCAACCGCACCGGCCCAGCCAAAGGCTTCGACCACGCGCAGCACCACGAGGAACGAAAGTCCCCATGCTACGGCAAGGAAAATATAGGTCGCGACGTCTCTGGGTTTCATGCCAGCGGGCTTTCAAGAAGTATTGCGAATTATCGAATACCGGATTGTTAAGGAACACCGTTGCAGCTTTATAAGAGTGAAGCTGGATCAGGTCGTTTTTGCGGCGGCGTTCGACGCCGCTTCTGCGATATTGGCAAAGAAGCGGTCTGCGATTTTTCGTGCGACTGAACCGAGCAATTTCGTGCCGATCTGTGCCACCTTGCCGCCGGCATCGCCACGTATGGCGTAGGATAAAATCGTGTCGGTACCATCTTCGTCCAGACGCACATCGGTCGCACCGTGAGCAAACCCTGCTATGGAGCCTTCCCCGTGGCCGGAAATCGTATAGGAGACCGGCGGTTTCATATTCGACAATTCCAGAATGCCGTGAAAGCGGACTTTCAGGATTCCGAAACTCACTTTGAGGGCGGCACGTATCTCTGTTTCCGAAATGCGCTCTATATCTTCGCAACCGGGAATGCAGGATTTCAGCGTTTCAATGTCGTTCAACGCATCCCAGACTGCTTGGCGTGGTGCCGCAATCCGCTCTTCTCCGGTCAGGTCCATGCTTCACTCCGAGGTGGATCACCCTAAATTGATCAATATGGTGTATATGACACTCTGTCCAAATTGGAAGTTCGGTAATTTATTTGCCGCAAATCCTCTCTAAAACGCTTAATGTCCGCAATTAAATCGATTTGATTCGGGAGTAGCATCATGGCAAGAGACGCGACGAAGCTTGAAGCAACGGTCGCAAAGCTTAAAAAGCACTGGGCAGATTCGGCCCCGCACGATATGCGCGCGGCGTTCAAATCAGACCCGGGCCGGTTCGAGCGGTATTCGCTATCCCTGGATGACCTTCTGTTCGACTGGTCAAAATGCCGGGTCAATGACGAGACGATCGGGCTCCTCAAGGAACTCGCTATTGCTGCCGATGTCGAAGGTCGTCGTGCGGCGATGTTTGCGGGTGAGCACATCAACAACACGGAGGACCGTGCCGTTCTCCATGTCGCGCTGCGCGACACGTCCTCGAAGGAAGTGCTTGTTGACGGACACAATGTGCTGCCGGATGTAAAGGAAGTGCTCGACCGTATGGCGGCATTTGCGGATGGCATTCGGTCGGGCGCGATCAAGGGAGCGACCGGAAAGAAGATCACCGATATCGTCAATATTGGCATTGGCGGGTCCGACCTCGGACCGGTCATGGCAACTCTGGCTCTTTCCCCATATCATGATGGCCCGCGTGCGCATTTCGTCTCCAATATCGACGGCGCTCATATTGCGGATACGCTTGGCATTCTCGATCCTGCGACGACGCTTGTCATCATCGCTTCCAAGACGTTCACGACCATCGAAACAATGACCAACGCGCAGACCGCGCGTAAATGGGTAGCAGATGCACTTGGAGAAGCGGCTGTGGGCGCCCATTTCGCTGCTGTCTCAACCGCATTGGACAAGGTTGCCGCCTTCGGCATTGCTGAAGACCGGGTCTTTGGTTTCTGGGACTGGGTCGGTGGACGTTATTCCGTATGGTCGGCCATCGGCCTGCCTGTGATGATTGCGATTGGACCGGAGGATTTCCGCAAGTTTCTGGCAGGTGCGCATTCAATGGATGTGCATTTCCGAGATGCGCCGCTGGAAAAGAACTTAGCCGTCTGGCTGGGTCTCATCGGTTACTGGCATCGTGCGATCTGTGGTTATGGCAGCCGTGCGATCATTCCATACGACCAGCGTCTCGCCCGTCTTCCAGCCTATCTGCAGCAGCTGGACATGGAGTCGAATGGCAAGAGCGTCACGGTCGATGGCAAGCCGGTTTCCGGTCCGACAGGCCCGGTTGTTTGGGGTGAACCTGGCACGAACGGCCAGCACGCTTTCTTCCAGCTTCTGCATCAGGGCACCGACACCATTCCGCTCGAGTTCATCGTTGCAGCAAAGGGCCATGAAAAGCACCTCGACCATCAACATGAAATGTTGCTGGCGAATTGCCTTGCACAGTCCGAGGCCTTGATGAAGGGGCGTACCCTTGATGAAGCGCGAGCGCAGTTGAAGGCGAAGAACCTGCCAGAGAGCGAAGTTGAACGCATTGCTCCGCATCGCGTTTTCTCAGGCAATCGCCCTTCGTTGACGCTGGTTCATGACAAGCTTGATCCGTTTGCTCTCGGACGTCTGGTAGCGCTGTATGAACACCGCGTGTTCGTCGAAGCACAGATTTTCGGCATCAATGCTTTCGATCAATGGGGCGTGGAGCTTGGCAAGGAACTTGCCACCGAACTTCTGCCGGTGGTTTCGGGTGAGGAGAGCAGCGACGGTCGCGACGCTTCCACACAAGGGCTTGTCGCGCATCTGCATGCGCGAAGGAAAGCTTGACGGTATTCTCTGCACAGCTAGAAATAAAGGAGAGCCGGGTTTGTAACCCGGCTCTCTTCATGAGAAATAAATGGGAAATGAAATGAAAACCGAGATCGTAAAATTTGCCGGCGATGTACCGGGAAATGCCATCGAGTTGCGCGTGCTGCGCTTTGCAGGCAAGGACAGCGATGCGCCTTCCGCCTATTTGCAATCTTCGCTTCACGGTGCGGAACTTCCGGGGCAGGCGGCTCTTCATTTCCTGGTTCCGATGTTGAAGAAGGCCGCCGATGAAGGGCGCATTCTTGGTAATATTACCGTTGTTCCGCAAGCCAATCCGATCGGCTCCAATCAGTGGCAGGCACATCAGCATCTCGGTCGTTTCGAGACGTTTTCGCTGACCAATTTCAATCGCGCTTTCCCGCTACTGCCGGATTTTGACACCTCTGAACTGCCGGAGCCGGATGCGCCGATCTCACTGGCTCAGCGCCTGAAGGCGACGCTTTTGAAGCTGGCCCTGCCGAACGACATCGTGCTCGACTTGCATTGCGACGACGAGAGCGAGAATTACGTTTATATCGCGGAGGAATTCGCCGAAGACATGAAGGATCTGGCCATCGCGCTCAATTCGACGGCAATCCTCGCATGGGACACGACGGCCGACGCAGCTTTTGAAGAAGCCTGTGCGCATCCGGTTCTGCAATTGCCGGCGGACAAGCGCAACATGAAGCGCCGGGCTGTTACAACGGTTGAATTCCGTGGCTTGAGCGATGTTTATGCCGATATGGGCAAAGGCGATGCCGAAGGTCTGTATAAATTCCTCGTGCATCGGGGCGTTGTTCGCGACGACAATGTGAAGCTAGAGACGGAATATAAGGGTCTTGTCACGCCGCTCTCACATGTTGAAATGTTGCGCGCGCCGGAAGGCGGTATGGTGCTCTTTCATGTAGCGCCGGGCGATGAAGTAAAGGCGGGAACGAAGCTGGTTACAGTGGTTACGAAGCCGGGTGAACCAGAGGGCGATATCACGCTGACCGCACCGCAGGATGGACGTATTCTGACGCGTCGCTCGCTGCGCTATGTGCGTCGTGGGGATGATCTTCTCAAGCTGCTTGGAGCACAGCCTTCAACCGTCAAGAAGCGTGCCGGTGCGCTGGAAGCATGAGCGACAAGCTTTCCGCAGAGCGTATGAAATCAATCCGTGCCGTCCTGTTCGACAAGGACGGCACCCTGATCGATTTCGACCGCACCTGGTTTTCAATCTCGTGGCAACTGGCGCAGCGTGCAGCAAAAGGCGACGAGGTGCGGGCTCGCGCGTTGCTCGATGCGGGAGGTTATGACTGGCTGACCGAGCGTTTCCGGGCCAATTCGGTCATCGCGGCAGGTACAGTCGAAGATATCGTTTCACTTTGGCATCCAGACGTCGCATCCGAGCAGGTGCGCAAACTGGTCGAAGAATATGACGCTTACTGCGTCACCGAAGGTGCGCGTTCGGCGGTTGCGATCGAAGCCGTTCGCGAAACGCTGGAAACGCTGCGGGAGATGGGGCTTCGCCTTGGTATCGCCACCAACGATTCCGAGGCTGGTGCCCACGCTACCGCCAAAGCTCTGGGTATCCACGGGCTCTTCGAAGTCGTGATTGGCTACAACACGGCGGCGCGCCCAAAACCTTATCCCGACCCGCTGCTCTATTTTGCAGAAAAGCTGGGATTGGCACCCCACGAGATCGCCATGGTCGGCGACAATCTGCATGATCTGGAAACAGCCCATGCTGCCGGGGCAGGGCTTGCGGTCGGTGTTCTATCGGGCAACTCTCCTCGTGAGGCGCTGGAGCCTCATGCCGATGTGGTGCTGGATAGCGTTGCTGGATTGCCTGAATTATTGAAGTGATGAGTGCTGGCTTCCATTCAATTCGTTGAATGGAAGCATCATGACAATTCATCCTCAATGCTCTTGCGGTGTGATCGGTGTGGAGTAGCATGACGGAACGTTCAACGTTCCCGAGCTATGTCCATGATCCTGATCGGCCAGTATGATTCCCCTTTTGTGCGGCGTGTCGCTATCGCCATGCGGCTTTACGGCCTGCCATTCGAGCATGAACCATGGTCGACATTCGGTGACCGGGACAGGATTGCGGAGTTCAATCCGCTGAGCCGCGTGCCGACGCTTGTCCTCGACGATGGCGACGTCGTGATCGAAAGCGCGGCGATACTCGATTATCTCGATGAGATCGCGGTCGGCAAGCCTCCGTTGGTGGCGCAAAAAGGTATCGAGCGCCGTCAGGCTTTGAAGATATGTGCGCTTTCTACCGGTCTTGCCGATAAGGCCGTGAGCCTTCTCTATGAAGGTTTGCTGCGAAGCGAAAAATCAAGCGTTTGGGTGGAACGCTGCGAGACACAGATCGCGCGGGTGCTGGATGTTCTGGAAAGTGATCTTGCGGAACGGAAATCATCATACTGGTTTGGAGATGATATCGGACATACCGATATCGCGGCGGCTTGTGCGCTTCGCTTTCTGCGCGAGGCGCATCCAAGCCTCTTTGATGAGCAGAAACATCCGGCATTGGCTGGTCTGGCAGCTCGATGCGAAGCGCTGGCACCTTTCCAGGAGATCGTTCAGCCTCTGGTGCCGCCCTCAGCATGATTCAGTCTGAAACAAATACGGCCGGATGAAATGTCCGGCCGTATTTGTTTGTAAACTTCAACGTTCTCAGTCGCGAAGTTCGCGACGCAAAATCTTACCGACATTGCTCTTTGGCAGGCTTTCGCGGAACTCGACTTCGCGCGGACGCTTGTAGTTGGTGAGACGTTCGGCACAATAGGCTTTGACTTCGTCTTCGGTCAGGTTGAGGTCGCTACGGACAACGAACAATTTGACGACTTCGCCCGAATGTTCGTTCGGTATGCCAACGGCAGCCGTTTCCACGATGCCGGGGTGACCGGCGGCAACTTCTTCAATTTCGTTTGGATAGACATTGAAGCCGGAAACCAGGATCATGTCCTTCTTGCGGTCGACGATCTTGGTGTAACCGCGTTCGTCCATGAAGCCCATGTCGCCCGTGCGGAAGAAACCATCCGGCATGATCGCGCGTTTGGTTTCATCGGGACGTTCCCAATAGCCCGACATCACCTGTGGTCCGCGCACGCAGATTTCCCCGACCTCTCCGAGTGCCAGGTCATTTCCGTCATCGTCACGGATTGCCACATCAGTCGATGGCATGGGCAGGCCGATAGTGCCGGAGAACTCGGTCGCATCAAGCGCGTTGGCGCAGGCGACGGGCGAGGTCTCCGAAAGGCCATACCCTTCAGTGACGTGGCAACCAGTCATTTTCTGCCAGCGTTCGGCAACAGGACGTTGCACAGCCATTCCGCCGCCGAGAGTGAGAATAAGAGGTTTGAAATCCAGCGTCTGGAAATCAGGGTTGTTCATGAGGCCGTTGAACAAGGTGTTGAGGCCCGGGAAGATATGGAACGGGTATTTCTTCAGCTCTTTGACGAAGCCGGAAATATCGCGTGGATTGGGAATGAGGATATTTCGTGCACCAAGCTTAATGCCGATCATCGCATTCACCGTGAGCGCGAAAATATGGTAAAGCGGCAGGGCGCATACGAAATTCAGGGCCTTGGGCTTGCCTTTGTTGCGGAAAGCAACCTCCATCCAGACATGCATCTGCTCCACATTCGCAAGAATATTGCTATGGGTGAGCATGGCGCCTTTCGAGACGCCCGTCGTACCGCCTGTATATTGCAGGAAAGCAAGGTCAGAACCTTGAACCGGAATGGGGTTGAAGGATTGGGCACGGCCTTGAGCCAATGCATCCTTGAAACGGATATGGCCCGGGATGTTCCACACAGGGACCATTTTCTTCACGCGGCGCACGACGAAATTGATGATGTGGCCCTTGAAGCCATGCATGTCGCCCATTGAAGCGACAATGATATTGGGAACATTGACGGAGTTAAGGGTCTTCTCCACCGTCGATGCGAAGTTCTCCAGAACAATCAATGCTTTGGCGCCGGAGTCGTTCAGCTGGTGTTCCAGCTCGCGCGGCGTATAAAGCGGATTGACGTTCACCACCACGAAACCGGCGCGGAGAATAGCCGTAAACGCAATTGGATAATGCAGGATGTTTGGCATCATCACTGCGACGCGATCACCTTTGACGAGGCCACGCGATTGGAGAAATGCTGCGAGGGCGCGAGAGTATTCGTCCAGCTTCTTGAAAGAGAGATCCTTACCCATGCAGGTAAAGGCGGGATTGTCGGGGAACTGCCGACAGGACGCCAGAATCATATCGCCAATAGACGAGGTATTGCTCAGATCGATTTCGTGCGGAACGCCGACCGGATACGATTTGAGCCAGATTTTTTCCTGCTTCAACGCGCCTTTCTTGGCTGTATCTGCTGCGACGGATTCAACTACGGATGCACTTTGCCCAGTCGTTTTTTTCGCCATGTCTTCTCCCCGGATTGCTCCGTCCTAAGTTGGGCAGCCTGTGCGCCCGCCGTCTCCCAAGCTGCCCGCCCGGACAGCCTCCTCACCATAAATGTGGTCGAGTTTTACTCTCTTCGCAAGAGTTACATTGACGTAAGCGTAAATTATAAAGGAGTCGAGCGTCTTCCCCAATTTTTAAGTTCAGCAATCACAATAGGTTGAAAGAAACCACGGGAGAAAATAGCAGGTCCGATGGGCGGGGCATATCGCAATTATGTGTAATCTTGCGTCTGATGAGCTTCGAATTCCTGATTTCGCAGAGATCGAATGAGTATCGAGATTGCCTTGCCGCCATAGGTGACGAGATCGTAGTTTCGGTCGCCGCGCAACCATTCATTGAGGAGCCCGCTCAACATGGAAAGCAGGATCAGTGCTGCCGTATCAGCAGTCCATTCCTTTGAAAGCTCCCCGCGTCTTGCCGCCACGTCGAGCAATCCTGCGAGCAATGAGAGGACATTAGATCGCGCTTCCCTGAGTCTGTCTTCCAGTGGGGCCATCTCGCCGACGAATTCGCATCGCTGGTTGATGATAATGAAAATGTTCTGCTGGCGTACATCGTTCGAAAAAAGATGCAGCGCCTGGATAATCGATTGTTCCAGAACATGCATTGGATTGGGGTGATTAACGGCCGCTGCCTGCAACATGATTTCTTCTTGCGGGAAGCGGACATTACCTATGATTGTGCGCGCGATTTCAAGCTTGTCGTGGAAGTGGAAATAAATCGCACCACGCGTTACTCCGGCATGACATGCGATTTCCATCAGTGTAGATTGGTTGACACCACGTTCGAGGAAAACCTGCTCGGCGGCCACCAGAATGGCTTCCCGGGTCTCGGCTGCCTCGGCTTTCGTTCTTCGCATGACTTCTCTCAGGTAGATGCAGGCTAGTGGCCCAGTTTGCCACTGAATCTGGATAACTCATTCGTGATCTGTAATATTAGGTGATTGACTATAACACGGTAGTCCGTATTTACAAACACTCGTGTATGTTAAATTGGCAGCACCGCGCGACAGCAAGGGCACTCCCATCATGACTTTGAACCGTTCCATTCGGCTTTTTGCGGCAGGGGCCGCATTTCTTGTCTTTGCGGGGCAACCCGTTCTGGCGCAGGCACCCGGGGGGGCTACACCGCCTCCGCCACAGGTATCCGTTACGGTGGTCAAGCCGCATGATGTACCTGTTACCTATGAATATGCGGCGCGTATCAGCGCCTATCGCGATGTTCAGGTCCGAGCGCGCGTGGGCGGAATATTGCTTCACCGCAATTTCATCGAAGGTACGGAAGTCAAAGCGGGCGACGTGTTGTTCGAAATAGACCCTGCACCGTATGAGGCCGAGCTTGAAAAGGCTCAGGCTCAGGTAGCGCAGGCCGAAGCGCAGTATCAGCAATCCATTCGGGATGCCGAGCGCGCAGAACAACTCGTCCAGCAGAAGGTGCAGAGCACGGCAGTTCGTGATTCCGCTTTTGCGACGCGCGACCTGAACAAGGCGGCGGTTGCTGCAGCCAAGGCACAGCTTCGCACCGCAGAACTCAATCTGAGCTATACGAAGGTCACCGCGCCCATCAGCGGCATTACCAGTCAGGAACAGGTCAATGAGGGCAGCCTCATCGGTACTGATGCATCCTCCAGTCTTCTGACTTCGATTACCCAGCTCGATCCGGTGTACGTGAATTTCTCCTTCACCGATACGGAAGCTGCCGAAATCGACCGTTTGCGCGCAGAACGCGGTGCAACGGGTGAAGATGCCGATCGCCTCAAGATCAAGGTCCTGTTTGGTGACGGACAGGCTTATGATCATGAAGGTACGATCGACTTCACCTCATCGTCGCTCGATACGGAAACAGGCACTCTTGGCGCCCGTGCAGTCGTTGAGAACCCTAATCGCCGCCTGATCCCTGGTCAGTTCGTCCGTGCGGTGATCCTCGGTATTCAGGTCAAGGATGCAATCACGATCCCGAAGGCCGCATTGCTCCAGGGTCCGCAAACGCAGTTTGTGTACGTGGTCAACAAGGACAATGTTGTCGAAGTGCGACCGATCACGGTGTCGCGTGAACTGAGTGACGCGTGGCTTGTTTCCGAAGGTCTCAATGCAGGCGAACGGGTTATAAGCGAAGGTCTCGTCAAGGCAGCCCCGGGTAAGCCCGTGAATCCGGTCGACGCAGCTACTGAAGCAAGCAATCAGACATCGCCTGACAAGGCGGGTGCTGAAGCTGGCAAAGAACAGGCGGCAGACAAGCAATGAATAGATTTTTCGTCGACCGCCCCGTTTTCGCGGCGGTCATTTCCATTGTGCTCGTGCTGGCTGGCCTGATCTGCATCCGGATCCTGCCGATTGCGCAGTACCCCGAACTGACGCCGCCACAGGTGGTCGTCAGTGCAACCTATCCCGGCGCAAGTGCCGAAACGGTGGCGCAGACTGTTGCTGCGCCATTGGAACAGCAGATCAATGGCGTCGAGAACATGCTCTATATGCAGTCCTCGAGCCTTGGTAGCGGTACGATGCAGTTGACCGTGACCTTCGCTCTGGGCACCGACCCCGATCAGGCCACCATCAACGTCAACAACCGCGTACAGCGTGCAACCTCGTCGCTTCCGCAGGAGGTTCAGCGTCTCGGCGTCACGGTGGACAAGCGTTCCACCACGATTCTGGGCATGGTCGCCATGTTCTCCGACAGCGATCGTTATGACCGCACCTACGTCGGTAACTACGCGCTGCTGAACGTGGTCGACGATCTCAAGCGTCTGTCGGGCGTGGGCGACGTGCAGCTGCTCGGCAATATTGACTATTCGATGCGTATCTGGCTGCGTCCAGACAAGCTGGCGCAGTATAATCTGACCCCTAGCGATGTCTCGACGGCTATCCAGGAACAGAACGCACAGTTCGCAGCCGGTCGTTTCGGCGATCAGCCCGATCCGCAGGCCGGGCCGTTCACCTATACGGCGACCACGCAGGGGCGTCTGCCGGATGCCGCTGCATTCGAGAACATTATCCTTCGTTCCAGCTCTAACGCCGCAACGCTGCGTCTGAAGGACGTTGCGCGCGTCGAGCTAGGCACGGAAAGTTATCTCGTCGACAGTAATCTTAATGGTACGTCTGCAGTTCCGATTGCAATCTATCTGCAGCCGGGCGCGAATGCGCTCAACACGATGGAACTCATTCAGAACCGTATGAACGAGTTGAAGGCGAGCTTCCCGGCGGGTATCGATTACTCGATCCCGTTCGATACGACGAAGTTCATCAAGGTCTCCATCGAGGAAGTGATACACACCTTCATCGAGGCGATCATTCTCGTCGTGCTGGTGGTGTTCATCTTCCTGCAGAACTGGCGCGCGACGCTCATTCCAATCATCGCAGTGCCGATCTCGATCATTGGCACTTTTGCGGGCATGTATGTGCTCGGCTTCTCCATCAACCTCCTGACGCTGTTCGGTCTGGTGCTGGCAATCGGTATCGTGGTCGACGACGCTATCGTGGTTCTGGAAAACGTCGAACGTATCATGACGACCGATAAGCTGTCGCCGCGCAAGGCCGCCATCAAGGCCATGGGTGAAGTGACGGGGCCGGTTGTTGCGATTGTTCTCGTGCTTTGCGCCGTGTTCATTCCGGTTGCCTTCATGGGCGGTCTTGTCGGTGAAATGTACAAGCAGTTCGCCGTCACTATCGCGATTTCGGTGACGTTGTCTGGTCTTGTGGCATTGACACTGACACCGGCGCTCTGCGCGTTGATCCTCAAGCCGGGTCATCACGAGCCGATGCTGCCGTTCCGCATCTTCAACCGCTTCTTCGAGCGGGTGACGGACGGTTACTCTCGTGGCGTTCGCTTCTTTTTGAAGCGCGCTGCAATCGGTCTGATCATTTTTGCAGGCCTTCTTGGTGCTACATACTATCTTTTTGAACGGGTTCCGGGATCGCTGTTACCTGACGAAGATCAGGGCTACCTGTTCAGCGTTGCTGTCCTGCCTCCTGCGGCCTCGTTGGAGCGCACAACGGCGGTTCTTGATCAGGCGAGCGCGAATATCCGGAAAAGCCCGGCTGTGGAAAGCGTCTTCGCGGTATCCGGCTTCGATCTTCTGTCGGGCGGTCTGAAAACCAGTGCGGGCACGATGTTCATCATGCTCAAGGACTGGAAGGAACGCACGACACCTGAAACCGATGCCCGCAATCTTCCCGGTGCCATCATGGCCATGAATTCGGGCATCAAGGACGGGCTTGTGCTGGCATTCAACCCGCCTCCGATCATGGGCCTCAGCACGACCGGTGGCTTTGAACTCTATGTTCAGGATCGTACCGGAGGTGGTGTCGAATCGCTGACGCGTGCGACCAAACTCATCACCGAGGCTGCGGCCAAGCGACCGGAACTGCAGGGCGTGCGCACGACGTTCGATCCGAACGTTCCGCAATATGACATCCAGCTTGATCGCGAAAAGGCGAAGGCTATGGGTGTGCCGATCAACTCTGTATTCACTGCAATGCAGGCAACGTTCGGCAGTCTCTACGTCAACGACTTTACGCTGTTTGGCCGCAACTATCAGGTCAACCTGCAGTCGGAGGCTGAGTTCCGTCGTGATCCAAGCGATCTCAAGCATGTCTTCGTGCGGGCCAATTCCGGCAGCATGATCCCGCTTGATGCTCTTGTGACCGTCAAACGTATTGTTGGCCCGGATCAGCTTGAACGCTTCAACGCCTTCAATGCAGCGAAGATCACCGGTAATCCGGCACCAGGTTTCACCTCTGGCGATTCCATCAAGGCAATGCAGGAAGTGGCTGCGGAGGTTCTTCCGCAGGGCTACCAGATTGCATGGACGGGCTCGGCCTATCAGGAAGTAACCACAAGCGGCACAGGCACGCAGGCGATGATCTTCGGTCTCGTCATGGTGTTCCTGATCCTTGCGGCGCAATACGAGCGCTGGAGCCTGCCGCTTGCCGTTATTACCGCAGTGCCGTTTGCTATCTTCGGTGCGCTGCTGGCGACCGATCTGCGCGGGTTGACCAATGACGTGTATTTCCAGATTGGTCTGGTGACACTCATAGGTCTGGCGGCGAAGAACGCGATTCTGATCGTGGAATTCGCGGTACTCGAGCGAGAGACAGGCAAGTCCGCGATAGAGGCGGCAGCGTCGGCGGCCCGCCTGCGCTTCCGTCCGATCGTGATGACTTCGCTGGCCTTCATTCTCGGTGTAGTGCCGCTCGCGATCAGTACGGGTGCCGGTTCGGCAAGCCGTCACTCGATCGGTACGGGTGTCATCGGCGGTATGCTGGCTGCAACGTTCATCGCAACGTTCTTCATTCCGATGTTCTATAGTCTGATAGCGCGCAAGCCGCCGAAGCGGCCAGAGGATGAAGATGTGAATGAAACGACTGGCCCGAATGGGCAGACAGATATCTAGTCCGTTTCGAACTTCACACAAAAGCCCCGCCGATAGGCGGGGCTTTTTTACATCAGTTAATGCTCATGCTTATCAGACTGTATTCGCATTTCGTTGCGACATATCCCTCGAACCAAAGGGTGTGCGTGTTCTAAAACAGCGATGCGATACTCTGAACGATTGCCCAGCCCAGAAAAGTCGCTGGTACGCTAAGCGCTGCAAGCATGATACCGAGAAACACATAGGCGGCCTCATTGGGCGAGCGCTTTGTTTGTTCCGGAGTCTTGTGCCATTGGGCAGGAACGCCATCGAACATTGTATAAATCCTCCTTCTCCCTCAACTTGATTATTGATGAGAGGGTGATTTGTTCAAGTCAAAATAAATGCATGTATTTATTGATCTTATTCTGCTATAAGCGGCGCAATTCGCGGTGCAAGTTGTATAGTTATCACGCTTCGGACGCGATTTTGTTGAGCTATATATTTGATATGAAATATTTTTACTTTTTTACTGTAAGTATCGTTATATCGGAAATTTCAAGAATATCTGAAAATTCGTTTAGTGACGGCCCTTCTCTGCGTCAAAATGGCACGCAAAGGGCATCCCAGTTTTATCGATTCCATCCGTCTTGAGTTAGGCTCAATAAAAGCTGTTGGGGAAATAGCGCAGATAAAGCTCCGTTAGCGTGCCTTTCTGCTGCAAGGCCTGAAGAGCATTGTTGAAGGCACTGGCAAGGGGAGCGTTCTTCTGTGCGACCGCAATGCTGAGACCGGAGCCAAGATATTGCGGTGCGAGGTAAGCGCCGGCTGTAAAGCTGCAGCAAGCATGGCCTTCAGGACTATTCAGCCACACTGAAAGTGACATGCCGTCGTGGAACACCGCGCTGACCTTACCGCTCTTGAGGTCAGCGAGCATGATGGATGCGTCAGGGTACGGTTTGGCGACCGCTTGAGGAAAATAGCTTTTTAGCAGTTGCTCGTGGGCCGATCCCGCAATAACGCCAACGCTTTTACCTTTTGTGGCCGTAATTGCATCGTCATTAAATGCGCCTGCGTTGGTCGTCGCAAATCGCGCAGGCAATCGCATATAGGACCGCGAGAAAGCAAATTGACCACGATTCTCATCGGTTGGTTTCCATCCGGCTATGATGGCTTCTGCTTGTCCGCTAAGCAGTCGTTCCTCAAGCTCATTCCACGGCACAGCTTCAATCTGACAGACGTCGTCAACACCCAATTGACGACAAAGGGCTTTGGCTAGGTCGACATTGTAGCCGGACAGCTGTCCCTGATCGCCAAGCATGTTGAACGGGGGAAAGTCAACGGTTGTGATGAACCTCAACCGATTGAGCGCCTGCAAGGACGGTAACGGCAGGCGTTCTTTCTGGTTGATGAAAGATGGAGCCTCTGGCTGTGCGTCTGAGGCCCAGGCACCATGGGCGCCACACGTGAATGCCAACGCGACGAGCAGTCTTGGAAGGTAGCGTTTCATGACCCGCTTTTGCCTTTTTCTCTATAATTTCGCGTTAACTGAGTTATCGAGTGACGAGCAATATTCAACGAAGGTTCAATAAAAATAAAGGTTGCAATTCATTTTCAGTATATTACCTTCCGATTGCAAATTTTACCGAAATAAATACCTAATGAAGTAAATGGTAAAATAGTAAAGAATTGAATTATTAAAGCATAAAATAAATAAATATAGGTATTCAGTAGTGCGGGGGTGCTATGAGTAATGGATCGATTGCGTTCGATCTGGAGATATGCAGTGCCATATCAGCCAGATTGGAACAATGTGGCGTGTCTAGATATGCGTTGTTGGGGGCGTATAGTACGGCTACTCACCATGGAACATCTTTTTGTGTGGAATTGATTCAGCGAGGAGATGTTGCGGAATCGGCCATTTATGCAGCTATCGCTGATCTTCTGGGATTGGAATTCACAAACGAGGCTTTACCGTCGCGCATTTTCGTATCGGGGGAGGAAAAGCCATCGGCTTTCATCGATGTCGGACAGGTTATGGTGCTCGGCGCAGACGGAAATAGTTATCTCTACATTGCTCCGTCCGAAAATCGTATCCGAAAACTTCGAGATCATATTCTTGCGACACCGCAATTGAAGAGCCGAATTCGGATCTGTACGCCGACACTTTTGAAACAGATCATGCGGCAACGACATCAGAAGGATCTGATTGCGCGGGCTCATGAAATGACGCCGCAGTCGTTTTCAGCAGCGCGCGTTCTGGATACGCCACAGGCATTTATCATTGCCATGGCAATCTATGCGTTCTTTGCCTGCGTGTTTAACTGGCCGACGATGACGCTTCTGGTGCTTCATGTGGCGTTGTCGGTATTCTTCTTCGGATGCGTGATGATCCGTTTGTTCGCGGCTGTTTCGGGACGCCGGTTGAAGTTTCTCGAAATCAGGAAATGCAATCCGCGTGACTTACCGAACTATTCAGTCCTGGTCCCGTTATATCGGGAGCAGGAAGTGATCGGTCAGCTCATTACGAGCTTGAAACGGCTGAATTGGCCCGCCAGCAAACTCGATATCAAGCTTGTTTGCGAGAAGGATGATTTCGATACAGTATCGGCGATACGCCGTGAACGGCTGCCGTTGAATTTCGAATTGGTTCTCGTGCCGTCTGGCGGACCCAAGACGAAGCCGAAGGCACTGAATTATGCATTGCAATTTGCGCGAGGCGAGATTGTAGCGGTCTTCGATGCTGAAGACCGTCCACACCCTGACCAGCTGCTGGAAGCATGGCAGACTTTTCAGGCTGAAGGCGACAAGCTGGCCTGTGTGCAGGCACCGCTGATTATCGGGAACTTCCGCCACAACCTGCTGACACGAATGTTTGCATTTGAATATGCAGCGCTTTTCCGCGGTTTGTTGCCTTGGCTCGCTTCGCGGGGGCTTGTCATTCCTCTCGGCGGTACTTCCAATCATTTTCGGCGATCTTGTCTGGAAGAAGTTGGCGGCTGGGATGCCTACAATGTCACGGAGGATGCCGATCTCGGGGTGAGGCTCGCCCGGTTCGGTTATCACATCGGCGTCATCACGCGCGGAACGATTGAGGGCGCACCCGTAAACTATGATATCTGGCGCAAACAGCGAACACGCTGGCTCAAAGGCTGGATGCAGACATGGCTCGTTCATGGACGCCAGCCGCACAACACATGGCGTGAACTTGGCTGGTTCCGGTTTTCTGTCAATCAGATCTACACGCTAGGTATAATCAGTTCAGCGCTTCTGCATCCGCTCATGTTGGCCATGTTCGCGATCTTGCTGACCAGCATGTTATTCGGGCCTTTGACAACCCATGGCGTCTGGCTGTTGGGGATTGATGTAACGAATATTCTGCTGGCCTATCTTAGCTTCTATCTTCTGGGTGCAAGAACAATGGAGCCAACGGAACTGGGAGGATATGCTTATCTGTTTTCAATCCCGGTATACTGGGTGTTGATTTCAATCTCCGCGTGGCGCGCCTTATGGCAGCTGATGCGTGTGCCTCATCTGTGGGAAAAGACACCGCACCAGCCAAGCCTGTTCTACATTTCCGCAGAAGACGAGGTGAGGAATGTAGAGCCGCGTCCGATGATCGATTGATCCTCGGCTCCAATTGCCTGAAGGTCTCTTCCTTCATAGGGCAGCGTCAAAAGGATGCGCCGGATTGCAGCTAATCTGGCGCGTCGCTTGTCATTCGACCGAATGATCGTCCAGGATGCGTAACCTGTATCGGTCCGTTCAAGCATGGTGTGTAGTGCGTCGGAGTAATCATTCCAGCGGGAGATTCCCGCCACATCCATCGGCGAGAACTTCCAGTTCTTGAGCGGACTATGGCGACGTTCATGAAAGCGCTTGAGCTGCATTTCCTGACCGATATCCAGCCAGAATTTGAAGAGATGAATACCGTCCGTAACGATCATGCGCTCGAAATCGGGTGTTTCAGTCAGGAAGGTTTCAAGCTGCGCCGGGGTACAAAAACCCATCACCCGTTCCACACCAGCCCGGTTGTACCATGATCGGTCAAACGTAACGAACTCGCCGGCAGTTGGAAAATGCGCGACATAACGCTGGAAATACCATTGACCCTGTTCGGTTTCGGTGGGCTTCGGCAAAGCAACGTTCCGCGCGGTTCTGGGGTTCATGAACTCACGGATAGTAAAGATTGTCCCGCCTTTACCAGCCGCGTCGCGGCCTTCGAAAACACTGATGACTCGACCGCCTGTATCCTGAAGCCAGTATTGAAGTTTGACGAGTTCGATCTGAAGCCGCTCCAGCGTTTCTTCATATTCGTCCGACTTCATCTTGGATGGGTAGGGATATCCACCTGACTGCAGCGCATTATCGTCGATCCATTTCGGCAGTTTCGGATCATTTATGTCAAACGAACGCCCTACACCGTCAATTTTCAGCTTGATTGGCTTGTCGATCGGCTTCGCTTCGTCTTTTTTGTCTTTCTTTTTGTTAGCTGTCTTCGAACTGTCACCCACGGCAATTCCCTTTCGTTTATATCAAAGCATGATATGGGCTGTTTGGAAGCCGCGTAAAGGACGTTCGAGCATTTCCGGATAAGTCTATGCCCCAACCGCAGAAGGAAGCAGCATGAGCGAGGCAGGCAACCGCACCGATCCAGAACCACAGGCGGAGAAGTCGATTTTCGAACCGCTTCTTCGGGTCAAGGGTGTCTTGATTGCCAGCATGGTTCTCGCGGTCTGCGTGCTGGCTCTTGATCTCCCCTTCTGGTTTCGAGCTGGCCTCCTGGCCGTTGTCGTACTCGGCGCTGTGTGGCTCGCAAGCGAAGTTGCGAGCAGCGAGCCAGACGAAGAGCCGGTGAAGACAGCGGCACCCAACGAAATGGCGGGAGTGTCCGGCGAGCGTCTGGCCGATCTTCTGACCGATCCGATGGTCGTCTTCGATCATAGCGGAACCGTTCTATTCAACAATTCTGCGGCTCTGGAGGCGTTCCAGTCGCTGGAAACCGGCACAGCGCTCTACTTGCGGTTTCGAGCGCCGGAAATGCATGCTCTCATTCAAGGCGTGATTGCAGACGGCGAAGCGCGAAGTATTGAATATTTCGAACGCGTCCCGATTGATCGCTGGTTCAAGGCGATGGTCAAGGCCTTGCCGGGTAAGGATGGCAGGCCTGAACTTTTCGTCCTGCTGTTCCGCGATCAGAGCGAAACGCGTCGCATTGATCGTATGCGTTCAGACTTCATTGCGAATGCAAGTCACGAACTGCGCACGCCGCTCGCCTCGCTTCGCGGGTTCATCGAGACGCTGCAAGGGCCAGCTCGAAACGACGCAGCTGCGCGCGACCGCTTTCTGGATATCATGCAGAAACAGGCCGAACGCATGTCGCGCCTGATCGACGATCTTTTGTCCCTGTCTCGCCTTGAAATGCGGGCACATCTGGCGGTCAATGAATGTGTGGACATGACGTCCATCCTCAATCACGTTGCCGACACACTGACGCCCTTGGCAGCCGGTCTCGATATCCGTATCGAGCGTCAACTGCCGGATCATCCCGTTACAGTCACTGGCGCGCGTGACGAGCTTATCCAGGTGTTCCAGAACCTCGTCGAAAATGCCTGCAAATACGGGCAGGCAGGCAAGCGCGTCATCGTAAAACTGGACGAAGATAACAGCGGCAGTTCTGCTGAGGTGGTGACATCAGTTCAGGATTTTGGTCCGGGCATTGCAGCTGAGCATTTGCCGCGCCTGACGGAACGTTTCTATCGGATTGACGTCGAAACAAGCCGGGCTCAAAAGGGGACGGGCCTTGGGCTTGCCATCGTCAAACATATCCTTGCGCGCCAT
This sequence comes from Brucella sp. GW823-FHT04E01, assembly GCF_058796175.1. Taxonomy (NCBI): domain Bacteria; kingdom Pseudomonadati; phylum Pseudomonadota; class Alphaproteobacteria; order Hyphomicrobiales; family Brucellaceae; genus Brucella; species Brucella sp. GW823-FHT04E01. The sequence continues at coordinate 267,262 of NZ_JBXAIK010000004.1, read as the reverse complement.
CGCGGTCGTCTGGTTGTTCGCTCGCAATTGGGCGAAGGATCAACTTTCACGGTGCGGATGCCGAAACGTACTGTGTAGGCTTTCTAACCAAACTTGCGCAGCACCCGCCATTTCAACGGGCGCAGCTTTTTGTAAAGCAAGGTTGAACGTATCCATTCCAGTGAACGGGCAAGAATGAGTGAGGTGCGTCCCCGAAGAGTGGCGGGGCGAATATAGTCGCGCAGGGGTATTGTCCGGTCGCACAAGCCGATTTTCCACCCCTCGTCGCCAAAGCCAAGATCGAAGCAGGCGTAGCCATCTGCTTTCAGCCTGTGCAAAAGGCGTAGAATTATCACTTTGCCGGGTGAAAATTTGCTCCATGTTCCGGCCTCGAAGGTTGTGATCATCGCACAGTAATGGTCATTGCGAACGACGCTCCACATGGTGGCCAATATTGTTTCCCCAACGGCAAGCGCTGAAAGATGCAGGCCATTGTGTTGAGCTAGTTGCTCGGTTGCCTCTTCAAAGAAGCGGCGCTTTTCAGGATGCGCATCGAAGCCAGGGACTTTTGTTTCTTCAAAGCGGCGCTGTTTCTGGCGTAGCATGACCTGCAGAACAGATCGTCGTTCCGCTTGGGTTTGCGCTATAAGGAACCGACATCCTTCCATCTTCTGAAGCATCCGATCACGCTTCTTGATATTGCTGATACTCTGTATGGATCGCTCTATCTCATCCATCGGGCGCATCAGAGAAATCGCATGTGTCGATGCGTTAGAAAGTTTGTTTGTCAGTTGCCACAGTGGATTTGTGAGATCTTCCACTCGCTCCGGCATTTTGCAGAATGCAATCACATCATGGGAGGGAGCGGCCGCGATAACAGCTGCGAGAATGCGTGCGGTAGTGTCAGGGGAAAGTTTCGCCGCAGCTGGAAACACGATAGGCACGTTGTAGTCGCTCACACCGTCATCGATGAATCCCAGCACACGGGATCCGTAAATACGTGTGATTGAGAGCGGCAGAAAAAGAAGTGGGGTGCCGTCGTGCTGGCGAACCTCGGTCAAACATAGCTGCGTGCCGGGTCTGCGCCCGTAAGTTGCGTCCCATGCTCTTACGAAAGATTTGGTCTGGAACACAAAAAATGCGCTGCCGGTTTTGTCATCGGCATCTGGCCAGTCGCTGGATAGCTGTTCCGTGCTGCTATAGACCCGAATGTCAAAATCTTTGGTCAGCATAAATGTCTTTCAGGACTTCCTAAATTAGGAAACCTCAATTATTTGAGTAGGTCGAATCTCATTTTATAGTTGAAGTGTTTAGTGGATTTGAAACCAAAGGAAACTATGAAATGCTAGCTTGATTGGTTCTGCCAATAGATTGCTAGGCGCGTGCTTTCTCCCAACTAGGTCAACGATGTCTGTTTCGATTATCATCAAAACTTTGAACGAAGAAAAGCGCATCGCCGAGGCTGTAGAGAGCGCTCTGAAGGCTTTGCCTGGCGGAAAAGTGGAAGTAATCGTAGCAGATAGCGGGTCCACGGATCGCACAATAGAGATAGCACAGTCTTATCCGATCAAGATTGTGCAGATCGAGCCTCCCGCGCGGGCCTGCTGCGGTCTCGGTCCACAACTGGGCTTTCAGTATTCGACGCAGCCTTATATCTGCCTGATCGATGGCGACATGACAATCGAGCCAGATTTTCTGCCGGCAGCTCTTGATTATCTCGACAAGCACCCGGATGTCGGTGGCGTGACCGGCCATGTCGTGGACCAGATTCTGGAAAGCCTGGAGTTCCAGCGTCGTGCGAAGCGGCATTCGCCGGAAGCGCGAACAGGTGACATCGACCGTATGAATGGCGGTGGACTTTACAGGCGCAGCGCGATCGAGCAGGCGGGATATTTTTCCGATCGCAATCTTCATGGCCATGAAGAGTTTGATGCGGGTGTTCGGCTGCGTAGTAAAGGCTGGAAACTCTATCGTCTGGATCGCCCTTTTGTGCAGCATTTTGGCTATACCATGAATGCCTATAAGCTTCTGGTTCGCCGGTGGAAAAGCAAATATCTGCGTGGAACCGGCGAGGTTTTGCGTGCTGCAATGGGGCAGGCACACCAGAAGAATTTGTTCCGTGAACTGCCGGAATTACGGCTTTGGGGCGCGGTTTATCTATGGTGGCTGGTGATCTTGGCGGCTCTCGTTTTCGTGCCGGGATGGCCGCTGGCAATTCTGGCGGCAGCCGTGATTGCGGCGATCCCGTTCGCGGCAATGTCCATTCGTTCGCGTAGTATCGAGCTTGGCGTCTACGCGGTGGTAGCATGGATATTTCATGCAGCTGCACTACCGCTTGGCTTTTTTCAGCCGCGCCGCAAACCAACCGACTGGATCGAAAGTAAGGTTATAAGGGAGCCTTGATGAAAATCCTGCGACTGGCCATATCCGTTTCACTTATAGGCCTCGCGATGTCCAACGCTGGTGCTGAGGAATGGCTTCCGGTCACAGAAAACAATCTCGAAATTTCCGATGGAAGTCCGCTCGATTTTTCGGGGTTTCTGACAAACATCCCGATTGAAGAGAAAAATCGTTTGATCGCAAATGCCGCCGGGCGTTTCGCAAAAGCCGACGAGCCTGACCAAACGATGCGGCTGCAGTGTGCCGCGATTGCCTGGGGGCCACCCTCATCTGGCGTGGTAGATCATGCCTTCATTGATCGATATGTGCGACAGCTTCGCCTGCACGGCTACAATATAGCTCGACTTCATTTTGTTGATGCCGACTTGATGCTTGGACAGGAGCGCGATTTCGATTTTCGTCCGGAAGCTCTCGACCGGATGCGTTACCTGATGGCGGCGCTCAAACGCGAAGGCATTTACTGGATCATTGACGGACTTACCTCCGAAAGCGGCGCCTTGGGCGGGAAGGACACTGATCGTTGGGGACTTGAAGGCAATCTGAAACGCCGAACCTATGTGGACGATGCAGCATTCGATCACTGGCTGCGCTTCCAGAAAGAAGTCTACGCCACGATCAATCCTTATACAGGCCTCACACCTCTAGAAGACCCCGCACTCGCCCTGATCATTCCGTTCAATGAAAATGGTATCGAATTCACAAGCTTTGTGCACGAGCATGACGACGGGACCACATTTTGGCCCGGCTATCGTCCCGCGTTCAATGCATTTCTGAAAAAGCGCTATGCGAATACCGCTGCCTTGTCACGAGCATGGGGTGGTTTGGCTCCCAACGAAAATCTGGAGCAACAAACCATCCAATTGCCTGAAAGCCGTAGCGGCGGCGGGAGACGGCTTCGGGATTTTCAGGCTTTCCTCGTTGAAAGTGAACGTTTACTGGCGCAACGGATGGAACAGGGCCTACGCGGTCTTGGCTATCGCGGTCTTGTCGCCCCCTATAACAACTGGTTCACCGTCCAGACGGCTCTTTCAAGACAGAGCCAGAAAGCGTTGGTTGCCAATACCTATCATGACTGGATCGGAACCCTCAGCCCAGGAACGGAAATCAAGCATACGAGTTCGATTGCCGACGCTGCTTCCTATGTCAGTGAAATCGCTGTCGGGCGCTGGCTCGGGCGGCCTTTTCTTGTGACCGAGTACGAGCATCTGTTCTGGAACCGCTATCGATATGAAGCGGGTTTGGTGTTTCCGGCCTATGCCGCATTGCAGGGCTGGGACGGTATCTGTCGCCATGGGCAGGGGCCGCTAACGCTTGCATTTGATGAGGCAGCACCATTCCGCCAACGTATCGTTCCCTACACTTTTGCCGTCGATCCTGTCGCGCGTGCGGGCGAAACGCTGGCGTCACTCCTGTTTCGTCGAGGCGACATCGAAACTGCAGATTTCAATCTACCGTTCATGATGCAGGGTGAGGCGAGCCTTGGTGAATCGCTTGAGTTTCGAGAATCGGCGCGACTGAAACCGCTGGCACTTGTTGGCGGGATCGGTCTTGCCACGAAAGAACTGGCCTGGCCGCAAGGCCTACAAAAAAAAGTCGCGGTCGATTATCGAAATGTATCACTCGATAACGTGTTGCAGCGTCTGAAAACGGCGGGTCTCCTTGCAGATGACAACGCGACCAATCCCTCGCAAGGCCTGTTTGAAAGCGCCACTGGTCAAATCCGGCTCGACCGTAACAAGCTGCGGATGCAGGTTGTCACGCCTAAGACCGAGGCCATTGCCTTTGCTGAACTGAAAGACCGCCTGACTTTGCGTGAGCTATCCCTCGGCAATGCCGAGGAGAGGGGCTTGTTTGCTGTTTCGGCTATTGATGAGAAGCCATTGAAGGACAGTGAAAAGCTGCTGATAATTTTCGCCAGTGATGCCCGTAATACCGACATGCGCTTCCGCGACAAGGCGGAGAAAATCATAGAGGATTGGGGACGGTTGCCAGTCACTCTGCTGCGTAACCGGGTGGATGTGACACTGGCAGGAAATACTGTTTCATGGACACTCTCGCCAGTCGGTCTTGATGGGAAGATTCATGACAAGATAGCTGTCGGGTCTGGCCCCATTGCCTTCCGGCTGGACAATGGAGCTGGCAAAGCAGGGCCGACGACGTTCTTCTTGCTGGAACGGAAGCTTGCAGCTCAATAGAAATCCGTCGACAGCCTGCTCCAGCTTTCGCCAGCGAGCCCGCCAATAAAGATATCATTACGCTGAACGGCGTTCAGCATATCCGCGTTTGCTGTGGCTACACAAACGTTGGCTTTCAGACGAAAGAACATGATCGACTGTTGTGAGAGCGCATTGAGATAACGCGGATCGACCCGGCCTTGCGCTGCGACATGCCCTTCATCCTGCAGATGGAGCAGCATCGCATCGACGGCATGTTTTTCCATTCCGGCCTTGGCGAGGATGTTCAGAACTTCTGCAATGCCATTGGAGCGGACGTAGTAACAAAAAAAGCCGCTCGGACTGCCGGTGCGGTCGTTGATCGCACAAAAACGCAAGGTACCGGCAGCCTGATTGTCGGACGCCATCAGGAACAGCCAGTTGATGTCGCTTTCTGTCCAGGCTGGATGTGCCAAATAGCTTTGCAGGTAACCTGGAACAAGAGATATGGCTTCGTCTTGCGCAATTTCCTTCACATTCGCCCGGGGCTTGGCAGCTCTCATGATCGCAGGAATCGGAAAAAGCGGGTTGAGCATTCTGCCTACTGAGCTTGTTGCCCATCCGCCGAGGATTGGACGCCGTTCTGCAACGTAACTGGCCACATAGCTGGCAGCCCGGAATATGCGTGTCCATCCGAGTCCATGTGTGCCGAGTGTAATCCCCCCAATTGCTTCGGAATGTTTGAGGCTTACTGGCGCAGCACTGTCGGTGAAGTTGAGTATCTTTTCACTTGGACGCAAAGTGAGTGTCAATTCGGCGGCGCCGCGTGGCGACATTTCCGGTTTCATCATGAAAGCGCAAAGCAATCGCCCCATGATCGATTGACCATTGACCCTATAGGGAATGGGCAGAACCGAGATCGCGCTATCGATCTCACCGTGCTCGTCCTCATGGACCACGCTGCCAATTGCAGGGTCGTAGTAGGGGCTTTCAAAAAAGAACTTCTGAAAATACTGATCGAAAGTCTTGTTGCATGACTTTGAGTGTGGACGAAAAACTCGCTGGAACAGCGTGCGGACGGCAGGAATATCATCAATATGCATCGCGCGAACACGTCGCGACTTGATGTCATTTGCTGGTGTAGAGATGCGCGTCATCTAAGCCCCCGCCTGCTTGAAACCGCCTTTTTTCTCTTCTGCGTCACGACTCCGGCGAACGAGGTAGATAACGCATCCCCACGATGCCAACACAATACTGATTTCGATTACGTAAATAGCTGCGAAAGTTCCTGTGATTGGCGCATACCAGGTGGCCAGTGCCAGAAGCGGTGCACCAAGAATGTTGCCTGTGTTCAGGACCGCCGTGCGATAGCTGTGCTGGCTGGCTGCACCCAGAAGATCCACCGCTATCGACCATAGAGCAACAAACACCGTGATCCAGCAAAGCGTGCGGCAGAAGGAAACCAGCGTGTCGTATTCGCTGCCGAAGAGATAGGGCAGATAGGGCGCAATGATAAAGACGGCCAGCGATGTGAATATGCCGATTGCAATCGCGGCGCCGAGCAGGCGCATTGTAATCGGTAGCGCATGATGGATGCCGTTTGCGCTGGCGCGGGCCAGATGCGGGTAGACGAGACGGTTCATCGCCTCGACGGTCAATGTGCTGCTGTCGATGATGCGACGAGTGACGCCGTAGCTGCCTACAATGCTGGGAGTTACCAATGTTCCGAGAAGCAGAAGGTCGGCATTCTGGCGGACCGCCTTGAAGATGAACTGTGATGCGAACATCACTCCGAGCCGCAGTTCATCGCGCACGATTGTGTATTGCGGAAGACCGAGTCTGCGCAGGAACAAGGCATAAACCACGGCGACCAGCACATGAACCCCGAACTGCCAATAAGCCCATCCGACAACAGTGGATACGCCAAACACAAGGCAGGCGATTGTCGCGCCAATGGTGCGGGCAATGGCAAATCCGACGACGGAGAGATTGGCCGATACGAAGTCAGTATGCGCAATGTAAATTTGCTCGACCAGCAGGATAAGGCGCACCAACACAATATTGGTGACAAGTAGCAGAAAAAGCCCAAACAGGTTGTTTGTAAATTCTGGAGAGCCACTCAGCCAGAACGGCAATATCACCATTCCGGCGGCGACGAGGACAACGCCTGTAACTGCGATCAAAATGAGATTGTGGCCAAGCATTGCCGGATAGATCGCTCGATCCTGCGCCACGCGACGTACGAGGCATTCCGCTCCGCCCAGGCCGCAAATGAAGGTGGCGATGCTGGTAACGGCCATCACCGTCACGAACAAACCGAACTCGTGAGAGCCAAGATAGCGTGCCAGAATAGCGAATGTAAAAAGCTGTGCGATGTTTGCCGCAAAAAGGCTGCCGCTAGAAGCTGCGTAGGACAGTAATGTCGACCAATGGCGTTTCAAATTTTCATACCGAGTTTTCGGGCCGCTATGGCTCAGCGTGCTTCTGGAGGATCAAAGGCGCGCTTGGAACTTCAAGATAAGGTTATGACAGCGAAGAGGCTTCTTTTTCGTAAAGCTTCTGATGATGAGGCATATGCACTGTTTTCTCTTAGTCCCGAAGAACATGAGGTGCCAAGCATGTCGACCGAAATTTATCACAAACTGCAGGACTAAATGACCGTCATTTGCATTTTGGTGACACTCGTGCAGATGATTGCCTTTCATTAACCGAATTTTTTAATCTTTAAGTCTAAGGAAAATAGTAGCGCCATGTTTGCGCTATTGAGTGAACCTTAGGGACGACTAATGTACACCTTGCGCGACCTCGCTTCGAAAGCACGGGTAACAGAGACTGCCAGTGAAAATCTGGCATCCGTCGATGACCGGCTGCGTGCAGTCAGACGCGAGACGTATGTTGTCCGTGAAGAAGAAAAGGTTACTGAAACCATTGCGCCTGCAAACAAGGGACTGATGCTGCCGGAACTCGACCTGTTCGAGGCGCTCGCCTGGATGCGTGCCCGGTGGATTTTGATCGCAGCGCTCGCAATAATAGGTGGTTTGGCGGGTCTCGCCTACGGCATGACGGCAAAGCCTCGTTATACAGCCTATACGGATTTGCTGGTTCCGCCGTCTGGACTCCAGTTGTTGCCCAACGATGTTTATGCCCAGAGCCTGCAGGCTGACAGCCAGATTCTCGACATCGAAAGCAAAATGCGCATCTTGACTTCCGGCAACGTACTCCGGCGGGTCGTGACGGACTTGAAGCTGAATGAGGATGAGGAGTTTGTGCCTCCTCCGCCAGCGTTCGATGTTAGGGCTATGCTTGGCCTCAGCAAACCGGCGGGTCCGAAAGATGATACACTGACTGCTGTACGTGCACTGTCGCAGCGGATCAACGTTACGCGTCCTGAACGATCCTATCTGGTTACGATTGCGGTCTGGACGGAAAATCCCGAAAAATCGGTAAAGGTCGCAGATTCTCTGGCGAACGCCTTCCAGGAGGAAGTTGCGCAAGCAGATGCTGATGGCGCAGGACGTGCTGCCGCTGCCCTATCCGAACGTCTGTCCTCTCTGCAGAAGGCGGCAACTGAGGCGGAAGAAAAAGTCTCGGCGTTTCGCCGGGCGCACGGCCTGCAAACATCAGGTGGCGAACTCGTCAGCACCCAGTCGATGACGCAGATCAATTCTAAATTGGTCGATGCCAAAGCGCGCGTTGCCGACGCAAGCACGCGCTATCAGGAGCTGACAAAGGATACCGGCAGCGCCGTTAGTCCGGCAAGCACCTTGCAATCGCCCACGATGACGAACCTGCGTGGACAATATGCATCGCTGAAACAGCGCTACGATGCTCTCGCCATGACCTACGGTCCGCGATATCCGGAACTGATGAATACGGAACGCCAGCTTGCCGGTCTGGAACAGCAGCTGGCGCAGGAACGGGCGCGTATCCTGCAATCGGCCAAGGTTGACCTCGATCAGGCAAATGCCGTTGTAGCGGCTCTCAACGCACAGGCAGCTTCAGCACGTTCGGCTGTTGCGCTCGACAATGACGCGCAAGTCCAGCTGTCGGACCTCGAACGCGACATGGCCGCCAAGGTCTCTATCTACAACACGTTCCTGACCCGCTCATCGGAGACGAGCCAGCGCCAGCAACTCGATGCGACCAATATCCGGATCATTTCGACTGCCATTCCTCCGATTGGTCGCAGCTGGCCACCCAAGACCGTCGTGCTTGGTGCTGGGGGTGGCATTGCCGGGATGGGCCTTGGTGTGGTTCTCGCGCTCAGTTTGGGCTATCTTGGTGCATGGCGTCGAAACCGTGAGGGTCTGGTCTGACTTGGCTGAACTATCGGTTCATTACCGTGAGGAGATACAACCGCGAGTCTCGTCAGCTATCGGGGCCGCTCTCTTTCTCTGCATGTTCTTATTCATCTGGATAGGCACCAATCCCTATCCGGATCTTGGTGCCGTGACCGGCGTCACAGCCAAAGCTGCAGATTCCAGCTCGCTCAACCAGCTGGTCACCTTGTTTCTGACGGGCAGCTTTCTGGTTTGCGCGCTGAGCAGCTCCATGCGCAGTGCCATTCTGCAACCGCGCGTTCTGATTGGCCTGGTTTTCTTCTGGCTCTTTATGACGGCCCTTTTGTCGGCTCACCCGATGATCGCCAGCAAGAAAGTGGTCTTGTCTATCCTGACCGCGTTGAATGCGAGCATCTTTCTCATGTTGCCGCAATCCGAACGCCAGATGGCACGGTTGCTGGCAGCCGGTTCATTGATAACACTGGCGTTTGCCTATTTCGGCGTAATCTTTATGCCGCAACGGGCTATTCATCAGGGTACTGAAGTTATTGAACCTATGCTGGCCGGTGCATGGCGCGGCCACTATCCACACAAGAATGCCGCCGCCGCCTCTCTGGTGCTGATGAGCTTTTTCGGCCTCTATATCTGGAAAACCGGCTTGCCGAAGACGGGTATGCTTATCGTCGCCCTTTGCGTGTTCTTTGTTCTTAACACGGGCGGCAAGACATCGACGGCCATGTTGCCGTTTATCGTCGTGATGTCGCTGGTGTTTGTGCGACTGAAATGGACACGTGTTTTCATTGCTATCGGCGGGATCGCTGCTTTCAATATTATTGCTGTCGGGGCGGCCGTTTTCGATCCCTTGCGCGAGCTTGTTCAAAGCCTGGGCGTTGACGCCAGCTTTACAAATCGATCTGACATCTGGAAACTCGCATTCGCCGCAATCTCGGCAAAGCCGATTTTCGGCTACGGTCTGGACTCGTTCTGGAAAACGCCGGAAATGGTCTATGCAGGTGGCGGTGGCGCAAGCTGGGCGGTTGCAGCCTTCAATGCACATAATTCTTTTCTGGATATGATGATCAATGCTGGGATTATTGGTTTAATTCTGACGCTTATCTGGATAATGGTCTTACCGCTTCGGTATATTAAGGAAGCGGAAAGCACAGATAACGACCCTATATTAACGCTCCTCTATATTCGCCTTTGGCTTTACGGATTATATATGTCTTGTATGGAGAGCACGTTCTTTCAGAACGGTGGGGCGGTGTGGTTCTGCATTATGGTTGCTGTCTTCGGATTGCGCTTGCAGGCAAAGGCAAAGCTCGTCTGAAACAGCTTTTGGGGGCTGGGGCAATGATGGAAATGGATAGTCTCGACAAGGCGCGCAGCCGCCTGGAATGGTATGCTATACGGCTGAACGACAGCATCAGCCGTCGGTTTCCATTGCGCCCATTCTGCCTGCCGAAGAATGAACGGATCATCACTTTCACATTTGACGATGTGCCTGATACGGCCGAAAGCGCCGGGGCTGCCATTCTCGACAAGCATGGGGTTCATGGCACTTTCTATATTGCAGGCAACCTGGTTGGTACGAAAGAAGCCAAAAGGAACCTGATCACACAGGAAGGCTGCCGGAAACTGGTCGAGCGCGGACATGAATTGGGTTGCCATACCTATGATCATCTCAAGGTTCCTTATGTCGGGGCGCAGAACATAGTGGCCGATTTAGATCGCAACACCGCCTATCTCGATGTGTTCGAGCCTGATCGTGTCGAGGCGCGCAATTTCGCTTATCCCTACTGCGCATCTTCCATGATGTCGCGGCGGCTCTTTGCTGATCGTTTCTCTACATGCCGCGGAGGTGGCAACCGCATCAATCGCGGCATGATCGACCTTGCCTTTCTGCAGGCGGTGGAGATCAGGCAGCCTGACGATGACGCTGCGCGCCAGACTCGCTGGATCGATGATCTGAATGCAAATCCCGGCTGGCTTGTCTTCTATACGCATGATGTCAGCGATACGCCGACCGAGTTCGGGTGCAAGCCTGAAACCTTTGAGCGCCTCGTATCTCATGCGGTGAAAAGTGGGGCGGCTGTTCTTTCTGTCCGCGAAGCATTGGCGCGCCTTGGTGCTCAACGAGGTGCTGCTTGACGCATTTAAATGATAAAGAACATCGCCTGTTGGCGATCAACAATTACTTTTATCGGCGCGGTGGCGCCGAAACTGTTTTTCTCGACCACATCAAACTATTTTCTGAAATCGGCTGGCAAACGGCACCTTTTGCCATGCAGCATCCGGATAATTTCCCATCCGACTGGTCTTCCTATTTCGTCTCGGAAATTGAGTATGGCCGGGAAAGCAGCCCGCTCACAAAGTTCGTGCAAGCGGGCAAGATCATCTATTCATGGGAAGCGCGCGACCGGATCAAGGCGCTGATCGAACGTTTTCGTCCGAATGTCGCGCATGCACATAATATCTATCATCATTTGTCACCGTCGATTTTCCCGGTTCTGAAGGACGCGGGTATCCCGACGGTCATGACAGCCCACGACCTGAAGCTGGCCTGTCCGGCCTATAAAATGCTGTCACACAACCAGATTTGCGAGCGCTGCAAGGGCGGGCGCATTTATAATGTGGCGCTTCATAAATGCATCAAGGATTCCACGGCGCTGAGCGGGCTGGTTTTCGTTGAAACAGCCATTCATCGCATGCTTGGTCTTTACCGCAATACGCTTGACCGCATCGTTGTGCCGAGCCGCTTCTATATTGCCAAGCTTGCCGAATGGGGCTGGCCTGAAGAAAAGCTGGTCTATATTCCCAACTTCGCCCATACGGACGATCTGAAACCTTACGCAGATGAGAGCGATTACTTCGCCTATGTCGGAAGACTGGCGCCGGAAAAGGGGATCGGTACCCTCATTCGTGCAGCGGCGATTGCGAGGCAGAAACTTGTTATTGCAGGCACCGGGCCTGAAGAACAATCACTGAAAGCGATTGCCACTGAGGCGGGCGGCGATGTCACATTCGCAGGCTATGTCTCGGGTGAACGACTGCATAGGCTGATCGGAGAAGCAAAGGCGCTCGTTCTTCCGTCTGAATGGTATGAAAATGCCCCGATCAGTATTCTGGAAGCCTATGCGCTTGGGGTGCCGGTGATTGGCGCAGACATTGGTGGAATTCCCGAAATGATCATCGAAGGTGAGACCGGAATGGTTTCCCGTGCAGGCGATATAGATGATCTCGCCCGGGTTCTTGGCGAGTTTGCGGGATTATCTCCGCAGGCGCGGCGCAAGATGGGGAATGTAGGCCGGGTCTGGGCCGGTAATGAATTCTCGCCACAGGCATACAGAAACCGCACGCTGGAACTTTATGCCGAGTTAGGGGCGCTTTGATGGTCCGAAACGACAAACGACCTCGCGTCATGATGCTGGGTCTACGCGGTGTTCCAAACGTACAAGGCGGAGTGGAAAAACATGTCGAGGAGCTCGCCCGGCTCTATGTGACAAAGGACTGGGATGTCGAGGTCATCGGACGTCGCCCATACCTTGAAAAGAAACAGCCTTATGTATGGGAGGGTGTGCGGGTAACGCCGATCTGGGCACCGACTTCCATGAAATTCGAGGCGATTGTCCATACGGTTCTGGGCGTGCTGCGGGCAGGGTTCAAACGTCCGGATGTTCTGCACATTCACGCAATCGGTCCGGCTCTGGCTGTTCCGCTGGCGCGTCTGCTGGGGGTGCGCACGGTCGTGACGCACCACGGATTTGACTATAATCGTCAGAAGTGGGGGCGTCTTGCGCGCACGATGCTGAAGCTTGGCGAATGGTGCGGGATGCGTTTTGCAAATGCACGTATCGCTGTGTCCAACGACATCGCGCAAACCATGCAACAGCATTTCCATGTGCCGATCACATTTATCCCGAACGGCGTCACGCTGCGTCCTGCCTGCCGAGACAAGACGTGGTTGGAGAAGCACGGCCTGTTACCGGAGCGGTATATCGCTCTTGTGGCACGGATTGTTCCAGAGAAACGTCAACTCGATCTCATCGAGGCTTTTGCAAAACTTTCCGATTCTTCTTTGAAACTGGCTCTGATCGGTTCGGCGGAATATACCGCTGAATATGCCGGAGCCGTCCGCGCAAGGGCTGATGCTGTGCCAGGTGTCGTGCTGACGGGCGCACTTCAGGGAGAAGAGCTGTCAGCCTTGTTCAGTCAGGCGGCATTGTTCGTTCTGCCATCCAGCCACGAGGGCATGCCGATCGCTCTGCTGGAGGCGATGGGGTATGGCTTGAACGTACTCGCAAGCGATATTACTGCCAATGTCGAAGTGGGGCTTTCAGAGGAGAGTTACTTTCCGCTTGGCAATGTCGATGCATTGAAGGATGCGCTGCGGCAGAAGATCGATAGCCCGTTGACCAGCAAGCAGTCGCAAGAAATGATCGACTGGATCGCGCGGGATTACAGCTGGAGCGGGATCGCTGACCGCACGCTGGAAGTTTACAAGTCCACTTTGAAATAGAACGCGCCCCGAAAATTGTGGGGTGGCTTTCGGGACAAGGCGTGTGTGGACCAAAATAAAGGCCCCGGAAGCTTTCGCTTCGGGGCCCGATAATCTCATTCTCGTATTCGTCTTAACGAGCCCGACGGCGTTCCGCAGTCGGCTGGAAAGCCAGACGCGAATGATAGCTGCAATATGGGCTCGATTCACCGGATTCATGGCCGCAGAAATGAAAGTCTTCGTTCAGCGGGTCGCCAATCGGCCACTTGCAGGTACGTTCGCTCAGCTGCAGCAGTGAGAGACGGCGCGAAATAGGCACCACTACATCTGAAGCCGGCTTGACCACTCTTTCCGCAACGACGTCTACGGCGTAGTCCATCTGAAGTGCAGTAGCACCAACCGTCTTGGTGACCGTAGCCGTGCGCATCGTCGTCGTATGCACGCCGGTTGAATGTTGTGCTGCAGGACGTGGCGCTGCGGCAACCGTGTTGACCTTCTTGCTGCGTGGAGCAGCGGTCGTGGTTTTGCCACGGCCCGAAAGCTTCAAACGGTGCACTTTGCCGATCACTGCATTACGGCTCACGCCGCCAAGCTGTGCTGCGATCTGGCTTGCGCTCAAGCCTTCGCTCCACAGTTTCTTCAGTAGTTCGACGCGTTCGTCTGTCCAGTTCATCGCCCTGGGCTCCAATCATTTTCGTTATCCGGAATCCGCCAGTGTTCTCGGATTGCTCCAAGCGCAAACACCATATCTATCCGGGTGACTAGGTCCGCCGCACGAAATGTAGCTTTAATCTCTAAAAAGAAACTACAATATCCAACGACTCCATGACAAGGGATAGCCCTGTCAGGCAGATTCCATTTTTATGGTTTTCCCCAACTTGGGTGCCAAAGACGGTTTTTCTTTGATCCAGCGCCGAAATTTTGCACGCAATTGGTTCTGAACTGAAAACCCGGATTGTTTCAGGATGGAACATCGCGAACTTGCGAAGCGGATATGCCGTCTGGCAGCCTCAGCCGAGGAGAGGCCTTTCTCTATAGAGTGTGGATGCTCGCGTAAAGTCACCTTCGACCGGCGAATGTTACAAGAACGAGAAAATGCATGAACTCATGCCGAAAGATGGCCTGCAAACCTTGCTTGCTTTGATTGACATTTTTTTTGTGAACGCCAATATACGCGCGAGATAAATATGCCGCCCTGAGGGCGGTTTTTTATTTCTGCCGGAAGCTCAGGCGAGGAGCATGAGCTATCTGGGCCATTCCCTCATGTCTCATTATATTTTCGCGGCAGCTGGGATGGAATATTGGGCGCTTTTCGAAAGGTGGGAACCGTTTCGAGTGCCTGAGGACTGTTTATGGGAAACACAGCTTTGCCGGTGCGACCGTGCAAGCTGCAAAAAAGGCTTTGGAGGCCTGACGCTATGACCGACGCTACGACCGTGCAACCGCTTTACGACACCTATAATCGTGCGGCGCTGCGCTTCGAGCGAGGTGAGGGCATCTGGCTGATTACCGAAAGCGGCGAACGTTACCTCGACTTTGCTGCCGGCATTGCTGTGAACTCGCTTGGCCATTCGCATCCACATCTGGTGGAAACGCTGAAGACCCAGGCGGAAAAGCTGTGGCATCTGTCGAATGTCTACGAAATTCCGGCGCAGGAGAAGCTAGGACGGCGTCTTGTCGAGAGCACTTTCGCCGACAAGGTCTTCTTCACCAACTCCGGCGCTGAAGCCCTTGAATGCGCGATCAAGACCGCGCGCCGCTATCAATATGTAAGCGGTCACCCGGAACGCTACCGCATTGTGACCTTTGAAGGCGCCTTCCATGGCCGCACACTGGCCACGATTGCCGCTGGCGGTCAGGCCAAATATCTCGAAGGCTTTGGCCCGAAGGTCGACGGTTTTGATCAGGTTCCGTTCGGTGATGAAGCGGCATTGCGTGCCGCTATCACCGATGAGACTGCAGGGATCCTGCTTGAACCCGTGCAGGGCGAAGGCGGTTTGCGCGGTTTCCCTGAAGAATTCATGCGCATGCTGCGCCAGATCTGTGATGAAAAGGGTCTTCTGCTGATCCTCGACGAAGTGCAGACCGGCGTTGGCCGCACGGGCAAGCTGTTTGCGCATGAGTGGGCTGGTATCAAGCCGGACATCATGGCTGTGGCCAAGGGCATCGGCGGCGGTTTCCCGATGGGTGCTTGTCTCGCGACCGCAGAAGCGGCCAAGGGCATGACGGCTGGTGTTCACGGCACGACCTATGGCGGCAACCCGCTGGCCATGGCCGTCGGCAATGCCGTGCTCGATGTTGTTCTGGCTGACGGTTTCCTCGAAAATGTTCAGGCAACCGCTCTGGTCATGAAACAGGGGCTTGCTTCCATCGTTGACCGCTACCCAAGTGTTGTTTCCGAAATCCGTGGCCGCGGCCTGCTGATCGGCATCAAGTGCGTTGTGCCGAATACCAGTCTCATTCAGGCCCTTCGTGACGAGCATTTCCTGAGCGTCGGCGCTGGCGACAATGTCGTTCGTCTACTTCCGCCGCTGGTTACGACGCCGGAAGAAGCGCGTGAAGCGCTGAAGCGCATTGAAACGGCGGTCGAACGGCTCGCAACTGCAAATCCGATCAGCAAGACGGCGTGATATCATGGCTAGCGATAACGGGATCAAACACTTTATCGACCTCTCTGCTGTTCCGGCATCGGAACTTCGCGCTATCATGGAAGACGCCAAGGCGCGCAAGGCGCGCCTGAAGGCGGGAGAAATCGAACGACCGTTCGCAGGCAAGGTGCTTGCGATGATCTTCGAAAAGCCTTCCACGCGCACGCGTGTGTCGTTCGATGTCGGCATGCGCCAGCTTGGCGGCGAGACGATCATGCTGACCGGTTCGGAAATGCAGCTCGGGCGCAGTGAAACCATCGCCGATACGGCGAAAGTTCTGTCGCGCTATGTTGATGCGATCATGATCCGCACCACATCGCATGAACGCATGCTGGAACTTGCCGAATATGCAACTGTTCCGGTTATCAATGCACTGACGGACGATACGCACCCTTGTCAAATCATGGCTGACGTTCTTACATATGAGGAACATCGCGGCCCGATCAAAGGCAAGACTTTTGCCTGGATGGGGGACGGTAACAACGTCCTCCACTCGCTGGTTGAAGCTGCGGCGCGTTTTGATTTCAACGTCAATATCGCAACGCCGGAAGGCAGTGAACCCAAGTCGCAATATGTCGATTGGGCGAAAGCGAATGGCGCGAGCATCATGTCTACCATCGATCCGGAAAGAGCGGCGAACGGCGCAGATTGCATCGTGACCGATACGTGGGTTTCGATGGGGCAGGAAGATCATGCCCGCGGCCACAACGTTTTCATGCCCTATCAGGTCAATGCGCGACTGATGGCAAAAGCTGATCCGAAGGCGCTTTTCATGCACTGCCTGCCTGCACATCGCGGCGAGGAAGTGACGGATGAAGTGATCGATGGACCACAATCGGTCGTATTCGATGAAGCGGAAAACAGGCTCCATGCCCAGAAAGCCATTCTGGCCTGGTGTCTGCAAAGCCGCGATCTGGGAGCATAATTTGGCTGACAAGACCAGCAATGAGCATACCGAAGTCGAGAACATCCAGGTCAATCTGGGCGATTTCGACTTCGCAGGCGATGACGCCGTTGTGCCCTTTCAGGTGGAAGGACTCGACGTGCGTGGTCGCGCGGTTCAGCTTGGCGCGAGTATCGACGGCATTCTGAAACGCCATAACTATCCGGAAGAAGTGGCCCGCCTGCTGGCGGAAGCGACGGTGCTGACCGTATTGCTTGGCACGTCGCTCAAATTTGAAGGCAAGTTCATCTTCCAGACGCAGTCCGACGGTCCCGTCGACATGCTGGTGGTCGACTTCCGCACGCCGCGTTCGGTGCGCGCCTATGCACGTTTCGACGAGGAACGGTTAAAGGAGGCGGTTGCCGCCCACAAGACGAAGCCCGAGGAACTGCTTGGACGGGGCACACTCGCCTTCACGGTGGATCAGGGCGCTTATACTCAGCGCTATCAGGGCATTGTTGCGCTTGATGGTTCGACGCTGGAAGAAATCGCCACGACCTATTTCCGTCAGTCGGAACAGATTCCGACTGATCTGAAACTGAGCGTTGCCAAGCTTGTCGAACGCGGTGCTGATGGTAAGCCAGTGGAACAGTGGCGTGCTGGCGGGCTGATCATTCAGTTCCTGCCGGAATCCGAACTGCGTGCACGCATCCCCGACCTGCCAGGCGGTGATGAGGATGAAGCCGAAGTCGCCTTTCATCCCGAAGACGACGCATGGGACGAAGCCCGTTCGCTGGTTGGAACGATCGAAAGTTCTGAACTGACGGACCCGCAGGTCGGCTCCGAGCGGCTGCTTTATCGTCTGTTCCATGAACGCGGCGTGCGCGTCTTCGACTCTGTGCCTGTGCTGGACGAGTGTTCGTGCTCGCGGGACAAAATTTCCGGTGTGCTGTCAGGTTTTACAGCCGAGGAAATTGCAGAGAGTGCGGACAACGGCAAGATTTCCGTGACCTGTGAGTTCTGCTCGAAACGCTATGAGTTCGATCCGGCGGAATTCGCGCCAAAGTCCTAGGCTTTATTACAGCTGAGAAAATGGCTTGTTACCACTGGTGGCGAGCCATTTTTTATGACCAACCTAATTTAAAGTTCGCCTTTGTTCCGGAATATCCAGCGAGAAAGCGGGTATATCGACTTCGAACAAACTGCCGCCGTTGCCCTGCATCTGATAGCGCCCGACCATGACGCCCGATGTAGTGGTCAACGGGCAGCCCGATGAGTATTGAAAAGAGTCGCCTGGTTCGAGTGTTGGTTGTTCGCCGACCACGCCCGGCCCGCGCACTTCCTCGACATACCCGTTCGCATCGGTAATCTGCCAGTAACGCGAACGAAGCTGTACGGTTTCCGTGGAGTTGTTGGCAATCGTTATACGATAGCCCCAGACATAACGGTTTTCTTCGGGCTCGGACTGGTCTTCCAAATAGAAAGGTTCGACCGAAACTTCGATCCCCCGCGTTACCGCTCTGTACATGCGCACCCGCCCTACATTCACATCGGCCTTGGCACCTTGAGATCAGATAAAACCGGATCGCAATGATGCTTTGCATTGAACGGTTTGCCGATTCTGTTCATGGGCACCGTTGTTCGCCCCACCTATCGCTAAAGTTGCGGGGGAGGTCAACAATTCGGCACGTCAAATGAACGGCATTTGCCGAAATGTTCCGGCAAATGCTCAGTTTTAGCCTTTGTTTGCAGCCTAAATGCCACAATATAGCTATGTGTTTGCTTAGCGCGCGGCCTTCAGCGCTTCTTCTACATCCTCGACGAGATCATCCGTATCTTCGAGGCCAACCGAGATACGCAGGAGGCCGTCCGAGATAGCGAGTTCAGCTTTCGCCTCGTCGCTGAGGTTCTTGTGCGTCGTGGTTGCCGGGTGAGTAATCAGGCTTTTTGCGTCACCCAGATTGTTGGAGATGCTGAAAACCTGCAACGCGTTCTGGAACTTGAAGGCTGCTTCCTTGCCGCCGTCAAGTTCCAAAGCAATGAGGGTCGAGCCGCCGGTCATCTGCTTGGCGATGATGTCGGCCTGCGGATGGTCTGCCCGTCCCGGATAGATCACGCGCTTCACGCCCGGTTTGTTTGCGAGGAAGTCGGCAACCGCAGTCGCCGATAGCGTCTGCTGGCGCACGCGCACGGCCAGTGTTTCAAGACCCTTCAGCATGATCCACGCGTTGAATGGGCTGAGCCCCGGACCGGTGTGACGGAAATAATCCTGCAGGGTGTTTTCAATCCATTCGCGGTCGGAGAGGACTACACCACCAAGGCAGCGTCCCTGACCGTCGATATGCTTGGTCGCAGAGTAAACGACGATATGCGCGCCCAGCTCCAGAGGCTTCTGGAAAAGTGGTGTGGCAAAAACGTTGTCGACGATCAGTTTGGCGCCCGCTTCATTGGCGACCTGTGCAACGGCAGCAATGTCGATGATTTCGAGCGTCGGATTGGACGGGCTTTCAAGGAACATGACCTTGGTGTTCGGGCGAACAGCCGCTTTCCAGTTTTCAATATCGGAGCCGTCGATAATCGAGATTTCGACGCCATATTTCGGCAAGATAGTCTCTACGATGTAGCGACAGGAGCCGAAAACGGCGCGGGCAGAAATCACGTGATCGCCCGCCTGCACCTGACACAGGATCGCAGCTGCGACCGCCGCCATGCCGGATGCGGTTGCACGGGCTTCTTCGGCGCCTTCCAGCGCGCACATGCGTTTTTCGAACATGTCGGTGGTCGGGTTGGCATAACGCGAATAGATGAAACCCGGATCCTCGCCCTTGAAGCGCGCTTCGGCGGCTTCGGCATTCGGATAGAGGAAGCCCTGTGTCAGGAACATTGCTTCTGACATTTCGGCAAATCCGGAACGCAACGATCCGGCATGCACGAGCTCAGTTGCAGGGCGAAACTTGCGGGTATTCTCAGTCGTCATTTTTCCAACCTGTCGAAAGCTGGTCGGCCGGGGCAGGATAGTCGAGCCTCGGCGGCCAATAAAAAACCGGCCTTGCGAACACGCAAAAGGCCGGTAACGAACCGCGGCCTTTTTTAGCGAATTCTTTAACGTGGCTGCAAGCCGGCCGGCCAAATCACCACGGAACACATTTTCATTATGCCTGTTGAGTAGAGCCGTCAATGCCGAAACCGCCCCTTTTCGGGAAAAGCGCATCCCGCATGCCGTGATAATGCTTGGATTCCTGCGGAAAACCCGGTTTCTAGCTGCTGGAAGGGTTGGCATTGACGCCGCGAGCAGTCAATGGTCTTTGTCAAGCAATGCTTACAGCATGTCTCCCGAAAGTGGGAACCGGTTTCGGGATAAAGACATGCGTGAAAACAAGAGATTAAAGCATGTCGCTTGAACACGATAAAGCACGACGTGCTTTAGGCTACGGAGTATCGGGGTAATGATGCAGAAAGATGCTGGAATTCTGGCGGATGCGGATATTTCCGCGCTGTTTGAAAGCGGTTTGCTGGCGTCTCCACGCCCTCTTGATCCCGATCAGATACAGCCTGCAAGCCTCGATCTGAGGCTTGGCGCAAAGGCCTATCGTGTCCGCGCCTCCTTCATGCCGGGGCCAGGCACACCGGTCCTGGAAAAGCTGGAACGACTGAAACTGCACGAGATCGACCTGACCGCAGGGGCAGTTCTTGAGACCGGCTGCGTTTATATCGTTCCGCTCCTCGAAGGGCTGGCGCTGTCGGCGGACCTGTCGGCATCGGCAAACCCGAAAAGTTCAACGGGACGCCTCGATATCTTCACCCGCGTTATCGCGGACGGAGCGCAGGAATTCGACAAGGTGCCTGCGGGATATAATGGCCCGCTTTATCTGGAAG
The DNA here is from genome assembly GCF_058796175.1 of Brucella sp. GW823-FHT04E01. Taxonomy (NCBI): domain Bacteria; kingdom Pseudomonadati; phylum Pseudomonadota; class Alphaproteobacteria; order Hyphomicrobiales; family Brucellaceae; genus Brucella; species Brucella sp. GW823-FHT04E01. The sequence goes on along the minus strand of NZ_JBXAIK010000004.1, from coordinate 246,545 downwards.
TCAGCCCACGCACATTCCCGATCGTCGTGCGCACGGGATCGCGCCTGTCGCAGATACGCTTCCGCAAGGGGCGGGCCCAGCTCGACGAAGCTGAACTCGCCGCACTGCATCATGCCGAAACACTGGTTGCTGCGGAAATGCCGAATATCTCCGGCGGCGGCATCGCCCTTTCGGTCGATCTTTCGGGCGGTCCTGACCGGCTGATCGGCTATCGCGGCAAGCACCATACGGCTGTGGTCGATGTGGACAAGCGCGCAGCGCACGACGTTCTCGACTTTTGGGAACCGATCTATGATCGCGGCGCGCGCGAACTCGTGTTGGATCCGGATGAATTCTATATTCTCGTCTCACGCGAGGCCGTGCATGTTCCCCCGCTTTATGCGGCGGAAATGACGCCGTTTGATCCGCTGGTTGGCGAATTCCGAGTTCACTATGCAGGCTTCTTCGATCCGGGTTTCGGGCACAGCGCTGCGGGTGGAACCGGCAGCCGCGCCGTTCTGGAAGTTCGCAGCCATGAGGTTCCGTTCATTCTGGAGCACGGGCAGATCGTCGGGCGTCTGGTTTACGAACACATGCTGCACCGCCCATCTGCGCTTTACGGTGTCGACCTCGGCTCCAACTATCAGGCGCAGCAGTTGAAGCTTTCCAAGCATTTTCGTTGACTGTATTAGCCTCCTCCGAGCAGATATAGTTCTGGGTGGAGGAGACCGACCTAAGTGACAACTGGAATCGAACGGGATCAGGACGGGAAGCTTCAAGCGACAACGGATGCCCCGCAGCGCAGGCTATCGGTCGGCATTGTTGCGCTACCGGGCTTTACGCTGAGTGCGCTCAGCCTTTTCCTCGATCCTTTTCGCCTTGCTGCCGATGATCGCGACAAGAGCCGTCAGATACGCTGCGCATGGAAAATCTGCGCGCTATCAGGAGACCCCGTAACCTCCAGCTCCGGCATGGTGATCGAGCCGACGGCCCCCATGGGAGAACTCGACGATTGTGATTATGTTGCCGTTGTCGGCGGGCTGCTTGCACAGTATCGGCCGAGGCAGCAGGCACTGATCGATATCATCAAGCGTGCGGACCGGCGCGGCAAGACCGTAGTCGGTCTTTGTACTGCCGCCTTTCTGCTGGCGGAGGCCGATCTTCTGCCGGACCGCAATTGCTGCGTCAGCTGGTTCCATCGTGACGATTTTCTGGAGCTTTTCGACGGTTATACAGCCGATACGACCAGCCTGTTTCACCGCAGCGGAAGACATTTCACCTGTGCTGGCGGGCTTGGTACGGCGTCGCTGGCGCTTTCAATCATACAGAACGAGATTTCCGAGGAATTGGCGCGCAAGAGCGCATCCATCCTCATGATCCCTTATGAGCTTGTACGTTCCGAACAACCCGCTCTGAGTTTCAACGGTGTACGCTCGCCGATGATCCGCAAGGCGATCCGTATTTTTGAGGAAACGCTGGAAGACCCGGTGCCGATGATCGATGTCGCGCGACGATTGGGAATTTCTGTCCGCCAGATGGAGCGTGGTTTCAAACTTGCCCTTGAGCGAACGGCATTCGAGGTTCGCGAAGAACTTCGGGTTAAAAAGGCCAAGGAACTTTTATCCGAAACAGGTCTGTCCCTGCTGGAAGTGGCCGTTGCAAGCGGTTTCACCGATACGCGCAGCATGAACCGTTCATTTTCGCGGCAAAAACAGAAAGCTCCGCGAGATTACCGCAAACAGCGATAAACGAGTGTGGAACTTGCGAAGGCTGCACGGACAGCCTATTTCTTGCGCGATGAATCTGTCGCTTTGACCAATAACCACTCAGGAGATTTGCATGTCGGATGGTGTGAACCGTTTTCTTGGCGATACCCCCGCCCGTGTCCTGATCAAGCTGGTGCTGATCTCGCTGGTCGTCGGCGTGGTCATGAGCGCGTTTCACTGGACGCCTTATGATATTTTCTATGGCATTCGCGATTTCTTCCTGCGCCTGTGGAATATGGGCTTTTCGGCAATCTCAGGTTTTGTCGATTATCTGATCCTTGGGGCGGCTGTCGTCATTCCTGCCTTTATTTTGCTCCGTATCCTCAGCTACCGGAAATGAACTCAATTCGGTAATTGGATAGCTCAGACAGGCAATGCAGCAAAAACAAGGATTAACACTTAACCGGCGCGGCTTTCTGGTCCTCGCCGGTGGGGCGCTGGCGGTGTCGGTCGTGCCATTGAACATGGCGCTGGCTGCCGGAGACAATGATCCCACCCCGATTTTCAACGCTATTCGCAAGGCAAATGGTCTGCCTTTGATGGCGACCGATTCCAAGCTCGAGCAAGCCGCGCTTTATCAAGCAAGGCGTATGGCGAGTTACGGAAAGATCGGCCACAGCGTCGGTTGGGGCAATGGCTTCGTCGCGCGACTGCGCCAGGCGGGTATCCGCGGACCAGCCGCCGAAAACGTGGCCTCGGGACAGCGTGATACCCAAGCCGTCTTCGACGCATGGATGAAATCGCCGGGCCATCGCAAGAACATGCTCGATCCGACATTCGAGCATTATGGCCTTGCCTGGGCTACGCCTGAAAACAAACCCACTTACATATATTGGGCCATGATGTTGGGTCTTTAACATTGCTGTTTCTCCTGACAGTTCGCTGTCAGGAACTGCGACAATGCGGTGGCCGAATTATCTGTAGTTTCGATTGATTCCAGAGTAGATGATCTTCATCAGAGGGAATGCATTCGGGACAAGCATTATGGATCAGTCGCTGCAACGTGTTGGTGGCGTAACAAGGCCGTTCGACGTAACGCACCGGATGGTGATGCTGATCGCCATTCCCATGACGCTTGCTGCAATCACGACGCCGCTTCTCGGACTTGTGGACATGGGCGTTGTCGGCCAGATGGGACAGGCCGAGCTGATCGGCGGTCTGGCGATCGGCGCGCTGGTATTTGACTTCCTGCTATCGATGTTCAACTTCCTCCGCTCCGGCACGACTGGACTTGTGGCGCAGGCCGTGGGTGCGGAAGATGCAGTGGAAGAACAGGCGATCTTCTGGCGCGCAATCATTATCGCGGTGGTAGCCGGCAGTCTGATGATCCTGTGCCTGCCGATCATCATCGCTGTCTCGTCCACTTTCATGCATCCAACTTCCGCCACGCAGGAAGCCATGGCGACCTATGTGTCGATCCGCATGTTGTCGGCACCGGTTGCGCTGATCAATTATTCGATCCTCGGGCTGGTTCTTGGCCGCGGACAGGGCCTTGTCGGTCTCGGTCTTCAAGTGCTGCTCAATGGCATCAATATAGTGCTCTGCATCATCCTCGGTCTTGAAATGGGCTGGGGCGTCACGGGGGTTGCCTGGGCGACAGTGACTGGTGAAACGGTTGCCGCTCTCGTCGGCATGTTCATCGTGCTGAGGCATTTCCGCAAGGATGCATCCCTGCGTCCGAACCGGGCACGCATCTTTCAGAAGCAAGGAATTTTGCGCATGTTCGCGGTCAATCGCGACATCATGATCCGTTCGTTCCTGCTTCTGACTGCCTTCGCGTTTTTTACGCGGGCGGGATCCGACCTTGGGACGGTCACGCTTGCGGCCAATGCCGTCTTGTTGAACTTCTTTCTCGTTGCCGGTTTCTTTCTGGACGGCATGGCGGCGGCTGCCGAACAGATTGTCGGCCGGTCGATCGGAGCGCGTTACAGCCCGGCCTTTGTGCGGGGTGCCAAGCTCACTTTCGTGTGGGGGCTGGTCATGGCGAGCATCATCGCCTTTTTCCTGCTGGTGTTCGGCGATGCCATCATTGGGCTTCTGTCCAAGGCGGAAGACGTTCATGCCGAGGCTTTGAAATATCTGCCATGGGCGGCGCTGACAGGCATTACGGGGCTGCTGGCCTTCCATATGGACGGGGTCTATATCGGCGCCACATGGTCGCGCGACATGCGCAACATGATGTTTCTGTCGCTCGCACTCTTTATGGTTGTTCTTTATGCGGCAAAGCCCGTGATGGGCAATCACGGGCTTTGGCTGGCTCTCAATCTGTTTCTGTCTATCCGCGGCGTTACGCTTCTGGCGATTCTTCCGCGACGCTATCGTACAGAATTCATCGCTTGATCATGCAGACAGTTCGCGCCGGGCCCAGTCTTTGGTGTCCCGGTCGCGCAGTGCGGCGATGTTGGTAACGCCCTCACGTTTTACAGCGGCGGACAGGCCGCGCACGATTTCAGCAGGCAGGTTCGGGCCGCGATAGATCAGGCCCGTATAAAGCTGGATGAGATCGGCGCCTGCCTTGATCTTCGTCAGCGCTGTCTCGGCGCTATCCACGCCGCCGACACCGATCAGCGGCATGTCAGGACCGACGCGCTCGCGCATCCGGGCAAGGACGATGGTGGAACGGTCGAAAAGTGGGGCACCGGAAAGCCCACCTGTTTCATCACGATTTTCTGCGCTTTTCAGTCCGGCGCGTGAAAGTGTCGTATTGGATATGATGATGCCGTCCAGCTTCTGTTCGGTTGCCTCGGCGGCTATATCGTCCAGTTCTTCATTGGTCAGATCGGGCGCGATCTTGAGGAAAACCGGACGCTTCAGCGTGCACATCTTGCCTTCTTCGTTTCGGGCTTCCAGTACCCGGCTCAACAATTCACGCAGGCTGTCGCGAGCCTGAAGATTGCGCAGACCCGGAGTGTTGGGCGAAGAGATGTTGACCGTGAAATAACGTGCCAGCTGATAGAAGCGGCGAATACCGGCAACATAATCGGCGATGCGGTCTTCGGCATCCTTGTTGGCGCCGATATTGACGCCCACGATACCGCTCTTGCCTGCACGTTGCGACAGGCGCTTAAACGCCGCATCATGGCCTTCATTGTTGAAGCCAAGACGATTGATAACCGCTCTATCTTCAACGAGGCGGAAAATGCGCGGGCGTGGATTGCCGCTTTGGGGGCGCGGTGTGATGGTGCCGATTTCGGTGAAGCCGAAGCCCAGTTTCAGCAATGCATCCGGGACTTCGGCGTTCTTGTCATAACCCGCCGCCATGCCGAGCGGATTTGGAAACTGCAGGCCGGCAACCTTGACGGAAAGAGCCGGATCGTTTGGCGCGCCGCAGGTGACAAGACCTGTCTTCAGGCCAGCGATGGAAAGGCCGTGTGCCTGTTCCGCATCAAAGGCAAAGAGGGCACGTCGCCCGAGAGTTTCAAAAAGCCCGCTCATTAATCTTCCAGCTCCGGAAAAATGTGAAGACCATCATCGCCCAGTGGCAAGGGTTCAACCTTCAAAACAGCTGCAAGCGGCAGCTCGCCGTAAAGATGAGGAAACAGGGCTCCGCCGCGTGAAACTTCAAATTTCAATGCTGCTCCAAGCGCGGAAGCGTTCACACTGATCAGAAGCAAATCCTGTTGGCCCGCAAAATGCTTGGCTGCCGTTTCCCGCACCTGTGTTGCAGTAGAGAAATGGATATAGCCGTCGGCAATATCAACCGGAGCCCCGGTAAAACTACCAGCCTGTTCTGCTTGTGCCCAAAGGTCGCGCGGAGCGATCTTATAGATGATCTCATTGGTCATAGCTGCTCTCTAGACCGAAATTCTTCGGAAATCAAAGTCCCGCATGTTCGATTTTCGTCGTAAACGTCCCATATGATGGGGACATTTCAAAGAGAAGCTGAAGGGAATTGCATTATGTTGAACAGAAAGACACTGATGGTTCGTAATCTGGCTGCTGTTGCTCTTCTCGGTTCAGCGCTTGCTCCAAGTGTTGCATTTGCGCAGGAAAACGGGCGTTATCGGCTGGAAGGCACGGAAACCGGTTATGTCCGCCTGGATACACGAACCGGGGCGCTCTCGACCTGCACGGAGCAGCAGGGACAACTCGTCTGCAAGATGGCGACCGAAGATCGCGAAGCTTATGAGAACGACATTGCCGACTTGCAGGATCGTCTAGAGAAGCTTGAAGACAAGGTGTCCGCTCTTGAGGGGAAGGGCGGAAGTGCCGCTTCTGGCCTGCCGACCGAGCAGGAATTCGAGCAGTCCATGAGCTATATGGAACGCTTCATGCGTCGCTTCATGGATATTGCGAAAAGTTTCGACAGCGAGCCGGAAAGCCCGAACAAAGAAACTGCGCCGGGCGGTCGGACCTGACGATAAAGAAAAAAGGCGCCATGCGGCGCCTTTTCATTAGAGCATTTCCAACAAAAGTACGAAGCGGTTTTGCGTAGGATAATGCGTAAAAACAAACAGATAGAGCGGAAGCGCGAACGAATGTGAATGCTTTCCGCTCTATTGAGCGAAACGCTTTGTCGCTTCGATCAGTTCATGGGTGATGCCGGGCTCTGTGACGGCGTGCCCTGCATCCTCGACGGTTCTGAGATCGGCTTCGGGCCACATCTTCTTCAACTGCCAGGCATTGATAAACGGCGTGCAGACATCATAGCGGCCATGCACGATCACACCAGGAATATGCCGGATGCGATCGACATTGCGCAGAAGCTGGTCATCGGAATCGAGGAAGCCGCGATTCTGGAAATAGTGGCATTCGATACGCGCAAAGGCGATCGCGTACTGATCTTCGCCAAAGGCGTCGACGCGGGCCGGGTCGGGCAGAAGCGAAATGACCGAGCCTTCCCAGCGCGCCCAACGTCGCGCTGCTTCAAGCTGCACCTGCGGGTCACGATCAGTCAGGCGCTTGTAATAAGCGGCGATCATATCGCTGCGCTCGGCTTCCGGGATATGCTCCTGATAAGCCTCGAAATGGTCCGGAAATAGAATGCTTGCGCCGTTGGAATACATCCAGTCGACTTCAAAACGACGGATCATGAAGATGCCGCGCAGAACAAGCTCGGCCACGCGATCCGGATGGGATTGCGCATAGGCAAGGCCAAGGGTCGATCCCCAGGAGCCGCCGAAGACCTGCCACTTCTCGATGCCGAGATGCGCGCGAATATGTTCCATATCCGCCACAAGGTCCCATGTCGTGTTTTCACGCAGTTCCGCATGCGGGGTCGAACGACCGCATCCGCGCTGGTCGAACAGGATGATGCGATAGCGCTCCGGGTCGTGCAGACGGCGCATGGTCGGTGTGATGCCGCCGCCGGGGCCGCCATGGATCATGATGACCGGCTTGCCGTCCGGGTTGCCGCATTGCTCGACATGGATTCGATGCAGCGGAGAAACCTGAAGCATCTCTTCCTTGAACGGTTGGATTTCTGGATAAAGCGTATTGCGCGTCATGAAATGCCTTTTTGGTTCCCTTCCATTAGGCTGGTCGGGCCGCTCTTATGTTATTTTCGACACCAGCCTAACATACAATGCGGCCAGATGGCGGCAATGCGTATTGTGAAAACGGGTTAGCAACGTGAATTTTGGTTGCCCAAGCCAAAAAACGGCATAAAACGGAGTGGTTGGCTGATTGGCCTGCACCGCGAGGGGAGGAGACCTGAAACAATGGCGCGCGAGGCACATGCATTTCATCATTGCTGACGATCACCCGCTTTTCCGGGGCGCACTCAGGCAGGTCCTTTCGGGACAGTCGCAGAGTGTTGAAATCATCGAAGTCGGCGATTTTGACGCCGTCAAGAAACTGGTCGGCGAACGAGAAGATATCGATCTTCTACTGTTGGATTTGACGATGCCGGGAGGAACCGGGCTTTCCGGTCTGGTGACGTTGAAGGCCTTGCAACCGGCGCTTCCGGTTATCATCGTCTCGGCGACTGACGATGCCGCCACAATCCGTCATGCTGTCGAGCTCGGCGCTTCCGGTTTCATCTCGAAATCCGCCAGCATGGAGACCATTGGCGAGGCCGTGCGTGCCGTTCTGGCTGGCGATATCTGGACACCTGCCGATATTGAGCTGGATCATCCGCACGACCCTGAAATTGAGGCTCTCATTGCGCGACTGCGTACATTGACGCCGCAGCAGACGCGTGTGTTGACCATGCTTGCCGAGGGTCTGCTGAACAAGCAGATTGCCTATGAGCTTGGCGTGTCGGAAGCCACGGTCAAGGCGCATGTTTCGGCGGTGCTGCAGAAACTTGGGGTCGACAGCCGCACGCAGGCGGTCATTCTTCTGTCACGCATCGGCAATGATGCCCTGAGCACGGATTGAATGACGGTCAACTACTGAGCGGCGTTCTGCGCTGACCTATTATCCTGCCTCGCATGATAAAAATGCGATAGAAGGGAACGCAATGCGGCGGGCCGAAGTGGCTTGTGCAAAACTGTGACGTTCTCGTCTTCAGCGCGCTGGCGGACTTCCTTGGAACGATCGGCTGTCAGCAGGACGGCGGGTATTTCCACCTGAAACGTCTCGCGTGCAAAGCCGATCATATCGAGGCCGTTTTCGTGTAGAAGATGATAATCTGCGACGATCACATCGGGCGGTGTGGAGTGGTCGGCACAATAGTTCTTCAACGCTGCTCCACTGCGCAACGTCGTTACATGGCATCCCCACCCGCGAAGCAGCGTTTCCATTCCGGACAGGATGCTGGCGTCATTATCGATGCAGAGAACATCGAGCCCGGTCAGTTCCAGCGCTTTCTGCAGGCCGCGGCGGCTCTTCACGTCATCGGCGGGCACTTTTTCCTGTGAAACAGGAATGCGCAGGGTGAACATGGTTCCCTTATCGGGCGTCGAAGTCAGGGACAGCGGCAGCGACAGCAGCCTTGCGATGCGGTCGACAATGGAAAGGCCGAGGCCAAGCCCTTCCGCTTCCCGCATCCCCTCATCCAGTCGCGTGAACTCCCGGAAGACAAGTTTCAGCTTTTGCGATGGAATGCCGATGCCGGTATCGAACACCTGCAACTCCACAAAGGAACCACGACGCCGAACGCCGAGCAGAATACCACCCTTGCGGCTATATTTGATCGAGTTGGAAACAAGGTTCTGGATCAGGCGGCGAAGCATATTGCGGTCCGTTTTGACAACGATGCTCGACGGCACAACGCGCAACTTCAGCCCTTTGGCGGCTGCAAGAGGCGTAAAATCGGTAGCAATCTGGCTCATCAGCTTGTCGAGGTGAAACACCGAGAGGTCAGGCTTGAGTGACCCGGTGTCCAGTCGGGAAATATCCAGCACCATACCCAGAATGGCTTCCACGGCCTCCAGCGAGGAATCGATATTACGTGCGAATTCGCTCGTTTCGGAGCGTCCGAGTTTTTCGGCAAGCGCCGTACTATACAATCGCGCTGCGTTGAGAGGTTGCAGAATGTCATGACCGGCTGCTGCCAGAAAGCGTGTCTTTCCCTGATTGGCCTCTTCTGCTGCCGTCTGGGCCTTGGCGAGCTGCTGGTTGACGCGGGTCAGTTCTGCCGTGCGATCCGCCACGCGCTGCTCCAGCATTTCCGCTGCCTTCTGGCGCGTGACGTCGGCTTCGACTGCTGCCGTGATATCGGTATATGTCGCGACAATTCCGCCATCCGGCATCGGGTTGGATTGAATTTCCAGCACCTTGCCCGTCGATTTCATGTCGATGCGCCATGGCTGGCGCACAGCTGCGAGCGAGCGGATGACCCCGTTCTGCGCGTTGAACGATATATCGCCGCGGCTGTGCAGCTGTTCCACGATTTCCGAAACGGGTATCCCGACCTGCATCACTTCATCTGGGAGATCGAAAAGCTTGCGGAACTGCCGGTTCCAGAAAGTCAGCCTCAGATCCTTGTCTAAAACGGTAATTCCCTGTTCCATCTGATCGAGGGCCGTTTGCAGCAGATTGCGGTTTTGCTGCAAGGCGGTCGAAGCATCGTCAAGGAGCTGTCGCGCGTCACGTCCTGATGCATCGCTCTTCTGCAAAAGCAGTGACAGTACAAGGCGCGCCGATGCCGAGCCGACGGCTGTGCCGAGCAGCTGCTCCGCATGACGGATGAGCGGTGTGTCGACAGTCATGCCCGGATCAAGCCGCCTCTGTTCCCTTCCTTCAAAGCGCAGAAAGGCGCGCTCGACACGTTCCGCACCGAGATAGCGCGCCATGGTGGCTTTCAGTTCGGCAACAGTGACGGTTGTGCGGAAGCGCTTGAGCGTCGGCGTGCCGATGAAATAACGCGGCAGGAAGATGCTTGCCTGAATGCGTTCGAGCGGTGTCGAGGTTCGTGAAAGGGAACCAAGGATGTAGAAGAGCGTATTGGCTGCAAGGCTCCACATCACGCCATTGGTCAGCGGGAGAGCGTTGGTTCCGAAAAGCGCTTCGGGACGTAGCGCCGTAAAGCCAAGGAAGCCGTCGCGCAGAATGGCAGCATTTTCCGGCGCCATCGTTGGCAGCAGCAATGTGTAGGCCCAGACTAGAAATCCCGCTGACAGACCCAGCATGGCACCGCGCCCATTCGCATTGCGCCAGAACAATCCGCCGATGAAAGCCGGAACAAACTGGGCAATTGCAGCAAAGGAAACGAAGCCGATCGAAGCAAGATGGATGTTGTTGGAGGTAAACCGATAATAGGCGAATGCGAATGCCAGAATGCCGATAATGGTGAGGCGACGTGTGTTCAGAATGACTTTGGTCAGGTCTCGCTGTTCGGCGGCATGTTGCTTCGCGAGACGCCGGATGAAGAGCGGCAACACCAGATGGTTTGAGATCATGATCGAAAGCGCAACGCAGGCGACGATGACCATCGCCGTTGCCGCTGACAATCCGCCGAGAAAAGCCACCAGTGCGAGCCAATGAGCGCCTGCCGCCAGCGGCAAAGCCAGAACGTACAAATCTCCGCTGACATTGCCTCCGAGCGTCATCACGCCAATCAGCGCGATGGGAAAGACGAAGATATTGATGAGGACCAGATAAAGCGGGAAGAGCCAGGAGGCTGTTCGCAGTTCCTTTTCACTCCGGCTTTCCACCACGGTCACATGGAATTGTCGCGGCAGCATGATGATGGCGGCGGCACTAAGTGCGCTTTGTACGATCCATGTGCCGATGGATGTCTGATAGTGGAACGCTTCCAGCGCTTCTGGTGATTGGGATATCTGATTGATCAGTTGCGATGGGGCGCCGAACAGAAAGAAGGTGCAGGCAAAGCCAACGGTCAGGAAGGCGCAAAGCTTGATGACGGATTCCAGAGCCACAGCCAAAATAAGGCCGTTCTGATGTTCCGTGGCGTCGGTATGGCGGGTGCCGAAGAGGATCGCAAAGACAGCGAGCACAGCGGCAACGGGGAGGGAGATGTCACCGAATATGAATACCGACGGATCGACGGCTGATCCGTAATGCTCCATGACAAGACCGACACTGCCAGAAACGGCTTTGAGCTGCAGCGCGATATAGGGGATCGAGCCGACGGCTGCGATGCAGGTCGCAAGAGAGGCTACACCGAAGCTCTTGCCGTAGCGGGCAGCGAGAAAATCAGCAATTGACGTGATGTGCTCGGATTTCGCCAGTCGCACGATATGCCGCAGCAGCCGGTTGCCGAGCGTAAAGACGAGAATGGGGCCGATATAGATTCCAAGGAACTCAAGACCGCGCTGAGCCGATAAGCCGACAGAGCCGAAGAAGGTCCAGGAGGTGCAGTAAACGGCCAGACTGAGCGCATAGATGTAGGGGCGCGGAGCACTGTTCCAGCGCGACGTGCGCCGGTCGCCGATGCTGGCAACTGCAAAAAGCAGCAGCAAATATAGAAAGGCGGCGCCAATAATACCCCAGCCCTGCATAGTCGGCCTGTTCCCTCACTCCTCGATCATGATTTGACGCAAGCACTTTCGGTGCATTCGTGCAAGATTATTGATGAAAAACAGTGTGTTTTAGCGGTTTCATCTTTTCTTTGGTAATTTTCGCCTACACACTAGGAGTGTGATCCCGAAGAAGTGCACGTCATTTTTCAGGATAGCATTTGAAATGGCAGGGCGCCTTTCAGTTTCGCTTCTGAGATGGGCCCTGCCATCCACTGCCAGTTTATCTGGTGCCCAGGTTGATTTGGCGAACGCCACCGCGGCAGGACGGCCCCAACGGTCCGCGTTCGTGAGGGAGACAGGTAATGCTAAAGGAATTCAAGGAATTCGCCCTGAAGGGCAATATGGTCGATCTGGCCATCGGTGTCATTATTGGCGGGGCGTTCGGCGGCCTCGTCAATTCCATCGTCAACGATATCATCATGCCGATCATCGGTCTGATCACTGGCGGTATCGATTTTTCGAATATGTTCATACAGCTGGCAGGTGAACCCAGGGCCACACTGGCAGCTGCCCGTGAAGCCGGTGCGACTATTGCCTACGGCAATTTCGTCACGCTTCTCATCAACTTCCTGATCATCGCATGGGTATTGTTCCTTGTGGTGAAGGGAATGAACCGCATGAAGAAGAAGGAAGAGGCAAAGCCGGAACCGGAAGCACCGCGCGAGGAGGTCCTGCTGACCGAAATTCGCGATCTTCTGGCAAAGCAGAAAGCCTGATTGATTCAGAACTGGCGAACGAATGCGGGGCCTTGTGGCCCCGTTTTCTTTTGATCCATAAATACGCTTGATCGGACCATCACAAAAAGCCGCGTGATTTCGCTAACGGGCCTTGATAAGCACGAAATCAAAATCGAAGTTCAACGCGGGGAAATCATGACGCTCATAGCCAATCTTCGTCGGGAAGCAGCTCAATCACCCGAAAGCGGGATTGTGGCGGTCGCCAATCACGGACGCGGGCGCGAGGGGCTCATCCCGCTTTGGGTAGGCGAGGGAGATCTTTCGACGCCCGATTTCATCCGCGCCGCGGCCCAAAAAGGTATCTCTGAAGGCGAGACCTTCTATACCTGGCAGGCTGGCATCCCGGAACTGCGGGAGGCGCTGGCTCGCTATCACGCGCGTCATTTCCCGCTGCCCCTGAAACCGGAGAACTTCTATGTCACCGGCTCCGGTATGCACGCCATCGAAATGGCGCTGACAGCAACTGTTGGGGCGGGCGAAGAGGCGATTTATCTTTCCCCGGCCTGGCCAAATTTTGTTGGCGCAGCTGGTCTGGCAGGCGCTGTTCCGGTTCCGGTCGAGCTGGAATTCGGTGCCAATGGCTGGATGCTCGATCCAGAAAAGATCGCAGCCGCCATCACGCCGCGCACGAAAGCACTCTTCATCAATACGCCATCCAATCCCACCGGCTGGACAGCGGACCGTGAGACATTGCAATTCATTCTCGATCTTGCCCGCAAGCATGGTCTCTGGATCATCGCCGACGAGATTTATACCCATTTCTATTATGGTGGCGGTCGCGCTCCATCCTTCATGGATATTATGGAGCCGGATGATCGCATCATCTTCGTCAACTCGTTCTCCAAGAACTGGGCGATGACGGGCTGGCGTGTCGGCTGGATGACGGTGCACCCGTCACTGGGGCCGATCATTGAAAATCTGATCCAATATTCGAATTCGGGTGTTGCCCAATTCATGCAACGTGGTGCCGTTACGGCTCTCGATGAAGGCGATGCCTTTATTTCGATGCAGGTTGAACGGGCGCGTTCGACGCGCGATAGCCTGTGCGCAGCGCTGTTATCGACCGGCAAAGTTCGCCTGACGCCGCCTCAAGGGGCATTTTATCTTTTCTTCGGCGTGGATGGTGTCGGGGATTCGGTCAAGGCGGCCATCGATATGGTGGACAATGCCAATGTCGGTCTGGCACCTGGCAGCGCTTTTGGCCTCGGCGGCGAAGGTTTTTTCCGTCTCTGTTTCTGCCGCGATCCGGAACAGGTGGACGAAGCCGCACGGCGGCTCGTGCGCTGGATCGAAAAGCTCTGACAAAAAAGGCCGCTCGAAGCGGCCTTTTTATTGGAGAATTCCAGAAATTGTCAGCCGCCAGCCTTGGAGACCATCAGCGGAATGATCCGCTCGGAACTGGCTGGCTGCGAAACAGTGGGCTCTGCATAAGGAATGCCGAGTGCATTCCAGACTTCCAGCAAGGCATCCTTGAGGCCGTCGATCAGGGCGTCGTCATGCAGAGGCGACGGCGTGATACGCAGTCTTTCGGTTCCGCGTGGCACGGTCGGATAGTTGATCGGCTGGATATAGATGCCGTGCACTTCCAGCAAACGGTCGCTGGCTTTCTTGCAAAGTTCAGGATCGCCGACCAGAATAGGCACGATATGCGTTTCGGACGGCATCACGGGGAAACCTGCGGCCGAAAGCACGTCCTTTGCGCGCTGCGCCTGACGTTGCTGACCGTTACGCTCCACCTGCGAATTCTTCAAATGCCGGATGGCGGCCGTCGCAGATGCGGCAACTGCTGGTGGCAAAGAGGTCGTAAAGATGAAGCCCGGTGCATAGGAGCGTACGGCGTCAACAATCGCGCGCGAACCGGTAATATAACCGCCGAGAGCGCCAAAAGCCTTGGCAAGCGTGCCCTCGATAATATCGATGCGATGTGCCAGACCGTCGCGTTCGGTAATGCCGCCGCCGCGCGCGCCGTACATGCCAACAGCATGAACTTCGTCGATATAGGTCATGGCATTATATTTGTCGGCGAGGTCGGCGATCTTCTCGATCGGCGCGATATCGCCATCCATCGAATAGACGGATTCGAACACGATCAGCTTGGCGCGCGCCGGATCGGCGGCCTTCAAAAGCTGTTCCAGATGCTCGACGTCATTGTGACGGAAAATCTTCTTTTCCGCGCCTGAACGACGCACGCCTTCGATCATCGAGGCATGGTTCAGTTCGTCGGAGAGGATGAGGCAGTTCGGCAGCAGCCGTGCAATCGTGGAAATCGAAGCTTCATTGGAAACGAAGCCCGACGTGAAAACGAGACCAGCTTCCTTGCCATGCAAATCGGCGAGTTCGGTTTCGAGTTCAACGAGCGGATGGTTATTGCCGGAAATATTGCGCGTGCCGCCGGAACCTGAGCCAGCATTGTCAGCTGTATCGCACATTGCCTTGATTACGTCGGCGTGGTGTCCCATGCCAAGATAATCATTGGAACACCAGACGGTGATTTCACGGGCAGTGCCATTGTTGCGCCAGATAGCTCGGGGGAAACGTCCGACAATACGTTCAAGATCGGCAAAAACGCGGTAACGCTTCTCGGCGTGCAACTGGTCGATCGCTTCTTCGAAAAAACGGCGATAGTCCATAATGCGCTCCTTAGTCTGTGCACTAACTAGCGCTTTTGGCACTTGCCGTCCATGGCGCATTGATGGGCAATTTGCCACGTTTGTGTGAAGCAGCATTGATTGAAATCAAGCAAATCGGCTCGACGATCAAAATACCGGCGACGAAGTTTTCATCACGAAGCGTGTCGGGGGCTGTTACAGAGTGATCGGCTTCAACAAAGAGTTGCTTGAATGAAGCGCAACAAAATACCAGCTTTTTGTGACCTTCATTGAAAACCTGGCACCTTTATGAAACCAACGCGAACGGTGATGAACTATCCAGCCTCGGCGACCGGCGACTGGACTGCCTATTGGCGCGCCTCACCGATGCGACATCTGCGCTTGCGTTGGAGGCACGTGCAGCTTTCGGTTCCGCATCGAAAAAAATCGGCAAATCTGATTGCTGCATCCGGAAGCTTCGAGGCTTTACGGCCAGGCGATCTGCCGCTTGTTTGCGTGGTTCGCAATGCTGCGCCCTATATGAAGTCGTTTCTGCGCTATTATCGCGAGATGGGTGTTACGCGTTTCATCGTTGTAGATGACCGATCGGACGACGGAACGACTGAAATCTTGTCCAGTGCTCCTGATGTGGATTTGTTCACCTCGGACGTTGGCTACGCACAGGCTGACCGCGGACGTGCCTGGCGCGATGCCCTGTTCAATCTCTACGGACGCGGGCGCTGGTATTTGTCGGTTGATGCTGACGAGTTCTTCGTATTTCCGAGAATGGAGCAACGGGATATCCGCTCTTTTATCGAGGAGCTGGAGGGGAATGGAATTCGTCGGTGTCTGGCACCGATGATCGACATGTATCCCGGCGGTCTGCTGCGTGAAGGAGTCTTCGTCGATGACGGGACGAAATATCCGTTCGAGGTTTCATCGCATTTCGACGGCGACGGCTACACGGCGACATGGGAGAAGTTCGGGGTAGCGGTGCGTGGTGGACCGCGTTTGCGCCTGTTCGGACGCAGCATGCGACTTTCAAAATTTCCGCTGATTTGGGTCGATGAAAAGACGGATTATCGCCGGGGCAGCATTCATGGGCCGGGTCCATGTTTCCGGAATTTTCTTCCGGCAACCGGTGCTCTTCTCCATTACCGCTTTTCTTCGCTTTCGGTCGGCGAGTTCAAACGTATTGCCTCCGAAAAGAGCCATGCCGGCGGAGCAGAGCACTACCGCGCAATCGTCGAGAACGAGCGTTTTTCAGACGATCTTTCGCTCGTCTATGAAGGTTCGGTCCAGTACACAGGCCCGGATTGTCTCGTGAGGCGCGGCTTCATGGCTGATTTGCACGACATAGAGCGTGGAGCCAAGCCGAGGAGCCGACTTAGCGCGTGAACGTTTTCCGCAGGAATTGCAGCAATATATCATTGCGCCTGATTGTAAGACGCGGAATGCCGAACGGATCATCATTTGACCGTGCGCGGCGTTTTTCCGTCGTCGTCGCGTTTGTATAGCCTGCCGCTTCGACGATCTTGCGTGTCACTGCGTTTTCTCCGCCGTAAGGATAGGCGAAAGACGTGACCTCACGACCGAGCAGGTCTTCAATCTTCATGCGTGATTGCTGGATTTGCGTGATGGCTTCCTGTTCGCTTATTTCCGGCAGGAGGACATGGTCGAGCGTATGGGAACCGACTTCATGACCAAGATCTGCCCATTCGCGCAATTCGGAAACGCTCATACAGTTGGCGCGCGCAACGCCAATCTTCTGGTCCCAGAGATTGAAGCCGCCGATCTGGTTGGCCACGAAATAGTTCGTGGCGGTGAAGCCAAACTCCTGCAGCACGGGCAGGGCATTACGGAACACATTCTCGAAACCGTCGTCAAACGTGATGACGGCGACTTTGCCCTGTTTCCCGCCGTAAATGTAAGGAATTGCGTCCCTCACCGACAGGCCGCGATAACCCAGCCGTTTCAGCCAGGCCATCTGCTGGCGAAAGCGATCCGGGTGCACGATCATACTGCGATAGGGCGTGCGGTGTTGCGGTGGCACGTCAATCTGATGATACAGGAAAATCGGAACAGGCACGGGAAACCTCAGATAGCTGCGCGCGAGCGCGATTTTATCTTCCAGCGATAAAGCGGGCGCAAGATTTCACGCTTCAGCTTGTCGGGCAAGGAACGCGATTTCTGGATCGTGCTGCCGCCAAGCTGTACCGAGATTTCCTTCACTCCGCCCGGAAGAACGGATAGCGGTTTGAGTCCCGTAACCCAGTTCATTTGTGCCGTGGTGTCGACCGGGCGGTCGAACACTTCGGTTGCAGAGAGCAAGCGCTGCGCGGCTTCCCGCCCGACAAGCTGCGCCACCATGCCAAGGCCGACCGGTACAGGTTCGATGATCCGCAGTGTTTCGGTGTTCAGCACTACGCGCCCGCTTTCACGCTCGCGAAACGGAAAGCGGATGAAGCTATCGGCCTTGAGAATCTGGCACGCAGCGGAATAGGCAGCGGCAAATTCCGGTGTCAGCTCCACATCGTCTTCCAGCACGAGACCTGCATCCAGTTCCTGATCGACAATCGCCTGCCAGGCCTTCCGGTGCGAAAGAAAGCACGCGATTTCGTTGGTGCTGAGCTGGAATGGATAGCGGGGCTTGTGCGCCGATCGCCGATAAACGCGGCTGATTGTTTGCGCATCGAGTGTGCGCCCGTCGACGGCGTTCACTACGTCCGTCTCTACAGGCAGCCTACGAACAAGTTCTTCGACTTGCGGCTGCCGGTCGGTGGCGCGCTCCAGATGGATGATGAAAGCCTTGACGGCCCTTTGGGGGCCATCATTCGCAGTGATGTCAGGACGCGTTTCGTTCATGGTCCTTATCTACCTTGTAGCATACAGAAAGCTCAAGGTATTTTGCAGATCAGACCGGCTTCCAGCCCGGCTCGACACTATCGGCTTCCGCTCGCCACAAATCGGCGTAGTCGACATTCTGCCAATCCTTGAACCACGGGCCGCCGCGTGTGTAATGCACCACTTTCGGCAGGCCGGTTTCCGGCTTCTCGTTCCAGCCTTCCAGCCAGTTGTAATCCGTCGGCAGAGCGCCAATTTCATCATCGGCAGCCCATTGCATGCGGTGCAGGTAGGCGCCGGTTTCGCTGTTGATCAGCTCCGGCGTCAACTGGCGTGTCGACGGATGCTCGCAGTTGAACAGCATACAGGACGACCAGTTCTTGCGTGGATAGCTGGTCTGCACCTTGCCATCCATCTTCACACTATCCTTGGGCTGATAATCGTGCTGAACGCAATAAACGGCTTTTGAAGGGTCATTGTAAGCTTGGAGGCCAGCAATATCGCCCAGAAAAAGAAAGTCACAATCGCAGAAAAGCGCCCACCCTTTGTAGCCCGCAAGCCATGGCGTGAAAAACCGCGAATAGGTAAACTCCGTCGATGCCAGTGGATCGACTTCCCGCGTGTAGACCCCTCGATCGACCAGGTCCTGCAACTTGATCGGCACGATCTCCAGCGGAATAGAGGAATGCTTCAATGCGGATGCTTTGGCGACTTCATATGCGATGGGCTCGCGAGAATCCCATCCGATGAAAATGCGTAACGGTTCACTCATTCATAGGCTCCTCTAAAGAGATTGTGTCGTGATCGTTCCCCACGTTTTCCGCCGGAAATTATAGTGATGGCGCTGGGTCACTGGATGAGGCTGATGCGTCCGGATTTGACCTTCTGCTCAACCCAACTGCGCTCATCTCCCCAGGTGTGGCGTTTCCAGCCTTCCCAGGTGAAGCCGCAGATTTTAACGTCCCAGCTTTCCTCCGGACATTTTCCGAGCATGTACCAGATGCCAAAAAAGCCGGTGCTTGGAAAGGCTTTGCTTATATTCTCGTCGGTTACACCCAGCTCTTTGCATCCGGCCAGATAGAATTGGGGCGGCATGATCCGGATTTCCTTGCCAGCAGAGCCGACAACTTCGATGGTCTGCATAGTCCAGTCGCCACGCCTTCCCTTGAGACGGGAGAGGAAATTCGGACCAGGGTGATATTTGCGGATGATGCTTGGATGATAGGCAAGCATCACTTCCTTGGCCGCCTTGAAAGTCGGTGTCTGCACGAAGCCCGGATCGCGTAGCCGCCGCTGCATCGGCTTGCTTGAGGTTGCCAGCATCAGGAGATCTGTCCGGGTGCCGCTCATGCCGATGGACTTTTTTGGCTCATTGAAACGGACCACAAAATCGGCAGCATCCACTTCGGCAGAAAGATCGCGCGGCAAAGGCGCATTGCCGACGATGATCAATGTCTTTTTCATGCACTCCAACTCTAATTAGAATGAACCGGTGCCTGTGTCGAAACAGTAGGTATATCTAAATTAGAATTACATAATGATTACAACAATAGGAGGCAATTTCCTTTGTTGTTGGGAAATCCGGGTGAAATGCTAGGATTTCGCTGCAATCACAGCAGCCATGCAGGATATGCACTTCTCAAAAGACAGAGAAAGGCGGAAGCTCACTATCGGGAGGAAGATAAAAAAAGGGGATACCACCATGAATCTTCGCACCCATTTCCATCGCTGGATGCAGTATCGCGAAAATATTCGCGAACTTAGTGGCTGCACGGACCGCGAGCTTTCCGATCTCGGCCTTTCACGCACCGATATTCATCGCGTCGCCCGCGAAGCCGCTTTTGCTTGAACCAGCGGACCAAGGCCGTTTCCCTGTTTCGGGAACCGGCCTGTTTCGATCCGCAAAATCTTCCAAAACCTACACGTCACCCGGCTTCTTGAAGCGAATGTGAATGTTGTCGCCTGCGAGGTCGAAGCCTGCATAATTGCGCTGAAAGGCAATGAGCGCGTCGTTGACGCCCTTTGAATAATCGTCTTCCTGCACATCGATATGGTGCCGGTAGAGAATCCTGTCGTCCTTATAGAATATAACCTGACCTTCCATCATAGCCTCCTTCTGATGAAGCGCTGAGCAGAAATCCGTTGGCGGTTTCAGGCGTCGCGCGCTTTGAAACGGGTGGGTAGAGCAATGTTCTACACACGGGCCTATGGCTGAAGAGGTGCCGGGGGCACTTATCCAGTCGGTATATCTATTTGAGATAGGCGATATGGCGGGCGTTTCAAGATGATGCGGTGCCGGTTCCGGCCTTGCTCAGCTCGAGCCAGGCACGAGCGGCATGAGACAGGAATGCGCCTTTTCGCCAGATCAGTGCCAGATTCCAGTTCACATCGGCACCTTTGATCCTGTGGATGCGCACGCCGGGATGATGCCGCTGTTCCGCGATCATTTTTGGTAGAAAGCCGATGCCCATGCCTGCCGCTACGAGCTCGACGATGAAGTCAATCTGACTGGAGCGGACCGCAACGTTTGGAGAGAATCCATGCGAACGACATGCATCAAGGATAATGTGGTTGAGGGCAAAGCCGCTCTCGAAAAGAATGAACGGCAGGCTGGCAATGTCCTGCAGCGAAACGCCGTCACCGCGTGCAAGCGCATGATCGGTCGGGAGAAGCGCCACAACCGGTTCGCACCGCACATCCTGCCACTCGAAGCTGTCTTCAACCGGCAGAAGCGAAGCCGCAAGTTCCACATCTCCGGCAAGCAGCAATTCCTCCAGCCTCCGGCTGCCGTGCTCGACCAGCTGAATGTCGATTTCCGGATAAAGCTTCGTATAAGCCGCAAAGACGGGAGCGAAAAGCACGCTGGACCCGATGGGCGGCAGGCCGAGTTTCAGCAGGCCGCGCTTGAGGCCGCGGAGCTCACCCAGCTCGGCCAGCATGTCGTCTTTTTCCGCCAGCATGGCGACCGCGCGACGAAAGACAATCTCACCTGCCGTTGTGAGGCGAGAGGGAGAGATTTCACGATCCAGCAGAACCAGCCCCAATTCGTCTTCAAGCTGTCTGACCGCCTTGCTGACGGTCGACTGGGTCGCGTTGATGGTTTTTGCGGCGGCGGAAAAACCGCCTTGCCGCACCACTTCGACAAAGGCCTGGAAGCTGCGCAAGTTCATGAGCCATTCTATTACGGAATAGCTGCAATGAAATCAATTCATTTCTAGAATAGCGCCAGAAGGCCTATATTCACCCATGAAAATGCATCAGTCCCCATTGGAAAAGCACATGAACGCCCACAGCCTTTTGATCCGGTTTCGTTACGCACTGCATCACAGCCGTCTGATGCAGATTGCGACGCTGGTCGGTTTCTGGCTGGCGGGTGAGCTTTTCGTCCGCCTCGTCGGTCTGCCTCTGCCGGGTGGCATTGTCGGTATGGCGCTGGTGCTGGCGCTGCTCCTGAGCGGTCGTGTTAGCTTGTTCAGCATGAAGCGCGGCGCAGAATGGTTTCTAGCAGAAATGTTGCTCTTCTTCGTTCCCGCAGTGCTTGCAATTCTCGAGCATAAGGAACTGCTCGGTCTGCTCGGTCTGAAAATCATGGCTGTGATTTTGCTCGGCACGTTGACGGTCATGAGTGTCACCGCACTGACGGTTGATCTCTGCTACCGCTGGAGCCTGCGTTATGTCGCTAAGTAATCCGCTTGTTGCGACGCTTTTCTGGTCTGCCGCGACGATCCTGCTTTATCTAGCTGCCAAGCGCGTCTATCGCCGCTTTCCGATGTGGTGGTTGACGCCGCTCGTTGTTACGCCATTGTTGCTGATAGCGCTGGTCATTGGGCTCAATCAGAACTATCGCGGCTATTTCGGTGCTACCCACTGGCTGGTTGCGCTGCTTGGACCTGCAACGGTTGCTTTTGCGGTCCCGATTTACCAGCAGCGCGCAACGATCCGCCGCTATTGGCCGGTGCTTCTGGCCGGTGTGGTCGTCGGAAGTTCGTCTGCCATGGCTTCCGCATGGGGTCTGGCGCATCTGCTGGGCCTCAACGAAGCAATCAGCCTCAGCCTGATGCCACGTTCAATGAGCACACCGTTTGCGATGACCGTCTCTGGCGACATTGGTGGAACGCCTGACCTGACAGCAATCTTCGTGGTGCTGACAGGTGTGTTCGGTGCAGCTCTCGGTGAAGTCATGCTCAACTGGCTGCCGATCCGCTCCGCGCTGGCACGCGGAGCCCTTTTCGGTATGGGTGCGCACGGAGCCGGTGTGGCCAAGGCCCACCAGATCGGTAGCGAAGAAGGTTCGATTGCCGGGCTGGTCATGGTGCTTGTTGGCCTCGTGAATGTGCTTGCTGCTCCCCTGATTGCCCACTTTTTGTGAGAGCCTAATTTTACAGGCCATTCTTTAAAAACGCCCGGTTTCCGGGCGTTTTCTGTATTAGCGAATCTGCCTTTTTCTTGAGCATCAACGTCTTTGCATAACTGATATGCATTAATGACCGTTGCTGCAGTGAAGGGGGGCGGGTAAATATCTCTTCATCGAGTTCACTCCTCCTCCCAGAACTCGATAAGGAATGCGGCACTCCTCCTCCCAAGCCGTATTCAAGATCAGGCCGCGCATCCTCCTCCCGCGCGGCCTTTTTCTTTTTTAGCTCCCCTGCATCCTGCTTCGCTTTCAACTCCGTGCGTTGACAATGCGTAACTGCATAGCCCCATAGGCAAGCTGCAGCATCTGCTCTATCTCTGATTCAAGTTTTGAATCGGGGAGACAGTGTCCATGACAAGCGGCATCCACCACATCACCCTCATCACCCGAAAAGTGCAGGCGAATGTCGATTTCTATGCCGGCTTTCTGGGGCTGCGTATCGTCAAGCAAACAGGCGGGTTCGAGGATGCCGAGCAGCTGCATCTGTTCTATGGCGACCGCTCGGGCACGCCCGGATCGTTGATTACGTTTCTGGTCTGGGAAGATGGTGCCAAGGGGCGTGTTGGCCACGGTCAGGTCAGCGAAATCGCGCTTGCCATCGATCGCACGGCCATCGGTTTCTGGCTCGAACGCGCCTTGCGTTATCATGTGCCTTCCGAAGGACCGGTTCAGGAGTTTGGCGAACCTGTTCTGCGCCTGCGCGATCCCGACGGTGTGATCGTCAAGCTTGTCGGCTGCGATCTTGCCGCCAATGATGCGTGGGAAAGCGAAGGCATTCCGCCAGCTTGCGCCGTCAGGCGTTTGCGTGCCGCGACTATTCTGTCCGAAGCGCCGGAACAGACGGCAGGTTTCATCGAACGTTATTTCGGTTTCAGGCCTTCGGCGAAAGAAGGCACGATAGATCGTCTTCTGTCGGATTCCGGCGACGCCATCGATGTGCGTGACGCCGGCGGCTTCTGGCCGGGCATCCCCGGCACGGGCATTGCCGATCATGTCGCTTTTCGTGCTGCAGATACTGGCGACGTGGAAATGGCGGAGAAGGAGCTTTCCAAGCTTAATTCCAGCGCCGTCAATGTGCACGACCGCAAATATTTCACGTCGCTCTATGTTCGCGAACCGGGCGGAACGCTGTTCGAATTTGCAACTGATGCACCGGGCTTTGCAATAGACGAGCCGGTCGAGAAACTGGGCCAGTTCCTGTTTGTGCCGCCCGGTAATGAAGAAAAGGCCGATGCCATTCGGGCACGAATGCCGCAATTCGCTCTGCCGGGCGAAGAGCGCGTCATCTATCGTGATCTGCCTTTCGTTCATCGGATACACCAGCCGGAAGACCCGGATGGCAGTACACTGGTGCTTTTGCATGGCACTGGTGGAAACGAAAACGACCTGATGCCGTTCGCCCGCAAGGCTGCGCCGCGCGCAACCCTTCTGGGGGTACGGGGACGCAGCACGGAAGAGGGTATCCAGCGCTGGTTCCGCCGCTTCGATCTGAAAAAATTCGATCAGGCCGATATTCAGTTTGAAGCGCAGGCATTCGAGGCTTTCGTTGAAGGTGCCGCCGCCGCTTATGGTATCGATTTGAATCGGACAGCCTTTATCGGGAACTCCAACGGCGCAAATTTGCTGGCGGCTTTCATACGCCTGCATCCGCATGTGGTTCGCACGGCGGTTCTTCTGCGCGGTCAGGAGGTTCTGGAGGAGCAGCCCGATGGTGCGGATTTGTCGGATGCTTCAGTGCTTTTGATGAATGGTGCTTCCGATCCGTTCGGCGATGAGACCGGAACGCTGGAAAAAGTCCTGAGAGACGACGGGGCGGCGCTTACCATCAGCACGGTCGAAGCAGGGCATGCACTCATCGATGAAGATATCCTCATTGTAAGCGACTGGCTTCGGGACAAGATATAAATAAAAGGGCCGCGGAGAATTCCGCAGCCCTTTTACTATATTAATCGAGGGGCTTCAGGTTACGCTCGATGGCTTCGCGCTTTCCTTCGAGGAAAGGTGGAAGCGACAGGCTCTCGCCAAGGCTTTCAAGTGGTTCATCAACAGCGAAACCCGGACCGTCGGTAGCGATTTCGAACAGGATACCGTTCGGCTCGCGGAAGTAGAGCGAGCGGAAGTAGTAACGTTCCACTTCGCCGCTTGACGGCATGCGCACGGACCGCAGACGGTCGACCCATTCCTGCATGCTTTCCTGATCCGGCGTGCGGAAGGCCACATGGTGCACGGCGCCCGCACCCTGCCATGCAGTCGGCAGGTTCGGCTGTACCGCGACATGCAGTTCGGCGGCGGCACCGCCCGGCCCCATGGAGAAGACATGGACATGGCCTTCGCCGTCAGGCGAAGCGTAATCGCCGGTCTGGCGCATGTTCATGACCTTTTCCAGAATGATCTGGGTCGGCGCCAGTTCGGGAACGCTAAGCGTAATCGGTCCGAGACCTCTGATCTGCCTTTCAGCAGGCACGGGACTCCGGTCCCAGCTATGTGCCTCACCCGCGCCGCCATCATCGGTCAGGCGCAAGCGCTGCCCTTCCGGGTCTTCGAAGTCGAGAGCAGCCCGTCCCGCGACCTCGAAAATATCGCCCGTCTGGACGCCTTTATCGTTAAGGTGCTTTCGCCACCAATCGAGACTTTCGACACCGTTCACACGCAAACCGGTGCGGGCGACGCTGTTGGTGCCGCGCTGTTCGCGCTGTACCGGCCAGTCGAAAAAGGTGATGTCCGTGCCGGGCGAAGCCAGCCCGTCTGCGTAGAACAGATGGTAGGCGCTGGTGTCGTCCTGATTAACGGTTTTCTTGACGAGCCGAAGCCCGAGCGTGTCGGTATAGAAGCGCCGGTTGCCGGGCGCATCGGCGGTAATGGCTGTCAGATGGTGCAGCCCTGTCAGTTCCAATGCCATAATGTGCCTCCTTCAGAAACGGAGTTGCTGTTGGGGGATATATCGGTCTGGGCTGATCGTGAGGAAAGTATCACCTGTTGAACAGTGTGTAACCCATAAGCCGCAATCGCCTTGCGTTCCGACAACGGTGGATAATTGGGGCTTGGCAGAAGGTTTCAGGTAAAGAATATATTAACCCTCAAAGTTCGGGTGTAATACCAAAACTAGATGAGTTTGACCCATCGAGTTTTGGTTAAGCCTGTGCGGCGATTGAGCATTTTCAGGGCGTGATGCGTCAGCATCTCAGCGCCCTCGTATAAGAGACCTGCTGGCGTAGCGTTGAGGGAGTTTGGTTTTGCGGCGCGTTTTTTCTCAGACTGCCCCTGCGTTGCTTGTTCTTTTGTCTGTGCTTGCCGGTTGCGCCAGCCGGCCTGAAGGCGTGCTTATCCCGGTCGGCGATGTCGCTTCGCCCGGTACGACGAAGGTGAATCTTGTCGTTGCCACCACGCGCCGTCCGTCTGATAATCCCGGCATTCTTTTCTCCGGCGAACGCGACAAGCTCGTGTCGCTCAACGAGATCGTTGTGTCCATTCCGCCGGAAAAGAACCGCAAGGCGGGTGAAGTGCAGTGGCCCAAGAAGCTGCCGCCAAATCCGCAGAAGGATTTCACCACCGTCAGCGTGACACCGGTCAAGACCGATGTGGAAATGGCAGGCTGGGTCCGCCCGCATCTGACTAAAAGCCGCCGCGTAATGGTGTTCGTGCACGGCTTCAACAATACGTTCGAGGATTCCGTCTATCGCTTTGCGCAGATCGTGCACGATTCCGGTGCCGATGTTGCACCGGTGATCTTTACCTGGCCATCGCGCGCCAGTGTTTTCGACTACAACTACGACAAGGAAAGTACCAATTATTCCCGCGATGCGCTGGAACAGATCTTGCGCGCCATCGCGCGTGAACCCGAGGTCAAGGATATCACTGTCATGGCCCATTCGATGGGCAGCTGGCTGACGGTTGAGGCTCTGCGGCAGATGGCGATCCGCGACGGTCGCGTCAATGCCAAGATAACGGATGTCATTCTGGCATCGCCCGATCTCGACGTCGATGTGTTCTCCAAGCAGTTCCTTGCCATGGGCAAGCAGCATCCGCGCTTCACGTTGTTCACGTCGCGGGATGACAAGGCGCTTGCATTGTCACGGCGCATTTCGGGCAATATCGACCGTCTCGGCCAGATCGATCCGTCAATCGAGCCTTATCGCTCCGAGCTGGAAAAAGCAGGCATCACCGTTATCGACCTGACACAGCTGAAGGCGGGTGACCGTCTCAACCATGGCAAGTTTGCTGCAAGTCCGGAAGTCGTGCAGCTGATCGGTCAGCGCCTTGTTGCAGGCCAGACCATCACGGATTCGCAGGTGGGCCTCGGTGATCGTCTGGGGGCGGTAGCGATGGGTACGGCACAGGGTGTCGGCACGGCTGCCTCGCTGGTGGTGACAGCGCCGATTGCCGTGTTCGATCCGAACACGCGCAAAACCTATGACGAGCAGATTGACCGTTTCGGTCGTGCTGTCGGCAATACGGTTGGCGCGGTAACTACCCCCACGCAGTAAAGTATGCTGACAGCGTTCTTTCCTCTGCAGTTGTCATATTTGAGCTGACGCTGTAGGACTCGCGGCCAACAAATTCGGGCCGCGAGGAGGACCTCATGCAGATCATCCGCACCATTGAGGAATTGCGTCAGGTTTTGGCACCAGCAAGGCGGGCTGGAAAACGCATCGGCTTCGTGCCGACCATGGGCTACCTCCATAAAGGCCATCTTGAACTGGTTCACCGCTCCAGAGCGGAAAATGACGTGACCGTCGTGTCCATCTTCGTCAATCCGTTGCAATTCGGCGCGAATGAAGACCTCGACAAATATCCGCGCGATCTGGAACGGGATGCCACTCTGTTGCGCGGAGCGGATGTCGATTATCTTTTCGCGCCAGCGGTCAGCGACATGTATCCGCAGCCGATGCAGACGGTGGTGGATGTGCCAACCCTCGGCAACCAGATGGAAGGCGAGGCGCGTCCCGGCCACTTCGCCGGTGTTGCGACGGTGGTGAGCAAGCTCTTCAATATCGTCGGCGCGGACACCGCCTATTTCGGCGAAAAGGATTTTCAGCAACTCGTCATCATCCGCCGCATGGTGGAGGACATGGCCATTCCGGTGCGAGTGGTCGGCGTCGAGACGGTGCGGGAGGATGACGGGCTCGCCTGTTCGTCCCGCAATGTCTATCTAACGCCCGAACAACGCGCCGCCGCCATCATCGTACCGAAGGCACTCGATGAGGCCGAGCGACTTTATCGGTCCGGCGTGGATGATCCCGATGCGCTGGAAGCGGCAATTCGCACTTTCATTGCCACGGAACCGCTGGCGACGCCGGAAGTGGTGGCACTCCGCGATCCGGTGACGCTTGAGCGCCTGACATCGGTTCAGGGGCGTCCGGTGCTCGTCGCGCTGTTCGTGCGGCTTGGCACGACGCGGCTTCTCGATAATCGCGTGATCGCGCATGTCGCGCAGGAACAGGCGGCCTGAGATGAGCGCATCCGTTAAACAGAAGCGACTGACGCCGAAGGCCATTTCGGCCCTCAAGGGCGAGCGCCCGATTGTCAGCCTCACCGCCTATACGACACCGATTGCGCGTCTGCTCGATCCGCATTGCGACCTGCTGCTGGTGGGGGATTCACTCGGCATGGTGCTTTACGGCATGGATTCCACCCTTGCTGTCACGCTCGACATGATGATCGCCCATGGGCAGGCGGTGATGCGCGGGGCCGAGAGGGCCTGCGTCATCGTCGACATGCCGTTCGGTTCCTATCAGGAATCAAAGGAACAGGCGTTCCGCAATGCGGCTCGTGTGATGCAGGAAACCGGCTGCGACGGCGTCAAGCTCGAAGGCGGCGAGGAAATGGCCGAAACGGTCGCATTCCTCGTCAAGCGGGGTATTCCGGTGTTCGGTCATGTCGGGCTGATGCCGCAGCAGGTCAATACGGTCGGCGGTTTCCGCTCACTTGGACGTGGCGACGAGGAAGCCGACCGGATTCGCCGCGATGCACAGGCCATTGCCGATGCCGGTGCTTTCGCGCTGGTCATTGAAGGTACGGTGGAGCCGCTGGCGCGAGAGATTACCGCAGCGCTTGCCATTCCGACGGTTGGCATTGGGGCTTCGGCTGCCTGTGATGGACAAATACTGGTTTCAGACGACATGCTGGGGCTGTTTCAGGATTTCACGCCGCGTTTCGTGAAGCGTTTTGCGCAATTGGCGCCGCAGATTTCCGATGCAGCCAAAGCCTATGCCGAAGAGGTGCAGGCGCGTGCATTTCCGGGGCCGGAGCATGTTTTCGGCGCGAAACCCAAGGGCTGAATAGCAAAACCTGTGCCGTATGGCGGTAGCGCCTTGTATTTATTCGTCAATCGCGTTCAATGTCGGAACTGTTTTCCGGAGTTGCCGTGACCGACGATATTGCCCATACCGAACTGATTGCCGTGCTGACGGCTGTGACCAGTGAACAGCCGCGCGTCATGACTGTGCGGCAGGGACAAGCTTTACCGTCGGGTCCGTTCGAAAGCGAGCATCGTTCTCTGCAATCGGGTCTGCGCGCCTGGGTGCAGTCGGAAACCGCACATCCGGTCGGTTATCTGGAGCAGCTTTATACCTTTGCCGACCGTGACCGCCATGCGCAGGGTGAGCGCATCATCTCGATCAGCTATCTGGGCCTCGTGCGCGAAAGCGATGCGGCGGCGGGGCAGGCGGGCTGGCGCGGCTGGTATGATTATCTGCCGTGGGAAGATCACCGTCAGGGCGAACCGGCGATCATGGAGCATCTCAACAATGCGCTGCTTGTCTGGGCCTATCGGGCCGAAACGCCGGAGCTGACAGCGCAGCGCATGCGGCGCATCGCTTTCACCTTCGGCTTTGAGAGCGGAGAGTGGAGCGGGCGCTGGAACGAAGACCTTGTACTGCAACGTTATGAGCTGCTGTTCGAGGCTGGTCTGGTGGCCGAGGCCGGAATGAAGGAAGACGAGAACGGCCGCTCCATGTTTGCCGATCATCGCCGTATCCTTGCCACGGCAATTGCGCGGCTGCGTGCCAAGATCAAATACCGCCCGGTGGTGTTCGAGTTGATGCCGGAAAGTTTCACCCTGCTGCAGTTGCAACGCACCGTCGAGGCGTTGGCCGGCTTGCGCCTGCACAAGCAGAATTTCCGCCGCCTGATCGAACAGCAGGATCTCGTCGAGGAAACCGGCGAAAGCGACAGCGAAACCGGCGGTCGCCCGGCAAAACTGTTCCGTTTCCGCTACTCGATTGTCGAGGAACGCGCCCTTTCCGAGCGCCATCTGGCTGGTGCCAAGCTGCCAATCTCTCGCGATTGACAATATACTCGAATCGAGTATAACTTCGCAAAAATGAAATACTCAAGTTGAGTATAATGGATGCACTCGGGAGATCACCCATGAACGATCATGTTTCCGTCTCGCAACTCTATGATCGCGTGGCCAAAGTCCTGCCGAAGGCGGAGTGGCTGGGCTTCGAGGACGACGTTGCGGCGATCCTCGAACTGAAGAAAAAGCGCAATGCGGTTATCCTTGCGCATAATTACCAGACACCGGAAATCTTCCATTGCGTGGCCGATATTGTCGGCGACAGTCTGGCGCTGGCGCGCAAGGCTGCGGAGGTCGATGCCGATGTGATCGTGCTGGCGGGCGTGCATTTCATGGCCGAAACGGCCAAGCTGCTCAATCCAGGCAAGACAGTGCTGATCCCGGATATGGGGGCGGGCTGTTCGCTGGCCGACAGCATCACGCCGGAAGATGTGGCGTTGCTGCGTGAAGCGCATCCCGGCGTGCCGATCATTACTTATGTCAACACATCCGCTGCCGTGAAGGCGGCATCCGATATTTGCTGCACCTCCGGCAATGCCAAAAAGGTGGTGGAATCGCTCGGCGTGCCGCGCGTGCTGATGATCCCCGACGAGTTTCTGGCGCAGAATGTGGCGCGCGAAACCGATGTCGAAATTCTCGCCTGGCATGGCCATTGCGAGGTGCATGAACGCTTCACCCCCGACGATATTCGCGAATTGCGCGAGAGCCACCCCGGTGTGGTGGTTCTGGCCCATCCTGAATGCCCGCCGGACGTGGTGGAAGCTGCCGATTTCGCCGGGTCCACGGCGGTCATGTCGGATTATGTCGGCGAGAAAAAGCCGCAGCGTGTCGTGCTTTTGACCGAATGCTCGATGAGCGACAATGTCGCTGTCGATCACCCCGATGTCGAGTTCATCCGCCCGTGCAATCTCTGCCCGCATATGAAGCGGATCACGCTTGCCAACATTCGCGATGCGCTGGAAAACAATCGCCATGAAGTGACCGTCGAGGCAGCACTGATGGAGCCTGCCCGGCGCGCCGTCGAACGGATGCTGGCGGTATGAACACGGCCCCGCTCCCGGTTCTCGTCATCGGCAGCGGTCTTGCCGGTCTGATGACGGCGCTGACACTATCTCCGCAGCCGGTGTTGCTGGTGACAGCGGGAAGCCTCGGCCTGTCCGGTTCCAGCATGCTGGCGCAAGGCGGCATTGCCGCAAGTGTTGGCGCGGATGACAGCGCGGCGCTGCATCTGGCCGATACGATTGCGGCTGGCGACGGCCTGTGTGACCGGGGCGTGGCTGCGGAGATTGTGGCGGCAGGCGCGGAAGTCATTGCCGCGCTGGAAGCGCATGGCGTGCACTTCGACCGCAAGGCGGACGGTTCGTTTTCGCTCGGTCTGGAAGCCGCCCATAGTCGCCATCGCATTGTGCATGTGGATGGCGACGCGACGGGGGCGGGCATCATACGAGCTTTAACCGCAAAGGTTCTGGCAACGCCTTCGATCACAGTTCTGGAAAACACCCGCGCCCTGCGTTTGATCAAGCAGGATGGCCGTGTGGTCGGTGCCTGTCTTGAAAATCTCGGACCGGTTGCAGCAACCGCCGTGGTGCTGGCGACGGGCGGGATCGGCGGACTTTATAAGGCAACAACCACGCCGCTTGGCAATCTCGGCCAAGGTGCCGCTCTGGCAGGCCGCGCTGGCGCTGTGCTTGCCGATATGGAATTCGTGCAGTTCCACCCGACCGCGCTTGCCGTTTCTGCGCCGCGTCTGCCGCTGGTTAGCGAAGCGGTGCGCGGGGAGGGCGCTAAGCTCGTCAATGATCGTGGCGAGCAGTTCATGGCTGATATTCCGGGCCGTGAGCTTGCGCCCCGTGATGTGGTGGCGCGTGCCATTGGCAACGAGATTGCACAAGGGCGCAAGGTCTATCTGGATGCGCGCGCGGCTCTGGGTGCGCGTTTTGCAACCCGGTTTCCCGGTATCGACGCGCTTTGCAAACAGCATGGCATTGATCCGTCCAGTGATATGATCCCGGTCAGACCGGCCACGCATTACCATATGGGCGGCATCAGGACCGACGCCGACGGGCGCAGCAGTCTGCCGGGGCTGTGGGCTGTGGGCGAAGCGGCCTGCACCGGCCTGCACGGCGCCAACCGGCTGGCCAGCAATTCGCTGCTTGAAGCTGCCGCCATGGGGCTACGCGTCGCCCGCGCGCTTGGCTGTGAAGAGGCGGCCGCCGTGCGGCATCCCGTGCCGGTCAGCCTGCCGCAGAGCGCCGATCCCGAACCGGCGCGGCGCGTCGTTTCCAGCCATCTTGGCCTGCTGCGTGATGAAGAAGGTTTGCGCTCTGCAATCACCACCCTTCTCCCCCTCGCGGAGACCGACGATGCCGCAGCCGTGGCGCTGGTTGCTGCGGTTGCGGCATATGAACGGCGCGAGTCGCGTGGCAGTCATGCCCGCACCGACTATCCCGCCAAAATTGCGGCTCCAGTCCGCAGTTTTTTCACCTTTCCGGCAGCTTTCGCACTGGCACGCGACATTGCCGCGCCTCACCCTGTTACAAGGACTGCATGATGAACCTGCCGCGCTTGTCTCCGCTTGTCGTCGAACCGCTGGTGCGCGCTGCGCTTCTGGAAGATCTGGGGCTTGCTGGTGATATTACCAGCAATGCGGTGGTGCCGGAAGAACACTGCTCGGCCATGCTGTTCAGCCTGCGCCAGCCGGGCGTTATCGCCGGGCTGGACGTGGCTGAAATGGCATTTCGTCTGGTCGATCCGGATGTCACATTCGAACGTCTGGCGCGGGACGGTCAGTCTCTTGAAAAAGGGGAGGATGTCGCCCGGGTTTCCGGCTCGTCCCGCTCTATACTCGCAGGAGAACGGACGGCGCTGAATTTCCTTGGCCATCTGTCCGGCATCGCCACGGCGACGACTAATCTGGTCAAGGCTGTGGCTGGCACAAAGGCCTCCATCGTCTGCACCCGCAAGACGACGCCCGGTCTGCGCGCCTTGCAGAAATATGCAGTCCGGGCAGGCGGCGGCATGAACCACCGTTTCGCGCTCTATGATGCGGTGCTCATCAAGGACAATCATATCGCCGTTGCGGCCGGTGTGCGCGAGGCTATCGAACGCGCCAAGGCCGGTGCTGGTCACATGGTCAAGATCGAGGTCGAGGTCGATACGCTGCAACAGCTCGAGGAGGCGATGGCCATTGGTGTGGACGCTGTATTGCTCGACAATATGACGCCTGCGCAATTGCGCGAGGCGGTCTCGATTATCGACGGCCGCGCCATTTCCGAAGCCTCGGGCGGCATTACGCCGGAAACGGTGGCGGCGGTTGCAGCCAGCGGCGTTGATTTGATCTCGGTTGGCTGGACCACGCACAGCGCGCCGAACCTCGATATCGGGCTCGATTTTGAACTGAATAGCTGAGGCTTTACGTCTTGTGTGGACAGGCGCAATATCTCCCACATAGACAATGTCCAAACGTGCTTCGCTGTAAAACCTAGTCCGTCGCTAAGGGTTAGGTCTCGCACATTCATGGCGATAACTGCCTCCATACTCGTGCAAGAATCCTACATGCAAAAACATGATTGAATAATTCATGTTTTCGTGTCACACAGTGACTGACTGATAGTCAGTCATGAGTCGTGCGGTGGTTCTGCAACTTGCTTGTGTGCGTGCCGGTTGCCGGATCGCCGTCACGGCTCAAAGCGGCATTGCCACAGAGAGTTTGATGGATATCGAGCAGGAGGGAAGCGTGATGCTTCACCATACGGAAAATTGGCCTTACGTGGTCACCTTGTCGAAGGGCGCATCGACCTTGGACGAAACGCGTGAATTCTTTGATGTCTGGAATCGATGGCTTGATGAGGGAAAGCCCTTCATCACGATTCGCCGTTTTCTGGACGAGGATGCACTTGCGCATCCCGAAGGTTCGGCACGGGAAGTGAAACAATGGTTGCAGCAGAATGCGCAGCGTATTCGCGAACAGGTGCTGGGCATGGTGAACATCGTTCCGGAATCTGTTTATGAACAGGCAAGCCGCATGGATGCAGAAAAGCTGTTTCGCGTCCCCGCGGGCACATTCTCCAATGTCGATGCGGCGCTGCATTGGCTGGAAGATAGGGTCATTCGACCAAATCAGCTTGATTTTGACAGGGCGGCGATCCGGGATAAATTGGCAGCGACCTGAAGTTTTGGAGATTGATTTGCCTTCCACTGCCATCAAGCCCAAGCCCCGCACCAAACCAGCGGAAATACGTCGCGACGAGCTGATGGCTGCAGCCGAAGCCCTCTTCCTCGAAAAGGGCTTCGCGGCGACAAGCGTGGATGAAATCGTGCGTCTGGCGGACGTCGCCAAAGGTACGTTCTACCTGCATTTTCGCAGCAAGGACGACATCCTGCTTGCCTTGCGGGAGCGATTTGTCGATGGGTTTTGCGAGCGATTGGAGCGTCAACTCGGTCTACTTCCCGCCGACGACTGGCAGGGAAAACTGGCTGCATGGGCCGAGACCGGAATTGCCGGCTATCTCGACAACTACAAACTCCACGACATGGTGTTCCATGATTTTCACCCGCCCATGCGTCGCATGAAGCAGGAAAATCCGGCAATCGTCCGGCTCGATGCGTTGTTAACCGACGGTAATGCTGCAGGCGCATGGAAAATCGCCGATACGCGTTTGACGGCTGTACTTCTGTTCAATGCGCTGCACGGTGCGGTCGATGAGATCATCTCCAACCCGGATATGATGGATCGTGCCGAGATGATCGCCGGTGTGAAGACGTTTTTCCTGCAGGCGGTACGATCTCAATAAGTACAGTTAAAGAAAAAGGGAGGCCGACGCCTCCCTCTATTCATTTTCCAGCGCTTGTGGCAGGGCTTACTTTTCAACAAAAGCCTTTTCGATGACGTAATGTCCGGCTTCGCTCTGGCTGCCTTCCTTGAAGCCGCGTTCTTCCAGAATCTGCTTGGTTTCGGCCAGCATTTCCGGGCTGCCGCAGAGCATCATGCGGTCGTCATCGTGGTTGAATTCCGGCAGACCAATATCGGCAAAGAGCTGACCCGAACGAATGAGGTCGGTCAGGCGGCCACGATTCTTGTAAGGCTCACGTGTGACGGTCGGATAGTAGATGAGCTGGTTCTTGACCATTTCGCCGAGGAATTCATCCTGCGGTAATTCATTGGCGATGAAGTCCGTATAGGCAAGCTCTGCCACCTGACGTACGCCATGAACGAGAATAATCTTCTCGAAACGTTCATAGGCTTCCAGATCACGGATGATCGACAGGAATGGGGCGAGACCGGTGCCGGTCGAAAGCAACCAGAGATTTTTTCCGGGCTTCAGATTGTCATAGAGCAGCGTGCCGACCGGCTTCTTGGACAGGATGATCTGGTCACCAACCTTCAGGTGCTGAAGCTTTGAGGTCAATGGACCGTTCGGCACCTTGATCGAGAAGAATTCCAGACCGTCTTCGTAAAGGCTCGAGGCAATCGAATAGGCGCGTGTGAGCGGCTTGCCGTTCACTTCCAGGCCCATCATGATGAACTGGCCGCTCTGGAAGCGAAAACCGGGGTCGCGCGTCGTGCGGAAGGAAAACAGCGTGTCGGTCCAGTGATGGATGTCGGTGACGGTTTCCTGATTGAAGTTGCTGCTCATTTTCGGAACTGTCTCTGTCTTGCTCCAGCACCGCTTGGGAGGACGGCGCCTATGGAATGGATTGGTCGGTTCGGTTTCTATCGGTCATTGCTGCATTTTGCCCGCAGTCGTGCAGCTCCGTGGAGACTGCATCCGCTGCGGGCAAAACGCCTTGATCACAATCAATGTAAGCGCGTCATGCTGCCTTCAGGGTGGCTTCCGCGAATTCGTAGTTGGCCAGCTTGTCGAGGAAATTCGTTACATAGTCAGGCCGACGATTACGGAAATCGAGATAATAGCTATGCTCCCAGACATCAAGCCCTAATAGTGCCTTGCCTTCGCCTGTTGCCAGCGGGTTGGAGCCATTTGGCGTCTTGGTGACCTTCAGCTTGCCGTCATTGGCCAGAACCAGCCATGCCCAGCCCGAGCCGAACTGGCCGACGGCCGCAGCCTTGAAGGCTTCCTTGAACTGGTCGACGCTACCGAAATCCTCGACGATCTTCTTTTCCAGAGCGCCAGGCAGGCGGCCGCCGGTTGCCGACAGGTTCTGCCAGAACAGATCGTGGTTCCAATGCTGGCCGGCATTGTTGAACACGGGAGCTAGATCAGCCTTATCCTTGGCGAAGAGGATGATTTCTTCGAGCGACTTGCCCTTGAGCGCGTCATTTTTTTCCACGAAACCGTTGAGTGCCGTCACATAGGCCTGATGGTGCTTGCCGTGGTGCAGCTCAAGCGTTTCCGTGCCCATTCCGGCGCCTTCGAGCGCGTTGGTTGCAAAGGGAAGTGGTGGCAAAGTGAAGCTCATTTTAAAACTCCTGATCGCTTGAGCATAATCACCGTTCAGCATCCTGAGGATCTATCCCGGTGTGGACTCTGGCTTTGACGAAAGCCGGTTTGAATATTGAAAATTCAGAATTATCTTGCTTCGACAGGCCTGATCACCTATTTAACAAGATAATCCTTCTTTAAATAGAGAATGGCACATATGTCAAGGAATGACTTTCTAAATACCGATGAATTGGGAGCACGTTCTCCCGCGGAGAGGATCATGCTCTCGCTCAAGATGCGGGGAGCGCAGACCGCCGCGACCATCGGGGAACATTTGGGAACCACAGGTGAGGCCGTTCGCCAACAGCTCGTGCGTCTGGTAGAGGAAGGGCTTGTTTCCTCACATTCCGTATCCCAAGGCGTTGGTCGCCCTTCGTTGTTCTGGGATCTTACCGAAGCCGGTAACAAACGTTTCCCCGATACGCATGCCGATCTGACGGTTCAGCTTCTTCATTCGGTGCGTACCATTCTTGGTGACGATGCGCTGGACACGCTGATCGCCCATCGCGAGACCGAGACGCGCCGTCAATATCAGACACGGCTGAAGGATTTGTCGCTCGACCAGCGAGTGAAGGAACTTGCCGACATTCGTTCCGCCGAAGGCTACATGGCTGATGCCGAAAAGCGGGACGATGGTTCCTGGCTGCTCATCGAAAATCATTGTCCTATCTGCGCCGCTGCAGATGCCTGTCAGGGCTTCTGCAGATCAGAGCTTCAGGTATTCAGGGCCGTGCTTGGCCCTGATGTTTCTGTAAATCGCACCGAGCATATTCTGGCCGGTGCGCGGCGCTGTGCTTACGTTATTGCGCCGACCGCCTAACCATCCTTTTAGCACTATGCCGGTTGCGGCTGTCTCGCGCTGCGGACCAGAGCGAGTGCCGACACGAATGCCAGTGCAGACAGAATGGCAAAGCCGGAGAAGAGCCAAAGTGCGGCATGTGCAGTGCCGGTAAATCCGCCGGGATTGGTGAGGCCAGCCATATTGGCAACCATTCCTGCAAGTGCTGCGCCAAGGGCGGTCGTGAAAAGCTGCACCATGGTCACGGATGCGGAAGCCAGATTCTGATCCTCTGCGTCGGCACGCTTGAAAATGCGGGTCAGCAGGTGCGGCCATGTCAGGCCAACGCCAAAGCCGATGACGGCCAGCGCGATACAGATCGGCAGCAGATCGTACCAATGTCCTTCGCTGCCAGCCGGAATGAGAACGGCCAGCGTAACCATGCCCGCCACGCCCATGACGGGGGCGGCCAGAATGACACGGTCGGTACGCCCGGCGGCAATCCCTGACGATCCGATGGAACCAAGTGTCCAGCTGCCGCCCATGATGGCTGCCAGATAACCCGCAACAAGCGGCGACTGGTTGTGCAGCACCTGAAAGAACAGCGGCACGAAGACTTCGGAACTGGTGACGGATGCGCTGAGGAAGGCGAGGGTCAGATAAAGCGCGCCGAGTTTCTGGATGCTGAACGAGCCTTTCGGCAGAATGCGCCTGCTGGCTTTCTTTTCCACGGCTGCGAGGAGAAGCAGCAGAATAATGGCAAGCGCGACGCCTCCGGCATTGAACGCCAGTTCGGATGAAATACTTCCAGCAGAAACGGCGAGGACTGCAGCGGTCAAAAGGATGAGCTGTGGCCAGGCAAGCCGGTCATTGCTGGCGGCGGAGCCGGATTCACGTGGCAGCACCGTCATAGCCATGATGGTGAACACAGCAATCACCGGCGCGAGCGACCAGAAGGCGGCACGCCAGATGCCAAGCTCCGCAAAAACACCGCCGATGGCAGGGCCGACAAGTGTGGCCACGCCCCACATGCCGGAAACGAGGCCAATGGCGCGTGGCCACAATGCTTCGTCGAAAACGATGCGGATCATGGAATAGGAAAGGGCGAGCATCATGCCGCCGCCAAGACCCTGTATGGCGCGCCCCGCCAGCATGACAGGCATAGATGGAGCCAGACCACAGGTCAGGGTTCCGGCAGCGAAGATTATCGCCGCGATCAGATAGGCGCTGCGCGGGCCTGCCTGGGAAAGCAGGCGCGGCACGAGAGCCGAGCCGAGAATGGATGCAGTCACGAACAGCGCCGTGTTCCACGCATAATAGTCCATGCCGCCAATGTCGGCGACGACTGTTGGCAGAATGGTTGTAGCGATGAACACGTTGATGGCATGAAGCGCGACACCGCCGACAAGCGTCAGCGAGACGATAGCGTTTCTGCCTGCGAACAGGTCTCCCCAACCGGCGGTCGGCTTCTGATCCTGCATTTCATTTTCCTTTGACTGTCATCGTGCGGGCGAAAGTCTGAATGAGGTCGCCCCGAACATGGAGAAAATGGCTACGCCCGGGGCTGTAATTTGTCAAGCAAATGCTTGTTTAATTAATTTGATGATACTTCTGGGATTGTAGCGAGCCCTATCGGCCGGCAGAAGCCATTTGTCCGGGCAAAGACTTTCAATGAAAACGGCAGGGCAAGGGGTAGCGCATGTCTCCCGAAAGCGGGAACCAGTTTCGGGATAAAGACATGCGTAAAAACAAACAGATAGAGCGGTTCCAACGACTTCTTATCAACCGGAACCGCTCTAGAAGAGGGAAGGGGTTCAAATTCCTGCAGAAAGCTCTATATGAAGCTCACCTGCTGAAGGTCGGGAAGTAATCCGCGATAGCTTGTGGGGAAATTTTTTCCCGATAATGCTGTGGCGGATTTGTGTTTCTGTCACAAGCTTCCTATAAGCCTTCGAATAATTTGGGAAACCACCTGTGTGTTTCCTCAACTTGGCAAACCAGCCTTGCTGGCGAGGCCAGATTTCCCCTTTGGACGACCCGGAACTCTCATGATCCAGACGCCTTACTACCTGATCGACAAGACCAAGCTGAAGCGCAACATGGAAAAGGTTGCCTATGTGCGCGAAAAGTCCGGCGCCAAGGCTCTGCTGGCGCTGAAATGCTTTGCCACGTGGTCGGTGTTTGATCTGATGAGCGAATATATGGACGGCACCACGTCGTCATCGCTCAATGAAGTGCGTCTCGGCCATGAAAGATTTGGCGGCGAAACCCATGCCTATAGCGTGGCCTATGCTGATAACGAGATCGACGAAGTTATCAGCCACGCCGACAAGATCATCTTCAATTCGATCGGTCAGCTGGAGCGTTTTGCCGACAAGGCAGCGCATATCAAGCGCGGCTTGCGTCTGAACCCAGGCGTTTCGTCTTCGACCTTTGATCTGGCTGACCCGGCGCGTCCGTTCAGCCGTCTTGGCGAATGGGATGTTGCGAAGGTCGAAAAGGTCATGGACCGCGTGACCGGCTTTATGATCCATAACAATTGCGAAAATTCCGATTTCGGTCTTTTCGACAAGATGCTGACCGATATCGAAGAAAAGTTCGGCTCGCTTCTGCATCGTGTCGAATGGGTCAGCCTTGGCGGCGGCATTCATTTCACCGGTGAGAATTATCCCGTCGATGAATTCTGCGCGCGCCTGAAGGCGTTTTCGGAAAAGTTCGGCGTGCAGGTCTATCTGGAGCCGGGCGAAGCCTCGATCACCAAGACCACGACGCTGGAAGTGACGGTTCTTGACACGCTTTATAACGGCAAGAACCTCGCCATCGTCGATAGCTCGATCGAAGCACATATGCTCGATCTGCTCATCTATCGCGAAAAGGCGAAGATGGCGCCCAACAATGGCGGGCACAGCTATATGGTTTGCGGCAAATCCTGCCTTGCTGGCGATATTTTCGGCGAGTTCACTTTCGACAAGGAGCTCTCCATTGGGGACCGCCTCTCATTTGAAGATGCAGCCGGTTATACCATGGTCAAGAAGAACTGGTTTAATGGCGTGAAGATGCCAGCCATTGCCGTGCGTGAACTCGATGGCAGGGTCAAATTAGTCCGCGAATTTGATTATGCGGATTTTGAAGGGTCGCTTTCTTAAAGATCCTTTTGCAGCCCTCAAACTGCAATGAATTCATGTGTTCCGGGTGAGAAGGCAATCGGGACGGTTAACAGATGGCGGGTAACCGCTGGAAGAGGAAGCATCGACAGAAAATGAAGAAGAACGTTCTCATTATCGGCGCCGGGGGCGTGGCACAGGTTGTTGCACATAAATGTGCGCAAAACTCTGACATATTGGGCGATATCCATATTGCGTCCCGCACGGTTGAGAAATGCCGCAAGATTATCGATAGCGTGCATGAAAAGAAGAGCCTCAAGACCGAGGTGAAGCTGGAAGCGCATGCTTTGGACGCGCTGGATATTGAAGCCACCAAGGCTCTGATCCAGAAGACGGGCGTTCAGATCGTCATCAATGTCGGCTCGGCCTTCCTCAATATGTCGGTCCTTCGCGCCTGTATCGATACGGGCGTGGCTTACATGGACACCGCGATCCATGAAGATCCGAAGAAGATCTGCGAAACCCCGCCATGGTATGGCAACTACGAATGGAAGCATCTCAAGGAATGCGAAGAGAAGGGTATCACCGCCATTCTCGGCATTGGCTTTGATCCGGGCGTGGTTAATGCCTATGCACGTCTGGCTGCTGACGACTATCTCGATGAAGTCAAATCCATCGATATCGTCGATATCAATGCCGGTTCGCATGGCCGCTGGTTCTCGACCAACTTCGACCCGGAAATCAACTTCCGCGAATTCACCGGCACGGTCTATTCATGGCAGGGCGGTCAGTGGCAGTCGAACAAGATGTTCGAAGTCGGCCACACCTTTGACCTGCCTGTCGTCGGCCCGAGCAAGGCTTATATGACTGGTCATGATGAAGTGCATTCGCTGTCTAAGAACTACCCGAACGCAGATGTGCGTTTCTGGATGGGCTTTGGCGATCACTATATCAACGTCTTTACGGTGCTGAACAATCTGGGCCTCCTGTCCGAACAGCCGGTCAAGACTGCCGAAGGTCTGGAAGTCGTGCCGCTCAAGGTGGTCAAGGCCGTTCTGCCTGATCCATCGTCGCTGGCACCAGACTATACCGGCAAGACCTGCATTGGTGATTTCGTCAAGGGCACCAAGGACGGCAAGGAGAAGGAAGTCTTCATCTATAACGTTGCCGACCATAAGGACGCTTACAACGAAGTGGGTTCGCAGGGCATTTCCTATACCGCTGGCGTTCCGCCGGTTGCGGCCGCAATCCTGATCGCCTCGGGTGAATGGGATGTGAAGAAGATGGTGAATGTGGAAGAGCTTAATCCAAAGCCGTTCCTCCACATCCTCAACCAGATCGGCCTGCCATCGCGCATCAAGGATGAAGACGGCGACCGCGCACTCGACTTCGCGTAAGCCTCATCTGAATGAGTAAAGAAAACCCCGCCCAATGCCATGCTTTGTGCGGGGTTTTTTATTGGCGCTTTGCTCTGGCTTACTCTGGCATATTTGGCCAGGTATCCGAGAGACGATACCCACTCGGAAACGGATCGCTCGGATCGAGCATGAGCTGCGAAGTTCCCGTCACCCAAGCGCGACCGGAAATGATGGGGCTGATGGCCGGTTTGCCACCAAGCTCCAGAGCCTTGTCCAATCGACAATGAAACTCCGTGCCCAGCACGGACTTCCCGATAAATTTCTCTCCGACCTTCATCTGGCCTTTCGCGTGCAGAACTGCCATGCGCGCCGAGCAGCCAGTGCCGGTCGGGGAACGGTCGAGTTTGGCCGGGCGAATGGCAACGGTGTTCACGCCAGTCAGCACATCGCCGTCGCGCGTAACCGGCTCGGTGATCTGGCAGAAGGAAATGTGGTTCCAGTCTTTTTCAGGATGGCGGAAACCAAGCTGCTCGTTGGCGGCTTTGGTAATCTTCACGCCAATTTCGGCAAGTTCCCGCGCCTGGCCCGGCTCGATCTTCATTCCGATAGAAGCTGCATCGACAATGACGAAACTGTCACCGCCATAAGCCGTGTCGACAATGATCGTGCCAAGGCCTTCAACTTCCAATGAGA
This sequence comes from Brucella sp. GW823-FHT04E01, assembly GCF_058796175.1. Lineage (NCBI taxonomy): Bacteria > Pseudomonadati > Pseudomonadota > Alphaproteobacteria > Hyphomicrobiales > Brucellaceae > Brucella > Brucella sp. GW823-FHT04E01. The sequence goes on along the minus strand of NZ_JBXAIK010000004.1, from coordinate 204,675 downwards.
CATCCAGACGGTCAGCGAAAGATGGAACGTTGCGCACACTGATGCGCTCGGCCTTGCCGTTGCGACATTCGGCTTCCACTTCAATGATTCCGCCCGGCGCCTCCAGCACCATGCGCGTCACGGGTTCCTGCATCGGGATAATGCCGCTATCCAGCAAAACGGTGGAGACGCAGATTGAATTGGACCCGGACATGGGCGGCGTATCGGCTGGCTCCATGATGATGAAACCCATCTGCGCCCGCGGGTCTTTTGGTGGCACCAGCAGATTGACATGGCGAAACACACCGCCGCGCGGCTCGTTCAGCACGAAATTGCGCAGGGTCTCGTCGCTGGCGATGAAGCGCGACTGCTCCCACACAGTCTTGCCGGGAGGAGGGGCCACGCCACCGACAATGACATCACCGACTTCGCCTTCTGCGTGACAGCCGACAATATGGATGACTTTGGTGCTGCGCATGACGCCTCCTGCAATTAATGCAATCATTCCTATCGGTTAGGGCGTTAGCGTCAATCCTTTATCGGACGGGCAATTGCGCTTTCGCGTCAGAATGAGGATTCCATTCCCCTCAGTGTCAGGAGATGAAAAATCCATTCCGAGATGTGTTGCTTCTTTAAGCAAGTCTGATATCCATTGTGCTCTTATTTTGTGCAAATCGATGCGCAGCCCGCTTGGCTCCGGATCAGTTTCTGGAACATACACAACGTTCCCGTTAGAAATTGAGCAACCCGAAAAGTTGGGGTGTGATCGCTCTCTTGGCGATGGACACCCTTAGCCGGCATGGGACGGTCGATGATCGTATTTCCGCGCCTCTTCTCAGATTGACATGGTCTCTGATGTTCCGGGGCGTGGCCTCATTCAAATGGAACATCCGGCGGATTGACGGCCCCGGATGCTTCGGGGAGCGGACAATGGACAGGACAATCGATGCGGGCTTTCGGGGGCCGCATGAATCCGGCACGCAACGCTGGGGCAGGGAGATGGCGGCAGCGTTGAAGCTTGGCTGGCCGCTGATCTTCACCAATCTTTCGCAGGCAGCGCTGACTGCAACCGACGTCATCTTCATCGGCCGTCTTGGAGCGGATACGCTCGCTTCGGCACTGCTGGCGACCAGCTTCTATCATACGCTCATGATCTTCTCGATGGGGCTCGTTTCGGCCGTCATGCCGATGATCGCCATCGCGCTTGGCAAGAACCGTCATTCGGTTCGCGATGTGCGCCGCACGGTGCGACAGGGACTATGGACGGTCATAATGATCTCGATCCCGGTCTGGATCGTGCTCTGGCATTGCGAGGAGATATTCCTGTTTCTCGGCCAGCGCCCGGATATAGCTGCCCGATCGACGGATTTCATGCACACGCTGCAATGGGCATTGCTGCCTTATCTCGGATATATTGTTCTACGCTCGTTCTTTGCGGCGATGGAAAAGCCGATGTGGACGCTTCTTATTGCGGCCCTTGCCATCGGCTTCAACGCGCTTGCCGGCTGGACGCTGATATTCGGTCACTTCGGTTTCCCGCGCATGGAACTGCACGGCGCCGGTATCGCCACAACAGCGTCAAGCACGATGATGTTCCTCGGGCTTGCATTCATCACGGTGCGTCACCACCGCTTCCGCCGCTATCACCTGTTTGGCCGCTTCTGGCGTCCCGACTGGGCGCGCCTGCGTGAACTATGGCGCATTGGTATTCCAATGGCGCTGACATTCGTGTTCGAGACTTCGATCTTCTATGCTGCAGTGGTGATGATGGGCCGCATCGGGCCGACGGCCATGGCGGCTCATGCCGTGGCGATCCAGATTGCATCGCTCAGCTTCATGGTGCCACTCGGTTTCGGTCAGGTTGCAACCGTGCGCGTGGGCCGTGCCTATGGCCGCGGCGACCCTCAGGCTGTCGCCTATGCAGGCTGGAGCGCCTATGCGCTCGGCGTCGGTTTCATGGCCGTGATGGGGCTTCTCATGGTTCTCATCCCGCGCGTGTTCATTGGTGTTTTTCTCGATCTGCACGATCCGCAGAACCTGCCAGTGATGGAACTGGCTGTCACATTTCTTGCGCTGGCGGCTCTCTTCCAGATCGTTGACGGTGCACAGGCCGTTGCCGCGGGCATGTTGCGCGGATTGCGCGATACACGCATTCCGATGTTCCTGGCGCTATTCGGCTATTGGGGTGTGGGTTTGCCGTTGGGTGCCTTGCTTGCATTCCAGTTTGAACTGGGTGGGGTCGGTATCTGGCTCGGCCTTGCCGCCGGTCTCGGTATTGTCTCGGTATTGATGACGCTGCGATGGCGCAGGCATCTCGCGCATATCTCGGCGCATCCGGCCTGACAAAAGAAAAAGCCATACGCCCGTCGGGCGTATGGCTTTTTCATCAAAGTTTTGAAGCTTACTTCGTCAGTGCGGTGATGCGGTCAAGCGCTGCGCCGAAGCCCTTCAGCGAAACCTTGAAGGCGACCGGCTGGCTTGGGCTCAGGGCTGTTGTGGTGACGTTGATATTGGTGCCAGCCTTGAGAGCTGCAACCTGCTTTGCTTCGAAGCTGACCGGCGCCAGGCAACCCTGCGGCAGGCAGGTAGAGAAAGCGAGGTTCGGTCCGGCAACTTCGTCGATCTTGAGAGCTGCGCCCTTGGCAAGATCAAGGCCAAATGGCATCAGCAGAACACCTTCGACCTTACCTTCCACATTGCGCAATTCCGCGGTCAGAACGCGCTGGCCGGTCTGCGTGCTGCTCTGGTCCTGACGCATCACACAGATGCTTGTTTCCTTCTGGCTCTGACAGGAAACGGTCCAGTCTTGGTAAGTCTCCTGAAGGGTGCTAGCTCCACCTGGAAGTGGAGCCGCAAAGGCCGAAGCGCCGGAAATGGTTGCAAGCGTGAATGCAAGACCGATTACGCGATAGCTTTTCATAAAAAGATTCTCTCTGAAATTAATGAGCCCCAGAACCGTATACTCGGACGCACTGTCCAAGAAAACATTATTGAACATAAAATATTCGTGTCTTCAACTATGAATTATTATTTATATTTCAGTTATATAAGAAAAGAATAATATATTATTGGTTGTGCAAGCGTCTTTTTCTTGGGGCAAGGTTTTGCTGATTGTCCCCTTTTCCTCATCAAGCCGGAACTCTAAAGTCGCCTGGGAAAAGTCGGCTCGTTGTGCCGGGAGGAGAAGTCGTGACGCTACGCTATCAGATCGTTGCACTGGCGATTGTGCCCCTTATCGTGGCTATTCTGACGGTCACGGCCTTCATTACCTGGCAGTCGGCAAATCTTGTGCAGAGCAGTATCGCGACCTTCGAGAAGAATATGCTGAAGGCCAAGGAGACTGAGCTTCTCAATCTTACCAACCTGGCGCTTTCTTCCATCCAGCAGATTTACGACGATGCAGGCCCCGACGATACCGCTGCCATGGAAAAGGTGCGGAAGATTCTGACCTCGCTCGATTATGGTCGCGACGGCTACTTCTTTGTCTATGACTATGACGGCAACAATGTCGTCCATCCTCGCCAGACATTTCGGCCCGGCCATAACTGGCTCGATCTTGTTGATCCTGATGGAGATCGCGTTATTGCCAATCTGATTGACAAGGCGAAGGAAGGTGGAGGACTGCACCAGTATAAATGGGAAAAGCCGTCAAGCGGCGAAATGGCGGACAAGCTCTCCTTCGCTGTCGGACTGAGCAAATGGAAATGGATGCTCGGAACTGGCGTCTATCTTGACGATGTCTATGTGCAGACTGCTGCCGCCAACGCCGATTTCCGGGCCAATATCCGAACGACATTCCTGATCGTCAGTCTGATCGCCGTGCCAGCTGTGATGCTCGTCTTCGCGACCTGTATGCTGCTCAATCTGCGCGAGCGACGTATGGCTGATAACAAGCTGAAGGAGCTGGCGCAGCGCATCATCGATACGCAGGAGGAGGAACGGGCACGTCTGGCGCGTGAACTGCATGACGGCATTTCCCAAAATCTCGTCGGCGTTCGCTATGCCATCGATTTAGCAAGCCGTCAGGTGCGCATGGACAGCGGAGGCGCGCCGCTTGCGATCGAGAAGGCATCGGATGCGCTCAATGGTGCAATCAAGGAGGTGCGGCGGCTTTCGCATGATCTGCGTCCGCGCATTCTGGACGATCTTGGCCTGACCGTTGCGCTCAAGGCTTTGTGCGAACATTTTTCGGAGCGGACCGGCATTGAAACGCAGCTCGAAGCAAGCGGACTAAACGAGACGCTGAAGCCGGAGGCAAGCACGGCGCTTTATCGCGTCGTGCAGGAAGCGCTCACCAATGTCGAGCGCCATTCCGGGGCAAGCCAGGTGAGCATCCGCCTCTGGGGTTCCGGCGGCAAGGTGACGATGACAGTCGCCGATGACGGCAATGGTTTTACCGCGCGTGATCTGAAAGATCAGCTTTCAGGGCTTGGCTTGCGAAATATGCAGGAGCGGATGGCGCATTTCGGCGGTGTGCTCTTGGTTGAAACCGGCGCAGATGGTACGCAGCTCACCGCGCGCTTGCCGAAATCGGCAACAGAGAGAAAGCGGGAACCGGAAGTCGCATGACGAATGAATGCAAGATTCGCGTATTGCTCGTGGATAATCATCCGCTGGTTCTGGATGGTTTGCGGGCTGTACTCGAAACCTATGACGATATCGATATTGCAGGCGCGGCTTCCAACGCGCGTGCTGCACTGGAGCTGGCGCTGACCGTTAATCCCGATGTGGTTTTGATGGATATCAACATGCCACTTCTCAACGGTATCGACGCTATCGAACTGTTCAAGAAACAATTGCCGGGCATTCGCATCCTCATGCTGTCCATGCACGACAGCCGCGAATATATCTCGACCTCCATCATGCGCGGAGCTTCCGGCTATGTGTTGAAGGATGTGTCCACCACTGAAATCGTCGCCGCCATTCATGCGGTCGCTTCGGGTGGAACTTATTTCTCTTCCGGTGTTTCGGAGGCGCTGCTCGACAGCGGCGACAGGAAATCGGAAGGGCTGTCGGTCCGCGAAAACGATGTTCTGGTGCTGGTGGCCGAAGGTGGAAGCAACCGCGAAATTGCAATCAGGCTCGGCATTTCGGAGGCGACGGTCGAAACTCATCGCAAGAATATCAAGAAGAAGCTCGGAATAGCCAGCACTGCCGGGCTTACGCGCTACGTCATCGAGAACCGGTTGCGCCTGTCTTCGCAATAGCTGTCGTCGCAATAGCGGATATTCCGTTCGTCTCCCGATATTGCCTTACCCACTAATGGGTAGGTCTCCGTTTCTTAGAACTTTCGTCAACTTGCGGCATGGATTCGCCGGTCCTATCATTCGCTCCAAAACCGCTTGAGGAGGCGGAACAGGAGGGGAGGAGCGATGTCAGTCTTGCTGGCGTTGTCGCGTGCTATCGACGCGGCCAATAATTTCATCGGAAAATCCGTATCGTGGCTGATCCTGGTGGCAGTGCTCATCAGTGCTATCAATGCCGTCTCGCGCAAGCTGTTCAATGTCAGCTCGAATGCGTGGCTGGAAGCGCAATGGTATCTGTTCTCGGCGGTCTTTCTGATCGCCGCCGGATATACGCTTCTGCATAGCGAGCATGTGAAGGTTGATCTTCTCTACAGCCGTTATTCGCGGCGAACCCAGCTACTGGTCGAGATTTTCGGCACGCTCTTTTTCCTCCTGCCTTTCTGCCTCATCACCATTTACCTCTCCTGGCCCATCGTGGAAGCCAAGATCGCCAGCGGTGAAACCTCCAACAATACGGGTGGGCTGGTTCTCTGGCCGGTCTGGGTGTTGATCCCCATCGGTTTCGGGCTGCTCGCATTGCAAGGCATTTCCGAACTCATCAAGCGCATAGCCATCCTTCAAGGGCGCATACCGGACACGGTCGCCCTTGAAGATGCGGAAGCCCAGACGCTCTGAGGGGAATGGATATGATTGCTTTTATTGCGGAAAATCTCGCTCCGTTGATGTTTCTGTCGCTGGTGGTCGTGCTGTTGCTCGGCTACCCGGTGGCTTTCGCACTGGCCTTCGTCGGTTTTGCCTTCGGCTTCGTCGGCATCGAAATGGGGCTTCTGCCTGTCAACCTGTTCGGCGCGATACCGGATCGCATCTTCGGGCAGATGTCGAATGAAACGCTGCTCGCTATTCCGTTCTTCACCTTCATGGGGCTGATACTGGAGCGAAGCGGCATGGCGGAAGAACTGCTCGATACGATCGGGCAGCTTTTCGGTCCTGTGCGTGGCGGGCTGGCTTTTGCGGTGATCATCGTCGGCGCGCTTCTTGCGGCCACGACCGGCGTTGTCGCTGCCTCGGTGATTTCGATGGGACTGATTTCGCTCCCGATCATGTTGCGCTACGGCTATGATCGCAAAGTGGCGAGCGGCACGATTGCAGCATCCGGCACGCTGGCACAGATCATTCCACCAAGCCTCGTCCTGATCGTGCTTGCCGATCAGCTGGGCCGTTCGGTTGGCGATATGTACAAGGGCGCGCTGGTTCCCGGTCTTCTGCTGGTTGGCTTCTACTGTGCCTTTATCATCGGCATGTCGATTTTCCGGCCTGATACGGTCCCGGCTCTGCCGCCGCATGCCCGTACATTGAAGGGCTGGAAACTGGCGCAGAAAGTGGTGATTTCGCTCGTGCCGCCGCTTGTGCTGATCTTCCTTGTTCTCGGAACGATCTTCATCGGCGTTGCAACGCCTACGGAAGGTGGCGCGATGGGGGCGGTCGGCGCTCTGCTTCTCGCTATCATCAATCGCCGCCTCAACATGACGATGCTGACGTCAGCGCTTTATGCCACGGCAAAACTGTCGTCCTTCGTCATTTTCATTCTGCTGGGCGCGCGCGTGTTTTCTCTCACCTTCTATGGCGTCAACGGTCACATCTGGGTCGAACACCTGATGACGTCCATCCCCGGCGGTGAAGTCGGCTTCCTGATTGTCGCCAATCTTCTGGTGTTCTTTCTGGCCTTCTTCCTCGATTATTTCGAGCTGGCCTTCATCATCATCCCGCTTCTGGCGCCGGTGGCCGACAGCCTTGGCATTGATCTGGTCTGGTTCGGCGTCATGCTGGCGGTCAATATGCAGACATCGTTCATGCATCCGCCTTTCGGCTTCTCGCTCTTCTATCTGCGTTCGGTCGCTCCATCCCGACCCTATAAGGACAAGGTCACAGGCGCGACTATCCAGCCGGTGACGTCGGGGCAAATCTACATGGGATCGATCCCGTTCCTTTTGATCCAGCTTGTCATGGTTGGCATCATCATCAGCTTCCCGGGCATCGTCACCCACTACAAGAGCGGCCATCCGCAGGCCGATCCGGCATCGATCCAGATCAATGTGCCAATGCCAGATGCTGGCGGCGGCAATCCGTTCGGCGCAGCACCCGCACCTTTCGGAGCGCCTTCGCCGTCAACTGAGCCTCTGCCCGCGCCGTCTTTCGGTTCTCCGCAGCCGAGCTTCGGACAGGACAAAGACCAACAGCAAAAACCTGCGCTATGAGGGGAAAACGAGCATTGCGTAGATTCTGATAAACCAGAACAATCTTAGGAGGAGACACATGAAACAGGATTTGAGCCGCCGCACATTTCTGACGAAGGGTGCCGCAATTGGCGCTGCCGCTGCCACAAGTGGAGCGGCACTCGCAACACCGGCAATTGCGCAGGAGTTGCCGACGCTGCGCTGGCGTCTGACTTCGGGCTTCCCGAACAATCTGGATACGATCTATGGCGGTGCGGTCTATATGGCCAATGCCGTTTCAAAGATGACCGAAGGCAAGTTCCAGATTCAGGTATTCCAGGCTGGTGAAATCGTGCCTGGCCCGCAGGCCATCGATGCGGTTCAGGCCAACACGGTCGAAATGGCGCATACGTGCGGCTATTATTTCACCGGCAAGAACCCGGCCTTCGCCATCGGGACGGCTATTCCCTTCGGCATGAACACACGCCTGCAGAATGCCTGGCTCTATCATGGCGGTGGCAACGAGCTTTATAATGCGTTCCTTGCCGATTATGGCATTGTCGGTATCGTCGGCGGCAACACGGCGGCCCAGATGGGCGGCTGGTATCGCAAGGAAATCAAAAGCCTTGCGGATCTGAAGGGCCTGAAGATGCGTATCGCGGGCGTGGCTGGCGAGGTCATGTCGCGCCTCGGCGTCGTTCCGCAACAGCTTCCGGGCGGTGACATTTATCCGTCGCTGGAGCGCGGCACGATCGATGCGGCCGAATGGGTCGGTCCTTATGATGACGAGAAGCTCGGCTTCTACCAGATCGCGCCATATTATTATTACCCGGCCTTCTGGGAAGGCGGCGCTTCGGTACACTTCTTCATCAACAAGCAGCAATATGAAAGCTTGCCGGAGCCATACAAGGTTGCGCTGAATACGGCTGCCGAAGCTGCGACCCAGAACATGATTTCGCTTTATGACGTGAAAAACACCGCTGCGATTCGTTCGCTGGTGTCGAAGGGCGTGAAGCTTCAACCGCTTCCGCGAGACGTTCTGGATGCCGCCTACAAGGTCGCGTTCGAACTCTACGCCGAATACAATGAGAAAAATCCGGCATGGGCGAAAATCTACCCGAGCTGGAAAAAATTCCGTGACGAGGGCTTCGAATGGTTCCGCGTCGCTGAATATACCTATGACAGCTACGTCTATGCGCAGCAGGCTGCAGGCAGGTAGCCATCGACTGACATAGTCGCGAAACGCTTGTGAAACGGGGCCTTCGGGCCCCGTTTTCGTTTATTGTATTTAAGGCGAAAGTGGTTTTGTAGTTAGAAATTGCTAGTGTTAATATACTTGAAATTTTATTTGATTTATATTTTATGAATTATTTATTGTTATAAAGTAAAGATGTTTATAATTAGTGTCATAATGGACACATTTTCCTTTTCAACTTCATATAGTTCTTAAAATTGGAATTGATGTATTTGTAGAGTTCATTCTATCAGGCCTCGTCTGAAAAATTTCTGGAGGCAATGAAATGAAGATCAAGAGCTTGTTGTTCGGTTCGGCTGCAGCACTGGTTGCAACCACTGGAGCATATGCTGCGGATACCGTTGTGGCACCGGAGCCTGAATCTGTTGAGTATGTTCGCGTTTGCGACGCCTATGGTGCGGGATATTTCTATATTCCGGGCACCGAAACCTGCCTTCGCGTATCCGGCTATGTCCGTTACGACGCTGCTGGCGGTGACAATGTCTACGGTCGCGGTTTCGTTGATCGTGACGGTAGCGTCGATACGCGCCGCAATTCCTGGGATAACAAGGCTCGCTTCACACTGCGCCTCTCCACGGCGTCGGAAACCGATCTTGGCACTCTGAAGACCTTTGCCGAAACCCGTTATGATTGGGGCAATGGTGTTGAAGGTGCCTCCGGTTCGCTGCGTTTTGCCTATATCCAGCTTGGCGGTCTCCGCGTCGGTCTCGATGAATCGGCCTTCGTTACCTTCCCGGGCTATCTCGGCGATGTCATCAACGATGACGTGATTCTCGCTGGCGGCTATCGCACCGGCTTGATCAGCTACACCTTCACCGGTGGCAACGGCTTCTCCGCCATTCTGTCGCTCGAACAGGGCAACAATGATGATACGGATAGCGCATACGGCTATGATGGCGTCATCAAGGACTACACGCCGCACGTTGTCGGTGGCCTGAAGTATGAAGGCGGCTGGGGCAAGATCGCAGGCGTCGCTGCTTATGACGCCCGCAACGAAGAGTGGGCCGGTAAGGTTCGCGCTGACGTGAACATTACGGACCGCTTCTCGGTCTGGGCGATGGGTGGTTACAAGTCCAATAAGGACCAGTACATCATGCAGACCGATGGCAATGGCCATGATATCGGTCAGGTTCGTGCGATCAGCAGCTTCTACGGCACCTGGGGCGGCGATTGGGCTGTCTGGGGCGGCGCAGCATTCAAGGCTACCGACAAGGCAGTCTTCAATGCGCAGCTTGCTTATGACGGCACGAACACTTTCGCAGCTACTGCCAACGTAGCGTATGAAATGGTTCCGGGCTTCACGGTCACGCCGGAAGTTTCCTACACCAAATGGAGCGACAGCAAGTCCTATCTCAACGGCAAGGATGCCGTTCAGGGTATGATCCGCTTCCAGCGCTCGTTCTAATGCTTAACCGGGAGGCCGACATCGGCCTCCCGGTCTGCATTCAAAAGTATATTGAACCGTTCATCTTGGTGTAACGGTCATGAGTTCAATAAAATTTCTAATACTTTGATATTTAATTGAAGAAATATTCTTGAATTTTCGAATGAAATAACAAGTAACCAAGTGCTGATATAACAAAAATGTAATTTGCATTCTGGTGTGCTTGTACTATTTTAAAAGAACCATTCGATAGCGTAGAAGGACTGCGCTGTTTACAAATCTGATCTCCAGTCGGAAGAGTGGTACGGCGAGCTTCGGCTCGCCGTTTTTGTTTCCGTCCTATCGTTCTGCACATATGAAAAAGGCCGGATTGATCCGGCCTTTTCGTTGCGTGAATGCATCGCAGAATATGAACTGCTCTCCTTTATCGGGAAAACTTCATATGCCGGTTGACGTCCTTGTAGAGCAGATAGCGGAACTTGCCGGGGCCGCCTGCGTAACAGGCCTGCGGGCAGAAGGCGCGCAGCCACATGAAGTCGCCGGCTTCCACTTCCACCCAGTCCTGATTGAGCCGATAGACGGCCTTGCCTTCCAACACATAGAGGCCGTGTTCCATGACGTGGGTCTCGGCAAAAGGAATGACGCCGCCGGGCTCCAGGGTCACGATGGTGACGTGCATGTCGTGGCGCAGGTCATTCGGATCAACGAAGCGGGTCGTCGCCCAGGCGCCGTTGGTGTCCGGCATCGGATTGGGCGCGATATCCTTTTCGTTGAGGAATAGCGGTTCGGGAACATCGAGGCCGTCGACATATTCATAAGCCTTGCGCACCCAATGGAAGCGGGCCGTCGTCGCGCCGTTGTTGCGAAGTGTCCAGCCGCTTTTCGGCGGCAGATAAGCGTAGCCGCCTTCGGTCAGCGTGTGCGTTTTACCAGCTACGGTGACGGCGATTTCGCCCTCGACCACGAACAGCACGCCTTCCGCGCTTTCATCCAGTTCGGCACGGTCGCTGCCGCCGCCCGGCTGCACTTCCATGATGTATTGCGAGAAGGTCTCGGCGAAGCCGGAGAGGGGGCGGGCAATCACCCAAAGCCGTGTCTTGTCCCAGAAGGGCAGGAAGCTCGTCACGATATCGCTGAACGTGCCCTTGGGGATCACCGCATAGGCTTCGGTGAACATGGCGCGATCGGTGAGGAGCTGGGTCTGCGGCGGCAATCCGCCAGTCGGTGCATAATAGCTGCGATTGTTCTTGTCGTTGCCCATGTGGGGAATTCCTTATGTGAGAAGCTGGCACTCACGGCGAGTTCTGGAAAACCTGTCGTGAGATCATGGAATGAATGCGCCCGGAAGTCGACCTTCCGGGCTGCAAGGATCAGTAGAGCGCTTCCGGCAGAATATCCTTGAGGCGCAGGAGGGCGATGCGCTCCACCTGAGCGCAAGCCGTTTCAAATTCTGTATCGCGGTCATTGGAAACGCGGCGCTGGAAAGCGTCGAGGATTTCCTTTTTGTTGCGTCCCTTCACGGCGATGATGAACGGAAAGCCGAACTTCGCCGTATAGGCGTCGTTCAATTCGGTGAATGTCCGCTTTTCCGCATCAGTCAGCGCATCGAGACCCGCACCAGCCTGTTCGGCGGTCGATTCCGCTGTCAGCCGTTTGGCCTGTGCGAGCTTGCCAGCAAGATCCGGGTGCGCCTTCAACACGGCAAGCCGCTCATCTGCCGAGGCGGCGCGGAATGCCTTCGTCATCGCGGTCGCAAGACCGGATGCGGTATCTTCCTCCAGGCTGAAACCCGCATCGTATGCACGTTCGGCAATCCATGGCGAATGCTCGAAAATGCTGCCATAACGTGCGACGAACGCATCCCTGCTGGCTTTCGAAGGCACGACGTCGGCGGTGACGGGCTTGTAGTTTTCGTGCCAGTGGCGGGCAATATCGACACGCTTGGCGACCCATACCTTGTCATGGCTTTGCACATAGTCGAGGAACCGTTCGAGCGCGGCCACACGGCCGGGGCGACCGACAAGGCGGCAATGCAGGCCAATGGACATCATCTTCGGTGCGCCTTCCGCGCCTTCGCGATAGAGCACGTCGAACGTGTCCTTCAGATAGGTGTAGAACTGATCGCCGGAATTGAAACCCTGCGGCGTCGCAAAACGCATATCATTGGCGTCGAGTGTGTAGGGCACGATCAGGTGCGGTCCCTTCGGACCTTCAACCCAATAAGGCAACTCGTCGGCATAGGAATCGGCGGAATAGAGAAAGCCACCTTCTTCCATCACCAGTTTCAGCGTGTTGTCGGACGGCTTGCCCTGATAGATGCCGAGCGGTCGCGAGCCGGTAAGTTCCGTATGAAGGCGTACCGCATCGCGGATATGCTCGCGTTCGATCTCTTCGGGAACGTCCTTATATTCCCACCAGCGCAATCCGTGGCTGGCGATTTCCCAGTCAGCCTCTTTCATGGCGGCAACGGCTTCGGGATTGCGTGCCATGGCGAGTGTCACGCCATAGACGGTGACTGGCATGTTGCGGCGGGTGAAGGCGCGCCACAAGCGCCAGAAGCCGGATCGCGCGCCATATTCGTAGATGGATTCCATATTCAGGTTGCGCTGGCCCTGCCAGGGCTGCGCACCGACAATCTCGGACAGAAGGCATTCGGAGGCCGCGTCACCGTCGAGAATGCTGCATTCGCCGCCTTCCTCATAGTTGACGACGAATTGAACTGCGATATTGGCTCCTCCCGGCCAGCGCGGATCTGGCGTGTTGCGTCCATAGCCGACGAGATTGCGCGGATATTTCATTGCGGGTCTTCCCTCGTTTTCGTTCGTTTTATCCATGATAATAAAGATTTATCGCTATTATTCCCCTCCAAAAATTTGAAAGACATCCAACGATAACCATCTTTCAGAATGAGGAGGATCGCGAAATACTAAATGCTGGGAACATGGTGTGGTTTGCGGCCCCCACAGCCGATGGCGACGTTGGGCTCAAATAAACCACCGGAAATCAAAAGCTTGTAACATTTTCCAATCTATTTGATGAGAGAATCAGCAAGCTGCAGGAGTGTAAATGGGTCAGGAAAACAGCGGTAATGGCCGGTTGACGACGCATGTCCTCGACACGGTAAGCGGCAAGCCGGCGGCAAATCTGCGCATCGAATTGCGTCGCGTCGAGAATCAGCAGGCCGAACCAATCCGGGAAATTCGCACCAACGACGATGGCCGCTGCAGCGAGCCGCTGCTGGCGGGCGAGAATTTGCGGGCCGGTTCCTACGAGCTTCTGTTCCATGTCGGCGAATATTTCGGCAAGACAGATGATGTCGTACCGTTCCTCGATGTCGTCCCTCTGCGCTTTGGCATTTCCGATGAAAAAGCGCATTATCATGTACCGCTTCTCGTTTCGCCGTTTTCCTATTCCACCTATCGCGGGAGCTAAGCGCCATGAACCAGTCTGTGCACCAGTCTGTGCGACACACGATCCGCTTTCTTCTGAACGGTGAAAAGGTTGAACTCGACCGCGTTTCCCCGACCGAAACGTTGCTCGACTATCTGCGGCTGTCCGCCAAGCTGCGCGGCACCAAGGAAGGTTGCGGCGAAGGCGATTGCGGTGCGTGCACGGTGCTGGTCGGCAAGATTTCCGACGGCAAGCTCGTTTACGAAAGCGTCAATGCCTGCATCCGCTTCATGGGTTCGCTGGATGGCTGCCATGTCGTGACGATCGAGCATCTGCGCGGCGCCGATGGCGATCTGCATCCGGTGCAGAAGGCAATGATCGAGTTTCATGGCTCGCAATGCGGCTTCTGCACGCCGGGCTTCGTCATGTCACTCTACGCTCTGTGGATGCGCGAACCGAAGCCCGCCGATGCACAGATCGAAAAGGCATTACAAGGTAATCTTTGCCGCTGCACGGGCTATGAGGCGATCATGCGCGCTGCCCGCATCATTTCCGACTACGGTACGGTCATGGAAGACCCGCTTGCTGCTGAGCGCGCCCATGTTCTCGAACAGCTGACGGCCATGCGCGATAGCGTTCGGGTGGAAGTGGGTGAAGGCAAGGACCGGTTGATTGTGCCCGGTGATCTCGATGATTTCGCCACCATCCTGGCGGCAGAGCCGAAGGCGACCATCGTTGCCGGTTCTACCGATGTGGGCTTGTGGGTCACCAAGATGATGCGTGACATTTCCCCGGTCGTCTTCATCGGTCATCTGGAGGAACTGCGCTCCGTCCGTGAGGAAAATGGTGTCGTTACCATCGGCGCAGGTGTCACCTACACGGAAGCATTCGGATTTCTTGCCAAGCGCATTCCGCAGCTCGGCCAGCTCATCAACCGCATTGGCGGTGAGCAGGTGCGCAATATGGGAACCATCGGCGGCAATATCGCCAATGGTTCGCCGATTGGTGACACGCCGCCGCCGCTGATCGCGCTCGATGCAAAACTGACGCTGCGCAAAGGGGCGGAACGCCGCACTATACCGCTGGAAGAGTTCTTCATCGCTTATGGCAAGCAGGATCGCCAGCCCGGCGAGTTTGTCGAAGCCGTGCATGTACCGGTCCCGGCAGAAGGCAGCCATTTTGCCATTTACAAAGTGTCGAAGCGTTACGAGGAAGACATTACGGCGACGCTCGGCGCTTTCCATCTGACGCTCGACGCGGCAGGCAATGTGGAAACGGTCCGCATCGCTTATGGCGGTATGGCCGCAACGCCGAAGCGCGCCAGCACGGTGGAAGCCGCACTGACGGCCAAGCCCTGGACCGAGGCTACGGTTGAAGCGGCATTGGAAGCCTATGCACAAGACTATACGCCCTTGAGCGATATGCGTGCGACAGCGGATTACCGGCTGCTCGCGGCGCGCAATCTGTTGCGGCGTTTCTTCGCCGAAACGGAAGGCAGTTACGTGCCGCTGCGTGCGGCTGAAATCGCGGCGGCGTGAGGAGGCAATCATGAACAAGCATCCTGCAAATGCATTGAAAGCTGCCCGCATTGTGGGTGGCGTCGCGACCGACCAGAAACACGATTCCGCGCACAAGCATGTGACGGGAACGGCTGTCTACATCGACGATATACCGGAGCCCGAAGGCACGTTGCATATCGGGGTCGGCTATTCGTCCGTTGCACATGGTTCATTCAAGTCGATTGATTTGTCGGCAGTGCGCGCCGCTCCCGGCGTGATCGACGTGTTGACCTACAAGGACGTGCCCGGCGAAAACGATGTTTCGCCATCGGGCATGCATGACGACCCGATCTTTGCCGTCGACAAGGTTGAGTTTCACGGTCAGCCGATCTTTGCGGTTATCGCGAAAAGCCGCGATCAGGCGCGCCGCGCTGCGCGTTTGGCAAAGATCGAATATGAAGAAACGACAGGTATCTATTCCATCGATGCGCTGGACGGTCTGAAGGACCGGCTTGTCACCACGCCGCTGACGCTGAAGCGCGGTGATGCACGTGCGGCCATCGATACCGCGCCGCACCGTATCAAGAACCGCATGTATCTTGGTGGGCAGGATCATTTCTATCTTGAGGGTCAGGTTTCGCTGGCTATCCCCGGCGAGGATGAGGACGTCACCGTCTATTGCTCCACGCAGGGGCCGAGCGAAACCCAGCATCTGGTTGCCCATGCGCTGGGCGTGCCGAGCCATTCCGTGACGGTGGAAGTGCGCCGCATGGGCGGTGGCTTCGGCGGCAAGGAAACGCAGGCCAACCAGTGGGCGGCCATTGCAGCCATTGCTGCCAAGAAGCACAAGCGCGCCATGAAGATCAGGCTCGACCGCGACGAGGACATGACCTCGACCGGCAAGCGCCATGGCTTCGTCATCGACTATGAAGTCGGCTTCGACGATGACGGCAATATTCTGGGCATCGATTATCTGTTTGCCCTCAATGCCGGGTTCTCGGCAGACCTTTCCGGACCTGTCGGCGACCGCGCACTGTTTCACTGCGACAATGCCTATTTCTTCCCGGCAGTTCATGCACAGTCGGCACCGCTTTACACAAACACCGTGTCGAATACGGCGTTTCGCGGCTTCGGTGGCCCGCAGGGCATGGTTGGTGCAGAACGCGTGATCGATGAGGTGGCTTTCGCCGTCGGCAAGGACCCGCTCGAAATCCGCAAGCGCAATTTCTACGACGAGATGGGTAAGGACGGTACACGCAACGTCACCCCTTACCATCAGAAGGTCGAAGATTGCATTATCCAGCGCATCGTTTCGGAACTTGAGGAAAGTTCAGATTACGCGAAGCGCCGCGAAGCGATCCGCGAGTTCAACGCGAAAAGCCGTTATGTAAAGCGCGGCATGGCGCTGACGCCGGTGAAATTCGGCATCTCCTTTACCAAGACGGAGTCCAATCAGGCTGGCGCTCTGGTGCATGTATACAATGACGGCTCGGTGCATATGAACCATGGCGGCACGGAAATGGGGCAGGGGCTCCATTTGAAAGTGGCGCAAGTCGTGGCCGAGGAATTCCAGATCGACATCGACCGGGTGAAGATCACCGCGACGACCACCGCCAAGGTGCCAAATACGGCGCCGACGGCGGCTTCTTCCGGTGCCGATCTCAACGGCATGGCTGCACAGGACGCAGCCCGCCAGATCAAGAAACGTCTCATCCATTTTGCGGCACAGCAATATCAGGTGCCGGAAGATCAGGTTGTCTTCCTTCCCAACCGGGTTCGCGTCGGCAATCAGGAAATCAGCTTCAACGATCTCGTGAAGCAGGCCTTTATCGGTCGTGTGCAGCTGTCGGCGGCAGGTCACTACAAGACGCCGAAAATCCACTGGGACCGTGCCAAGGGCCGGGGCCATGCCTTCTATTACTATGCTTACGGAGCAGCCTGTTCCGAAGTTTCCGTCGACACTCTGACTGGTGAATATGTGGTGGAGCGCACCGATATTCTGCATGATACCGGGCGTTCCCTGAACCGCGCCATCGATATCGGTCAGGTTGAAGGCGGCTTCGTGCAGGGCATGGGCTGGCTGACGACAGAGGAGCTTGTGTGGGACGACAAGGGGCGGCTTCGCACCCATGCGCCATCCACCTACAAGATCCCGCTGGCTTCTGACCGGCCCAAGATCTTCAATGTCGCGCTGACCGACTGGTCGGAGGCTTATGAGCCGACGATCCATCGTTCCAAGGCTGTCGGCGAACCGCCGTTACCGCTTGGGTTGTCGGTGCTGCATGCTCTGGCCGACGCCATTGCCACCGTGGCGGATCACAAGGTCTGCCCACGTCTCGATGCGCCAGCAACGCCGGAACGTGTGCTGATGGCCATCGAACGGCTCCGCAAGCAAAAGGGCTAGAGAGATGCCAGGCGCGCGCGACGATATCCGGGCTTTTCTCAACCGGCGTCCCGATAGTGTGCTGGTTGAAGTCACCGATGTGAAAGGTTCCGCACCCCGCGATGCCGGGGCGTGGATGCTGGTTGCCCGCGATATGATCTTCCGGACGATCGGTGGCGGTCAGCTTGAATATATGGCTATCGACCATGCCCGGAAGGTGCTGCTCGGCGGCAGGGACTCACCCAAGGACGTTCCCCCCATGAACGTGCCACTGGGGCCCGAAATCGGCCAGTGCTGCGGCGGACGGGTAGGCCTGAGCTTCAGGCGTGTCAGCCGCGGGCTCACCGACGAGCTTGTCAGCAAGGTCGATGCGGAAATAGCCACGCGCCCGCATGTCTATGTCTTCGGCGCGGGCCATGTTGGCGATGCGCTGGCGAGTGCTCTCTCGCTCACGCCCGTCCGGGTCATTCTGGTGGATACGCGGGAAGCGGAGCTGATGGCGTGCGATGTGCCGGGTGTCGAAACCTGTCTGTCGGCCATGCCCGAACAGGTGGTGCGTTCCGCCCCGCCGGGTAGCGCGTTTATCGTTCTCACCCATGACCACGCGCTGGATTTTCTGATTGTTGCTGAGGCATTGCAGCGACGCGATGCCGTTTATGTCGGCATGATCGGCTCGAAGACCAAAAAAGCTACTTTCAAAAATTGGTTGAAACGCGAAATCGGTAGCGACAATCTTTTTGAAAATCTTGTCTGTCCCGTCGGCGGAGCCGTTGTGAAAGACAAGAGGCCGGAAGTCATTGCGGCATTGGCCGCAGCCGAAGTTCTGACGGCGGTGCTGACTTCCGTACGTGTATCGCAACCCGCCTGATCAGGCGGGTTTTTCTTTTCGCATTTCCGGTAAAGCGCGAGAAGGTTTCGCACGATATAATATTTGAAAAACAAAGGTATAGAGCGGTTTGAGCCGCTCTATACCAAAGCCTCGCGGATCAATCGCTGGCACCGCTCCGTCATGAAATCGATGATCAGACGTACCTTTGGGTCCTGAAAGCGCTTGTGCGGGTAGATCGCAGCAAGCTGGATCGGCGCCGGTGGTGTGCTTTCGAGGATTGGAACCAGCCGTCCGTCACGGATATATTCCTTCACTTCGAACAGCGGCTTGTTGATGATGCCGCGCCCGCCAAGCGCCCATTGCGTCAATACGTCGCCATCATCCGAGTCAAATGGCCCGGTGACTTCGAATTTGCGCAGACCTTCCGCCGTTTGCAGGGACCAGAAATATTCCTTTGAGCCTGGAAAACGCAGCAGAAGACAGTCATGCTTGTCGCCAAGCAACTCGTCAGGAGACTGCGGAACCCCATGTTTCTCGAGATATGCAGGCGCTGCACAGATCACGCGCTCGCAATTCATGATCCCGCGCATACGCAGGTTCGAATTCTCCAGAACACCGAGCTTGAAAGCCACATCGACGCCTTCGCTCATAATATCGACTTCATGATCGGACAGGCGAAGCCGTACTTCGATATCCGGATATTTGTCGTGAAACTCCGGAATTCCCGATGCAATCAGCCGTCTCCCGAAGCCAAGCGGAGCGGTAATGCGAATCGATCCCTTGGGATTTTTCGCCAGTTCAGCCACGGCAGCTTCCGCCTCATCCACAGCTTCGAGGATTTTCAACGCACCGTCATAGAATACGCGACCGTGTTCGGTCGGCGTAAGCTTGCGTGTCGTCCGGTTGAAGAGCCTGACCCCCAGGTGCTTCTCCAACTCTTTGATTCGATTGCTTGCAACTGCTGGCGAAGCGCGCTGGTCGCGACCCGCTGCAGATAGATTTCCCAATTCGACAACGCGCACAAAAACGCGCAGATTATCAAGATATGACATACGTCCCCTCCACGATTGTCTAGATTTTTTTGAAAGTGCTGGTCGTGATGTGACGTTCCCTGAACCTGATTCCTTTGGCACATAATGCAACAACGAACAATGGGGCTCAAAAATGGGTCAAGAAATGGGAGTGCCTGATGTATGATTTCGCCGTAGCCTGGGACTGGCTGGGCTTCGCAGCGCGGTGGCTGCATGTGATTACCGCGATTGCGTGGATCGGCTCGTCTTTCTACTTCATCGCGCTTGATCTCGGTCTGCGCCAGCGTCCCGGCTTGCCGGTAGGCGCGCATGGCGAGGAATGGCAGGTCCATGGCGGTGGCTTCTATCACATCCAGAAATATCTGGTTGCGCCCGCCGAAATGCCGGAACACCTTACCTGGTTCAAATGGGAATCCTACGCCACGTGGCTGTCGGGTTTCACGCTGCTCTGCATCGTCTACTATGCCGGCGCCGATCTCTACCTGATCGATCCGAATGTGCTCGATGTTTCCGTACCGGTCGCCATTGCGATCTCGATCGGTTCGCTGGCCTTCGGCTGGATCGCCTATAACACCATCTGCAAGTTCATGCTCGGCAAGAGCGATACGCTGCTGATGGTCATTCTCTACTGTATTCTGGTGGTGGTGGCCTGGGGTTATACGCACCTGTTTACAGGACGTGCGGCCTTCCTGCATCTCGGTGCTTTCACGGCAACGATCATGTCTGCCAACGTGTTCATGATCATCATCCCGAACCAGAAGATCGTGGTGGCGGATCTGATCGCAGGCCGCAAGCCCGATCCGAAATACGGCAAGATCGCCAAGCAGCGTTCGACGCATAACAACTATCTGACGCTGCCTGTTCTGTTCCTGATGCTGTCGAACCACTATCCGCTGGCTTTCGGGACGCAGTTCAACTGGATCATCGCCTCGCTGGTG
The DNA here is from genome assembly GCF_058796175.1 of Brucella sp. GW823-FHT04E01. Classification (NCBI taxonomy): domain Bacteria; kingdom Pseudomonadati; phylum Pseudomonadota; class Alphaproteobacteria; order Hyphomicrobiales; family Brucellaceae; genus Brucella; species Brucella sp. GW823-FHT04E01. The sequence continues at coordinate 184,528 of NZ_JBXAIK010000004.1, read as the reverse complement.
TTCCTGATGGGCGTCACCATCCGCCACTGGTTCAACACACAGCATGCCCGCAAGGGCAGCCCGACCTGGACCTGGCTGGTAACGGTGATCCTGTTCATCATCATCATCTGGCTCTCGACAGTGCCGAAAGTTCTGACCGGTGAGCCGGAAGAACAGAAGGTTTCGGCATTGCAGCAGTCTTTCATCTCGGACCCGCACTTTGAAAAAGTGCGGGATACCGTTCTGGGGCGCTGCGCCATGTGCCACGCCAAGGAGCCGGGCTGGGAAGGCATCATTGCGCCACCGAAGGGCGTCGTGCTGGATACCGACCGGGATATTGCCGCGCATGCGCGTGAAATCTATTTGCAGGCAGGTCGATCCCATGCCATGCCGCCCGCCAATGTCACCGGCGTGAGCGAGGAAGAGCGCCAGCTTCTTGCCTCCTGGTACCAGTCCGCCACGCAAGGCACGAAATAAGGACCACGACTAAAATGACCAAGCTTCTTATCCGCGGCCGCGTGCTGACCTTTCGTGACGAACCGCAGAGCCTCGATGACAATGCCGCTTACCGCTATATCGAAGACGGCGCTGTTCTTGTCGAAGATGGCCGCATCCAGCACGTCGGGGACTATGCTGAAGTAAGCAGCATGGCAGGCAACGACGTCAACGTCGCCGACCATCGCCCGCACCTGATCCTGCCCGGTTTCATCGATACGCATATCCATTATCCGCAGACGCAGGTGGTCGCTTCTTATGCAGCCAATCTGCTGGAGTGGCTCAATACCTATACGTTCGTCGCTGAACAGAAATTTGCCGATGAGCAGCATGCCGAATTCATTGCGGAGCGCTTTCTTGACGAGCTGATCCGCCACGGCACCACCACGGCGGTTGCTTACTGCTCGGTACATCCGCAGAGCGTCGATGCCTATTTCCGCGCCTCGCAACATCGCAACATGCGCATGCTCGGCGGCAAGGTCATGATGGATCGCAATGCGCCGCCAGCACTCTGCGACACGGCAAAGTCCGGCTATGACGATACGAAGGCGCTGATCGCACGCTGGCAGGGCAAAGGCCGCCTCGATTATGTGATCACCCCGCGCTTTGCCATTACGTCCACACCGGAGCAGCTTGAGGCAAGCCAGGCGCTTGTTCGTGAGCATCCCGGCAGCTACATCCAGACGCATCTTTCGGAAAATCACGACGAAATCTCTTTCACCAAGTCGCTTTATCCCGATGCACCGGATTATCTCGGCATATACGAGCATTACGGTCTATTGGGTGACAAGACCCTGCTTGGCCATTCGATCCATCTGGAGCCGCGCGAAGTGCGCGTCATGGCGGAAACCGGTTCGATTGCCGTGTTCTGCCCGACTTCAAATATGTTCCTCGGCTCGGGTCTTTTCGATCGCGACCGCTTAAAAGAATCGGGCGTGCGCATGGCGGTGGCGACCGATGTTGGTGGTGGCACCAGTTTCTCCATGCTGCGCACTATGGACGAGGGTTACAAAGTCCTGCAGCTGCGCGAACAGCGTCTGAACCCGTTCCAGTCATTCTACATGATGACGCTGGGCAATGCCCGTGCGCTGTCGATGGAAGACAAGATCGGTACGCTCGACGAGGGCACGGAAGCCGATATCGTGGTGCTGGATTCATCAGCCACATCGCCGATGCGGCTTCGCATGGCGGCTGGCGCGACGCTGGAGCAGGAACTGTTCCTGTTGCAGACGCTGGGCGATGACCGCGCCATCGTCGAAACCTATGTGGCTGGCAAGCCGCTCAAGGCAGAACTGGCCTGATTACTCCAATCCTTGGAGGAGGATGACCCGTGGCGGAGCGATCCGCTGCGGGTCTTTTTATTAAAACTCTTCCGGGCGTTTGCCGCCCATGGCACGGGTCAGCTCGTCGGCGGTGGAGCGGATCAGCGGCCCGAACTCCTCGAGCCTCTTTTTCGGCAGGCGCACCGCAGGGCCGGAAACGGAAATACCAGCAATCGCCTCGCCATATTCATTGAAGATGGGAGCGGCGATGCAGCACATGCCGAGCGTATGTTCTTCATCATCAATCGACCAGCCACGGGTGCGGGTTGCCTGAATGTCTTTCAAGAGCGCTGGCAGGCTGTCGAGCGTGCGCTGCGTGAAATGTTCAAGCGTGCGCCCCGAAAGAGCGTGCGCGATTTCCTTGTCCGACCAGGTGGACAATATGGCCTTGCCAATGCCGGATGCATGGATGGGCCCGCGCCGCCCGGGCCGGAAAAAGGCGCGCATCGGCGCATGGCTTTCGATCTGCGAGATGAACACGACATCGCCGCCGTCCTCGACGCCGATATTGGCGGTTTCGCCGCTCGTTTCCATCAATGTCTTGAGATAAGGCCGCGCCAGAATGCCGAGCTTGCGGAACCGGCGAAAGGCATTGCCGATTTCGAAAGCCTTGACGCCGATGGTCCAGTCTCCGCTTTCCAGATCGTGGGAAACCATACCATGATTTGCCAACGACGATAGAAGGCGGTGCACGGTGGAGGGCGCCATACCGCTTTCATCGGCAAGGTCGGTCAGTGTCGAACCGTCATTTTCGGCGATTAATGCCAGCAGCTTCAGGCTTCGGTCCAGAACCTGCACAGACGAGGGCGCGGCGTTTTCCGCCGCCTTGCGGCCCCGCTTTACCTTTGCCTGTTCCATCATCGTCTCCGAATCCCGCCTTAGAGCGCATCCCGAAAAGTGTGAAACGGTTTTCGGACAAGATGCGCGTCAAAACAAACAGTTAGAGCGTGATCTGATTCAATCAGATCGAACCACGCTCTAAACTCACGAATTACCACTATCGCATCCATTGCTACTCGGAAAGGCATCGGCGGATTATCTCCATTCCGTTGAAAATCTTTATTTCCGTATAATGGTATGCATTTCCATTTTTTGATATTAGCTTTTGTAAATGGAGATTAATTCCACGGAGCATTTCCAGCAAAAGTGCGTAAGCCGTTTGCGTCTGGAAATGCGTGAGAAAAAGAAACAAAGCGGCAATAGCCGTTCCACAGGAACGGACGCCGCTTGAGGAGGGAGCCGTCATGGCCAGAATGCGTGCAGTCGATGCAGCCGTGCTTGTGCTGGAAAGAGAAGGGATCAATTGTGCTTTCGGTGTACCGGGCGCAGCGATCAATCCATTTTATTCGGCGATGAAAGCGCGCGGCTCGATCCGCCACATACTGGCGCGTCATGTCGAAGGTGCTTCGCATATGGCCGAGGGCTATACCCGCGCAAAGCATGGCAATCTTGGCGTCTGCATCGGCACCTCCGGCCCCGCCGGAACGGATATGATCACGGGTCTCTATTCGGCTTCCGCCGACTCGATCCCGATCCTCTGCATTACGGGTCAGGCGCCACGTGCGCGTCTGGACAAGGAAGACTTTCAGGCGGTCGATATCGCCAAGATCGCAGCCCCTGTCACCAAGTGGGCGGTCACGGTTATGGAGCCCGCATTGGTGCCTTTTGTTTTCCAGAAGGCGTTTCACATCATGAAGTCGGGCCGTCCCGGCCCGGTTCTGATCGACCTGCCGATTGACGTCCAGCTTGCCGAAATCGAATTCGACATCGACACTTACCAGCCGATGGAAGCCTACAAGCCTGCTGCTACGCGGGCGCAGGCGGAAAAGGCGCTCGCCATGCTGAACGAGGCGGAACGTCCGCTGATCGTTGCTGGTGGCGGCATCATCAATGCCGATGCGTCCGATCTTCTGGTTGAGTTCGCCGAAATCACAGGCATTCCGGTCATCCCGACCCTGATGGGCTGGGGCGTCATTCCCGACGACCATCGCCTGATGGCAGGCATGTGCGGTCTGCAGACCTCGCACCGCTATGGCAATGCCAATCTGCTGGCCTCCGATGTCGTCATCGGCATCGGCAACCGCTGGGCAAACCGTCATACGGGTAATGTCGACACCTATAAGAAAGATCGCAAGTTCATCCATATCGACATTGAGCCGACGCAGATCGGCCGTGTCTTTGCACCGGACTTCGGTATCGTTTCCGACGCAGGCAAGGCGCTGAAGCTGCTGCTGGACGTTGCGACCGAATGGAAGTCTGCCGGCAAGCTGCGCGACTGGTCGGACTGGGCCAAGGAATGTGGCGAACGCAAGCGCACCATGCTGCGCAAGACACATTTCGACCAGACGCCGCTCAAGCCGCAGCGCGTTTATGAGGAGATGAACAAGGCGTTCGGTCGCGATACCTGCTATGTCACGACCATTGGCCTCAGCCAGATTGCGGGTGCGCAGTTCCTGCATGTCTATCGCCCACGCAACTGGATCAATTGCGGTCAGGCCGGTCCGCTCGGCTGGACGCTGCCAGCAGCGCTCGGCGTGCGTGCTGCCGATCCTGACCGTCCGATTGTTGCGCTTTCCGGCGACTATGATTTCCAGTTCATGATCGAGGAACTGGCGGTCGGCGCACAGCACAAGCTGCCCTACATTCATGTGGTCGTGAACAATTCCTATCTCGGCCTCATCCGCCAGGCGCAGCGCGGCTTCAACATGGATTTCGAGGTGAGCCTCGCCTTCGACAACATCAATGCCAATGGCGACGCGGAAAAGGGCTATGGCGTCGATCACGTAGCTGTCGCCGAAGGCCTCGGCTGCAAGGCGATCCGGGTTCGCAGCCCCAACCAGTTTGCCGAAAGTTTTGAACAGGCAAAAGCGCTTATGGCGGAGCATCAGGTGCCGGTGGTTCTGGAATTCATCCTGGAACGCGTTACCAATATTTCCATGGGTGTCGACATCGATCAGGTTGTCGAATTCGAGGAACTGGCCGAACGTGGCGAAGATGCGCCGACCGCTATCGCAGCGCTTTTGGATTAAGAGCAATTCCCGGTTTTGTCCGCAATTGCGCAAATAGAGAATTACAAGGAGGCGAAAATGCCGAGATTTGCAGCCAATCTCACAATGCTCTTCAATGAAGTGCCTTTCATGGACCGCTTCGCACTGGCCGCAAAGGCCGGTTTCACCGGGGTGGAATATCTCTTCCCTTACGAGTTCAACCGGCATGAGCTGAAGGCGGCGCTGACCAAGCATAATCTGGCGCAGGTCCTGCACAATCTGCCTGCGGGCAATTGGGCTGGCGGCGAGCGTGGCATTGCGGTTCTGCCGGATCGCGTCGATGATTTCCGGCGCGGTGTGGCCGATGCCATCGATTATGCCACGACGCTCAACTGTTCGCAGGTCAACTGCCTTTCCGGCATTGCCCCGCAAGGTGTCGATCCGGACGTTTTGCGCGCCACTTTTGTCAGCAATCTGCGTCTGGCGGCAAAGGAACTGGGCAAGCATGGCATTCGCCTGCTGATCGAGCCGATCAACCACTATGATATTCCGGGCTTCTATCTCAACACGGTGGAGCAGGCGGTCTCGATCATCGACGAAGTGGGCAGCAACAACCTGTTCATCCAGTACGATCTCTACCATCAGCAGCGGACACGCGGCGAGCTGGTTGCAACGTATGAACGTTACAAGCCGCTGATTGCCCATGTTCAGCTCGCCGACAATCCGGGCCGCAATGAGCCGGGCACCGGTGAGATCAATTATCCGAACGTGTTCGAAGCACTGAAAAACGCCGGATACAAGGGCTGGATCGGCTGCGAATACAAGCCGAAGACCACCACTGAAGAAGGCCTCGGCTGGTTCAAGAACCATGAAGCCGAACGGCTGACCGCATAAAGAACGGCTGACCGCATAAATTTGATTAGGGAGTAAGCGACATGGCCAAGATAGGCTTCATCGGACTGGGGATCATGGGCACGCCGATGGCGCGTCATTTGCAGGATGCGGGACATCAGCTCTTCACCTCCCGGTTCAATCCTCCACCGCGCCAGGAGCTGATCGACAACGGTCTGCAAATTCTGGAAACGCCGAAGGCTGTTGCCGAAGAGTGCGACACCATTATCCTCATGCTGCCGGACACGCCGCAGGTAGCCGAAGTTATCTTCGGCGAGGGCGGCGCGATCGGTGGCCTTGGCAAAGGCAAGTTGCTCATCGACATGAGCTCGATTTCCCCCATCGAGACGAAGGAATTTGCGAAGAAGGTCCGTGCGACAGGTGGCGAATATGTCGATGCACCGGTTTCGGGCGGTGAGGTCGGCGCGAAGAATGCCAGCCTCTCCATCATGGCTGGCGGCTCGCAGGAATCGTTCGACCGCGCTCTGCCGCTCCTGAAGCTCATGGGCAAGAACATCACGCTCGTCGGCGATTGCGGTGATGGCCAGACCACCAAGGTTGCAAACCAGATCATCGTCGCACTCAATATCGAGGCTGTCGCCGAAGCATTGGTTTTCGCTTCCAAGGCAGGCGCAGACCCGGCAAAGGTGCGCGAAGCTCTGATGGGTGGCTTTGCATCGTCCCGCATTCTCGAAGTGCATGGCGAACGCATGATCAAGCGTACTTTCGATCCGGGCTTCCGCATTTCGCTGCACCAGAAGGACTTGAACCTTGCGCTGCAAGGCGCAAAGGCGCTCGGTGTTTCGCTGCCGAACACTGCCACGGCACAGGAACTGTTCAATTCCTGCGCGGCGCATGGCGATGATGGTCTCGACCATTCGGGTCTGGTGCGTGCTCTGGAGAGAATGGCGAACCACGACGTCGCCTGACACTACAGCTGCATTCCTCGTGATGCCGGACTGCAAAGAGCAATTTTTTGCGCTCCGGTGCTCACGTACCCTTAAGTACGCTCCGCTCCGTTGCTCGAAAATCACTCTTTTCGCCACGGCCTGACGAGTTTGCAACTGTGGTGCTAAAACAGACCTGACTTCTCTGGAGGGAGAGGGGTGGAGCTGGCTGCTTGGAGGAAGTGGCCGGCTCCATTGATTTTATACGTGTAGCGCGGAATAGTGCCGTCAAACGATAATCAAGACCGGGAAACTCATGACCACGATTGCCGATCCAAAGAAATTTCTGACCAGCCTTTTCGATGCCGCTGTTGCGGCTGCCGATCCCGAACTGGTGATCCGCGCCAATCTTCCGGCCAAGCCGAAGGGACGCACGATTGTCATCGGTGCGGGTAAGGGCTCGGCGCAGATGGCGGCGGCTTTCGAGTGTGCCTGGGCTGAGCGGCATGAGGGCGAGGACGCGCCAATCGAGGGTATTGTGGTCACGCGCTATGGTTATGGCGCGCCCTGCGCGCGTATCGAAATCATCGAAGCCGCGCATCCGGTTCCCGATGCTGCAGGGCTTCAAGCCTCGAAGCGACTGTTCGATGCTGTGTCCAACCTCACCGAAGATGACCTCGTGGTGGCGCTTGTTTCCGGTGGTGGGTCTGCCTTGTTGCCCTCGCCGCCGGACGGGCTGACGCTTGAGGACGAAATCGCGGTCAACAAGATCCTGCTTGCGTCGGGTGCGCCGATTTCGGCGATGAATGCGGTCCGCAAACATCTGTCGACGATCAAGGGTGGCAGGCTCGCCGCAGCCGCCCATCCGGCAAAGGTGTTCTCGCTCGTTGTCTCGGATATTCCGGGCGATAATCCGGCCTTCGTGGCTTCCGGCCCAACTGTGCCGGACGAGACAAACCGCGATGAGGCTTTGAAGATCATCGAACGCTATAGACTGGAACTGCCCGATGCTGTGCTTGCGCACATCAAGAGCGAGAAGGCTCACGCGCCAAAGCCGGATGACAAGGTTTTTGCGAGGAACGAAGTGCGCGTCATTGCTTCCGCTGCTGTTTCGCTGGAAGCGGCAGTGAAGGAAGCCGCGCGTCATGGCGTCGAAGCGGTGATTCTCTCCGATGCGATGGAAGGCGAGGCGCGGGAAGTGGCGCATGTTCATGCGGCGATTGCCCGCGAGGTGGCCGACCGTGACCGCCCATTCAGGAAGCCAGTGGTCATTCTGTCAGGCGGTGAGACGACCGTCACCATTCGCGGCAAGGGCGGCAAGGGTGGACGCAACAGCGAGTTCCTGCTGTCTTTTGCCCTCGATATTGATGGTTATGACAATATCCATGCGCTGGCCGCCGACACGGATGGTATCGACGGATCGGAGGACAATGCAGGAGCCTTTGCTGATGGTTCCACTGTTTTGCGTCTGCAAAAAGCGGGCGAGGATGGCGCGGCGCGGCTCAACGCCAATGATGCATGGACGGCATTCGACGCCATCGGCGATCTGTTCGTACCGGGGCCAACCGGCACGAATGTCAATGATCTCAGAGCTATTTTGATAGTGGCTTAGACTCGTCGTCCAACAGGATGCGACTGGCTGCTCCATCCAGATCGTCGTACTGGCCGTTCTTCAACGACCAGAGAAAGGCGACAAGGCCAAGCAGGCCCAGAAACAGCGCGATGGGAATGAGAAAGAGAAGTCCGCTCATTTGTGCGCTTCCTTGATGATAGCAACAGGCGCGATAGTCTTCTGCGTCTGTTGCTTTTGTTTTCCGGCCCGCAACCGCAATGCGTTGCTGACGACTACGATGGACGACAGCGACATCGAAAGTGCAGCCACCAGCGGGGTGACATAGCCGAAAATCGCAATCGGCACGGCTATGATATTATAGCCGATGGAAAGCGCAAAATTCTGGCTGATCAACCGGCCCGCTTCCTTCGAGACGGCAAAGGCAAGCGGTACTGCCGACAAGCTTTCGCGCAGAAAGACGAAATCCGCTGCATTGCGGCCAATGTCGGCTGCCGTCGCCGGGGCCATGGAAACATGGGCGGCGACAAGGGCCGGAGCATCGTTCAATCCGTCGCCGACCATCAAAACCTTGTTGCCTTCGCTCGACAGCTTCTGCACCAGCTCCGACTTATCGGCAGGCAGTACCTGAGCCTGAAAATTGTCGACGCCGAGATAGCCTGCAAGCCTCTCGACGGCAGGCAGCCTGTCGCCGGAAATGATGCCAAGCTTCAGGCCGTTGCGCTTCAGTGTGGCGATGGCTCCGGCAGCGTCTTCGCGCGGCTGATCTTCAAAGCGGAAGGTTTCAACCAGCTTGCCATCAATGGAAAGACAGGTTTCGGGGCCATCTGCATGAGGCATGACAGCGGTACCATCCGCCCAGTCCCGCTTGCCAAGCCGATAGATGGAGCCGTTGAGCTCTGCTTCGATGCCTGCGCCCGGCACTTCCTCGATACGGGTAAATGCGGTCATCGGTTTTGCGCCCGAGAACAGCGCAAGTGCGCGCGACAAAGGATGGCGCGAATAAAGCGACAGCTCGGCTGCGATTTCGAGATTGTGGGGATCAATCGCATCGGCATCAATCAGTCTCGGCTGACCGAGGGTCAATGTGCCGGTCTTGTCGAAAATGGCAGTGTCGATCTCGGCCATCCGCTCCATGGCGGAGCCGTCCTTGATCATGATGCCGTTTTCAAACAGGCGACGGGCCGCAACCACCTGCACAATCGGCACTGCAAGGGCGAGCGCGCAAGGGCAGGTGATGATGAGGGTGCAGATCGCGATATAGATGGAGCGATACCAGTCGCCACCGGTGTAGATCATCCAACCGACAAAGGCCGCAAAGGCAATCGTATGGACCATCGGCACGTAGAGTTCAGAAGCGCGGTCGGCGAGACGGCGATAGTAAGCGCGGCCACCTTCGGCGACATCCATCAGCCGCACCATTTCAGCGAGGAAGGAATCCTTGGCTTCCGCTGTCGCGCGGATGATAAGAGGCGTGGAAAGATTAAGTGTGCCTGCGCGGATATCCGAGCCGGGCCCGACAGGCACGGCATCGCTTTCACCCGATGCAATGGCGCAATCAAGTTCTGAACGGCCTTCTTCCACCTTGGCATCGACAGGTACGCGCTCACCTGCTGCAAGGATGATGCGCATTCCGGGGCGGATTTCGTTGACCGGCAGGTAATTGCGTTCGTCATTCTCGCCGATCACCACCGCGCCGCGGCTGCCGAGCTGCGCCAGACCGCGCACGGCGGAACGGGCACGGGCGCGCATCATGTAATCGAGCGTGCGGCCGATCAGCAGGAAGAACAGCAGTGTCACCGATGCGTCGAAATAGGCGTGCTGGCCATGGTTCATCGTCTCATAAACGCTCATGCCGAAGGCAAGCGTGATTGCGAGTGCAATCGGCACATCCATGTTCACGCGTCGTGCGCGCAGTGCATTCCAAGCTGAAACATAGAAAATGCGGCCTGAATAGATCAGCGTCGGCAGGGCGATAAGGCTGGAAATCCAGTGAAACATGTCGCGCGTCGCGGCATCCGCGCCCGACCAGACCGCGACCGATAAAAGCATCACATTGCTCGAAGCAAAGGCCGCGACGCCAAGTGCGATCAGGAGCCGCGTGAAGGTCGGATCCTTGTCCTGCGCCATGTCGAAGATATGCGCTTCATAACCGAGCCTGCGCAGCGGATTGACCACATCTGGCGGCGTCTCGCCATCTTTCCAGCGCACGGTGACGCGGCGCGCCGTCAGGTTGACGCGGACATAGGCAACGCCCGCGATCTTGCCGAGTGTCTCCTCGATGTTCTTGATGCACAGGCCACAATGAACACCGGGAACCGACAGGTCGAGCTGGCGAAAGCCGTCTCCAAGCGCACGGCTTGCGACCTGCATTTCATCTACAGAGACGGCCTGAACGACGGTCGCTATCTGTGCATTCTCGACGCAGCAGCTCATAGTATCCTCCCGTCCTTCACAAGAACGCGGATGATGTGGCGATAGGGGTCTTCAAGACCGGCATCGGCATTCACTTCCATGATCCAGGCGCCTTCGCCAAGTTCCAGCGGAGCGGTCAGTATGCCGGGTTCGCGGACTGTCAGCGTGACCTTGGTGTCGTTCACATCGCCAACCGGGCGCTTGAACTCAACCGTGCCACCGGTCAGGCCAACGGCCTTGCCGTCACGATCGGCCAGCTGCCAGGTGAAGACGCCGCTTTCAAAAGCAGGCTTCGACTGCCATTGCAGCGCGGCCTGCTCCTTGCCGGTCTGTGCCTTGTCGTTGAACTCCTGACTGGCGACATAGGTGTTCTTCACCACCAGCCCGCTCCAGCTATGGATGGCATTATAGGCCATGGTCAGATTGACGGCGATAATGACACCGAAGAAAGCGAGCATGATGCCCAGCATATGCCAGCCGGTAAACGTGCCTGGAGTTTTCGACTTGATCGACATTATCTGCCCTCCGGTGCCATGAAAGTTGCCTTGTAACGTGCATGTTCCGCACCGTTTGCGTCACGCACTTCGATTTCATAGTCCTTGCGATGATCGGTAATCGCATCATGCGGCATGGTGACGAAGACACGCAATGTCTTCAGACGGTCCGGCTCCACCGGAACATCGTAATTACCGTTTGTATCCGCTGTTTCGTCTTGCACCGTCAGTGTTGCCCCCGGCAGGCCCTCAATGGAAAGGCGGAAGGTGCGCGGCGTCGGGATCATGTTGAGCAGCTTGACCGTGTAGCCATTGCGGATCGATCCGTCCGACAAAAGCACATATTGCGGCGTGCGATCATGCAACACGTTGATGCCGATGCGCTGGCGCGTCGAAAGCGAGATGACGAGTGTAAGGCCGATCAGCGCCCATACGGCGAAGTAGAACATGCTGCGCGGACGCAACACCTTCTTCCACGACAGGTTCTGCACCTTGTCCGAGAAGCTGTTCGGCGCCTTGTAGACGCGTGCCGGATCGATAGGAGCCGTGCCATTATTGGTCGCCAGCGCCATGTTGAAGTCGTAATCGGCAAGCGTTGCATAGGAGATGAGACCGCGCGGCTTGTCGATCTTGTCCATCACCGAATTGCAGGCATCGATGCACAGCGCACAGGTGATGCATTCCAGCTGCTGGCCGTCGCGAATGTCGATACCCATCGGGCAGGCAGCGACACAGGCATTGCAATCCACGCAGTCGCCCACGGTTTCGCCTGCGGCAATCGCCTTCTTGGAATGGCGTGAGCGTGGCTCGCCGCGCCAGTCATTATAGGTGACGGTGAGCGAATTTTCGTCCAGCATCGCAGCCTGAATGCGTGGCCACGGGCACATATAGGTGCAGACCTGCTCGCGCATCAGCCCGCCGAAAATATAGGTGGTGGCGGTGAGGATGGCGACGGTGAAATAGGCGACGGGTGCGGCCTGACCTGTCACGAAATCCATGAGCAGCTTCGGCGCATCGGCGAAATAGAAAATCCATGCGCCGCCGGTCAGAACACCGATGACGATCCAGACGGAGTGTTTGGCAACCCGCTTCCAGACCTTGTCGAAGGTCCAAGGTGCCTTGTCGAGTTTCATGCGCGCATTGCGGTCGCCTTCGATGGCGCGCTCGACGACCAGATAGAGATCGACCCAGACGGTCTGCGGACATGTATATCCACACCAGGCGCGGCCCGCGACGGAGGTTACAAGAAACAGGCCGAGACCCGCCATGATAAGCAGTCCTGCGACGTAGTAGAATTCCTGCGGCCAGATTTCGACAAAGAAGAAATAGAAGCGGCGATTGGCAAGATCGATCAGCACCGCCTGATCGGGCGCATAGGGACCGCGATCCCAGCGCAGCCAGGGCGTCAGATAGTAGATGCCCAGTGTAATGAGCATGACAATCCATTTGAAGCGCCGGAACTCGCCCTGCACACGCTTCGGAAAAATCTTCACCCGCGCCGCATAAAGCGACTGCCGGGTCTTGGGGGAATTGACTGCCTGAACGTCAATGCGTTCGACATCGTCTGACATTTGCCTTGCTCCTGAAGCGTGATCCCGGAAAGACAGAAGCTGGTTTCCCGGAATGATCGCACTTGCAACAATTGAGAGCGGGGTGGTTATTCGCCGTCCGTTCCAATGCAGTGGTTTGAAGTGTATCCCGACCTGCCGTTTAAGCCGGGAGCATCTGGCCCCCGCATCGGTTCCGATGCGGGGGGCAGTTATTGTTACTCACCACCGCCCAGCGAATGGACGAAGATGGCAAGCTGCTTGACGGTCGCATCGCCGAGGCGTGTTTCCCATGCAGGCATGACGCCATGCTTGGGATGCGATACCTGACGCACGATGGCGTCCTCGCCGGAACCATAGAACCAGATGGCGTCTGTCAGGTTCGGCGCACCGAACTCACGCAGGCCCTTGGCATCCGCGCCATGGCAGACAGCACAGTTTTCGGCAAACACCTTCTTGCCTTCCGGCACCATTTCCGGATTGTGCGGCGTGCCGGAGAGGCTCACCACATAGGCAGCGACATCGCGAATCTGCTGTGGTTCCAGCACGTCGACAAAAGCCGGCATTTCGGAAACGCGGGTGTCGGCATCGTCCTTCGAGCGCACACCATGACGAATGGTCGTCAGAACGTCGTCGATGGAACCGCCCCACAGCCAGTCGTCATCGTTGAGGTTCGGATAGCCGGGTGCGCCCTGTGCGCCAGAACCGTGGCACTGCACGCAGTTGACGCGGAAGGCAGCAGCGCCACCGGCAATCGCATATTGGCGCAGGTTTTCATCAGCCAGAATCTCGTGCACGTCCTTGGCCTTGATCTGGTCGATAATGCCCTGGCGCTCGCTGTCGATCTTGGCGGTTTCTTCCCAGAAGGCGCCACGACTCGACCAGCCGAGCACGCCGCCGGTGGAGCTGGAAATCAGCGGCCAGGCGGGATAGGCGATGACATAGGCGATCGCCCAGAAAATGGTGGCGTAGAATGTCCACAGCCACCAGCGGGGCATTGGATTGTCGAGTTCCTTGATGCCGTCCCATTCGTGGCCGGTCGTCGCTACGCCGGTGACATCGTCAATTTGCTTGTCAGTCATTTGCGTCATCCTTGAAAGGAATGTCCTTCGCGTGGTCGGCTATCTGCTTGCTGCCTGGCCGGAAGGCGTAGAAGACGACGAAGAGGAAAAAGAGCGCCATGCCGAGCAAACCCCAGCTATCGGCGAACGTGCGCATGGTATTGTAATCCATCGCTAAATCTCCGCTTTATCTCGCTTTGGGGGACTGGTCGTAGGTCGAGAAGTCGACCAGCGTGCCGAGCATCTGGAGATAGGCGATGAGTGCGTCCATCTCCGAGATCATCTGCGGATTGCCGTCGAAATCACCGAGCTTGGCCTTGGGATAGCGGGCCTCTACACCGGAAGTATCGGCATCGGGCGTAGCCTGTGCCTTAAGATCGTCCAGCGCGCTGTCGATCATTTCCTGGCTGTAGGGCACGCCGACCGCCACATTAGCCTTCAGATTGCCAGCAATGTTGGAGGCGTCCAGCGGACGGTTCTTCAGGAAGGCGTAGCTTGGCATGACCGATTCCGGCACCACGTCACGCGGACGGACAAGGTGCTGCACGTGCCATTCGTTCGAATAGCGGCCACCGACGCGCGCAAGGTCAGGCCCCGTGCGCTTGGAACCCCACTGGAACGAATGATCGTACATGGATTCCGCAGCAAGGCTGTAATGACCGTAGCGTTCCACCTCGTCGCGGAACGGACGGATCATCTGGCTGTGGCAAAGGTAGCAGCCTTCACGCACATAGACGTCACGGCCCGCGAGTTCCAGCGGCGAGTAGGGGCGCATGCCCTCCACCTTCTCGATTGTGTTCTCGAGATAGAAGAGCGGCGCGATTTCAACGATGCCACCGACCGTGACCACGGCGAGCGATGCGATCAGCAGCAGCGTTGCGTTTTTCTCCAGCTTGGAGTGGTTCTTTAGTATCGACATAAATCACACGCTCCTTATTCGGCAGGCTGCATGGTGGTGCCAGTTGCAGGCTTCGCACCGCCCATTGGGGCTTCGTTGCGCAGATTGCCGCGAATGGTCTGATAGACGTTCCAGGCCATCACGAAGCCACCGGCGAGGTAGAGCACGCCGCCAAGCGTACGGATGACGTAATATGGGAACATGGCGAGCACGGTTTCCGCGAAGGAATAGACGAGGAAGCCCTGATCGTCGTATTCGCGCCACATCAAGCCCTGCTGGATACCGGCAACCCACATGGCCGCCGCATAGAGAACGATGCCGAGCGTCGCCAGCCAGAAGTGCCAGTTGACCATGCGGATCGAATAGAGCCGCTGGCGGTTCCACAGCTTTGGTGCGAGATAATAGACGGCGGCAAAGGTGATCATGCCGTTCCAGCCGAGCGCACCCGCATGAACGTGACCGATGGTCCAGTCCGTATAGTGCGACAACGAATTGACGGCCTTGATCGAAAGCATCGGGCCTTCAAAGGTCGCCATGCCGTAGAAGGCGATAGCTGCAACCATCAGGCGGATGATCGGATCGGTACGGACCTTGTCCCATGCGCCGGAAAGCGTCATCAGACCGTTGATCATGCCACCCCAGGACGGCATCCACAGCATGATGGAGAACACCATGCCCAGCGTCTGCGCCCAATCGGGAACGGCGGTGTAATGCAGATGGTGCGGACCAGCCCAGATATAGAGGAAGATGATCGACCAGAAGTGCACGATCGACAGGCGGTAGGAGTAGATCGGACGCTCTGCCTGCTTGGGCACGAAATAGTACATCATGGCCAGGAATGGCACGGTCAGGAAGAAGGCAACGGCGTTATGGCCATACCACCACTGCGTCACAGCATCCTGAACGCCGGAGAAAGCCGAATAGCTTTTCACGCCGAGGAAGGAGACCGGGATCGCCAGATTGTTGATGATGTGCAGCATGGCGATGGTGATGATGAAGGACAGGTAGAACCAGTTCGCCACATAGATATGCGGCTCTTTGCGCTTCAGGATCGTGCCGAGGAACACGACCAGATAGGCGACCCAGACGATGGTGAGCCAGATGTCGACATACCATTCCGGTTCTGCATATTCACGGCTCTGCGTGATGCCGAGCAGATAGCCGGTCGCAGCCATGACGATGAAGAGCTGATAGCCCCAGAATACGAACCATGCGAGATCACCGCCGATGAGGCGGGCGCGGCAAGTGCGCTGCACGACATAGAACGATGACGCGATCAGGATGTTTCCGCCAAACGCAAAAACAACCGCAGAGGTATGCAGCGGACGCAGGCGGCCAAAGTTCAGGTAAGGTTCCAGATTGAGATCTGGAAAGGCGAGCTGCGCGGCGATAACCACACCGACCAGAAAACCGGTCACTCCCCAGAAAACCGTCGCGATGACACCGTATCGGATCGGGCCGTCCATATAGGTGGACTGGTCGACCTTTTTCGGCGTCAGGCCGTAATCGGCATTTCGCATCAGAAGAATGGTGAAGATGGCCAGTGTAGCGAACAGAATCCACATATGGGTTCTGAACAGCTCATCATGGGAAAATCCGGCCAGAAGCACGGCAAAAAGTGCTCCCAGACCGGAAAGGACTGTTCCAGCGGCGTAGTTCATGAAATCCCCTCGCAGCGCATGACAAGAGCCATCTCGGATGAGACAGCAATAGCGATAGGTTTCCTATCAGCGCTTAGAGAGCAGCTGTCATTGATCTAAATCAAAGACAGCTGCCAGAAGGCCCGAAAAATAGGGAAGAGAGCCTTGCTCAGGATTCGTCAATATTCCGCTTCAGCCGGATCATGATGCGGGACGCAGTATTATGTCATTCGACAATCGTGCCCGGCACGATGATTGATGCGCTTAACCCGCCTTGTGAGCGGTTTTGCAGCTGCAATTCGCCACCCATCCGTTCTGCCGCCATTTTCACAATTGCGAGGCCAAGGCCGCTGCCGGTTTCGTTGCGATGCGCGCCGCGGAAGAAACGCTCGGTTACATGCGGCATTTCGCTGTCGGGAATGCCAGGTCCATTATCCTCGACAGTGAGCCTGACTTTGCCCGCTTCAGCTTCGATCCGGCAGCGCACGGCGCCATCCCTGGGCGAGTGATTGACGGCATTTTCGATCAGGTTGCGGGCAGCAAGCGTGAAGAGATGCGGGGAGGGCAACTGCACCAGCGGCATGTTGTCTGGCAATTCGATGGAAATGCCGCGCTGGACTGCGAGCATCCGCATGTCGGTGGAAACCGCAACCAGAAGCTGGCACACAGGTTCGCATGCTGGTGCTTCAGTCTCATCGCTGGTTTCAAGCGCTGCCAGATCCAGAAGCTGGTTGGTGAGGCGGCTGGTGCGGTCGACGCCCGCCGCGATCTGGCGCACTGCATTGGCGCGCATTTTTTCATCCTTCGCACCTTCGGCAATCTGTGCCTGCGTCTTCAGTCCGGCGAGCGGCGTCTTCAGCTCATGCGCGGCAAAGATCGCAAAGTTGCGCTCGCGCTCGCGAGCCTCTTCAACGCGATGGAAAAGCCCGTTCAGCGCGGTGACGGCGGGTGCGATCTCCTTGGGCAGGTTCTGTTCGGGCAGCGGTCGCAGATCCTGCGCCTGCCGTTTGGAAAGCACGGACGCAAGGCGGCTCAGCGGGTCGAGACCGCGTCGCACGCACAGCCAGATCATGAGCGCCAGAACAGGTAGCATCAGCAGGGCTGGCAGCACGAGGCCCGCCACGACGTTCTGCACCAGCCTTTCACGAACGCTCAGGCTGTCGCCGACCATGACACGCAGGCCGAGCTGGGTATTTTCGACAGCGAATACACGCCAGCGATCACCCGCAACTTCCGTATCGGAAAAGCCGTTTGCGACATTGGTGAGCCGCACGCCGGGCGCACTTTCGGAACGTCCCACCAGCTTGCCGTCAAGCGCCCATATCTGACAGAACAGCTGCCGGTCATAAAGCGGAAAATCCGGCATTGGCTTCAGCGACAATTGCCCGCCATCACCTTCCGGGCCAACCTCCACACGGTGCTCGGTCAAAAGCGAATTGACCATGCGTGCGGCCTCCATCAGGCGCGCATCGAGTACTTTTTCAAGCTGTGACTGGGTGCTGATATGGATCCATACCACCGCGAAAAGCCAGACGAGGCAGGTAACGCCGATCAGGATGCCGGTCAGGCGGCTGCGGATGGAATTCATGCGCCTGCCCCTGCCAGACGGTAGCCGACCCCACGCACCGTTTCGATATAATCCGAACCGAGTTTCGAGCGCAGATGATGGATATGGACTTCCACCGCGTTGCTCTCCACTTCCTCCTGCCAGCCATAAAGCGCTTCTTCCAGTGAGGATTTGGAGAAGGTGGCGGTCGGCCGTTCCATCAAGGCGCGCAGGATCGAGAATTCGCGTCGGGTCAGCCTGACGGGTTCACCATGGAGAAGCACCGACATCTCCGCCGGGTCCAGTTCCACGCCGCGCCATTCAAGCAGGGCATTGGCGCGTCCGGCACCGCGTCGGGCGACAGCGCGCACGCGGGCTGCAAGCTCATGCAGGTCGAAGGGCTTGCCGACATAATCGTCGGCACCTGCATCAAGGCCGGCAACGCGCTCGGGCACCTGATCGCGGGCAGTCAGCAACAGCACCGGTGTCTCGTCGCGGCCGCGCCGCATCGTTCTGAGGATGTCGAGGCCCGAGCCATCGGGCAGCATCAGGTCGAGCACCACGGCATGATAGTTCTGGGCGGCAAGGGCTGCTTCCGCATCGCCGCAATTGGAAACGGCATCCACGGTGAAACCGGCAAGCCCCAACCCTACGGTCAGTCCGTCGAGGAGGATCGCGTCGTCTTCTACCACGAGTATGCGCATGAGTTCCTGTTTCCGCCTTCATTGACAATTAGAAGCACACGGGCTTTTCACCGCGCCAGCTTAAGGCTGTCTTAAGGTGGCCGGAGCATTCGCCTTTTGCAACATGATCAATTTGTCCGAATCGAATTTATGCGGAAAATCGTAATGCGTTTCTTTACGGGCCTCGCTGGCTTATTCATCAGTTTGTTTCTCGCGCTTGGCCCGGCATCGGCAGCGAACCCGTTGCCGGTCGATCAGGCTTTCCGCCTGAGTGTGCTGAAGGATACGGATGGCCGTCTCGTGCTGAACTGGCAGATCGCGGACGGTTACTATCTTTATCGCGATCATATCGAGGCGAAGGACGGGCAGGGAAACGCGCTTGCCGTCGATACGCAGCCCGGCCAGCCCAAGGACGATCCGAATTTCGGACGGCTTGAAGTCTATTACACCCATGCCACAGCAAGTGTGAAAGCAGATGCACAGCCGGTGGAACTGACCTATCAGGGCTGTCAGGAAGACGGCATCTGCTACCGTCCGGAAACCAGAACAGTCGATCCGGTCACGCTCGCCATATCCAGCGAAATGGGGCAGAAGGCCAAAGCGCTGACGCAGGCATCGGTATTTGCTCCAGCTGCTATGCCAACCGTTGAGCAGAATACGGCGTTTGCCCTTGCACCCGAAAAAGGCATGGTCGAAGGGCTGCTCGATCAGGGCGGCACCGGGCTGGTGATCGCGGCGTTTCTGGCTTTCGGTGTTCTGCTTGCTTTCACGCCCTGCGTTTTCCCCATTTATCCGATCCTTGCCGGAACGCTGGCCCGCGAAGGTGAAAAGCTGACGGCAAAGCGTGGTTTTGTGCTTTCCGCCGTCTACGTCGTCAGTCTCGCACTGGGCTTTGCCGTGGTGGGTGCAATTGCAGGCTGGTCGGGGCAGAACCTGCAGATGGTGCTACAGTCGAAATGGACCGCGCTTGCACTGGCCGGACTATTCACGCTTCTGGCGCTTTCCATGTTCGGCTTGTTCCAGATACAGCTTCCAAATTCATGGGTCAGCGCAATTTCGTCGCGCACTGGACAGAGTGGGGGCCGACGGACAGGTTCCAAACGTTCCGCTGCCATTCTCGGTTTCTCGTCCGTGCTGATTGTCGGCCCTTGCGTGACGGCACCGCTTGCAGGCGCGCTGCTCTATATTGCGCAGACGGCCAATGTGGCTCTGGGCGCTTCCGCGCTCTTTGCGCTCGGTATTGGCAAGGGACTGCCGCTCATTGCTTTCGCCACGCTTGGCGCTGGCACGCTTCCGCGCGCAGGCGCATGGATGGAAACGGTGAAGCAGATTTTCGGCTTCGGTTTTCTGGCAACCGCAATCTTCATGGCCGTCCCGCTTCTACCGCCCGGCGTGGACATGGTGCTGTGGGCGCTCCTGCTTTTCGGGGCTGCAAGTTTCGCGTTTCTGAGGATTCCGGGGCGCAGCGTTGTGGCGCGCACAATAGGCACCGCAGCCTTCGTTTACGGCGTCATTTTGATGCTCGGCGTGGCTTCGGGCGGAAAAGACCCGTTGCAACCGCTGGCCGCATTCGGTAACCGTGGCGGCAACCAGAATCTGGCCGCGCTGCAATTTGCGCCGGTCGAGACTGTTTCTTCCCTTCAGGAGAAACTTGTTGAAGCGCGCGGCGACAAGCCGACGCTTGTCTATTTCACGGCGGACTGGTGCGTAAGCTGCTCCACCGTGGAGCGCCGGGTTTTGCCCGACGCGAGCGTGAAGAAGGCGCTGGGCGACTATCAGCTCATCAAGGCGGATATTTCGCAGCTTACCAGCGGCAATGCCGATCTTATGGCAAAGCTTGGTGTCGCCGGCCCGCCGACGATGATCTTCTTCGATCGCATCAGCAAGGAACCGGAGGGGACCAGACTGGTGGGCGATGTCACGACCGCCTCTATCGAACGTTCGGTAGGCCTTGTGAGCGCTGACTAGAGCATTTCCAGCAAAACTGCGAAGCGGTTTTGCGTCGGATAATGCGAAAAAACAAAGAGATAGAGCATTTCCGATGGCTCAGGAAAAACAGGAAATGCTCTAGAAATAAAGGATTTCGAGATGGCCCGGGGGCAAGGAAATTGATGGTACTGAATGAAAAGCCGGATGCACGGAGATCGCTGCTACGGATGGCTGTGGTTGCCTGTCTGCCTTTTGCTGCCGCAGCATGTACGACCGCATCCGCAGATCGACCGATTGCCGTTACCATGCCGCAGACTGTTGCTTTCACGCCGGAGCCTGTTGCCGTTGAACCGGTCAGCGAACCGGCGCCGGAAGTACAAACGGCCAAGAGCGAATATGAGACCATGTATGGCGCGGTGAACGACCGCGGCAATCTCATTCCGGCACTTGATCTCAGCAAGATTGCGGATCGCAATCTGCGCCGGGAAGTCGATTATGCCACGACGGAGCCGGTTGGCACCATCGTGGTCGATCCCTATGCGCGCTATCTCTATCTCGTGCAGCCGGGCGGCAAGGCGATCCGTTATTCTGTGGGTGTCGGTCGCGCTGGTCTGACTTTCAAGGGCGATGCCAAGCTTGCATACAAGTCGCAGTGGCCGCGCTGGACGCCGACAGCCAATATGATCAAGCGCAATCCGGAGCATTACGCAAAATATGCGAATGGCCTTGAGGGTGGCATCCGCAACCCGCTCGGTGCCCGTGCGCTTTATCTTTATCGTGATGGCAAGGACACGCTGTACCGCATTCACGGCACCAACGAGCCCTGGTCCGTCGGCAAGGCTGCGTCGTCCGGCTGCATCCGTCTCTACAATCAGGACATTCTCGATCTCTACAAGCGCGCCACCGCCGGTGCGCGTGTCGTCGTGTTGGATAAATCCCAATCGGGCAAAGGAGCAAGCTCATGATGAACCGTCGTCAGATATTGGCCGCAACGGCAGCCGGTGCCGCAACGATTGCGATTTCAGGCGGCAAAAGCCTTGCGCAGCGCGTGCCGACAGTTGCGGAAGTGCTCTATGACACGGAAATTCCGGTTCTAGGCAATCCGAACGGCAACGTGACCATCGTGGAATATTTCGACTACCAATGCCCCTATTGCAAGAAGGGGCATGGCGAGCTGATGCGCGTGATCAAGAATGACGGCAATGTACGCCTTGTCATGAAGGACTGGATCATCTTCGGCGACACGTCGGCTTATGCCGCACGTCTCGTTCTGGCTGCGGAAAAGTCGGGCAACTATGTAAAGGCCATGGAAGCCTTGATGGCAACGCCCGGTCGTCTTACGCCGGAACAGGTGAATGCTGCACTGAAGAAGGGTGGGCTTGATCCGGCAAAGCTCAATGCAGCCTATAAAGCCGATTCCAAGCGCATCAACGCCATTCTTGAGCGCAACATGGATCAGGGCGAAGCCTTCAATTTCGGCGGTACGCCTTCCTTCGTTATTGGCACCAAGCTTTATGGCGGGGTCATGAAAGAGCCGGAACTGATCGAAGCGATCAAGGAAGCGCGGAAGCCTTGAGCTGATACGATTGACAAAGGGCGGAGTTAAAAAGCTCCACCCTTTCTGGTTCAAAACGGATAATGCTGCGGACCTTCTATGGTGATCCAGCGCAGATCGGTAAACTCGTTGATGACGGCCTTTCCGCCGAAACGGCCATAACCGGAAGACTTTACACCGCCGAAAGGCATTTGCGCTTCGTCGGCAACCGTTGGGCCGTTGATGTGACAGATGCCGGTTTCAAGCTTTTTCGATAGCGCCATTGCGCGCTTCACATCCTGACTGAAGATGGCCGATGACAGACCATATTCGGTGTCGTTTGCCACGCGGATCGCCTCTTCGGCATCCTTGACGCGAATAATGGGTTTTACCGGCCCGAAGGATTCCTGCACATAGATGTTCATATCCGGCGTCACGTAATCGATGATCGTCGCCTCGACAATCGAACCTTCGCGCTTGCCGCCTGCCAGAACCTTGCCACCTTTCGCCACAGCATCCTTGATGAGCGCATCCATTCGCTCAGCCGATTTGAGGTCGACCAGCGAACCGAGAACAACGTTGCCGCGCGGATCACCGGCAGGCAGGGATTTTGCCTTGGCTGCAAGCTTCTCCGCGAAGGCATCAGCCACCTTCTCATGCACGATGAAACGTTCCGTGGACATGCAGATTTGACCCTGATTCATGAAAGCACCAAAAGCCGCGGCATCGACTGCCTGGTCAAGATCGGCATCCTCCAGCACGATGAAGGGGGCCTTGCCACCCAGTTCCAGCAGCACCGGCTTCAGATGTTCTGCGGCCTGTCTGGCGATGATCTTGCCGACATGGGTGGAGCCGGTGAAATTGATACGGCGGATGGAAGGATGGGCAACAAGGGCTGCGACGATTTCCGGTGCATCCTCGGGTGCATTGGAAATGACATTGACCACACCGGCAGGGAAGCCCGCATCGTTGAGTGTCTTGACGATCAGGTGATGAACGCCGGGGCAGGATTCGGACGAACGCAGAATAACCGTGTTGCCGCAGGCAAGTGCCGCTGCTATTGCGCGCACGCCCAGAATGATCGGTGCATTCCACGGCGCCATGCCAAGCACCACGCCAACAGGCTGGCGCACGGCCATGGAAACGATGCCGGGTTTGTCAGAAGGGATGATTTCGCCGGTAATCTGTGTTGTGAGCGCGGCAGCCTCGCGCAGCACACTGGCTCCAAGATGGACATTAAAACCTGACCAAGTGGCAGTTGCCCCGGTTTCTTCAAGCATGAGACGGGTGAACTCATGGGCCCGGCTTTCCATCAGGTCTGCCGCCTTGTTCAGAAACGAACGACGCTCGTTCGGGCCGGTTTCAGACCAGCTTTCAAAGGCTTTCGCGGCAGATTTTGCAACCGCATCGACATCGGCTAGGTTGGCCGCCGGTGCGGTCGTGGCGATTTTTCCGGTGACCGGATCGTTGCGGTCGAATGTCTTGCCCGATGCGGATACAGTTTCCTTACCATCGATGATGAAGCCGATTGTCGTCATGGTCTTCTCCCTGTTTACCTTTCATATCATGGTATAAAAGCCGGGAGCTTGCATGGTCCTTATTTGTGAACAGACTGTGCAACGGCACTGTTTCGAATTTGAAAGCAAGCAGCGGAGTGTAGCTTCGACGCGGTGGCATTAGCCTTCCTTCATGCTCATATTGAAGGAACACGAACATGAACCTTATGACCATGAAGACCCACGACCCTGATGAAAATCGCTGGCAGAAAGTGCTCGACCGTGACAAGGCGTCGGACGGTGCATTTGTCTATGCCGTGCGCACTACGGGCGTCTATTGTCGTCCGTCATGCCCGTCGCGGCGTGGAAAACGCGAGAATGTGCAGTTCTTCGACGGTTGCGAGGATGCAGAACGCGCCGGTTTCCGGCCATGCATGCGCTGCAAGCCGCATCTCTCCGAAACCTTGGCGACGCAAAACAGCACGCGTTACGCCGATATGGTAGCTGCCGCCTGCCGCTTCATCGAGATGGCGGAAGAGGTGCCTTCTCTTGAAGGAATAGCGGCTTCCGTGAAGGCGAGTCCTGCCCATTTTCATCGTGTTTTCAAGGAGTTCACGGGGCTGACCCCGAAAGCCTATGCGGATGCGCATCGTGCAAAGAAGATGCGGGCGGCGCTCGATGCGCCGGAAATCCGTGTAACCGACGCCATCTATGATGCCGGTTACAATTCCAGCAGCCGATTTTATGAGGCTTCGGATGGGATTTTGGGAATGACTCCAAAGGCTTACAAGCAAGGTGGCAAGAATGCGGATATTCGTTTCGCCATCGGTCAGTCGTCACTCGGCGCGGTGCTGGTGGCTGCAAGCGGCAAGGGCGTCTGTGCCATTTTGATGGGGGACGACGCGGAAGAATTGATCCGCGATCTGGAAAAGCGTTTTCCGCAGGCCAATCTCATCGGCGCGGACCGTGATTTCGAGAACATGGTTGCCGAGGTGGTCGGCTTCGTTGAAGCGCCACGCATCGGCCTCGACCTGCCACTCGACCTGCAGGGAACCGCTTTCCAGCAGCGCGTCTGGCAGGCATTGCGCGAAATTCCCGCGGGAAAAACAGTGAGTTACACTGAGATTGCCGAGCGCATCGGCGCGCCGAAATCGATGCGGGCGGTGGCACAGGCCTGCGCGGCCAACAAGATTGCTGTCGCGGTTCCGTGCCACCGGGTCGTGCGCAACGATGGCGGCCTCTCCGGCTATCGCTGGGGCGTCGAGCGCAAGCGCGATCTCCTGAAGCGGGAGAGCCAGGCATGAACAGAAATGAACTCATGCAGGCGGATAATATCTCCGCCTATGACTGGCAAAAAATTGGCGCCGAACTGGATGAGTTCGGCGCCACAATCCTCAGGAACATAATTTCGCCACAGAATTGCCGTGAATTAGTCGCCGGCTACCACAATATAGCCGCATTTCGAACCGTTATTTCGATGCGAAAACACGGTTTTGGGCGCGGGGAATACAAATATTACGCAAATCCCATTCCTGCCTTAATTTGGAATCTGCGCCAGACGCTCTATCCGCAGCTTGCGCCCATCGCCAATCGATGGAGTGAGAGACTGGGATCGGATGTCCGTTTTCCTCCAACCCATGACGAATTTCTGGACCGGTGCCACGCGGCAGGACAGACCCGTCCGACACCGCTCATCCTGCAATATGTAGAGGGTGACTATAATTGCCTGCATCAGGATATTTACGGCGATATCGCATTTCCGTTGCAGGTTGCGATTTTGCTTTCCGAACCGGAGAAGGATTTTACGGGCGGGGAATTCGTGCTGACCGAACAGCGCCCCCGGATGCAGAGCCGTGCGGAGGTCGTGCCGCTCCGTCAGGGGGATGGTGTGGTTTTCGCGGTCAATGACCGTCCGATGCAGGGCACACGCGGTGATTATCGCGTCAAGATGCGACATGGTGTCAGCCGTATTCGATCCGGCCAGCGGCATACGCTGGGCATAATTTTTCACGACTCCAGATAAAGCATGTTTCCCAAAAGTGGGAACCGCCTTCGCGGGGAAATCAGTCCACTGGACTGATTTCTGGTTCCGCTAAGATGGGATAAATACATGCACGAAAACAAAAGCTTAAAGCGTGTTGTGTGAGTATGATAGAATGCGATACGCTTTAGAGGTTGAAACCGGCGTTTCGATAGCCTTTGATCGCGGCCAGAGCATAATTCCGAAAAGTGGGAACCGGTTTTCGGATAAAATCATGCTCAAACGAAAGTTTAGAGCGGGATAATGGTTCAACTTGAAAACATCCCGCTCTAGTCGATCAAAGGAGTCGGATATGAGCGTGACCATCTACGGTATCAAGAACTGCGACACCATGAAGAAGGCGCGCACCTGGCTTGAGGACCATGGCATCGACTACGGATTTCACGACTACAAGAAGGAAGGGCTCGACGGCGAAACGCTCGACCGCTTTCTGAAAAGCGTTCCGTGGGAACAATTGCTCAACCGGGCCGGAACGACGTTTCGCAAACTGCCCGAGGAAGAACGCCAGAACGTCGATGCCGCCAAGGCGCGGGCGCTGATGCTGGCACAGCCATCCATGGTCAAGCGTCCGGTTCTCGACAAGGGCGGAAAGCTGACGGTCGGTTTCAAGCCGGACCAGTACGAAAACTTCTTCAAGTCTTGAGGTGGAGGAGCGTTGCCATAAATAGCTGCCGATAAGCAGGTGGAGAAATCGATGCGGCAGCGCGCGAATAAGGTCGTTCAGCAATGGTCGGTAAGTTGGCGTGATTCCCTGATCGCGTCCTTTGCGGGTGGTGTCGCCTGGCTGATCTGCCAGTTGGCGCTGGGGCAGCCGAAACCCGTCTTTGCCATGGTCACGGCCGTGATCTGTCTGGCGCCCAACCTGCCCAACCACGGCAAGCAGGCGATAGGGGTGATGGTCGGCGTCACGACTGGCGTGCTGGTGGGCGAGCTTTCTCTGCTCCTGCCGGAAACGGTTCCGGTCTTCCACACAAGCATAGTGACCTTTGTTGCCATGGTTCTTGCGACCTCTTTCGGCATGGCACCGGCAATTGCCATCCAGTCGGGCGTGTCGGCTATCTTGGTTCTCGCCATGGGTCCGCAGGTTGCAGGTGTCACACGGTTGATCGATGTTCTGGTCGGCGCCGGTGTGGGCTTGCTGTTCAGCCAGATATTGATGACGCCAAGCCCGGTGCTGCTGATCGACAAGGCCGTTCGTGGCTTGCTCGATCGACTGGCGAACGGGCTCAAGCAATCGGCTGTCGCGCTCGAAAAACAGGATCTCGTGCGCGCCCAGAGTGCGATCAACCAGTTTACATCGGCGCATCGGGCGGTGATCGCCCTCGGCGACGGCATTGCACTTGCGCGCAGCAATGCACGCTGGTCGCTGCGCGGACGGCTGGTGGCGCGCGAGGTTACGGAAATGGCGGGCCGCTACGACAGGCGCGGCATTCGTCTTTATGCCTCGGCGCTACTGTTCGGTGAAGCGCTTGGCAATGCGCTGCGAAAGAAGGAGGCGCCGCCACCGCCTTGGCTTGCCGAAGCCTTGCAGATTGTCATCGCCAATTGTGAACTGGAGGAAGGGCGGGAGCCGCGCCGGATTCCGCCCATGCCAAAGGACATTCCTTTCGGCTGGCGCGATAGCGCACACCGGCTGTCATCGGTTCAAGACACGCTTCTGCATTTCCTGCATTCCGATATTCCAGACAGTATTCCCTTGCCCAAACGGTAGCCAAAGCAGGACGAAGTCACAGCTTGAAGATTTTTCAGAGAAGCGACCGCACATGATGCGCCAGCTCATCCGCCGCTTGTCGTGCGAGCTTGGGGCGGTTCCGCCAGTCGTCGAAGGCAACCCCGCGATAGGCTGCCTGCCCAAGCGCAAGGGCAGAGGCGGTTTCGGACGAAACCAGCGGCAGTGCCCATTCGGCAGCCGCATCTTTCGGGGTAAATTTTCCAGTTTCGAGTGTGTACCACATGCGCGCAAGCGTCAGCAGCACATTGCGCTCGTCACCCTGAAGATTGTCGGTCAGATCGGGCAACGCATCGGTAATCGCCTTGCGCACATCTTCACGCGGTATTGCTGGTAGAAAATGTTCCCGTGTGGGGCCGATGAGACTCGCCGCTTCCTGACCGGCTTGCGCGAGCACCAATGTGTATTCGGGATCTGGATGCGGCTGCCGCACTGTTCCCGCCTCGAATTCGTCGCGCAACCATTCTCCATAGATGAATGCGCAACGCGCAGGATAGCTGAGTGCGGCGAGATCCTGCTGCAGAAAAACCATCACTTCCAGACATCTGGGTGTTCCGGGTCTGACCGGATACCGACCCGATATCTGCATGAGCTTGTCGACGAGACGCGCGCTGGCTTCCAGCGTGAGAGGCTGGTTGCTGACCACCAGCAGATCGACATCGCTATTGGGGCGAAGTCCGCCATTTACGGCAGAGCCATGCAGATACACGGCCTGCAACGATTGCCCCAGACAATCCCGCAAAATGGTCAGAGCCTTTGTAGCCTCGTCCGGTATTGTTACGTGATTCCCGTTCATCATTCGTTGATACTGTCCTTGGTGGACATTCACAACAATGGCTGAAGGTAGAATGTCCTGTCGTTCTCACACCGTTGAAACTTCTCGCCGTTCCAGAATGCGATCGATCAATCCCCATTCGAGACCCTCTTCCGCAGTCATGAAATTATCGCGGTCGAGGGCGCGCTCCACCTCTTCATAGGTGCGCCCGCAATGCTCGGCATAAAGACGCGTCATCAGCCTCTTGGTTCGTTGCGCTTCCTCGGCATGGATGAAGATGTCCGATGCCTGTCCCTGAAAGCCACCGGAGGGCTGGTGGACAAGCAGGTTTGCGTTGGGAAGTGCTGCCCTATGACCGGGTTCCCCTGCCATCAGCAGGAAGGAGCCCATCGAGCGGGCCGTCCCCATGCAAAGCGTGTGCACAGGCGCACGGACATAACGCATCGTATCGTAGATCGCGAGGCCACTGGTCACAACGCCGCCCGGCGAGTTGATATAGAGATTGATTGGCTGTTTGGAGTTTTCCGCTTCCAGAAACAGCAATTGCGCGCAGATGAGTGCGGATACGGTGTCATTCACTTCGCCGTTAAGAAAGATGATCCGTTCGCGCAGCAGGCGCGAATAGATATCGAATGACCGTTCGCCACGGCTCGACTGTTCCACGACCATAGGGACGAGTTGCATCGTTTCGCGCATCGGCGAACTCCTCTCTGCCATAAATTCCGGGATAGATGGTTTAGGCGGCGCGCATCATGGTGGCCCAGTTGCTGTTGGCGGCAACTGCCACGGTGCGCTTCAGCCGTGCGTCGTTTAGTTCATGGATGACGCGCAGATAGGTGCCACCGGAAACGCCCGGCACAATGCGGAACGTGACCATGCTTTCCAGAAAAGGCGGTTCGCTTTCCCGCATCCGGTAGCTAATCTCCTTGCCGGGCTTGCAGGATGCTGGCTCCGGATCGGCCAACGCCTCGGATGGAAGCCAGTTTTCGCGAAACTCCGGAATGCTGATCGCACGCCACACTTTCTGCGGCGCAGCATCCAGCTCATATTCAAGCTCGATGCCTTTCTCGCGTGGTTCTTCCTGCCGGTCGGTCATTGGTCCATATCCTTCAGCAAGGTTTTGAGAGCGTCGATACGTTTCGGCCAGTAGGCGCGATACTTTGCAAGCCAGTTGGCGATGAGCGTCAGTCCATTCGGATCGACTTGGTAATTGACGAAGCGCCCCTCGCGTTCCTCCCGCACTAGTCCAGCACCGCGCAACACGGCCAGATGCTGCGATATGGCGGGCTGGCTGATCTCCATGCCCTCCCGCAGCGCACTGGCATTCATGCTGCCCGATGCCAGCTTTTCGAAAATCATCCGGCGGGTCGGGTCGGCAAGCGCCCTGAATATGTCGTTGAATGTATCGTTCTCAGTCATGCAATCACATAAGCGCACACTTATGTGATTCGCAAGACCTTATTTGATAACGGACGTCTTGATTAATCAGACGAATGAAACTGCATGGTGAAGACATTTCCGCCGATACCTTGCGCGAGTGATGGCGCAAGTTCCAGCGGCGTGCATTTTTCAACCGCCTCAATCGCAGCGTCCACGAATGCCTTTTTCGCCTTGTCATCACCTTGAACGTTGATCGCGCTGGCGCGGGGAGGTCCTATCAGGCTTCCGTCACGCTTGAAGCTGAAGCTGAGGGTAACGGCGGAGTTTTTGCTGTCTGAAGGCGGCGACCAGCAGGCGTTCAGAGCGCCGCCGACATCGTCCATCGTCTTCAGTTCCTGCGCCTGAACGGTACCCGTGGCGGTGATTGTAACGGCGGCCAACAGGCAAACGGATAGTCCCGATCTTTTCATCCTGATCCTCCATCAAGAGTGTATTCAGTCTATTGTAGGTCTGCTTCGATAGAGTTCAAATCCAACTCTGTGGTTGCAGCCTCAATCCCCGTGATCGATGCGATCAGAAAAATTCAATTGTCCTTGGATGATTGAGGTTTATTTTCCCGCCAATGACCGAGACCTCCCTAGAGATGACCAAGCCCGCATTCCCACAACATTGCACTGCCGTCCGCTATGCTTTCGGCGGCTTTCTGGCTATGGCCGCAGCCATGGGGATCGGGCGTTTCATCTATACGCCGATCCTGCCGGGAATGATGGCCGATATTGGCTTCACTGCCGCCGATGCAGGCTTTATCGCATCGGCAAATTATATCGGTTATCTGCTGGGGGCAGTCGTTGCCGGTTACGGATGGTCTGCGGGCATCGAGCGGAAAAGCGTGATTGCGGGTCTGACCATCAGCGGATTGCTGTGCGCCGCCATGGCGCTTTTTGACGGTGTCTGGCTGTTCTCCATCATCCGCTTTGCGGCGGGTTTCATCAGTGCGGTGACGATGATCCTCTGCACGGCAATCGTGCTGAGCCATGTCACGGCGGCGGAAAGAGCGGGGCTTGGAGCCTTGCATTTCGGCGGTGTCGGCAGTGGTATTGCACTCTCTGCCGTTCTTGTAGCGCTGATCCGTTTTGCCGGGCTTGACTGGCGTGCCGACTGGATCGGCGCTGCGGTTCTGACCATCGTCATGGTTGTTCTGGTTGGCGCTTTCGTCAGGGAAGGGCCGGTTGGCGGAAACAGTGGCACGCGTGAACCGCCGCTCCCCAAGAGCTTCGCCTTCAACGCACTGGCGCTGGCCTATGGCATTTTCGGCTTTGGCTACGTGATCACGGCAACGTTCCTGATTGCAATCGTGCGCGCGACCGATGGCGGCCCGCTGATGGAAGCGGCTGTGTGGGTTGTGACCGGCCTGACGGCTGCGCCCTCGATCTGGCTGTGGGCACCGGCTGCCAGGAAATTCGGCCTTTTCAATGCATTTGCCCTGACAGCCATTCTGGAAGCTGTCGGCGTTGCCGCAAGCGTCGTTCTGGCTCCTCCGCTCGGGCCCCTGGTGGGCGGCGCGCTTCTGGGCATCACTTTCATGGCATTGACGGCGTTCGGATTGCAGATCGCCCGCACTCTCGCACCGGCTTCGCCAAAACGCGCTTTGGCGCGGATGACGGTCTGCTTCAGCATTGGCCAGATCATCGGCCCGCTGGTGGCTGGCTTCATGGCGCAGCGTTCCGGTTCGTTTACTTCGGCAAGTCTGGCCGCAGCGTTCTCGCTGGTGGTCGTCGCGGTGCTTGGCATCATGGCAGGACGCGGCGCCAGAACATCGGGCTGAAACCTTACAGGAATTTAACTGGTAAAGGCGCGAGAACGGGCTTCATATGCGGAAAATTCCTCACGAAGTTGGACTGAAATTCAGTGTTTGTGTCGTTCTTTCCCCGCCCGAAGTTGTTCTTCTGGTCCGCGCTCGTCTGGAGCCTGCTTGCGGTGCTTGGCTGGTATGAAGGAGGGGAGAGGTTGGGTGCCATATTCGGCCTGCCACCCCTGGCGCAAGACGCAGCGCCGATTATCGGTGCGAGCCTGTTCTGGTCGGCACCGTTTCTCTGGTTCTATATATATTTCGCGGTGGCGACATTCGCCTTCTATCTTTTCTGGGCTTGGTTTTCACCGCACCCGTGGCAACGCTGGTCCATACTTGGATCGGCACTGATCCTGTTCACTACCTATTTCGGTGTGCAGGTCAGCGTTGCGGTCAATGCCTGGTATGGGCCGTTCTACGATCTTGTTCAAAAGGCGCTGACAACGCCCGGAGCCGTCAGCGCCTCCGACTTTTACTGGGGTATGGTGACATTTGCCGAAATAGCCTTTATCGGTGTGACTGTCGGTGTTCTGAGCCTGTTTTTCGTCAGCCACTATATCTTCCGCTGGCGTTCGGCGATGAATGAATACTACGTCAGTCATTGGCCGAAACTGCGTTCCATCGAAGGTGCGGCACAGCGCGTGCAAGAAGACACAATGCGCTTTTCCACGACGCTTGAACAGCTTGGTGTGAGCCTCGTCAAATCGGTGATGACGCTGATCGCCTTTCTGCCGGTCCTGTTCAGTTTTTCGGAAAAGGTCAGTGAGCTGCCGGTGATTGGCATGGTGCCGCATGCGCTGGTCGTGGCAGCGATTTTCTGGGCTGCTTTCGGCACCGGTTTTCTGGCGCTGGTTGGCATCAAGCTGCCGGGGCTGGAGTTCAACAATCAGCGTGTCGAGGCGGCCTACCGCAAGGAACTGGTCTATGGTGAAGACCATGCGGATCGTGCCGAGCCGATCACGCTCGGCGAACTGTTCCGCAATGTCCGGCACAATTATTTCCGGCTCTATTTTCACTATGTCTATTTCAACGTCGCCCGCATTTTCTATATTCAGGCCGATAATATTTTCCCGACCCTGATCCTTGTTCCGTCGATTGTGGCTGGCAAGCTGACGCTTGGCCTGATGAACCAGATCACGAATGTCTTTTCGCAGGTGCAGGGATCGTTCCAGTATCTCGTCAACTCATGGACGACGATCATCGAATTGCTGTCGATCTACAAGCGTCTGAGAGCTTTCGAGGCGGTTATCCGCGACGAGCCGCTGCCGTCGCTCGATCAGGCAAATCTTGATGCAACGCCTTCAGCTTAAGGGGACGATTACGACCTGTTCTGGCTTGCATGGACGGCATCCTTGTCGAGACTGTCCAGATAATCGCTGTAGGTTGTGCATTTGACGTCGGGCTTGGTGCAGACTTCCGTTACGAGCCGCTCCATGGCGCGCCAATAGGCGCCATCATTCATCAGCACGAAATGGAAGCCGAGCTGGAGCGGAATGCGCTCGCCGGTATATTGCTTGTCGAATGCCGTGCGGAAAGCCTTGTATGCCCGTTCTTCGAAAGCTGCCGATTGCTGTGGCGCTTCCTTGCCCTTCGAGTGACGGACATAAAGATTATAGTCCATTGCCACGATAGGGCGTTGCGACGGGCCTTCCGGAACAAGCGGCAATCCAAATGAAGCAAACTGACCGGCAAGGGTTGGCTCTTCTGGGCCACGCGTGATGGACGATGCCTGATAGCGAAAACCGTTTGCCTTGAGCGCATCCTGCACCGGCTTCGATGCGGCGAGATAGGGCGCGCGAAACCCGTCGATGCCCTTCAGCGCAAGATCACGCCAGCCTTCCGGCTCGCCACTGATGCCATTATTCTTGTAGGCGTCAGCGGTAATGCGGCGGAACTCTTTGATTTCCTTGTCCCAGTCGGCGGTCGACCAGTCAGTGCCGTCAAAATGACCGCAGCCATGGCTGGCGATCTCGTTGCCTTCCAGATGGGCCTGCCAGATATTGCCAAGGCGGGCGACAACTTCGTCGCGGCTAAGCGCAAAGCCGACATTGGACGAACCGGCCCGCTTATGGGGCGGCTTGTAATCGCGCCGGTCCTGTTTGGTCATCAGGAAGACGCAGGAAAGGAAATAGGTGAAATGAGCGTTGTTTTTCTTCGCCAGCTCGCGCGAGCGGGTCCATAGTACATTGTCATGTGCGCCATCGAAGGAAATCAGCACATATTGCGGCTTTGTGGATACCGGTTCCGCCTGTGCGGCACAGGTAGCCAGAACCAGGGCGGACAAAAGAACAGGGCGGGGGGACAGGATGCGCATGGACCACGAAACGAGGGGGGAAGAGGAATAGTTCCAGTAATTCCGTTGCTAGTTCTTGAATAAGGCTATTATCGGACCGAAATGCACTTTGTGACACGTGTTTCGGCTTATTTCGCTGACGGGTCTTACATATGGCGCGAAATGCGACTAAAAGCGCCAGAACGAACAAATACGAACATCAATTTGGCTTTAGTGGCAGGTCCATGGCAGACGACAGTTTCATTCGCGAGGTAAACGAGGAAATCCGTTCGGAACGGGCAAAGCAGATCTGGCGGAATTTCGGTCCGCTGTTGATCGGCGGCGCTGTGGCCATTGTTCTGGGAACAGCTGGCTGGGTCGGCTATCAGCACTGGGTCGACAGCAAGGCTTCCGCTTCCGGTGACAAGTTCCTCGCCGCACTGGACCTCGCCTCGGAAGGCAAAAACGACGAAGCGCTGACTGCGCTCGACGATCTGGAAAAGACCGGCTACGGCTCCTATCCGGTGCTGGCGCGTCTTCGCGCCGCGTCGGTTATCGCTGACAAGGGCGATGCAGCCGGTGCCGTGAAGGCGTTCGATGAGGTTGCTGCCGATAACGCCGTGCCTGCACCGCTTCGCGATGTCGCGCGCCTGCGTGCCGGTTATCTGCTGGTCGACAGCGGTTCCTACGACGACGTCGCCAAGCACGTCGAGACGCTTTCCGCAGACGGCAATCCTATGCGTTCAAGCGCACGGGAAGCGTTGGGTCTGGCTGCCTGGAAGGCTGAACGTTTCGATGATGCGGTCAAACTGTTCCAGCAAATTGCCAATGACAGCCTTGCTCCGGCCAATATCCGCCAGCGTTCCAATACGATGCTCGATCTGATGCGCAGCGCTGGTGTCAACGTGCCTGACGCGCAAAGCACATAATAAAACAAGCGCATCCCGAAAAGTGCGAAGCGGTTTTCGGACAAGATGCGCGTCAAGATAAATAAATAGAGCGGTTCCACGTTTCGGTTGAAAGCGGAACCGCTCTGGTTTCTGGAGTTATCTTCTCCCATGGGTTTCACAGTCGCCATCGTCGGGCGTCCCAATGTCGGCAAGTCCACGCTGTTCAATCGCCTCGTCGGCCGCAAGCTGGCGCTGGTCGATGACCTGCCGGGCGTCACGCGCGACCGGCGCATCCACGATGCCAAGCTCTACGATCTGAAGTTTCAGGTCATCGATACGGCAGGTCTTGAAGAAGCTGCCAATGACAGCCTGGAAGCACGCATGCGCGCCCAGACCGAGGCTGCCATCCAGGAAGCCGACGTGATCCTGTTTGTCGTCGACGCCAAGAACGGCCTGACGCCGACCGACAGCACCTTTGCCGAAGTGGTGCGCCGTTCCGGCAAACCGGTCGTGCTGGTCGCCAACAAGGCGGAAGCGCGCGGCGCGCAATCCGGC
The DNA here is from genome assembly GCF_058796175.1 of Brucella sp. GW823-FHT04E01. NCBI lineage: Bacteria > Pseudomonadati > Pseudomonadota > Alphaproteobacteria > Hyphomicrobiales > Brucellaceae > Brucella > Brucella sp. GW823-FHT04E01. The sequence continues at coordinate 149,663 of NZ_JBXAIK010000004.1, read as the reverse complement.
ATGTATGACGCTTTCCAGCTTGGCCTTGGCGAACCGTGCCCGATCTCTGCCGAACACGGTCAGGGCATGCCAGACCTGCGTGACGCCATTGTCGAGCTTCTGGGCGAAGAGCGCGTCTTCGCCGACGAGAAGGAAGAGGAAACCGCAGACGAGGTTTTCACGCCGAAGGCTGTCGGTGAACTGATCGGCGATGACATCGAAGACCCGGATGAAGAAGAAATCCCGGCCTATGATGCGACCAAGCCGCTGCGGATCGCCATTGTCGGCCGACCCAACGCTGGCAAGTCGACGCTCATCAATACGATGCTCGGTGAAGACCGCCTGCTGACCGGACCGGAAGCAGGCATCACCCGTGACTCGATCTCGGTAGATTGGGAATGGCGGGGCCGCAAGATCAAGCTGTTTGACACGGCCGGTTTGCGCCGCAAGTCGCGCGTGCAGGAAAAGCTCGAAAAGCTTTCGGTTGCTGACGGCCTGCGTGCGATCCGTTTTGCGGAAGTCGTCATCATCGTGCTCGATGCGACGATCCCGTTTGAAAAGCAGGATCTGCAGATTGCCGATCTCATCATCCGTGAAGGCCGGGCACCGATCATCGCATTCAACAAATGGGATCTGATCGAGGACCGCCAGATGGTTCTGGCCGATCTTTACGAAAAGACGGCCCGCCTGCTGCCGCAGGTGCGCGGGCTTCGCGCCGTGCCGATTTCCGGCGAGCGCGGACAGGGTATCGACAAGCTCATGGAGAATGTCGTCAAGACCCACGAAATCTGGAACCGCCGCGTTTCGACCGGACGTCTCAACCGCTGGCTGGCTGGCGTCATCGCGCACCAGCCGCCACCGGCAGTTTCTGGCCGCCGCCTGAAGGTAAAATATATGACGCAGGTGAAAACCCGTCCGCCGGGCTTCGTCGTGTCCTGCTCGCGTCCCGATGCGATGCCGCAATCCTATGTGCGCTATCTCATCAACGGCCTGCGTGAGACTTTCGATATGCCGGGTGTGCCGATAAGGCTTTCATTGCGCACCTCGGACAATCCGTTCGCTGGCCGCGCGAAGAAAAAGAAATAAGCTGACACACAAAAAGCCCGGAGCGATCCGGGCTTTTTGCTTTTCGATTCTCACGAGACACTGTTTGCGGCCTCGGCGATCAATCCGGCGACCTCGTCGGGTCTTGATGCAAGCGAGGCATGACTTGCATCCAGTGTGATGGTCTTGCGCGGGTTCATGCGTTCGGCCATTCGCTTCTGGTTTTCCGGCGCGATCATGTGGTCCTGACTCGATATCTGATACCAGGTTGGCTTCTTCTTCCAGGCCGGTGCTGTGATCGTGTCACCAAATGTATTGGCGATGGGCGCCTTCTGCGTGATTGCCATGACCAGAGCTTCGTCGGCGCTCAAATCCTGGCAGAAGCTTTCGTGAAACTTATCGTACTTGATCCAGAGATATCCATCGCTGTCGGGAGCCAGATTGGGGAATGCCGCAGGTGGATGTTCCTGACTGATGCCGCCGGGGCTTTCGCCTGCATCTGGTGCAAAGGCAGCAATGTAAACCAGCCCCACCACATTCGGCAGATCACCTGCCTGTGTGATGACCGCACCACCATAGGAATGCCCGACCAGAAGTACCGGCCCCTCCTGCTGTACGGTCATCTTGCGCAAACGCTCGGCATCGTCGGCAAGCGACGTCAGAGGCATCTCCACGGCTCTTATCTTGTCATGTCCCATTCGGGAAAGTGCGAGGATGGCCTTGCTCCAATGGGCTGCCCCTCCCCAGAAACCATGCGCAAGTACGATAGTTGGTTTTGTGCTCATGAGACGGTTTCCTAATTGACGTTGATGCCAAGTCCGGCAATCGAGAATTAGGGCGTCCGTCCCGCATGAAAATAAGCTACTACTAATATATCTGGAGGCAGAGATTGCAGACTTCCGGCATGATGCCGGAAGTCGCGTTTGGTCTGGTCTTGCCCTTAGGTTTTCGGCAGCACAAATTCGACACGCCGGTTCTGTGCCCGTCCGTCGGGATTGTCCTTGCCCTTGATTTCATTGGGTGCGACAGGTTCGCTTTCGCCATGCCCTTCCGGTTTCAGTCGTGCCGATTGAACGCCATTATTGACGAGAAATTTGGTGACCGCATCGGCGCGGCTTTTCGACAGTTTATCGTTGTAGCTGTCGGCCCCTTTGGAATCCGTATGGCCCACCACACGGACTGCGGAATCCGGCATGCTTTCCAATATTTTGGCAATATCGGTCAGCGTCGCCTTGGCCTTGCCCGTTAGTTTGGCGCTGTCGAAATCGAACAGAATATCGCTCGTCACGGAAAGGACGATGCTATCCTCCGTTTCCCGCATGGTGATATTGCCGCTCTTCTCGACAATCTCCTGTGCCGCACCGGACAGGCCACGGGCCTTGCCATCGGTGCTGCCCGATGCCGAAACCAGATCGCGGATTTCGGGCACAAGATCACGGATATAAGCGCTGTTATCTGCACTTGTATTTTGCGCGGTCGCGACGGATGGCAGGCAAAGCACGGCGAGGCCGAGAGCGATGCAGCCTTTGATCTGATTGGTCATGGCCAGCCCCTATTCGGCGGGAACAGCGAAAGGCCCGAGCGGCTCGACCCCCTTGATATAGAGCGTCACCTTCTGGCCCTTCGGTGGTGCGGGAAAGACACCATGCCAGACGCCCACAACATGGCCATTGCCGAAAAGAGAAACCGATGCCGGAGCCAGCGGTTTGCCTTCGGAATCTTTCAGCAGAAGATATTTCTTGTCGCCTGCGAGAAGATAATAGTCATTCTCGTAATCCTTGTCCGACAGCGCGGTATAAAGCGTTGTCGAAACGCTTCCGCCTTCCTTAGCATTGATGAAACGGACCTTGACGGTCAGCTTGTCGCCATCTGCCACGACGCCGCTCACCTCTGCGGTGGCCTGACCGCTGCTGTGATAGCCACTTGCTATCGGCTGATTGGCTGGCTCCTGAGCATTTGCAGCGTGGGAAAGCGCACTGGCCGAAAGGAGGACAGTGGCAAGAACCGTACGTGAGAGAAACGCCATGAGTATCGCTTTCATTTGTTGGGTAACCTTGAGCATAGCGAAGCCGGATCGAAAACATCCGGGCATTGCGAAGGCGGTGAAAACAAATAAGCGGAGCAGTTCAGGGGATATGAATGAAAGACGAACCACTCCAGATGCGGCGGTGAAACCTAACAGGCAGAAGAAGGAGGTCATGTAAACTTTGGAAACACGCATTAACATTTGTGCGACCGGAAATTTTTCTCATCTGGACCGCGATGATCGCGATCGTGATCATAACCAGCATTTAATTTGGTAATTTCAGGTTGAGCTTGGCTTGCGCGGCTGCTAATTCGCCCGCTCTCCGGTTTTCTCCAAAGAAGGTGTAGTGATGACGAAGGCTGATCAGAGCCGTTTTGACGGCGTGACATTGGGCATCGACTTCGGCACGACGAACACCGTTCTGTCCGTGGCTGCACCCGATGGAACCACGGTCGTCCTGAGCGTGCCGAAGGATGGCGTGGATATTACCGGCTATCGCTCGATTCTTTGCTTCTGGCAAGATCGCGAAACCGGCGAGCGCACCGTTGAAAGCGGACCTTGGGCGATGGACGCGTTCGTCAACGCGCCGCATTCAACGCGTATGCTGCAGTCGTTCAAGACATTCGCGGCATCGAAATCCTTCACCGATACGCCGGTTTTCGGCAAGCGGTTCAAGTTCGAGGATATTCTGGCGAGCTTCCTCGAAACGGTCGCCGCGCGGCTGGGCGACCGCCTGCCCCCAAAGGGCAATCGCGTGGTTATCGGCAGGCCGGTGATCTTTGCGGGCGCTTCGCCGGATGAAGCGCTGGCCATGCAGCGCTATGAGAAGGCGTTCAGGGCGTTCGGCTTCACCGATATTCACTACGTTTATGAGCCGGTTGCCGCGGCTTATTTCTATGCGCAGGAACTGAACGCAGCATCCACCGTTCTGGTGGCCGACTTCGGCGGCGGTACGAGCGACTTTTCCATCGTGCGCTTCGAAGTGGGCAAGAACGGCCTCAGCTTCACGCCGCTCAGCCAGACAGGTCTGGGCATTGCAGGCGATACATTCGACTATCGCATCATCGATAATGCCGTTTCGCCGCTGCTTGGAAAGGGTACGGAGTACCAGTCCTTCGGCAAAAGGCTGACCATACCGAACCATTATTATGCAAATTTTGCGCGCTGGAACACGCTGTTCCTGATGAACTCTCCAGCGACCATTCGCGATCTGGACGAACTGGCCCGGCAAGCGGTCGATCCAAAGCCCCTCGAACATTTCATCAACCTGATCGAGAACGATTACGGTTATGAGATATACCGCGCCGTTTCAGACCTGAAGGTAAGGCTTTCATCGCAGCGCATGTCGGAACTGCACTTTAAAGCCGATGATTTCGAAATCCGCTCCGACATCACGCGCAACGATTTCGAAAACTGGATCGCTGACGATGTGCGCCAGATTGAACAGTCGGTGCAGCAGGCGGTGGATAAAGCGGAGCTGGAAACGGCGTCTATCGACCGTGTTTTCCTGACCGGCGGCACGTCTTTCGTGCCGGTCATCCGTACGGTGTTTGAAAACCGCTTTCCCGACGCTGTGGTGACGAGCTCGAACCAGTTCGATTCCATCGCCAACGGCCTCGCATTGATCGGGCAGAGCGTGGATATCGACCGCTGGTCTGTGAAGCACGATTAAGTGTGGTCGGAGGATGGTTCACTCCAGGCCTGGAAAACCTTCCAATCGCCACTGCCGGTCTGGCTTGCGGACTGACGCAGACACCATACGAATCTTGCCCTTGATCCGGTCTTTCGATACGAGGCCAACATACTTTCCTCGGCTATCGTTGGCGTTATCGCGATTGTCTCCCATGATATAATATTGGCCGCGAGCGAGTGCCTTCTCCTTGACGTTGTCGATAAAGCCATGATCGACCGTATTCAGAAGAACATAGCTCTTACCTTCCGGTATTGTCTCACGCACGAAACGGCACTGATAATAAGAGTTCGACACGGTTTCTTCAGGGCAACCATCATCAATTGTTGATGTGATCTTCGTTGTTTCGAGTGCTTTTCCGTTGATAAGCGGTATGCCGTTCTCGATTTTGACCGATTCACCGGGCAGCCCGATCACTCGCCCGAGGAATTCAGCTTTGACCGGTACATCGCCCGACAATTCCTTCGAAACGTAGTCAACAGTATAGACGACGAGATCGCCGCGCTCGATCTTTTCCTGTGGTCTATAGCTGGTTGCAGCGACGACATCGCCTGGCCCAAAGACGGGCATCATGGATGTGCTGCTCACGCGCAGATTCATGAGTTCTGCTGTGGCGGTATTGCATGTAAGGAGGCTGCTGATGGCACCGGCAAGGCCAGCTATAAATGCCTTGGTAAACTGCATTATAATTATACCTTGGATTCAAAAATTGCGTGATGAGTAGGTGGCAAGTTTGCGTTGCTCCGTCAATCATCTTACGGGCACTGGCGTCAATTGGGTCAGTGAAAGTTGAGTGTAGGTTTCTCGAACTTACGAAGCGGTTGCCGTATCGGCAAAGCAGGCGGCAATTTCCTTGTTGGCGCCGAGCTTTTCCGCCCATTTGACAAGATCGGGTATCTCGCTTCTTTCAGCCATCCCGCCCCAGACGTCTTTCAGTGTCGGCAGCTTGCCGGAAAGGTCAAAAAAGAAATAACCGGGATCGGCCACCGGAACATCCGCATAGACGACGGACCAGTTACCATATTGCATGAAGCTCTCGATGCTGACGGAAGCCGGTTTGACTTTCTTGCCGAGACTTTGCGCGATGAAAGACCTGTAATCCGTTTTCTGCTGTTTGGTGAGCGTTGTCGTCACACCATCGCAAGCGGATTTGGCGAATGCGCTTCCTGCCGGAAGAGCCATCGCAACAGCAAGCAGAAGTGCCGCACGGGCAGGCGAAAAGTACGTGTTCATCATTCCCCTCAGAAAAATGTCCACTTCATTTCAGCAGCATAACCAATCTGCGGGCGATGCATAGGGAATTTTGACATGCTCATTGCTGATACTGGATGGCACCGATAAGGTCCGACCGTGAAAATAGCAAGGAGTCGGTCTTTCCATGCCAAGTGATGCCAAAGCCGGTCGTTTTACCGACAATCTTCGTCAGGTCGCCGAACCATTCTGGTCGCAAGCCGTCGGCCATCGCCTCGTCGGTGAAATCTATACGGGCACGGTCGCACCTGATGTCATGACGCGCTATCTGGTGCAGGATCATCGCTTTATCGACTGCTTTCTGTCACTGTTGGGTGGAACGCTGGTCAATTGCGACAGGATGGAAGCCAAGCTGACATTGGGCCGTTTCATCGGCATGATCAGCAGCGATGAGAACTCCTATTTCGAACGCTCCTTTGCGAAACTCGCAGTCGCTGACGCCGAGCGTTTCGATACACCTGATGCGACGCCAACCGCTGCATTCAAGGAACTGATGCTGGAAGCTGCGCGTTCAGGCTCCTATGCGGTCTGCCTGTCGGTGCTGACCGTTGCCGAATGGCTTTATCTCGACTGGGCTGAAAAAGCGCCAAAGCCTCTGCCCGACGATTTTATTTTCGCGGAATGGATCGTGCTGCATGACAATCCATACTTCGTGGAATTTGTCGGTTTCCTGCGCTCGGAACTCGATAGGGTCGGCCCGGCAGCGGCGGAACAATGCCAGCAGTTCTTCCGGCAAGCGGTCGAACTGGAAAAGACATTCTTCGATGCCGCCTATGAGAGCCGGAACTGATCAGTTGCTGGCGGCGGGGAAGGGGCAGTTGCTGTCGCCTTCCTCGCATTTGAGATATTTCTTGAGGTCGCTGACGCGCTCCGCCGTCAGGTCAGACAGGCAGATCGAATAGGCCATGCCGGAAATACTGCCGCCACCAACTGTCTGCATGTCGCATTCGGCGTCGCGAAAGGCGATCCATGTCCGTTGCGACTGAACCAGCTTTTTCTTCAGGTCCGCATCGTCGGCGCGGTGCTGCAAGGTCTTGAAGATCTTGTTCAACTCGCCATCCGATTTCTTGTAGGCTTTGCCATAGCATTCATTGAGTGCGGACTGCGAACTGGCGTTCTGGCAGTCGTCGGCTTGCGCTGTGGCAATGATTGCAAAAGCACTGAACGCCACCCCGATAACCCCGATTTTTAAAACCTGCATAAATTTCCTCCCCGAAACTTTGACGATACTATCTTCATCACAAATAGAACGTTTGTCATTAAAGAAAAGATGGCGCCAGGAGCATTTCCACTTTAAATAAAATGGAAGTGTCGGGAGTGCTATATTGTATTTGTTTTTCCACGCATCTTGGTCCGGTCGAAGCAGGATCAGAAATCAATCCACTGGACTGATTTCCCTGTGCAGCCAGGCGTTTCACATTTTTCGGGATGCACTCTAATCCTCGAAGCGGCTCGACCCATCGCGGTCGCGTTCATAACCCTTCATGTCCGGGAATGGCGGCAGCCAGGATTCGCGGCGAATGATCCAGAGTTCATAGGTCGGCTTGAACTGGTCCGGTGCGTCGAGTGAGCCAAGATTGATTTCGACTTCATCCGCGCTGCGCCCGAAAACAGGGGACCCGCAACGCGGACAGAAAAATCGTCCCGCATAGTCACGGGTCTCTCCCTCGACCGTAACCGCAGCTTCGGGAAATATCGCTGAAGCGTGAAACAGGGCTCCATGGTGCTTGCGACAGTCGAGGCAGTGGCAGATACCGACCCGATATGGTTGTCCCGTTGCTTCAAAGCGAACATTGCCGCACAGGCAGCCACCCGTAACCTTGTCCATGATGCACCTCCTCACTACAGCAATTCGGTTTTCGCAAAGCTGAAACTGCTTAAACCCCGCATTAACCATATTCGTTCATGGTTAATGCGCTGCTGATAATGACTGTATTCGCCAGAGCTGCAAGCGTGTCCTCCACCCAGTGGGCAAGGTTAATACTTCGTTATCACCGCATCAGTTTAGTCAGTGTGAGTGGAGTGTGCGGTGCGTCTTGTATCTTTACGAGCGCTGTTTGGTCGAAGGAAGGCCGTTGCCGAGCCGGTGTGGCATTACCCTGTCACGGGCTATTGCCCGGAAGAGGGACGCTATTACGCCGTAAGGGCAAAGCCACGCCAGATAGTTCATAAACCGCACCGTCTGGTGCCGCTGGTTCTGGCGGCCATGACTTATCTTTTCAATTCCAATGCGATTGCCTTTCAGGATATGGCGAGCCTGGTGCCGTCGGCTGATCTGGGATCGCATCGCTGGACTGCCTTTGTTGCCAAGGCGCCGGTCGGTTCCGTCCATCAGGCCGAAATGCCGTTCGTGGATGCAACGACGGTAACGGGCAGCATCGCAACCAACGGCATCGAAGTGCCGGGCATTGGTCGTGTTGCGCTGTCCGGGGGTAAAAAGACGGCCAAGCTCGGCCCGGACGATCCGAACCCGGACGAAAACCGCATCAATCGCTCCGACAAGACGGGCCGCCTCGTCTCGGTGAAACCCAAGGCGCCCGCCAAGGCCTTCACTGCCGGGAGCATGTTCGACAAGATCAGCATGATCACGCGTCCGCCGGAAAAGACGGACGCGAAAATGGTCTTCTCTAACAAATTGGAGGGCAAGGAAGTCGCCATCACCATGGCGTTCCATGCGGTCAAACCGCCGAAGCCGCGCTCCGAAATGCCGACCCAGCTCGCCAAGCTCATTACCAATGACCAGCCGGATGCGCTGGCCCTTGGTTATGCGCCTGCGACGCCGGACTATGGCAAGACCTCGCCCTTTGAAAGCATTTTGAAGCCCCAGCCGGGCGAAGGCCGCTTCGTGCCACCGATCGGTGAGAAGGACCACGAATGGGCGGCTACGCCACTGCCGCCTTCCGCTTTCAGCAAGAGCGAACAGAAGTGCCTTGCCGAGGCTGTCTATTATGAAGCGCGCGGCGAAACGGTTAAGGGACAGGTTGCCGTCGCCCAGGTCGTCCTCAACCGCGTGCGCAACCCGGCCTATCCGGGATCGATCTGCGGTGTGGTCTACCAGAATCGCGACTGGCTCAATGCCTGCCAGTTTTCCTTTGCTTGCGACGGCCAGAAGCACCGCGTGACCGAAATGCCGCAATGGCGCATGGCGCAGCAGGTGGCAAAGACCGTCTCTGCCGGTCAGATATGGCTGCCGGAAGTTGGCTCCGCCACCCATTATCATGCGACCTATGTTCGTCCGTTCTGGGCCCCGACGATGAAGAAGGTCGCCAAGATCGGTCTCCACATCTTCTATCGCACCTATGGCGGCGGATGGAGCTGATTGCTCCTTCTCGCGGCAATAGAGGGATCGGCCGATTTCAAGTCACGTTTTTGTTAGCGGACTAAAAGGTCGAACAGGCGCATAAGGCCGACTTTCCTCCTGCCTTGAATGCGGCATGACCATCCGAAATCGATTCCGTTTTTTTAGCCAATAATGTGGCCAATCTGATCCTTTGGTCGGAAAATGAGTCGCACTAATATCTAAGTAATTGAGATTGCTTGATAAAAAACCTTTTGGAGCAATGCCTGCACCGCCTTGACTAGCGGGCGGCGTGTCAATATGTTGCGCGCAACTTGGAAATGGGATTGAAATCCTCGTATTTCTTGAAAAAAGGAGCTGCCAATGGCGCGCGGGACTGAACCCGGAAAGCCATCCGGTGCGATCAAGAATGCGAAGAACGAACCCGGTTCCGGGGAGCTGGATCAGCGTTTGAACCGCCTGGAGGCCGAACTGGCCAAGAAGGGTGTGCTCAAGCAACCGGCTTCCGAGGATGAGCGATCGGCGACTGCAAGCTCGGTCGCGCAGGCCATGAAGATTTCCAGCGAGTTTATCGCAGGGGTTCTGGTCGGTGCGCTGATTGGCTGGTTCATCGATCGTGTCGCTGGCACGTCGCCCTGGGGATTGATCGTATTTCTCCTTCTGGGCTTCGGTGCGGGCGTCCTCAACGTGCTTCGTTCCGCTGGATATGTTGCCGAACAGGCTAACATTAAATCTAGCGCGGAAAAGAACGACAAGAAATAGGACTTGACGGGCTTCACGGTAAAGTTCGTTCAAGTGTAAGTGAACAAGTGGGCCTTCTGGTCCGAGACTGAAACGCCTTCGGGCAGACCAAAGACAGACGAGGTTAAGGTGGCGAACGATCCGATCCATCAGTTTCAGGTTTCCCGGTGGATTCCCATCGATGTAGGCGGTGTGGACCTTTCGTTCACGAACGTTTCGGCCTTCATGGTCGCAACCGTCGTGGTCGCTTCGGGCTTCCTTTATCTGACGTCTTCGGGCCGCGGCCTGATCCCGACCCGTCTGCAGTCGGTGTCGGAAATGGCTTACGAATTCGTGGCCACCAGCCTGCGGGATTCGGCAGGGTCGAAGGGCATGAAGTTCTTCCCCTTCGTCTTCTCGCTCTTCATGTTCGTTCTGGTCGCAAATTTCCTCGGTCTCTTCCCGTATTTCTATACGGTTACGAGCCAGATCATCGTGACCTTCGCGCTTGCGGTTCTGGTCATCGGTACGGTCATTGTCTACGGTTTCTTCAAGCACGGTCTTGGCTTCCTCAAGCTGTTCGTGCCGAGCGGTGTTCCCGGCATCATCGTGCCGCTGGTTGTCGCCATCGAAATCATCTCGTTCCTGTCGCGTCCGATCAGCCTCTCGGTTCGTCTCTTTGCGAACATGCTTGCTGGCCATATCACGCTCAAGGTTTTTGCGGGCTTCGTCGTCTCGTTGGCCGCACTTGGGCCCATTGGCATCGGCGGCGCTGTCCTGCCGCTGATCATGACGGTGGCGATCACCGCACTCGAATTCCTCGTAGCCTTCCTGCAGGCCTACGTGTTTACCGTTCTCACCTGCATGTACATCAACGACGCAGTACATCCGGGACACTGAGTTCAAGCCGGCGGGCGACCGCCAGAACTGAAATCCGCGCTTATATTCAATCCAGAAGGAGCTTAACATGGAAGCGGAAGCAGCAAAGTACATCGGCGCCGGTCTCGCCTGTTTCGGTATGGCCGGTACGGCTCTCGGCCTCGGCAATATCTTTGGCCAATACCTCTCCGGCGCTCTGCGCAACCCGTCCGCTGCTGACAGCCAGTTCGGCCGTCTGGTGTTCGGTTTCGCCGTTACGGAAGCTCTGGGCATCTTCTCGCTGCTCATCGCGCTTCTGCTCCTCTTCGCCGTCTAATCAACGGTTGCAAGGAACTGGCTGGCCGCGATCTGTATCTTGAAATGCAGCGCGGCTGGCCTTTGCATATGACGTCTGAGTAAGGCACGATCCCTCTCCATCTGGATCAGATCGTGCTGGATTAAAGGGGAAATCTGGATGTTCGTGTCCACGGCGTTTGCCCAAACCGCCACCGAATCGCAACCGGCACCTGCTGCTGGCGAGCACGGCGCAGCCGATGCTGTACACACCGAAACCGGGGTCGCCAACGATGCCGGACACGGCAGCGGCGTATTCCCGCCGTTTGATTCCACCCATTACGCATCGCAGATCCTTTGGCTCGCGATCACCTTCGGGCTTTTCTATCTGTTCATGTCGCGCGTGGTTCTGCCGCGCATCGGCGGCGTGATCGAAACGCGTCGCGACCGTATCGCTCAGGATCTCGAGCAGGCAGCCCGCCTCAAGCAGGACGCCGACAATGCTATTGCTGCTTACGAGCAGGAACTGACCCAGGCCCGCACCAAGGCTGCTTCGATCGCCGAAGCTGCTCGTGAAAAGGGCAAGGGCGAAGCCGACGCAGAACGCGCTACGGCCGAAGCAGCACTTGAAGGCAAGCTCAAGGAAGCTGAAGAACGTATCGCCGCGATCAAGGCCAAGGCCATGAACGACGTCGGCAACATTGCCGAGGAAACCACGGCAGAGATCGTCGAACAGCTTCTGGGCACCAAGGCCGACAAGGCTTCGGTAACAGCAGCCGTCAAGGCTTCGAACGCCTGAGGAGAGGACAATGGACGCTACATTTTGGGCACTGATTGGCCTCATTATCTTTCTGGCAATCCTGGCTTACCTGAAGGTTCCGGGCATGGTCGGTCGTTCGCTCGATGAGCGCGCTGACCGCATCAAGAACGAACTGGAAGAAGCCCGCACGCTTCGTGAAGAGGCCCAGCAGCTGCTGGCCGAATATCATCGCAAGCGCAAGGAAGCCGAAAAGGAAGCAGGCGACATCGTTGCTTCCGCCGAGCGTGAAGCCAAGGCACTTCTCGAAGACGCCAAGCGCGCGACGGAAGAGTATGTTGCACGCCGCAACAAGCTCGCCGAGCAGAAGATCGCAACGGCTGAAGTCGATGCCATCAACGCAGTTCGCGCTTCGGCGGTCGATCTGGCAGTTGCTGCAGCTGGCAAGATCGTTGCCGACAAGGTCGACACGAAGGTCGCAGGCAACCTGTTCAAGGATGCTCTGTCGCAGGTCAAGTCGAACCTGAACTAATCCCGGCTTATACAGTTTTCTAGAAAACGCCGCCTCAAAAGGGCGGCGTTTTTTGTTTTCCGGATTGAGAAATCGATTTCGCTACAGTCCGATCAGCGGCTGGCTGCCATGCCACCCAATTTATGAAACAACGGTCGATATTCCTCCAAAACAAGATCATCCAGTACGCAGGCTTCCTCTGGCATGAACCACCGCAGTTCCGTATGTTCCCGGTCGCGAATGGCAGGGTGGCCGCTCCAGGCGGTGACGGTAAAGAGGTGGAATGACGCTGCCGGACTTGCGACCTCTATAGTGGTGAGGAACGAAAACGAGTGAAGCGTTAGTTCGAGCTCCTCTTGGATTTCCCGTTGGAGTGCGCGCTCAAAACTCTCTCCTGCTTCAACATGACCGCCCGGAAAGCTCCAACGGTTTGGATAGGCACGGCGATCCGGACTGCGACGGCCCAGAAGAATGCCTTTGGGGCCGACAAGAACTGCATTGACAATATCCGGCATGATGGTCTTTCGATGGTGTAACGTGAGGTCAGTCCTTGAGGCCCGTGAGATGGGCGAGCGGCAGCTCTCCCTGTGACTTGACCGTCTGGATGGCGAAGTTACTCCGAATGTCGATCACGCCGGGAAGCCGCAGCAGCGTGCCGGTTAGAAAGCGCTCATAGGCTGCGAGATCAGGCACCACCACCTGCAGTAGAAAGTCGGATTCTCCCGATACGAGATGGCATGAAAAGACCTCCGGCAGATTCTGCACGGAGGTGCGAAACGCCGTCGCGGTTTCCTCGTGATGGCGCTCCACCCGGATGCCCACGAAAACAGTCAGCCCAAGCCCGACCGCGTTTCGATCCAGCGCTGCATGATAGCCTTGAATGACGCCTGCCTTTTCGAGCATCTTGACGCGCCGCAGGCACGGAGAGGGCGACAGACCAATTTTCTCCGCCAATTGCACATTGGAGAGCCGCGCATCGTCCTGGAGTGCGGTCAGTATTTTGCGGTCGATAGCGTCCAGTTTCAGTGTTGGCATAATCCGACAATCATAGTTGTTATGTTGGCAGAATGTACCACAAATCCGTAACATTGCGCCACAAATCGCAAGGACATGCGCATCTATCTCCGCATAGTTTCGACCATGCAGCTGCTTCGCATAGCGGACCGGCTAGCACTCTCTTTTTTCGCATTAGCCTACGCAAAACTGCTTCGCGCTTTTGCTGGAAATGCTCTGGTGGACGATATCGATGAGCGAGATGTGGTTATATGCAGGCGCACTGGCTGCTGCATTTCTTATTCCTGGACCGGATATGCTTCTGCTCCTCCAGACTGGTGCAGCACAGGGCAGGACACATGCGCTTGCAGCGGCAGCAGGGCTTGCAATCGCGCGCGCTTGTCACGTCGCCCTTGCCGCACTTGGTCTGGCTGCACTTCTTCATGCTTTTCCTGTCGCGTTTCAGTTCGTTCGGATCATCGGTGCCTGCTATCTGGTCTGGATTGCCATCGGCATTCTGCGCCACCCCTTGCCGACAGTGGATGCAGCTGGCGGCGTGCGCGAACGCCGGTCCTATCTGGCTTCGGCTCGCAAGGGTCTCCTCACCAATCTGCTCAACCCGAAAGCGTTGCTTTTCTGTTCGGTCCTGCTGCCGCAGTTCATTCATCCCGAAAATGGCAGCATTACGCTCCAGTTCGCGTTGCTGGGGACCGTGATGACGATCGTGGGATTGTCGTTCGACACAATCTACGCCTTCACAGGTTCGTCGCTTGGAAGCCTGTTCAAACGTTATCCTGCCATACAGTCGGTACAGCGCTGGGGCTTTGCAGCGCTGCTTTTCGGCTTCGCGGCCAAGCTTGCAACTGTTTAAACGCTGTAACGGCCTTTGATGGGCGCGAAAGTATAGCGGTGGATGCCGGGAACGGGACCAGCCGTTTCTATGGCGGCGCGATGTTTCACGGTCGCGTAGCCGGCATGGATTTCCAGTCCGTAAGGTGGATGCGCCGCTCCGGCACGCATCATCATACGGTCGCGCGTTACCTTGGCGACGATGGAGGCCGCGGCGATGGAGACGGAACGCTGATCGCCTTTGACCAGAGCTGATCCGGGGCAGCGAAGTCCGGGCGGAACATCACGTCCGTCAATCAGCGCATGGCATGGCTGCAAGGTCAGGCAGACAGAAGCGCGACGCATGGCTTCAAGCGCGGCTTTCCTGATATCGCTTGCATCGATGCTGCGCGCGCTGAGGCTTGCCACCGAAACGGTGATGGCTTTTTCCAGAATGGTTTCGTAGAGCGCTTCACGCTTTACAGCCGTGAGACGCTTGGAATCGTCCAGACCGTTTGGAAGGTTGTCGATATCGAGCACCACGGCAGCAGCCACGACAGGACCGGCCAAAGGTCCACGTCCTGCTTCATCTATGCCGACGATGTGTTTCAGTCCGCGCGCAAGCAATCTTTTCTCTTCAGAAAAGTCAGGCGCGAGTGGGATATCAAAGAGAAGCGGAGAATCAGAAGCCGAGCGTTTCATTTGGCGGCGATGCTCGCATTGCTTCCGATTCTCCGCAAGGGCCCTGCTCGAGGATGGTGGCGTGAAAGCAGGTAGCCCCTCCGTCCGAAAAGAAATCAGACGGGAATTGAACTGACGACTGATAGGATATGCAGTTTGAAAAGCGGCACCAGCCCAAGGTGAAGTTCGCCTTTTGGAGCCCCTTTGTGTGCCTCGCCTAAAACAGTGAAAGCTGTTTGCCTCCCTTTTCGACCGGTTCGAACAGATCGGTGCGCAACTGAAGGCGACGCGCATTGAAACCGAGCTTGCGTGCTGTGATCTCGAAACGGCGTCCGATCTGCCATGCATAGGGACCTGTGCCGCGCATGCGCTTGCCCCATTCGGCATCGTAATCCTTGCCGTCGCGCATGGAGCGCACCAGCGACATGACATGACGATAGCGATCCGGGTAATTGCGCAGCAGCCAATCCTTGAACAATGGGGCTACTTCGAGCGGCAGGCGCAGCAGAACATAACCCGCCTCGCGCGCGCCCTGCGCATAGGCTGCATCCAGAATGCGCTCAATCTCGTGATCGTTGATACCCGGAATGACCGGCCCCATCATGACGGACGCTGGAATACCCGCATCGGCCAGCTTACGGATGGCCTGAAGCCGCAGTGTCGGCGTCGAGGCGCGCGGCTCCATCGTGCGAGACAGATGAGCATCGAGCGTCGTGACTGACAAGGCGACCTTGGCCAGCCCTTTCTCGGCCATGCGGCTTAGAATATCGACGTCACGCACCACCAGGGCGGATTTCGTCACGATGCCGACCGGATGATTGGCAGCCTCCAGCACTTCGAGAATTTCGCGCATGATGCGCCATTTCTTCTCGACCGGCTGATAGGGATCTGTATTGGTGCCGATGGCGATGGTCCTCGGCTGATAATTGGGCTTGGCGAGCTCGCGCTCCAGAAGGCGCGCTGCATCCGGCTTCGCGAACAGGCGGGATTCGAAATCGAGACCGGCAGAAAGCCCCATGTAACTATGGGTCGGACGGGCAAAGCAATAGATGCAACCGTGCTCGCAACCGCGATAGGGATTGATCGAGCGGTCGAAATTGATGTCGGGTGAATCATTGCGGGTGATGATCGTGCGCGGCTTTTCGATCTGCACGTCGGTCTTGAACGGCGGCAGTTCCTCAAGCGTGGTCCAGCCGTCATCGAAATCATGCCGCGTCGTCGGCTCGAAGCGTCCGGTCGGGTTGATGCCCGCGCCGCGTCCGCGCCTGCGAGCATGATCGATGCGCAGGCCTGCCTCACCGATCATCGCATTGGCGTGATCCGCGCGTCCACTACCGAAGGCAGCCATGTCGGCCTGCTTGATGATATCTGCCTGCTGGATCACTTCCATTTTCGTCTCCCTGAATGGAAACATCTGGCGTTGTGCAGCCACGGCGAAAGCAAACCGGGGAACAGGAGCCCCCTTCAGGGCTGAAAACTGTTCTGTTGCGCGTGCCGTGTTGCCATGCGATTCTGTTCTGATGAATCTATTCCTATCGCAAGATTTAGAACAAAGCAAGAACATATGTGCAGCAGCTTTCCGTTCACGCGTTCTTGATATATGAAACGCGCATGTTGTCCGTGGTCATCGAAACCCTGAATTCAGAAAGAGCACTGGCCCACACGCTTTCGGCTTTGGTGCCGGCTGTTGTGGAGGGGTTGCTGCGCCGTGTTACGGTCGTCGACCGGGGGTCATCGGACGAAACCGCTCTCGTCGCGCTCGGTGCCGGCTGTAGCTTTTATGCCGAAATGGATATTGAGGCGGCGCTCGCAGAAATCCGCACGCCGTGGGTACTGTTGCTGAAACCGGGCGCTATTCCGCAGGAAGGATGGGAGGAAGTCCTCCGCCGCCACATGGATAATGATGGGAGTACTGCGCGCTTTTCACTGCCGGAAGATAGCGGCTTCGGCACGGTCCGTAAAATCTTCGGCCACAAGGCGACGCTCGATGCCGGGCTTCTGGTTCGGTTGGATCTTTTGAAGCCGCTGTTGCTCGACGGCGTGGCGTTTGATCTGCTTCCACAGCACTTGCGGCCGGTCCGTCTCAAACACCCCATTCTGCCGCCCGACGAAGACTGAACAAAACAAAAAGGCGAAGCTGGAAGCTTCGCCCTTTTCGTCAGACATGCTGACCGGATTAGTTCTGGCCGGATTAGTTCTGGCCGGATTAGTTCTGGTAAGAGGAAGGCGAAGCATCGCCAAAGCGATGAGCCGAACCGTCCTGATAGACCGGAGCCTTGATCGAAGCAGGAGCCGTGTAGTCGAGCTTCTGGCTCTGCGTTGCAACCGGCGTACGGTCGTTTGCATAGAGATCGGCAGGTTCGCCGACATGCGGGTTTTCAGCGAAAGCAGCACCGGCGCTAAGGGCAACGGCAACAGCAGCAAGAGCAAACTTTTTCATTTTCGTAATCCTTAAAATCGCCCCTTCGGATGGCATAGAAGCCTTTCCGGGGCTCCCGGGTGGCACTATGCCATCCATCGGGGAGATAACTGGGGAAGCTGAATGATTGGGAGGAATATCCAGCTTGGGAATTCATCGGGGCGTCATCCGCTGGGAGGCTTTTGACGACGTCCTGCGCCTAAGTTTTCGGAAAACTTAGTTCTGGTAGCTCGAAGGCGATGCGTCACCGAAGCGATGAGCCGAACCGTCCTGGAATGAGGACTGGCTGATCGAAGCGGGAGCGGTGTAGTCGACCTTCTGGGAAGCAACCGGGGTGCGGTCGTTTGCATAAAGATCGGCAGGTTCGCCAACGCGGGGGTTTTCAGCAAAGGCAGCACCGGCGCTAAGAGCGAGGGCAGCGGCAGCAAGAACAATCTTTTTCATTTTCCTATCTCCTTGGAAAGTGGAGCGGCGTTTTGTTCGTCGTTCCGATGCAGCTGAAATGGGTGACAGTGGGTAAAAGTTCCAGTCACGAAAATGTTTTCTTAATCACACATTCGTGCAGCCAATTTTATGGAATGTAGATAATTTATGAGAAATAACTAAATATAATCAATAAGTTATATTATATATCAGTATTCACGAAACTGTTGTAAAAGGCATTTTG
This sequence comes from Brucella sp. GW823-FHT04E01, assembly GCF_058796175.1. NCBI lineage: Bacteria > Pseudomonadati > Pseudomonadota > Alphaproteobacteria > Hyphomicrobiales > Brucellaceae > Brucella > Brucella sp. GW823-FHT04E01. The sequence goes on along the minus strand of NZ_JBXAIK010000004.1, from coordinate 131,647 downwards.
TTCAAAAAGAGCGAACAGTCTGTCCCAATATATTGTCCAATGAGAGTGAACAATAGGGCGATTTTTCAGACTCTCGGTTGGGAGGCCGTTCAGAAACTACTTTTGGGAGGGAGCCGTTTGGGTTGCGATGACGAACCAGTCGGGTCGTTCGGCCAAGAGAAGTGCTGCTGCCCGCTCTGTGGCGGCCATATCCTCGTAGATCGCATAACAGGTTGCACCTGAGCCTGACATCTGCGCGTAAAGCGATCCGCTTGCGCGAAGCAGGTCAAGTTTGTCACCGATCTGGGGGGCAAGTTTTAGGGCCGGAGGCAGAAGATCGTTGCGGGTTGTCTGCAGATAGGCGCAAAGGGGGGCGATATCTGCATGGGAGCCAAGGTTCAGCGCTGGATGGTCGCGTTTGTCGAGTGCGCGAAAGACATCCGGCGTTGCAACAGCGGTTCCATCATTGACGAGGAGCATCGGCAAGGCTGGAAATCCGACAACCGGGTTCAGGTCTTCACCGATGCCGCGCGCGGCAAGCGGCGTGCCCTTGGATGCGCCATGCAGGCACATGGGCAGATCGGCGCCAAGGGTAAGCCCCATCGCGGCGAGTTGCTCTAAACCGAGATCGAGCCCCCACAATTCATCGAGTGCGAGCAGCGTTGCTGCAGCATCGCTCGATCCGCCGCCTATACCCGACGCAATCGGAAGGTTCTTTTCCAAATGAACGGCGACGGGCGGCAATGCCCTTTGCGCATGATCACGCAAGGCCTCGCGTGCCTTGAGAACCAGATTGCCACCATCGAGCGGCATGCCTTTTGCGAAAGGGCCGCTGACCGTGAAGCTATCCTTTTCGGCGTGCTCGATGCGGATGATGTCGCCATAGCGCGCAAAGACCACCAGCATATCGAGCAGATGATAGCCATCGTCACGACGCCCTGTAACATGCAGTGCGAGATTGATCTTGGCCGGGGCCAGACGCGTCACCGCATGTGCGGACCCGGCATTCGCGGGCGTTTCGGTTGTCGGAAAAAGGGTCATTTCTGGCTACGGACCGGGAATAGCGCATTTCCAGCAAAAGTGTGAAACGGTTTTGCGTGAGGCAAATGCTATGAAACAAATAGTTGGAGCGGCTCCGACGATATTGTTAAAATTGGAACCGCTCTTCAGAAAACATGGCATCCGGTTGCGGCGAGCAACCGCACCACTTCGTTGGCAACCTCTCTTACAAGACAGGTCAGTCCTTCTTGACGTAATATTCGCCGGTTTTAGGGTCCTGCACCAACGTGCCTTGAGCCCGGTTCTGCGCTTCCTTTTCTGCCTGACGCACACGCTGGGACACGCGCGAAGCTTCACGCTTGAACGAGCGATAGCCGTACCAGGCGGCGGCGATGATCAGCAGCAGAAAGATGAGCTGGGGCATGGCCTCAAGTCCTTAAGGGTCGCATTTCGGATCGCCGGATCGCAACGCCGAAATGCCGAATGTTCATGAAGGGGCGGGAAGCAGCCCACCCCGCTTTCTGACACCATATCATGGTGAAACGAGGGAATTCAAAGCTTTGGTTCGAAAATCGACGCTGATTTTCGACTTAGCTTTGTTTTTACAGGCCATAACGGCCCCAAAGTGCCTTTTCTTCGGCTACTGAAAGCAGCCCGTCGCCGAGATGCGCGGCAATGGCAGCCGGTTCAAGATTACCGAGTGCCATATCAACGGCCATATCCACACCGGGCATCTTGCGCCCCAGAAGGCCGCGTTTCTGTTCCACGAGTTTGAGCTTGACCTTGTCGCCGTAGGTTTTGCGCAGGAAGCTGCGCATATCGCCAAGCCCGTCAATCAGGCCAAGCTCATGCCCCTTGATGCCGGTCCAGAACAGCCCGGTAAACAGGTCCTTGTCTTCTGCAAGTTTCGTACCGCGCCGTTCCTTCACCATGTCGATGAAGGTCTCGTGGATTTCGAGCTGCAGTGATTTCAGCCGCTCTATGTCGGCCTTCTTCTCCGGCTGGAACGGGTCGAGCGTCACCTTGTTGGAGCCTGCCGTATAGACGCGGCGCTCCACACCGATCTTTTTCAGAAGTTCGGGGAAGCCGAACGAGGCCGACACCACGCCGATAGAACCCACGATGGATGACGGATCGGCGATGATTTCGTCACCAGCCAGCGCGATCATGTAGCCACCCGAGGCGGCAACATCTTCGACGAAGATAAAAACCTTCTTCTGGTGTTCGGCGGCAAGGTCGCGGATACGCCGGTAGATCAGTCGGGACTGAACCGGTGATCCGCCGGGTGAGTTGAGCGAAATGGCGACGGCGGGCGTCTCCTTGTCGGTGAACGCCTTTTCAAGGACTGCTGCTGTCGACGCCAGTGAAAGCATCGGACGGAATGCAGATCCACCGGACATGATGGCACCATGCAGCCGCACGACAGGTATCTCGATGGAAACCGGGCGGAAGCGGCGTGGAACAAGGCGCGTCAATAAACCGGGCAAGGCAAACTCCTGCTAACTGAAATCATTCAGGCTCTCAGCCGGAATGTAGGAAGCCATTTGGGAAACACAAAGAAAACCGCCCGGAAATTTTGTTTTCCGGGCGGTGATGTCGTTTCTGTCAGGTGTTTTTCGGCTTTGTGACCAGCCGCAGCAGGATATAGCCGCAAACGGCCGACAGGCCCGAACCGGCCAGAACGCCGATCTTCGTTTCCGCCTGCATGAGATCGGACGGGAAGGAGAGAAGGCCGATGAAGATGCTCATTGTAAAGCCGATCCCGCACAGGACCGCCACGCCGTAAAGCTGGATCCACGTGGCCCCGAGCGGCTTTTGTGCGAGGCCTGTCTTGATCGCGAGCCAGGCTGCACCGAAAACGCCGAGCTGTTTGCCGATGAAGAGGCCAAGCATAATGCCAAGCGTGAGTGTATCCCGCATCACCGAGGCATCGAGACCGGCAAACGATATGCCCGCATTGGCGAAGCCGAAAATCGGCACGATGATGAAGGCAACAGGCTTGGCCAGCGCGTGTTCCAGCACATGCAGCGGCGAGGTCATGTCGTCAGGCCTGCCGGGCGCGGCCTTCAGCGGAATCATAAGTGCTGTCACCACGCCTGCAACCGTTGCATGAACACCGGAATTCAACACGAAGAACCAGAGCGCTGCTCCGCCGATCAGGTAGGGCAGGAGCTTCATCACGCCCATCCGGTTCATGACGAACAGAACGATAGCGGCGGCGAAAGCTCCGCCAAGATATGGCATGGAGATTTCAGCCGTATAGAAAATGGCGATGATGACGACGGCTGCGAGATCGTCCAGGATAGCAAGTGTCGCCAGAAACACCTTGAGGCTGGAAGGAACCCGTGAACCCAGAAGCGACAGAACGCCGAGCGCGAAGGCGATGTCGGTGGCAGATGGCACAGCCCAGCCGCGTACCTTGGCAGGGTCGTGCCAGTTCAACGCGGTGAAGATGATGGCTGGCAGGATGACGCCGCCCGCAGCGGCGATACCGGGCAGCATTCGGTTTGGCCAGCTTGCCAGTTGACCGTCGAGAAATTCGCGTTTGATCTCCAGCCCCACAAGCAGGAAGAACACCGCCATCAAGGCATCGTTGATCCAGTCCGTCAGACTCAGCGGACCGATATGAGTGTGCAGTATATCGAAATAGGCCTGCGAGAACGGAGAATTCGCCACGATCAGCGCAAGCGCTGCCGCCACCATGAGGCTTACACCCCCTGCAGATTCGCTATCCAGAAAGCGCCGCATGATGGATACGGGGCGGCTTTGATTTGGGCTATGGTTCATTGGTTCCCGTTGCCTGTTCTTGTCGTTTTGCTGTTTGCGCTTTTTCGGAAAAGGGCGGCGGGGAGCCGCAGAACGAAAATTGCGGTTTTAGGAATATTGGCTCGAATATAGGGTTTCAACCAAAATCACCCGCTCGGACCGAAATCGGCAGGTCTGGACCATCGGAACTTCCGGAATGCTACCGTGTTATCCGATCCGGGAGGACACCACGATGGTGCTCACTGCTATTTTCGCCCAGCTCAATTGCTCCGACCTCGAACGCAGCATGGAATGGTTTGCCACGATCTTCGATCGCAATCCCGATGCGCGACCGATGCAGGGACTGGCTGAATGGCATCACGGTTTGAGCGCGGGCTTCCAGCTTTACCAGAACCCGGCGGAAGCAGGGCACGGCACACTGACACTCATCGTCCGCGATGTACGAGCCGAACATGCGCGTCTTTCATTCGACGGGATTCACCCCGGAAATGTCGAGATAACTGACTATACGACGATTCTGAGATTGCACGACCCGGACCGTAATCTGGTCGTGCTGGCACAACCGCGTTTCTAGATCAGAGCGTCGAGCCCGTTATTGATGCCGTTGGCGCGTGGGGTGAAGCCGTGGCCGTCGCTGCCGTGGAGAACAAGCGCCGGCATCAGCGAAAGACCGGCGCGGCTCCCGCGTGTGCCTGTCACGACAATACGGATCGCCGCCGCTTCGGGACGGGGCTGAACGGGAATGATTCTCAGCCCGCCAAATCGTCCCGACAGTGCTTCGAGGATGGAAGAAATCGAACCGGGTCGGGCAATAATGGCAATGCCTCCACCAGGCTTCACAATGGCCGCCGCAGTGCGCACCCATTGCTCGAACATACCTTCGGGCATGACATGCGCTTCCGCCTTCAGCGGATCGGGTGTGCTGCGATCGCGCGCTTCGTTGAAGGGCGGATTCATGATGACGAAGTCGAAACTGTTGTCGACAAGCCCTGCGGCGATGCGCGCCTTGCCTCTCAGGCCGACGTCGGCTTCGATCACACTGATACGGCCTGCAAGAGCGGCGTTCAGCGGATGCGCAACACTTCTGCGGGCAAAGCCCGCCATGAAAGCGGAACGTTCGACGAGGGTGATATTGGCGTCAGGGCAGCGCGACGCAACAGCAAGCCCTGCAGCGCCCGCACCGCTGCCAAGATCGGCAACGCGCCCGGCAAAGCCGTTTGGAACGGAGCTTGCCAGAATCATCGCATCCACACCGGAACGATGGCCTTTCAATGCGGGCTGGATGAGGTGAAACGCCCCACGATGAAACACATCGAGCGTTTCTCCAGCCTCATCTTCAGTTTCAAAACTTGCTTCCGAAGTCATCGATCGCGCAGTTCGTGTTCAATCTCGGCATCGATCAGAATCTGCCTTGCTTCTTCAAGCTGCTCTTCGCTGACCAGAAGGCGGCGCGGCAATACGCCCAAAGAGCCTTCGATGATGCTCATATTCGTGTCGGCAATGAAATAGGCGATCCCGGCCTCTTTCATCAAGGCCTCGGCAAAGGACAGCAGAACGGAATCATTCGTACGGATAAGTTCGATCATTTGAACAGTTTGTAGCGAATGCACCGCATTGACAACAGCTTCCTTCAATGGTGAACAGGCGCTGGAATAGTATCGCTTTGAGGGCGCTTTGGGGGCAGTTGCGTCTTGAGCAATCCGGTCCGTTTCAATAATGTGACCGGGCAGCTAGGAGAAATGGCATTGGGTGTGGTTCTAAATCTGGACGGTAAAAAGAAACAGGAAGGATCGGTTCAACCGCTTGTCGATCTGACAAAGGCCGATATGGCGCGGGTGAACGAGATGATCCTTTCCCGGGCCGGGTCCGATGTTGAAATGATACCGGAAGTCGCCAATCATCTGATTTCCTCAGGCGGCAAGCGCCTGCGTCCCATGATGACGCTCGCGGCAGCTCGCATGTTCGGCTACGAAGGCGACGGTCATGTGCGTCTCGCGACTGCTGTGGAATTCATGCACACTGCGACGCTTCTGCACGACGATGTGGTTGATGAAAGCGATCTGCGGCGCGGAAAAAGCACGGCGCGCATGATCTGGGGCAACCAGGCCAGCGTTCTCGTTGGCGATTTCCTTCTGGGGCAGGCCTTCAAGATGATGGTTGATGTCGGTTCGCTCGACGCGCTCGACGTTCTGGCGACCTCGGCTTCGGTGATCGCCGAAGGCGAAGTAATGCAGCTTGCCGCTGCCAAGAACATGGAAACCACCGAAGACGAATATCTGGCGGTCATCAAGGCCAAGACTGCGGCGCTGTTCTCGGCTGCCGGTGAAGTCGGCCCGATCATCGCCGGCGCGCAGCGTTCGGATCGTGCGGCGCTGCGCGATTATGGCCTCAATCTCGGTCTTGCCTTCCAGCTGGTCGATGACGCGCTCGATTATGGCGGCTCGGCAGCCGATCTCGGCAAGAATACCGGTGACGATTTCCGCGAAGGCAAGATCACGCTCCCGGTGATTCTGAGCTATCGCCGCGGCACCGACGATGAGCGCGCTTTCTGGAAACACGCAATCGAAGACGGTGCGAGCGATGACGCCTCGCTTGAAAAGGCCATCGGCCTGATGACGAAGCACGGCGCGATTGCCGACACGGTTCAGCGCGCGCGGCATTTCGGCGAAATTGCCCGCGATGCTCTGGCACCTCTGAAAACGACGCCTCAAAAGGACGCGCTGATCGAAGTCATTGATTTCTGCATCAGCCGCGTGAACTGACAGGCAACAGCTGCAAGCTACCGCCAGCATTTCTTGCGGGTGAAGAATACCCAGGAAAAGCGTCCCATCACGGATGCTTTTCTTGCCCCGCCATCCCAAAAAGGCCATGCTTGGGGTGCCTTTTCCGGCAAAGAGACAGCGTGCCCCGGCTTTTGAGCCACTTGAGGGTTTGCTTGCCGGTATCTGTCACAGGGATTTGAGAAGAGGATAGGGCTTTATGCGGCAAGGATCGAAATACCGCCCGCTTTATGGTTTGCTGCTCTCGCTTCTGGCGGGAATCGCGATCCCGACAAGCGGTGCTTTGGCCAAGGCGACAAATGATCCTGCACCGCCTCCAGTCCGCGCCGGTTCGTTTGCCGGGGCCTATCTTGCCGGACGTACCGCCGAATCCGACAATAATCTCGCGACCGCCGTCGATTTCTATCGTCAGGCTATGGCCTTCGATCCGGGCAATGCGCAGATCAAGCAGGATCTGCTACTGGTTTTGCTGACGGAAGGCCGTTTCAAGGATGCGCTGCCTCTGGCGGAAGAACTGAAGAACGTCCCGGACATCGAGCGTTTTTCGCGCGTGGCGCTGGCCATCGACGCCATTGACCGCAAGCAATATCGCAAGGTCGGGCCGCTTCTGATGCTGTCGCTGCAATCCGATATGGATCGTCTTGCGACTGGCTTCATGAGCGCGTGGGTGAAGGTCGGGCAGGGCAACCCCAAACAGGCGCTCGCCGATATCCAGAAAATGCAGGGACCGGAATGGTATGGTCTATTCCGCACCTATAATTCCGCACTGATAGCCGATCTCGCCGGCCAGAAGCAGGAAGCGCGTGATTTCTACCAGCAGGCCATCGACGACCGGCCCGGCGGGAGCGCTGCCCCTGACACTTACGAACGCATCGTGATGGCCTATGCCTCCTTCAAGCTTCGTCAGGGTGACAAGGAAGGTGCTATCAAGACGTTGAATGATGCAGCCGAGCTTTTGAACGGTCGCATGACGATCACCGAAATGCGTGAAAAGATCGAGGCTGGCGAGAAATATGGCCGCCTGATCAAAACCGCTCAGGAAGGGACTGCCGAAGCGCTCTATACGCTTGGTACTGCGATCAACCGCAGCGGCGCGGAAGCCTTTGCAAAGCTTTATCTGCAGATGTCGTTGCCGCTGCGTCCGGACAACGACGCAACGCTTTATCAGCTGGGCGATATTTCCGCCAAGTTGCGCCAGCCGGAAAAGGCCATCGACTACTATGGTCGCGTGCCGGAGAAGTCGCCTTATCGTCGTGATGCGGAAATGCAGCGCGCACTCAATCTGGCGGAAAACGACCAGTCTGCCGACGCCGTCAAGCAGCTGAGAGTTCTGCTCGACCGTGACAAGACCGACATGCGCACTTATCTGGCGCTCGGTGGTGTCTATGCACAGGACAAGAATTTCGCCGATGCGGCGAAGATTTATGATGCTGCGGTGGAACAGATCAAGACGCCGGAACGCAAGGACTGGCCGGTCTTTTACCAGCGCGGCATCGCCTATGAACGCCTGAAGCAATGGGACAAGGCGGAGCCCAATTTCCGCAAGGCGCTGGAGCTTTATCCCGACCAGCCACAGGTGCTGAACTATCTTGGTTATTCCTGGGTTGACCGGGGTGAAAATCTCGATGAAGCGCTGGGCATGATCAAGAAGGCGGTCGAGCTGCGTCCGCAGGACGGCTATATCGTCGACTCGCTGGGCTGGGCCTATTACATGCTGGGCCGGTATGACGAGGCGGTGGTCGAACTGGAAAAGGCGGTCAAGCTTCGTCCGGAAGACCCGACGATCAACGATCATATGGGCGATGCCTACTGGCGTGTCGGGCGTCTTCTGGAAGCGACATTTCAGTGGAACCATGCCATTGCAGGCAAGCCCGAGCCGGAAGATCTGGTCAAGATCGAGGCGAAGCTGAAGAAGGGTTTGCCGGATATCCCGGGGCAATCTTCTGCCGATGCTGCAAAGCCCGACGAGAAAAAACCTGTCGAGCAGAAGCCGGAAGCTCCTGCACAATCGCCTGCGCCTGCCGCACCGTCCGACAAGGCTCCAGAAAAACCGGCAACTGACTAAGAGCTTCAGGCTGCCGGTTTCAAGATGGTGTGACACCGAAACTGGCAGCCTGTGCTTGACCCTGCGTTACGGACAAATTAGACCGGGCCATCATTTCAATTACAAGGCCCGACCCCGTGTCCAGTACGTTGCCAGCACATATGCATCCCACCCGTTCCTTTCAGGGTCTGATCCTGACGCTCCATAACTATTGGGCGGAGCACGGTTGCGCTATCTTGCAGCCCTATGACATGGAAGTGGGTGCGGGTACGTTCCACCCGGCAACGACGCTGCGTTCGCTGGGGCCGAAGCCGTGGAAGGCTGCCTATGTGCAGCCATCGCGTCGTCCGAAGGATGGCCGTTACGGTGAAAACCCGAACCGTCTCCAGCACTATTACCAGTATCAGGTGATCATCAAGCCATCGCCGCCGAACCTTCAGGATCTCTATCTCGGGTCGCTGCGCGCCATCGGTCTCGATCCGACGCTGCATGACGTGCGCTTCGTGGAAGATGACTGGGAAAGCCCGACGCTCGGCGCATGGGGTCTCGGCTGGGAATGCTGGTGCGACGGCATGGAAGTGTCGCAGTTCACCTATTTCCAGCAGGTCTGTGGCATCGAATGCTCACCGGTTTCCGGTGAGCTGACCTATGGTCTCGAACGCCTCGCCATGTATGTGCAGGGTGTGGACAATGTTTACGACCTCAACTTCAACGGTCTCGAAGGCGATGAAAAGGTCACCTATGGCGAGGTGTTCCTGCAGGCTGAGCAGGAATATTCCCGCTACAACTTTGAAATGGCCAATACCGAGGCTTTGCATCAGCATTTCATCGATGCCGAGCGCGAGTGCGAGGCCATTCTGAAGGCTGGTGCGCCTGGTCCGAACGCCAATCATCAAATGCATAAGAGTGTCTTCCCGGCCTATGACCAGTGCATCAAGGCATCCCACGTGTTCAATCTGATGGATGCGCGCGGCGTGATCTCGGTTACCGAGCGTCAGAGCTATATTCTGCGCGTGCGCAATCTTGCGCGTCAGTGCGGCGAGGCATTCCTTTTGACGGATGCCGGTGGTTTCAATTTCAAGCGTGAGGGCGAGTAAAGAACATGCCTGATTTGTTGCTCGAACTCTTTTCCGAAGAAATCCCCGCTCGCATGCAGCGCAAGGCTGCCGGTGATCTGAAAAAGATGATTACCGATGGTCTGGTGGAAGCCGGTCTTACCTATGAAGCTGCGACCCCTTATTGGACGCCACGTCGTCTGACGCTCGATATTCGCGGCCTCACCGTGCGTTCCAAGGACGTGCACGAAGACATTAAGGGCCCGTCGGTCACAGCACCGGAACAGGCCATTCAGGGGTTTCTGCGCAAGGCTGGTCTCACTGATGTTTCTCAGGCCCATGTCCACTCCGACCCGAAGAAGGGCGATTTCTACGTCGCTCATCTGACGAAGCCGGGCCGCGCAGCGGAAGAAATCGTCGCCGAACTGGTGCCGCAGACGATCCGCAATTTCCCATGGCCGAAATCCATGCGCTGGGGTGCGGCTTCGGCCAGGCCGGGTTCGCTTCGTTGGGTGCGTCCGCTGCAGTCGATCCTCTGCACCTTCGGTCCCGAAACCGAGGAAACCGTGGTCATCGATTTCGATGTTGATGGCATCAAGTCGGGTAATGTCACCTATGGCCATCGTTTCCTGAGCGACGGTCAGGCAATCAAGGTACGTCGCTTCGAGGATTATGTCGAAAAACTCGAAAAGGCTTTCGTGGTTCTCGACGCCGAGCGCCGCAAGGAAATCATTTCGCAGGACGCGCATAATCTCGCCTTCGCTTCCGGCCTCGAACTGGTGGAAGACGATGGGCTTCTGGAAGAAGTGTCCGGTCTGGTCGAATGGCCGGTCGTGCTGATGGGCGAATTCGAGGAAGAGTTTCTGGCCATCCCGCCGGAAGTCATTCGCCTCACCATCCGCGCCAACCAGAAGTGCTTTGTCACCCGCAAGCAGGGCGAAGCCGAAGCGCTTTCCAACCGGTTCATTCTGGTGTCGAACATTGCAGCCCGGGACGGCGGCACGGAAATCGCTTACGGTAACGGCAAGGTCGTGCGCGCACGCCTGTCGGATGCACTCTATTTCTGGCACACAGATCAGCATGATCTGCCCGACCTCGACAAGCTCGTCGCTTCGGCGGAAAAGTTCGGTCTTGATCTGAAGAAGCCACTCGATCAGCGCATGGCGCGTCTGGATGCATTGAATGTGACCTTCCATGCCAAGCTTGGCACGCAAGGCGCACGCGTTGAACGCATTCGCGAACTGGCTGCGCAGATTGCGCCGCTGGTGGGTGCCGATCCGAAGCTTGCTGCGCGCGCGGCAGTTCTGGCAAAGGCTGACCTCACCACGGAAGTTGTCGGCGAATTCCCTGAACTTCAGGGCGCAATGGGTCGCAAATATGCGTTGCTTCAGGGCGAAGATGAAGCCGTCGCTGCTGCGATTGAAGAACACTACAAGCCGCAAGGCCCGTCCGATGTTGTGCCGAAGAACCCGGTTTCGGTTGCCGTCGCGCTTGCCGACAAGCTCGACACGTTGGTCGGATTCTGGGCGATCGATGAAAAGCCGACCGGCTCGAAGGACCCGTTTGCTCTGCGTCGTGCGGCATTGGGTGTGATCCGTCTCCTGCTGTCGCAGGAATGGAAGTTCCCGCTGCTGCCGCTCTTCCGCTCGGCGTTTGCCGCGCTGAAAGAAGGTCAGGTCCAGCGCAAGTTGCGCGAGTTTGAAACCAAGCTTGCTGGGGAAAACTCCGGTGATGTCGACGGCGAACAGGACGTTGACAACGCATTGGCCAGCTATGAAAAGCAGGTTCGCGCCGAGGCGGAAGCATCGTCCGAGCCGGTGCTGGCTGATCTCTTGTCGTTCCTCCATGACCGTTTCAAGGTGCATCTGAAAGACGAAGGCGCACGCTATGACGCCATCGACGCCGTACTGTCGCCGGAAGCCGACAATCTGCTGCTGGTCGCGCGTCGATTGGAAGCGCTGATCGTTTTCATCAACGAAGAAGACGGCAAGAACCTTCTGGCTGGCACCAAGCGCGCCGCCAACATTCTTGCTGCCGAAGAGAAGAAGGGTACGAAGGTTGCAGACAGCGTGAGCGCGTCTCTTCTTCGCGAAGCGGAAGAAAAGGCGCTGTTTGAAGCCGTCACTCTGGCTTCGCAAGATGCCGAGGCTGCCATTGCCCGTGAAGATTTCAACGGTGCGATGCTGGCGCTCGCCAAGCTGCGTGGTCCGGTCGATACGTTCTTCGAAAAGGTGCTGGTGAACGACGAGGACGAGAATGTCCGCGCCAATCGTCTGGCCTTGCTCGATCAGATTCGTGCTGCAACCGGAAAAGTGGCGGATTTCTCGAAAATCGCGGGCTGACTATTGGCAGTACGATAAAAAATATGGCGCTTTCGGGCGCCATTTTTGTTTATTTCAGGCTGGGTCTGAGTTCGAGCGAACTGAGATCGATTTCGTCGGATGCCCCGGCCCAGGGATCGCCAACGACGCGCACCGGCTTGGCGGGGTCAAAGTCTTCTGCTGGTGCGGCGGCTGGCTCAAGCAGATCGTCCGGAACGGGCTGGCCCTGCATGCGCGCCATATAGGCACGGGCGCGCTTGCGGCGGGCCTCGATTTCCTTCTGTGCGTCCAGTTCGGCTGCCTGCTTTTGCGCACAGGTGCCGCAAACCGGCAGGCCGTTGGCACCGATCTTGTCATAGCCGATATAATCGATGGAGCCGACCTGATAGGTTAATGCCGCGCGCTCACCTCCGTTTGCGGAAGCAATCGCAGGCAGTCCGATGGCCGTCAGCGAAATAGCGATAAATCGCGATAACATTATTCACCTCACGCATGAATAATATCATCATACCCTGAAAAACCTAACAAAACGCAATTTTTCATGCGCAATCATGATCGTCTTGCCGTGATTGTGCCCGGATAGAGTCCGAGCTTGCTTGTACATCGCTTGTACATCACTTGCACAGGAGCCTGTGCTTGTGTAGGCAGAACGGGCTTAGAGCGCATTTCGATCTGATAGAGTCAGATCGGCGCTCTAACTGTCTGTTTTGACGCGCATCTTATCCGAAAACCGTTTCACACTTTTCGGGATGCGCTCCAACTTGGGACGCTCGAGAGGCGGAAAACCAGTGTCCGATGTAGCCAAATTCGATGATGAGGCAGTCCAGCGCGCGGTGGAAGTGCTGCGGCGCGGCGGTCTCGTCGCCATTCCGACCGAAACCGTTTATGGCCTTGCCGCCGACGCTGCGAACGGCGAGGGTGTGGCCGGTATTTTCGCGGCCAAGGGGCGGCCTCAGTTCAATCCGCTGATCGCGCATGTGAGCGGCATCGCGATGGCTGAACGCTATGTCACTTTCGACGCTCTTTCGCGCAAGCTTGCCGAGCTGTTCTGGCCCGGCCCATTGACCATCGTGCTGCCGCTGAAGGACAGGCAGGATACGGATCGCCCGATCCATCCGCTTGTAACCGCCGGGCTTTCGACCCTTGCCATCCGCATGCCGCTTGGCCGTGTGCGCGATATCATCGAGGAGCTTGATAGTCCGGTTGCAGCGCCAAGCGCCAACACGTCAGGCCGCATCAGCCCGACAAGCGCTCGTGCCGTTGCCGACGACCTCGGCAACAAGCTTGATCTGATCCTCGATGCCGGTCCCTGCGGCGTTGGGGTTGAATCCACCATCGTCAAGGTAGACGGCAATAAAGTGCATCTGCTCCGGCCGGGCGGACTAGCTGCGGAAGAAATCGAAGCCGTGATTGGTGAGAAGCTCGTGCGCGCCGACCAAACATCGGCAATTCAGGCACCGGGCATGATGGCCTCGCATTATGCGCCTGATGCTGCGATGCGGCTTGGTGTCGGCTCGGTGCAGCCGGGCGAAGCCCTGCTTGCCTTTGGCCCGCAGCGCGTGGCCGGGGCCGATACAGCAAAGGCGATCATGAACTTGAGCGCTGATGGCAATTTGCGCGAAGCAGCGGCCAATCTGTTCGATTTCATGCGCAGGCTGGATGCGACAGGTGCCACCACCATTGCCGTAGAGCCCATCCCCTTTGAAGGTCTCGGCGAGGCCATCAACGACCGTTTGAAACGCGCGGCGGCCCCGCGTTAACATCCTCCTATGTAAGAGACAGACTATGCTGGATACCGCTCTGATCGAACGTTTCTCCGCCATCGTGGGCGAAAAGAATGCGCTCACCGCGCCGGAAGATCTCGCCGCTTATCTCGTCGAGCAACGCGATCTCTATCACGGTCGCACACCTCTCGTCCTTCGTCCGGGGTCGACGGAAGAAGTCGCGGCTATCATGAAGCTTGCCAGCGAGACGAAAACACCGGTGGTGCCGCAGGGTGGCAATACGGGCCTCGTTGGCGGCCAGCAGCCCGATGAAAGCGGCGCAGCCATCATTCTGTCGCTCGGTCGTATGAACCGTATCCGTAACCTTGATACGGTCGGCAATCTGGTAACGCTTGAAGCCGGTGTCATCCTGAAGAACCTTCAGGAAGCTGCTGAAAAAGCCGGTCGCCTGTTTCCGCTGTCGCTGGGTGCCGAAGGTTCATGCCAGATCGGTGGCAATCTTGGTTCCAACGCTGGCGGCACGGCAGTGCTTGCCTATGGCAACATGCGCGAGCTTTGCCTCGGCCTTGAGGTTGTGCTGCCGACCGGCGAGATTCTCAACGATCTTCGCTATGTAAAGAAGGACAATACCGGTTACGACCTGAAAGACCTTTTCATCGGTTCGGAAGGCACGCTTGGTGTCATCACGGCTGCGGTGCTGAAAATCTTCCCGCAGCCGAAGGGCAAGGGCGTGGCTTATGCAGGACTGCGCAATCCGGAAGACGTGCTGCGCCTGTTCCAGCTTGCAACGGAACATGCAGGCCCGTCGCTGACCGGCTTCGAATTGATGCCGCGCGTGGGCGTGGAATTTACGGTGCGCCATGTCGATGGCGTGCGCGATCCGCTCGAAAGCCCGCATGACTGGTATGTGCTGATCGATATTTCTTCTACTCGCTCAGAAGAAGATGCGCGCACGACGCTGGAAACGATCCTGACCGAAGCCTTCGAGAGCGATATTATTCAGGATGCGGCCATCGGCGAAAGCGTGGCGCAGGCGCAGTCCTTCTGGAAAATGCGCGAGGAAATGTCCTGGGCGCAGAAGCCGGAAGGTGGCTCGATCAAGCACGATATATCGGTGCCGGTCGCATCCATCCCCGCCTTCATCCACGAAGCCAATGCCGCGACGCTGGAAATGATTCCCGGTGCGCGCATCGTTTGCTTCGGCCATATCGGCGACGGTAACCTGCATTACAACGTTTCGCAGCCGGTAGGCGCTGACAAGGAAGCCTTTCTTGCGCGATGGCACGAGCTGAACCACCGTATCCACACGATCGTCGCGAGCTATACGGGTTCGATTTCGGCAGAACACGGCATTGGTCAGCTCAAGCGCGAAGAACTGGCTTTCTTCAAGCAGGATGTCGCGCTTGACCTGATGCGCCGCATCAAGTCGGCTTTCGATCCGGCGGGCATCATGAACCCCGGCAAGGTTCTGTAAAAATAGTACAATTCCAGGAAGTAAGACGGGCGGTATTAACCGCCCGTTTGTTTTAGTAAACACTTCTTCAGAAGAATTTCCGAATTCTTACACCTGGTTGCAATCTGCTAACCAAAGGAAAAGGCAGGAAAAAGTTAACTTAACTCATTAAGCCCGTCGGTAATAAACCGCGCCTATTCTCCATCTCAACGAAGAGCAAAAAGCTCGACAAAGGGAAGTCGGAATAACCGGCTCTCAAAAATAAAAAACAGAGAGACAGAGGCGTCGAAAATGATGAGCAAGGGACTGAAGCCCGACTGGGCAGGACGGGAATTGCGGCTTGATCCGTTTCACTTTCCGCAGGTTGTGAGCTATGCGACCCATGACGGGAGCAGCGACGTTACCTTCACCATCAACGAGCGCGGCGCAGTGATCCGGCAGGTTCTGCCTTCAAGTGGTCTGCCGATGTCGATCGCTCTCCCGGCCAACGCATTTGTCGGCGTTGCCGCCCGTGCGGTGGAAGACGAGTTCGGCGAAATCACGGTGACGCTGGAGCTGATGCATGAAGACCCGCAGCTTTCCGTTCCCTTGCTTGTCGCACATGATCTGACTGACGTTGCCGCCGACTGGCGCGCCTGGGCGGCAAGCTTCAATCTGCCGATGATGCTGGTCGAGGAAGACGGCGTCGCCCGCCCGCTTTATGAAAGCACCGGTGCGGTCCGCACCAGCCAGCCGCAGGCTCGCCGTCAGGGACAGGAGCCGCGCCGTCGCCGTCCGCGTTTTCTTGCTCGCCGCAAGACAGGTACGCTTGGCGTCCGTCTGGTGATCTCCGGCAAGGAAATCATTGCTCGAAATTGAATTGGAGCGCATCCCGAAAAGTGTGAAACGGTTTTCGGACGAGATGCGCTCTAGAAAGGGTAAAGGGTCGCCTGAGATAAGGCGACCCCTTCAAAAAATCTTGGCTGACCTCCAAAAAGCCCTCGAACGTTCACAACGTTCGGGTTTATTTTTTTCGGCTGAGAAATGCCATGACGGCCTCGCGGGCTTCATCTGAGGTAAGCCGTTCAGCAAAATGTTTGGCCTCACGTGCAATACGTTCGGAAACTTTTTCAGCTGGCATGCGCATCAGCGCACGGGCGATCTGTATGGCCTGCGGAGGCTTGGCAGCGATTTCTTCTGCGGCCTTCATTACTTCCGTTTCCAGCGCATCTTCGGCAACGATCTGATAGACGATCCCGGCTTCCTGTGCGGCTTCCGCGGTAAATCCATGACCGAGCGCCAGCAGGGCAAATGCCTTCTGATGTCCCATCAGCGGTGGTGCCAGCAGGCTGGAAGCTGCTTCCGGCACAAGGCCGAGATCGACGAAAGGCGTGCGGAACAAGGCGCGCGACGTTGCAAATGTCAGGTCGCAATGCAGGTGGATGGTCGTGCCGATGCCGATGGCAAGGCCATCGACACCGGAAACGATCGGCTTCTTTGCGCTGGAAAGAGCACCCAGAAAATCCAGAATGTCGTTGCCGAGATCGCCGCCCGATGCCGCGACCATGAAATCCTGCATGTCGTTGCCGGATGAGAATGCACCCGGAACCCCGAGAAACACGTGCACACGCACCGCGTCATCGGCATCGCCGTCCTTGAGCGCCTTTGCCATGGTGGCATACATGGCGCGGGTAATGGCGTTTTTCTTGTCGGCCCGGTTAAGACGGATGATCTGGATCGCGCCTTTGCGCTCAATCAGGATGTGTTCGCTCATGCCTATGCCTCCAGCGCGGATTTGGCGGCGGCTAGGCTGGCAGCGCCGGTGATGACGGTGTCTTTCAGGGACGATACTTCGGCAAGCATATTTTCCGCAAAGAAGCGGCTCAGCACTGCGCGGCCGCTATCGTCATCCGCGAGCGCCGCACGCGCGAGATAGGCGCCGCCGGAAACGAGCGACAAAAGCCGCTGATAAGGCGTGGCTCCGGCAAGTGCTGCCTCAAGCTGCCCTTCGGCAACTGCCTTTTGCAGCCAGTCCGTGGCTTCGCGGGCCTCATTGATGGCCTTGGAAAGGCGAGCGCCGGTTTCGCCGAGTTCCGGACGATTGGATGCGGCGGCCTTGTCGGCGTCGTCCTGCAATTCTGCAAGGAAGCCCTTGATATGCTCGCTATGCCCAAGCGGCAGCTTGCGCGCCACGAGGTCGATGGCCTGAATGCCGTTGGTGCCTTCGTAGATCGGGGTAATCCGGGCATCACGCAGCAATTGCGCAGCACCTGTCTCTTCGATGAAGCCCATGCCGCCGTGAATCTGGATGCCCAGCGAAGCAACATCCACGCCTGCATCGGTCGCAAAGCTCTTGGCGAGCGGCGTCAGCAGACCGGCGCGATCCGACCAGAACTGCTGGTCTGCGCCCTCCGTTGCATGGCTCATGTCGATGGCATGTGCGCAGGAATAGGTGATCGAACGGGCAACCTGCGTTAGCGCCTTCATGGTCAGCAACATGCGCTGTACATCGGGATGCTCGATAATCGGGCTCATGCCTTGCTTAGGATCAGCACCGATGGCGCGGCCCTGCTTGCGCTCCTTGGCATAGGCAAGGGCCTGTTGATAAGCGGCCTCGGCAACGCCGACACCCTGAATGCCGACCAGAAGACGCGCATTGTTCATCATGGTGAACATGCAGGCCAGCCCACGATTTTCCTCGCCGATCAGGTAGCCAACCGCGCCCTGTTCTTCACCCTTCACGAAACCATCACCATAGATCATGGTGCAGGTTGGCGAGGCATGGATGCCCATCTTGTGCTCAAGGCCGGAGCAGAACAGATCGTTCCTGCGGCCAAGCGAGCCATCATCGTTGACGAGGAATTTGGGTACGAGGAAAAGCGAAATGCCCTTCGTCCCGGCCGGGGCATCGGGCAGGCGCGCCAGCACCAGATGCACGATATTGTCGGTCAGGTCATGCTCGCCATAGGTGATGAAAATCTTCTGGCCGAAGATGCGGTAGCTGCCGTCACCGGCACGTTCCGCACGGGTACGCAGTACACCAAGATCGGAACCGGCGTGCGGTTCAGTCAGATTCATCGTGCCCATCCACTCGCCGCTGATGAGCTTTTCGAGATAGATGTCCTTCAACTCCTTGGAGGCGTGCTTTTCGACCGCTTCGACTGCGCCCATGGTCAGTGTCGGCGCGATGGCGAAGGCAAGCGTCCCGGAGTTCCACATTTCGCTCACTGCCACCGACATCATCGTGGGCAGGCCCTGACCGCCATATTCCGGCGTGCCGGTCAGCGAGTTCCAGCCGCCTTCGATCCAGTCGCGATATAGCTCTTTCCAGCCCGGCGCGGTGGTGACAACGCCGTCCTTGACGGTCGCGCCATGCTTGTCGCCGGTGATGCGCAGCGGCTCGACGCGCTCTGAGGCAAACTTGCCGGCTTCTTCCAGAATGGCAGCGGCAAGATCGGCGGAGAATTCGGGGAAGCGGTTGTCGTCGAGGGCTTTCTCCAGCCCTGCAACCTTCATCAGCGTATGGGAAATTTCAGAAACCGGCGCGCGATACATCTTTCCTCCGAGTATGTTTCGCGGACTTCTCCTCGGAAGCCCGCCCTGCGCCGGTGCTTCATGCAATCCGGCAGGAGCCATTTTGGCTGTTCAATACAAGAGCTATCGGCTTATTACGTAAACGTCAATATTGTGCTGCGGCTTCACAGCCATTTGTACGGAGGTGAACAATCTCGTGGATTTTTCGAATTTGACGTTTGAAACGGGATTAATATCGGACGGATATCAAACGTCAAATGCAATCCACTAGGCATTGTCCGCCTGTGAGGCCGAAACTCGGCGGTTACAGATAATGCTGTCGAGGCTATTTCTTGTCGGCTTGGGTTTCCCGCTCGACAGCGCGCCAGCCGATATCGGAGCGATAGAAGCCTTCCGGCCAGTCGATGAGCTTTACGGCTTCATAGGCGCGCGCCTGTGCTTCGGCGACCGTGTCGGCAATGGCAGTGATGTTGAGCACGCGGCCTCCGCTGGCAACGATGCTGCCGTCCTTCTCCGCCGTTCCCGCGTGGAAGAGTTTGACGCCATCAATGCCTTCGAGCTTGTCGAGATCGCGGATGACGCTGCCCTTCTTCACATTGGACGGATAGCCCTCCGCAGCCATCACAACCGTCAGCGCAGGCTGGTTTTTCCAGTCGAGCGAGACTTCATCAAGTTTGCCGTCCACGGCAGCATTGATGAGCGCGAGCAGGTCGCTGTTGAGGCGCATCATAAGCACCTGGCATTCCGGGTCACCGAAACGGGTGTTGTATTCGATGAGCTTCGGGCCGTCCTTGCCGATCATCAGGCCGAGGAACAAAATGCCGGAGAAGGGCGCGCCGATTTCCGCCATGCCGCGCATGGTCGGTTCGATCAGTTCGCGCATGGTGCGTTCGACGATTTCCGGCGTCATGACCGGAGCTGGAGCATAGGCACCCATGCCGCCTGTATTCGGGCCGGTGTCGCCGTCGCCGACACGCTTGTGATCTTGCGCCGAGCCGAGCGGCAAGGCGGTCTTGCCATCGCATATGCAGAAGAAGCTTGCTTCTTCGCCGTCCAGAAATTCCTCAACCACCACTTCGGCACCGGCGGAACCGAATGCGCCCTCGAAACAGGCATCCACGGCGTCGAGCGCTTCATCGAGCGTCATCGCAACGATCACGCCCTTGCCTGCGGCGAGCCCGTCGGCCTTGACGACGATGGGCGCACCCTGCTGGCGGATATAGGCCTTGGCCTTGGGCGCATTGTTGAAGCGGCCATAAGCGCCTGTCGGAATATCGAAGCGCGCGCAGAGATCCTTGGTGAAACCCTTCGAGCCTTCAAGCTGTGCCGCAGCCTTGGACGGGCCGAACACACGGATACCCTCGGCACGCATTTCATCGGAAAGGCCAGCCACCAGTGGCGCTTCAGGCCCGACCACCACGAGATCGATCTTCTTGTCCTTGGCGAAGGCAATCAGAGCCTGATGGTCATCGACACCGATGTCGACGAGTTCTGCGATCGTCGCAATGCCGGGATTGCCGGGAGCGCAATAGAGTTTTGTCAGTGACGGAGAAGCGGACAGTTTCCAGGCCAGAGCATGTTCACGACCGCCAGAACCGATTAAAAGAACTCTCATTGCTTGCTCCGTCTTCGTCGGGGTTATAGTGATGGCTGCATATATCAAGGATTTCGCCATGTCACAGCCCGAACTACACGGATCGATTCAGTCACGCAATGCGCAAGGGCGTGTAAAGGATGCTCCATCGGGCCATTGGGTCTATAAGCTGCTGCCGCACTGGCTCTGGCCCTATGCGCAGCTCGCCCGCTGGGATCGTCCCATCGGATGGCAGCTCCTGCTCTGGCCATGCTGGTGGTCGGCAGCGTTGGTGGCAGGTGCGGGCGCCAAGCCGGGCGATGGCGCCTGGGCCGTCATGCCTTCGATCTGGCATCTCGTTCTGTTCCTGATCGGCGCCATTGCCATGCGTGGCTCCGGCTGCACCTATAACGATCTTGTCGATCAGGATATTGACGACAAGGTGGATCGCACGCGTTCAAGGCCACTGCCGTCGGGGCAGGTGACACGTGGTCAGGCCAAGATTTTTCTGGTTCTGCAGGCGCTGGTTGGTCTTGTGGTGGTGCTGCAGTTCAACTGGTTCTCCATCGGGCTTGGCATTTTCTCGCTTCTGATCGTCGCCGCTTATCCTTTCATGAAGCGCATTACCAACTGGCCGCAATTCGTGCTTGGTCTTGCGTTCTCATGGGGCGCACTCATGGGCTGGGCTGCAGTGGAGGGTTCACTCAGCCTTGCGCCGGTGCTTCTCTATATCGGCGCGATCCTGTGGACGATCGGCTATGACACGATCTACGCGCATCAGGACAAGGAAGACGACGCGCTGGTGGGCGTGCGCTCCACGGCGCGTCTGTTCGGCAAGCACACCAAGACGGCGCTGATGATCCTGTATGGTGGTGCTATCGGCTTCTTTGCCGCCGCTTTTGCCGTGGCACAGGTGCCGATGCCAGCACTGGCTGGGTTGCTCGCAGCGGGCGTACATCTTTATCGTCAGATCATCGTGCTCGATATCGACAATCCCGACCAGTGCCTGAAACTGTTCAAATCCAACAATATTGTTGGCTGGCTGATTTTCCTCGGGCTTGTTCTCGGAAGTCTCTGGGTGGCGGTCAAGCCGCTGGTATAAATAAGAAGGCCACCGTGTCCGGTGGCCTTCTTATTATGGGATCATGGATAAAGCCGTTCCTTGTTCCAGTCGCCCTCAGGTGCGGGACGTGTGAACAGAACGCGGTCATGCAGGCGGAAGGCCCTGTCATGCCAGAATTCAATCGAGACCGGACGAATACGGAAACCCGACCAGTAGGACGGGCGTGGAATGTCGCCGATGGCATATTTTGCGGTATATTCCGCAACGGCCTTTTCCAGCGCGAAACGGCTTTCCAGCGGGCGTGACTGCTTGGATGCCCAGGCGCCGATGCGGCTGCCGCGCGGGCGTGAAGCGTAATAGGCATCGGCCTCGGCATCGCTGACTTTCTCCACCGCGCCGCGCACGCGCACCTGACGGCGCAGCGTCTTCCAATGGAAGCACATCGCGGCCTTTTCCGCTGACAGGATTTCCTTGCCCTTGGTGCTTTCATAATTGGTGTAAAAGACGAACCCCTGTTCGTCGAAATCCTTCAACAGCACCATGCGCACATTGGGCAGGCCGTCGGGATCGACTGTTGCCAGCGCGACCGCATTCGGATCGTTCGGTTCGCTCGCTTTGGCGTCGGTCAGCCAGTCTGCAAAAAGTTTGAACGGCTGGGAGGATTCGGTGAAGTCGTCGCTTGCGTTTGTCATTTTGGATATTTCAAAAGCCTGTCGGAATTTGCGGATCATCCTGCAAGGGAATCCCCGCCAAAGAAACCCCAATGGGGCGGGTCGGGAGGGAGCTTCTTCCATAACCGGCATTTTGTCCATGGTCTTGCCGGGATGTGTCGTCGCAGGGTTCGACATGGCTTTACTTAGCGGGCAACTTTTTGTAGGGCGCCGGTCAAGGTGGGGGCTATGCCAAAACTCGACTTTTTGACGCTTTATATTGTAATTCTCTTAAATTCGCTGACGGTCTGCATCATCTGGACCGCTATCGCCTTCTCTTATCGCAAATTCCGGCCTGCCAGAATCTGGCTTCTTTCGACGACGCTTCTGTTGGTCGGAGGCTTCGTGCTTTCGCTGCAGGGTAATGAGGGCGCGTTCTGGCCTGCGGTCACCGGTAATACCATCATCATTTACGGTTTCTGCCTTGCCTGGGTTGGTGCGCGTTATTTCTATGGCCACAAAGGCGGCTGGCGGCTGGCAATGGGAATATCGCTCGCAAGTTTCGCCGTCATGGCGGCATTTCATTCGAGCTGGCAGGGGCGCAACATTGCTTATGCCGTGGGGCAGTCAGTACCCATGGGGATGACGGTTTTCTATCTGGCCCGGCAGAAGGGCATTGGTCTCGGCGGTCAGATTGCTATCATGGCCTTTTTGCTCGGTATCATTGGGCACGCCATTGAGACCTCGCTGAACATCGCCGGATGGGTGGGTGAGTTCGATCAGTCGCTCTATTTTACCATCGAAAGCTATGCGCTTGTCTGTGTGATCTATAGCGGCATGATCTGGAATTTCGGCTTTATCGTCATGGCGATGAACCGCTTGCATGGCGATATGGCAAAGGTAGCAGAAACCGACGAGCTGACCGGGCTTCCGAACCGCCGTCATTTCATGAAAAGACTCGCAAGGGCGGAGTTGGCGTTCAGCGAGGACGGTACAGCCTATAGCGTCATGCTGATCGATATCGACAATTTCAAACAATGGAACGACACCTATGGTCATGCGCTGGGCGATCAGGCGCTCGTGCATTTTGCCGATGTGGCGGTCGACGTCCTTAATCGGCGCGGTGTGCTGGCACGTCTCGGCGGTGATGAGTTTTCCATTCTGCTGACAAAGATGGACGAGCAGGAAGCGACGGAAATCGCACGCGACATCGTCAGGGCGATCAACGATGCCCCGCTTGCCTTCAATGGACAGAAACTCGCCATGACTGTCAGTATCGGCATTGCCAGTGAGGAACGCGACAACGAAACGAGTGACCTTGACGTTTTTGCCCGGGCCGATCTCGCGCTTTACAAGGTAAAGCAGGCTGGCCGGAACGGCTACGCAACACGCACGGCAACGGTGAACGCGCCGCACTCTTCATTTTCGGACTGGCAACGAGCTGCCGGTTGATTGGTCTTTCTCGAACCGGATGCAGAAAACCGGGCACATCGTTTGATGGCTGAATAAAGTGCGGAGTTGGGCGTTGTGCTCTGATTCCGATTTGTTTACCTTTCCGGCACACTGCTTGTTAACTCAAGTTCACTCATAATCCCTGCATCTTTAGCGTGTAAAAATAAGGGAATAGCGTTGGCTGTCGAGACGCTTCGCCACAAGGACAATCTCTGGAGCCTGAGCTGCCGCGCAAATGCGCTGCGCAAGGCCGTGATTGGCATATGCATCCTCTCGCTTGCCGGTTGCGCCATGGGTGGCGTGAGCATTGAAAAGGCCGTTCCCGATTCTTCCACGATCACCGGATCGGTGAAACAGCCGCAGCCGGTTGAGACCGATACTGGCAAGCTTTCCGACCAATCCGCGATCAGGAACGTTGTTTCAGCGCTCAATTTCACGGAATGGGGCAAGAAGCCCGTACCGTGGGCCAATCCCGATACGGGCAGCCAGGGCACGATCACCACCATTGCCGAGAACAGCAAGAACAACCAGCTTTGCCGCGAATTCGAAACCTCGCGTGAAGCTTTTGACGGTGTTTCCATCTATCGCGGCGAAACCTGCATGCAGCGTGGGGGTCAATGGACGGTGACTTCGTTCGCGCCCATTTGAAAAGAAAAGCCCGGCCTGACTGGAACTTTTCCGGCCATATGCGCATATTATGGGCAACGAGTCTTACTCATCTCATAGTTATTTTCCTGAAAGAGGAACTATATGCGCGATCCCTATAGCGTGCTGGGCGTCGCCAAAACGGCGAAGCCCGAGGAAATAAAATCGGCTTTTCGCAAACTGGCCAAAAAGCACCATCCGGATCAGAACAAGGATGATCCGAAAGCGCAGGAGCGCTTTGCAGAACTGAACCAGGCCTATGAAATTGTGGGCGACAAGGACAAGCGTGGTCAGTTTGACCGGGGCGAGATAGATGCCGAAGGCAAGCCTGCCTTTCAGGGTTTCACCGGCGGACAGGGCTTCGGCGGCGCTCATGGCGACCCGTTTGCCGGTTTCCGGCAAGGTGGCGACGGCAACAGTCACTTTGAATTCCGTTCTGGTCCCGGCGGCTTTCAGCAAGGCGGCGGTTTCGGCGGCGCGGATGATATTCTGAACGACCTTTTCGGCGGCGCTTTCGGTGGAGGCGCCCGTGCTGGTGGTGGTGCGCGTCAGCGCGGCCCGGCCAAGGGAGCTGACCTTTCCGCGTCTATTAATATTACGCTGGAGCAGGCGGCCGGTGCGGAGAAGGTCGAGGCGATCTTCCCGAATGGCAAGCACCTGAAGATCAAGTTGCCGAGATTCGTTGAAGACGGTCAGACCATTCGCCTGAAAGGGCAGGGCGAGCCGTTGATGGGCGGAACGGCAGGCGATGCGCTGGTCACGATACACTTCAAGGCACATCCGCGGTTTCGCCTCGAAGGACGTGATGTCCATGTAGATATGCCGGTCGAGCTTGCCGATGCGGTTCTGGGCGGCAAGCAGGAAGTCGAAACGCTGGATGGGCGTATCGCAGTCAAAATTCCGGCCTGGTCGAGTTCCGATCGCGTGCTGCGCCTGAAAGAAAAAGGCCTCCCGTTGAAAGCTGATGGGCGCGGCGATCTCTACGTTCATGTGCGGATCATGCTGCCGGAAGGCGGTGACAAGGAACTGGAAGAGTTCCTGCAAAAGCGCAGAGTCGCCTGATACCAGGGCGCTGAGACGCTAGCGCATCACGCCCTGAAAATGCTCAATCGTTGCACAGGCTTAACCAAAACTCGACTTCAATCGTTTAAAGCCGGGTGTTGTCTCTTTGCGGCAGTAAAGTGACAATGCCCGGCTTTTTCACTGCAATTGCTTGAAGGAGAGCCGAGCCTGTGCGATAGGGCAACAAGTTAATTGTTTTCAATGAGGACCCCTAATGACCGCACAGTCAGGTTTGTTGCAGGGCAAGCGTGGATTGATTCTGGGCGTCGCCAACAACCGCTCCATCGCATGGGGTATTGCCAAGGCCGCTCGTGATGCAGGCGCAGAGCTCGCATTCACCTATCAGGGCGATGCATTGAAGAAGCGTGTCGAACCGCTGGCTGAAGAGCTCGGCGCATTCGTGGCAGGACATTGCGATGTGGCTGATGCTGCCAGCATGGATGCTGTTTTCGAGACGCTTGAAAAGAAGTGGGGCAAGCTCGATTTCGTGGTGCATGCCATCGGCTTTTCCGACAAGGATGAGCTGACGGGTCGTTATGTCGATACGTCGGAAGCCAACTTCACCAACACGATGCTGATCTCGGTCTATTCGCTGACGGCTATTTCGCGTCGCGCGGAAAAGCTGATGGCGGACGGCGGATCTATCCTGACGCTGACCTATTACGGCGCCGAAAAGGTCATGCCGAACTATAACGTCATGGGTGTTGCCAAGGCTGCTCTCGAAGCAAGCGTGAAGTATCTGGCCGTCGATCTCGGCCCCCAGAACATCCGCGTCAATGCAATCTCGGCTGGCCCGATCAAGACGCTTGCCGCTTCGGGCATCGGTGACTTCCGCTATATCCTCAAGTGGAACGAATACAATGCGCCGCTGCGCCGTACCGTCACCATCGAGGAAGTGGGCGATGTCGGCCTCTATTTCCTTTCCGACCTGTCCCGTTCGGTGACTGGCGAAGTTCACCACGCGGATAGCGGCTATCATGTCATCGGCATGAAAGCGGTTGACGCTCCGGATATTTCGGTCGTGAAAGACTGAAGCAGCGAATACAAAATCCCGAAAGGCTGACCGGCTTTTCGGGATTTTTCTTTGTCTTTCCCGCTGCGGGGAAGTTATCCAGATTATTCATTGGCGGCAGATAGGGGTAGGGCTGTGGCTCGGGAGATCATCTACTTTTCGCGTCACGGCGAGACAGACTGGAATGTTTCGCAGCGTATTCAGGGGCAGCTTGATATCGATATCAACGATAATGGGCGCAGCCAGGCCGACCGCAACGGCGATATGCTGAAATCGCTGATTGGCGAGGGTGCAGGCTTCGACTTCGTTGCAAGCCCGCTGCGACGCACGCGCGAGACGATGGAACGTATCCGTTTGCGCATGGGTCTTGATCCGTATGAATACCGCACCGATCCACAACTGATGGAAGTCAATTTCGGCGACTGGCAGGGCTTCATGATGGAAGACATTGCCAGGGAGCGTGAAGACCTTCTGGAAGCGCGCGCCCGCGACAAGTGGAATTTCGTGCCGCCGGGCACAACCGCCGAGAGCTACATGGGCCTGTCGCGCCGCATCGGGCGCTGGGTGGAAGCCGTGGAATGGCCGACTATCTGCGTGACGCATGGTGGCTGCATCCGCACGCTGTTTTACCTCTACGGGGACATGGACGGCCACGCCGCTGCCAATCTCTCCATCCCGCAGGACAAGATTCTGAAGTTTGCAAACGGCAAGCTGGAGTGGGTTTGATCCCGCAAATCAGTCTATAGTGACCGTAAACATAATTTTGCCAGCGGTGGAGGCGTTTTATGCCTTTCGAACGTTTCGCGGTCATATCGGATATTCACGGTAACAGTGACGCCTTGGCTGCAGTGCTGGCCGATATCGATGCTTTGCAAATCCAGACGATTATCAATCTCGGCGATCATCTAAGTGGTCCTTTGGCCGCGCGTGAGACAGCAGATATGCTGATGGCGCGAGAAATGATCTGCATTCGTGGCAATCATGATCGCTGGCTTGTCGAAAAGCCGCTCGCAGATATGGGGCCGTCGGATCGGGTCGCGCGCGAGCAGCTTGATGACCGACACATCGAATGGCTGCTTGCAATGCCCGCATCGCAGTCTCTGGTCGATGGACGGATATTCATCTGCCACGGGACACCGTCAAGCGATACCACCTACTGGATGGAGAAAGTGACCGCGAACGGCGAAGTCGTTCTGCGAACCCGAGATGAGATCGAGGCCGAAGCTGAAGATATAGCTGCATCGCTGATCTTTTGCGGGCATACGCACACGCCGAGGATCGTTCGCCTGGGAGATGGGCGAATGCTGGTCAATCCGGGAAGCGTGGGTTGCCCCGGTTACGACGACGATCATCCGGTTCCGCACGTCGTCCAGACCGGCAATCCCAATGCATCCTACGCTGTCATCGAACAGACCGGGTCTGGCTGGCAGATAACCCTGCGCAATATTCCCTACGATACGGCGCGGATGGTCCGGATGGCGGAGAACAACGGTCGCGCCGATTGGGCGCGTGTTGTCAGAAGTGGCTGGTTTCAGCCCACATGAAAAGAGCGGCTTATGAGCCGCTCATTCTCTTTCTGGGGGCGTGCTTACGGCGCTTCCTGAATGTCGGTGATGAAGCGCGTGCTGTCGACCATGTCATAAATGATAAGGACCTTCATGCCCTTGTTGATCGCGCTGTAATCGAACTCACCGGGCAGCTTGTATGTCTGGCCGTCATCGAGTGTTATGGTTTCGCTGTCCTTGTTGATACCGGTGATCTTGCCTTCGGCATCGTCTGCCATCGCTACCGTCGAGAAAAGCGACGCCACGATGAGAATTAATCCGACCAGATAATGCATGACTTTCCGTTCCTTTGGTTGTGCCTCGGGTTGGGTTGTCGCCTGACCGATTCGACACGATTGTCGTGATTGCGATTTTCAGCGCGTTGCGCCGGATATCCCACAGTGTAGCGTGCGGAATGTGTCAAAAAAAATGCCGGATATCGAACTTCAGAAGGAAATTTTACGTCCTCAAGGAGCTTGATTTGACCGGCGTCAAAAAGCTCAATAAAACCGGGCCGTAAAGTAGCTGCTCTCTCCTTGACCCGCTCCGGACAAGGACAATTTATTCAGGCGTCGCGCATGTCTCACAATAGTTTCGGTCATCTGTTCCGCGTAACCACCTGGGGCGAAAGCCACGGTCTGGCGCTCGGTTGCGTTGTTGACGGCTGCCCGCCCGGCATTACGTTCACGGAAGCCGAAATTCAGGCCTATCTCGACAAGCGCAAGCCCGGCCAGTCCAAATATACGACGCAGCGCCGCGAACCGGATCAGGTTCGCGTGCTTTCCGGTGTTCTTCTGGGCGACGACGGCGTGACCATGACGACGACTGGCACACCGATCTCGATGATGATCGAGAACACCGATCAGCGCTCGAAGGATTATGGCGAGATTGCCCGTCAGTATCGTCCCGGTCATGCCGATTATACCTATGACGTCAAATACGGCATTCGCGACTATCGCGGCGGCGGACGTTCGTCGGCGCGCGAAACGGCAGCTCGTGTGGCAGCAGGCGCCATAGCGCGCAAGGTCGTGCCGGGGCTTGAGGTCAAGGGCGCGCTGGTGGCCATGGGCGTGCACGGTATCGACCGCCGTCGCTGGAACTGGTCGGAAGTGGACAACAACCCTTTCTTCTCGCCGGATGCCGGTTCGGTCGAGTTGTTCGCAGACTATCTTGATGGCATTCGCAAGAGCGGATCGTCGGTCGGCGCAGTCATCGAGATTATCGCTGAAGGTGTGCCTGCTGGTATCGGGGCGCCGATCTACGGCAAGCTCGATCAGGATATTGCCAGCCTGCTGATGTCGATCAATGCGGTCAAGGGTGTGGAAATCGGCAACGGTTTCGAGGCTGCCCGTCTTACCGGCGAAGAGAACGCCGACGAAATGCGCATGGGCAATGACGGCAAGCCGCTGTTCCTGTCCAATCATGCTGGCGGGATTCTCGGTGGCATTGCGACTGGTGCGCCGGTTGTGGCGCGTTTCGCCGTCAAGCCGACCTCGTCGATCCTGACCCCGCGCCGCTCCATCGACAAGGACGGCAAGGAAGTGGATGTGAAGACCAAGGGTCGTCACGATCCGTGTGTGGGTATTCGTGCCGTACCGATCGGCGAGGCGATGGTGGCCTGTGCGATTGCAGATCATTATCTGCGTCACCGCGGCCAGACTGGCCGCGTCTGACTAACTTGGGGCCACACTGGCCGCGTCTAAACAATTTGGGGCCAGACTGGCCGCATCTGATTGAATTCGGCCATATTGGCCATATCTGACCGACGATAGGGCCCGTTGGTTGCCTGACACATAGAGGTCGAAATGAGCTATAACCAGAAACAGGTCGTGGATGCGCTTCGCGCTTTCGAACGCGGCGAAATCGTTGTGGTCATGGATGATGACGGGCGCGAGAACGAAGGCGACCTGATTGTTGCCGCCGTGCATTGCACGCCGGAAAAGATGGCCTTCATCGTCCGCCATACGTCCGGCATCGTCTGTACGCCGATGACTCGCGACGAAGCCAAGCGTCTCAACCTCGCGCCGATGGTTGCCGAAAACGAATCCGCTCACACAACAGCGTTCACTGTGACGGTCGATTACCGCCATGGCACGACGACCGGCATTTCGGCAGAAGACCGCACGCTGACCGTGCGCAATCTGGCGAACCCGAATGCCGGTGCTTCGGATTTTGTGCGTCCCGGACATATTTTCCCGCTGGTTGCCCGCGAAGGCGGCGTCTTGATGCGCTCCGGCCATACGGAAGCCGCTGTCGACCTCTGCAAGCTCGCAAACCTGCCGCCCATCGGCGTTATCTGCGAACTGGTCAACGATGACGGTTCCGTCATGCGTGGTCCGGACGTGAAGGCCTTTGCTGAAAAGCACACGCTGCATCGGGTTACGGTCGCCGACCTCATCGCCTATCGCCAGCGCAAGGAAACGCTGGTCAAGCGCGTTGGTGATGCACCGGTCAAGACCTGTGCAGGTGCGGCCCATGCCTACACCTACGAACTGCCATGGGAACCCATGCAGCACGTAGCCGTCGTGTTCGGCGATATTCGTGACGGCGAGGAAGTGCCGGTCCGCCTGCATCGCGAAGATGTGCTGAACGATGTTTTTGGCAAAGGCGGCAGCAATCTCGATGCCATCATGGAAAAGATGGGCAAGGAAGGTCGCGGCGTACTGGTCTATCTGCGCGAAGGTTCTGTTGGCGTGCGTTCCGATCACCACGACACCCGCGCCCGTGACGCGATCCAGAGCGAGCATGAAAGCCATGCCGAAGCGGTTGCCCGCGAGGAGGAATGGCGTCAGATCGGCCTTGGTGCGCAGATATTGAAGGATCTCGGAATCACGTCGATTGTGCTTTTGGCATCGCGTGAGCGTCACTATGTTGGCCTTGAAGGTTTCGGCATCCACATCGCCCGTACGGAAATCATCTAGTCTCCTTCAGACAAAGCTGGCGCATGGCCGTCATGGTCATGTGCCGGTGAGATGCTATAGTGAATCGATGACGACACGGCTTTACTGGCATCCGATCTATCTCGAACATCTGACCCCGCCCGGCCATCCCGAGCGCCCGGATCGTATCCGGGCCTTGATGAGCGAATTGGAGGGGCCGGATTTCTATCGGCTCGACCGGGTGGAAGCGCCGCGCGGCGACGAGGCGTCAGTGTTGCTTGCCCATCCGGAAAAGCATCTGGAAGCCATACGCGCCGGAATACCGGAGCCTGCTTCGGACGAGGCAGCGCCAGCGCCCGTGGTGAAGCTTGACGGCGACACCTATGTCAGCCCGAAAAGTCTGGATGCAGCGCTGACGGCGATTGGTGCGGCGACAGCGGCGGTCGATGATGTCTTTTCCGGTGCTGCAAACAACGTGTTCGTTGCAGCCCGCCCGCCGGGACATCATGCCGAGCGTTCCACTGCGATGGGCTTTTGCCTTTTCAACAATATTGCGATTGCCGCCCGTCATGCACAGCAGCGTCACGGCGCGGAACGTGTCGCTATCGTCGATTGGGATGTCCATCACGGCAACGGAACGCAGGATATTTTCAAGGACGATCCAAGCGTCCTGTTCTGTTCGACGCATCAGTTTCCCTTGTATCCCGGAACGGGGTCGAAGGACGAAACCGGCGTCGGCAACATCTTCAATGCACCACTTTCCCCCGATACGGGAAGCCGCGAATTCCGCGAGGCATTTAATAGTCGTGTATTGCCCGCTTTGGACAATTTCCGGCCAGATTTGATCCTTATTTCGGCGGGCTTCGATGCTCATTTTCGCGATCCGCTGGCCGAGCTTAATCTTGACGAAGCGGATTTTGACTGGGCGACGGGCAAACTCATGGAGCGGGCAGAAAGGTTCTGCGATCACCGGCTAGTGAGTGTGCTTGAAGGTGGATATGATCTAGAGGGCTTGTCGCAGTCCGCGTCTACGCATATTACGCGGCTGTTGAAAGGATGAATCATGGTAACCGAACCGTCCAACGCCGACATTGCAGTAATGAGCTTCGAGGATGCGTTGAAGCAGCTTGAGAAGATCGTCGACGATCTGGAGCGGGGCGACGTGCCGCTGGAAGAGTCCATTCGCATCTATGAGCGTGGCGAGGCTCTGAAAAAGCATTGCGATACGCTTCTGAAGTCTGCCGAGGACAAGGTGGAGAAGATTCGCATTGGCCGCGACGGCCAGCCGGTCGGAACCGAACCGCTCGATCCGGAATAAACTGGTCCAATAATTCTGCTCAGAACAGCGTTTTGAGCTGGGTGACATAAGGCGCGAGAATCCCGCTCAGCATGTAGGGACCTAGGCCCCAGACCAGTGTCCATCCTGCAGCTCCGACGATATTGGCCGCCAGAAAATGCAGCGGGTTCATTTTCATCGAACCCGCAACGATGCCGTTGAGCTGTCGCAGGAGCACGACGAAACGAGCCGTCGCGACCACGTAAATTCCCTTGCTGTCGAACAGTTTCTCGAACTGTTCCAGCCGTTCAGGCGTCAGCTTGACGAGGTGCCCGTATCGCAGGATCAGGCGGCGGCCACCGAAACGACCGATCAGGTATCCGGTGCAATCGCCAAGTACGGCGCCGATGAATACGGCAATCAGTACGGCTTCGATATTGAGCGTTCCATGCAAGGCAAGCAGCGAGCTTGCTATAAGGGCGCTTTCACCGGGCAAGGGTGCGCCGAAAGATTCAAAATATACGATTACGAAAAGCGCGAGCGCGCCATAGGCTGCAATATATGGTTCCAGAAAGCTCATGGATTGGCAGGTCTTTCGGCCGACAGAACTAAAAAGGCTCCGGACGAGCCGGAGCCTGAAATCTGTAACTATCACATCAGCCGATGGAACGCTTGCCGGTAATTGCGTGGTATACCCACAACACGATTATTGAGCCGATGATCGCGATAACAAGGCTGATCGGATCGAATGCGCCAGTGACGCCACGTCCAAAAAGCTGAGACGAGATCACACCGCCGACAATGGCGCCGACAATGCCGAGAGCAATATCCAGGAACAGGCCCTGGCCACTTTTATTAACGATCTTGCTGCCGATGAAGCCGGCAATCAAGCCTAGTATTATCCAGCTTATAACAGACATCTAATATCTCCCGATGCGTAAATACACTTTTGCATCACGCACTTAGGAAATTTTCACACTGCTATAAAATTTGCAAGGTATAATGCTTGTCAAATCGGGAAACCCATTTAACTTTAACTTACCGAATGCACAGTTGGCATCGGATAACAGGGAGTATCGTGTGATGGGAAGTTATGACGACAACTCAGGCAATTCGCCCATTCCCGGCGGAAGCCTCGCGAAACCGGTTCTGATTGCGCTCGGCGCCCTGCTGATCGGCAAGATGCTGAAGGGTAATAGCGAAGAGACGGAGGCCACTCAGGCGCAGCCCATACCAGTACCGGATCAGTCGCAAGCGGGCGGCGGCCTGCTCGGCGGTATCCTTGGCGGGCTTGGCGGCCTGCTTGGCGGTGCGGCTGCCGGAAATGCCTCAGCAGCTCCCTCGGCTCCGGGTTCACTGGGCGGCGGTCTTGGCGGCCTCCTTGATCAGTTGAAACAGGCTGGCCTCGGTGAAAAGGTGGATTCCTGGGTCGGCCAGGGAACCAATCATTCAATCGAGCCGGGCCAGCTTGGCGACGCAATCGGCCAGAAAACACTGAGCGAAATTGCTCAGCACGCCGGTATCGACCAGCAGGAACTTCTGGATCAGCTGTCGCAGGTTCTGCCGGGATTGGTGGACAAGCTGACGACCAACGGACAGGTACCTGACGCCAGCTCGCTTTCCAAGCTGTTGCAGGGACGCTGACAGAATTTGCATCCTGATCGAACCGCACCGCTTGTCGGTGCGGTTTTGTTTTGGGGCTACATTCGATAAAATGACGGCGCCGCTTATATATGCGTTGTAGAGCAATAGCTGGAGTTGCGTTGCATGAGTTTCTTTCCGTGTCCTGATCCGGTTCTTGGCGACAAGACGTCGGTAGACAGCATTGAAACGCTGGTCATTCCACGCACAAGCGACATCGGTGGACTGGAAGTGCGGCGAGCCTTGCCGACCGTGCGCCGCCGTCTGGTCGGGCCGTTCATTTTCTTTGATCGCATGGGACCCGCCGTTCTGAGGGATGGTGATGCGCTGGATGTGCGCCCGCACCCGCATATCGGACTTTCGACCGTGACCTATCTGTTTGACGGACATATCCGCCACAGAGACAGTCTCGGCACCGAAATGGTTATTCGTCCCGGTGACGTGAACCTCATGACCGCCGGTCGTGGCATCGTGCATTCCGAACGATCGCCAGAAGAGGAGCGCAACGGGCCACTGTCCATTTCCGGCATTCAGACCTGGCTCGCGCTGCCCGATGCGCTGGAAGAAATCAGCCCGGAATTCTTTCACACTAATGCGCCAGAACTGCCGGTGATGGAGGATCGCGATTTCTCTGGTCGGCTGATCATGGGCTCCATGCTGGGGCTGGAGTCTCCGGTGATCCAGCACGCCGATACGCTTTATGCGGATATTCGTATAGAACCGAACGGGCGCTTTCCGATCCCGCCCGTGGCCGAAGAACGCGCCATCTATACGCTGCAGGGCAATGTCGGCATTGGCGGTGAGGTCTTCCCACCGGACCGCTTGCTGGCATTCCGCCCTGGCGACGATATTGTCGTGCAGGCCGGGCCGGAAGGTGCTCATATTATGCTTTTTGGCGGTGCAACCCTCGGCTCGAAGCGCTATGTATGGTGGAACTTCGTATCCTCATCGCGAGAGAGGATAGAGCAGGCCAAGGAAGAATGGCGCAGCGGGCGTTTCGACATCGTGCCCGGTGACGAGAAGGATTTCATACCTCTGCCTGAATAATGTGGATTGCCTCCCGCTGTAGGACACGATGTCCCGCCCTGCTTGATCCTGTCGCGTTGCTACTATACCGACAACAAAACCGAACCAGAAACAGGTTGTTTTAATGTCCCGACCCACGACCCCATTGCTTGACAAGGCACCGATCCCGGAAGCCCTGCGCGCATTGCCGGAATCTGATCTGCCGCAGCTCGCGCAGGAATTGCGTGCAGAGCTGATCGACGTGGTTTCAACCACCGGCGGGCATCTGGGAGCGGGACTGGGAGTGGTGGAGCTGACAGTGGCATTGCACCATGTTTTCGACACGCCGCACGACCGTATCATCTGGGACGTTGGTCATCAGGCTTATCCGCACAAGATTTTGACCGGGCGCCGCGACCGTATCCGCACGTTGCGCCAGACCGGCGGCCTTTCGGGTTTCACCAAGCGTACTGAAAGTGAATATGATCCTTTCGGTGCTGCACATTCATCGACATCGATTTCCGCTGGCCTCGGCATGGCGGTCGCATCCGATCTTTCGGGCGAAAAGCGCAATGTTATTGCCGTCATTGGCGATGGCTCCATGTCGGCAGGCATGGCCTATGAGGCTATGAATAATGCTGGTGCGCTCGACGCGCGCCTCATTGTCATCCTCAACGATAATGATATGTCGATTGCGCCGCCGACCGGTGCGATGAGCGCCTATCTGGCGCGTCTTGTCTCCGGCAAGACCTATCGCAGCGTTCGCGAGGCCGCCAAGCAGGTCGCCAAGAAACTGCCGAAGTTTTTGCAGGACAAGGCTCGCAAATCGGAAGAATATGCGCGTGCCTTCTTTACAGGCGGCACCCTGTTCGAGGAACTTGGCTTCTACTATGTCGGTCCTATCGACGGCCATAATCTGGATCATCTGCTGCCGATCCTGAAAAACGTACGCGATACGCAGGAAGGCCCGGTGCTCATTCATGTGGTGACACAGAAGGGCAAGGGCTATGCGCCCGCAGAAGCTGCCGCCGACAAATATCACGGCGTCAACAAGTTCGACGTCATCACCGGCAAGCAGTCGAAGCCGCCTGCAAATGCACCGAGCTACACCAAGATTTTCGGCACGAGCCTGATCGAAGAAGCCCGTCACGACGACAGAATAGTGGCGATCACCGCTGCCATGCCATCGGGCACCGGGCTTGATCTCTTCGGCGAAGTGTTTCCGCAGCGCACATTCGATGTCGGTATTGCCGAGCAACATGCGGTAACCTTCGCCGCCGGTCTGGCCAGCGAGGGCTATAAGCCCTTCTGCGCGATCTATTCCACCTTCCTGCAGCGTGGTTACGACCAGGTCGTGCATGACGTGTCGATCCAGAATCTGCCGGTGCGCTTCCCCATTGATCGCGCCGGACTGGTTGGTGCCGATGGCCCGACCCATGCAGGCTCCTTCGATACGGGCTTTCTCGCAGCTCTTCCCGGTTTTGTAGTGATGGCTGCATCGGATGAAGCCGAACTGCGCCATATGGTGCGCACGGCTGCCGAATATGATGAAGGCCCGATCTCTTTCCGCTATCCGCGCGGCGATGGTGTCGGTGTTGACCTGCCAGAGCGTGGACAACTGCTCGAAATCGGCAAGGGCCGCATCGTGCGCGAAGGCACGAAGGTTGCTCTGCTGTCCTTCGGAACGCGCTTGCAGGAATGTCTTGCCGCCGCCGATGAGCTGGGTGCTGCCGGTCTTTCCACCACAGTTGCCGATGCGCGCTTTGCCAAGCCACTCGACCACGATCTGATCCGTCTTCTGGCACGCGAACATGAAGTGCTGGTTATGGTGGAAGAGGGCGCTGTCGGTGGCTTTGCTTCCCACGTGCTGCAATTCCTTGCGACTGACGGCCTTCTGGATCGTGGCCTCAAGGTGCGGGCTTTGACCTTGCCGGATACATATCAGGACCACGGCAAGCCGGATGCCATGTATGCCGAGGCCGGTCTTGACCGGACAGGCATCGTGCATGCGGTGTTTGCAGCTCTTGGCCGCGAGGCCGTTGCAGCGCCGTTTAGCGCCTGACCGATGAGCGGAGAAACGAGCGACAAGAACCTGCGGCTCGATCAGCTGCTGGTGGAGCTTGGACTGTTTGCAACGCGTTCGCGGGCGCGTGATGCAATCCAGCGCGGCACGGTCAAGGTGGACGGCAAGCCCGTCACCAAGCCGGGCCAGACGGTTTTGCGCACCGCAAAGATCGCCGTGGATGATCCGGCGAGTGCTTATGTTTCTCGCGCTGCCTTGAAGCTTATCGCGGCGCTTGACCATTTCGAGCTTGATGTGAAGGGGCGCACGGCACTCGACATCGGTGCCTCGACAGGCGGTTTCACGCAAGTTTTGCTGGAGCGCGGCGCAAGTCATGTTCTTGCCATCGATGTCGGCCACGACCAGTTGCACGAGACCCTGCGCGCCGATCCACGCGTCACCAACAAGGAAGGGCTCAACGCTCGTGCTCTGGAACTTTCCCATCTCGATGGACGCGAAATCGATTGCGTGGTTTCGGACGTGAGTTTCATTTCGCTGAAACTCGCCTTGCCTCCGGCATTGGCCTTTGCGCAAAAAGGTGCTATCTGCGCGCTTCTCGTAAAGCCGCAATTTGAAGCGGGCCGCGAGGCTATCGGCAAGGGCGGCATTTTGCGCGATCCGAAAGATGGCGAACGCATAGCAGAAGAACTGAAATCATGGCTTGAGACGCTGCCCGGCTGGCGCGCGCTCGGCCTCTGCCCGTCGCCCATCGAAGGCGGCGATGGCAATCGTGAATATCTCCTGGCAGGAAAGAAGGACCGATGACAACGCAGACAATGGGGCAAATAACAATCCGCTCGATTGGTGCGGGCGGCGATGGCGTCGCCAACCTTCCTGATGGCCAGATTTATGTGCCTTTCACACTGCCGGGTGAAGTGGCCAATGTTGCGCGCGACAAGAACCGCGCGACGGTTATGGCGCTTCTCGAAACATCGCCTGAACGGCAGGCGCCTGCCTGCCAGCATTTCGAGGATTGCGGCGGCTGCGCGCTGCAGCATTGGCAGGATGAACCCTATCGCCTGTGGAAGCGAGAACTGGTTGTCTCCGCGCTGAAGGGCAGGGGGATCGACGCGGAGGTTGCACCGCTGGTGGCTTGCCAGCCGCGGACACGCCGCCGTGCTGTTTTTGCGGCGCGCAAGACGGAGAAGGGCGTGTTGCTCGGCTTCAACCGTCACCTCAGCCATGAAATCATCGATATCGCCGAATGTGCGGTCACGGTGCCGGAAATCATTGCGCGGCTTGACGATCTGCGTGAAGTTGGGGCCTTGATTGCACCCGGCTCCAAACCGTTCAAGCTGGCAGCGACGCAGACGGAATCCGGCCTCGATCTTGCGGCAAGCGGTTGCGGCAAGCTGAGCGATGAGCAACGGCGCGCGCTAACTGCGCTTGTCATGGAAAAGGGCTTCGCGCGCCTTTCGCATGAAGGCGAGATCATCGTGGAGCCGAAGAAGCCGCTCATCCATTTCGGCAAGGTTCCGGTTCCGGTTCCGCCGGGTTGCTTCCTGCAGGCAACGGCAGATGCCGAGGAAGCAATGGTTTCGCTCGTCCTTTCGCATCTTGGCAAAGCAAAACGCGTTGCAGATCTCTTCTGCGGTGTCGGCACATTTGCGCTGCGGATTGCAGAAAAAAGTGCAGTTCATGCCGTTGAAAACGACGCGCTGGCCCTTGCGGCTCTCGACCGTGGCGTGCGCCATGTGCAGGGCTTGAAGCCCGTTTCAGTCGAACGTCGCGACCTGTTCCGCCGTCCGCTGATGCCGAAGGAATTATTGCCCTATAATGCTGTGGTTTTCGATCCTCCGCGCGCAGGTGCGGAAGAACAGGCGCTTGAACTGGCAAAATCCAAGGTGGAGAAGGTTGTCGCGGTTTCGTGCAATCCGGTGACGCTCGCCCGCGACCTCGCCATTCTGGTGAAGGGCGGCTATCGCGTCACGCGTGTCACGCCGATTGATCAGTTCCTCTGGTCGCCACATGTTGAAGCTGTGGCGACGCTGGTGAAGAAGTGAGTGTTTAAATCAACGCCCAATCCACTGCCGCTTCTGCATGCAGTTGCGTTGTGTCGAACACCGGCACCGGACTATCCTGCTGACCGATGAGCAGCATGATTTCGGTGCAGCCGAGAATGATGGCTTCGGCCCCGCGCTCAACCAGACGATTGATGACAGTGCGGTATTTTTCGCGTGATGCACTGCGTACTTCGCCGACGACCAGTTCCTGATAGATGATGTCATGCACGATTTTGCGGTCGGCATTGTCGGGCGTCACAACCTCAAGCCCGTGTTTGGCTGCGAGGCGGCCTTTGTAGAAATCCTGCTCCATCGTGAAGGCGGTGCCTAACAACCCGACTTTGGACAAGCCTGCGGCCTTGATCTTCTCCGCCGTCGGGTCAGCAATATGCACAAGGGGGATCGATGTGGCGTTTTCAACGTCAGCGGCCATTTTATGCATGGTGTTGGTGCAGATCAGGATGAAATCCGCGCCACCCTTTTCAAGGTTCTGCGCGGCCTCGATCATGTGTCTGGTCAGCTCGTCCCATTTGCCTTGATGCTGAAGCTGCTCGATTTCACCAAAATCCATCGACCACATCAGGCTCTTGGCGGAGTGCGTGCCGCCGAGCCGTGCGCGGATCTCCTGATTGATGATACGATAATATTCCTGTGAGCTTTCCCAGCTCATCCCGCCTATAAGCCCGATCGTCTTCATCAACCCCTCCCGGATAAAATTAAGGGCGGATCACTCCGCCCTTGTTACTTGATTTTGTGTTTTGGGCGAAAGCCGCAATCACATCTTTTCGATGATCTTCTGGTCACCTTCATGCGACTTGCCGTTGGCAGCGATAATGGCGGGAACGATGTCCTCCGCCTTGTCGATGACCAATGGCTTCACCTGATGTGCGGTGTGCAGGAAGCCTTCGGTCGTCATGTGCTCAAGAAGCGAAAGCATAGGCTGCCAGAAATTGTTGATGTTAGCGAACACCATCGGCTTGCGATGCTTGCCGAGCTGCGCCCAGGTCATCATCTCCACGATTTCCTCGACCGTGCCGATGCCACCGGGAAGGGTGACGAACGCATCCGACTTCTGGAACATGAGGTGTTTGCGCTCATGCATGTCACCCACGACGATAAGTTCGGTTAGCTGTTCGGCCTTTTCAAGGCTCGCTTCCTTGTCGAGCAGGAAGGTCGGAATGATGCCGGTGACTTCGCCGCCGGCCTCCATCACGCCTTGCGCAACCGCGCCCATGATGCCGCGCGTGCCACCGCCATAAACAAGGCGCAGACCGTGTTCGGCGATGGACCGGCCGAGTGTGACGCCCGCTTCGCGATAGATGGGATTCAGGCCCGTAGACGAGCCGCAATAAACACAGATGGATCGAATCTCAGACATGATTTTCTTGTGCGCTTTTGACCTTTCAGCGTCAAGCGTCTGCGATTTCATTTTGCAGTGAAGATTGGGTGGACATTCACGGTGATTGTTATATCTCAATCTGTATGTACTCCAGATTGAGAAGTGGATTGGATATGAAGAACTGGGTTGTGTTTCTCGGGCTCACCTTTGCGGCATCATCCGCATCGGCTGGCGAGATCAACATCAAACTGCCGGACGATACCGAAGTAACGACCAACTCCGTTCTGTATAAATGTGGCGAGAAGAATGTCTCAGTAACCTACTACAATGCCGGTGATATTTCGCTTGCTGAGCTGGAGCTTGAAGACGAGACTATCGTTGCTTCCAACGTCATTTCAGGGTCTGGAGCCAAATATGCCGGTGGCGTCTACATCTGGTGGACCAAGGGTGAAACGGCCGATCTCTATAACCTTATGGACGATCCGGACCAATCAAAGCCGACAAACTGTGTAGAACAGTAACCTAGCTAATAAAAAGCCTCGTACCTTTTGCTGTTTCGGTGCAGATTCCTTGTAGGGGGAAGCCAAAAGCTATAAACCCGCTATTATAGTCTCTGGCGTGGATTTCGAAGCGAAATGCAAAAGAACAGTTTAGGATTGCTCGGTATCGGGCTCGTCGCAATCGTCGCCGGGCTCGGCCTCTATTGGAATGCAACACGATCCCGCGTTGAAGCCCCGCAACCTAATGCCACTGCACCAGCTTCGAGCAATGCGCCAGCGCAGCCAGAAGCAACGCCATCCGAGACGAAGACGCCAGACGCTGCCAAGCCTGCGGGCGATGCTGCGGCAAACGATGCGAAGCCGCAAGGCGTGCAATCCGAAGAGCCAGCCAAGCAGACTGATGCCGCTCCCGCAGAGCAGGCCAGCAAAACGCCGGTTTTCGATCTCCTTCGTGTCGAGCCTGACGGTTCGGTCGTGATCGCAGGTAAGTCCCTTCCCAACGCTGATATCGAGGTTGTCGCAGGTGCCACCGTTGTGGGCAAAGCCAAGGCCGGAGCCAATGGGGATTTTGCCATTGTTCTGGATAATCCTTTGAAGGCAGGTGATCATCAGCTGGTCTTGCGTTCAACTGGTGCTGACAACAATGTCGCCACTTCCGCGCAGACCGCCATCGTGTCGGTGCCTGAAACCAAGTCGGGGCAGGTGTTGGCGCTGGTTGAGGAGCCGGGGCAGGCGAGCCGCCTGATTACCAAGCCAGAAACGGCAGAGAAGCCACAGGACAATGCGGAAGCTAACCCTGCAGCTGCGACCAAGGCAGACAAGCCGGAAGCCAAACCTGCACAGGATTTGCCGATTGCAATCGAGGCTGTGGAGATTGAAGGTCAGGCTGTTTTCGTGGCGGGTAAAGCCAAGGGCGGCAATCGCGTGATCGTCCACGCCAATGATACATTGCTTGGCGCAAGCCTCATTTCGCCTGATGGCCGTTTCCTCGTGCAGAGCAAACAACCGCTCAGCGTTGGTGATTACATCATTCGCGCCGACCTGCTCGACAATGCCAATCAGGTTCTGGCCACAGCCCGGGTCCCGTTCCATCGCGAAGCTGGCGAGAATGTCTCGGCTGTTGCTTCCGACACGGACGGTCAGACGGCGGCTGCATCGGAAGCGATTGGTGATGCGGCCGCTTCGTCGGCAACTCCACTGCAGAAAGTCGATGGCTCCGTCATCATTCGGCGTGGGGATAATCTCTGGACGATATCCAAGCGCGCCTATGGCAAGGGTACGCGATATACGACGATCTATCTCGCCAACCGCGACCAAATCCGCAATCCAGATCTCATCTGGCCGGGTCAGGTATTCAACATGCCGAAGGAACCCTTGGGCGATGGCGAGGCCAAACGCCAGTTGGAAGATAGAGCTAACTGACGGAGAGTTCATGGAACTGAAGCGCGGCTCCCAACGCAGGGAGGTGCGCTTCAGCAATAAGCGTCAGTCACGATAGTGTGTTTCCGTTTTGGCGGTCGTTTCTGGAATGAACGTCTCCAAATCTTGAACTTCAGAGCATAATCGTATATCGTCGATATACGATGAAGATAGTTCTGGACAAAAGCTCGACCGAAACTGTCGCCGATCTGGCGCAGCTTGGCATTGACGATGAAGCGGCAGCGCGCATTTGCGCCGCGCTGGGCCATCCTGTCCGCATTCGCATTATCCGCCAGTTGATGATGGAGGACGCTTGCTGCTGCAAGGATATTGTCGGCAAGCTCGACCTTGCGCAATCGACGGTTTCCCAACACCTCAAGGTGCTCGTGCAGGCCGGTCTT
Organism: Brucella sp. GW823-FHT04E01; assembly: GCF_058796175.1. Lineage (NCBI taxonomy): Bacteria > Pseudomonadati > Pseudomonadota > Alphaproteobacteria > Hyphomicrobiales > Brucellaceae > Brucella > Brucella sp. GW823-FHT04E01. The sequence goes on along the minus strand of NZ_JBXAIK010000004.1, from coordinate 89,487 downwards.
ATCGATTATCGGCCTGAGCGCCAGTCCTCGCGTTACAGCGTCAACTGGCAGCAACTAAACGCTGTCCGCACGCATTTTGCTTCCTTCAAGAGCAGATGCTGCGGCTAGAGCATGTCTCCCGAAAGTGTGAACCGGTTTCGGGATAAAGACATGCGTGAAAACAAAGAGATAGAGCGATGACGGAGTTTCATCTCGTACGAAATCGCTTGAGCCCACCGACTTGAAAGAACGCACCATGAGTTCCCCCAAAACGGTTTCCGCCGACTCCGGCGAAACGTTCAAGACACTGCGAAATCTCTGGCCCTATATGTGGCCGTCCGACAGGCCCGATCTGCGTATGCGCGTCGTCTGGGCCACGTTCTATCTGGTGATTTCCAAGATCGTGCTCATCCTCGTGCCCTATTTCTTCAAATGGGTGACGAATGCCTTGACCGGTCAATTGAACCCGCCGGATTATATCCCGCTGTTTCTGGTCGGCGCAGTGATGCTTGTGCTGGCTTATAACGGCGCCAAGATCGTACAGGCTGGCCTCAACCAGCTTCGCGATGCATTGTTTGCAAGCGTCGGGCAATATGCGGTACGCCAGCTGGCCTACCGAACCTTCGTGCACATGCACCAGCTGTCGCTCAGGTTCCATCTTGAACGGCGCACGGGCGGACTTTCGCGGGTCATTGAGCGCGGCACCAAGGGCATTGAAACGATTGTTCGTTTCACGATCCTCAACACCCTGCCCACCATTCTTGAGTTTGCGCTGACGGCGGTGATTTTCGCCTTCGCGTACGGCATTTCCTATCTGCTCGTGGTTGCGGCGACGGTTTGGCTCTATACGTGGTTTACGATCAAGGCGAGCGACTGGCGCATCAATATTCGCCGCGAAATGAACGACTCCGATACGGATGCCAATACCAAGGCAATCGACTCGCTGCTCAACTTTGAAACCGTCAAATATTTCGGCAACGAGAACATGGAAGCAAAGCGCTTCGATGCTTCGATGGCTCGCTATGAAAAGGCTGCAACCCAGACATGGACGTCGCTTGGCTGGCTGAACTTCGGTCAGGCCGTAATCTTTGGTGTCGGCATGGCGGTGGTCATGGTCATGTCAGCGTTGGAAGTCCGGGCCGGAACGCAATCCATCGGCGACTTCGTTTTCATTAATGCCATGCTGATGCAGCTATCCATCCCGCTCAATTTCATCGGTTTCATCTATCGCGAAATTCGTCAGGGTTTGACCGATATCGAGCAGATGTTCGATCTCCTTGATGTGAAGCAGGAAGTCGTCGACAAGCCCAATGCACCAGCATTGAAAATCAATCACGGCGCAATCCGTTTCGATGATGTGAATTTTGCCTATGATGCGAACCGCCCGATCCTCAAGGGCATCAGTTTTGAAGTTCCGGCAGGAAAGACGGTGGCGATAGTCGGACCGTCGGGTGCGGGTAAATCCACGATCTCGCGACTGCTGTTTCGCTTCTATGATGTCCAGTCGGGATCGGTTTCCATCGACGGGCAGGACGTCCGCGACGTCACGCAGGAAAGCCTGCGCAAGGTCATTGGCATGGTGCCGCAGGACACTGTGCTGTTCAACGATACGATCGCTTACAACATTCGCTATGGCCGTCCTGATGCCACGACCGAAGAAGTGGAAAAGGCGGCTGAGCTGGCGCAGATTTCTGGCTTCATCAAGCATCTGCCGGAAGGCTATCAGGCCATGGTTGGCGAACGCGGCCTCAAGCTTTCGGGCGGTGAGAAACAGCGTGTAGCCATTGCGCGCACGATCCTGAAAGCGCCTCCAATCCTGATCCTCGATGAGGCGACCTCCGCGCTCGATACCGCGACCGAGCAGGAAATCCAGTCTGCACTCGACATCGTTAGCCGTGGGCGTACCACGCTAGTCATCGCGCACCGTCTGTCGACCGTCATCAGTGCGGATGAGATCATCGTTCTGAAGGACGGTCTGATTGCCGAGCGCGGCACCCACCGCATGCTCCTCAAGCATAAGGGGCTTTACGCGTCCATGTGGGCTCGTCAGCGCGAGGCGGATGAGGCGGAAGAGCGTCTGCGTCAGGTTCGCGAAAGTGACGAATTGGGTATCGTCACACGTGGTGTTCCGGCGGCGGAATAGGCAGTTTATCGGCAGCTAGTTATATTAGGGCGCGATCACGTGCCCTAACAGCCGTGAATAATTTGCGAAATGGATTTCGATTCTGAACAGGATGAGGTAAATAACGGCCAAACTCAAAGGAAGAGCGATGAGCCTTACTGACACCATCCGCAATACTTTCGTGCCGATCCATCGGGAAGGCTATCCGTTTATCGCGGGCTTTTTCGTGGTTTCGCTAATTCTGGGCTGGCTTTGGGACCCGTTGTTCTGGATCGGCATGGTGCTGACCGTCTGGTGCATCTACTTCTATCGTGATCCGGAGCGCGTGACGCCGATGGACGATGATTTGGTCATCAGTCCTGCTGACGGCAAGGTTTCCTTCGTCGGTCCGGCTGTGCCACCAGCCGAGCTGGATCTCGGCGCTGAACCACGTATGCGCGTGTCGGTTTTCATGAATGTGTTCTCGGTTCACATCAACCGGTCTCCGGTGCGTGGCAAGATCGAGAAGGTCGTGCATCGTCCGGGCAAGTTCCTCAACGCGGAACTGGACAAGGCCAGCACGGAAAACGAACGCAACAGCGTCCTGATCGAAAGCCCGCATGGCAAGATCGGTGTTGTCCAGATTGCCGGTCTGGTCGCGCGGCGCATCGTTTGCTGGTCGAACGAGGATGATGATTTGTCCGTGGGCGAGCGGTTCGGCCTGATCCGTTTCGGATCGCGCGTCGATGTCTATCTTCCTGCCGATGCGATCGTTCGTGTTGCAGTTGGCCAGACGGCAGTCGCCGGTGAAACCGTGCTGGCCGATTACGGCAGCGTGCGCGGCGAACCTGTGGTGCGGATCGGCTGAGCCGATGGAGACGCCCTTTCCGCCTTTTGAGCCCAATGGCCGCGTGGATTCATCGCGCGGCCCCAAGCTGTCGCAGATACCGCTACGTATCGTCATTCCCAATGTCATAACGGTTCTCGCCATCTGTGCTGGTCTTACCGGCATCCGTCTGGCTTTCGAGAACCGCTTCGAGCTTGCTGTCGTGATGGTCCTCGTCGCAGCCTTTCTCGATGGCATAGATGGGCGCGTTGCTCGCATGATGAAGGGATCATCGAAGTTCGGCGCGCAGATGGATTCGCTCGCCGATATCGTCAATTTCGGTGTCGCGCCCGCTCTGGTGCTCTATGCCTTTATGCTCGATCAGGCGCGCTCGTTCGGCTGGATTGCTGCACTTCTTTATGCCATCGCCTGCTGCCTGCGGCTTGCGCGTTTCAATGTCATGCTCGAAGACCCGAACCGTCCGGCATGGCAGAGCAATTATTTCATCGGTGTGCCTGCACCGGCAGGCGCCATGCTTGTCCTGTTGCCGGTCTACCTCGGCTTTCTTGGTCTGACACCAACGCGGGCGCTCGCTTTCGGCGTGGCGATCTATACCGTCGCAATCGCGTTTCTGCTTGTAAGCCGCCTGCCGGTCTATAATGGTAAGTCCGCCGGAAGCCTTGTCCGGCGCGATATCGTCATGCCGCTCATCCTGTTCGTGGTAGTTTACGTCGCGTTCCTGATGAGTTTTACCTGGCAGACATTGAGCCTCACGGCGCTCGCCTATCTCGTATTTCTTCCGTTCAGTCTGGCTGCCTGGAACAAGCGCGAAGCCGCTGACCGAAAAGCGGAGGAAGAAGCCGGGACCGAAGAGGATACACCGTCAGAGGAAAACTGATGGCAATGCCTGTTTGATGAAACCAACGCGCTCCTCGACCGATGATTTTGGCAGGAGCGCGATTTCATATCCAAGCCGTCTGTAGGTTTTATCCATCGCCTCGAATGTGCGTGCGGCTTCCTCGAAATCCTGCTTCCGCTCAGCATCATGACCAAAGATTTCCGCCCATGGCGGAGCGAGAAACACTGTTCTGTTGTACTGAAACTGCCGTGCGGCTTCTTCCATATGCTGCGGAACGGGCAGGTTACACAGCATCAGATAGCCGATTACGTCAGGAACACCGCGGTCGAAGAGGACCGTCCCGGGCTGTTGTTTCGCCATCGCGTGCGAGCGCATTTCCCATGAAAGCATTAGCTCCGCAAAAAGCGCGCGGTCACTCCAGGGCAGGGCATTGCCGCCGATAGCGACCTGATCCTGAATGATGGCACGTCCAGCCTCCACAGTGCGGGGAAAGCCCTGCCTTTCGAGTGCATCGATCAGTGTGCTTTTGCCTGATCCGGGCCCGCCGCTGATGATAATGAAACGCTGGTGATCATTGGTCATAAGTCCTCCAATAGCAAAGGGAACGCGCGCCAAATTTGGCAGCACGTGAAAAAGGGGTCTAAGGGGGGAGAAATGCCCGCTGAAAAAAGAGCCAACAGATGGCCAGGCGGGAAACATTAATAAGTAAATACATAGAACCGGCCTTGCATATAGGCAAGGCCGGAGGACCGAAATCAGCTCGGCAGATGATAGTCGAGGAAGCGGTCCTGACGTACGTCGAAAAGCTTGCCCGTGACGTCAAGTGCCGGATCGGCGAGCTTGACGATCTTTTCTGCGACCGACTGTGGTGTTGGCAGCGTCTCTGGATCTTCGCCCGGCATCGCCTGCGCGCGCATTGCCGTGCGGGTGGCGCCCGGATTGACCGAGTTGATCTTGAGCTTCATCTGCTTCGTTTCTTCGGCCCAGCTGCGCGCCATGACTTCGACAGCAGCTTTCGAGGCAGCATACGGCCCCCAGAAGGCGCGGCAGGTATGTGCCACACCGGAGGAGAGCAGAATGGCACGTCCCGCGTCGGAAGCCCGAAGCAGCGGATCGGTGGACCGAATAAGACGCCATACGCTGGTGACATTGACGTTCATGAGCTTCTCGAACGTCTTGGCCTCGACATGGCCGATCGGCGAGATCGTGCCGAGGACACCCGCATTGGCAACCATGATATCTAGCTTACCCCAGCGCTCATGAATGGAGCCGCCGAGGCGATCAATAGCTTCCATATCGGTAATATCGAGAGGCACCAGCGTCGCATTGCCACCCAGTTTGCGGATATCGTCGTCCAGCTCTTCAAGTCCGCCGACGGTGCGAGCGACTGCGATTACATGTGCGCCGCGTTTTGCCAGTTCAAGTGAAAGAAAATAGCCAATACCGCGCGATGCGCCTGTTACCAGTGCGATGCGGCCCGTAAGGTCGATGCTCATCTAGTCCCCATATGATGCAAAAACATGAAACAGGCGGCCTTTTGGGCCGCCTGCGTGAAGAATCGGGCGATCAGCCGTTGCTTGCGAGCAGCGACAGCGTATGCACATTGCTCTCGCCTTCCTGATCGAGGAGGCGGGTCGGATATTCGCCCGTGAAGTAATGATCGGTGAAAGCCGGTGCTTTCGGATCTCGTGGCTTCCCGCCAACGGCCTTGTAGAGCCCGTCGATGGAAAGAAATGCCAGAGAATCCGCGCCGATGTAGCGGCACATGGATTCCAGGTCTTTGTGCTGGTTGGCCAGCAGCTTATCGGCATGGGGGGTGTCGATACCGTAGAAATCCGGATGGTAAATCATTGGACTTGCCACGCGGATATGCACTTCCTTTGCGCCCGCATCGCGGATCATCTGAACGATCTTGACCGATGTGGTGCCGCGCACAATGGAATCATCCACCAGCACGACGCGCTTGCCTTCGATCATGGCGCGATTGGCTGAATGCTTCAGCTTGACGCCCAGTGCACGAATTTGCTGAGTCGGCTCGATAAAGGTACGGCCCACATAATGGTTGCGGATGATGCCATATTCGAACGGAATGCCGCTTGCCTGCGCGAAGCCGAGAGCGGCAGGCGTGCCGCCATCAGGCACCGGCACGACAACATCAGCTTCGATACCGGCTTCCTTGGCAAGCTCCATGCCCATATTCTTGCGCGCGACATACACGCTGCGACCGCCGACGACGGAGTCGGGGCGGGCGAAATAGACATATTCGAACAGGCAGAGCCGTTCCGGCTGTGGATTTTCGGCCTTGATGGATTCGATGGTGATGGAGCCGTCCTTCTGGATCTCGCAGATGATCACTTCGCCATTTTCGACGTCGCGAACATATTTCGCGCCGATAATGTCGAGGGCACAGGTTTCCGAGCAGAAGATAGGCTTGCCGTCGAGCTCACCCATGACAAGCGGGCGGATGCCGATTACGTCACGCGCGGCAATCAGCTTGGTGCGGGTCAGCGCCAGCATGGCGTAACCGCCTTCGACCTGACGAATGGCATCGACGAAACGGTCGGACGAGGATGCATGGCGCGAACGGGCGATCATATGCAGCACGACTTCGGTATCGGACGTCGCCTGGAAGATCGCGCCGGAAGCAATCAGTTGTTTGCGCAGCGTTATGCCGTTGGTGAAATTGCCGTTATGGGCAATGGCAATGCCGCCGACTTCCAGTTCCGCGAACAATGGCTGCACATTGCGCAGGATCGTCTCGCCGGTGGTGGAGTAGCGCACATGACCGATGGCACGGTCGCCGGGCAGGCGGTTCAGCGTTGCTGCATCGGTGAAATGATCGCCGACGAGGCCCATATGGCGTTCGGAATGAAAACGGCGATTGTGATAGGAAACGATACCGGCGGCTTCCTGCCCGCGATGCTGGAGGGCATGCAGGCCCAATGCGGTCAGCGCGGCTGCGTCTTCATGGCCAAGTATGCCAAATACGCCGCATTCTTCATGCAGGGTGTCTTCGTCCAGCATAAAGGAGGCATTTTCAGAAGAATGGCTGGTCATTGCCGCAAGGCCTTTCGATTGCAGAGGCAACTAAAGCATGTCGCGGAAAAGTGGAGACCGGTTTTCCGATAACGACATGCGTAAAGACTTCAAGCGCCTCTCTATCACAAGATAGCTTTTTGTTAAAAGCGAAGAGTTCACCGCTGCGTCGATATAGTCTCATGAACATTAGTATCGCACGATGCCGGCGAATAATCTCGCAAATTCCCGCCTGAAATATGATCGCGAAACCGAAATGACAATGTGTGAACGTCATTTTGGCATTTCACATCAGTCGGCTTTTGTCTCCAGAATTGAAAAAGCCGCCAGCGGGGCCGACGGCTTCTCGATATCTCGGAACAGCTTATTGCTGTGCAGGCGTATCGTCGGGAACCGGCGCTTCTTCCTGCTCGCCGGACGCTGGAGCGTTCTGCTGCGGCTTGAACTTGTCGATCATCTGGTCGGGATTAGCTGGCAGAAGGTCGATCAGCTGCTGGCCGAACGAATCGAGCATTGGCTTCGATTTCGCGTTCGTCACCCAGGTTGGCTGGTTCGTCGGGACGAGCCAGTTGAAGAACAGCATAGCAACGACAACGAGAAGCACACCGCGCACTCCGCCGAACAGGAAGCCGAGCGTGCGGTCAAGCGCGCCGATACGGCTGTCGATGATGAAATCGGCGATCTTCATGGTGATCAGCGAAACGACGATCAGCACGACGAGGAAGACGGCGCCAGCGGCGGCAATCTTCGCGATGGTTTCGTTGTTAATATAGGGCTGCACGAAAGGCAGAACCGGCTGGTAGAAAAGGTAGGCCGCAGCGGCCGCTGCCGCCCACGATACCAGCGACAGCACCTCGCGGGAAAAACCGCGCACCATCGCCAAAACGGCTGAAACCAGCGTTATCCCGAGTAGAATTCCATCAAGCATGGTTATCGGCATTCTGCCTGTCCTCAGTTATTATGCGCAATCACTTTAATACGCAGGGCAGTCAAAGATGCTGGAGCTTATCACCGGAAGGTTGACAGATTCTTCCAGTCATAAAATTCCAGATTTATTGCTTCTTTCCGGAGCCCGAAGCCGCGATGCGCGCAACAAGGTCGGGCAGAGCCGAAGTTTCCATAAGCCGGAAGTTGCGATCTTTCCAAAGTTCGCCACTGCCGCCGGGCACTTCTGCCTGCCGGAAACCGAGTTTCTCGGCTTCCTTGAGCCTCTGTACTGCATGCGTCACCGCGCGAACAGCACCGGAAAGGCTGATTTCGCCGAAATAAACACAATCTGGCGGAAGGGCAATACCGGCCATGGATGAAACCAGTGCAGCAGCCACAGCTATATCGGCGGCAGGCTCGCTGATACGATAACCGCCCGCGACATTCAGGTAGACATCGTGCTGGCCGAAACGAACGCCGCAATGCGATTCGAGCACGGCGAGGATCATGGCAAGTCGTCCGCCGTCCCAGCCGACGACCGCACGACGCGGGGTGCCGAGCGAGGAGGGGGCGACAAGCGCCTGTATCTCCACCAGCACCGGGCGCGTGCCTTCCATGCCGGCGAAGACAGCTGCACCTGGAGCCTTGGCGTTACGCTCTCCAAGGAAAAGCTCGGACGGGTTGGAAACCTCACGCAGCCCACCATCGGACATCTCGAAGACACCGATCTCGTCGGTGGGGCCGAAACGGTTCTTCACCGTGCGCAGGATGCGATAGTGATGTCCGCCTTCACCTTCGAAATAGAGGACACCATCGACCATATGTTCGACCACGCGAGGGCCTGCAATCTGGCCGTCTTTGGTAACATGTCCCACCAGCACGACTGCGGAACCAGTCTGCTTGGCATAGCGGATCATGGCTTGTGCCGACGAACGCACCTGCGTGACCGTGCCGGGAGCAGAATCTGCCATATCGGTCCAGAGCGTCTGGATCGAATCGATGATGACGAGATCGGGTCGCTTGGTATCAGAAATGGTAGCGATGATGTCTTCGACGTTGGTTTCGGCAGCAAGTTCCACCGCTGACGATGCCACACCGAGACGCTGCGCACGCAGACGTATCTGCGCGACGGCTTCTTCGCCTGAAACATAAACAATGCGATGGCCACGATTGGAAAGGGCGGCTGCAGCCTGCGTCAACAGCGTGGATTTGCCGATCCCGGGATCGCCACCGATCAGAAGGGCTGAACCGCGCACAAAACCGCCGCCGGTAACCCGGTCAAGCTCGCTAATACCAGAAATGATGCGTGGCGCATCTTCGATGTCGCCAGACAGGGAGGTGAGGGCAACGGCGCGACCTTTGCGCTTGGACAATATGGCGCCGGGACCAGACCCGATGCCGCTATTGGTGCCTTCCTCGACAAGCGTGTTCCACTCACCGCAGGAATCGCACTTACCCGCCCAGCGCGAATGAACCGCGCCGCAATTCTGGCAGATGAATTGAACGCGCGCTTTCGCCATCAGACGCGCTCCATCTTGATCGTGATCTTACTATTCATACTGATCCGGCAGATAGGAACCCTCGGCCAGATCTGCAAATCGCGTAAACTCAGACTGGAAGGCGAGCTTGACGGTGCCGGTCGGTCCGTGACGCTGCTTGGCGATGATGACGTCAGCAGTGCCGCGCACTTTTTCAAAGTGCTGCTTCCATTCTTCATATTTCGGATCGAATTCATCACGCGGTTCGAGGTTCTTGACGTAATATTCCTCGCGGAACACGAAAAGCACCACGTCGGCGTCCTGCTCGATGGAGCCCGATTCACGAAGGTCGGAGAGTTGTGGGCGCTTATCGTCGCGGCTTTCAACCTGACGGGAGAGCTGTGAAAGCGCAATGATCGGAACGTTGAGTTCCTTGCCGAGTGCCTTGAGGCCGGTAGTGATTTCGGTGATTTCCTGCACGCGGTTCTGCGCTGAGGCCTTCGACGAACCGGTCATCAACTGTACGTAGTCGATCACCAGAACGTCAAGGCCACGCTGGCGCTTCAGGCGGCGTGCACGCGCTGCAAGCTGCGCAATCGAGATGCCACCGGTCTGGTCGATATAGAGCGGGATTTTCTGCATTACCTGCGAGCAGGCGACGAGCTTTTCGAAATCGGTTTCGGTGATGTCACCACGACGGATCTTCGAGGAAGACACTTCTGTCTGCTCGGAAATAATACGGGTTGCGAGCTGTTCGGCCGACATTTCGAGCGAGAAGAAGCCAACGACGCCACCATTTATGGCTTTTATGCTACCATCGGCCTGCTGTTCGCTTTCATAGGCATTCGCGATGTTGAACGCGATGTTGGTGGCAAGCGAGGTCTTGCCCATACCCGGACGACCGGCGAGGATAATCAAGTCGGAAGGCTGCAAGCCGCCCATCTTGCCATCAAGCGTATGGATGCCGGTGGAAACACCGGAAAGATGCCCGTCACGCATGAAGGCGGCATTGGCCATGTCGACAGCGGTTGTAACCGCGTCCTTGAATGCCTGAAAGCCGCCGTCATAGCGACCGGTTTCGGCAAGTTCGAACAAGCGGCGTTCGGCGTCTTCAATCTGCTCCTGCGGTGCCATGTCGACAGGCGCATCATAGGCAACGTTCACCATGTCCTCGCCAATGCCAATCAGCGCGCGACGCGTCGCCAGATCGTAAATCGCGCGGCCGTAATCCTCCGCATTGATAATGGTGACGGCTTCGGTTGCGAGACGGGTCACATATTGGAAGATCGTGAGATCGCCCACCTTGCCTTCGGTCGGCAGGAAGGTCTTCATCGTTACGGGATTGGCCATCTTGCCGACGCGAATGAGGTCAGTCGTGATCTCATAGATGCGACGGTGCAGAGGCTCGAAGAAATGGGTTGACTTGAGGAAGTCCGATACCCGGTAAAAGGCATCGTTATTGATCAGGATCGCGCCCAGCAGCGCCTGTTCCGCTTCAATATTATGGGGTGCTTCCCGATAAAGCGCGTCTTTCTGATCCCGCGCATCGTCGAGTTTGCGTACCGCCGCTTCCGCCATGATTCTTATTCCTGTCCCTGATGCACCCAGCTAGCCCTCAAGCGATGCCAAACGCAACGCAGCTTCGGATGATTCCTGCTGGAAGAAAAAACCTATACCATGATTCACACTGATCCACAGTTCAGGCGTTGCCTTTATGCACTTCCTATTGACGGAGATTGCGGGGAGCAATCGGCGATATTAATCTTCTCCCAACCCAAAGCTCCCTGATCTGTGCGGGCATTCAAAGCAAAGCCCGGCTTACATTCACGAGGAATATTCATGCGACACCGCACCATTGCAGCCTGGCTTCTGACAGCATTGGCTCTCTTTTCTTCATCAACGGCTTCGTCGGCAGCCTCGGAACCGATCAAGGTCAAAGTGTTTATCGCCGCCATGTTCGAGATCGGTCAGAACAGGGGCGACCGGGCCGGTGAGTTTCAACGGTGGTATGAGCATTACTGGAAGGATGCGAAGCCCATCGAAGTTAAAGGAGCGCTGAAACCCGTTTATTGCAACGATGACGGTGTGTGCGGCTCAGTTCTCGGCATGGGCAAGGTGAACTCCTCGGCCAGCATGCAGGCAATCATGCTCGACCCAGCCTTCGACTTCTCCAAAGCTTATTATATCCTGTCCGGTGTGGCAGGCACGCCACCTTCACGCGGTACAATAGGTGATGTCAGCTGGGCGACGTGGCTCGTCGATTACGATCTGGGCCATCGCTGGGCACCGGAAGAAGGCAAGCCGGGCGAACCGGTCTTCATCCCACGAAAGGGATATGAAGAGTATCGTGTTTTCAGGCTTAATCCTGATTTGGTCGCGGCGGCAATGCGTTTGGGCTCCAATGTGGAGCTTCGCGATTCGCCCGAGGCCCAGGCGTATCGCATGCGTTATCCCGACAAGGCTGCGCAGGCGAAACCGGCATTGAAGACGGGCACGCATATGACCGGGGATACATTCTTCCACGGTCCCGGATTGTCGAAAGAGGCTCAGTATATCGCCAAGCTTTATGGTGCCGACGACTATCTCGCCACCGAAATGGAAGCCGCAGCGCTTGCGCTCGTTATCAAGCGGCAGCACGGTACAGACCGCATCCTCAGCCTACGCGGTTCGGTGAACTTCGATCAGGGGAATCCGAAAGAAACCACGCTGCAGCATCTGGATCCAGCGCCGGGCGAAACGGCAGGTGGTTTTGCGGAAACGGTCGAAAACATCTACCTCGTCGGCGCTCCGGTCGTGAACGACATCGTCACCCATTGGGACAAATGGGAAGCAGGCGTGCCAAAGCCGGAATAAGATCAGAGAAAGCGGGCTGCTCCAACGGAACAGCCCGCCTTATTTATAGCAGATCGGCTTCACCTCAGGCGTTCATGCTTTTCTTGACCGCTCGACCCTCGCTGTTGGCACCTTTGGGGGCGCTGTCGAGGCGCTTGAGACGCTTTTCCTCGGCCTCAATATAGTTGCGGGTCAGCGGAACGGATTCCTGTTTGTGGGCGATCTGAATGTGGAACACCATCATGTTCTGCCAGCGGAAAGCGCTTTCAGACGCCGCCAGATAAAACTCCCACATGCGGCAGAAACGCTCGTCATAAAGCGCCTTGGCCTTGTCGCGATTGGCCATGAATGCTTCCCGCCAAGCCTTCAGCGTTTCCGCATAATGAAGCCGCAGGATTTCTACGTCGGTGACATAGAGCCCGGCCTTTTCGATATGCGGCAGAACCTCAGAAAGTGCCGGAATATACCCGCCCGGAAAGATGTACTTGCGGATGAACGGATTGGTCGCTCCCGGCCCATCGGCGCGTCCGATGGCATGCAGAAGGAAAACGCCATCCTGTTTCATCAGGCGAGCGACGTGCTGGAAATACTCGGCGAAATGCCCGACACCAACATGCTCGAACATACCAACCGATACCAGCCGGTCAAACTTGTCGTCGATGTTGCGATAGTCGGTCAATTCGAACTTCGCACGGTCGGCCAGTCCTTCATCCTGCGCTCGCTGATTGGCAATGGCATGCTGCTCTTCGGATAAGGTTACGCCGGTGACATTGGCCTTGAGATAACGAGCCAAATAGAGCCCCATACCACCCCAGCCGCAGCCGATATCGAGCACCTTGTCGCCTTCCTTCACCAGCAATTTTGCCGCGATATGGCGCTTTTTGGCAAGCTGCGCCTCGGCGAGTGTAGCGTTTGGCGGATCGAAATAGGCGCAGGAATATTGCTTGTCGGGATCGAGAAACAGATCGTAGAGCTCACCGGAAAGGTCATAATGACTTTTGATATTGTTTGAAGACCGCGAAATCGTGTTCATCTGCTGGAAGCGACGGAAAAAAATGCGCAGCTTCGCCAGAACTTTCATCCACGGTTCGGTCGCCGCAGTCGGCCCGGTATTTTCGAATACCACCTGAAGGAGCGTGTAGATGCCGCCCTTCAAAAAATCGATCTCGCCATCCATGAAACACTCGGCGAGTTTCAACTCCGGGTCGAGGGCTACGGCCCGCTCGGCGTGCTTCGTCTTGAAGTGTATATGAACTGGTTCGCCAGTCCTGTCGCCGTACCGGGTAAGCGCACCACTAGAATCGGTGACCGTCAGGTCGCCGGTTTTAATCATATGCGAAAGAACAGTACGCATCATTCCATACATCGGCCCCATCTCCTCTTGGGGATCGAAGCAGGCTTACGTCCATGCGTTTGCATGGCAGGCGGCGGTGCATAAGTATCAGAGCCGCTCTGTCATCAGATTTTCAGGCAATATCCCCTCGGTCAATCGGCCTCGGGAGTAATGCCCAAGCAACGCGGACGTTTCCGTCAGCACCTCTCCAATCCAATACTAATATGTAGAATAAGGAGTTTTGCCGATCTGAAAAGAGAAAATGCCCGGCGGAGGCCGCCGGGCACGATCATATAAAGTTTACCACGATGGGAATGCGTGCTGTCTGGCTTTGCATTCCCATAGATAATAGGTGGCTAAATTAAGCCTGATCTTCAGCTTCGTCCTCTTCATCGAAAACTTCTTCCGACAGAGGCTGTTCTTCGATGCCGTAGATGGCTTCGATCGAGGTCAGGTCTTCACCCTTTGCCTGACGTTCGGCTTCTTCGGTCGAACGTGCGATGTTGACCGTAACCTGAACCTGAACTTCCGGATGCAGCGAAATCGAGACTTCGTGCAGGCCGATCGTCTTGATCGGATGGTTCAGTTCAACCTGGTTGCGGTGCAGGGTGAAGCCATTGGCCGAGATGATGTCGGCGATGTCACGGGTCGAAACGGAACCGTAGAGCTGGCCGGTTTCACCAGCCGAACGTACAACGATGAAGCTTTCGCCATTGAGCTTTTCAGCAACGGCCTGAGCTTCGTTCTTGCGCTCCAGGTTCTGGGCTTCGAGCTGAGCGCGCTGGCCTTCGAACTTCTTCTTGTTGGCTTCGTTGGCACGAAGAGCCTTGCCCTGCGGGAGCAGGAAGTTACGGGCATAGCCGTCCTTGACCTTGACGGTTTCGCCCATCTGGCCGAGGCGGCCAATGCGTTCCAGAAGAATGACTTCCATTGGAGTTTCCTTTCGAGTTTCTGATTCGGTTACTGACTGTCAGCGCCCGGCATTTTCGAGACCGGCGCGCCGCGCGAAGTGTCGAAAAGTCCGAGAACCATGAAGATGAAAAGCAGGAATGCGAAGAGTATGATCGCAAAGTAAGCGAGCCATAGCGCTACCGGACGCCATACCTTGCCGCGTGTGCGGAAATGCATGATGGCAAGACCTGACATCATGAAACCAGCGCTAAGCGCGCCGGCAACGACGGTTGCGATCAATCCGGCGCCGCCGGGAAGAAATGCAACCGCAAGAGCGACCGCGAAGACGAGCAGGGCCGGGCGCGGCATACGCAGCGTTGCGGGCCAGTCATCACGCGGACGGCGCAGGCGACCCGACATGGAGATCAGGCGCTGTGCCAGATAAAGATTGCCAACGAGAATCGCGAGGCAGGTTGCCGGCTGGATTGCAGGCAAGGCGACCATCAGCAGCGACGTTACATTGTTGCGAATGTCATCGCTGGCCGTGAACTGCGGATCGGCTTCAGCAACCCGGTCGATAAGCGTATTTGCGAGTTCGCGCGCCATGTCCGGGCCAAAGCCCAGGATCGCACCGATGACGATGAAGCTGAGCGCCACCATCATGGCAAGCCGGAACACAATGTCTGAAAGCGGATACCAGACCAGAACATCCTTCGGTCCGCCGAGTTCTTCGGCTGGCCGCGCGAGGCCGGACAGATAGGCGCCGGTTGCTGCGGGAATGAAGCTCGTCAATGCCATCAGAAGTGCTGCAAGCGGGACGGCGACAACGCCGACGGCAACCGTAGCTGTGGCGGCGGCAACGATACCGGCGCTCGAACCCCAGCCAAGGGCAACAACGAAGATGGGAAGTGGTGTCAGGAAGTAGAGAACCATGGCCATAGCAGCCATCGCGCCACCCTGGGCGATGACGCCGGACGACATCAAGGCCGAGGCAAGCCCCGCCAATATGCCGATACCGATAATGGTTCCATTGAATTTCATCAGTTTCGCTGTCCTGCTCCGGTCTTGCCGGTTCGTGCAGTTAGAGGCCGCTGCCCCAACTTGGGTTTTTATTACGCTTCGTTGCGCCCATCGCAATGAAGGAAAGGGGGGGTGGGAGGCAATCTCTGCGAGAACGCCTCCCAGAATCTTGTTCTTACTTCACAACGTAAGGCAGCAGGCCGAGGAAACGAGCGCGCTTGATCGCCTTGGCGAGTTCACGCTGCTTCTTCTGGCTGACAGCCGTAATACGGGAAGGAACGATCTTGCCGCGTTCGGAAATGTAACGCTGCAGAAGCTTGATGTCCTTGTAGTCGATCTTCGGTGCGTTTGCGCCGGAGAACGGGCACGTCTTGCGACGGCGATGGAAAGGACGACGGGTCGGGATCTGATTGATATCAACCATGATTATGCTCCTTCACCAGCTTCGTTGTCGCGTGGGCGACGTGGGCCGCGATCACCACGGTCACCGCGATCACCACGGTCGAAACCGCCTTCACGACGACGCGGACGATCATCACCATCGCGTTCGCGACGGTCGTCACGGCGGGTGAGCATGGCCGACTGGCCTTCTTCGTGTTCTTCAACGCGAACGGTGAGGAAACGAAGAACGTCTTCGTTGATGCGCATCTGGCGTTCCATTTCGGCAACGGCTGCAGCCGGAGCGTCAATGTTTACGAGCGTGTAATACGCCTTGCGATTCTTCTTGATACGGTAGGTGAGGGGACGCAGACCCCAGCTTTCGACCTTACCGACCTTGCCGCCATTAGCTTCGAGGACACCCTTGTACTGTTCGACGAGAGCGTCGACCTGCTGCTGGGAAATGTCCTGGCGGGCAAGAAGCACATGTTCATAAAGAGCCATTGGCTTTGCCTTTCTTCTGTTACAACATGCCGACACCAACGGCTAAGCCTCTGCGACTTCTCTTTTGCCGGAAAACCGGTGAAGAAAGGACGCTCACTGAGACGATCGAGAGCGGAGACACGGGAGGCAGAAGCGCTTGTGACTTCTACGGATGTTCGTGAATTTAACTGCACAAACAACCGGCCCTCCGTTCAGCCCCCAGCTGGTGCCGAGCAATGAACGGGCGGCTATTACGTGTTTTTCCCCGGCTTTGCAAGGCGCAAACCGCACAAAAACCGGGAAATACTTGACTTTGCTGCCCTCACTGAGGCACATCCCGCCAAATTGTGCATTTAGTTGCAGGGCATGTTGGCGAAAACGGATATCGGTTTCGACGTTATCATATGCTTAAAACCAGAACGAGGCATCAATGGCGGTAGCATTTACTTTCCCCGGACAAGGCAGCCAGGCTGTGGGTATGGGCAAGGCTCTGGCCGAACAGTTCGCTGAAGCGCGCGCCGTTTTCGATGAAGTCGACGCTGCACTGGGCGAAAAGCTTTCCGCTACCATGTTCGAAGGGCCGGAAGACGTGCTGACGCTGACCGCCAATGCCCAGCCTGCGCTGATGTCCGTCTCGATGGCCGTGCTGCGCGTTATGGAAGCGCGCGGCTTTTCGTTGAAAGACAAGGTTTCCTACGTTGCCGGACATTCGCTTGGTGAATATTCAGCACTTTGCGCAGCCGGAACATTCTCGCTTGCCGATACGGCGCGCCTCCTGCGCATTCGCGGCAATGCGATGCAGAAGGCTGTTCCCGTTGGCGAAGGCGCGATGGCTGCGATCATCGGCCTGGAGCATGGCGACGTAGAAGCTGTCTGCGCTGAAGCCAAGGCATCCGGCTCGGTCCAGATCGCCAATGATAATGGTGGTGGACAGCTCGTTATTTCCGGTTCCAAGGCTGCGGTCGAACTGGCTGCAAAGCTTGCATCCGAAAAGGGCGCCAAGCGGGCCATCATGCTGCCCGTATCCGCTCCCTTCCATTCAACTTTGATGAGCCCCGCTGCTGACGCAATGCGTGAAGCGCTTGCTTCGGTTGAAAAGCACAATCCGATCGTGCCGCTCATCGCCAATGTGCGCGCAGCGCCGGTTACCGATGCCAACGAGATTGCCGATCTGCTGGTTGAGCAGGTTACAGGTCAGGTGCGCTGGCGCGAAACGGTCGAATGGTTTGCGGCCAATGGCGTCACCACGCTTTATGAAGTAGGTTCAGGCAAGGTTCTGACTGGTCTGGCGCGCCGCATCTCGAAGGATGTGACTGGCGCCGCCGTTGGTTCGGCTGAAGAAATCGAAGCAGCGCTTGCTGTTCTCGGCGCTTGATCCCGAAAAGTTGCAGACTTTTCGGATAAGATCATGCGATGGAAATTGAGAAGCTAAAAGGGATTTCGCATGTTTGATCTGACGGGCCGCAAGGCTCTGGTAACCGGCGCAACCGGCGGTCTTGGCGAAGCGATTGCCCGCGCTCTTCATGCGCAGGGCGCAATCGTCGGCCTGCACGGCACACGCGAAGAAAAGCTGAAAGAGCTTGCCGCTGAACTTGGTGACCGCACCTTCATCTTTCCGGCCAATCTTTCTGACCGTGAAGCCGTCAAGGCTCTCGGCCAAAAGGCGGAAGAGGAAATGGGCGGCGTCGACATTCTCGTCAACAATGCCGGCATTACCCGCGACGGCCTGTTCGTGCGCATGAGCGACGAAGACTGGGATGCGGTTCTCAACGTCAACCTGACGTCGGTATTCAATCTGACGCGTGAGCTGACCCATCCGATGATGCGTCGCCGCAATGGTCGTATCATTAACATCACGTCGATTGTTGGCGTGACCGGCAATCCGGGTCAGGCAAACTATTGCGCGTCGAAGGCAGGCCTCATTGGTTTCTCCAAGTCGTTGGCGCAGGAAATCGCCAGCCGCAATGTAACGGTTAACTGCATCGCTCCGGGCTTCATCGAATCGGCCATGACCGACAAGCTGAACGAAAAGCAGAAGGAAGCGATTATGAGCAATATCCCCATGAAGCGCATGGGCGTTGGTGGTGATATTGCAGCGGCAGTTGTCTATCTGGCAAGCGACCAGGCTGCCTATGTGACGGGCCAGACCCTGCACATCAATGGCGGCATGGCCATGATCTAACCCTCCTTCTTCTCCCTATTATGGTATAAAATGCCTTAATACGGGGGCTGAAGAAGGAAAAGGCGCTTTGCCTTGCTCAAGAAGCATGGTAATGCGCCCATCGAGAATTGCGGCATTCTGAGTAGAAGTGCCGCGATCCTGTTCCGAAAGGAATATCCACAGGATGACTGTCCGGGCGGCTTCGCTCGAAACTTGGCAGACATCTTATAACTTGATTACAATCCTGCATGCCGCTAACCAAGGCAGAGCAACAAACACACAGGTCGAGGTTCCGACATGAGCGATACCGCAGAGCGCGTCAAGAAAATCGTTGTTGAACATCTGGGCGTAGATGCCGACAAGGTCACGGAAGGCGCAAGCTTCATCGATGACCTCGGCGCAGACAGCCTCGACACGGTCGAGCTGGTCATGGCTTTCGAAGAAGAATTCGGCGTTGAAATTCCTGACGACGCTGCCGAAACGATCCTTACGGTCGGCGACGCTGTGAAGTTCATCGACAAGGCTTCCGCCTAATCTGAACTTGGGCATTGGGCTGGGGTTCTCGCGAATCCCAGCCCTGCTTATTTTAAGTCGTTTCTTTCGTCTTCACGATCGGGACGCACATGCAAAATGGCCGTTCAGCGGCCTGTTTGTGAATCTGCTGGAACGCTGATCGAAGATCGTGTTCGCAATGGCAGGCTCCGGTTTCAACAATTGGAGCACCATCCCTTCCAATCAGGCCCGGACATATGTTCTGCCGGTTAAAGCCTGCGGGGCGGTGTTCGTGACATAACAAAGTTTTAAGGGGTGGATATGAGGCGTGTCGTCATCACCGGTCTTGGTCTGGTGTCGCCGCTTGCCAGCGGTGTTGAAGAGACCTGGAAGCGTCTTATTGCCGGTGAAAGCGGTGCTCGCCGCATCACGGAATTTGAAGTTGACGATCTGGCCTGCCAGATAGCCTGCCGCATTCCGGTTGGCGATGGCACCAATGGCACCTTCAACGCCGACCTCCATATGGAGCCCAAGGAACAGCGTAAAGTTGATCCTTTCATCGTTTATGCTGTCGGCGCTGCCGATCAGGCGTTGGACGATGCCGACTGGCATCCTGAAAGCGACGAAGATCAGGTCCGTACCGGTGTTCTTATCGGTTCCGGCATTGGCGGCATCGAAGGTATTGTCGAGGCCGGCTACACGCTGCGCGACAAGGGCCCGCGCCGCATTTCTCCGTTCTTTATTCCTGGCCGCCTGATCAATCTGGCTTCCGGCCATGTTTCCATCAAGCACGGGCTGCGCGGTCCAAACCATTCGGTTGTGACGGCTTGTGCAACCGGCACACATGCTATCGGCGACGCTGCCCGTCTGATCGCTTTCGGCGATGCAGATGTCATGGTTGCCGGTGGAACGGAATCGCCGGTAAGTCGCATTTCGCTGGCCGGTTTTGCCGCGTGCAAGGCGCTGTCCACCAAGCGTAACGACGATCCGACCGCAGCTTCCCGTCCCTATGACGAAGACCGTGACGGTTTCGTGATGGGCGAAGGTGCGGGCGTTGTGGTTCTCGAAGAGCTGGAACACGCACTGGCGCGCGGCGCGAAAATCTATGCGGAAGTTATCGGCTACGGTCTTTCGGGCGATGCTTACCACATCACTGCTCCGACCGAGAGCGGCGAAGGTGCCGAACGTTGCATGGTCGCTGCCCTGAAGCGCGCTGAAATCACGCCGGACCAGATCGACTACATCAACGCCCATGGCACGTCGACCATGGCTGACACCATCGAACTCGGCGCTGTCGAGCGGGTGGTCGGCGATGCTGCGTCGAAGATTTCGATGTCCTCGACCAAGTCGGCTATCGGCCATCTGCTTGGTGCTGCCGGAGCAGCCGAAGCGATTTTCTCGACGCTTGCCATCCGCGACAATATCGCGCCGGCGACGCTCAATCTCGATAATCCGGCTGTCTCGACGAAGATCGATCTGGTTCCGCACAAGGCGCGTGAACGCAAGATCGATGTGGCTCTGTCGAACTCCTTCGGATTTGGCGGAACCAACGCTTCGCTGGTCCTGCGCCGATACTCCTGATCGGTATCGCTGAAAATAGAATATCGAATTTAAAAAAACGCGGGGATTTCTCCGCGTTTTTGCCAAAATAAAACCGGATGCGATGTTTAAAATCGCGAACAGCGGTTAGTGTGGTCACGACTCCGAAGAGTTTTATCCACTCTGACGAAATAAGTGCAAAAAGCCGTTCTGGGCGGGCATTCGGCACAATGTGTCGGGTGGTTCGCCAAAATAGATAGACAGAGCCGTTCTCGTGGTTTGGTTTGAACCAACGAAATACTCTGGACCGAGGTGATTGAGTGAATTCAGAGGCGCCATCCGGAACACCCCCTGCAGACGAGCAGCCCAAGGGCGCGACGCAGGAAACGAACGCGACTTCAAAGCCGTTCGTGCCGAAATCCGCGTCTGAAGCACTGCGTCCCGAGCCGGGAACGCCGCCGCCGCGCAAGCGTTCGCGCCATGCGCGCAGCCAGATCGTGGTTTTCATGAATTTCATGCTGTCGCTGGTCGTGCTTGTTCTGCTCGGCGCGTCGGCATTGTTCTATTTCGGCAAGATGCAGTTTGACGGGCAAGGTCCTCTCACTGCCGAAACGACGTTTCTCGTCAAGCGCGGCGCTGGTATCGCCGAAGTTTCCAACAGCCTGGAAAATCGTGAAATCGTCAGTGACGCGCGTATTTTCCGCTATGGGATGCGGACGCTCGGTCATGAAAATGATCTGAAGGCGGGCGAATACGCCATCCCGGCGGGCGCTTCGATGCGCGATGTGATGAATATCCTCATCAGCGGCAAATCCATCATGTATCCGCTGACCATTCCGGAAGGTCTGACGGTCAAGCAGATTTTCGATCGTATCTCGGCTGATCCGACACTGGTTGGTGACATGCCGAAGGACATGCCGCCGGAAGGTTCGCTCTTCACCGATACGCTGAATTTCACGCGTGGCACGACGCGTTCGGAAATCATCGATCGTATGGTCGCCTCCCAGAAGAAGCTCGTGGACGACGCCTGGGCAAAGCGTGGTTCCGACCTGCCGATCAAGGACAAGAACGAATTTGTGACGCTGGCTTCCATCGTTGAAAAGGAAACCGGTATCGCGTCGGAACGCCCGCATGTGGCGTCGGTCTTCGTCAATCGCTTGAAGAAGGGCATGCGCATCCAGTCCGATCCGACCATTATTTATGGCCTGTTCGGCGGAGCTGGCAAACCTTCTGATCGGCCGATCTTCAAGTCGGACATCGAAAAGCCGACACCTTACAATACCTATGTGATCAACGGTCTTCCGCCGACGCCGATTGCCAATCCGGGCAAGGCTGCGCTGGAAGCTGTCGCTAATCCGCTGGATACGGAAGACCTCTATTTCGTTGCCGATGGCACGGGTGGCCATGTGTTCTCGAAGACGCTGCAGGAACACAACGCCAACGTCCGTAAATGGCGCTCCGTGGAGCAGCAAAAGAATATCGAGCAACAGAACAATAGTGGCAGCAATACAAACCAAAGCGCGGGGCAGTAGCTTTTCGCTACGGCTTTGGTGAGTTTGAGAATGAGTAACCGAAGCCGGTGTTTGTCACCGGCTTCGGATTGGTTTTTAGAGTAAGTCCGCACTGTCGCGGGCGTGAGTTGAGGGGATGGAACGCATGGCGCTCCAAAGCATGACCGGTTTTGCACGCCATGCCGTGCAACATGCCATGGAAGGCGGAGAAGCGCGCATCGTCTGGGAAGTGCGTTCCGTCAATGGTAAGGGGCTCGACCTTCGGCTGCGTTTGCCGCAAGGCCTTGAAGCCGCCGAACATCCCGTACGCTCCATGCTGGCGCGTCATTTTTCGCGTGGCAATTTTCAGGCAAGCCTCAGCGTGGAACGCAGCGAGGCACAGGCCGGTTTCAGTATCAATCAGGCCATGCTCGCCGAGATCCTGAAACTCGGTGCGGATTTGCAGGCAAAGCACGGACTGGCCCCCGCCAGCGTAGACGGCATTCTTTCGTTGCGCGGTATCATCGATCAGGCACAGATGGCTGATGACGAAGACGAACGCGGCGGACTGGAAGCTGCCGTCGTCTCAGGTTTTGAGGAAACGCTGAAAGCAATCGCCGATGCCCGCAAGCAGGAGGGCAAGGCTCTTTTCACTATTCTGTCCGCGCATGTCGACAGTATCGAGCGCCTGACCGTGAATGCCCGTCGCGACCCGTCGCGGAGCACAGATGCGATCAAGGCCCGTCTCGCTGGGCAGGTAGCGCTGCTGATGGATTCCGCACGCGAGCTTGATGAGACGCGGCTCTATCAGGAAGCGGCGTTTCTGGCGACCAAGGCCGATATTCAGGAAGAGCTTGACCGGTTGGAGACCCATGTGGCATCCGCCCGCAAGCTTCTGGCGGATGGTGGCCCCGTCGGGCGCAAGCTCGATTTTCTTTCACAGGAATTTAATCGTGAAGCTAATACACTGTGTTCCAAATCGAATGCAGCGTCGATCACAGCCATCGGTCTGGAACTGAAGGCAGTCGTGGACCAGTTTCGCGAACAAGTACAAAATCTGGAGTAACAGGTATCATGGCCATCTCTTCGGTTGAAAATGGCGTCGCACGTAGAGGCTTGATGGTGGTGATCTCGTCGCCATCCGGAGCCGGTAAGTCCACCATTGCCCGGCTGTTGCTGGAAGACAAGAAGATGAACCTCTCGCTGTCGATCAGCGTGACGACGCGCCAGCGCCGCCCGAGCGAGATCGAAGGGGTTCACTACCATTTCAAGACGATCCGCGAGTTTGAACGCCTTCGTGACAATGATGAGCTGATTGAATGGGCCGAGGTCCATGGCAATTTCTATGGCACGCTGCGCGAAACGGCTGAGATCGCGCTGGCCGACGGTCAGGATATGCTGTTTGACATTGACTGGCAGGGTGCAGACCAGTTGCAAGCAAAGATGCCAGCCGATGTGGTGTCGATCTTTATTCTTCCGCCCACAATGCGCGAATTGCAGCAGCGCCTGAACCGCCGCGCGGAAGATACGGCGGATGTCATTGAGACCCGTTTGCAGAATGCGCGTTTTGAAATCCAGAAATGGGTAAAGTACGATTATATCGTCATCAATGAGGATCTTGATCGCTCCTTTGCGGCTATCAAGTCGATCATTGAAGCTGAACGTCTTCGCCGTGACCGCCGCCCGGGTCTGTTCGATTTCGTGACCGGTTTGCTGGAAGAAAATCCGGGCATATAAATATAGACCCGGCTTTTACGCGAATCTAACGACTATCCGATCTGTTTCGCTCACGAGGCGTTTGAACGCTTCTAGAAACGGCTTGCCGCCGCGTGTTTTCAATTTGCCCAGAGCTTCGGAGTTCCTGAAAACGAGTTCGCATTCACCGGGCCAGCCTGGACCTTGCCATTGCACAGCGTCTCAGAATGAGTCGAGTGTGTAACCGAATGATTCCGAGTCTTGGGCTGGAACAGCAGAAAGATACCGCCGCCAAAGATCGTCAGGGTTTTCTATCCCGGCACAATCGATTTCGTAAATCGGCAGCATATCAGTCCAGCAGGATCAGCAGGCCGTCCACCATGCCGAGGACAAGAATGAGTGCGCCCATCGTGATGGCTGTCACGACCAGCATACGCTTTTGCCGGTCACGTTTTTCCGTTCGCTTGCCCGTCCAGTCGTAAGGCGATTCAGGCATTCCTCTCTCCAGATCGGCCTGACATCGAATATCGCTATGCAGGCTGTTACCCTGACAGCCTGCACTTTACCGGTGATATCTGCAAGTTAGATGACACAAAAAGCAGGCATCTGAGCGAAAGCGCGGAAGACGGCAGGGCTCTTATACAGCCGTGCCTCCCACCGTTACCTGATCCATGCGCAGATGCGGCTGGCCGACGCCGACAGGTACCCACTGACCACCCTTGCCGCAATTGCCGCTACCCGTATCAAGCTTCATATCGTTGCCGATCATCGAAATCCGCTGCATCGCATCCGGACCATTGCCAATCAGCATCGCTCCCTTGATCGGCGCGCCGACCTTGCCGTCCTCGATCATGTAGGCTTCCGTACAGCCGAATACGAACTTGCCGGAGGTGATGTCGACCTGACCACCGCCAAAGGAAACGGCATAGATGCCCTTTTTCATGGAGGCGATGATCTCTTCCGGCGTCTTGTCGCCGGAAAGCATGTAGGTGTTCGTCATGCGCGGCATAGGTGCGTGAGCATAGGATTCGCGGCGTCCATTGCCGGTAGCTTCCATGCCCATCAGGCGGGCGTTCTGGCGATCCTGCATATAATTGACGAGTTTACCGTCTTCGATCAGCACGGTGCGATTAGTCGGGGTGCCTTCGTCATCGATGGTCAGCGAACCCCGGCGCTCGGCAATCGTGCCGTCATCGATGACCGTGACACCCTTGGAGGCAACCTGCTGTCCAAGCAGACCGGCAAAGGCAGAGGTCTTCTTTCGATTGAAGTCACCTTCCAACCCGTGCCCGACGGCTTCATGCAGCATGACGCCTGGCCAACCATTGGCAAGAACGATGTCGAATGTGCCTGCCGGGGCGGGGATAGCTTCCAGATTGACGAGTGCCTGCCGCAATGCCTCATCGGCGGCATGCTGCCAGCTTTCAGTGGTGATGAACTCGCCAAACCCCTTGCGTCCGCCAACCGTATGCGAACCTGATTCCTGACGGTCGCCATCGCCTGCAACTACCGCAACGCTCAGGCGCACCATGGGCCGTATATCGCGTACGAAATGACCGTCGGCGCGCAGAATTTCGACCTGCTGCCACGAGCCTGCGAGCGAAACGGAAACCTGACGTACTTTCGGGTCCTTGGCACGCAGATAGGCGTCTATTTGCTGCAAAAGCTGCACCTTGGAATCGAATGTCGGCGAACCGATGGGGTTTTCATCCGTGTAAAGGTGACGGTTCGTGCCGGCAGGTGCCGCCGAATAGCTTCCGCCATAGCCCTTAAGGGTTGCAGAAACCGCATCGGAAGCGCGCTTCAAGGCCGCAAGCGAAAGATCGCCCGCATGGGCATAGCCGATGGCTTCGCCTGCGACCGAGCGCAGGCCGAATCCCTGATCCTGATTGAAGGAGCCGGTCTTGAGACGACCATTGTCGAAAACAAGCGCCTCCGCCTCGCGATATTCCACGAAGAGCTCTCCGTCGTCGCTGCCCTTCAGGCTTTGGGCGACAAGACGCTCGATATCGTCGCGGCTGGCGTCGAAACTGTCGATCAGGCTTTTCATAAAATACATCCTGCAGCATGTGTTTGCTGCAGGATGTAAGCCTTAAATCGGTTGAGAACAACCGGTCATCTCAGTTGTGATCAAGGCAAAGCGTCGAAGCCTTCACCGAACCCCTTGAGATCGACAGGAATGCCCACGCCTTCTTCCGGCGTCTGGAAGACGATGAAGGTCGCAGCCTTGCCGGAACGCAATGTCTTGAGAAGTTCATCCTCAAGGATCACTTCGGCGTAGCAGCCGTCTTCGAAGCAGCGGACGAAATAGGCGCGACCGATATCCTTGCCGTCGACATTGAGGCCGAGACCGTTGGGCAACAGAACGCCTAGTGGCGCCAGAACACGAAGAATGCGCGCCTTGTTGTCTGCGGTCTTGAGAACGACGACCGAAAGCCCCAGTTCGGGGCGCTTTGCGGCGACCACATTCTGGATCAGCGCGCATTGCTCAGTCTTGGCGCCCGCGGGCGTATCACACAGAACGGACCATGCGCCATGCTGCGACTTGAGCTTGCCGCTCTGCTGCGGGCTGCTCGGAGCCGCCTGCGACTGGGCAGCGGGGGCCTCTTGTGGGGTTTGTAACTGCGCCGGTGTTTCCTGAGCAACCGAAGGAAGCGCTGCAACGGCAAGCGCCAAGCTGACGCCTGTTGCAAGTGTTGCGAGGCGCTGGCTGATCGTGCGGCGGGCAAGCATGCGAAAAGTCATGAAATCTCCAGATCGAATCACCGGGACGTTAACGCGCTGCATTGGCCATGAAAAGCGCCGTGATTGGCGATTATCAGTCCTGGCCATCATAGCAACGGTGATACCGTCTGTTGCGTCGATTGTCACGCGGCACGTTAAAGGAAACGTCTTGTCAAATCATGGCTTCATTATGGGTTTCGTACGGTTTTCCCAAGTTTTCACGGTGAAAACGAGCAGCTCCGGCGCATTGATTAAACTCGGACATCGGCTCTTTCCCACATGGACTGCGCGCAAAAATGCCGCACAGGAACATATTCGCCTTCCTTGCGGTGTGCGCTAAGGTGTGGTTTGAACGCCGACGGGGGATGCGGCCGTCTTTAGCGTCCGGCGTCCAGCTCGAAAGGGCGAAAAGGGAGAGAGTTCTGGTGGATAAGATTGTTGCCACAACGAAGGGCGCCTTCGGCGGCGCTCTTGCAGTGCTGTGGACGACTGGTGCCGCTTTTGCGGACCAGCCCCGTCCCTGGGAATGGAGATTTCAGGACGCAGCGACTGGAATTGCCGAACAGATTCATTGGTTTGAGCGCTATACGCTCTGGTTCATCATTCCAATTACCTTGCTGGTTCTGTTTTTGTTGCTTTGGGTGGTGTTTCGCTTTCGTGCGAGCGCGAATCCGGAGCCGTCCAAAACCAGTCACAATACCGCTATTGAAGTGGTCTGGACCATCGGGCCTGTGATCATTCTTCTGTTTTTGGCGGTTCCGTCTTTCCAGCTTCTGACGGCGCAGTATTCGCCGGAAGATCCGACGCTGACGGTCAAGGCAACGGGTTATCAGTGGTATTGGGGTTACGAATATCAGGTCGATAATCCGGTCAGCTTTGATGCCCTTCTTCTGAAGGATGGCGATCGCGCCGCTGCCGGCAAGGAAGATCGCGCGCGTTATCCGCGTCTTCTGGCCGTCGACAATGAAGTCGTGGTTCCGGTCGGCGAAACGGTTCGCCTTCTCGTCACTGCTGCCGATGTGATTCATTCGTGGACCATTCCGGCTTTCGGCGTGAAGATGGACGCTGTTCCGGGTCGTATCAACGAAGCCTGGTTCAAAGCAGACAAGGAAGGCCTCTACTACGGTCAGTGCTCTGAGCTTTGCGGCAAGGATCATGGCTTCATGCCGATCGCCGTGCGCGTTGTCTCGAAAGAGCAGTATCAGACCTGGATCGCCGCTGCGGGATCGGATTTGAACGGCGCGAACAAGGCGCTTCAGGCCGCTGTTGAAGGTGGCGCAAACGATAAAGTGGCTGCGGCGGGTCTCTGATCCCGAACGCCAAGACTGTTGAAAAACGGGAGCGAATTCCATGGCTGGCACAGCAGCTCACGAGCATGGTGCTCACGACGACCACAAGCCGCACGGCTGGGTTCGTTGGGTATACTCGACCAATCATAAAGACATCGGTACCCTGTACCTGATTTTTGCAATCATCGCCGGTATTATCGGCGGCGCCCTGTCAATCGCGATGCGCGCCGAACTCCAGGAACCGGGCATCCAGATTTTCCATGGCTTGGCGTCCATGGTTTACGGTGTTGAGGGCGATGCCGCGCTTGATGCCGGCAAGCAGATGTTCAATGTGTTCACCTCCGCGCATGCTCTGGTCATGATCTTCTTCATGGTCATGCCCGCGCTGATCGGTGGTTTTGCCAACTGGATGGTGCCGCTGATGATCGGCGCGCCGGACATGGCTTTCCCGCGCATGAACAACATCTCGTTCTGGCTTCTGCCGCCTGCGCTGTTGCTGCTGATGATTTCGCTGTTCATGCCTTCGGCACCCGGTGGTTGGGGCCCTGGTGGCGGCTGGACACTGTATCCGCCGCTATCGACGACCGGCCAGCCTGGTCCGGCAATCGATTTCGCCATTCTGGCGCTGCACATTTCCGGTGCTTCGTCGATTCTCGGCGCGATCAATTTCATCACCACGATCCTGAATATGCGCGCTCCGGGCATGACGCTGCACAAGATGCCGCTCTTCGCCTGGGCTGTTCTGGTGACGGCATTCCTGCTGCTGCTTTCGCTGCCGGTTCTGGCAGGCGGCATCACCATGCTGCTGACCGATCGCAATTTCGGAACGACCTTCTTCACGCCGGACGGTGGTGGTGATCCGATCCTTTACCAGCATCTGTTCTGGTTCTTCGGGCATCCGGAAGTGTACATTCTGATCCTGCCGGGCTTCGGCATTGTCAGCCACATCGTGTCGACCTTCTCGCGCAAGCCGATCTTCGGTTACCTCGGCATGGCTTACGCCATGGTGGCAATCGGTGTCGTGGGCTTCGTCGTCTGGGCTCACCACATGTATACGGTTGGCCTGTCACTCGACACGCAGCGTTACTTCGTGTTCGCCACGATGGTCATCGCTGTTCCGACGGGTATCAAGATCTTCTCGTGGATCGCGACGATGTGGGGCGGTTCGATCACGTTCCGCGCACCGATGCTGTGGGCAATCGGCTTTATCTTCCTGTTCACGGTCGGTGGTGTGACGGGCGTTCAGCTCGCCAATGCCGGTCTCGACCGCGCACTGCACGACACCTACTACGTTGTGGCGCACTTCCACTACGTTCTGTCGCTGGGTGCGGTGTTTGCGATCTTCGCGGGCTGGTACTACTGGTTCCCGAAGATGAGCGGCTACATGTACAATGAGTTTACGGCCAAGCTGCATTTCTGGGTCACCTTCGTTGGCGTGAACCTGGTCTTCTTCCCGCAGCACTTCCTCGGTCTTGCTGGCATGCCGCGCCGTTACATCGACTATCCGGATGCCTATGCAGGCTGGAACATGGTGTCGTCCTACGGCTCCTATATTTCGGGCTTCGCAGTCCTGATCTTCCTCTACAATGTCTTCGAGGCATTTGCGAAGAAGCGTGAAGCCGGTGCAAACCCATGGGGTGAAGGCGCAACCACGCTGGAATGGCAGCTCTCGTCGCCACCGCCGTTCCACCAGTGGGAACAGCTGCCGCGCATCAAGTAATCGTGCGATGGGCGGAGTCCGGAAAAGACTTCGCCCTTCTTTACAAAATGTGCTATGGGCAGGCGGCATTCTGTTCCGCCCGTCGCCGGTAGACGAAAAAGTCGGCCACGGCATTTCCGGCGGGAACAGAACGGTTTCCGGGAGGACATTGTTGTGATTGTGCCGATCCGTGCTGTAGGGGCGCGGTGTTCGGACCGGTGAATTTGAGGTTTTTAAAGTCAAAATGTCTCTGGTGGAAAAAAACGCAGGTACCGACGACGCGCTCGCTCTCTCCGAAGCGACTGCGCGGGATTACCTTGTTCTTTTGAAGCCCCGGGTGATGTCCCTTGTGGTCTTCACCGGGCTGGTCGGTCTCGTGGTCGCACCGGGACATATGAATCCTGTGCTCGCTGCCATCAGCATCTTGTGCGTAGCGGTCGGCGCTGGCGCGTCTGGCGCGCTGAACATGTGGTATGATGCTGATATTGACGCAGTGATGAAGCGCACGCGCAACCGGCCTATTCCAGCTGGCATCATTGCGCCCAATCAGGTTCTGGCCTTCGGCCTGACGCTTTCAGCCTTTTCAGTCGTCACGCTTGGCCTGATGGTCAATTGGCTGTCGGCCGCACTGCTTGCCTTTACGATTTTCTTCTATGCCGTCGTTTATACGATGTGGCTGAAGCGCTCGACGCCACAGAACATCGTCATCGGCGGTGCGGCGGGCGCATTCCCTCCGATGATTGGCTGGGCGGCTGCGACAGGCGAAATCACCTGGGACAGTGTCGTTCTGTTCATGATTATCTTCCTGTGGACCCCTCCGCATTTCTGGGCGTTGTCGCTCTTTTCAGCCAATGATTATGAAGCGGCGCGTATTCCGATGATGCCGAACGTCAAGGGCGAGCTTTCGACCCGGCGTCAGGCACTCTTCTACTCGATCATCATGGCGCCGGTTGGCGTTCTGCCGTGGGTGCTTGGCTTTGCGGGTCCGGTCTATGGCGCGATTGCCACGCTGCTTGGACTGGCCTTCGTTTACTATGCATGGCGCATGTGGGTTGCCGGATCACAGCCTGAAATGCTGGCCGCCGCCCGCAAGTTGTTCCGTTTCTCGCTGCTATACCTGTCGGGATTGTTTGCGGTGCTGCTTGTCGAGGCGCTGGTAATGAAGGCGTTGGTCGCCTTTGGAGGGTTCTAATGGATAAAACCGTACAGAAGCCGACGGACAACGAGCTGGAGCTGATTGTTCCGACGGAACAGCAGAAGCGAGCCCAGCGCAATCGCTCTTGGGGATTGGCAATCGCTCTGGCGCTGTTCGTGCTGCTTGTTTACATCGGCACAATTGCGAAACTGGGTGTGAACGTTTTGGTGCGGCCGATCTAGCTTGTCTCCCAAACACGCGAGCCGATCTTGGGATAAAGACTGCATACATACAACGGTTTGAAGCCTGTCGTATGAAGTAGATAATACGCGATACGCTTTAAACTTAATCTGGGAGGAGAAAATGGCGGATCAGCAGGAAAAGGATCAAAAGCTGAAGAAGCAACAGCGCTCCAATGCGACGATTGCTTTTGCGTGCCTGTCTTTCTTTGTCTGCATGATCGGTGCAGCCTACGCTTCCGTTCCGCTCTACCGCATTTTCTGTCAGGTGACGGGCTATGGCGGCACGACGCAGCGGGTGGAGCAATATTCGGATACTATCCTCGACAAGACCATCAAGGTGCGTTTCGACGCGAATACGGCCAATGGACTGGCATGGGATTTCAAGCCTGTACAGCGCGAGGTCACGGTTCGCATCGGCGAAACGACGATGATCAAGTATGAAGCGCGTAACCTGTTCGATCAGCCGACCTATGGTCGCGCAAGCTTCAACGTCGCGCCAGGTCGGGCAGGAGCTTACTTCAACAAGGTTGAATGCTTCTGTTTCACGGATACGACCCTACAGCCGGGCGAAGACATGGAAATGCCGGTGGTGTTCTTTGTTGATCCGGAGATCGTCAACGATCCCGATCTGAAAGACGTCAAGACGATCACGCTGTCCTATACATTCTTTCCGATTGAAAAGCCGAAGCCGGTCGCAAATGCCAAGGCCGAGACGCCAACCAACGGAAGCTGATGCCTAGCGCATGCCTCCCAAAACGGGAACCGGTTTCAGGAGACATGCGCATAAAACAAGAAGATTGAGCATTTCCAATGATCCAGGGAATCACGAAATGTTCTAGCGGCGCATAATGCCGCAAAGACAAAACAATGAAGCGGTTTTATTCTGACAAGAAATACCGCTTGTTACAGACAGACTTGCTTGGCACCGCGTTAGGGGTTTAAGCAGGAAGGTACGAGAGAGGAGCCCCTAAGGGGATTTACGGGGAGAGACATGGCCGACGTTCATCAGAAAAATCACGACTATCATATTATCGCGCCCAGTCCTTGGCCGTTCCTGAGCTCGGTGGGTGCATTCGTGCTTGCCGTCGGCGGTATTGCCTGGATGCGTTACATCAATGCCGGTGAGCTGCCGTTCTTCGGCCTCAACATTGTGACGCCGTGGATATTCTTCATCGGCCTCGCGATTGTGCTTTACTGCATGTATGGCTGGTGGGCTGATACGATCAAGGAAGGGCATGAGGGCCACCATACCCGCGTCGTGTCGCTGCATCTGCGCTACGGCATGATCATGTTCATCGCCTCGGAAGTTATGTTCTTCGTGGCGTGGTTCTGGGCGTTCTTCGATGCAAGCCTCTTCCCGAATGAAGTGCATCAGGTAGCGCGCGCCACGTTCACAGGCGGCGTCTGGCCTCCGAAGGGCATCGAGGTTCTCGATCCGCTGCACCTGCCGCTCTACAACACCGTAATCCTGCTTCTGTCGGGCACGACGCTGACCTGGGCGCACCATGCGCTGCTGCACAATGACCGCAAGGGCATGATCACCGGCCTTGCAATCACCGTGGCTCTGGGTGTCCTGTTCTCCTTTGTGCAGGCATACGAATATATCCACGCACCGTTTGCGTTCAAGGATTCGATCTACGGCGCGACCTTCTTCATGGCGACCGGTTTCCATGGTTTCCACGTTATCGTCGGCACGATCTTCCTTTTGGTCTGCCTCTTCCGCGCAATCGGTGGTGATTTCACGCCAAAGCAGCATTTCGGTTTCGAAGCCGCTGCCTGGTATTGGCACTTCGTTGACGTGGTCTGGCTGTTCCTGTTCTTCGCCATCTATGTATGGGGTGGATGGGGCGCGCCGATGCACGCCGGCTGATCATTAGCGGGTAAAAATTCCGAGGCGGCCCTGGCAACATGGCCGCCTTTTGTTTGTGAAAAGATATTGAGAAGGGAAGCGTAATGCCGGATCAGAACATTTATCCGCCGGTCGATCCCATAAAGAGTGGCATTGCCGGACACTGCCCGCGTTGCGGCGAGGGGAAGCTGTTCGACGGCTTCCTGAAAGTCGCTCCACGCTGCTCGGCTTGCGGACTGGATTACGCGTTTGCTGATTCCGGCGATGGTCCGGCGGCGTTTGTCATTTTGATTATCGGCTTCATCGTCGTTGGTCTTGCGCTCTGGATGGAAGTGAATGTGGGGCCGCCGCTCTGGGTACACTTCATCCTGTGGGTGCCGCTCGCCATTATCCTCAGCCTCGTCGCCATGCGATGGGCCAAAGGCATCCTTATCAATATTCAATATCGCAACAAGGCAGCGCTGGGGCGGATAGACAGCCGACGGGATGACAGTAAATGACGACAGCACAGCAGTCGCATCGCTTTCCGTGGGGTGTGGTGATCGCATCCGCCATAGCGCTCGTCATTTTGCTGGCGCTTGGCACCTGGCAGGTGGAACGCCTGCAATGGAAGGAAGCGCTGATCGAATCGACCGAACAGCGCGTTCATGAAGCGCCTTTGCCGCTTTCCGAAATGGAAAAAATCTACAAGCAGGAGGGATCGGTCGAATATCGCCCGGTGACGGTCTCGGGCACTTTCATGCATCAGGGAGAGCGGCATTTTCTGGCCACCTATGAAGGAGCCGCCGGATATAATGTCTATACGCCGTTGATGCTTGAAGATGGGCGTTTCGTGCTGGTTAATCGCGGCTTCGTTCCCTACGAAAAAAAAGATCCTTCAACACGTGTTGAAGGACAGGTTGATGGCCCGGTGAGTGTGACCGGTCTGGCACGCGACCCCTTGTCGGTTAAGCCCGGGTTTTTCCTTCCAGACAACGATATCGCCAAGAATATCTTCTATTGGAAAGACTGGACGGCGATGGCCGAAAGCGCCGATCTGCCAAATCTGGATGAGGTCGTGCCGTTCTTCGTCGATGCAGATAACAAATCTAATCCAGGTGGTCTGCCTATCGGTGGCGTGACGATTATCGATTTTCCCAACAACCATTTGCAGTATGCAATGACATGGTACGGCCTCGCTCTGGCCCTGATAGGGGTTGTCGGGACGTGGTTGTGGCGCTATCGCTGTCTTAGGAAAAGTGGAGACCGGTTTTCCGTCCGAGACAGCGAGAATAAAGACGAAGAGCGGTGAGGGGTTGACAACGGCCTCGTTGCAGCCCAACTCCGAGACGAGTGCATGTTTCCCAAAAGAGCGCACCAGTTTTGGGGACAAAGACATGTGTGAAACAAAAACTTAAACGCGTTACGCGCTTAAAGTTTCAAGACACGCCGAACCTTACGAGCACGCTTCATGACCAATCAGCGACCATCACTGGAAATTCGTCTTTGCGGGCCGCGCGGCTTTTGTGCCGGAGTGGACCGGGCGATCCAGATTGTTGTGCTGGCGCTGAAGAAATATGGCGCGCCGGTTTATGTTCGTCATGAGATCGTGCACAACCGATATGTAGTTGAGGGTTTGCAGTCCCGTGGCGCGATCTTTGTCGAGGAACTGCACGAAATACCCGCCGAACACTGTGATCAGCCGGTAGTATTCTCCGCCCACGGTGTGCCGAAATCGGTGCCTGCCGATGCGGAAGCCAAGAACCTGTTCTATCTCGACGCAACCTGTCCGCTGGTTTCCAAGGTTCATAAGCAGGCCATGCGTCATCAGCGCCTCGGTCGCCATGTCATTCTGATAGGCCATTCCGGTCATCCGGAAGTGATTGGCACGATGGGGCAATTGCCGGACGGTGCGGTGACACTGATCGAAACGGTTGAGGATGCGCGCAGCTGCCATTTCGATGATGAGAACAATCTCGGCTTCGTGACGCAGACGACGCTTTCGGTGGATGACACAGCAGGCATTATCGAAGAATTACAAGCACGCTTTCCAAACCTTTCCGCGCCTGCTGCGGAATCGATCTGCTATGCCACGACCAACCGGCAGGATGCAGTGCGTTCCGCCGCTCCCGGATGCGATCTTTTTCTGATCGTCGGTGCGCCCAATTCCTCCAACTCCAAGCGACTGGTTGAAGTGGCGGAGAAGGCGGGCGCACGGATGTCGATGCTGGTTCAACGCGCGGCTGATATCGAGTGGGATCGCATCGGTGATATATCGGTTGTGGGGTTATCGGCAGGTGCTTCCGCGCCTGAAATCATCGTCGATGAAATCATCGATGCCTTTAAGGCACGCTTCAACGTGAAGATTGAACTGGCCGAAACTACGGTCGAAACCGAGAATTTCCTTGTGAATCGCGAGATTCGCGACGTGGAACTGACGGTGCAGGATATGGCATTCGTCAACGGGGAACACCGGGTGGTCGGTATTCCGAAATTGATGCCCAAGATCATACAAGGGAAATAAGCGGCATGGCCGTCTATACGGATATCAATGAAATCGAACTTGGCGCTTTCCTGCAGCAGTACGATATCGGCACACTGACATCTTACAAAGGTATCGCGGAGGGAGTGGAGAACTCCAACTATCTTCTGCATACGACTTCTGGTTCATTTATCCTGACGCTTTACGAAAAGCGCACCAATCGCGAAGATCTGCCGTTCTTTCTCGGCCTGATGCAGCATCTGGCTAGCCGTGGGCTGGAATGCCCGCAGCCTGTGGTTCGCCGTGATGGCACGACAATTGGCGAGCTTGCCGGACGGCCTGCTGCAATCGTCACTTTCCTTGAAGGCATGTGGATGCGCCGCCCGACGGTGGAGCATTGCGAAGCGGTCGGCGAAGGGCTGGCACATATGCATCTGGCAGGAGCTGATTTTTCGCTGCGCCGCCGCAATGGCCTGACGCTGGCCGACTGGCGCCCGTTGTGGAACCTGTCGCGTGAGCGCGCGGATACGGTGGAACCGGGCCTCGTCCGCGAGGCGGAAGCTGACCTTGCCTTTCTGGAAAAGAACTGGCCTGCCGACCTGCCGCAGGGCGTGATCCATGCTGATCTTTTTCCGGATAATGTCTTCTTCCTTGGTGACAGGCTTTCGGGCTTCATCGATTTCTATTTCGCTTGCACGGACACTCTGGCCTACGACGTTGCCGTCTGCCTGAACGCATGGTGCTTTGAGAAAGACTTCTCCTACAATCGCACCAAAGGTGCATCACTGCTGCGCGGCTATACTTCGGTTCGTCCGCTCTCTGCGGCGGAAGCCGATGCACTGCCGGTTCTGGCGCGTGGGGCCGCCATCCGCTTCATGCTCACCCGGCTTTATGACTGGCTGAATGTTCCCGAAGGCAGTTTCGTGGTCAAGAAAGACCCAATGGAGTATGTGCGCAAGATCCGCTTCCATCGCCAGATCGAAACTGCTGCCGAATATGGTCTTGAGCAGCAGGGAGCAACTGCGTGAAGCGGATTGAGGCTTATACGGACGGTGCCTGCTCGGGCAATCCCGGCCCCGGCGGCTGGGGCGCAATCCTGCGCTGGAATGATAATGTCAAGGAACTGAAGGGCGGCGAAGCCGACACGACCAACAACCGCATGGAGTTGATGGCGGCTATTTCGGCGCTTTCGGCACTCAAAGAACCGTGCGAAGTCGATCTTTATACGGACTCGGTCTATGTGCGTGACGGCATTTCCGGCTGGATCGAAGGCTGGAAACGCAATGGCTGGAAGACTGCAGCCAAAAAGCCGGTCAAGAATGCTGAGCTTTGGCAGGCGCTTGATGAAGCGCGCAAGCCGCACAAGGTCAACTGGCATTGGGTCAAGGGCCATGCCGGACATCCGGAAAATGAACGCGCCGACGAACTTGCCCGGGAGGGTATGGAGCCATTCAAGTATGGTGGGCGTAAGTCACTGAAAGTGCAATAATTTTTTTGAAAAAGGGCGGCATTGCCGCCCTTTTTTGTTAGAGCGCCGATCTGATCCAGTCAGATCGAAACGCGCTCTAATGAAATCGTTGGAAATGCTCTAGATCAAAGCTGTTCGAGAATGCCCGACGCAGCCGATGTAACCGCCTGTCCGGCCTGCTCTTCGATGTTGAGCGTTGTGACCACACCGTCTTCCACGATTGCCGAATAACGCTTAGAACGAATGCCAAGGCCGCCAGCCGTTGCGTCGAGCTCAAGGCCTGCCGCTTTTGTGAACACTGCTGAACCATCGGCCAGATAGAGGATCTTGCCTTCGCCGCCCGTGCTCTGTGCCCAAGCGCCCATGACAAAAGCATCGTTCACCGCAACAACCGCGATCTGGTCGACACCCTTGGCAAGGATCGCGTCGCGATTATCGAGATAGCCCGGCAGGTGATTGAGGCTGCAGGTCGGCGTAAAGGCGCCTGGAACGGCAAAGAGAACGACTTTCTTGCCCTTGAAGACTTCGTCGGTCGTCATTTCCTTGACGCCGTCTGCGGTCTTCACCTTGAAAGTCGCTGCAGGCAACTTGTCGCCAACTTTGATCGTCATCTAATTTCTCCTCGGGGCAGGGGGCCGTCTGCTCCGCTGCCTACTGTCAAACTCTAATCGCACCGCGAAGCGCGGGCGGCACAGTTAAACCGATAACAGGTCGCTGGACAATTTTAAAACAAGGATAGAAGCAGGAAAAACTAATCCAGCGTCACCTGACCGGAGACGGCTTTCCCGTTCTGCACGATGGTATAGTCAACGACGGCATTATCTGCCTCCCCGTGCACCTTTGCAGTGAAACGGTGGCCGGGCTGACTACTTTCAATTGCGACGGCATCGGAAATCCTGATCTTGTCGCTGGCGACAAACAGCTCCACAGGGGCGGCGGGGTCGGGAACAGCAAGATCGAAGACGGCTTGGTCTCCTTCCCGCTTCACATCGCTTATGCCGAACGTTGAGGTTGCCGCCGTCGGTAGCCGGTCGAACGCAGTCTCAATGATCGTGCGGGCCGCTATCGCTTGTGGCGAATCCTGTTGTCCATCTTCATTGAGTGGGAATTCGAACGTAGCCTGCACCGGAATGCATATTTTTTCACAGACACCAAGGAAAACATGGCCTTTCAGCCGCGTGTCGGCGGCTGTGAGGTGAAAGACTATCGGCAGTGAAACGGGCTGTTTATATCCAATCCCGCCTTCATCTTCTCCGCCAAACCGGACAGGTGCAGGAAAATCGATCTGTGCTTTCGCCTCACCTTCGATGTTGATCTGCGGCGGAACTCCTGCATCGCCGGGATTACGCCAATAGGTTTTCCAGCCTGGCTGCAACTCAACTTGCAAGGCACCGCGCCGTTCGTTGCTGGTCGCGTTGTTCGGGCTGTTGTCTTCAATGATGACGCGAACACGCCCACCGGGCGTCTCGGTCCAGTCAGAGGTCGAGGCCAATGCCGGAAGTACCAGCGAGGCCAACAGAAACGGTGCGAGTGCAAGAGTTCGGATGTTCATGGGCAAAAGATGGAATGAAAAGATGGTCGCTTCAAGTCCAATAATGTCGAGCTGCGACGTCCATCGGTTGCTTGTGCTGAGGAAGCCTAGTTGGTTATCCGAACGAGTTTTCACGTCGAATCCGAGGCGGGAAATAAATGACCATTGTTATTTCGCGTAGTCTTGCTACCTTCATATTCATGACCATTCTCAAGGCGCCAAACAAGGAGCAGGGTTTTCTCAACGGGCAGTTCCTGCTTGCCATGCCCGGAATGAGCGACGAGCGTTTTGCCCGGTCGGTGGTCTATATTTGTGCGCATTCCGATGAAGGCGCGATGGGCTTCATCATCAATCAGCTTCAGCCGGTCGAATTTCCAGACCTTCTGCGTCAAATCGGGGTCATCGATGAGGATGAGCTGATTATTCTGCCGGATCGCGCGCAGCATATGATGGTACGCAATGGCGGGCCTGTGGACCGCACGCGCGGCTTCGTGTTGCATTCCGATGATTACATGGTTGATTCCACCATGCCGGTTTCGGAGGAAGTCTGCCTCACAGCAACGGTCGATATTCTGCGCGCCATTTACGGGGGCAGGGGGCCGTCACGCGCGCTGATGGCGCTAGGCTATTCCGGCTGGGCGCCGGGCCAGATCGAGGTGGAACTTGCCGAGAATGGCTGGCTAACCTGCGACGCGCCGCTCGACATGCTGTTCGACAGCGACATCGAGGGCAAATATTCGCGCCTGATGCTCCATATGGGCATCGATATGTCCCGGCTTGTTTCCGATGCAGGGCATGCCTGAGAGCAGGATTAAGGCAATAGGGCAGTAAGGCAATATGTTTGAATTGCGTATGGCCGAAACGGCCATATTTTCCTACTGCCCTAATCAGGCCGCCGCAGCGTTGAGCTGTTCACGGATCATGCGGGTTGCTTCGTCGCGGCTCGTCGGCTGGCCGAACATGAAGCTCTGCACATATTCGCAACCCATCTGACGAAGCTGAAGCGCATCGCTTTCGCTCTCCACACCTTCGGTCACGACAGCAAGACCAAGATCATGCGCCATGCTCACAATTGAACGCAGCAGGGTGGCTTTCTGCGGCTGGTCGCCCTTCACGAAGGATCGGTCGATCTTGATGATGTCGAACGGGAAGCGCGTGAGATAAGCCAGTGAAGAATATCCGGTTCCGAAATCGTCAAGCGATAAGCCAATACCCATCGTTTTAAGCCGTGCGAGCACGTGTGTGGATTGCTCCGGGTTCTCCATGAGGACGGATTCAGTCAGTTCAAGCTTGAGGCTGCCCGGATTGAGATGAATGCGCGAAAGCACCGAACGGACATCGTTGATGAGGTCCTGACGGATGAGCTGTGTGGATGACAGATTGACCGAAACGAAAAGGTCGAGCTTCGGGAATTGTTCCTGCCATGCGAACAGATCTTCTGCAGCCCGTTGCATCGCAAACAGGCCAAGCTGGATGATAAGGCCGGAATTCTCGGCAATCGGAATGAATTCCGAGGGCGAAATGGCGCCGCGCCGTGGGTGCTCCCAGCGCATGAGCGCTTCGAAACCGGCAATCGTGCCCTCGTCGAGCTTGACGATGGGCTGATAGACGAGGCTGATCTCGTCGCGTTCCAGCGCGCGTCGCAGATCGGATTCAAGCTGGAGTTTGTCGCTGCCGATGGCCCTGAAGGCTGGACGGAATGGCTCGATGCGGTCACCGCTGAAGCGCTTTGCCTGATACATGGCAAGTTCGGCGTCTTTCACGAAGTCTTCGGCGGTTGTTGCCGTCTTCGTCCAGGTAATCAGGCCGACGGACGCTGTCAGAACAATTTCGCGCTTTGCATAGGCAATCGGTGCACGAACGGCTTGACGCAGAGCCTCGGCAAAGGAGGCGATGCGCCCCGGATCGCTTTCAGAGGCGAGCAGCAGGCCGAACTGGTCGGAAGACAGGCGCGAGAGTGTATCCTGCGGCTTCATGAGGCGCGCCAGACGGCGCGAAATCGTCAGGAGGATCGTATCGCCCGCTGACATACCAAGGCTGTCGTTGACCTGCTTGAAGCGGTCTATGTCGATGATGAATACCGTTGGATGCAGATTGCTTTCACCACGCGCCATGTTCATGACATTGCTGAGACGATCGAGGAACAGTTCGCGGTTTGGAAGGCCGGTCAGATTGTCGTGCACCGCATCGTGCAACAGGCGTTCTTCGGCCTTTTTCTGTTCCGTTACATTGACCAGCGTGCCGACACAACGCACCACTTCGCCATCTGAACCAATGACGGGGCGTGCACGAAGCGCATACCAGTGATAGTGGCCATCATTGGCACGGAGCCGGAAAATCTGACCGATACGTCCACGCCGGTTTTCCAAAATGGCATCAAGCGTCGAGCGGAAGCGGTCGCGGTCGTCGGCGTGCATGGCGGGAAGCCAGTTGCGCACCGGACCTTGCAGGCTGTTGGCCGTATTGCCAAGATAATTGGCTATGTCGGGCGTGGTCACCACGCGGTCGCGCGGTACGTCCCAATCCCATACGATATCCCCCGCACCGATGACGGCGAGAGCCTGTCGCTCCATGTCGGACAGAAGGCCCTGTTGCAGCGCCCCGCCAGCGAAGGCGTGCTGCATGACGGTAAAGCCGATCAGAAGAACGATCAGGACAAGACCACCGCCAAGGGCAGGTTGCACGATATCATTATCGAGCCTGCCCGAAACCGTCATCCAGGCACCCAAAAGCCATATGAGGGTAAGAAGCCAGGCTGGTATCAGCATGACGGCGCGATCATACCCTTTGACCGCCAGATAGCCGATAATAGCGACACCGGACACAACGGTAAGTGCCAGCGAAATACGCGCAATACCGGAAGCCACGGGCGGATCGAAGACGGCAACCCCTGCAAGTGCCAGCAGACCCAGAACCCATGTTACCGCGCCGTAGCTGAAATGATCGTGCCAGCGGTTGAGATTGAGATAGGTGAACAGGAAAATCACAAGTGAGGCGGCAAGTGCCACTTCGGTGCCCGCGCGCCAGATTTGCTCATTGCCCGGCGTTATCTCCATCAACTTGTTCCAGAAGCCGAAATCGACGCAGATATAGGCCAGAACCGCCCACGCAAGTGCGGCGGTTGCAGGGAACAGCGAAGTGCCCTTGACGACGAAAAGGATGGTCAGAAACAGCGCCAGCAGTCCGGAAATGCCAAGCAGAATACCGCGATAAAGCGTGTAGGAGTTAACCGCGTCCTTGTAGGCTTCCGGCTCCCAGAGATAGAGCTGGGGCAAGTTGTGCGAAGACAGTTCGGCCACGAAGGTGACAACGCTGCCCGGATTGAGCGTAATGCGGAAAACGTCTGCATCGGCGCTTGGCTGGCGGTCGAGGGCAAAGCCCTCGCTTGGTGTGATCGATGCAATACGCGGGGAGCCAAGATCGGGCCAAATGACGCCGGAGCCGACAAGACGGAAATGCGGAGCCACAATCAGGCGGTCGATCTGCTCGTCGGTGGGATTTGCAATCGAGAAAGCGGCCCAGTCGCCGGATGCCTTACTGTTCTGATCGGCCTGCACTTCGATGCGGCGGACAATGCCGTCAGGGCCCGGAGCAGTCGATACCTGCACGCTTTCACCCTTGTTGCGCAGAAGTTCGACAGCGCGAGACAGGTCGAGGGCAGTATCTTCCTTGGAAATCTTGATCGGTTCAATGGCCGATGCCTGGACGACCGAAACGGTCAGAAAAACCATGAGCGCGAGAAATCGCACACCAGCAACAAACCACTTATCCGCAAAACCCGTCACGAGCGTCCAACCTTGCCATTGATCATGCGGTTATCCGTCATACGTTTGTCGCTTTCTATAAGGGCGAAAAGCAGGTGGTCCTGCCAGAAGCCGTTTATCTTGAGATAGGAACGCAGCAGTCCTTCTCTCTCAAATCCGGCTTTTTCGAGAAGCCGTATCGAACGCTCATTATGAGGGATACAGGCTGCTTCAATCCGGTGCAACCGGAGTTGATCGAATGCGAAGGGGATAACCAGCGATAGGGCTTCGGTCATATAGCCCTTGCCGGCGTAAGGCTCGCCGCTCCAGTAGCCGATCATGCCATTCTGGCCGACACCACGCCGGATATTACCGAGCGTAATGCCGCCGACAAGTTTGTCGTCACTGTTGCGGAACACAAAAAACGGGTAGCCGGTTCCAGCCGATATTTCATCTTGAAAACGCCGCATCCGATGGCGGAAGGCGCTTTTGGTAAGGTCGTCAGCGGGCCATGTCGGCTCCCATGGTGCCAGAAACGCGCGGCTCTGTTCCCGCAAGCTGGCCCAGCTCGCAAAATCACTCATCATCGGCTCGCGCAGATAGATGCGCTGCCCACGCAGGACGGTCGGATTGCTTCTACGGAAAGGCAGGCCGATCATGACATTCAGGGGAGAAAGGGAGTGGAGGGAGAAGGGAGTAGCAAAGACAAAATGTTCAACGTCACATACTCCCCTATTCCCCTAATTACATATTCCCTTAAACAGCGATCTTTCTCGCATGTGCGCTGGTGGAAAGAGCATCCGACAGCCCATCGAAGCTCATCAGTCGTCCAATCGGGCCGACACCGGCGATGGTGGGCTTGCTGTCAAGGAACAGTCGTCCGGCCAGATCCGTCAACCGTTCAGGCGTAATGAGCGAAAGGCGGTCCATCAGCTCGCTATTCTCGACAGGACGCCCATAGAGCAGGAACTGGCGCGCAACCTGTCCCGCACGGCTCGCAGCGCTTTCCTGTGACATAAGAAGGCTTGCACGATATTGCGCGCGGGCGCGGTCCACTTCTTCCAGGCTGATGGAGTCGGCTGCCTTATGCAGTTCATCGATCAGGACGGGAACCAGTTCGACCAGCTCGTCGCGACCCGTTGCAGCGTGGATGCCGAACAAGCCGGTATCCGAGAAGCCCCAATGGAAGGCATAGACGGAATAGCAGAGGCCACGTTTCTCGCGTACTTCCTGGAAGAGGCGTGAAGACATGCCGCCGCCAAGGACCATGGAGAGAAGCTGCGAGGCATAGAAGTCGCGCACATGATAAGCGCGTCCTTCGAAGCCGATCAGAACCTGTGCATCCATGAGTTCGCGATTTTCACGGAAATCGCCGCCGACATAGTGGGCAAGGTCGAGCGTGGGGGCTGTATTGTGGGCGCGGAAGCCTCCGAGGCGTTTTTCGACTTCCTTCACGAAGGCGTCGTGATCGACGCCGCCTGCAGCCGTCACGACCATGCGGTCGGCGCTGTATTGCTCGTCCATATATTGGCGCAGATCGGCGGAGGTGAAAGACATCACCGTCTCAGGTTCGCCGAGAATGGCGCGCCCGATCGGCTGATGGCGGTAAGCTGTTTCGGTGAAACGGTCGAAAACAATATCGTCGGGCGTGTCGTGCGCCGCGCCGATCTCCTGCATGATGACCTGTTTTTCGCGTTCCAGTTCAGCTTCGTCGAACTTGGAGGCAGTCAGGATATCGGAGAGGATATCGATGGCGAGCGGCACGTCATTGCGCAGAACGCGCGCATAATAGGACGTGGTCTCGACGCTGGTGGCGGCATTGATTTCGCCGCCAACATTTTCGATATCCGATGCTATTTGCCAGGCAGTACGGTTTTCAGTTCCCTTGAATGCCATGTGCTCAAGAAGATGAGCAATGCCATGCCTGTCGGCAGCTTCGTTTCGCGCACCGGCCTTGACCCAAATTCCAAGCGCCACGCTTTCCACGTGGGACATCGTATCGGTGGCTATCGTCAATCCATTGGAAAGACGCGTTACTTCAACACCCATAAGCAAACTGCTCCCTGCATTCCCGCTCTGGTTCTCGTCTCGGAGCCGGTATTTTTATGCTCTCGAATGGCGGCGAACGTATTCTTCCACGATTTTCAGGTCGTTGTGAAGAACTGTGAAGCTTTCTTTTCGTTCCATCAAGTCCGAAAGCCATGCAGGAAGCTGCGGTTCGACACCGCTTGCAGCCTTTACAGCATCAGGGAATTTGGCCGGATGTGCGGTTGCTAGGACAACCATAGGCGCTGCATTGGACACATTTTCGCGAGCGACCTTCAGGCCAATTGCCGAATGCGGATCAAGCAGATAGCCGTCCGCCTCAAGCACGGATTTGATCGTTTCCGCGGTCTCATCGACCGTCGAGCGGCCCGCAGAAAATTCGCTGCGGATCGCCGAGAGCGGCTTTTCGGAGATCGAGAAACCGCCCGACTGTTTCAGGCTGTCCATCAGGCCGCGCAGTGCTGCTGCATCGCGTCCATGTGCTTCGAACAGGAGGCGCTCGAAGTTCGAGGAAATCTGGATGTCCATCGA
Organism: Brucella sp. GW823-FHT04E01; assembly: GCF_058796175.1. Taxonomy (NCBI): domain Bacteria; kingdom Pseudomonadati; phylum Pseudomonadota; class Alphaproteobacteria; order Hyphomicrobiales; family Brucellaceae; genus Brucella; species Brucella sp. GW823-FHT04E01. The sequence goes on along the minus strand of NZ_JBXAIK010000004.1, from coordinate 45,249 downwards.
AGGCGATGTCGTCTGTGCAACGCCGCGCATTTCATACGCGCCGGTTTCCAACGTGCGTGAGAGAATGTCGTTATCGTTGGTGGCGATAATCAGCTGGTCGATGGGGAGACCCATGCGCTTGGCGACGTAGCCCGCGAAAATATCGCCGAAATTGCCCGTTGGTACGGTGAAAGATACCGCGCGATCCGGCGCGCCGAGGCTCAGCGCCGCCGTAAAGTAATAGACGACCTGCGGCATGATGCGCGCCCAGTTGATCGAGTTTACACCCGAAAGCGACAGCGCATCGCGAAACTGTAGGTCGTTGAACATGCCTTTCACAAGGTTCTGGCAGTCGTCGAAATTGCCTTCGATGGAAAGGGCATGAACGTTGGAGAAGCCGGACGATGTCATCTGACGCTGCTGCACCGGCGATACGCGACCGTTCGGGAACAGGATAAAGATGTCGGTATTGTCGCGACCGCCGAAGGCTTCAATAGCTGCGCCACCCGTGTCGCCCGATGTGGCGCCGACGATAGTTGCACGTTCGCCGCGTTGTGCCAGCACATAGTCCATCATGCGAGCGAGAAGCTGCATGGCGACGTCCTTGAAGGCGAGTGTCGGGCCGTGGAAAAGCTCAAGCACGAATTCATTAGCGCCGGTTTGAACCAGCGGGCAGACTGCATCGTGACGGAAAGTACCGTAAGCTTCATGCACCATACGGCGGAAATCCGAATGCGGAATTTCGCCATCGACAAATGGAGTGAGCACGGCCAGCGCGATATCCACATAGGATTTTCCGCGCAGGTCGCGGATCTGTTCTGGTGAAAACTGAGGATAATCCTGTGGCAGATAGAGACCGCCATCCCGGGCTAGACCGGCGAGCAATGCATCGCTGAACCCCAGGACCGGCGCTTCCCCACGCGTGCTTACATATTTCATTTCTTGGGCCTTCATTTCGGATCGGAGCGGTTTTGAGCCGGGTAATGCAATAGAGCGTCCCTAAAAAAGCCGCAAGGTTTTAAAGCATGTTGACGCGGATGGGGGTTGCTCTCTGGAGCAAAAAACGGGAAAACGTCATCGCGCTACACACATGCGTGATGTAAAAGACAGGTCGATCAGTGCAGGGAAGCCCGGTTTATGCAAACAGCACCACAGAATCGTTCATCGTTGTTTCCAGTCTTTGCAACGGTTTTGCTCGCAGCCCTTGCAGGCTGCACAACCAGTGGCACTGATAAGGCCGCCGACGGAGGTCCAGGTTCTTCCTTGACCACTCCCGCCGCCACTGGCGACCAGCGCATCAAGGAATCCGAGTTGCGCGCCTTCTGTCCTTCGGTTTCGCTGCGTGACGGCACGGCCTTCTTCAATACATATGAGAAGGGCGGTGACAAGGATCCCGCGCGTGTGATCTATCAAGCCGCCCTGACCGATACGACCCGCGCCTGCCAACATGGCGCAGGGACCATGACGATTGATGTCGCTGCTGCCGGTAAGGTCGTACCCGGACCAAAATACAAGAGCGGCACCATCACTATGCCAATCCGTGTTGCCGTCCGCCAGGGCGATCAAGTCATCTATTCCAAGCTGCACAAGCAGGCGGTTACGATAGCCAATGGAGATACCGCAACGCAGTTTGTCTTCAATGACAAGGCAATCACCGTGCCGACGGCGGACAAAAACAATATCCAGATTTTTGTTGGTTTTGACGAAGGTCCGTACAATACCAAGTAAGGAATTTCCGATAGGTATTTACTGACAGTATAATTCTTTTGAGTAATGCGCGGAGATTTTATCCCGCGCATTAATTATTGATATTTTATTTTTGGGTGAACTGTCGATGGGTCTGCTGAGTTCTCTTATTTTAATCCTGCATTAATGACAGTTTGAATGGTAATCATGCGATCGATCTGTTCCGTGTTATGATTTTTAATGTCGGGTTTTTAGTGGCATCATTAGGCGGCAGCGATAGCTGGAGACGTTAATACCCGGGCATACTGTGATATATTCTAGGGGCACGGATCATATGCGATTTGATCACAGTAAACTTCTACAGCCTGTTCCGCTTATTTTGCTTTTTATGCTGTTTCTAGGTGCAGCTTTCGGGCAGTGGGTAGGTAACAGATTTCGAATAGTCGATGAAGAGCGGCACATGAATATTTACATGGCCGCGTTGGTTGCTCATGCTAATCGTCTGGCCATTTCGGCCCACGAAACAATCGACGCAGCCAATCGTTCCCCCTATAAAATGTGCTCCGCGGAAGAAATGACCTATCTGCGCAAGCTGGTTTTTTCGGGATATCATATCAAAGATATTGGCAGGTTCCGTGGAGATCGCCTGATCTGTTCGACGCTTCTTAGCGATATTCCAGAGCAGCCAAGCCGATCGCCTGCCGACATTCATTTGAGCGATGGCACCTATGTTTATGGCGAGAGATCTCTGATTACACCGGGCAGCCTTGGTTCGGTGATCGGTAATGGCGGGGCCAATGTTGTATTAAGTTCTGTTGCATTCGATCTACTCCACACGCCGCAATACGGCTTCGCTGTTTATATGCGCGACGCGGATCTGAAACATTTCGCACGCCTTTACGGCTATCCCTCAGGCAATCTGCCAGCCCCGAATTTCACTGACCTCGGGCGAAAATACGATGTTTTGAGAAAAATCATCACGGAATATCGTTGCGATGACAACACCGGCATCTGCATTGCTCTCGAAGTGCGGCTGGACAATTCCAGTGCGTCAGCCCGATGGAAATCCTTCATAGCAATCAGTTTTGGTCTGATTATCAGTGCTTCTCTTGGCTTGAGCTGGTTTGCTTATCGTAATCGCGAGCGTCCTCTGGCTTCCATGCTCAACAAAGCGCTGAATGCCCAGCAGCTTGAGATGGTCTACCAGCCGGTGGTCAATGTGGCAGATGCTAAAGTGACAGGCTTTGAGGCCTTGGTGCGTTGGCAGCTGCAAACCGGTGATCTGATTCCGCCTGACGTATTTATCGCGGAAGCAGAAGAGAGAGGCATGGCCGGCCGGGTAACAGCCTATGTCGTCGAACGTGTTATCGAGGAGATGGGGGATTTGCTCCGTCGCAACCGGAACATTCAGATCAATATCAATATTACTGCGAGTGACGTCCAGGCGTCGTTCTTCCAGAACAGTATCCAGCCGAAACTGCGCGATGCAGGTATCGATCCCAGCCAGATCGGTCTTGAGCTTACAGAACGTACAGCGGTGGATTTCTCGAAAGCGTCGGAAGGAATCAGACGGCTTCGTGAACAGGGCCACAGGGTCTATATCGACGATTTCGGAACGGGTTATTCAAGCCTTGCCTATCTTGGCGAGTTACAGATTGATGCGATCAAAATTGACAAGGCATTCACGCGCACCGTCTGTACTGATAGTCAGACGGTGTCTATCGTTCCGCAGATCATATCGATGGCGCGGCAGCATAATCTTGACCTTGTCATTGAAGGGATCGAGACAGAAGCCCAGGCTGATTATTTCCGCAAGATGAAAACGCCGATGACTGCGCAAGGCTGGTTTTATGGCAAACCTATGCGTGCCGATGACGCCGTGACGCTGGTAACCACCGGTTCGCCCAAAGCCAGGCAAAAGCGTAGGAAAGCTGTATCGAGATCTGTTTGAATGAAATGGTCTGTAGAAAAATGCGGATCGATAAAATTCTAATTAAATGCGACTGCCTGCGTGAAATGAATGGCAACAGGTTTACGCTAGTGTGTTCTCATGAAACACAAATATGAACGCATTCTCGAGCCGACGGACACCTGGGCGATCTTCGATACGTCCACTGGCGAACCCGTCATCATGGGAACCCGTATGCTGATCGGCCTCTCGGAGAGCGAAGCCGAAGAGCTTCTAGCAATTCTCAATGCTCCGCCCAAGGGGCGCAACAAGCAATCCGCCGCCTGACAAAAGCCAGGCGTCGGATTAATTCACTCAGGCATCGGTCCAGACGGACAGGGCCTCGATAACGCTCGGCAGGTCCTTGTGGCGATGGATGACGGTTTCCGCACCGGCATCGGTCAGCTTGTCGGCATGCCCCGGATAGGTGTGAGCACCACCCGTAAAGCCGATCACACGCATGCCAGCGGCGCGAGCGCCCTGAATGCCATGTGCAGAATCTTCAATCACGATGACATCTTTCGGATCGACTCCGAATTGCTTGGCCGCATAAAGGAACACGTCTGGCGCAGGCTTGGTCTTTTTAGTGCCGACTTCCTTGGCCGAAAAGATGTTCGGCACAAATAGTTCGTAAAGGCCGACACGTTTCAGCATGCTTTCCAGCCGATGGCTGGTCGAGTTAGAGCAGATGCACTTCGGCAGCTTTAGCGCCGAGACCACTTCCACGATATCCTCAACCGCCTGAACTTCGTTCTCGAGTTTCTCGTCCAGAATCTTTTCAGACTTGTCGAGAAGCGATGCTGAAAGTGGAATTCCGGCTTCGCGCTCTACCGTCAGAAGAATATCCTGCCACGTCAGACCGGCAAAACGCTCGGCCATTTCATCAGCTGCGATCTGATAACCAGCTTCGGTGAGGAGGGCGGATTCGACTTCTGCCGCGATGATTTCGGAATCCACCAAAACGCCATCGCAATCGAAAATGATGAGGGACGGTGCCGCCATGATCATAGCCTTTTTATTGGGAGGAGTGGGCACCGGCAGCAGCCGGAAACACCGCGATTGAGCTACACCTTTATGGCGAAGCCGTCAAATCGCGGCTGGTTCGAATTCAGACCTCACCGGAAACTTCACGGCGTCGCCGGTCCAGTTCTTCGCTGTAGCGACGCAGCGTGTGCGCTTCACTGAGAAGACCGAGCACTTTGCGCTCCTGCGCATTGTTTACAACAGCCAGCGCTTCGCTTTCTGCCCGGTCGAAACGCGCGACGGCCTCCTTGGCATTCATCTGCGGCAACAGGAACTCATCCTGATATTTGAGAAGCTCGCTGATATTGTGCTCTCCGTCGGATGTGTCGAAGCTGTCGGAATAGACTTCCGGAACAGGGATCATGCCGACATAGCGTCCTTCAGCATCGACCGCGATCACGCGTTGGGTCGATCCTAGCGGGAAATCATGCCGGAATGTTTCGATGTCGGTATCTATCAGGACGGTCCGGACATCGTGACGCATCATCCGGTTTACGGTTAGATTGCGTATCCAGCCGATATCGTGGGCGGACCGGATGGCCTCGCCACGGAGGTGGAAACGCCATGTTGCGAAGGAGTAACCGAAGGTCTTCCGCACCATCAGCGAGGACGAGACGACAGCTCCGAGGACTAGCATTGCGATTGGAAAATCGCCGGTAAGTTCCAATGCAAGGAAGGTCATGGTCATCGGACCGCCAACGACGGCGACGGCAAGTGAGCTCATGCCGATAACTGCATATACTTCAGGCGCAAGTGCCAAACCGGCAGGTAAAACTGCTCCGGCCACGGCTGCAAACAGCTTGCCCGTCAGTGCCCCCAGAAATAGCGATGCGAAGAACAAGCCCCCACGAAAGCCAGCACCGATGGAGACGGCGGAAGCGAGAGACTTGGTGAAGATCAGCAGCAACAATGCCGGTATTGTAATGTTTGCATTCAGATCGAGGTGCAACGCTCCGTGGCCCGATGCCAGAACCTGCGGAGAAAAGAATGCGATCATACCGACAACGGCACCACCGATTGCTGGCGCCAAAACATTGGGCACTACGCTGCGTCGGGCGGCCGTTTCAACAAAAGTGACTCCACGCATGATGAGAATTGCAATACCTGCCGAAAAGAAACCCAGAACGAGTGCTGGCACGTAGTCGCGCGGCGTGATGTCGTTTATCTGACCGATATCGATGATGAACGGCGCCCCACCGATTGCCTGGGTCACCAGTGCACCAACTATGGCTGCCACGACCACGGGCGCCAGCGTGGCAATCGAATAGACGCCGATGATGAGTTCGAATGCATAGAATGCACCAGTCAGCGGGGCGTTGAAGGCGCTTGCAATGGCAGCGGCAGCACCACAGCCGACGAGTGTTCGCAAATCTGCGCGACGAAGCTTGAGCGCCCGGCCGATACGGGATGCGAAACCGCTCGCAAGCTGCGTATAGGCAGCTTCAAGCCCGACCGATGCGCCAAATCCATTGGAAATCAGGTTTTGTCCGACGAGAATGAAGCTGTCTGTCAGCGAGAGACGTCCGCCATGGAGCGCATTCGCCTCGATAGGATCGACGATGGGGCGTTTGCGCCAGCGTGCGAGAACCCAAATCACGATCCCCATCAAAATGCCGCCTGCGAGTGGCGCGATATAGGCGCTGGGTTGCAGTGATGCCGCCGAGCTCAGTTTCTCGCCGGGTTCAAGCGCGAAGATTGCCTGATGCATCCATTGGGAAATGCTGCCAATCGCTGCAACCATCAGCCCTGAAATAATGCCGATGACGGTACCAGCTATAACGAGACCTATTTCGCTGCCGCGAACCAGTGCACGCATGCGAAAGGGTACAAAGAGAACCCGCAAATACCGGTTATGTCGCAGTTCAGCGATATTCATCATAAAATACACCGGGCACGCGGGCGGCCCGCATGCCCGCCACGCAAATTCAGAAGTTGACTGCCGATTATAGGCAAAAAGGAATAACCAAGCCTTATCAAGGGCCAGAAGTTAAAGTTACAATTGCATAGCGATCACGGCGTTAAGATGACGGGCGGCAAAATGTCGAATGTCAATTAACCTTGAAAAGCCCGGAACTGCGGACTTTCCTCCTCGATTAAGAAAAGATTTACGATTTCAATCACTTGGCGTTAACTGCATATTTACCCTGCCCGGTAACCATAAGGACAAGTTTTTTGCGTCCACAGGTAATCGAGTATCCCATGTCTCTTGTACGTCTTGCACATGAGTTGCCCATCGAGGCTCCGCGTACCGCGTGGCTTGACTCCATCATCAAAGGTGATTGCGTAGCGGCTCTGGAACGCCTGCCGGATCATTCCGTGGACGTCATTTTTGCCGATCCTCCCTATAACCTCCAGCTGGGTGGCGATTTGCATCGCCCCGATCAGTCGATGGTCAGCGCAGTTGACGATCACTGGGATCAGTTCGAGAGCTTTCAGGCTTATGATGCCTTCACGCGTGCATGGCTTATGGCCTGCCGTCGTGTCCTGAAGCCGAATGGCACCATCTGGGTCATCGGTTCCTACCACAACATCTTCCGGGTCGGTTCGCAGTTGCAGGATCTCGGCTTCTGGCTCCTGAATGACGTCATCTGGCGCAAGACGAACCCGATGCCGAATTTCCGCGGCCGGCGCTTCCAGAACGCCCATGAAACGCTGATCTGGGCTTCGCGCGATCAGAAGGGCAAAGGCTATACCTTCAATTATGAAGCGATGAAGGCCGCCAATGACGACGTACAGATGCGCTCGGACTGGCTCTTCCCGATCTGCACCGGTTCCGAACGCCTGAAAGACGAAAATGGCGACAAGGTTCATCCAACCCAGAAGCCGGAAGCATTGCTTGCCCGCATCATGATGGCCTCTAGCAAGCCAGGCGACGTCATTCTCGATCCGTTCTTCGGTTCCGGGACAACGGGTGCGGTTGCCAAGCGCCTCGGACGCCACTTCGTCGGTATCGAACGCGAGCAGAGCTATATCGATGCAGCAACAGCGCGCATTCATGCTGTAGAACCACTCGGCAAGGCCGAACTGACGGTGATGACCGGCAAGCGGGCCGAACCGCGCGTGGCGTTCACCAGCGTTCTCGAAGCTGGCCTTCTTCGCCCCGGCACGGTGCTTTGTGATGAACGTCGCCGTTTTGCTGCCATTGTTCGCGCCGATGGTACGCTGGCTGCCAACGGTGAAGCGGGTTCAATCCATCGTATCGGTGCAAAGGTTCAGGGCTTTGATGCCTGCAACGGATGGACTTTCTGGCACTACGAGGAAAACGGCGCGCTGAAGCCAATTGATGCCTTGCGCAAGGTCATTCGCGACCAGATGGCAATTGCAGGCGCTTAAAGCACATCCCGAAAGGTGCGAAGCGGTTTTCGGATAAGATGCGCAAACGACAAGTTATCGGACGGCCTCCAGCATAGTCTGATAGTGAGGCGCTCGAAGCATCGGCTTCGGGCGCCTTCGCTATTTTAGGTTTAGAAAGTGAGGCCCAATGCTTTCAAATCGGCGCTCAGCTTGTCCGCATCCGTAAAATGCAGGGCCTGCCATCCGGCCTGTCTGGCGCCATCCACATTGTGCATCGTGTCATCGATGAAAAGCGTTGCCGCAGGATCGAGGTCGAACGATGCAACGTGATAATCGTAGATTTCCCGGTCAGGCTTCAGCATGCGGACGTCGCCCGATACGGTAACACCTCGGCTTTCTGTCAGAAATGGAAAGCGTGTTTGCGCTTCGCGGAAAGTGTCTGAAGCAAAATTCGTCAGCATGGTGACGTCATTACCATTGTCGATCAGGCCGTGCAGAATGTCGACACTGTCCTCGTACGCATGGGGAACCATGCGGTTCCAGTTTTGCCTGAAGGCACGGATATGATCGCTTTTCTCCGGATATGTATTGATCAGGAATTTTTCCGCTTCCTGCCAGGTTCTGCCGCGATCCTGCTCGATATTCCATGCACTGGTGCAGATGTTTTCCAGAAACCAACGCCGTTCCGAAGCATCGGGAATGACATCCAGATAGGCCAGCTCAGGATCATAGTGGATCAGGACCTTACCGATATCGAAGACAACGTGCTTGACGGGACTACTCAATGGTTTCTCCTCCCTTGTTTGAAAGCTTCTGGTATGGCAGCGGTGATCGCCTTTTTCATGACGGTTGGCAGTGCTTCGTCCGAAAGCTCATCTGGTTGGGACCACCACCCCTCGGTGGACAAAGCCTTACTTACATTCTCAGAGCGATAGACCGACAATCGCAGTTCAAAATGCGTAAAAACATGCGTGATTGAACCGGCAGCGGTCCATTGTGCCGGGAACGGTGCTGCATCGATTGTTGCATCTCCGTCTATACGCGCGGTCCAGTGACTGCCCGGAACCTCGGTCATCCCGGCAAGCAATCCTTCACCCTTTCGCTTGCGCAGGAGGATTGAACCATCTCCCGCAATGGCGACGAATGCCGCGCCGGTGCGAACGGGTTTTTCCGCTTTGGGCGCTTTGACCGGAAACGTCTCCGGATCTCGAGATTTGAGAGCCATGCAATCATCATTGAGCGGGCAGATCCCACAGGCCGGGCGTCGCGGCGTACAAATGGTGGCACCTAGATCCATCATAGCCTGAGCGAAATCTCCCGGCCGGTCGTTCGGGGTCAATTGCCCCATAAGTGCGCGGATTTCCGCCTTCGCTGCGGGTAAGGGCGTGTCGATTGTGTAAAGGCGTGAAATTACACGCTCCACGTTGCCGTCAACGACGGCAACCGCTTCGCCAAAGGCAATTGCTGCAATCGCGGCGGAGGTGTAATCCCCGATGCCGGGCAGATCCTTCAATGCAATGGCGTTGTCCGGAAATCTACCGCTATGCTGCGAGGTTACGGCGTCAGCACATTTCTTCAGATTGCGCGCACGCGAATAATAACCGAGCCCGGCCCATGCCCGCAGAATATCGTCTTCGCTTGCCTGTGCCATGGCCTGAACTGAAGGCCAGCGTTCAACGAACTTCATGAAGTATGATTTGACCGCCTCGACTGTCGTCTGCTGAAGCATGATTTCGGAGAGCCAGACCCGATAGGGATCCGGTTTTGCGCCGGATGCCTGTTCGGCAGGACCTACACGCCACGGCAAAACGCGATGGTGTCGGTCATACCAGCGCAGGAGCTTTGTGCTTTGATCGGAAGGGACAGAATTTAGCATGAAAAAGGCATCGGTTAACAGTTGGGCTGCATTCTGATTAATGCCTTATTTTTACAATTGATAGAAACAATGCTGTGCATATCGGAGCCTAGAGCTTAGAAGTCTCGCATGAGTCTCCTGATGTGCCCCATTGGAAAGAGAATAAGTGGACCATTCTGTACCTGTCTATGTCATCAATCTTGCGCGGTCACGGGATCGCTGGGACAGGTTGAAATCCAATGCGGATGCGCTTTCGATCGAACTCCGGCGCGTGGAAGCCGTCGAGGGCAAGCTGTTGTCTCCGGAAGAACTGACGGATTTTGATGATGCAGGATTCCGCCGTTGGCATGGTAAAGTGGCGTTGCCTGCGGAAATCGGCTGCTATTTCAGCCATATAGGGGCATTGGAAACCATAGCCATCGCGCCAGAACCGTTCGCTGTTATCGTGGAAGACGACGTCGTTTTTACCTCTGCATTTCAACCGTTCCTGACGCATTTGACGAAGGTGACGGGTTGGGATGCGATGAAGCTTGTTAATCACAGAGTAGCTGCGTTTCGATCCTTTCAAAGAGTTGACGATCAGTTCTCCATAGGTCGCTGCCTGCATGGTCCGCTGGGTAGTTCAGCGGCATATGTCGTAACCCGTGAAGGTGCGTCGAAAATGCTAAAGGCACTCCGTCCCATGCGACTGCCTTATGATGTCGCATTGGAAAGAGGGTGGGCTGGCGCGTATCAAATTTTTACGACCGACAAGCCGGTCGTCGAGTTTTCCGATATCGCGATTTCTACGATTGCTCAGGGGCGCGCTACCTACGCCAAGAAGCGACTACCGGCATACAAAAGGATAAGCACCCTTTTGTTTCGAGCAACTGACTATGCCAGACGAATCGCCTACGCTCTTCATAAGAAGAGCTTAAGAGAGGGCCAGGGTTGAGTTATTTTAAAAAGTCTTTTCTGATGCGTCGCCGAGTGGACTCTTGGGTCATCGGGGCTGCGTCGGCAGCCATGCCCGTTCGCATCGGGCTTGGACCGCTGATACTTTTCATCTTTTCATGCATCGGTATTTATCTTGCCTGCGGACGTCACGCAACGACGCGTATGTTCGCCAAGAAATTCTATCTCTTTATAATTTTATATGCCGTCTGGTCATTGGGTTTGATCCTGTTTCGCGGTGAGCCTTTCCAGGACAATCGACAGATCGGCTATACTCTGCTGATCACAATTTTCGCTTTTGCCGGGTCAGGAATGGTGCTCGTTCGCGATCCATTGCGAGCCTATGTTCTTGGCTCACGTGTGGGTACTTTGCTTGCTGTTATCGTCGCGCTTTATCTTGCCGTTACTAATGGCGGGCGTATTGGCGTTGGTGGCAATCAGGCAGTTTTTGCATTTGTTGCAGCAGTGGCCGCGATCTCAGCTGCAATTCCGTTGCGCAAGGCCCCGCGCTACTTGCCGAACGGTCCACATTGGCTGGTTCTGGGGTTCACCGCAGTTTTGACCTCTGAAACACGAGCAGTCATCGTGGTGTTGCCGATATTTGCAGCCGTAGAAATCCTTATTTTCCTGAGGCGGTTCAGCATCAGGCAACAGGGAGCGGCTTACGCTGTACTGTTTGCAGCAATCGCGGCTCTTGTCGTTGTCGGTCCCGTCGGCGATATAATCTCCAAACGGTTTTCCGGAATGGTTGAATATTACGACACCGGCAATAGTTCCAATTGGGAGGATAAGGTTTCTGCTGATATCCGCGAGGCAATGTGGAAAAGCGCGTCCAGTGTTATCGTGGCGCACCCGTTTACAGGCGTTGGTTCCTATTCAAAAATGGAATATGTGCGGGCTGAGGCGGGAGACAAGGCTGCGATGCTGGACGGTTTCCGCCATGTGCACAATACGGTCCTCGATGAATTGCTGAACGATGGCATTGTCGGTCTCATCTTCATGGCTGGCGCTTTTATCTCGATCTTCGTCTATCTGTGGCGAACTGCCGACAGTTGGGCGATGCGGCGAGCCTTGGTTTACTTCGCGGTGGTGTGTGGCAGTTACGGCATGTTGCACAATCCACTTTTGCACGAGGTCACCATATCCTCGACCATGTTCTTCCTCGCAGCATTGAACGCTGCTGCATCTCGGCGGGTCATGGCGGCAAGGCGCACAGGACTCACTTCGTATATTTTTGGAAAGAAATCACCGGCATGAAAGCGATTGTAACGGGTGCAGCCGGATTTATCGGGTTTCATACGGCACAGCGTTTGCTGGATGAAGGCTGGCAGGTCATCGGCATCGACAATGTGAACGACTACTATCCGGTCGTATTGAAAGAAACCCGCCTTTCCAAGCTTCATATGCGTGACAGCTTCCGGTTTGCGAAGGCAGATATCTCCGATGCAGAAGCGTTCAACACGGCAATCGGCTCTGATCGAGATGCGGATGTCATTGTGCACCTCGCAGCACAGGCAGGTGTGCGATATTCCATTGAGAACCCAACGGCCTATATTTCTGCCAATGTGCAGGGGCAGATAACCGTTTTCGAAACCGCATTGAGAATGGAGAAGCGTCCGCCTGTCGTTTATGCCAGCTCATCATCGGTCTATGGTGCAAATGAAAAGGTACCTTTCTCCGAAAGCGATCCTGTCGATCACCCTGTTTCGATCTATGCTGCAACAAAGCGCTCCGGCGAATTACTGGCCTACTCATACCGTCACGTGCACAAACTCTACTCCACCGGTTTGCGTTTCTTTACGGTCTACGGTCCCTATGGGCGGCCTGACATGGCGCCGTGGCTGTTCACATCCGCGATCCTTAAAGGCGAGCCGATCCGCGTGTTCAATAATGGTGAGATGCAGCGGGACTTCACGTTCGTGGAGGATATCGTCAGTGGTGTGATTGGCGCGGTGAGACGTATTCTCGCCAAGCCTGAAGATACAGCGCCCGTTTATAATCTCGGCAACAATCGGCCGGTCATGCTCAACGATTTTATTGCCGCGATTGAAAAAGCGACCGGCAAGGAAGCGATACGCAAGCTGGAGCCGATGCCTGCTGCTGATGTGCCTCGCACCTATGCCGACATAGCACTTGCTGCACGTGACCTTGGCTTTAGCCCGAAAACCACGCTCGATCAGGGTATTCCTTTGTTTGTGGAATGGTTTCGCGGCTATAATGGAGCGCGATGAGCGAACCAACATCCAGACGCGGTTTCAGACCGCTGGCAGATATGGCTTCGGGTCTGGTGGATCCGATGCTGCAAAAGCGTGCCGGTATCAATCTCGCCTTGCTTCAGTCATGGGAAGATATTGTCGGTCCCGCCATCGGCGCAACCTCACGCCCTTTGCGTATTATCTGGCCGCGTCGTCTGCGCGAGGATGATCCGTTTTCACCTGCAACGCTGATTATAGCCTGCGAAGGGTTCGCAGCCCTGCAGGTTCAGCATGAAACAGGCGAGATCATCAGCCGCATCAATGGCTTTCTCGGCTTCTCCGCAGTTGGGCGCATTCGCATCGAGCAGAAGCCGCCGATCATCCCGGTCAAGCGCCGCGTAAAGCGGCTGGCACCGCTTGGGCCTGCCGAAGAGCGTCGCATCGAAAAGGCTACGGACGGTATCGAAGACGATGCGCTTCGTGCAGCTCTTGCGCGCCTTGGCAAGAACATTCTCGCAGAGAAGCGGACAGCGGGTCGAAAAGACAAGGATAGTTGAATTTGGCTCGCTGCCATAAATTTGATGCAAGCTTTCAGCAGTTTGTGTTTGGCATCCTGGTTTATTGTCGCAAATTTGAAGACAAATAATCCAAGGTGCTGACTTTCATGTGAACGCTGTGGGTCTAGCGAAGTGCGGCCTGCCGCTTTAGATTGTGTGTCGAAGTCAACTATTGAAACAGGACTGGATGATTCGGATGCCTGCAGCGTTTAATCGCAGACACGTTATTTCTCTTGCTGGAGCGGCCGCTGCCGGGCTGGCTTTTGCCGGTGGCGCGAATGCGCAGCAGCGCGATCCTGAAGGCACTGTCGATGCGGCCAAGATTGCCGAACCCGGCAAGCTCAAGGACATGGTCTACGGCAAGGCTGATGCGCCGGTCACCATCGTTGAATATGCATCGCTGACCTGCCCGCACTGCGCGGATTTCACGATCAATACATTCCCGAAAATCAAGGAAAAATATATCGATACGGGCAAAGCACGGCTCATCTTCCGTGAGTTCCCGTTCGATCCGCGCGCGACCGCCGCTTTCATGCTCGCACGCTGCGCACCGGAAGACCGTTACTTCCCTATGGTCGACGTTTTCTTCAAGCAGCAGCAGCAGTGGGCGACCGCTGAAGATGGTGAAGCAGCTCTCCTACAAATTGCAAAACTTGCCGGTTTTACACAGGAGTCCTTCAAGGCTTGCTTGACGAACCAGCAAGTTCTCGATGATGTGAGAGCAACGATGGAGCGTGGATCGAAGGATTTCGGTGTGAGTGCAACGCCGACTTTCTTCATTAACGGACAAAAATACGCTGGAGCGCTTTCGGTTGACGAAATGTCGGCAATCATCGACAAGCTTCTCTAATCCGTTTTTCAGATCGAAAAGCGGGCGCTCCTCTGCGCCCGCTTTTTGCGTTTCTGAAGTCATATTGGGAGGGGCATTCTGATGCGCTTCTCCAAGCTGCGCCTTGTCGGTTTCAAATCCTTCGTCGAGCCCATGGAGTTCGTCATCGAAGGCGGACTGACCGGCGTCGTCGGCCCGAATGGCTGCGGCAAGTCCAATCTGGTTGAAGCGCTGCGCTGGGTGATGGGTGAAAACTCATACAAGAACATGCGCGCCTCCGGCATGGACGATGTGATCTTTTCCGGCTCGGCCACGCGGCCCGCACGCAATACTGCGGAAGTCACGCTTTTTCTCGACAATTCTGACCGCACCGCGCCTGCAGCTTACAATGATGCGGACGAATTGCAGATCTCTCGCCGCATTGAACGGGAGTCGGGATCGGTCTATCGCATCAATGGCAAGGAAGCGCGCGCCAAGGACGTGCAACTTCTCTTTGCGGACCAGTCCACCGGCGCACGTTCACCGTCGATGGTCGGGCAGGGGCGTATTGGTGAGCTTATTCAGGCAAAGCCTCAAGCCCGTCGTGCGCTTCTGGAAGAAGCGGCTGGCATCTCGGGCCTGCATACGCGCCGTCATGAGGCCGAGCTGCGCTTGCGTGCTGCTGAAACCAATCTCGAGCGTCTGGACGATGTGGTTGGCGAACTTGGAAGCCAGATCGAAAGTCTGAAACGTCAGGCGCGTCAGGCGAACCGCTTCAAGGCACTTTCCGCAGATATTCGCCGAGCGGAAGCCGCACTTTTGCATTTGCGCTGGTCGCAGGCAAAGATGCAGGAAGGCGAGGCGCAAAGCGCTCTGGCGCAGGCAACCTCGACTGTCGGTGACATGGCGCAAGCCCAGATGAACGCGGCGAAAGTACAGGCGGTCGGCGCGCACAAACTGCCCGAACTGCGTGAGGCTGAAGCGAAAGCCGCCGCCGCATTGCAGCGTCTTTCCATCGCCAGAACTCAGCTTGATGAGGAAGGTGACCGTCTTCGTGCTCGCCGGGCAGAGTTGATAAAGCGTCTTGAGCAGCTTTCCGCCGACATCGCGCGCGAAGAAGAAATAATGCGTGAGAACGCCGATATTCTGGCGCGTCTCGATGACGAAGAACAGGAACTGATCGTTTCCGCCGAAGAATCCGGCGAGCGTGATCAGGAACTGCATGCACTGTTTGAGGAAGCGGAAGTTCGCTTGCAGGATAGCGAGAACGCTTTGTCCCGCGTGACGGCTGAACGTGCCGAAGCTGTCGCAGAGCGCGTGCAGATCGAACGGGCATTGAAGGAAACACGTGATCGTCGTGACCGCCTTTCTGTCCAGATGGAAGCGATCGAGCGCGACATTGCTGCTGTCGCGGAACAGATCGGTGGCCTGTTCGATCCGGCGGAAAAGCGGATCGTGGTCGACCGTTGCACGGAAGCACTGGCATCGGCCGAGGAACTGGTTGCCAGCGCGGAAGAGCTTGTTGCAAGTGCACGCGAAGCGGAAGCTGCCAGCCGCCAGCCTTTGAGCGAAGCGCGCACGGAGCTGAACCGTATCGAAACGGAAGCGCAGACGCTGGCCCGCATTCTAAATGCGGGCGAGACGGGACAATTTCCGCCAGTGGTGGAAGAACTGCGTGTCGAGAAAGGCTATGAAGTAGCACTTGGTGCGGCACTCGGCGAAGATCTCGATGCAGCCAGCGATGAACACGCGCCGGTCTACTGGGCTTACAATCCCGCAGCCAATGCCGATCCCGCTCTGCCCGACGGCGTGACACCTTTGGATCGGCTGGTAGAAGGCCCGCAGCAATTGCGCCGTAGACTGGCACAGGTCGGCGTTGTCTCGGAAAGTGAAGGCAAGCGCCTGCAGGCCATGTTGCGGCCCGGCCAGCGGCTTGTCAGCAAAACTGGTGCGCTTTGGCGCTGGGATGGTTATACAGCGAGCGCCGATGCGCCGACCCCGGCAGCCCAGCGACTGGCACAAAAAAACCGGCTGGCGGAACTAGAACAGGAAGCGATTGCAGCGCGCAGGCGCGTCGAACAGGCCGAGCAGGATGTGCTACGCATAGAGGCCTGCGTCCGCGAGGCTGTAGAGCAGGAGCGTGTTGCACGCGATCAATGGCGTGCCAACCAGCGCAAGCTTGATGAAGCGCGTGAGGCTCTCGCGGTTGCGGAACGTGCAGCAGGCCAGTTGGCAACACGCCGTGCCGGTCTGGAAGACAGCAAGGCGCATCTGGAAGAAAATCTCGAAGAAGCGCAGATCCGTGTCACGGAAGCCGAAGAGCGGCTTGGCGAAATGCCGGATATCGATGCGATTGGCGAACGCCTTGCCGCATTGAGCAGCGAAGTCATGTCGGACCGCACGGCTCTGGCAGAAGCGCGCGCCGCCTATGATGGGCTGCGGCGCGAGGCTGATGCTCGCAAACGGCGGCTGGAAATGATTGCGCTGGAGCGCCGCAATTGGAAATCCCGCGCCGAAAATGCTGACCGCCATATCGCAGCCTTGAATGATCGCCGTGCGGAAACGGCGGATGAGGCGGAGGCGCTTGCGGAAGCGCCTGACGAAATCGAAAGCCGCCGCCGGGCACTGTTGAACGAGCTTTCGCAGGCTGATGCTCTTCGAAAACAGGCTGGCGATATTCTGGCCGAGGCTGAGGCTGCGCAGGCGGAACTCGACAAGACGGCGACCCTTGCCATCCAGCAACTGGCGGCAAGTCGCGAACAGCGTGCGCGTGCCGAAGAACGTCTTGCAGCGGCAGAAGAACGACGCAAGGATGCCGAAGCCCGGATCGCCGAAGCGCTGAACTGTCCACCGCACGAGGCTATTCGCCAGACGGGTTTAAGGCCGGATGAGGCTTTGCCCGATCCCGATCAGCTTGAACGCCAGTTGGAGCGGTTGAAGATTGAGCGGGAGCGGCTCGGTGCAGTCAATCTGCGCGCCGACGAGGAACAGGAGGAACTTTCCGGACGCCTCGATACTATCGTCTCCGAGCGTGAAGACGTGATTGAGGCGATCAAGAAACTGCGCCAGGCGATCCAGAGCCTCAATCGCGAGGGACGCGAACGCCTGCTGGCTGCGTTCGACGTGGTGAACGTACAGTTCCAGCGCCTGTTCACGCATCTCTTTGGCGGCGGCACGGCTGAACTGCAACTGATCGAAAGCGACGATCCGCTGGAAGCCGGTCTGGAAATCCTCGCCCGTCCGCCCGGCAAGAAGCCGCAGACCATGACGCTGCTGTCTGGCGGCGAGCAGGCGCTGACGGCCATGGCGCTCATTTTTGCGGTGTTCCTCACCAATCCGGCACCGATTTGCGTGCTGGACGAAGTGGATGCACCGCTCGATGATCATAATGTCGAGCGCTACTGCAATCTGATGGATGAAATGGCGGCTTCGACCGAAACGCGCTTTGTGGTCATCACGCATAACCCGATCACCATGGCGCGCATGAACCGTCTCTTCGGCGTGACCATGGGCGAACAGGGTGTGAGCCAACTCGTTTCGGTGGACTTGCAGACCGCGGAACAGCTTCGCGAAGCAAGCTAAACATAATCTCTAAGGAGGGCGGTATGAGCGGCGATCATGACCATGGAGACGTCAGCGATACCCCGCTTCCGAGACTATGGATCGCCTTTGCGCTGACCAGTCTTTTCATGATCGCCGAGATCATCGGCAGTTTCGTCACCGGCAGTCTCGCACTTTTATCCGATGCCATGCACATGGCGACAGACAGTTTTGCGCTTCTCCTTGCCCTGATCGCCATCTATCTGGGCCGACGGCCAGCTGATATCCTTCGCACCTATGGCTATGCCCGCTTTGAAATTCTAGCGGCAACGGTCAATGCGCTTCTGTTGCTGGGTGTGGCTTTCTATATCCTCTATGAAGCCTATGAACGACTTTCGCGCCCCGCCGATGTGCAGTCCGTGGGCATGATGGTCGTTGCCGTGCTTGGCCTGATCGTCAACCTGATGTCCATGCGGGTCTTGATGGGGCACAAGGATGAAAGCCTCAACGTCAAGGGCGCTTATCTGGAGGTCTGGGCGGATATGCTCGGCTCCATCGGCGTGATTATCGGCGCTGTGGTCATTTATCTGACCGGATGGGAATGGGTGGATTCCCTGATCGCCATCGGTATCGGCTTCATGGTCTTTCCGCGCACATGGGTTCTGCTCAAGGAATGCATCAATATTCTGCTGGAAGGGGTTCCGGCTGGACTGGACCTGAATGATCTGCAGAAAGCCGTTCTGGCGGTTCCCGGTGTGGGGAACCTCCACGATCTTCATGTCTGGTCGCTGACCAAGAACCAGAAATCCCTGACTGCGCATATCGTGCTGGCCAATGGGGCAGACAGCGAGATCGTGCGTCGCGCGGTTGAGCAGGTATTGCAGGAAAAGTTTGATCTCCACCACACCACCTTGCAGATGGAAACGGTAGATCGCGCTTCCGTCGAGCATATTCACTAAAGCTCGATATACTGCCACCGCAAACGGAATTACCGGTCGCTCCAGACAGCCAGTTCATTTCCGGCCGGATCGGTGAAATGAAAACGCCGTCCGCCGGGGAAAGAGAATATGGGCTTTACGATAGTGCCGCCCGCCTCGGTAACCGCTTCCAGCGCACTTTCCAGCCGCGCAGCGAAGAGTACGGGCAAAGGCTTTGCCGTAGCTTGCCCATCGGCGTCAAATCCGCCATCCAGCCCTTCCGAAAATGCTGAATAGGTCGGGCCATAATCTGTGAAAGACCAGCCAAAGGCCCGTGCATAGAAACTCTTCGTCGCATCAAGCGATCCGTTTGCCGCGGGCATTTCCAGATAGTCGAGCTTTCCTGTGATACGCATTGCATTCACCCTTCATGTTCACTATTTGTTCATTTCTGGCTGAAGGTTACAGGTTTTGTCAAGGCAAAGGAACAAGGCTAATTTTCTCGTGCCGTTAATCCAGTGCCTCTAACATCGTTTTGCGGCCATCGCGCAAGCGCTAATACATCGTTGATGTTGCCTGGTGTCTCGCCATTTCTATCAGCCTGAAGAAACTTCTGATCAACGGAAGATGGCTAGGGGCGAGCCACAATTGCTATTCGAAATTGAGTTTTCCGCGAGCGGTATTGAACAGGGATATGTTTGCCTTCACTTGAAGCCGCTTATCTGGATTCCGCACGATTAGATCTACGAGATGAGATCTCTACCTGCCTGTTCATACATAGAGAAATTCTATGATTGAGATTAACTGTATGAATATTTTCATGTTTGCGTATTTGGCTGATTTGTAAGTTCATGCATTTTCGTCCGGTACTGACGGTCTTTCTTCAGCAGAAAGCTACCTAAACTCAAATTTGACTATATAAAATATTTATAGTTTAATCATCTCGACGGTCAACGTTGGGTGACGTTTCTCCTATGGGGCTGTCTTCGGACGTTTGTTCTAGTGGAGCCTAGTCGCTGGCATTGTCAAATGGACAGGAGAATATTGTGGCGATCATGTTCGTGCGAGCGCAGATGATCAGCAGAGGGGCAGGACGTAACATTATCTCTGCGGCCTCTTATCGTCATCGCACCCGGATGAGAGACGAACAGACCGGAACCTTGTTTAACTATCGCGGCGACGATGATTTGGTCCATGAAGAACTGGCTTTGCCGGAAGATATTCCAGCGTGGCTGCAGACTGCAATCGAGGGGAAAACGGTGGCTGCGGCAAGCGAGACACTGTGGAATGCGGTTGACGCATTTGAGACGCGTGTGAACGCACAGTTTGCCCGCGAATTGATTATGGCACTGCCGGAGGAACTGACGCTTAAGGAAAACATCGCCCTGGTGCGTGAGTTTGTGAGAGACCAATTGACCGCAAGGGGCATGATCGCCGACTGGGTCTATCACGACAGGGACGGCAATCCACATGTACATGTTCTGACAACGCTCAGGCCCCTGACAGCGCAAGGGTTCGGCCTCAAGGTCATGCCTGTCCCCGGCGATGACGGAAAGCCACTGCGTGTGGCGGCCGGGGACCAGCCGAAGGGCAGGATCGTCTACACAGTCTGGGCGGGTAACAGGGAGACGATGAAGGCATGGAAGATCGCCTGGGCGCAGACGGCCAGCCGGTATCTGGCACTGGCTGGCCGTGACATCCGCCTTGACGGTCGTTCCCATGCCGAACAGGGACTTGAGGGGATTGCCCAGCGGCATCTGGGACCCGGAAAGTCGGCGATGATGCGCAAGGGCGTCGAGATGTATTTTGCACCCGCCGACCTGGCACGCCGGCAGAAAATGACCGCCCGGCTGCTTGCCGATCCGGGGCCTCTCCTCAGGCAGCTCGGCAATGAGCGCTCCACCTTTGACGAGAAGGATATCGCAAGGGTGATACACCGCTACGTCGATGATGCGGCAGACTTTGCCAACATCCGTGCACGACTGATGGCCTCTCCTGATCTGGTGCTCCTGAAACCGCAGCAGGCCGACCCGATGACTGGCCCGATGACTGGTCGTGTGAATGGCCGGGTGACTGGCGAGGCAACGGAACCGGCGATCTTCACCACCCGCCAGATCCTGCGCACCGAACATGACATGATGCGTTCAGCCGATATCCTGTCGGGGAGGAGGGGGTTCGGGATTTCGGACGCAGGACGCGCGGGCGCAGTGCGTTTCGTCGAGGGGGACAATCCGCTGAAGCCGTTCAGGCTGGATCCCGGGCAGATTGAAGCCATTCGGCATGTGACGGGCGACAGCGGCATCGCTGCTGTCGTCGGTCTTGCCGGTACGGGCAAGTCGACATTGCTTGCAGCTGCACGCCTTGCCTGGGAGCGCGGGCATCACCGTGTCCTTGGCGCGGCACTTTCCGGCAAGGCTGCCGAGGGGCTGGAGGAGAGTTCCGGTATCAGATCGCGAACGCTTGCCGCGTGGGAGCATGCCTGGAACAACCGGCGTGACGGGCTGATGCGCGGTGACATCCTCGTGATTGACGAGGCAGGCATGGTCTCGTCGTTGCAAATGGCACGTGTGCTGGATGCTGCAGAAAAGGCTGGCGCCAAGGTTGTTCTGGTCGGCGATGCCATGCAGCTTCAGCCGATCGGGGCCGGTGCGGCTTTCCGGGCAATAGCGGAACGGATCGGTTCTGCCGAACTTGCCGGTGTGCGCCGGCAACAGGATCAATGGGCACGTGATGCCTCAAGTCACCTCGCCCGCGGCGACACCGCAGCCGGACTGGAGATCTACGCCAGACGCGGGCATCTGGTCGAGGCGGAAACCCGGGATGCACTGATCGGGCGTCTGGTCAGGGACTGGACGGATGCGCGGCGGAAACTGATCCCGCCATCACAGCCGGGACGAGGCGTGTGGCCCGGGAAGGGGATCGCAGCACCAAACGGTGGTGGCCAGTTGCGGGGTGATGCGTTGCTGGTGCTGGCGCACACCAACAGGGATGTCCACAGGCTGAATGAAGCCTTGCGCAAGGTGATGAGGGAAGAGGGAGCGCTCGATGGCGCGCGCAGCTTCCGGACGGAGCGGGGCATGCGGGAGTTTGCTGCAGGCGACCGGATCATCTTTCTCGAGAACGCCCGTTTCCTCGAACCGCGTGCAGGGGGGAACAGTCCGCAATATGTCAGGAACGGCATGTTCGGCACGGTGGTCTCGACCGGCAATGCGTTGCGCGCGCCGCTTCTTTCTGTCCGGCTCGACAGCGGCAGCGGGATTGTTCTCAGTGAGGACAGCTACCGCAACATCGATCACGGCTATGCCGTGACCATCCACAAGTCGCAGGGCGCGACGGTCGACCGGACCCTTGTGCTTGCCAGCGGCATGATGGACAGGCACCTGACCTATGTGTCCATGACCCGCCATCGTCACAGGGCTGATCTTTATGCTGCACGCGAGGACTTCAGGCCCGGACGCGAGGACAAGGCCCCTGTTGACCACGCGAAGGGGATCACCGGCGAGCTGGTCGAAACCGGGGTGACAAAATTCCGGCCCGGGGATGAGGACACGAATGATACGCCCTATGCCGATGTGCAGGTTGATGGCGGGAAGGTCCATCGCCTCTGGGGTGTCGGTCTGCCGGCAGCCCTGTCGGCTGCGGGAGCTTCCAGAGGTGATATGGTCACGCTTCGCAAGGATGGCGTCGAGACCGTGAAGGTAAAAATTGCAGTCCCTGATGCGCAAGGCGGTGAAAGACGCCTTGAGGAACGCACGGTTGAACGCAATGTCTGGACGGCCAGGCTGCATGAAGTCACAGATGTCCGCCGCAAAAGCATTGAAGGGGAAAGCCACACGCCGGAATTGTTCCGGCAACTGGCCAGACGCCTCGGGCGTTCGGGCGCCAAAACCACGACGCTGGATTTTGCTGGCGAGGCTGGCTACCAGGCACATGTCCGGGACTTTGCCCGCAGGCGTGGCATTGAAGCACTTGCCGAAGTGATGGCCGAAACAGGGGCAGGAGCACGACGCCAGCTGGCGTGGCTGGCACAAAAGCGCCAGCAGGTGGCAATGCTGTGGGAGCGGGCAGGTGCGGCGCTCGGTTTGGCAATCGATCGGGAACGCAGGATCTCTTGTCATGAGAGGCAATCCGGAAGATTCCCCATACAGAATCCGACAGCCCGGATGTCCGTGGATCGAAATTCTCCGGGTTCGTCCCGGACCCGGCCGACTGGCAATATCGGGCAGGGCTCGAAAGCTCGCAACATACCGCCGCTGCTTTCTGCCGTGACAGGGTTTACAACCCCGGTGGAGGTTGAGGCGCGCGAGAGGGCATCCGCGGCAGCCCACTACCGCCATAACCGAACGGCACTTGCCAAAACGGCCTCTCATCTCTGGCGGGAACCCGCCAGTGCTGTCGATACGATCGAGGCACTGATCCGGAAAGGCATTGCGGGCGGGCGGATTGCGGCAGCCATTGCCAATGATCCTGCGGCCTATGGTGCCCTGCGCGGCTCCAGTCGGCTGAGGGACAGGCTTCTGGCCGGTGGCCGCGAGCGAAAGACAGCACTGGAAGCCGTGCCGGATGTGCAGGCAAGTGTCCGCTCGCTGGGATCGGGCTGGGCCTCAGCCCTGAAGGCTGCAACGACAGCAATCGCCGCAGAGCGTCAGCAGATGGCAACCGCCATTCCCGGATTGTCAGAAGAAGCCGGTGAAGAGCTCCGTCGCATCACAGCCGCGATGCAAGAAAAGGACGCACGGCCTGATATCCTCGCCGGTTCGCTCGAACCGCATGTTCGTCGGGAGTTTACAAGCGTCAGCCGCGCCCTTGATCTCAGGTTCGGGCGCAATGCAATCCTGCGCGGCGACAGTGACAACGTCAATCGTGTGTCTCCCGCACAACGTTCCGTCTTCGAGGCGCTTCAGGACAAGTTGAAGATTTTGCAGCAAACAGTTCGCCACCAAGAAAGCCAATGTGTCATGACAGAACGCAGGCAACGCAACATCAATCCGGAGCAGAGCTTATCGCGTTAAGCCGAACGTGATACCTGACATTCGAAGATTTCTGTTAGAACGGTTGGGAAGCCTTCCAAGTTTGTCGACAGTTGCAAGATCACTGGACGAGGCATCATGAATCCCAAATAGCGAGAGACCAGATTAGTCAGTCGTTCTCCATTTGGTATAGAATCTAAGTTGGTCTCATTTTATCCAGATGTTGAGAACACAGTTGCTCTATTTGGGTGATGAGCAGGTTAATCTGCTCTAGGAGCCAGCGCAGCGCTTCCTCGGTGATGTCAAAATGCGGCGAATAGCGCGCTTTCACATAAGCTTCGTTGACGATATTGAACCAGGCTTTGTAACGCTGTTGGTCCTGAGGCCAGGCTTTGGCGAGCTCGTTTTTTTGTCCTTCGGCAAGACGGCGTAGAAATTTGAGATTATGCGAAGCTGGTGAATAATTCGTGGTAACC
This sequence comes from Brucella sp. GW823-FHT04E01, assembly GCF_058796175.1. Taxonomy (NCBI): domain Bacteria; kingdom Pseudomonadati; phylum Pseudomonadota; class Alphaproteobacteria; order Hyphomicrobiales; family Brucellaceae; genus Brucella; species Brucella sp. GW823-FHT04E01. Next base: position 21,068 of record NZ_JBXAIK010000004.1, on the reverse strand, counting down.
AGTAGAAAAGTTGAATAGGCCTGCTCGACTGCTTGATGCAGGATGAACGCAGCCTCGTTCAACTCGCCATGGTCGATGCCAAGCTCACCCCATCTGACAAAAGCTTTTGCATGCGGCAACCGTCGGTCGAAATACTCTTTCGCGATGCGATAGGCATCTTTGGGATTAAGAGTGCCGGGTTGGGCGAGCGGTTCGGGCTCGAGTTCGTAAAGCACGATGCCTTCCCGACGGATGTCCGTAAAGAAATATCGCCCTTCCTTAATTCGTGTGTTTACCTCCCGGAGCGAGTGCACGATGAAATTCACAGGTGTTTGCACATCGCGAAGCCGCATCAACCGGTCCTCCGCTTTATGCCAATATGTTTCGAAATCGGCCAGTTTTCGGTTGTTGACGATAATCAACAGATCGAAATCTGAACGGTAGCCTTTGCCAGTGTGCGGTTCGTCAACCTGTGTGCCGCGTGCATATGATCCGAACAGAATAATTTTCAGAATCCGACCGCGTTTTTTAAACTCAGCTGAACCTTCCTTGAGTGCGTCGTCGAACTCCTCAAAAAGAATCTCTACAATACGCCGCAACTCGTGCTGCTTGACGTAGGGCAGGTGATCGATACGGTCTTTCATCAGCACGGGGGGCACCTGTCAGTTTGAAATTCGGACGGACGATTTTGCATGTCGGTACAGGATGCAAAATTCAATGAGGGGGATCAACTAAACGATTGCAAAGTTTTGACAAAGATCCCTTCATAAACTATCTGGTCAACGCTCGTCTGTTTCTAGCTACTGATGTGAATAGGCGCTCATTTTAAACTCTATTAAAAAATTAATTTTCTTCAGGACTAGTGAGTTGAGAGCCTTTGCCGCCGGGAAAAGAAGTAGGGTTCACGATGGATGGCTCTCGCAGGTGCCGTTTCCTGCTGCGTGCAAGTCTTTTGGATCACCCGGTGAACGGGCTTAAATTCTCCTTTCAGTCTTCGTTACATGGAGCGATTTATCTTTCACTTGAATTGTCTTGGTCGCGGTGCACGCGATCAGTAATGCCAATCCGTTGTGGTGCCCCTGCTGGCTGAGCACGTCTCTAATCGATTCTATTGTCGCGGCTCGTCTTTTTTGGTTGGCAGTAGCCTTGCGGATCGCATAAGCAACGGGAAGCAGGTTCTGGGAGTGCTTGCAGCGGTTGCAAGCCTTTCATGGGCCTATCCTGCATCAAGGAGGCCATGATGGCGAAGTGGGTGTACACGTTCGGCGACGGCAAGGCAGAAGGTGCGGCAAGCGACCGCAATCTTCTCGGCGGCAAGGGAGCGAACCTGGCTGAAATGAGCAGCCTTGGTCTTCCAGTGCCTCCGGGCTTTACCATTACGACCGAAGTCTGCACCTATTATTATGATCATGAGCGTACCTATCCGACTGAACTGAACGATCAGGTTCAGGCGGCTCTGGCCCATATTGCGAAAGTGACGGGGCGTAATTTCGGCGATGCCGAAAAGCCGCTTTTGGTGTCGGTGCGTTCTGGCGCCCGTGCTTCAATGCCGGGCATGATGGATACGGTTCTCAATCTCGGTCTCAATGACGAGACCGTGCAGGCTATCGCCCGCGAGGCGGGTGACGAGCGTTTTGCCTATGACAGCTACCGTCGCTTCATCCAGATGTATTCGGATGTAGTGCTGGGTGTCGATCATGGCTTCTTCGAAGAAATTCTCGAAGACAAGAAGGCCGATCTCGGCATTGAGGTCGATACGGCACTGACGGCCGAAGACTGGAAGGGGGTCATCGCCTCCTACAAGGCCAAGGTCGAGGAAGAACTCGGCCAGCCTTTCCCGCAAGACCCGCGCGAACAGCTATGGGGCGCCATCGGCGCCGTCTTTTCTAGCTGGATGAATGCACGCGCCATCACCTATCGGCGGCTGCATAATATCCCGGCGGCCTGGGGCACGGCGGTTAATGTGCAGGCCATGGTATTCGGCAATATGGGTGAAACCTCTGCGACTGGCGTTGCCTTCACACGCAATCCTTCGACAGGCGAGAAGAAGCTTTACGGCGAGTTTCTCGTCAATGCGCAGGGTGAAGATGTCGTAGCCGGTATCCGCACGCCGCAAAACATCACCGAGGAAGCGCGCATTGCGGCCGGTTCTGACAAGCCGTCGCTCGAAAAGGTAATGCCGGAAGCCTTCGCTGAATTCCTCAAGGTCGCTGACCGGCTGGAACAGCACTATCGCGACATGCAAGACCTCGAATTCACCATCGAACGTGGCAAATTGTGGATGCTCCAGACCCGTTCAGGCAAGCGCACTGCAAAGGCGGCATTGAAGATGGCCGTCGAAATGGCAGGCGAAGGCCTCATTTCCGAGGAAGAAGCGGTTCTGCGCGTCGATCCGGCAGCGCTTGACCAGCTTCTGCACCCGACCATTGACCCGCGTGCGGAGCGTCAGATCATTGGTCAGGGCCTCCCAGCGTCGCCGGGCGCTGCAACGGGCGAAATCGTCTTCTCTTCGGAAGAAGCCGAACAGGCAAAGTCGGAGGGCCGCAAGGTCATTCTCGTTCGCATCGAGACCAGCCCGGAAGATATTCACGGCATGCACGCCGCAGAAGGCATTCTGACGACGCGCGGCGGCATGACCAGTCACGCAGCCGTTGTCGCACGCGGCATGGGCAAGCCATGCGTTTCCGGTGCGGGGTCGCTTCGCGTCGACTATCGCAATGGCATCATGCTTGCAGCAGGCCAGACCTTCAAGAAGGGCGATGTCGTTACCGTTGATGGTGGCACCGGGCAGGTCCTGAAAGGCGCGGTAGCCATGCTGCAGCCCGAGCTTTCCGGCGATTTCGGCAGGCTGATGGAATGGGCTGACCGGACCCGCCGGATGAAGGTTCGCGCCAATGCAGAAACCCCGGCGGATGCCCGCACGGCGCGTTCGTTTGGTGCGGAAGGCATAGGCCTCTGCCGTACTGAACACATGTTCTTCGACGGAAGCCGGATCGTCGCCATGCGCGAAATGATCCTTTCCGACAATGAAGAAGGCCGCCGCACGGCTCTCGCAAAGCTTTTGCCGATGCAGCGTTCGGATTTCGTCGAACTTTTCGAGATCATGAAGGGGCTCCCGGTTACGATCCGTCTGCTTGATCCGCCATTGCACGAGTTCCTGCCGCATACGGACGAGGAAGTCGCAGAGGTTGCCCGGTCGATGGGTGTCGATGCGGCAAAGCTGCACGAGCGCGCTGATGCCCTGCATGAATTCAACCCGATGTTGGGCCATCGCGGCTGCCGTCTGGCTGTATCCTATCCGGAAATCGCGGAAATGCAGGCCCGGGCGATTTTTGAAGCTGCCGTCGAAGCAGGCAAAAAAACCGGCGAACATGTGGTGCCGGAAGTGATGGTGCCGCTGGTCGGTCTGAAAGCCGAACTCGATTTCGTCAAGGCGCGCATTGATGCTGTTGCCAAGGAAGTCATGGCCGAGGCAAGCGTCAAGATCGACTATATGGTCGGCACGATGATCGAACTGCCGCGTGCGGCCTTGCGCGCTGCGGAAATCGCCGAAACGGCTGAGTTCTTCTCGTTTGGCACCAATGATTTGACGCAAACGACATTCGGCATTTCACGCGACGATGCGTCGTCGTTCCTGACCTCCTATCAGCAGCGTGGCGTGATCGAACAGGACCCGTTCGTGTCGCTCGATCTCGAAGGCGTAGGTGAACTGGTGGAAATCGCCGCTGAACGCGGACGAAAGACCCGCGAAAAACTGAAGCTTGGCATCTGCGGCGAGCATGGTGGTGATCCGGCGTCGATCGCCTTCTGCGAAAAGACAGGTCTCGACTATGTTTCCTGTTCGCCGTTCCGTGTGCCGATTGCCCGTCTTGCCGCTGCGCAGTCGGCCATACGCAAGGTTTGACAGCACGCCACAATTTGGCTTAGCTGCCGGAATAATCTCCGGTGGTTAAGCCATTTTCAGAAGATATTGTCATGCTTCGTTTTATTGCTTCGGCAGGAGCCGTCATTCTCGCCACGGCTGGCATTGCCAGCGCATACGATATCTCGCCGCAGGAGCGCGCGGAGAATAAGGCTGCGCACGACACGATCAAGATCGTTGAGCCGCAATTGCATATCGCGCGGGGTGGTGCTGCAGCGCCCCAGGTGGCACTGACGCTTGATGCCTGTATGGGCAAGACTGACCATCGCATTCTGGATATGCTGGTGCAGAACCGTATTCCAGCGACGATCTTCGTGACGGGGCGATGGATAAAGCAGAACCCGGCCGCCATGGCGGTTTTGAAGGCCAATGCCGATCTGTTCGATATCGAGAACCATGGCGCAATGCATGTTCCGGCCATTACCAACGAGCAGAAAATGTATGGCATCAAGACAGCAGGATCACTTGAGGCGGTTCATCTGGAAATCGATGCCGGCGCGACGGCGATCACTGATGTCGGAGTGTCGAAGCCTGTCTGGTATCGCGATGCGACTGCCCGTTATTCGACCGATGCCATCAAGCTGGCAACAAGCATGGGCTACAAGATCGGTGGCTATTCGCTGAATGGCGATCAGGGCGCCTCGTTGCTGGCGCCGACGGTTGAGCGCCGCATCGCCGCTGCGCGTGACGGCGACGTCATCATCTCGCATATCAACCAACCAACGCGGTCGGCGGGTGAAGGGGTAGCCAAAGGCGTCCTGGCCTTGAAGGCGAAGGGGATGAAATTCGTGCGCCTCAAGGATGTCGAGACGACGATGACATTCAACCCGGTTGCTCCGCACAATCTTCATGCGGGCGTTCCAAAGCCTGTCGCGCCGAAATAATCCCGTTCAGGCGCCGTTGACTTTTTCCTTCGGGGAAAGACTTTTCATGACGGCGGCGTAGTTGCGGCCAAGGCTTTCAAAAACGGCATTTTCGCCTGTTGGCGGTTCAACGGACAGCGTCGTGCCGTCGTTGCGCAATGTGACGAAGATAACCTGATCTTCCGGTTGCCCGGCAATGGCAATTGCACCGATGCGTTGTGCTTCGCTGGTGTCGAGAGCAGGCATATTGAACAGAACTTCGCCGCCAACGCGTTCTGCTGCCTTGGCGAGCGCGGAATCAAAACCTTCGATAAGGACGTCGATGGCTCCAAGCGCAAACTCCAGTTCGACGGCTTCAAGCGTCATCGCATCCTCTGCGGTTGTGCCGTCCGATGACTGGTTGCCATTTTGAAGGGCGCGATCCATTCCGTCCTCTCCGACGATTGCAATATAAGCCCCCACATACCCAATCATGCCTTCTGTTAGCGGTTGCTGCAATGCCTTTTTATTTGATTTACCTAGCTTTTTCTCACTTATTCTTAAAGCTGGTGATCTTTGCAGGCTAAGAACGCATCCCGAAAAGTGCAAAACGGTTTTCGGATCAGATGCGTGCTGAACAAACAATTGGAGCGCCAATCTGCCGTAATCAGATTGAATTGCGCTCCTGGAGGGTGCTGCCCCTAATGCGATTTGCCTAATCTATCAAGCACGCCAAACGTGCATTAGCTGTTGCTTTTGTAGATCGCTAAATATTCCCCCGACAGGTTTTGATCGCGGTCAATGCTCTTTCATCCCGAATCTTCGACGTTCTCCTCATCACAAGGGAATTGGTGTCGGAGGGCACATGAAACTGATCTGGAAAGCGGCGGTCGGCGGCGCGGGTGCGCTAGCCGCAGCTTGGCTCTTTGCGCTTTCAACACCCCATTGGCTGACGGCGAAACACGAAGCCGCCGTCGATGTCACCGACAAGGCTTTGATCGAGAAAGGCGAGTATATCGCCCATGCGGGCGACTGCGCTGCGTGTCATACGGCTCCGGGAGGCAAGGCGTTTGCGGGCGGGCTTGGCATGCAGACGCCGCTTGGCACGATTTATTCCACAAACATCACGCCAGACAGTAAAACCGGTATCGGCGGCTACAGCTATGCCGACTTCGAGCGCGCCGTACGGCAGGGGGTGCGTCAGGATAATGTCCATCTTTATCCGGCAATGCCCTTTGTTTCCTATACGGTCGTGAATGACGAGGACATGAAGGCGCTTTATGCGTTCTTCATGTCGAAGGTGGAGCCGGTACAACAGGATAACCAGCCCAGCACCTTGCCGTGGCCAACCAACATGCGCTGGCCACTCGCCTACTGGCAGCTTTTCTTTGGAAATTCGCGTCCGTTCGAAATTGCAGAGGACACTGATCCGGTGATCGCACGCGGCGCTTATCTGGTCGAGGGGCTCGGTCATTGCGGCGCGTGCCATACGCCACGTGGTCTCGCCTATGAAGAAAAAGCGGTGAAGAACGATCCGAAGGGCAAGTTCCTGTCCGGCTCGGTTCTGGAAGGCTGGTATGCGAAAAACCTGCGCGATCAGGATACAGGCCTTTCGAGCTGGGCCGAAGAGGAGATCGTCACCTTCCTCAAGACCGGGCGCACCGATCGCACGGCGGCGTTCGGCTCGATGGCCGATGTCGTGCAGCATTCGACCCAATACCTTGCGGAAGATGATTTGCGTGCGATTGCCCGTTATTTGAAGTCGCTCCCACCAAGCGAAGGACGCGAACGTGAATGGCAACCGAAGGAAGGTGTGACGACGGCGGCCCTCAAGGCGGGAGATTTCAGTGCACCGGGCGCTCTGTCCTATGTCGAGCAATGTTCGGTCTGCCATCGTATGGACGGCAAGGGCGCACCGCGCATCTATCCGGCGCTTGCTGGCAACTCGATTGTCTTTGCCGATGATCCAAGCTCGCTCATTCAGGTCACTTTGACCGGGGGCAGGACGCCTGACACGTCGGCGGACAAGATGGCTTTCACTATGCCGGGCTTCGCCGATCTTCCGAACTGGCAGGTCGCCGAAATCCTGAACTTCATTCGCAACGGCTGGGGCAACCACGGCGCTGCCATAACGGAGCAGGATATCGCGCGTATGCGGCGTGAAATCGCTCACAAGCCCGTCCATTACGTTCCGGAGAACAAGCAATGAAAACCAGTACGATTGTCGTTCTTGGTGCCAGTTTTGCCGTGGCAGTAACGGGCGGCGCATTTCTCTTCAATCACCTGCGGCCTTCACTGGATGCCCCGGCTCCCAAAGCCTATGCGGTTCTGGACAAGGACAAAAATCAGGTCGGTACCTATGTCATCCCGCCGGACCGTGACATTCCCAAGCAGCCGAACGCGCCTGAAATCATGCACGGCAAGAGGTTGCTCAACGAAACCGCGCGGCTTCTGCCCGACAATGTCGGCAACGGTCTGAATTGCAACTCCTGCCACATGGGGCAGGGCAAGATGGATAATGTTGCTTCCTATATCAACAGCAGCAATTTCTATCCCGCTGTCATGCCCCGTGCTGGCAAGGAAGTCGATCTGGTGATGCGCATCAATGGCTGCTTCCAGCGTTCGATGAACGGCAAGCCGCTGCCGCCTGACGGGGCCGACATGAAGGCGATGGTCGCCTATATGGACTGGTTGCGACAGGATGTGAAAAGGGGCACCAAAGTGGCGATCCGCAATGCCGGTCCCATCGATGAAAGCCTTGTTCCTGATCCAGTCAATGGCGCCAGAATCTATGCCGCACAATGCTCGACCTGTCATGGCGCGGGTGGCGAAGGCATGAAGGACCAGGCCGGTGACTATATCTTCCCGCCGCTTTGGGGGGATGAAAGCTTCAACATCGGAGCCGGACTGGCCCGGACTTACAAGGCGGCACAATTCGTCAAATATGCGATGCCGCCAGCCCAGAACTACAATCTGCCCATCGGGCAGGGCGGAGTTCTGACCGATCAGGAAGCCATTGATGTGTCGGAATATTTCACCCACATGCCGCGTCCCGACTTCGCAGGCAAGGTGAAGGACTGGCCCAACATGAAGAAGCCGAAAGATGCGCGTTACTAGAGCATTTCCAGCAAAAGTGCGAAGCGGTTTTGCGTGGGACAATGCGACGAAACAAATAGTTAGAGCGGTTCCGGCAACCCCGTTTTGACCGGAGCTGCTCTAAAGAACATCGCCAGGAAAAGTGCCCCGCCATGTCCAAGCCAGGTGGGGCATTTGAATTTCTACGCCGAAGTTTTGCCGAGCGAAAATCTCTCTGCTATTCATACTGCGTGAAAACAGAGAGACAGAGCGGCTCCAATGATTCAGTATAAGCTGGAAATGTTCTCGGAGACTGCATGAGAAAACTTCGCTACCAGCGGCGTCAGTCGCGCTCTGCAGTGTGGGCGCTTCGGCTTGGTGTTTTTGCGCTCGTGCTGCTTGCGATGGCGTTTCTTCTGCATCGCTTCTGGACACTGGAGACACCGGATCTGGTGCTGCTTGCCGGATTGAGCACTGGTCTTGCCGCTCTGGCCCTTCTTTGCTCGGCTAAAGGTTTTCGCAATCTCTGGGTCAATGGCGACAAGGGCGGCGCGCGCTCCTTCTGGGGCGGCATATTCGCTTGTGCAGTGTTGCTTCCAGTCGGGCTGGTAACGTCACTGTGGTATCTCTCTCCGCCGCTTTACGACATCTCCACCGATTTCGAGACGCCGCCGCAATTCCCGTCCAACATGCTGCCACGTCTTCAATGGATGAACCCGCTGACAGTGACCGTGAGTGGCGATTCGCTGACACAGTTGACCGCCTATCCTGATGTGGTTGGACGCCGCTATGAAGCCGCACCCGACCGCGTTGCGCAAGGGGTCGAGACGGTTCTCAGGACTTTCGGATGGCAGGAGATCGCGCGTAATGCTTCTTCGCCGGAACAGAACACCACGCGATTTGCAGTGACGGCGCACAGTTTCATTCTGGGCCTGAAAAGCGATATCGTTATCCGGCTGCTTGACGAAGGCGAAACCACCTATGTCGATGTGCGTTCGCTGTCACGCTATGGCAAACGCGATATGGGGCAGAATGCCGGTTTCATAACCGATTTTCTGGGAGCGCTGGAAGGCGAGGTCAACAAGGCTCCCGCTGACGTGGAATAATCAGCCGGGAAGATAGATACTGTCGAGCGACGGATGGCCATCGGTCGTGACCTCCCCGCGTCCGACAAGATCTTCCAGATGCGCCAGCACGGACAGCGCAGCCGCACCATGCAATCGCGGATCGGTGTCGCGATAGATCACTTTCACCATGTCGCCGATTGTCCGGTCGCCCTGTAGAACACGCTCTAAAATGGCACGTTCGCGCATCTTGCGATGGGCACGCAGGCCACGAACGAAGGCGGCAGGCTTGGTGACAGCGCCGCCATGCCCCGGCAGATAGACCTTGTCGTCGCGTGCCAGCAGTTTTTCAAGTGAGACCATGTAGTCATTCATCGAGCCGTCCGGCGGTGCGACGATGGACGTCGCCCAGGCCATGACATGGTCTGCGGAGAAAAGAATGCCGGTTCCTTTCAGGCCGAATGCCATATGATTGGCGGCATGTCCGGGAGTATGAACTCCTTCCAGAGCCCAGCCATCACCTTCGATCATGCTTCCGTCGGTCAGTGCAACATCTGGAACGAACTCCGTATCGGCGCTTGCCTCAAGCACGTTTGTTTCGCCGGCATAATAGGGGCGGGCAGGGCGATGCGGTCCCTCGGCAACGGTGCGAGCGCCAAGGCTTTCCTTCAGACGCTGGGCCAAAGGTGAATGATCTCGATGGGTGTGGCTGACGAAGATATGGCTGACCGGACGACCGGCAATGGCTGCGATCAAGGCGTTGTAATGCGCCTCATCTTCAGGGCCGGGATCGATGATCGCCAGAGTATCCGTGCCGATAAGATAGCTGTTGGTGCCGTGAAAGGTGAAAGCGCTCGGATTATTGACGGTAAGGCGCAAAATGCCTTTACTCAGTTCAACCGGTTTCCCATATTGGGGCGTGAAACTGCTGTCGAAAACAAGCGCCATTGAAGCGGCTTCCATTCTTCTTTGGTTTGATTGATGAGACGGCATAGGCCTTATATAGTCGGGTTGCAAACGTGAACAGTCACGCGGGCTGACAATCGCGTCAGCGGGCAGTTTCCGGAGAATTTCGCATCCTGGTGTCTGTCGCCGCGTCAAAAGTGGAGTTGGATATGCCTCATAGAGCAAAGTCTCGCGTCGCCACCGCCTCTCTCGCCGCAGAATATCTGCCGACAAGACAACTGGCCCGTGCTTTCTGGTTTGTCGGGCTTGCGCTGATCGGAACGGCTGTTCTCACCATTTCTGCCAAGATCAAAGTCGATCTGGTCTACGTCAATGTGACGATGCAGACCTTCGCTCTCTTTGCAATTTCAGCGCTTTACGGTTCGCGGCTCGCCGTGGCGACTGTCGCTCTTTATCTGCTAGAAGGTGCGCTTGGCATGCCGGTTTTCACCGGAACGCCGGAGAAGGGCATCGGTCTTGCCTATATGGTTGGTCCGACAGGTGGTTATCTGCTCTCCTACCTTGCCGCTGCCTGGATCGTCGGACGTGCTGCCGACAAGGGACTGGCGCGTAACCCACTCGCTCTCGGCGGTGCAATGCTGCTCGCAGAAGCCGTCATTCTTTTGATGGGTGCTGGCTGGATGGCTTATCTTTTCGGTCTGGAAAAGGCGATTGCCTTCGGGTTCGGTGCCTTTATCGTCGGCGATCTCGTGAAACTCGCACTTGCCGCATGCGGTGTCCCTGCGGTGATGTCACTTTTGAAGCGCTGAATTTTTATCGGTTCTGCATGTTGAAAGCCGGGTCGTTGGCCCGGCTTTTTCTTGTTTCGGTTGAAACTGCTTCGCAATTGACAGAGACCTCTTCAACAAGCTTTGTCGTTATAAGAAATCTGCTTTTACGGGGAGGATGATTTGCACGTCGAAACTCTGGTGGTCGAGCCGCTGACAAAAGACGCTTTTGCGCCATTTGGTGATGTCATCGAGACAGAAGGAGCTGAGCTTCGTCTGATCAACAACGGAACGACCGAGCGATACCACGATCTCGCGCGTGTCGAAGCTACTGGTACCGAAGCAAGGGTTCTTGTCAATATTTTCCGCGGACAATCGTTTGAAGCGCCAATCGACATCGTCATGATGGAACGTCATCCTTTCGGCTCGCAGGCATTCGTTCCATTGAACGGCAGGCCGTTCCTTGTGATCGTCGCCGAGGATGACGGAGGCAAGCCTGCACGTCCGCGTGTTTTCCTTGCGCGCGGTGATCAGGGCGTCAATTATCTGCGCAATGTGTGGCACCACCCGCTACTGGCGCTTGAGCAGAAATCCGATTTTCTGATTGTCGACCGGGCAGGCAAGGAAGACAATCTGGAGGAGTTTTTCTTCTCCGATACCGCCTACCGCATTGAAACGACGCAACCTGCCTGAGCTTTATCGAGGGATATTATGGGTAAACTTTCCACACATGTTCTCGACACTGCCCACGGCAGTCCAGCGGCGGCGATGCGCATTGAGCTTTATCGTATCGCCACAAACGGCGTTTCCGAACTCATCAAGCGGACGGTGACCAATCTCGACGGACGCACGGACGCGCCTTTGCTTTCCGGTGATGAATTGCGCACCGGCACTTACGAGTTGCAGTTCCATGTTGCCGAATATTTTGAGGGACGCGGTGCGGACCAAGCCAATCCGCCGTTTCTTGACCTAATTCCGATCCGCTTCGCAATCGCCGATGTTGATGGAAACTATCATGTGCCGCTGCTTGTCAGCCCGTGGTCCTATTCCACCTATCGCGGAAGCTGATCCGGACTTATCCTCTTTTCGGGCAGACGAACTAGACTCCTCGCATTATCCACTGCGAGGAGCTGTTCATGGACCAAACCCCAAATCTGAAAATGCCCTATATTCTGCCCAGTCAGGTGCAGAAGCATGTCACTCATAATGAGGCATGGCGGCAGCTCGATGCCGTCGAGCATCTGAGCGTCAAGTCGCGGAATCGAGCCGAAGCGCCGGAACACCTGTCAGTGGAGATCGCTATCTCGTGGCTGCGCCTGCTATCGGCTGGCAGGCCTATGTCGAGGACGAAGCGCACCTGATCGTTTTTGATGGCCCTCTCTGGAAGGGTGTTTCATCGGTTCCGGAAAACCTGTCCCTGTGGTGCTCGGTGTTCATGCCACTGCCGATGCGGTCAATCGGCTTGCGATCTCGTCGGATGCAAGCTTATTCAACAATGCCGGTGCAGGCCATCAGGTGAAGGTGAACAAACAGGCGGTCAGCGATACCGCAAGCCTTCTGTATCAGACCAACTGGACCGGCTTTGCGGAGATGGGGCTAAACGGCAGTAATGATTTCAGCGTGAAGGTTAGCAGCGATACCGGACAATGGCGGGAGGCAATCCGGGTCGATCACGCGACCGGCAATGTTGCTGTCGGTTCGATCTGGCCGCAGACGCGGCTTGATGTTGATGGTCCTATACGTCCCGCATTCTATACCGTCTCGATGCTGCCCTTTCCCGCAATTCACGGCGCAGGCGCAATGGTCTTCGTGACCAACGCTCCATCCGGTACTGAGATGGCCTATTCTGATGGCACCAATTGGCGCAGCATTCGCACCAACACCATAATTGCCTGACAACAAATGCGGCGGATTGGCCTGCATTGTTGCCTGGACGCAGTCTACAGGCCGTAATTTCGCCAAAAGATGTTTGTTAAGCCTCTGAAACGGCAATTGATATAGTCCTACCGGAGGACTCATGTTAACGGTGGCGTGAAATTAGAATGCTTCGCAGCTACGGCGTGCAGCACGCCGCGAAGGGATTAACTAAGCTTTAATCCCCATTAGTAGTATAAATAGCCTTATGGCGCTGGAATCGTTCCGGTATTTCTCTCCGGCGGAGAGCGGGATAACACGCGTATGAGTTTGAAATATCCATGGCAGAGATTGGCGCTTTTGCCCCGCGCCAGCAAACAGATCATTCTGATGCTGAGCGACTGTGTCCTGCTGTTGTTGAGTGCTTATCTGGCCTTTGTTATCCGTCTCGGCTTCGTTTTCGTGCCGAACGAAGGGCAGACGTTTCTTATTTTCATCGCGCCCGTTCTGGCAATTCCGGTTTTCATTCGCTTCGGACTCTACCGCGCCATCATCCGTTATCTGGCTGAACGTGCAATCTGGCCGATCTTTCAGGCTACCGCCATCGCCGCGCTTTTCTGGGTCGCGCTCGTTTTCCTGATGGAACTCTACGGCAGTGCCGGTCTGCCGCGCTCTGTTCCGTTGCTTTACTGGCTTTTGAGCACTGTATTCATCGCTGCCAGCCGTTTCGGTGCGAAATGGCTTTTGCGTAGTTCCGAGTCGGACAAACGTTATACGAGTTCAGCACTGATTATCGGCGTGGGCGAGCCCGCCCGCCAGCTCGCGACGGCGCTCCGCAGCCATAGCGACACTCTGGTCGTCGGCTTCGTCGATCCCGATGGCCAGCTTAATGGCATGGATATTATCGGGCTGCGGGTCTATGGCGTGGAAGATATTCCCGTCTTGATCGAAAATTACGGCATTAAGCAGGTGGTGGTATCGGAACCGGCGCTGGAACAGAAGCAGCGCCAGGATTTCGCGCGGCTTTTGGGGCGCCTTCCGGTCAATACGCGTATTCTTCCGCCGATCGCCGATCTGACGGCTGGGAAATATCTGGTCAGCTCGCTGCGCAATGTCGAGATCGACGATCTGCTCGGGCGTTCGCCCGTGCCGCCTGATGCGGCCTTGTTGCGAGAAGTGGTCGAAGGCCGGCGCATTATGGTGACGGGAGCGGGCGGCTCGATTGGCAGCCAGCTTTGCCGTACCATTTCACAATGGAACCCGGCCTGCATCGTTTTGTTCGAGTCGAGTGAATTCGCACTTTACAATATTGAAAGGCAGCTCAGGCAGATCGCCAGTTGCGAGATTGTGCCGATCCTTGGGACGGTTAGCAACCGGGACTGCGTCGAGAAAGCCATTCGCGACAACAATGTCGATACGGTCTATCATTGCGCAGCGTACAAGCATGTGCCGCTTGTCGAGAAAAACCCGCTGGTCGGTATATTTAACAATGTGTTCGGCACGCTGGAAGTGGCGCAGGCCGCTCTCAACACCGATGTTGAGCGCATGGTCCTCATCTCGTCCGACAAGGCTGTACGACCGACGAATGTGATGGGCGCAACCAAACGCTGGGCTGAGCTGGTCGTCTATTATTGCGGTTTGCTGGCCGAGCAATCGGGAAAGAAGAAGGCGTTCTATTCTGTCCGTTTTGGCAATGTGCTCGGGTCGAACGGTTCTGTCGTCCCGCTTTTCCGTGAGCAGATTGCCGGTGGTGGTCCGATTACGCTGACGCATGAGGACATGACCCGCTACTTCATGTCGATCAAGGAAGCTGCCGAGCTTATCGTGCAATCTGGTGGCATCGCCGCCTCGGGCGATACGGTTCTGCTCGAAATGGGCGAACCGGTGAAGATTCGTGATCTGGCCGAGAACATGATCCTGCTGGCAGGACTGACTGTTCGAAACAACGAGAATCCACACGGCGATATTGCAATTGAGACGACAGGGATTCGTGAAGGCGAGAAGATGTATGAAGAGCTCTTCTACGATCCTTCACAGGCGAAGCCGACCCGCCATCCCAAGATCATGCGCGCCCCGCAGGGCAAAAAGGCTGCAGTGGATGTTCCGGCAAGTCTTACGGCCCTGCGTGTTGCCATGGAAAGCGGCGATATCGATGCCGTTCGCAAGGTGCTGTTCGACGTTATAGCTTCCTGAAGCGCCCGCGAAAATCCAGCAGCAGAACCAGTGTCGCGACAATGGCCACAAGCAGGAAAGCGATCTGGGTAATTGTGTGATCGAGAGCGAGCAACGCTATGGCACAGGCAATGAGGATCATGTTCAGAAGCGCCACGTGGCCGACGACCTTGAGCACGCTCCAGCCTGAGCGCTTCGCCGTCTGATAGGCATGTTTGGAATGCGCTTTCAGTATGTTCTCTCCTTGGCTTAACCGCATCACGATGGTCGTGCCTGCGTCGAGAATATAATAGAGCGGCAGGATCAGCGCGACGGCGATATGCGTTTCCCGTGCGAGCAGGATTAGCGCTGTTCCTGTGATCAGGCCAAGTGGCAGGCTTCCAGAGTCACCCAGAAAAATCGTTGCTGGTGGACGGTTGAACAGGGCAAAGCCCAGCACTCCACCTGCCGCGATGACGCCGATACCGCCACTTTCGAGCCCGGCAAGGCCAAGGGCGGCCAGAATGCCGATCCCCGCCAGCGGAATCCCTATGCCCGCGGCAGTCATAAGATCGAGACCGTCCATGAAGTTAGTCACATTGATGGCCACCACCAGCGCGAAGACAATGAGAGTTGCCTCCAGCCAGTTGGGCAGGAGGTCCGGCAGCAACCGGAAATCCGGACCCAGGCCGTAGACAACCAGTCCGGCGGCAATGAACTGCGATCCCAGTCTGATGATCTCTGAAAGCTCATAGTGGTCATCCAGTCCGCCGACGATCCAGAGCAGCAGCGAGGCCCCGGAAAGGCAAAGCGCCAGAAATGCGTTGATTTCCAGATCCGGCGCAAAGATCAACAGCGTTGCGATGATTGCGGGAATAAGTGCCAATCCGCCGATCTGCCGCGCTACCGTCGTATGGTTGGAACGCGAACTCATGCGAGCCGCGAGAAAGCGCTCGGGCAGGAGCCGGTTTAGCAGATAGAGACCGATGCCGCACAAGGCAGCGCTGACGAGAAACGAAATCAACAAAAACAGCATAGTGAATACCGAAAACACACTCTTCCGTAGGAAGTAGCAGCTTTGAAGCCGGACGCAAATCAGCGGTTTCGTTTTAGGGAACGAGGAGCGATGATATGCGGTTGAAAACGTTGTTCACAGGGCCTGTAATCCTGAACGGGATTTCGCGATTAGGCGATTGCGCTCGGGTTTCGAAGCGGCTATAAGGCCGCGCAACCGATTGCTTCGGTTTGATTTGTTGGGGCGTAGCCAAGCGGTAAGGCAGCGGTTTTTGGTACCGCCATTCCCTGGTTCGAATCCAGGCGCCCCAGCCATAAATCGTGAGTAAGTTTGAAGTTTGACGCTTCCCAAGTATTTCTGTTTGGGAGTGTTGATATCTATATATTGCTCTACGCTCCACTGCGCAGAATGAGCCCGATCTCATTTCAAGCAAGTCGTCCAGTCGGAAATGAAGAGGCTGGTTGACATGCTCTGGCCAAATTGGTCGGTTTGAATAGGTAGATTCTCATAGCAAGCCGAATCAGTCAGGTTAAGTGCGATAGAATCTAAATGCTTCGCAATCACGAATAAGACAGAGTTGACTCTCGGCCTATGTTTCTTCAAGTACGCTACAGACTAGAGGCAAAATTTCCGAAAAAACGGCTGTTGCGATGAAGACAACCTTGGCCAGGACAGGATCATGAATACCAAACTTTCAGGTGTCGACGATATTGATACGTTGGCTACGGCGGAGCCGACGAGAGGCGTCGCGGTTGCCTTGCGTGATATCGGAGAGGCCCTTTCAAAGTATCGGCTCGCGCTGATCTTTGGGTGGCAGGATGTCGCACAGCGTTATCGCCGCTCGCGTGTTGGAGCGTTTTGGCTCACGCTTAATATGGCTGTTTTCATCGGTGCGCTTGGGTTGATTTTCGGTACGCTTTTCAAAACAGATATGCGCGATTTTCTGCCCCATTTGTGCGCAGGTATTATAATGTGGGGCTTCATTTCAACTTCATTATCCGAAGGGTGTACTGCTTTTAGTTCTTCTGATGGCATCATTCTTCAGGTAAAAATGCCATTATTCACGCACATAATGCGAACGCTGTGGAGAAATATAATTATATTCTTCCATAATATTGTAATATTTCCTGTCCTGATACTCATTCTTGGTAGGGGAGCTAATTATAATATTTTCCTGGCTGTTCCGGGATTTGTACTGGTTTGTATCAATTTGGCCTGGATGATGCTGATACTCGCTGTTCTGTGCGCAAGGTTCCGCGATATGACGCAGGTTGTGGCAAATGTTCTGCAGATAATGCTTTATGCGACGCCGATAATGTGGATGGTCAAAACGCTACCCAGCCACGTTCCGCAAGCGTTGATTTTCTGGAACCCGTTTTATCATTTCATTCAGCTCGTTCGTGCGCCATTATTCGGAGAATCTCCGACGTTGTTGAGTTGGTGTGTCGTCGCCGGGCTGGCAATCATCGGATGGGCGGCGGCAATCGCTTTCTTTGGAAAATACAAATCTCGTGTAGCATATTGGCTGTAAGCAATGAGTTATATTCAACTAAAAAACGTAAGTGTAGAGTTTCCAATCTATAATGCTTCCAGCCGATCCTTGAAAAATCGCGTTCTCAATATTGCAACCGGGGGCAAAATTGAGCGGCGTACGGATAGTCTGGTCGTTATACGTGGGCTCACCGATGTGTCTTTGGCTTTGCATGAGGGTGATCGTGTCGGGCTAATCGGGCACAATGGCTCTGGCAAAACCACAATGTTAAGAGTCTTCTCTGGTATATACACTCCAACTCAGGGCGAGGCCGTGGTGAGCGGTGACTGTGTTTCGCTAATCAATATCAATCTCGGTATTGATCCTGAAGCAACTGGGCGTGAAAATATACGATTGCGTTCGGCGATAATGGGGATGGATCCAAAGGAAACTGTGGCCAAGCTTGAAGATATCGCCGAGTTTTCAGGACTGGGTGACTTTCTGGATATGCCTTTCAGAACCTATTCCTCTGGTATGCAATTGAGGTTGGCGTTCGCAACGTCTACTGCGGTCAGGCCGGAAATCCTCATCATGGATGAATGGTTGTCCACTGGAGATGAAGATTTTAAAGAACGCGCTAATCAGCGCATGCGGGAGTTGGTGGACTCCACGAAAATTCTCATACTAGCCTCCCACTCGAGAGAGCTTCTGGAGAAAAACTGTAATAGAATTATCTGGCTGGAGCACGGTCGGGTAAAAATGGATGGCAGCGTTGATGAAATACTCGCGGCCTACTTTGGTTAAGTTAAATGTGAAATATTACCGTGCTTGGTTGAGGCAAAATGGGTATCTCACAGGAGCAGAGAATGCGTTATAGTTGGCCATATATTGAATGAAGCAAAAAAGAATTCTTGTTGTTATTATGATATTTTGTTTGATGTGATGATAGTATTCATGGAGTCGGAATAAATGAAGCGGGCTGGAATAGCGTTTTTTTACGATGAATATGGTGTTGTAGATGAATATATGATTCATCTATTAAAGTCGTTTAAGCCATTTCTGGAGCGTTTGGTTTTTGTTTCCAACGGCCCTCTTTCAAAAGACGCCGAGCAGGTCGTTTCGAAGGTTGTCGATGATCTCATTATTCGTGAGAATAAGGGTTTCGATGTCTGGGCCTATAAAGAAGGTTTGGACTTTATCGGCTTTGACAAGTTGGCTGATTTTGATGAGTTGTTGCTTTTTAATCATACGTTTTATGGCCCGATTTTCCCATTGTCTGAAATGTTTGATGCTATGGCGGAAAAGCCTATAGATTTTTGGGGTATTTCAACCCACGCGAAAATGAAACCCAATCCGTTTACAAACCAGGGTGTATTACCGGAGCATATTAATTCTCATTTTATTGCCGTTCGACAGCCCATGCTTTCATCAGCTTCTTTCAAAGCCTATTGGGAAACGATGCCGGAGATTAACACCTATGTTGACTCGGTGCTCAAGCATGAATCCCGTTTTACTAAATATTTTAACGATTTGGGATATGAGTATGATGCCTATGTCACTCCTAAGGAGTATGGGTCAAGGTATCCTGTTTTTATCGATATTGCGGAGACAATCAAGAACAGGTCGCCGATTCTTAAACGCCGTTCTCTATTCCATACCCATCTGTTTCATGATCTGAACGGCATAGATGTTCCGAGAGCATTACGGCTGATCGAAAAGAATAGTAATTATGACGTTAATCTAATTTGGGAAAACGCTGCTCGGACTTCCAAACTACGAGAATTGGGAACGAATGCAGCCCTTTTGAGGATTATTGGGAATAACCCGGTAGATATTGGGGTAGCGGATCAGAAGATTGCGGTCTGTGCACATATCTATTATGTAGATTTATTGGATGAAATCCTTTCTTACAGCGATAACATTCCGTGCAATTACGACTTCATCTGTACGACAGATTCTTCCAAAAAGAAGAGTGAGATTGAAACAATCTTGGCTTCCAAAAAGAAAATTGACAATTATGAAGTACGGATCGTCGAGCAAAATCGTGGGCGTGACATGTCCGCACTTTTCATAACGTTCAGAGACGTATTCTTGAGTGACAAGTATGATCTGGTCTGTAGACTACATACCAAGAAATCGCCTCAGGTAGAGCAAGCGCAGAGCCTAGTTTTCAAACGGCATCTTTTGGATAATCTCCTTTATAGCAAGGAGTATGTTTCTGGTGTACTCAAGCTTTTCAAGGAAACTGCGACGGTAGGTCTCGCATATCCACCTGCTATTCATACGGGATACTCCACATTGGGGCACGGTTGGTGGGCAAACAGGCCTTGGGTAAGGGAAATTCATGAGCGTCTCAAGTTGAAAACGCCGCTGGACGACGACACACCTGTAGCACCCTACGGCACGATGTTTTGGTTCCGTCCTATCGCGTTAAGGAAGCTTTTTGAATATGAATGGAAATGGTCTGACTTCAACAAGGAGCCAGATCATGTGGATGGCGGTTTAGCTCACGGTCTCGAACGTATCATATCCTACGTCGCGGGTGACCAAGGCTATATAACCATGCAGATTATGAACGCGGATAGTGCAGCCTATAATTATACGTCACTAGAGTATAAGTATCAGGCCATCATGGCAAAGTTGCCTGCGGGCAGTGTTGCGCACGTCGCATCACTCATTGAAGATTCTAATGTATCAAGCACTGTACGGCAGTCTTTCAAACGGTTAGTTCTCTCAATCAAAAGATCGTTGCTATTCAGGTCACCCACGTTATTTAGATTATTGAGGCCGTTCTATCGGTTGGTTCGCTGGTGTACATTTCCTTTCCGAAAAAAATGACAGCTTTGGGGATGAACTTACACCGCAACAATAAGCAAGGGCTTTACATGAAAATTCTGGTCACAGGAGCGAATGGCTACATAGGTCGCTACGTTGTGAGTTCGCTGATCAGCAAAGGGCACCAGGTGGTGGTTGCTGTCAGAAACGAAACGAAACCCGCAGTTCAGTGTGAAGTTTTTAAAGGCAACATACTGGAGTCCGATTCCGATATCTTCGATAAAACTGGTCGTCCAGATGTGCTCGTGCATATGGCCTGGGAGGACGGTTTCGTTCACAGGAGTGAAAGCCATCTGTCCAATGTCCAAAAGCATGTCAGGTTTTTGGAGAACATGCTCAAAGGAGGTTTGCAGCAGGTCGTTACTGCTGGCACTTCGCATGAGATAGGATATCATATTGGACCGGTGGATGAGGGAACGCCTACGCGTCCCATGCACCCTTACGGCATCGCAAAAAATTATCTGCGCGAAGTGCAGACATACCTCTGCCAGTCATATGGTGCTGTTAGTCAATGGGCGAGGTGTTATTACATCTGGGGTGATGACACTAAGAACAATTCTATCTTCACGAAGATGCTGGAAGCCGAAGCTGAAGGAAAAGAGACGTTCCCGCTAAATCACGGGGAGCTACTTTATGATTTTGTAAATGTAAAAGAACTTGGCAATATGATAGCCGAAGTCGCACTCCAGAAAGAAGTGGCAGGTATAATTAACTGTTCTTCCGGTGAACCTATATCCTTAAAGACCATGGTTTTGAGGTTTATCGAGATGAACAATCTTAAGATCACTCCGGTGTGGGGTGAGTTTCCTATACGCTCTTATGATTCCAGGGCGATATGGGGAGATAATACCAAGATCAAACAGGTCATGGAGAGTGCGGTCCAGAGCTGAGCCTAACAGTTGGCAATGGATACTACTCCTTATGCAGGCGGCAGCAAGAGTGTCGGCAAGAAAGCTGATCACACAGAATAGCAATGAGCTGGACTCCTTCATGCTGTGAAAAGCGCGCTGGGTTGCGTTTGGGCTGTAGCTGTCGGGAAGTTTAAATGTAACTGACGTGCCCCAGTAAAAATGGTCCAGATTTAATATTATTTTTCCGGCGGATTTTCCCTGACGTGCTCCCAATAAATTAGGCCATTCAGAACTGGAATTTTCCACTTATGATCCCTTATCTGGGAGAAGGAGAGT